>JAIYAC010000022.1 GCA_027489245.1 Neisseriaceae bacterium | reverse complement strand
TAAGCAGTACCATGCGATGCGGGAATAGCTCAGTTGGTAGAGCGCAACCTTGCCAAGGTTGAGGTCGCGAGTTCGAGCCTCGTTTCCCGCTCCATAAAATTTAAGCAGTACCATGCGACGCGGGAATAGCTCAGTTGGTAGAGCGCAACCTTGCCAAGGTTGAGGTCGCGAGTTCGAGCCTCGTTTCCCGCTCCACAGATTGTTCAAATTGTTTGAATGGTTTAATGTTCAGGCAATCAAGTTTTGGCGCGGTAGCAAAGCGGTTATGCCCCGGATTGCAAATCCGGTCAGTCCGGTTCGACTCCGGACCGCGCCTCCAGATGAAGCCCGGTAGATCAACGATCTACCGGGCTTTTCTCATTTTATCCCGCTGCAGATAGTGCAGCCTCGCTGAAGCCGGCAGCTCGCCACCTTGGCCGCGTGGCTTTGGTTGCGGCCGCTGTGCGCTTGGCCTGTTTCCTGTGACTCACCGCCGACCAGGGCAAGGTTGGCCGCACAAGGCGCGACATACATCTGGCAATCATGGCTTGCCCGTGCAATCTTTAAGATGTATATTTTGCACATCTTAAAGAGCAGGCGCGGTGGCTTTGTTACGGCGCCGGGCTTTTCATCTTAAAGATGCATTTTTAACTCATCTATTGGAGCCATCATGCTAGACCTCGCCACCCGCCAGCTGGTAAAAGCCACCGCCCCCGTGCTAAAAGAGCACGGCGTGGCACTGACACGCGTTTTTTATCACCTCATGTTCCAGCACAACCCGGAGCTGAAACAGATCTTCAATCAGGGCCACCAGCAGGCCGGTACCCAGCAGCAGGCGCTGGCCATGGCCGTGGCCGCCTACGCCGAGCACATTGATGATCCTTCCGTGCTGGCGCCAGTGCTGACGCTGGTAGCCAACAAGCACGCCAGTATCGGCATTCGCCCCGAACACTACCCGATAGGCCGGCGTCACCTGCTGGCAGCCATTGGCGAAGTATTGGGTGATGCGGCCAACGATGCGCTGCTGGCGGCCTGGGCTGCGGCCTTTGACCAGCTGGCCGACCTGCTCATTACGGAAGAAGCGGCCCTGTACCAGCAGGCTGCCACTCAGCCTGGTGGCTGGAGCGGCTGGCGCGCCTGCCGTGTAGTGCGCAAGGTGGCAGAAAGCAGCGAGATCACCTCGTTTTATCTGCAGCCTGCCGATGGTGGCCCGGTGCCGGCCTACCTGCCGGGCCAGTATGTCACCGTGCGGGTGATGGTGCCGCAGCTGGGCATGATGCAGCCGCGCCAGTACAGCCTGTCTGCCGCGCCCGGTGGCAGCGCCCTGCGTATTTCGGTCAAGCGCGAGGCCGCGTCCGACCTTAGCCCGGCCGGTATGGTGTCCAACACCCTGCACGCCGATGTGCCCGAGGGCGCGGTGATTGATGTCACCCCGCCGATGGGTGATTTCTGGCTGGATACGGCAGCCAGCACGCCGGTGGTGCTCATCAGTGCCGGTGTCGGCATTACGCCGATGATTGCCATGCTGAACGCGCTGCTGCAGGCCGGCAGTCCGCGCCAGGTGCAGTTTCTGCATGCCAGCCGCAGCCCGTCTGTGCAAGCCTTTGGCCCGCTCCTGGCCAGCCTGGCGGCAGAACACCCGCAGCTGGTAGCGCATATCTGGCACGAAGAAACCGTTGCGGGTGCGGCGGCGACGGCGCTACATCAGCATATTGGCCGCATGCAGCTTGGCGCAGCCCATACCCTGCCCGATGCCGACTACTACCTGTGCGGCCCGCTGCCCTTTATGCAGGCGCAGAAAGCCAGCCTGCTGGCACTGGGTGTCGCCGCTGCACGTATCCATGCCGAAGCCTTTGGCACCGGCGGCAACGGCATCTGATGCCGGGCTGCCTGCAGCACTTTGTCAGCCTGCTGCAGGCAGCGTATGCTGCGCACTGTTTTCACGCTGCGTACCCCCATGCAACTCACCCAATTTACCGACCTGGGCTTGCGCGTACTGATGTACCTCAGCTACCAGGAACGCGAGCAGCCTGTCACCATCAGCGAAATCGCCGAGCGCTTTGCCATCTCGCGCAACCACCTGGTAAAAGTGGTGCACGCCATGGCGCAGCAAGGCTGGCTGGCCACCACCCGCGGCAAAGGCGGCGGCCTGGCCCTGGCCATGCCCGCCAGCCAGTACCGGCTGGGGCAGGTCATCCGCCAGCTGGAAGACATCACCGCCCTGATAGACTGCGCCCAGCCACCCTGTGCCCTGCGTGGCCAGTGCCGGCTAAAAGGCGTACTGGACGAGGCGCTGGGCGCCTTCTTTATCGTGCTGGACCGCTACACCCTGGCCGACGTCGTCGCCCAGCCCACCGGCCAGGCCATTGCCATCCTGCACCGCCTGGGCAGTAGCAGCTTGCCCGTGCCAGACGCCTAGCTGTACGCGCGCGGGCAGGGCGCGGCATGCTGGCCCCATGTTGGCCGCACCGCGTTAGCCCGTGGGGCTTGAGGCAAATTAAAACGCGTGTTTAACTGTGTGCCAGCGCTGCCACCACGGCAGCAGGCAGCGGCCGCAGAGCCGCCCCGCACACACCAACACGAGGAATTCCCCATGCTGCACGGCACCCCGCGCAAAGTCGCCATCGTTGGCGCCAACCGCCTCCCCTTCGCCCGCTCCGGCACCGCCTACAGCCAGCTATCCAACAGCACCATGCTCACCGACACCCTCAAAGGGCTGGTGGACAAATGCGGCCTGCAAGGCAAGCTGCTGGGCGAGGTGGTAGGCGGCGCGGTGATGAAACACGCCCGCGACTGGAACATGGTGCGCGAATGCGTGCTGTCCAGCGGCCTGCACCCCCACACCCCGGCCTACGACATCCAGCAAGCCTGCGGCACCGGCCTGGAAGCCACCATTCTGGTGGCCAACAAAATCGCGCTAGGCCAAATCGACGTGGGCATTGCCTGCGGCACCGATACCACCTCCGACGCGCCGGTCGCCGTCAGCCGTGGCCTGCAGCGCGCGCTGATGGACATCAACGCCGCCCGCAGCACCGCCGACAAGCTCAAGCTGCTGCCGCGCCTGCTCAACCCGGCCAACCTCAAACCCGAGCTACCCGCCAACGCCGAGCCGCGCACCGGCAAAAGCATGGGCCAGCACGCCGAAATCACCGCCCAGCGCTACGACATTACCCGCCAGGCACAAGACGAGCTGGCGCTGGCCAGCCACCAGAAGCTGGCCGCCGCCTACGACCGCGGCTTCTTCGACGATCTGGTCATGCCCTACCACGGCCTGCAGCGCGACAACAACCTGCGCCCGGATAGCAGCCTGGACAAAATGGCCAAGCTCTCGCCGGCCTTTGCCCGCAATGGCGGCACCATCACTGCGGCCAACGCCTCGCCGCTGACCGACGGCGCCTCCGCCGTGCTGCTGGCCAGCGAAGACTGGGCCCGCGCCAACAACCTGCCCATCCTGGCCTACATCACCGCCGGCGAAGTGGCCGCCGTAGACTACATCGACGAACGCGAAGGCCTGTTGATGGCCCCGGCCTACGCCATCCCGCGCATGCTGCAAAAGCACGGCCTGACGCTGCAAGACTTCGACTTCTACGAAATCCACGAAGCCTTCGCCGCCGTCGTGCTATGCACGCTGGCCGCGTGGGAATCTGCCGAGTTTTGCCAGAGCAAGCTGGGCTTGCCTGGCGCGCTGGGCAGCATCGACCGCAGCCGGCTCAATGTAAACGGCAGCTCCATCGCCGCCGGCCACCCCTTCGCCGCCACCGGCGGCCGTGTGGTGGCTACGCTGGCCAAGCTGCTAGCCGAAAAAGGCAGCGGCCGCGGCCTGATCAGCATCTGCGCCGCGGGCGGCCAGGGCGTCACCGCCATTCTGGAACGCTAAGCCGCCACGCGTCGTATTGCAGGGCGGGGTGGGCTGCGCAGCCAAGGTTGGCCGCAACGGCATACGCCAGAGCCCACGCCGCCGGCATTGCCGCCCGGCCTGCTTTCGGCTAGAATCCGCACCCTGTCTGTGCCCCGGTGGTGAAATTGGTAGACACAAGGGACTTAAAATCCCTCGACCTTACGGTTGTGCCGGTTCGACCCCGGCCCGGGGCACCACAAAGCAACAAGGCTTACCTGCGCGGTAAGCCTTTTTGTTTGCCTTTTGCGGCCAACGTGCCGCCATCCTCCGCCTGATCCGCCGCCGCCCGTGATGCTGCCGACGGCTGGTTCAGCCCGATGCAGCAGCCAAACGGGTCCTTCAGCATCGCCGCTTGCGCACCATGGCTGGTGGTCATCGGCCCGAGATAGCGCGTGGCGCCGGCGGCCTCCAGCTGCGCCAGGTTGGCTACCTCCCAGTACACCGTGGTACTGCCAATGCCGGCCGGGCTTTTCTCATCTGCCGAGTGAAAGCCCAGCACCACGCCCGGTCCGTACACAAAGGCGTAGTGCGGGTTTTCGTATTGCACCTGTGCCCCTAGTAGCGTGGCGTACCATGCCGCCGCTGCATGGATGTCGGGCACAAAGAAGATCACGGATTCGATGGCTTGCAGCATGGTGGGGTCCGGTAGTGAAGGGTGCGCCAGCGCTGCGGTGAACATGACACCTGTAGCCCGAATAAGCCTGCGGTGCATCCGGGTTTAAGCGCATTTGGTGGGGTTGTAGGCAGTACCTTCGTTTACAGCTACACACTGTAAGGGTGATGGATCATTGATACTCTTCGATCTCGCCGCTCGGGTATTTCGACCATCTGGCGAAGTCCTGGTCTGAATGGTGCTCCAGCGCGGCGTAGGGTTCGTTGCGAATGTTCCATGCGTAGTTAAGGTGGTGATACGCATGCTCCAGGTCGATTTTCAGTTCGACCTCTTCGTAATCAGGGTCAAGCAGCGATTGCTCGATTGCCTCAAGCTGCTCTCGGGCATCCTGGATGTTCATCAGAACGATATGGCGCTGAATCATGTTGTGCTTGTAACTTATCCGGCTCATGCCGTGGCAAGGCAAGTTGGTAGTGTTTGGCCCAACGGCTGCGCTAATAGCGATAGCCAGAAGGCGCGGTGGCAAGGCGGTTCAGCTGGCGTGCAGCAGGAACTCGGCAATCTGCTGCGCTTTGGCAATGGTGATGCCCTGCTTTTGATCGACGATCAGCGGGTGATCGTTTTCGTCATCCTGATGCAGGAAAAGCAGCGGGCGTTGCCCGTCAGCCTGCACCACGACATCACTTGCCAGCGCACCCGCCGCAGGGTACCAAGGCACTGCATTGCACACCCAGCCGAAGAAACAGTCCTCGGCCACCGGGTTGTCGAAGGTTTCAACATAACGTTCGAAACTCCGTTGCGAGACCGATACCCATAGCCCCCACATGAACGGCTCTTCTACCCCGTGAATGGGCACTTCCAGCAGTGCCCGAATGAAATAATCGCAACCTTCGTCGTGCTTGATCATGCACAAATCGGCATCCAGATGCCCCATCGATGCTTTTTCCTCTTCATTGAGGCAGGCGTAGTGGTCCGGTGCGTTAAACGCATACGACGGTGACCCTTCGTGGATCTCGTTGCAGCACGTGCATTTGAAAGCAAAGATGGCAGCCATAGTGGGCGTTGAAACCTGATGCGGAAGAAAGCGCGCTTAGCGCGCCTACTTTTGGGTGGGTGTGTTTAGCGTGCAATGATATTGGCGTAGCATGGCCACTGGCAATGACGGAGAGGGGCGGTTGCTACAATGCCCCGGCTTGCCAAGCCATCGGCGCATCCAGGATCAAAGTCGTCACGACCGCTCGATGCCGCAGCCGTTAGCTTAATCTGGTGAGGTTTGGCCTTATTCTCCTTGGGGCTGACATAAAGAAAGAAGGATACATTGATGACATTTACTACCGAAGCACCTTGGCGGGGTCGCGAGCTAAGCGAAAGCGAAATGCGTCAGGTCATGCTGGATCAGATTTCCGATAAGGTTTGCTGGCGAGTTGGTAAATATCTCGGGTCGATGCTGTATATGGATTTTGGTGGCGTTATCCAGACTCGCACAGTTAGGCGTACGATTCTGGTGGGCGAAGCCACCCTGGGTATTCGAGATTGCTTCTGGATACTGGCTGACGGGGGGAGGGTGATTGTGGATAGCGAATCCATTACTGATGAAAATGTGGCAGAAAAATTAAAATGCTTAGAAGGTGTATTTCTGCGTAATTTGGTAGTGCGTGAATCCAATATGGTGGACTTGGTTTTCTCTAATGATGTAGTTTTTTCTTTGGATACAAGCAACAAGTATGACGCGGAAGACGATATTGCCGAGTTTGTTGCGCCAAATGGGCGGATTTACACCATTCGGCCTGATGGCTCGTTTTTTCTTTCGGATGAAGTTGATACGGCGCGATTTGTACAGTAGCCGAATCTGGTAGGCACGGCTTTCCACTTTTTTACGGTTGGCTGCAAGTGCTTATGGCCAGTAGCTAGCCTTGCCTAGTCCTCGGCGTCTCCAGGATAAAACGCTGCCGCATCTTCGTTAACGACACCGGTCTATCCCCGGATGCGGCTAAGCCTTATCCGGGCTACCGCTACCGCCCATGCGGCCAACCCCGTCTTTTACCCCGCCATTACCACTCATCTGCCTGTCTTGCTCCCTTCACACCCGCGTCACGCTGCCGTCACCGTGGCGCTTTACCGTAGCGGCTTCGCTTTTTCTTACCGGAGCTGTCTGCAATGAAACCCCTGTTCGGCCTGACGCTGGCCCTGGCTTGTTGTGTAACCGCTGCCCACGCGCAGCAGGCGGTGGAGGCCACGCTGGCTGGCCACGCCTTGGTGCCGTTTAATACTGTGGCCACGCCGCCGGTGGATGCGGGGGCGTTTTTTGCTACCTCGGGCAAGTTTGCCAACGGTAAGCGCGTGCGTAACGAGGTGCTGGGGTCGGAAGCGGCCAACACCTTTGTGGGCGACCCCAAGTACCCGCGTGCGTCGGGCGGGGCGTTGCCGGTAAAAGGGCAGGCGGTGCAGGGTTTTTCCGGTATCGCCATGCTGAACCGTAACCAGTACCTGACGCTCACCGATAACGGCTTTGGCAACAAGATCAACTCGCAGGACGCGCTGTTGATGGTGCACCGCGTGGCGGTGGACTGGGCCAAGGGCAGCACCCGGCTGCAGGGCACTACCTTTCTGCACGACCCGGACCGCAAGGTACCGTTTGCCATCCAGAACGAAGCCAGCGCACAGCGCTACCTGACCGGCGTGGATTTCGATGTGGAATCGCTGCAGCTGGTGGGCAAGGAAATGTGGATCGGTGACGAGTTCGGCCCCTACCTGATTCGCGCCGACCTGGACGGCAAGGTGCTGGCGGTACACGAGATGAAGGTGGGCGACGTGGCCTACCGCTCGCCAGACCATTACCTGAACGGCCGCCTGGGCAACCTGCCTACCGACAGCATTGGCAGCTGGAACGTGCGCCGCTCTGGTGGCTTCGAGCCGATGGCCAAATCGCCAGACGGCAGCAAGCTGTACCCGGCGCTGGAATGGCCGGCTTTTGACGCCGCTAGCAAGGGCTTCGAGCGTGCGGCCAACGGCAAGACCTTTACCCGCATCTTCGAGTTTGACGTGGCGGCTGGCCGCTACACCGGTAAACAGTGGAAGTACCAGTTTGAGCAAGACGGCAATGTGATGGCCGACTTCCAGCTGCTGGACGCCAGCACCGGCCTGCTGATCGAGCGTGACGACAGCAGCGAGGGCCTGGGCCAGGTGTGCGCCGGCGAAATGACGCGCACCGACTGCTTCAACAAACCGGCGGCCTTCAAGCGCGTGTACAAGATCGACCTGGCGCAGGCCGACGCCGACGGCTTTGTGAAAAAGGTGGCCTATATCGACCTGACCCGTATTGCCGACCCTAAACGTGCGTCACGGTACAGTGATGCCAGTGGCCGCTTCGGCCTGCCGCACCTGGGGCCGGAAGGGCTGGCGCTGGTGGACGGCCAGCATATTGTGCTGGTGAACGACAATAACTTTCCATACTCGTCTGGCCGCCAGCTGGGCAAGCCGGACGACAACGAGCTGACGCTGCTGGATATCAAGGCGCTGATCGACGCGCGTTAAGACCGGTAGCACCGCACAAGGCCCGGGCTGCAGGCAGCCCGGGCCTTGTTGCGTGTACCGCCCCTGCAAGCACACAAGGGTTTTTAACGTTGGCCGCAGGCATGACATGGTGTTGTTTCACCGGCAGCGTGCCGGGTATAACGAGGGCAACACCATGAAAAAGATACTGGCTTTACTGGGCCTGCTACCGCTGGCGGTGCAGGCCGCCGTGCCACTGTTTGACGGTGTGCAGTCGGCAGAAAACCAGCTGCTTACGCAGTCTGGCCGCTGGTTTGTCAGTGGTGAAAATGGCGTGTTCGAGGGGCGCTTCGACGGGCGGGTGTACAGCAAGCAGCGGCTCACGGCGCGGCTGCTGAACGGCCAGGCGCACCAGTGCTACTTTCTGGGCATGACCGAGCGCCAGGGGCGGCTGTACACGGTGTGTACCGACAATGCGCTGAACCCGCTGGCCACCAAGCGGCTGTTTGTGCTGAACCTGGCCGACCCGGCGGGCGAGCTGAACGAGATGTTCAACCCCACCAGTGTGGCGCTGCCCAACGGCATGGCCACGCTGCCGGATGGCAGCCTGCTGCTGGCCGACAGCGGCGCGCCCCTGCTGCCAGGCAAGCTGCTGCGCTTTACCGTCAATGCCCACGGCGCGGTGGATGGCCAGTCGGTGTATTACCGCTATGTGCTGAACAAGCCCAACGGCCTGAAGGTAGACGGCCAGCGCCTGTACGTGTCACTGAACCCGCTGACCTACGCCGGGCTGTCGCAGCTGCGCCGCTACACCCTGGGCACGGCCGGGCCGCAGGATGGCACGGTGCTGTATAGCTCGTGGGGCTTTCTGGATGATTTCGCGCTAAGCAGCGATGGTGTGGTGGTGGCGGAGTTTCTTTCCGGGCGCATCAGCCATGTGAGCGAAAGCGGGCAGGTATTGCGCCAGGCGGATGCGGCACAGCCTACGTCGGCGCTGCTGTGGCACGGGGCCGGGGTGCCGGCTGGCGATGTCACGGTCACCGAGCGTGGCAACGGCCGCCTGGTGCGGCTGGCCGGCTTTGGTGCCTGGCCACGCTAGTTGGCCGCATGGGCCGGGTGATAAAGGGGCGCCTGATGGCCCCCTTTTTTCATGCTGTCTCAAGCCTGGCTGTATCTGCTACGGGCTTAGCGGCTGGCCTGGCGTAGCAGCGGGTAAGGCGTGAGTTTGTCGGGGCGAGCTTTGCTCAGGTCGCCATTGCGGTCGCCCAGAAACAGCTGGCCGTTCTTGATGGCTACCAGGTCGTACTCGCCCATGTTCTGCATCAGCCCTGGGACAAAGCCGCAGCCCTGGCTAACCAGCGGCAGCGCTTTGCCTTGCTGCAGGGTGCAGCCCTGGCTGGCAAACAGCTGCACGCCGGCGGGCGAGTCGGCGGTAATCAGGCGATGGTCGGCGGGAAAGATGCCTTCCGCAGCACTGTCCACCTTGGCCGATGGGCCGCCCAGCGTGTACGGGCCGCCCACGTTCAGGTGAAACAGCGGCTGGGTGCCGGCGGCGTCGGCATACACCTTGAACAGCACGGCCCAGCGTTTGGGCGTGATGTGAAACTGGCGGGTGGCAAAAATGTGGTCGTAGGCTTCCGGTGCGGCGCTGGCCCATTGGCCAACGATGGCACGGTGCAGGCCGGGGGTATCGACAGGCTGCGCGGTGGCTGGCAGTGCCAGGGTGGCCAGCAGCAGGGCAAGGCAGGTTTTTTGCATGATGTCGCTCCTGTTGGGTAGGCAGGCCGGGGTTGGCCTGCCGGTGCCCAGCATAGAGTGATGGCGGTGCGTGTTTTAACGAAGCGGTGCGGTGCCTGCTGCCGTGTATAAGCTGGCGCGTGCTATTCGATGCATGCTGCTACAGGGTGTGTTGAACGCAGCGTCCTGTCATAGCCACTGGTGTGATGGCGGCAGGCGGCGTAGCCTGTCTGGTTTTCCCCTTTCTTGCCCTTTGCCATGTCCAGCCCTGCGCCTGCTACCGTGTTGTCCCTGCGCCATCATCGCCCGTTCTGGCAGTTCTGGAGTGCGCGCCTGCTGCTGACCGGCGGCTTCCAGATCATGGGGGTGGCGGTGGGCTGGCAGATGTACAGCCTTACCGGCAGCGCGCTGGACCTGGGCCTGGTGGGGCTGCTGCAGTTTTTGCCGCGCATCCTGCTGGTGCTGCTGACCGGCACCGTGGCCGATCGCTACCCGCGTCAGCGTATCGTGGCCATCAGCATGCTGATGCAGGCGCTGGCGGCGGCCACCATGCTGCTGGCCAATAGCGGCGCGGGCCTGGCGGTCAGCCGCGAGCTGATTTTTGGCCTGTCGCTGCTGATTGGCACCTGCCGCGCTTTCGACATGCCTACCATGCAGTCCATCCTGCCCAATATCGTGCCGCCCGCGCTGCTGCCGCAGGCGGTGGCGGCGTCAGCGTCGGCCAACGAGATGGCCACCATCGTGGCGCCGGCGCTGGGCGGCCTGCTGTTTGCCTTTGGCGCGCCGTTCAGTTATGGCCTGAATACGCTGATGTTTGTGGCCGGCATGGTGCTGGTGCTGGGCTTGCCACTGCCGCCGCATGTGGCCGACAACCGCAGGGTGAGCATGGATTCGCTGCTGGCCGGTATCCGCTTTATCCGCAGCCGGCCGGATATCCTGGGGGCCATCTCGCTAGACCTGTTTGCCGTGCTGCTGGGCGGTGCGGTGGCGCTGCTGCCGGTGTTTGCTGCCGATATACTGCACACCGGCCCGTGGGGCCTAGGCCTGCTGCGCGCCGCACCGGCGGTGGGCGCGCTGGCCATGTCGGTATGGCTGATGCGCCACCCGGTGCAGCGCCGGGTTGGCCGCACGCTGTTTGCCTCGGTAGCCGTATTTGGCCTGGCCACTATCGGCTTTGGCCTGTCTACCCACTTTTTGCTGTCCTTGCTGGCGCTGATGGTGCTGGGCGCGTCCGACATCATCAGCGTGGTGATTCGCGGCACGCTGGTGCAGCTAGAAACGCCGGACGACATGCGCGGCCGCGTCAATGCCGTCAATTCGCTGTTTATCGGCGCGTCCAATCAGCTGGGCGAATTCGAGTCCGGCGTTACCGCCCACGTGTTCGGCACGGTGCCTGCGGTGGTATTGGGCGGGGCGGGCACTCTGCTGGTAGTGGTAATCTGGATGCGGCTGTTTCCCACCCTGGCACAGCGCGACCGTATGGAAACCACCACATCATGAGCACACTCCACCCCGCTGTAGCCGCCTGGCTGGCCCAGGTGAACGCTATTCAGGCGCAAAGGTTGGCCGCAGGCCAGCAAACCACCCCCATTAGCGCACGGGAGGCGCTGGCCGGGCTGATTGCCGCCATGGTGCCGGCAGGCCCGGCGCTGCCCTGGGTGCAAGAGGCCATGGTGCCGGGCAGCTACCCGGTGCCGGTGCGCATCTACCACCCCGCGCCCGAGCAGGCGCTGCCGGTGCTGGTGTACTGCCACGGCGGCGGCCACATGGCGGGCAGTGTCAGCAGCTACGACCCGGTATGCCGCCGCCTGGCGCAGGCCACGCAGCACGTGGTGGTGTCGGTGGAATACCGCCTGGCGCCGGAATGCCCGTACCCGGCGGCCCTGCAAGATGTCTGTACCGTGCTGCACGGCCTGCGGCCAACCTTGCAGGCACGCGGGGCAAACATCGCCGAAGGCCTGCCCGTGCTGGCGGGCGATTCCGGTGGCGCCGCGCTGGCCGCCACCGTGGCGCAGTGGGCGCAGGCCGACGCCAGCCTGGCCATCAGCCACCTGGTGCTGGTGTACCCCAGCCTGGATTACACCCTGTCGCAGCCATCCATCCAGGCGCTGGGGCAGGGTTACCTGCTGGAGGCCGAACGCATAGGCTGGTATTTCGGCCATTATTTCCGCGAAGGGGGCGACCGCCAGGCCGCCTCGCCGTTGTATGGCGAGCTCAGCACACAGCACGCGCCCACGCAGATCCTTACCGCCGCTTTCGACCCCCTGCACGACGAAGGCCTGGCCTATGCGCGCCAGCTGGCTGCCGCCGGCGTGGCGGTGGATTACCACTGCGCCGCCGACCAGATTCACGCCTATATGCTGCTGGAAGCGCTGGTGCCGGATGCTTGCGCAGCGGCTTACCAGCGTATCGCCGGCTTTGTGAACGGCAGCGCTTTACACGCCGCGCCGCCCGTGGTGTGATGCGGGCCTTTCAATAAAGGAGGCAGACATGCGCTACGGTAAAGAAGGCGGGCTGGTGTACAGCACCGAGCACGGCCAGATGTGCCCCGGCTGCCGCCAGCCGCAGGCAGCCTGCAGCTGCGCCAGCGCGCTGCCCGCGGGTGACGGCGTGGTACGGGTAAGCTGCCAGCGCAAAGGGCGCGGCGGCAAAACGGTGACGCTGGTGCGTGGTGTGCCGCTGGCAGCCGACGCGCTGGCGGCGCTGGGCAAGCAGCTGCGGGCTGCGTGCGGTAGTGGCGGTACGGTGAAGGATGGCGATATCGAAATCCAGGGCGACCACGTCGACACAGTGCTGTCCAAGCTGGCTGCGCTGGGCTATACGGCAAAGCGTAGCGGCGGCTGAATCCGCCAGCACACCGGCCTGTACGTGACAAGCCCCTGTCTGGCAGACAGGGGCTTGGTCGTTTTTACCGCGCCAGTAGCGGGCCTAGCTAGCTGGCGGGCGGCAGGTTGTGGCGCTGCAAGGCCACGCACAGCCCGCCTTCAGGGCGGTTTTGCCAGTGCACCTGCAGGCCGTGCAGGCTGGCGATGCGGCCAACGATGGACAGCCCCAGCCCGCTGCCACTGGCATCTTGCCCGGCCGGGCGGTAAAAGCGCTCGCCAATGCGCGCTAGGTGCTCGGCGGCAATGCCGGGGCCGTTGTCTTCTACAAGCAGCTGTTGTGGGCTGATGATTAGCTGCACCTGGCTGCCAGGCGGGCTGTAGCGCACGGCGTTGTCCAGCAGGTTGCGCAGCAGCAGCTGCAGCAGGCTGGCGTCGCCGTCTGCCAGCGGGCCGTGGTCATCCAGCTGCAGGCTGATGCGGGTGCCGCGCTGCGCGGCAGCGGCGGCCACTTCCACCATGGCCTGCTCGGCAATGGCTTGCCACGACAGCGGCGCAAACGGCAGGGTGTGTTGCTGTTCCAGCCTGGCCAGCGCCAGCAGCTCGTCTACCAGGTGGCTGGCACGGTCTACGCTGGCCAAGACTTTGTCGATGGCGGCGTGGCGGGCGGCCGGGTCGTCCAGCAGCTGTACCAGCTCGGCCTGTACGCGCAGGCCGGCCAGCGGGCTGCGCAGCTCGTGGGCGGCGTCGGCGGTAAAGCGGCGCTCGTGCTGCAGCGTGCTGGCCACGCGGGCGATCAGCTGGTTCATGGCGTCGATCAGCGGGCGGATTTCTGCGGGGACATCGGTTGGCAGCGGGGTGTCATCGTCGGTGCGGCGCTGCTGCAGCAGCTGGCGGATGCTATCCAGTGGCCGCAGGCCACGGCCCAGCGCCCACCAGATGGCCAGCATGGCGACCGGCAGCACGATGAGCCACAGCAGCTGTGCCAGCAGCAGGCCGCGCATCAGCTCCCAGCGTTCGCCTTCTTCCTGCGCGACGGCTACCGTACCCAGCTCGCCGCTGTAGTAGTACACGCGCCAGATTTCGTTGTGGTGCAGGCTGGTGACAAAGCCGGTAAAGCCGGGGCGGGGCGAGAGCTGCATGCCGTCGCTGTCGGCCACCAGCGCGCGGCCCTGGCTGTCCCAGATGGCCACGGCCTGGTGGTCGGCGCTGTCTTCTTCGTGCAGCTGGCTATTGGTCTGGCCAGCGCGCAGCTGTGGCAGGGTGTGGTAGAGCTGGCGGGCAAACAGCTGTTGCTGCTCGTCGTACAGCTCGGAAACCTCGTGGTGCGCCAGCAGGCCGACGATGACGCAGGCCAGCAGCCACAGCGGGGTGATGGTTTGCAGCAGGCTGCGGCCAACCGTGCTGCGCAGGCTGCGGCTCATGCCTCGTCGCCCAGGGTGTAGCCCAGGCCACGGCGCGTCTTGATCAGCTCGCTGCCCAGCTTTTTACGCAGGTGGTGGATGTGCACTTCTACCGCGTTGCTTTCTACTTCGTGCGCCCAGTCGTACAGTTTTTCTTCGATCTGGGCGCGGCTTAGCACGCGGCCTTTGTTGTTGAGCAGCAGCTCCAGCAGGGTGAGCTCGCGTGCGGCCAACTCTACCGGCTGGCCGTCCAGCAGTACGCGGCGGGCGGCCGGGTCCAGGCTGATGCGGCCGTGCTGCAGCAGCGGGCTGGCCTGGCCGCCACGGCGGCGCAGCAGGGCGCGCAGGCGTGCGGCTACCTCGCCCAGGGCAAAGGGTTTCACCAGGTAGTCGTCGCCGCCGCTATCCAGGCCGCGGATGCGGTCGTCTACCGCGTCGCGTGCGGTCAGTATCAGCACGGGCAGGGCGTGGCCGCTGCGGCGCCAGCTGGCCAGTACGTCCAGCCCGTCCACGCCAGGCAGGCCCAGGTCCAGTACGGCAGCGTCGTAGGGGGCGGCGTCGGGGCCGCGCAGCGCCAGCTTGCCGTCGCGCAGCCAGTCGCAGCTAAAGCCCAGGGCGGTGAGGCCGGCTTGCAGGCCGTCACCGATGAGCGGGTCGTCTTCGATAATGAGGATGCGCATGCGGCCTCCGTGGTTTTATGCCGGCAGTGTACTGCGTTCAGCCCCGCCAGGTCTTGTAGC
Source organism: Neisseriaceae bacterium (assembly GCA_027489245.1). Taxonomy (GTDB): domain Bacteria; phylum Pseudomonadota; class Gammaproteobacteria; order Burkholderiales; family Chromobacteriaceae; genus Vogesella. Next base: position 11,439 of record JAIYAC010000022.1, on the reverse strand, counting down.
CGGTGATCATGGCGCGGACCAGGTTTACCTTTTCCAGCTTGCCCATCACGATGGCTGCGGCAGCATGCAGGCCTACCGCCAGCATCAGGGTATTGGCCAGGCCTTCGTGTAGCTCTTCCAGCCATTCCTCGCCCCAGTAGGTGTCGGTGCCCATCAGGTAGCCGGTGCTACCCAGTGACAGAACCAGCGCCATCAGCGCCAGCATCATGATGGCACCCAGCGGGTTGTGGCCGTCGCTATGCGGCAGCGTGCCGTTGCGCAGCTGCTGCAGGTGGTGGCGCAGGCGCGCCGGGGTAGGGAAGAAGCTGGCAAAGCGGGCATGGTGGCTGCCGACAAAGCCCCACACGATGCGTATCAGTACCAGGGCGCTGGCGATGTAGCCGGCCCAGCGGTGTGGCGGGTCGCCTTCTTCCAGCAGCAGGAAGTTGGCGAGTACGCAGGCCACCAGGCTCCAGTGGAACAGGCGTACCAGCGGGTCCCAGATGTATTGGCGGTGCGGGGTGGCGGGCAAGGTATCCATGGCGGGCTCCATATAATGAAAAGCCTGCCGGCAGGTGCCAGCAGGCTGGGGCAGGGCGGTTTAGTCTTCGATGTCGGTTTTTACGGCGGCGCCGCTTACCGGGTCAAAGTAGATTTCTACCTTTTTGCCTTCTTTGTTTTTGCCGTAGATCTCGTAGCAGTTACCGGACACTTTGAATTTCTTGATCTGGTAGCCCTCGGCGGTGAGCTTTTTCTTGAAGTCGGCTTCTTTCTGCCATTTGTCTTTCGGCTGGGCCTTGCACTGGGCATCGGCCAGGGCAACGTTGGAAGCAAAGGCGGCGATCAGGGCAACAGCAAACAGTTTTTTCATGGTGACGCTCCGTGTAGACCCCTGCTCAGTGCAGGTACAGGGCTATTAAAGCAAGCCAGTCTTAACGTGGCCTTATGCTTGTGGCTTGCTGGCTAGCGGGCGTAAAAAAACCCGCTGGTGGCGTAATGCCAGTAAGTTAAGCTAATGTGCTTGGCCATCAAGTAGGAGGGCGTGAGTGAAGCGCCCCATCCCGTTGGCGCGAGCCGGGCAAAAGGGTGCACCCCAGGTTTTAAGACGCCGATTTGTTTGAGTCCCGAGCCGTTAGAGAGGGACGAGTTCGGCGGCGCCTGGGGTGCATCATTTTGCGCGGGGTTTCGAGCAGCCCCGGGTTGCGAGGGAATGAAAAGGGGGCGGCAATCCGCCCCCTTTCCCGTCTGCCGGGCGGAACCGGCATTTATGCATCGTCCGCATAGCGGACTCGCAAGCCGCTTTAACGCAACAAACCGCCAGCAAAAAATACCAATCAGTGTTAACTGACTGGCATTACGCTTGTGGCGGGCGGGTGTCGGGTAGCGCAGCCAGGCTCAGCTCCGCCGTGCTGCGCGGTAGTCGAATACGGCAAAGCCCAGCACGCATACCAGCCACACCACCCAGCCACTCCACAGGTTGTGGCTAAGGAAATGGGCCCCGCGTGCCACCTGGCCCAGCCCCATCAGCATGCCTGCCAGCATGCCGCCCCACAGCGCCATGCGGGCACGGGCGGGGTGGCTGGGGCGCCAGTAAAAGTACAGTGCCATCAGGGCAAAGCCGGCCGAGGCGTGGCCGCCGGGAAAGCAATGGCCGGGGCCGGCGTTCAGCGGTGTCACGGCCAGGGTGGGGAAGTGTTCCGCGCTACCGCCGTAGGCGGCCATGTCCCACGGGCAGGAGTGGGCGCTGCGTGCTTTCAGGGTGGAGACTGCGGCGCTTGCCAGCATCATCATGCCGGCGGTGTAGGCACGGCGGCTATCACGCTGGCGCAGGCTGCTGTAGAGCAGCCACAGCGTGCAGCCTGCCACGGCGTATTTGGCCAGGCGGTGGTTTAGCCAATCCAGCCATACGCTGTCTTGCAGCGGAAAGCCTTGCAGCGCCGGGCTGTAGAACAGGCCGGTGACAGTGTCGTCCAGTGGGGTGTCGTACTCCAGCAGTAAAAACAGTACGGCCAGCAGCGCAAGGCCCGTTAGCTGTATGGCTGCCCGGCGCAGCACCAGAAAAGTGGCTTGCTGCGCCGCTGCGCCCTGCTGTTCTGTCAGTACATTGCCCTGCATGGTGCTAGCCCGCTATCCGCATAGATAACAGGCATGCTGTGCTGCCAAGCTTAGGTTGAGCTTAAGTGATGCGGCAACCTGGCACCGTGGCGGCTCAGGCTGGCTGTTTGCGCCACAACGGCAGGCGCACCACCCCCTGGCTCAGGCTGACCCCTAGCAGAATCAGCCCGCCGCCCAGCCAGTGGTAGCCGTGGATGGTTTCCCCCAGCGTGACGCTGGCCAGCAGAGCGGTAAACAGCGGCAGCAGGTTCATGAAAATCGCCGTACGGTCGCTGCCCAGCGTCTGGATGCCGCGCATCCAGAAGTAGGCCGCCAGAATGGACGAGGCAATGCCGGCAAACAGCACCAGCGGGACGCCGGCCGGCGGGATGGCCATGCTGTGCGCGGTAGCCGCCAGCGGCGTCAGCATCAGTACCGCCAGCGCCACCTGCACGTACAGGTTCAGCCACTGGCCAAAAGGCGGCGCCCAGCGCTTGAACAGAATGCCGTACAGCGCATAGCTGGCCGAGCCCAGCAGCATCAGTGCATCGCCCGTGTTTACCCCGCCAGCCAGCAGTGCCAGCGGGTTACCGGCACCCAGCAGGTACAGCACACCGGCCAGCGACACCGCTACGCCCGCCGCTGCGCCGGCGCCGATGCGCTGGCGGAATACCACGGCATTCAGCAGCAGGCCCAGCAGGGGGATCAGCGCGCAGATCACGCCCATATTGGTGGCGCTGGTCAGGTGCGCGGCGTAGTAGGCCAGGCACTGGTAGGCCACCATGCCCAGCAGCGCCAGCACGGCAAAGCGCGGCAGCATGGGGCGGATGGCCGGCCACTGTGCGCGTAGCGGCCGCAGCATCAGCGGGCTGAGCACCAGCAGCGCCACCAGCCAGCGGTAGAACGAAATGGCGGCCGGGTCCAGCACGTTGGCCGCCGCCTTGGATACCACGGTATTGGCGGCCCAGATCAGCACCGCCAGCAAAGGGAAAAAGCGTGCCATGACAGGCTCCTGTAGCAAGAATGGCAGCAGTGTAGCGCTGTCCTGTTACTGGCATATACTGCAAAACAGACAAGCCGATACGCCATTGCCGACAATATGCCGCCCTACCTGTACAGCCCTACCGACTGCAGCCTGCCACCCCCGGCCCCGCTGTATTTTCGCCACGAGCAGTTCCTGGCCAATACCGATTTTGAATGGCACGTGCACCCCTGGGGCCAGATCAACCGCATTAGCCTGGGCATACTGGAGCTGCAGCTGCCGGACCGCACGCTGGCCGCCCCGGCCGAGTACCTGGTGTGGATTCCGGCCGATGTGGCGCACGCCGCGCATATTCGCCAGGCGCTGGACTACGTGTCGGTGTACGTGGCACCAGGGTTGGCCGCACAGCTGCCGCCACAGCCCTGCCTGATACCGCAGACGCCGCTGCTGCGCGCCTTGCTGGATGATTTCTGCCAGCGCGGCGTCACCGCCATGGTGGACCAGTGGGATGCCCTGCAGGCGCAGCTGCTGGTGCAACGCATGGTGCAGGCGGGTAGCCAGGGCGACTACCTGCCCGATAGCCACGACCGCCTGCTACGCCCCGTGTTGCAGGCCCTGCGCACCCAGCCGGGCGACAACACCACGCTGGCCAGCTGGGCCGTGCGCGTGCACAGCACCGAGCGCACGCTGGCGCGGCGCTTTCAGCAGCAGCTGGGCATGAGCTTTGCCGCCTGGCGCAACCGCGTGCGGCTGCTGCAGGCGCTGGCCGGTCTGAAAGCCGGGCGTACCGTGGCCGACATTGCCGCCGAGCTGGGCTACGCCACGCCATCGGCTTTTATCGCCATGTTTGCCCGCCATACCGGCATCACGCCAGAGCGCTACCGGCGCCAGCTGCTGGCAGGCAGGGCATAAAACGGCTGCGGCCAACCTGGGCAAGGTTGGCCGCATGGGGTGGGTGTCGCGCGGTTTACTGGCTGAGGCTGTCGCCTGGCGCCACGGGGGCCGCCTGGTCTAACGGTTCGGCGGCGGGCGCGCTGGCTTCCTGAGCTGGTGCGGTCTGGGTTGGCGGTTGATACGGCTTGCCGTTTTGCAGCAGCTTGCCGTCGGTCAGGTCAAAGCGCGTTTGCAGCAGCGCGCCGGCCTGTTGCAGGCTGCCGGCGGCCAGCATGTTGGCCACGGTATTGCGGTAGCCGTGTACCAGCATGTCGCGCTGGGCCTCGGGGGCAAAATCGTTGATCCAGCGCTCCGGCAGGATTTGCGGCCAACTGATCAGCGCCTGCAGCGCCAGCTTTTTGGCCAGGGCAGTTTCGCTGCCGGCCAGCTCGGCTTCGCTGGGCGCGCTCAGGCTGGCTTTGAGGTTCAGCGTACTGTTGCCTTCTGGGTTGGCCAGCGTGGTCAGCTGGGTAAAGGCCGGGCTGTGCGACAGGATGCGGGCCAGCAGCGCGCGGTTGGCCGGGTTGGTCAGCTGGCTGCCGAAATGGCATTGCAGCACGCCCTGGGTGAGCGCTTGCTTATTGTAGTCGGCCAGCGCCTTGGCATCCAGCCGGCTCAGGCTGCCCTGCGCGGACAGGTCGCCCAGCGGTTTGCTGTTGTAGTGCAGGCCCACCCAGCTGCCTTTGCCGTTGATCGCCAGCATGCCGTTTTGCTCGCTGCTTTGCGCGCTGGTTTCCAGTACCCCGGCACTGAAGCTGTGCTGGGTGGTGCCCTGGCTGGCGGCTAGCTGCAGGCCGCCAAAGCGCAGGCTTTCCTGGCCCAGCAGCAGGCCGCTGCTGCTGCGCTGGTATTGGCCTTTGTGCTGCAGGTCCTGGGTGGTGAGCTTGAAACGGCCTTGCGCGTCGCTGGCATCGCTGCCGTGCACTACTAGTTCGTGCTGCAGCGTTTGTAGGCCCAGGTCGTACTGGAAGGTGGCGTCCAGGCCTTTCCAGTGCAGCAGGTTGCCGTTTTTCTCTAGGCGGAAGCCCGGGCTGCTGATACGGGTTTCCATCTGGCCCAGCCAGCCGGCACGGGTATGGATGCTGAGCGGCTGCGCATCGCCAAATAGCTGCTTGATCGGCTCGGCCCAGCTGGCCGGCCAGATGATGTCGGTACGCACGCCGGGCGATAGCGGGTTGTGCGACACCGTATTGCGTACCGTAATGCCAGGGCGCGTGCCGCCAAACAGCTCGCTGTTGATCTCGTTTTCGCAGCCTAGCTGGTAGCTCACGGTTTCCTCGCTCTGCCACAGGCTGTAGGTCTTGCTGCGGCTGATGACTTTCAGCAGCGGGTACTGCGTCATGGCCTGGTTCAGCTTGTCCAGCTGCTGGTGGCTGCGCCAGGCGGTATAGGCGCTGGCGCCACTGAAGGTGGCCAGCAGGACGGCGCCGGCGGTAAGGGCAAGATGGGCGGGCTTCATGACGGGGCTCGGGCGGGGGAAAATGCCACTGTATGGCAACGGAATAGCCAGGGTCAATTTGCCCGCTCTGGGCGCAGCCATTACAGTGCATTTTTATGTTGCAGGAGTGTCGCGTGTTGAAAGCCATCGCAGGGTTGTTGTGTCTTGGCCTGGCCGCTGCCAGCTGGGGGGCAGGGCAGGCATGCCGTGTTACCGCCATTAGCGATGGCGACACGGTAAAGTGCCTGCAAGACTGGCGCGAGCAAACCGTGCGCCTGGGGCAGATCGATGCGCCGGAAAAAGCCCAGCCCTACGGCCAGCGTGCCCGTGCCGCGCTGGCGGCCAGGGTATTTGGCCGCACGGTGCAGCTGGAGCGGCATGAAACCGACAAATACGGCCGCATCGTTGGCCGCCTGTGGCTGGACGGCGTGGATATCAACCTGGCGCAGGTACAGGACGGCTGGGCTTGGGCCTACCGCGACTACCTGAAAGAGTCGCACTATATCGCCGCCGAAAACAGCGCCCGCGCCGCCGGGCGCGGCTTGTGGGCAGATAGCGGCCCGGTGCGCCCGCAAGACTGGCGCCGCGGCCGCCGCCGTGCCAGCAGTCTGCCGCCGCTGGATGCCCCCGTTGCGGCCAACCCTGGCCGCAGCACGCCAGCCAGCCCGGCCAAGCCGGCTGCGGCGTTCCAGTGCGGCAGCAAAAACCGCTGCAGCCAGATGGCCAGCTGTGCCGAGGCGCAGTTTTACCTGCAGCAATGCGGCGTGAAAAAGCTGGACGGCAATCACGACGGCATCCCTTGCGCGTCGCTGTGTCGCCCTTGATACGTTTGTTCCTGTGGGTTGCCAGCCCTGTCTGGGCCAAAGTGGGACACTTGGCTCACACCAGTCGAGGGTATTAAGCACCGACAGGCCGCTGGCCGGGTGGGGGTATTGACTACTTTTTCGTAGGGCAACTGGCCGAGCTGGGCAATCAGGTGCAGCCCATGTGGGGTAGCTGGCTTGATATCCATAATCGTTTGCTGTGGCAATACGATGTCTGGCTGTATCCACTTACCAGCCTGTGTTGCCAGTGCTGCTGTAAATAGATCATCTGCCAGTCTGACGACAGCCACCAGGCACCACTCTGGCCAGGTTTTTCGAAGAAACTGGGTATACCTTGCGCCATATCGCCGTGTAACAGGCGAATGGTGGCACGGTTGCTAACCTCGTTAAGATCATCCATCCAAGGCGCTATTAGCCCAGCCCGTTTTCCGTTGGCGCCGGGCTGGGGCTCGGTGCTGAGCAGCAGGCCGGTGCCGGCCAAGGCACAACATTGATCATTTCAGGTCGTCAGGTATTGTCGGGTTATGTTGGCCAGCCGGTGGTGGGGGGAGTGGTGGTTCCTGGTAGTGGGTGTCAATGGGGATGCCTTTTGCTCTTAGTTTGGCTTCGGCCAGATTACGTTCGGCACGGTATTTTCTGTAGCGTTCAACCCAGGTAGCACGCCAGTTGTCGCGGTCTTTTTCATCTACTTCCAGTCGCTCTACCTCTTCACGTGGCTGGAATGTCAGGCTGATGAAATAGGCACCAGGCTTAGCCGGGTCGAGGTGGTTGATATCGCGTGTGACACTCAATTCCAGGTAAGTGTGATCTGCATATAACATCCAGTTGAACGTGTATGGTAAGGCCATCCATTGCTCGAAGGTAAGCGGGTAGTCCGGGTCAATATTTTCTTGTTTGTAATAATCGAATGCCGCTTGACCTTTCAATCGGGGCGCTGAATCGTAGAAATTATACCGCCAACCTGTTTTGCGTAAATTTCTGACCAGATTCATCACATACTGGTGGGCGATGGGGTGAGAGACAAATTCGTCGCGATTGATTTCTGCTCCGATGTCTATGTTCGTAAATCCAACCGATCGGTCACGATCCTCCGTTGCTGAAATACTCATGGCGTTCGGGATAATGGTTGTTATGCCACCGGTTTTAATGGCAGCCTCCACGCTTTGCCCATGATTGTCAGCATCAATAGTGTAAAAATTTAATCCGAAATTTCTTTTATTTGCGTTTACTAATGGTCCATATTGCTTTTCCAAACTCGTGCCAGACTGTCCTATTGCCACTTCGATTTGTTTGGGGAAATTATCTTTTTGGCTCACGACTTTTGAGTCCTTGTTGAAATTGGAAAAGACGGTGATGATCCCGAAAATACTTGCTAGGATGATCAAGCACACAAATAAACTCTTAGTCTTTGTTAACATACCACCCTGCCATGATTTTTAGTTCTGACTCCATCATTTCTGTTTGATTTTGCATGAGATAATGGAAATCTTTAGCGGCGCGATCGATCCATTTCATCCGGCTTTTAAAATTCTCTAAAACCGTCCCTTCCGGCGCCACCGACTTAAGTTGGGGGTCTTTCGTCTCGCAAGCATGTGTGAAAACCAGCTCCAGTTCAGGCGATAACCAACTCATCCAGCCACGCTGATATTGCACCCATTTAGCAAATTCTGGGTCGTCGTACATGAGTGGTTGCAGGATGACGCCTTGTTCGTGCTGGGCAATGTCCATCAGATGCGATAGTTGATATTTGGCACGCTCTCGCTTGTCGGTTGTTTTTTCAATATTCCTTACCGTAGCAAATGCACTCTTAATAAATCCTGAAATCGGTAAATATTTCAAGGTAGGCAGGGCAGTATCCGCCCAGGGTAGGCGTTTCATATTGTCGATGACTTGCTGGTGGCAGCCATTTTTGCCACGTGTATCCAGACACTGGTCAAATGTATTCGGGCTATAATTGTGATACCAATGAATAGGCGCAATATCCTGAAACAGCCAGAAATTACCTTTGCCCAAGCCGTCGCGCACATAGCCCAGCCCGGTGGCGTCCGGTGTGTTTTTCCCCAAATCTACCCGACTTAGCTCCAGCGTGCAGGCCACGGTTTTACTGGCAAATGCGCCAAGCGCCATCCAGTAGTAGCGGCCTTTCTTTTTAGGATTACCATTTTCTTCCAGTTCCAGATAAAAACGTGCATAGCTTGCAGCAATGATTCTGGCGCGGTGGGCGTAGTTACTGAGCACACTGCGTTTTGGGGGGAAAGTGACGCCTTGTTCCTGGGTAGACAGGCGACGGTAAGCAAATTGCTGTGCCAGTGACCACATCGTATCGCAGCCGGCTCGCATGATGCAGACCGAGCCTTCGGTGGTATTGGTGGTTGCATGAGCGGTCAGGTTGGGGGTACCCACAATCAGGACTCCTTTTGGGCTGGCAAAATCTCGTCCCACACTAGCGCTGTTGTCAGCGGTGTGGGGGCTGCCGTGTGAATGCGATGGTTGGTGCCATCCGGGCGTAGCTGGTGCAGCATGGTTTGCTTGCCGTCTGCTACGTGTAATTGCAGCCCCTTCATAGGCTTATTGTCCGGGCCTAAAACTTTGAACTTTTCGTCATAGCGTTCCGAGCTTGGAAAACCTTGCAGATTGACGCCCATACTCGTCCCCCCGCTCACCTCATGCCTGGCGCCCTTCACGCTTACCGTACCAGGGCAGTGCACCTCGATATTGCCGCCGCTCATGCGGATGTAGGCGCCGCCACCGACGTTGAGCAGGATTTCTTCTTTTGCTGCGATGGTGATGCGGTCCTTGCACGACGTGACCGTTACTTCCTTATCCGTCGTGATCTCCATCGCGTCGCTTTGCGCCTGAATCTGCACCTTGCCCTTCGCTGCAATCAGCTTCAGGCTGACTTTGTCTTTCACCCCCGCCACAAACAGGCTGATGTGCTGGCCCACGTTGTGCAGCCAGCGCCGGCCGCTGGTCTGGTTAGTGTCGCGCTGGGCAACGTGGTCGAGGTTGCTACCGTCGGCCAACGTTGTTGATGTACTGCTCGTGGAGGCCTTCGGCCTACTAGGCGTCGATCAGCGCCGGAATAAAGTAGATTCCAGGCTCGACGGTAATCACGATGCTGATCAGCAGTATCTCGGCTAGCTCGGTACCGATTTCAGTACCTGATTCGCCGCCTTTTCCGGTCAAATCCATTTGAATTACAGACAGTTGTCATTTTCAATAATCAATCCTAATGTTTCTGGTGTTTTCTTTTTTGCCTTTTTTATTTTTGAAGAAAGAATCTCTTGATTTTTGCAAATGTGAAAGTCATTATTCTTTATGGAGATTATTATGTAGTCATCGATTAGTGATCCTCTAGTTTCTTCTTCGCTGTATTTGTAGGCTGCATAAAATTTTCCTTTTACCTTTGTTATTATTGGCGGGTAAATATTGTTGCAGTTCGAATAGTCGTCGATGTCGCCTTGCTCGAAGAATATGACTTTGTATTCTTTTTCTTGTAGTATTATGGAGCAGGATGGTGTTTTTTTTTCGTGTTGAATGTACTGCATAAAAATTGGTGTGCTGATAGTTGTGCTTAGCATTTTTGATGCAATTATTTTTATCGGTTGGCGTTTTTTAATGTTAATGTCAATGTTTGAGTTTGCGGTTGCAAATTTTACGATTAGCACTGTAAATAAAATTAGTTTTTTCATATTGGTTATCAATCTTTCTTTTGGGTTGCTGCTCTTGCGATTTTTTCCATTTGAGCAGAGGTCAGGCCAAATGCTTTTTTCTTGAATGGTTTCTTTTCAATTAGATCTAAGAATCGTTTATAGCCTAGAGTAGATTCTTCTTTATTCTTTTTTGTTCCAGATCGCCTGCTATTTGGATCGTGCCAGTATCCCCAAGCAAATGCACTGCGCGGATTGTTAAAGGCGATACTGTCATCAAGATGATATTTATCAACAGAGAGTGCTTTTTTTGCTTCGTCGGGCATGTGCTCACGTAGTGCCGCTAAATTTTTGCATGCACCTAGATTTAAGGCGTCGTAGCAGTTTTTTAATAAAGATTTTCTGTGCTCAAACCCATTGAAGCCACCATTTATTGTAATAGTTATCGCAATAAAGTCGTTTGGGTCAGCCAAGTTGTTTATGTTGAGTGTGCTACCATTTGTCCAGAACCATCCGGCAGAGTCAGTTGCTAAATCTTCTGCTTCAAGTTGGATCTTGTTATTATCTAAAAGATTTTTTCCTATGTGTTTGCCGTATTTGTCATAATTTGCCTTCCATGTTATTTGAATGAGCCCCCTTCCTTTGTAGCCATCATATATGTTACTCTCCAGTACACCTTTGGGTAGTATTTCTGCTGTGTAACTCAAGCAGCCTGATTCGTGACCAACTTGTGCCAAAAACTGCATACGACGCATGCAGGTGTTAATTTCATATTTATTAAAAGTGCTGTTTATATGAGGTAGAAATCGCTCCAAAATAGATATTTTCTGACCTGGGTAGCATTCTGTTAATTCCTCTATGGTTATGTTTCTATTGCATGTGCAATCAATTTTTACTCTTTCGTAATGTGCGTGATTATTATTGGGGCTTGCTTTTGTTTTATTCTTCATCATCAAATGTCCTTTTGCTTCCTGGTTGTAGATCCTCTTTGCTTTCCTGTTTTTTCATGTTTTTACTAATTGTGAAAATTTCTTTTGTTGCAGCATAGATACGTTGAGTGTATCCATTTTCATCTGTTGTGCCTTGGTACATTAATCCTGTTTTTGTTTGTAACTTGTACTTGAAGTTTGCGACTGGCTCTCCAGTAGTGCCCAAAATTTGATACTGAATACTGCTGTCGTGTGTTTCCTTGAACCATGGCATTGGTATGCCCAGAGAGGCCCCCCCGCTCACCTCATGCTTGGCGCCTTTCACGCTCACGGTACCGGAGCAGTGCACCTCGATATTGCCGCCGCTCATGCGGATGTAGGCGCCACCGCCAACGTTGAGCAGGATTTCTTCTTTTGCTGCGATGGTGATGCGGTCCTTGCACGACGTGACCGTTACTTCCTTATCCGCCGTGATCTCCATCGCGTCGCTCTGCGCCTGAATCTGCACTTTGCCCTTCGCTGCAATCAGCTTCAGGCTGACTTTGTCCTTCACCCCCGCCACAAACAGGCTGATGTGCTGGCCGACGTTGTGCAGCCAGCGCCGGCCACT
>JAIYAC010000015.1 GCA_027489245.1 Neisseriaceae bacterium | reverse complement strand
GTGGTCCCACGCCTTCCCATTCCGAACAGGACCGTGAAACGCCTCAGCGCCGATGATAGTGCAGATACCTGTGTGAAAGTAGGACACCGCCAGACGCCCGATACCGAAGCCCAGCTCATACGAGCTGGGCTTCGTGCTTTGTAGCGAAGAAAGCCACGCCGTACTGATGTGAAAAGCCCGCGCATGCGGGCTGCGTTGTTGGTGCGTGGCGCAGTCGACGAACGCTGCCTGCGGCCAACGTTGCCCGCGACGTGGCGGCCTCAACCGATACCTGACGATAAGCCTCGGTCACCACGTTACCCCGCGCCGGCCTGCGGCCGGCCCCCGGATGCGCCTGCGGCGTATACCGGGCTACGGTGATTGACTGACGCTGATGCGGCCAACGTTGGCCGCATCGATATCAAAACAAAACAAAAGCCCGCTTGCGCGGGCTTTGTTATTGATACTCGCCGATCAGGCGCGTTTCAGCCTGGTTTTGAGCAGGGCCAGCGGTGGGGGGAGCAGCTGATCTGGTGTGCTGAGGCCCAGGGCGTAGCGGATGACTTCTTTCTTGACCGGGCCGCTGTGGTTGGCCAGCTTCAGCCCCAGGTTGCGTACAAAGCGCAGTGGGCTGCTGTCGTTGCTGAAGCCGTAGCAGAACGCGTCCATCAGGCGCTGCATGCCGTGGTTGGGTAGCATGCGCTGGCGCTGGTAACGCTGCAGTACGGCCAGGCTGGCGATGTCTTCGCCCTGCTGTACGGCCTGTTCCAGTACCTGGCACAGTGCCTCGGCGTCCTGAAAACCCAGGTTGACGCCCTGGCCAGCCAGCGGGTGGATGGTGTGGGCGGCGTCGCCGGCCAGTACCACGCCGGCGCGTACGTAGTCCTGCGCGTGGCGGCGGATCAGTGCAAAGCTGCCGCGGCTCACCACGTGGGTGAGGGTGGGTAGTGCGTCGGGGAATTCGCGGCTAAAGGCAGCGATCAGCGCGGTATCGTCCAGCTGCAGCAGCTGTTGTACCTGTTGTGGCTGGTGGTACCACACCAGGGAGGCGTAGTCGCCCGGTAGCGGCAGCAGCGATTGCGGGCCGTTGGGGGTAAAGCGCTGCCAGGTGATGTCGCGTTCGCCGCCCGCTATGCCGACGGTGGCGACGAAGGCGTGCATGGGGTATTCGTGGCTGTTGAGGCCGATGCTGGCGGCGTCGCGTACTTGCGATTTGGCGCCGTCAGCGCCGATCACCAGCCGTGCGACAAAGCTGCGGCCGCTGGCCAGCTCGATGCGGCTGCCGCCGGCCTGGATGTCCAGGCGCTGGATGCTGTCCGGGCAGATCAGCTGGATGTTGGCATGGGGTTGCAGCGCCTGGGTGCAGGCCAGCTGCACGATGCGGTTTTCGATGATGTGGCCCAGGTTGGCCGCATCCACTTCGCCAGCGTCGAACAGCGTGCCGGCGCTGCGCTCGTTTTCCCATACCTGCATGCGCTGGTAGGGGGCGCTGCGCATGGCGTTGATGTGCTGCCAGGCGCCAATGTTTTCCAGCAGCGCGCGCGAGGCAGGGCTGATGGCCGATACGCGCAGGTCGGGCGGGCTGTCGGGGTCGAAGGCGGGCGGGGCTTGCTGTTCCAGTACGGCGATGTTCAGGCCGCTGTGGCCCAGCCGGGCAGCGATGGCGGTGCCGACCATGCCGCCGCCCACGATGAAGATATCTACATGTTCGACCATAAACCCCCCGATGGCATGCCGGCGTGGCCGGCAGGAAAGCGGCTACTGTAGCAGTGCGCCCTGCGGCCAACCTTGGCCTGCGTCAATCATGGGCTGCCGAGTGTGTCCTGCAGGCGCGGGATGATGAAGCTCATGAAGGCCTGGTATTTGCGCGGCAGCGGCTGCTGGTAGGCAAACACCAGAAACACTGGCCAGCCGGCGGCGCGCCAGTCTGGCAGCACTTCGGCCAGGATGCCTTTTTCTACCAGTGGCTGGCCCATATAGCTGGGTAGCAGGCCAATGCCGTGGTGCTGTTTGAGCACCGACGCTACCACGCTGTACTGGTCAACGGTGAGTGCCGGGCGCAGCTTGATGGTGGTTTGCTGGTCATCGCGCTCCAGCCGCCATTCTTCGCCCTGCTCGCTGTAATAGGCGTTGCTGATGAGGCGATGCAGCTGCAGGTCGTCCAGCGTGTGCGGGCTGCCGTGCTCGGCCAGGTAGTCGGGCGAGGCGTACAGTTTTTCCCATACCAGGCCCACCGGGCGGGCTACCAGGCGGTCGTCGTGCACATTGCGCGTGCGCAGGCAGAAATCCAGCCCTTCCACTACCGGGTCGACCACGCGGTTTTCTACCTGCAGGCGGACTTGCAGCTCGGGGAAGGCGTGCGCCAGCTCGGCCAGCAGCGGGCCCAGCAGCTGCTGGGCCAGGCCGGCGGAGCAGCCGATGCGCAGCGGGCCTTCTACCTTGTCTTTGCTTTCATCGATATCGGTGCGGATGCCCGCCAGCAGCAGGCGCAGCTTTTCGGCGTGGCGCGCCAGGCGCTGGCCGCTTTCGGTCAGCACCACGCGGCGGGTATTGCGCAGTACCAGCACGGTGCCCAGCTCTTGTTCCAGCTCTTTGATGAGCTGGCTGACGCGGCTTTTGGCGCAGCCCAGGTCGTTGGCCGCGGCGGTGAAGCTAAGGCAGCGGGCGAGGGCGTCAAAGGCCAGGAGGGCGTCTGGCGGCAGGCTGGGCGTGGCTTTCATGACAGGACACAAACGCGGTAAGGGGCCTGCCAGTGTATCACCGTGCTTGCAATAATTGCGTAGCAAGGCGCTGGCCCAGGTTGGCGATGGCGGCCTCCAGCGCGGGGGTAAAAGGTTGGCCGCAATTGATGCGCAGGCAGTGGCCAAAGCGTGGCTCGGCCGAAAACGCCATGCCGGGGGCAAAGCTGATGCCGTCGGCCAGCGCGGCTTGCAGCAGCGCGGTGGTGTCGCTTTGCGGCGGGCACTCTACCCAGAGCAGCATGCCGCCTTGCGGCTTGCGGATGCGGGTGCCACGCGGGAAGTGGCGCAGCACGGCGTCGGCGGTGGCGTGCATCTGGCTGGCCAGCTGCTGGCGAATGCGCGCGCTGGTGCGCTGGTAGTCGCCGCTGTCCAGCACATCGGCCAGCACCGCCTGCAATAGCGGCGACACGGTGAGCGTGCTGCTGGCCTGCAGCTGGGCCAGCGCGGCGTGGTGGCGGCCGGCGGCGACCCAGCCCAGCCGCAACGACGGCGCGTAGCTTTTGGTGAACGAGGCGCAGTAGATTACCTGGTCGTGGTGGTCCCATGCCTTGATCGGCGTGGGGCGTTCGCTGCCGTAGTACAGGTCGCCGAATACATCGTCCTCGATCAGCGCCAGCCCGTACTGGCTGGCCAGCTGCAGCAGGCGCTTCTTGTGCTCGTCCGGCATCAGCGCGCCGGTGGGGTTCTGGAAGTGCGGCACGCATACCAGGCATTTCACCGGCGGGCCGTGGCGCAGGGCGAACTCCAGCGCCTCCAGCGATAGCCCGCTATCCGGCGTGCAGGGGATTTCCAGCGCCTTCAGACCCAGGCCCTGCAGCGTTTGCAGCAGGCCAAAGTACACCGGTGTTTCTACCGCCACAGTATCGCCCGGGCGGGTCAGGTGGCGTAGCGCCAGGCTGATGCCCTCGGTAATGCCGTGGCAGGGCAGGATGCCATCTGCCTGCAGCGACAGGCCGCGCTCGGCCGCTACGCGCTGCAAGCCATGGCACAGGCGGCGCTGGATATCGCCCGGCAGGTGGGCGCCGATCAGCCCGGGCTGGCGCGTGAGCGTGCTTTGCAGCCGCCGTGCCAGCTCGGCCGACGGGTACAGCGTGGGCGAGGCCTCAGCCATGTGCAGCTGCCAGTGGATGCGCTCGTCCCCCAGCTGCAGCAGGGTGGACATGCGGCTTTTCAGGTCGACCAGCGCGGCCGCCGCAGGCAGCGGCGAAGGTTGGCCGCGCCCTGGCGCCGGGTGCGGCAGCAGTGCGGCAAAGTAGCCGGCACGCGGGCGGGCCACCACGCGCTGTTGTTGCTCCAGGTAGCGGTAGGCGGCCAGGGCGGTCAGCACGTTGACGCTGTGCTCGGCGGCCAGTGCCCGTACCGACGGCAGGCGGCTGCCCGGCGGGTAGTGGCCGCTGTCCAGCTGCTGCTGCAAGTTGGCCGCAATGCGCTGGTAGAGGGCGGGGTAGGCAGTATCGGTCATGGCTCTGTTATATAGAACAGCCGCGCGGCGCGCCAGTGTGTTGTAGCCGGCTGTGGCAGGCAGGCCACGCAGCTAGCGCGTACAGTACGGCTACCGGTGCTGTTCTGCCTGCCGCCTGCGGCGGGCCATACAGCAAGCGGCTGCCCAGACGGCAGCGCAGCCTGCGGGGGCTGGTTCTCCCGTGGCGGCCTACCCGGAAGCCTTTGTATGAAAGAACAGCATGCTTAAACACTTACCCCCGTCTACCCTGATCGCCGGTGTGCTAACGATTGCCGTTGGCTATACCGGCCCCTTTCTCATCATCGTGCACGCCGCGCAGCAGGCCGGCCTCAGCGCCGCCGAGCTGGCCAGCTGGCTGTGGGCGGTGTCCATCGGCTCTGGCGTGGTGGGGCTGTGGCTGTCGTGGCGCTGGAAAATGCCCATCATTACCGCCTGGTCCACCCCCGGTGCGGCGCTGCTGTTGGCCGCCTTGCCCACGGTTAGCTACCCCGAAGCGGTGGGGGGTTATGTGATCGCCGGGCTGCTGGTCTGGCTGATCGGCATCAGCGGGGCGTTTGATGCGCTAATGAAGCGCTTTCCGCCTGCGTTGGCGGCCGCCTTGCTGGCCGGTATCCTGTTCCGCTTTGTGGCCGAGCTGGTGCCTGCCGTGCGCGAGCACGCCGCGCTGGTACTGCCCATGGCGCTGATGTTCTTTACTGGCCGCCGCCTGTGGCCGCGCTACGCGCTGATGGGCGCCCTGGCGCTGGGCGGGGTGTTTCTGGCCGTAACCGGCGGCTTTGCCGCAGCGCCCAGCCTGGCCAATAGCGCCAGCGGCCCGCTGTGGACCACGCCGGTGTTTACGCTGGCAGGTCTGAGCAATATTGCGTTGCCGCTCACGCTGATCGCCCTGACTGGCCAGTTTCTGCCCGGCATGGCGGTGCTGAAAAACGATGGCTACGACATCCCGGCGCGGGTGCCGGTGAGTGCGCTGGGTGGGGTATCGGCCCTGCTGGCGCCGTTTGGCTGCCACGGCGTGGTACTGGCCGCCATTACCGCTGCCATGTGTACCGGCCCCGAAGCCCATCCGGATCGTGCCCAGCGCTGGAAAGCCGGCGTGGTAGCCGCCTGCTGCTACATTCTGGTGGCACTGTTTGGCGGTGCGCTGGTGGCGCTGCTGCTGGTGCTGCCCAAGGCGCTGGTGATGGCCGCGGCAGCGCTGGCGCTGTTTGGCACGCTGGCCGGTTCGCTGTCGGCGGCGCTGGCCAGCGACACCCAGCGCGAGGCGGCATTGCTGACCTTTGTGGTGGCGGCGTCGGGTGTCAGCTTTGCCGGTATCGGCGCGCCGCTGTGGGCGCTGCTGGCGGGCGTGGCGGTGAGCCTGCTGCTGCGTTGGCAGCTGCCCAAGCCCGCCGCAGGCGCTACATCCTGCCGCGAAAGCCGCGCCAAACGCTGAAAAGTGGCAATGCTGCCACGGCACAGGCCACATTCGCTGAGTGTTGGCCTGTTTTTCTATACAAATAGGCGATTGTATACAAAAATGCTGGCTTCACCGCTCACCACCGGAAGCCACCATGTTCCAGCCCGCCATCTACCAGCAGCGTCGCGACAAGCTTGCTGCCCTGCTGCCCGATAGCCTGATCCTGTTCCTGGGCAATGTTGATTCGCCAATGAACTACCGCGATAACATTTTCCCCTTCGTGCAGGACAGCTCGTTCCGCTACTTCTTTGGCCTGAACGAGCCGGGCCTGGCCGGGGTGATGGACACCGCCAGCGGCGACACCACACTGTTCGGCCACGAGCCGGACGTGGCCGACATCGTGTGGACTGGCGAGCTACCGACGCTGGCCGAGCGCGCTGCCCGCGCCCAGGTTGGCCGCAGCCAGCCCTACGCCGATCTGGCCGCTGTACTGGCCGCTGCCCGCGCCGCCGGCCGTGCCGTGCACTACCTGCAGCCCTACCGTGGCGAAACCGTGCTGGCGCTGGCTGGCCTGCTGGACGCCACCCCGCACGCCGCCCAGCAGGGCTATAGCGAGGTGCTGACCCGCGCCGTGGTGAGCCTGCGCGAAATCAAGGGCGACGAGGAAATCGCCGAGATGGAAGCCGCGCTGGCGGTAACCCGTGAAGCCCACCTGGCCGCCATGCGCGCCGCCCGCCCCGGCGTAGTAGAACACGCCATCGTCGGCGAAATGGAAGGCATCGTGCGCCGCCACGACTGGCAGCTGGCCTACCCCAGCATCTTCTCGCGCCGCGGCGAAGTACTGCACAACCACCACCACAACCAGGTGCTGCAGGCCGGCGACCTGGTCGTCAACGACACCGGCGCCGCCAGTAGCGGCGGCTACGCCAGCGACATCACCCGCACCATTCCGGTGGGCGGCAAGTTCAGCCCGCGCCAGCGCGAACTGTACGACACCGTGCTGGCCATGCAGCTGGCCGCCATCGATGCTATCCGCCCCGGCGTGCGCTATCTGGATATCCACAAGCTGTCCGCCCGCGTGATGGTCGAGCGCATGAGCGCGCTGGGCTTCTTCCACGGTGACACCGACGCCATCGTGGAAAGCGGCGCCTACGCCATCGCCTTCCCGCACGGCCTGGGCCACCAGATCGGCATGGACGTACACGATATGGAAGGCCTGGGCGAAGACCTGGTGGGCTACGGCGACGGCACCGAGCGCAGCCCGCTGTTCGGCCTGGGCTACCTGCGCCTGGGCAAACCGCTGCTGGCCGGCATGGTCATTACCGTGGAGCCGGGCATTTACTTTATCCCGGCGCTGATCGACGCCTGGCAAGCAGAAGGCCGCCACGCGCAGTACATCAACTACGCCCGTTTCAACGAATACCGCGACTTTGGCGGCATCCGCATCGAGGATGACGTGCTGGTCACCGCCACCGGCAGCCGTGTGCTGGGCGAGCACATTGCCCGGACCGCTGACGAAGTCGAGGCCGTCATGGCCGGTTAACCGAGTTTCATCGTGCAATACTCCATCACTCATACCGCCCTCCGGGGCGGTTTTTTTTGCTTATGCTGTGGTATGGATGGCTTGATCCATAACAAACCGTTACCGATGCTTGCATAAAAAAGCTGTGCATTTGCTCGCCGTGTGCTTAGATAAAAGCACCGGCAAGCAAAGGGGAGTGAAAAAGCTTGCCCGGCCCCCCGCCACCCCAGGCGGCAAGACAATCCCGGGGTGTGGCCATCCAGCCCGATGGCGGCACCCGCGAAGAGGAGAACCACCATGGAATACCACGCCCTGCAAACCCTGAGCCTGCCTGCCCAAACCGACCTGATTCACGTAGAGCAGCGCCCGCAGCGCCAGGTCACGCTGAAAAGCCCGGCCACCGAAGTGATGACCGACCTGCGCGTGATCGACCCCATCAGCATCAACGAAGACGCGCTGCTGGACGACGCTCACGCCCGCATGGTTAGCCACGGCATTCGCCTGCTGTTTGTCACCGACGCCGACGGCAGCTTTGCCGGCCTGCTCACCGCCACCGATGTGCTGGGCGAGCGCCCGCTCAAGCAGATCCACGAGCACGGCAAGCGCCATAAAGAGATTGTGGTGGCCGACGTGATGACGCCGCGCAAGCAGCTGGAAGCACTGAACCTGGCCGATATCAGCCGCTCCACGGTGGGCCATGTGGTGGCTACCATGAAAGACCTGGGCCGCCAGCATTCGCTGGTGGTAGAACATAATGAAGCCAGCGGCCACTACGAGGTGTGCGGCCTGTTCTCCACCTCTACCATCGCCCGCCGTCTGGGTACCTCGCTGAACTTTGTGCGTGTGCCGAAGGCGTTTTCCGAGATCGAACACGCGTTGATGCACGAAGAATAAGCAGCAGCCTGCATGGCTGACCAAACCCGGCCCTGCGCCGGGTTTTGTTTTGCCTGCGGCCAACCTTAGTCCGTGTCGGCGTCCTGCGGCACGGCGGTGGTGTATTTGCAGGTGTTGATCACCACCAGCGATTCGAACTCGCGTACGTGCGGGTTGTTCATCAGGTGGGCGCGGGCAAAGCGTTCGTAGTCGGCCATGTCGCGTACCAGCACCATCAGCACAAAGTCCGGGCGGCCGGTGACGTTGTAGCATTCCATCACCTCGGGCGCGGCCTGCATGCTGGCCTTGAAGGCGTCTACCAGCGGCGTTTGCGCGCGCTGCAGCATCACGTTCACCACCAGGCGCAGGCTGCGGCCGAATAGCGCCGGGTCTACCAGTGCCACCTCGCGCTGGATGTGGCCGTCGGCGCGCAGGCGCTTCAGGCGGCGGGTCACAGCGGTGGGCGACAGGTTCACCGCCTCGGCCAGCGCGTCGTGGGTCTGGCGGGCGTCTTCTTGCAGCAGTGCCAGCAGCTTGCGGTCGTAGTTATCCAGCATGTCAGTTTTCCTGCGTTGAATCGCCCAAAGTCGCAGCCTGGCTGCGCAGCTGTGCATGATAACGCAGCAGGCGGTAGCCGGTGGCTGCCTACACTGGCAGCATCACGCTACGGATACGCCCGCCATGACCACCGCCCGCCTTAGCCGCCGCCTTGCGGCCAACCTTGCCGACCTGTCTGCCAGCCGCTGGCTGCCCTACGCGCTGTTTGCCGGCCTGGTGACGATGTGGGCTTACAACTACGTGGTGATGAAGGTGACGCTGCAGGCCACCACGCCGCTGACGCATCTGATTCTGCGCACCACCATCGGCAGCCTGACGCTGTTTGGCGTACTGATGGCCCGCGGGCGGGCGCTGAAGCCGCAGCGCCTGCGCGATGCCAGCCTGGTGGGCCTGACCACCACCTTTGCCTACGGCCTGACGGTCACGCTGGCGCTGGTAGCCGGGGCGGCGGGGCGGACCTCGGTGCTGGTGTTTACCATGCCGTTCTGGGTGGCGCTGCTGTCGCACTGGCTGCTGGGCGAGCCGTTTACCGCCCATGCCCGCCGTGCGCTGGCAGCCGGTTTTGCCGGCCTGATGCTGATTGTGGCGCCGTGGCAGCTGCACGGCGGCGTGCTGCCCATGCTGCTGGCGGTGCTGGCTGGCCTGCTGTGGGCGCTGGGCTCGGTGCTGACCAAGCGGGCGGCGCAGAACGGCCCGCTGGATAGCCTGAATTTTTCCGGCTGGCAGGCGCTGATCGGCCTGCTGCCGCTGCCGCTGTTGCTGCCGTTTGCCGATTTTGCCGGTATCCAGTGGTCGGCGCAGTTTGTGCTGGGCCTGGTGTACTCCGGCGTGTTCTCCAGCGCCGTGGGCTGGCTGGCCTGGCTGTGGCTGCTGCGCCGCCTGCCGGCGTCTACGCTCAGCTTTAACGCGCTCGTGATTCCGGTTCTGGCGGTGGCCATGGCGGCCAGTAGCCTGGGCGAGTGGCCTGCCACGCGCGAGCTGGGCGGCATGCTGCTGATCGGTATTGGTATCTTGCTGATTGCGCGGCGCTAGCCGCACTAGCTAGCGCGGCTACCCTGCAAAAAAAAACAAGGCCTGACGGCTATGCCGTCAGGCCTTGTGCTGGCACCGTCGCCGGGCTTAGCGCTTGCCGGCAGCTTCTTCGCGGCGGCGCTTGGCTTCTTCCAGCAGGTACACCTGGTAGTCGTCCAGGTCGCCTTCGAAGTCGCTGACACCACCACGCGATACCAGCCAGAACTCGTCGCACACGGCGCGCAGCAGGGCGCGGTCGTGGCTGACCAGCATCACCGAGCCTTCGAATTCGTTGAGCGCCACGCTCAGCGCCTCGCGGGTGGCCAGGTCCAGGTGGTTGGTCGGTTCATCCAGCAGCAGCAGGTTAGGGCGCAGCCACACGATCATGCACAGCACCAGGCGGGCTTTTTCGCCGCCGCTCATGCTGCCGACGGCTTGTTTCACCATGTCGCCGCTGAAATTGAAGGTGCCCAGGAAGTTACGCAGGCCTTGTTCGCGGCAGTCGGCGGCGGGCGGGCGCAGCGCGGCGGGTGTATCGCGTGCCAGGCGCAGCATGTGTTGCAGCGGGTCGTCCTCGGGGCGCAGTACGTCCAGCTCCTGCTGCGAGAAGTAGCCGATGCTCAGGCCCTTGCCGCGGATCACCTCGCCGCTGACCGGGCGCAGCGCCTCGGCCACGGTTTTCACCAGGGTGGATTTACCCTGGCCGTTGGCACCCAGAATACCGATGCGCTGGCCGGCCAGCACCGAGCGGCGCACGCCCTGCACGATCACCGTGGGCGGTGTCCCGGCGGGAGCGTCGTCTGGTGCCGGGTAGCCGAAGGCGGCTTCGCTGAGCGTCAGCATGGGGTTGGGCAGGCTGGATGGCTCTTTGAACTCGAACTGGAATTCGGCGTCGGCCAGTACCGGCGCAATCTTCTCCATGCGCTCCAGCGCTTTCACGCGGCTTTGCGCCTGCTTGGCCTTACTGGCCTTGGCCTTGAAGCGGTCGATAAACTTTTGCAGGTGGGCGATCTTTTCCTGCTGCTTGGCCTGCGCGGCCTGCTGCAGCACCATCTGCTCGGCGCGCATGTCTTCAAACTTGCTGTAGTTGCCGCCGTAGCGCACCAGCTTGCCGTGGTCAATGTGCAGGGTGACGTTGGTGATGGCGTCCAGAAACTCGCGGTCATGGCTGATTACCACCAGGGTGCCGGCGTATTGCTTGAGCCAGGCTTCCAGCCACACCAGGGCGTCCAGATCCAGGTGGTTGGTAGGTTCGTCCAGCAGCAGCAGGTCGGACGGGCACATCAGTGCCCGCGCCAGCTGCAGGCGCATACGCCAGCCGCCGGAAAAGCTGTTTACCGGGCGCTGCAGCTCGGCCACGCTAAAGCCCAGGCCCAGAATCAGCGCCTGCGCGCGGGCCGGGGCGTCGTGCGCGCCGGCGTCGTTCAGCGCGGTGTAGGCGTGCGCCATGCGCATATAGTCTTCGCCGGCCTCGGCTTCGGCCACTTCCAGCTGGGCGGCCAGCAGGGCGGTGTCGCCTTCTACCACAAAGTCGGTGGCGCTTTGCGCGGTTTCCGGCATGTCCTGCGCGACCTGCGCCATGCGCCACTGGGCAGGGATGTGAAAGTCGCCGCCGTCTTCGTGCAGGCTGCCGTTCAGTACGGCAAACAGCGACGATTTACCGGCGCCATTACGGCCCACCAGGCCCACTTTTTCACCCGGGTTCAGGGTAACGGTGGCGCCATCCAGCAGCAGCTTGCTGCCCCGGCGCAGTACAACATTTTTAAGCGTGATCATGAATACAGCCGCCAGGCGACCCGAAAAGGTAAAGCCGCACTGGCACAGGGCCGGGTAACGACAGGGGGCGGCCAAGGTTGGCCGCAGGGCAGGGCTACCCGTGGCGGGCAGCAGGGCGGCATGGTACCACGCCCGGCGGGCACGCTGCGGGGGCGCGTGCCTGCAGCCACTGCTGCACGGTGTGCACGGCGGCCTGGCAGTCCGGCCGGATAGCCAGGGCGTAGGCAAAGCCGTTTTCGCATGCCGGCCCCAGCGGTGCCTGCACGCGGCCGCTGGTGAGCTCGTCCTGTAGCAGGGTGATATCGCCCAGCGTCACGCCAAAGCCTTGTACGGCGGCATTCATGGCTTGGTCCAGTGTGTCGAACACCGTGCCGCGGCGGTAGTCCACGCCGCTTTCCTGGCGCTGCGCCAGCCATTGCCGCCAGTCGCGCTTGTCTAGCGACGGGTGCAGTAGCGGAAAGTGCGCCAGGTCGGCCGCCTGTTGTAAAGGTTGGCCGCAGCGGGCCAGCAACTCCGGCGCGATAACCGGCGTGAGCTGCTCGCGAAACAGCAGGGTGTCGTGCGCGCCCAGCGAGGCGTGGGGTTTGTACACTACGGCCAGGTCGAAGTCCTCGCGGGCAAAGTTCACGTCGTGGTCGTGGCTGCTGCACAGCTGGATGGGGATGTCGGGGTGCTGCAGGTTAAAGTCGCGCAGCGCGGCCAGCAGCCAGCGCACCACGCAGCTGGGGGCCTTGATATTGACCGGCGTGCTGAGCATGGCGGTGGCGTCCAGGCCTTGCTCCAGCACGCCGAAGGCGCGCTGCACATAGCCGTGCAGCATCTCGCCACGCGGTGTCAGCCGCAGGCTGCGGGCAAAGCGGTGAAACAGCTCGTAGCCCAGGTGGGCCTCCAGTAAGGCCACCTGTTTGCTGACTGCGCCCTGGGTCAGGCACAGCTCGTTGGCCGCACGGGTAAAGCTTTGGTGGCGGGCGGCAGCGTCGAATACCGATAGTGCGTACAGCGGCAGGGCATGGCGGGGCATGGTGGCCTCATGGCTGAGAAATTCTCGGTCATGATATGCCTACAAATCGTTTGTCGCATAGTGTGGGCTGCGGTTGAATGGCAGCACAACATCACGACACCCGAGCCGCGCCATGCACACCCCGTTTACCCCGCTTTCCAAGCTGCCCCACGTGGGCACCACCATCTTTACCGTTATTGGCCAGCTGGCCGCGCAGCATCAGGCGATTAACCTGTCGCAGGGCGCGCCCAACTTTGCCTGCAGCGACACCCTGGTGCGCTATGCACACGAAGCCATGCAGGCCGGGCACAACCAGTACGCCCCCATGAGCGGCCTGCCGGCGCTGCGCGAGGCCATTGCCGCCAAGGTAGCGGCGCTGTACGGCCAGCACTACCAGCCCGACAGCGAGGTCACGGTGATGGCCAGCGCCAGCGAGGCGCTGTTTTCGGCGGTAACCGCGCTGGTACATCCGGGCGACGAGGTCATCGTGTTCGAGCCGGCGTTTGACAGCTACATCCCCATGATCGAGCTGCAGGGCGCCCGTGCCGTGGTAGTGAAGTTGGCCGCACCCGGCTTTGCCATCCCGTGGGACGAGGTGGCCGCCCGCATCACGCCGCGTACACGCATGATCGTGCTGAATACCCCGCACAACCCCACCGGCACCGTGCTGGGCGCAGACGACGCCGCCCGCCTGCAGGCGCTCACCGCCGGTACCGACATCGTCATCCTGTCGGACGAGGTGTACGAGCACGTGGTGTTCGATGGCCAGCTGCACCACAGCATGAGCCGCTACCCGGCGCTGGCCGAGCGCGCGGTGGTGGTGACTTCCTTTGGTAAAACCTTCCACGTCACCGGCTGGCGCGTGGGCTACTGCCTGGCACCAGCCGCGCTGATGGACGAAATCCGCAAGGTGCACCAGTTCGCCATGTTTGCCGCCGACACCCCGATGCAGCACGCGCTGGTGCGGCTGATGGCCGAGCCCGAGCACTACCTGGGCCTGGCCGCCTTCTACCAGCGCAAGCGCGACCTGCTGGTGTCGGCGCTGGCTGGCAGCCGCCTACAGCTATTGCCCAGCCATGGCAGCTTCTTTTTGCTGGCGGGCTATGGCCACCTGTCGGACGAGCCGGACAGCCAGCTGGTGCAGCGCCTGATTACCGAACACGGCGTGGCCACCATTCCGGTGTCGGCCTTCTACGGCGATGGCACCGACCAGCGCCTGATCCGCCTGTCGTTTGCCAAAGACGACGCCACCCTGCTGGCCGGCGCCGAGCGCCTGTGCCGCTTGTAAGGAGCGCGCGATGAGCCACACGTTTACCGCCGCCGCCATCCAGCTGGTGTCCGGCGACGACCTGGCGGCCAACCTGGCCCGTGCCGCGGCCTGGGTCGCCCAGGCCGCGGCCGCCGGCGCGCAGCTGGTGGCGCTGCCGGAATACTTTTACCTGATGCCCGAACACGACACGGCCCGCCTGGCGCTGGCCGAGCCATTCGGCTTCGGCCCCTTGCAGCAGCACATGGCCGCGCTGGCCGCCCGCCACGGCGTATGGCTGCTGGCCGGTACGCTGCCACTGCAGGGCAGCCAGCCACAGCGCTTTTTCAACAGCAGCCTGCTGTACAGCCCGCAGGGGCAGTGCGTAGCGCGCTACGACAAGGTGCATTTGTTTGGCTTTGACGATGGCCACGAGCGCTACGCCGAGGCCGACACCATGCAGCCGGGCAGCACCCTCAGCAGCGCCGACACGCCATGGGGCAGCCTGCGTTTGTCGGTGTGCTACGACCTGCGCTTTCCCGAGCTGTACCGCCAGGCGCCCGCACCGGTGCTGATCAGCGTGCCGGCGGCGTTTACCCACACCACCGGCCAGGCGCACTGGGAGCTCTTGCTACGTGCCCGTGCCGTCGAGAACCTGGCTTTTGTCATTGCCCCTGGCCAGGGCGGGGTGCACCCCGGCGGCAAACGTACTTTTGGCCACAGCATGATCATCGACCCCTGGGGGCAGGTACTGGCCTGCCAGCCAGAGGGCGAGGGCATGGCGCTGGCCACACTCGATACCAACAGGCAACAGACCTGGCGCACGCGCCTCCCCGCGCTGCAACACCGCCGCTTTATCAGCTGATATCCGCTACGTCTTTCAGGAGAAGCCATGAACCGCCCATTTGCAATTGCTGCACTGTTGTTGTCCCCGCTGCTGGTACAGGCGGCCGAGCCACTGCGTATTGCCACCGACGCCACCTACCCGCCGTTCGAGTACGTTGACACCGCCGGCAAGGTGGCGGGTTTCGAGGTGGATTTTGCCTACGCCGTCTGTAAGGCCATGAAGACCGCGTGCGAGGTGGTGAACCAGCCGTGGGACGGCCTGATCCCCGGCCTGCAGGCCAAGAAGTACGATGCCATCATGTCGTCCATGAACATTACCGACGAGCGGCGCAAGGTAGTCGGCTTCAGCAAGGTGTACTACCTGATGCAGAACCGCTTTGTGGCGCGTAAGGGCGTCACGCTGGGCAGCGACCTGGCCGGCAAGGTAATTGCGGTGCAAACCGGCACCCCGCAAGACCGCTTTGTCAGCCAGCAGTACAAGCAGGCCACGGTAAAACGCTACGTGAATGCGCAAGACCCCATGCTGGAGCTCACCGCTGGTCGAGCCGACTTGACCTTTGGCAACACCGTACAGCTGCAAAAGGGCTTTCTGGATACGCCCAATGGCAAAGCCTTTGCCTTTACCGGCCCGCTGTTTGATGGCCGCAAGGACAAGGTACTGGGCGAGGGCGTCGCGGTGGCACTGCGCAAGCAGGATACCGCCCTGAAAGCACGCTTTGACCAAGCCATAGACCAGGTAAAGCAAAGCGGCGAATACGCGGCACTGCTAAAGAAGCACAACCTGGCCGGCCTGCTGGAAGACTAAGGCCGGTGTGATAAAAAGTTTCACACAAAACTAAAGTAGTGATAAGGTAACGCCACTGCGTGAAAGTGCAGTGTAGATACAGATCAGTCAGTAGGGCGCGGCAGCCATGCCGCGCCCTTTTTCATGCCTGCGCCGCCGCCATGTCCGGCTGGGCGCGCTGGCATAGCGCCGCTATCAGCCACGCCATATCGGCAGACACCACCCCGCCGGGCGGCAAAATGAAATGGTAGCCCTGCAGCGCCACCGCCTGCGGTAGCGGCCGCACCAGCGCGCCGCTGGCCAGCTCTGGCCCCACCAGCAGCGGGTTGGCCAGCGCCAGGCCTTTGTGCGCCAGGCAGGCGTCCAGCGTCTGGTCGGCACTGTAGTACACCATCTGTGGCTGTAGCTGCACGTGCAGGCCCTGTGCGGCCAACCATAGCTGCCACCAGTCGCCATCGTCCTCGTGAATCAGCGTGTGTTGCAGCAGCGCGGCCGGGCTGGCCGGCGTGCCGTGCTGTGCCAGATACGCTGGAGTGCACACCGGGAACACCGGCGGCACTGCCAGCGTGTGGTAGTAGCCGGGCAGGCGGGCGATATCGTCGGCCACCAGGCCCAGGTCGGCCTGGCCCGCTTGCAGCTGGCAAAACGTGGCGTGCGGCTCGATGGCCAGGCGCAGACCGGGGCGCTGCGCCAGCAGGCTATCCAGCAGCGGGGCCAGCCAGCGCCGCGCCAGGCCCGGCACCACCATCAGCCGTAGCAGGGCAGGCTGCGGCTGCGCCAGGGCAGCGCTGGCCGTAGCCAGCTCGTCCAGCAGGCGGCTGGCGGTGGCCAGATACTGCACCCCGGCCGCGGTGGGCAGCACGCCACGCGCATTGCGCTGAAACAGCGCCACCCCCAGCCAGCTTTCCAGCTGCCGCACGTGGCGGCCTATGGCCGGCTGCGTCACGTTCAGCTCCTGCGCGGCGGCCACAAAGCTGCCCAGCCGGGCGGCGGCCTCAAAGGCGCGAACACTATTAAGCGGGGGCAGGCGGCGGGCCATGGCGGCTCCAGCTGTTAAATTAATTAACACAAGGTAGCAAAAAGCGTGTCTTGCCGGTAGCGGTACGCGCTGGCCACACTGTGGCATCACTTGCGGAGCCGCCATGTACCAGCCCTTCTACCACGCCGACCAGTACCGCCCAGAACACACTCCGCCCAGCTATTGGCACGCCAGCACGGCGCGGCCAACCTTTGCCGTCGGCAGCGGCGAGCACACGGTGGATGTGGCGATTATCGGCGGCGGCTACTGCGGGCTGTCGGCGGCGCTGCACCTGGCGCGCGACCACGGCGCCAGCGTGGCAGTGCTGGAGGCCGGCGACATAGGCTGGGGCGCGTCCGGCCGCAACGCCGGCTTCAATACCCTGCCCGCCACCAAACACGACTATGCCGGGCTGCTGCGCCAGCTGGGCCCGGCTGGTGCCGCCGGTTTCATGGCCGCGCAAAACGAGGCCATGCAGCTGGTGGCCACGCTGGCGGCGGAGGAGGGCATCGCCACCCAGGCCTGTGGTAGCGGCAGCTACGTGGTAGCGCACAGCTCGGCTGCGTGGGACGCGCTGCAGGCCGAGTACGACGCCTGGCAGCAGCACACGCCGGTAGCCAGCCGCCTGCTGCCGCGCCAGGTATTTGCCGGCATGGGGCACGATGGCCCGGCGCAACACGGCGCCCTGCACATCCTGCAAGGTGGCGGGCTGAACCCGCTGGCGCTGGTGTGCGGCCTGGCGCAGGCCGCGCAGCGCCACGGTGCCATACTGCTGCCGCAGCAGCCGGTAAGCCACTGGCAGCGCCACGCCGCCGGCCACACCCTGCACGCCAGCAGCAGCGTGGTACACGCCCGCCAGCTACTGCTGGCCACCAATGGCTACCTGCCTGCCGTACTGCCGCCCGCACTGCGCCAGCGCACCCTGCCGGTGATTTCCAACATCATCGTGACCCGGCCGCTGAGCCCGGCAGAATGGGACGCCTACCGCTACCACAGCGAGACCCCCATGTTCGACACCCGCCACCTGCTAAGCTACTGGCGCCGCTTGCCCGATGGCCGCCTGCTGTTTGGCGCCCGTGGCGACCTGAGCGGCAGCGACGCCAGCGGCCAGCGCCAGCGCGCACGATTGCAGGCACAGTTGGCCGCACGCTTTCCCGCCTGGGCCGGGGTGGAGATCGACTACTTCTGGCGCGGGCTGATGGCCGTAAACCGGCGTATGCTGCCGCAATACGGCGCCCTGCCGGGTGATGGCAGCCTGTGGCACGCCGCCGGCTGCTTTGGCAGCGGTGTCAGCACCATGCCGTGGCTGGGCCGCGCCCTGGCGCGCGCCATGGCCGGCCGGCCACCCACCGCCACCGAGGCCGCCTGTGCCATGCACGGCCTGGCCCCGCGCCTGCCACCCACCAGCGCGCTACAAAAACTGGGCCTGCGCCTTGCTTATAGCGCCTACGCTTGCCGAGACCGTTTTAGTGAACCCGCTTGAGGAGCCCCGCATGCCATCATCTCTCTGCCGCCCGTTGCTCGCCCTGATGCTCGCTGCCATCTGCCTGGCCAGCCACGCCGCCGGTGTCGTTAACGTCTATAACTGGACCGACTACGTAGCCGACAGCACCAACGCCAACTTCACCCGTGCCACCGGCATCAAGGTGCGCTACGACGTGTTCGATAGCAACGAGATCCTGCGCGCCAAGCTGATGACCGGCAAAAGCGGCTACGACGTGGTGGTACCCTCGCACAACACCCTGGCGCTGGGCATACGCGGCGGGCTGTTTCTGCCGCTGGATAAAACCAAGCTGCCCAACCTCAAGCACCTGGACCCGGCCATCCTCAAGATCGTCGAGCAGTTCGACCCCGGCCAGCGCTACGGCGTGCCCAACTACTGGGGCTTTAACACCGTGGGCATCAATGTAGACAAGGTAAACAAGGCGCTGGGCGGCAAGCTGCCGGCCAACCCGTGGGACCTGATCTTCAAGCCCGAATACGCCGCCAAGCTGCAAGGCTGTGGCATCAGCGTGCTGGATTCGCCCAGCGAGTTCTTCCCGGTGGCGCTGCACTACTTTGGCCTGGACCCCAACAGTAACAAGCTGGCCGACTACCAGGCCGTAGCCGACAAGCTCAAAGCGGCGCGCCGTTACTACAAAACGTTTTCTTCGTCCGGCTACTACAACCAGATGGCCAGCGGCGACCTGTGCGTGGCTATGGGCTATAACGGCGACTTCAACCTGGCGCGCACCCGCGCCGAAGAAGCGCGCAACGGCATCAAGATCCAGGCGCTGCTCGCCCCCGGTGCCGACCTGTGGGTAGACATGTGGGCCATCCCGCGGGATGCGGCCAACGTAGACAACGCCCACGCCTACATCAACGCCATGCTGGACCCGAAAACCGCCGCCGCCAACGCCAACCACGTGGCCTACGCCACCGCCGTACTGGCCGCCCGCCCGCACATGCAGCCTGCGCTGGTGAACAACCGCACCATCTTCCCGCAGCCGGCCGACCTGCAAGGCAGCTTTGTGGCGCTGACCCCCGAGCCCAAAACCATCAACGGCTACACCCGCATCTGGCAGCAGCTGCGCAGCGGGCGCTAAGGCCGTTTACTGGCGGGTGAATGTTGGCCGCAGGCCGGGTAGTGGGCGCGCTCACCGGAGATGGGATGGCGAGCCTGTGCGGTAAGTGGGCTGGGGCGGGTGGCTCGGTGCGGTGGTGTGCTGCGGCCAACCTTGCCCCCAGTAGCGCGCTGGTATTGCCCCCTCGCCCCAAGGGAGAGGGGCCGGGTGTGAGGGCGCGACGCGGCCAACCTTACCCGGCATGGACCGCTGGTGTGAATGCACCTCGCCCTAGCCGGTCGCAGCTATCGGCAGGGGGGGAAGGCACCCTGCGGCCAAGCCTACAACGGCAGCGCGTGGGTGAGCTTGGCGGTTTCCATCGGTACCTCGGTTTTCACGCTTTGCACGCTGGCAATACGCGTGAGCTCGTGCGCGTGAAACTGCCGGTACGACGCCAGATCGGTGGTGACAATGCGCAGCAGCATGTCGCACTCGCCCGCCATCACATGGCATTCCACCACCTGCGGCATATCGCGCACCGCCTGGATAAAGTGGTTGGTGGTGTCCGCGTCTTGCGCCTTTAGCCATACCCGCGCAAACAGCGTGAGCCCCGCGCCCACCTTGCTGCCATCCAGCACCGCCACGTAGCGGCTTATCACCCCCGCCTCTTCCAGCTGGCGCACGCGGCGCAGGCAGCTGGACGGCGACAGCCCCACCTGCTGCGCCAGGGTAGCGTTTTGTATGCGGCCATCGCGCTGCAGCGCCTGCAGAATGCGGCGGTCGAGCTTATCCAGTTTTACGGCATCCAATTGCAACACCTGCCTGTTTTGTGAAACCGGATTGCATTATGACAATAAATGCCGCCCACTACGCAAGCCTATTCTGGCCGCCTTTCCCTACACTGTGTCTGCCTGCCCCGCCTGCTGCGGCACCGCCGTTTCCCCCGGCTGCTGCGCTGGCGGCGGCAGGCACCACTAGGGAGAAACACCATGACCAGCCACACCCTGCTGCTATTCGGCCTCACTGTTTTCCCGCTGGTATGCACCCCGGGGCCCGACATCCTGTTTGTCGCCTCGCAGGGGCTGACCGGCGGGCGCGCCGCCGCCACCCGTGCCAACGCCGGCATCCTTACCGGCTACTGCGTGCACGCCCTGTTGGCCGCATTCGGCATCGCCGCGCTCATTACCGCCTGGCCGCCGCTGTTTCACGCCATCCGCTGGGCCGGGTTGGCCTACCTGCTCTACCTGGCGGTGCAAATGTTCCGCTCCGCCATGCAGCCGGGCGCGCTGGCGCTGAACGGCAGCCCCACGCAGCGGCAGTTTGCCCGCGGCTTTGTCACCAGCCTGCTCAACCCCAAAGGCCTGCTGATCTACCTGTCCATCCTGCCCAACTTTATCCAGCCCGGCGAAGCCGTCGCCCTGCAGGCGCTGCTGCTGTCCGCCATCTTTATCGGTAGCTGCGCCGTGGTATACGGCCTGATAGGCTACAGCGCCGCCAGCATGGCCCGCCGCGGCGGCATCAGCGACGCCAAACGCCGCCTGGCCGAAGCCAGCGCCGGCAGCCTGCTGCTACTGGCCGCCGGCAAGCTGGCGGCGTAGCGGTGGCAAGGTTGGCCGCAGGTCTAGCCCCCGGCTAAACACCGGGGGACAAGGCGGTATCGCGCCGCTGTGTAACCGCGCAATAGACCCCGCTTGGCTGCGGCCAACCTTTATCGATATACATATTGCATCCATAGAAACCATGCCATAAGCTGCCATAAATTCTATTGAAATAAGCATATGGCAAGTGCAATCACGGCGGTTTCCACCGGCCCCAGCGGCCGTATTCATCAGCTGCGCGGGCTTAGCCGGCAGCACGTGCTGGCGGCACTTGCAGACTTTAGCTATCGCACCGCCGCGCAGTATGGCTATAGCGACTCTACCGACTACGACCTGCTGCACGACACCCAGCGCTACCCGCCCAAAGCCATACTCGGGTTGGCCGCAGGCCAGCTACTGGGCCAGCCGCTGCCGCCCAAAGCCTTTGCTGGCGGCTTAGGCTCGCCGTGTTTTGCCATCTTGCAGAATTTGGGGTTTCAGATCGTGCCCAAGCTGGCGCTGCAGCGTTACCAGCGCTATAGCCGCCAAGATATCTCGCAGCTGTTTGAGCCGGGTTGCCGCTTTAGCCGTGGGTCTGGGCGCTGGGGTATCCCGGGCATAGTAGAAACGCCCAAAAACAGCGGCCAGTTTGTGTTTTTGGTCACGCTGGGGCCGCCCACCGAAGGCAACCCCTACCAAGACGCCATCACCGCAGACGGCTACCTGATTTGGGAATCGCAAAGCCGCCACGACTTTGCCTCACCCGCTATCCAGCGCCTGCAGCAGCACGACGCCACGCAAAGCACGATTCACCTGTTTGTCCGCGGCAATAGCCACGACCAATACGCCTATATGGGTGTGCTGGCCTACCACTACCACCACCCCAGCAAACAAAACCCGGTGCACTTTGAGTGGCAAATCCTGCACTGGGACCGCACCCCCGAGCAGCTCAGCGAAATGGGGCTACCTTATCGCGCCGCCCTCAGCCCGCTGTACCAAGCCGCGCCCGCCACGCCCCAGCCGCCGTTACTACAGCGCGTAGACCCCCCTGCGGCCAACCCTGCGCCCAAGCGCGGCAAAGCCAAGCAGGCTGCGGCCAACATCGACTGGGCCGCCCGCGACCAACGCAACCGCGACCTAGGGCTGCGCGGTGAACGGCTGGTACTGCAATACGAAATCGCCCAGCTACAGCAACAAGGCCGCGCCGATTTAGCCGCGCAAGTAAAGCATGTGGCGCTGCAAAACGCTGCCGCCGGGTACGACATTGCGTCGTTTTACCCAGACGGCCGCGCCAAATTGATCGAAGTAAAAACCACCCAAGGCCCCGCCGATACGCCGTTTTACATTTCGGCCAACGAGGTAAACGTATCCAGCGAACACCCCGACGCCTACGTGCTGTACCGCGTGTATGGCCTAAATGAAGACGCAGACAGTGTGCAGTTTTTTGAACTGCCGGGGCCGGTAGCGCAGCACTGTCAACTAGAGGCGGTGAGTTTTAGGGCGAGGGTGGGGTGAGGTTTGGATGTGTCTAGGAGAGTGGAGGCGATTCACTCCGCTCTCCGGCACGTACCGTGTGGAAATGACCGAAGTGTAGGGCGCTGTATTAAAGTATCGTTTATTTAATTTATTGAGAAAAAAATGGCCATTAAAATCTTCATTAGCTATTCACATAAAGACGAGTCTTACAAAGAAGCACTTACAGAACATCTCTCAAGTCTACGTCGAGCCGGAATTGTGAGTGATTGGGATGACCGAAAAATAGTGCCAGGTCAAAATTGGGCCAATGAAATTTCTGGAAGTCTCAAGGATTCTGATCTGATACTTTTCTTAATTAGCTCATCGTTTATGAGCTCGGAATATTGCGTGAACATTGAAGCAAAAACGGCACTAAAAATGCACAAATCCGGCACAGCTCTACTAATTCCTATTGTTGTCAGGCCTGTTGACTGGTCTGATTCGGAGTTCTCAGAAATACAAGGGCTACCAAAAGATGCAAAGGCAGTGACTACGTGGGAAGATGAGGATGAAGCATGGGTAAACGTTATTCAAGGAATCAAAGAGCACTTGAAAGAATTTCATCCTACGCGCCAAGTTACCTCAACTTCACAGGAAGGAGAAAATATCGCACCTTCAAGCTGGGTTATTTCCTGGCTGGATGATACAGAAATCATTTTGACTCATAGAAGAGTAAATAAAATATTATTGAATGAAGTCTACACAACCCCAGACCTAAAGGTAGATGAGAAAAATATTGATAATTTAAATGAATTTGTTAATTCAAAAGACTTCATTCACAAAGATGGAAATTTTTTGATTCTAGGTGAAGAGCAACAAGGCAAAACCTCCTTGTTAAAGTATTTTTATAAAAGCCTACTTCAAGTCGGGAAGCTTCCAATTTATCTAGATGCAAAGAAAATAAATACTACGGATATTAATGAACTTGTAGAGCGAGCCATTAAAGAGCAGTACATTAATTTAGATTCAGTTCATTACTTAAGGCAAGAGAATAATGTGGTATTGATCGACAATATAGACGAGTTGGCATTAAATAGTAAATATCGAGAAGCATTATTAGCTAGGATTGAAAAAATATTTTGCAAGGTGGTATGTACTGCACATATTTCATTTGGATATGTTAGCAATGATATTTTTGCGCTAAATGAATTTATTAGATGCGAGTTGCTGGGACTTGGCCATAAGAAGAGAGAAGAGTTAATTAGAAACTGGCTGACTCTTGGGGTGAGAGAGACCATTTCAGATGAAGAATTGTATGCGAACTGCGATGAATTAAAAGATAGAATAAATAATGTTGTCAAGAAGAATATAGTCCCGCCCAAGCCAATCTATATTCTGATGCTATTGCAAATGTTTGAGGCTCAATCAAATTTAAATCTTGAGCTTTCATCTCACGGGCATTGCTACCAGCAACTAATTTATCAAGCTCTTGACAATGCCAATGTTGATAATAAAGAGTTTGACAAGTACCTCAATGTGTTGACAGAGCTTTCTTGGTGGATATTCACAAACCAAGCCAACCCAAATGCAAAACAGCTCGATGATTTTTTTCATGAATATAGCCAAAATTTCCTAACAATTGACAAAAATGTTGTGATGCATAAGTTGGTTGGTCATTCCATTTTGTGCGAAAATAATTTTAGAATTGGATTCAAATATCCATATATATATTACTTCTTTGTAGGGAAGAAAATTGCTGAGTCATATAACTCTTCAGACGCTGCAAAAGAGCAGGTTGAGTACTTGCTGAAAAATCTTCATCGGGAAGATTTTGCCAATATAATTATATTTATTGCTCATCACACTAAAGAGGCTTGGGTTTTAACTAAGATTCAGACTGTTTTGTTAGATCTATTTTCTAGCCAGTCACAGGCAACTCTTGATAAAGAACAGCTCTCTTTCATGGATGACTTCATGAAGCAGATTCCAGACCTCATTGTCGAGCAGCGCGAAATTCAGGAAGAGCGTGATAAACATAATGATGAGCTGGATGAACAAGAAATGCGAGTCGCGCCCAGTCCTGAGTCAGATGCAGTATCACTAGACATTTTCGCACAGATAAATAAAACATTTAAAGGAATGGAGATATCTGGTCAAATAATAAGAAATAGACATGCGTCAATAAAAAAAGACATATTGACAACGCTTGCCGAAGATGGAATCAATGCTGGTCTGCGGTTTCTGAAATACTTCTTGGAAATCTCTGATGTGGCGAAAAATGAAATAATAAAAGTGATTTCACATCAGTTAATTTCGAAACCCAACCTTTCAGATAAAGAAGTTGAGAGACATGCTGAGCATGCATATCTTTCCTTAACATATGGAGTAGTTAGTGCATTTGTTCGAAAAATATCTACATCCGTCGGATCTAAAGAAGCAATGGAAATATATGCTCACTTAGAAAGCAAGGCACCAACGCCCGCAATGTTACTATTAAGGCAGGCAATAGAATTGCACTTTACAAAGAAGGTTGATATGCCAAGTATAATAAATTGCATTGAAAGCCTTAAAGACAACCCGGTTTGCACTAGAATTCTGAAAGAATTGATAGTTCAGCACATCTATCTATTCCCAGTAAACTACAAAGAAAAGCAGCAGCTATCTTCACTGCTAGGACTTTCTGTAAAAGGGCAGCAAGTCATGAGTAGTAAGCAGAAAAAAGTAGCTGGTTAAAGGGCCTGTCCGAAATTCTGTGTAAACCGGCCGTAACTTATAGGCTTGCTAACAGGCGGCTTTGGCCGAGAACTGGTTAATAACAAGTTGGGCCTTGAGACTGAGTGCAGTTCAAGAAGATGGGCATGAAGTGAACATGGATGACATGAAAAAAGCTCCCTAGGGAGCTTTTTTCATTATTTCTATCTGTGCAATTTTACTAATCTGTCAAAAATTTCACTAACTGTGTCATTTGTCGTGTCGCGCCATACCTGAAAAATGATGCTAAGCCAGCCGTGGTTCTGAGCACTTTCTGCACGACATGCCTTCTGGTCTTGTTGCAAAGTTCTTGCAAACTGTCTGTCAACGTCGCACTAATCCTGCAAAAACATCCATTGGCAGCGAAATGAAAAAGACCCGCATTTGCAGGTCTTTTGTCGATCTTGATCGCGTGCTTAGGTACGCGGTCTCTCTACTTACACAAGTTCCAACTCGGAGGCCTTAAGCAAGCGGACGATCTCTTCAAAGTCTGACTGCGAGCCGGTTTCCCTTCCTAGCTGGCGCATGGTGCTACGCCACTGCCTCACGTCATGCAGGATTTTTCGTGCAAGGTCCAGTGGCTTCTGTCCATATGCGTTTTGCTGGATCACAAGACCTGGGTACTCATCTGCCAGAAGTTTGACTACAGAGGGTTCGCCAAAGCGAACTGCTGTATGAAGCGCGTGATGTTCTTCATGGTCTTTGGTCACTTTGCTTACGTCATCCATAACATCAAGTACGGCTTGAACGCACCGACGTGAGCGTCCTGCCACGGCAGCATGAAGCACGGTACGTCCTTTGTAATCTTGTGTTGCAAGATCCGAAGCTGGCAGGAGTACCATTAGTAGTTCGTACTCACCAGCATTTGCAGCCAGCATGGCAGGTATTTGGCCTTTAAAGTCAGCTAGCTTGGCTTGGCCTGGCCATTTTGAGACCAGAACAGATATAGACCGACGTAAGTTTCGCATTACCATATTATCAACTTCGCCCGATCGCCTAAATACTATTGATGAATCAAGTACGAGCTTAATCAGTATTTTTAAGAAGCTTTCCTTTCGCACGCCAATCAGTGTCCTATTTTTGCAGTTTAGATTTTTTGAAAGAAAATTCTCAAAAATAGTAGCATCATCCTCCATTGCAGTATTTGCCAGCATGGAGGCTATATTAATATCGTCTCTTAACGGATCTGGTTCCTTTTCAAATCCGGGGTAAGGTTTGTACAGCGTATTCCAGAAGAAACGTTCAATCCAAGCTGCGGTGTCCAATAAAGATTCTGGCGGACCATCAAACCCCAAAAAATGAACCATACTTAAGTGGTATTTTTCTTGTTTTTTAAGATTAAAGCCCTTTTCTTTTATTATCAAGGCCCAAAAGTCTCTTGTAATCTCAGGGCGTAGTGGGCCGAAACTGTGATCCTGACAAGCTTCAAAAGCATTGAAAAAGTGCTCGCTGGCCTCATCAAATTTATTCTGCATGAGAGCATGCTTGCCTTTGAAGCGTAGCAGGGGAGCTTTCCAGTACGTTGCAAGTAGTGGTTCGGCTTCGTTGAGCAAGGCTTCCACTTGTGCTTGTGCATCTTTTGGGTACTTATCCACATCATTAAGTAGTTGCCCTAGTGCAAGAAGAAAGTAACCTGCTTTCTGATGATTACCTACTGCCACTTCTTTCAGTCTGGAGATTGCCATGGCTTTTAACTTGGGTTTCTCAGCAGATGTTTGTGCAATGTGGTTAATGACTTCGAACTTTGTTTCTGACTGCAATGCGCGCCAAGGAGAGCCAGATTTTATTTTTCTCTTGAGATGTTCAATTTGATTGTTCTGTTTATTTTCTTCATCCCACGAGGTCGCAATTCTTTTTTGTATTTCTGCAGCAACTTCCGGTCCCCATATCACCAAATCCTCAAGCAGACTATTTTCTGTCAGTTTGGAAAATCGTTTACTTAACTCATTTGCAAGCATGGGTGCATGAGATTGGCCGGGGTTAACTGGCATGATTGATAAAAGCAGGCCTACGCGATCCCAAGGGGGAATTTGGCTCATAAACCATACGTTCTGATCTTCTTCCCTATCATTTTCTTGCCATGCCCGGATTGTCAGGTCATAGACAGTTTGGAATAGGCCAAGGAGCTGAATCAGCTTGTTTTCCGCAGGGTTGGTCGAGGTTGGCTCAACACCAGGGCAGAGAAATTTCATCAGACGGAGATAGCCATCTTGCATCATGCGGCCAACCAGCAAGCGCTGTCTGATCAATGCCATACTTGGTGCTGCATAACGGCGTGCCATCAGAGTAACAAAGCGTTTTTTTTCATCGGCATCGGCTTGGCCAGAAAGAATGACTTCCAGTTCTGTTTTCGATCTTGGGATTTCATGTTGAAGCGCTTCAGCGGTGAGCCCCTTGCTTTGAACAAACAAGCATGTTTGTTCAAAGCAATGTTCGGGGTCTTGGTGCTCATCGAGCAACAAGGCCCCTTTGAAGTTAAGAACCAGGCTATCCGGGAAGGTATCGGCTATCTCTTTGGCAGACTTGGGGACCGTGCCATTTAGCCGCCAGTTTTGCAGCTTTCGTACCAGGGAGTCCGCATTCTCCTCTGTGGCAAATGCACGTGTATGTGAATCCGCACCCAACAGGTCTAGCAACCAATCCAGTACATGCTTCATTGGCAGCGTAGCCCTGTCGGCGGTGGACATATCTGGCAAGAACCAGAACTTGCCACCAGGCATGCCTGCATCAATAGGTCGGTCATGCTCCACACCGACCAGTGTCCAGAATGCAAGACGCCTTGCCAAGGCTGGAACGTAGTCGTATGCCAGCAAGTGCCACAGTACTTGCTGTGGGCTGGCATCGAACGTCCAGGTGTGCGCTGCAAGCTCCATGTTGAAGGCAGCAAACTCTTCCATATTGTCGATGGCCGAGGCAGTTGCACGGTCATCCAGTTGCAGCGCTTCGCAGATGTCCATGGTCAGTTTGCCAGTCAGCTCAGCGTACTTTTCCTGACGGATGTCCATGGAGCGAAGCTGACTGAGGTACACCGATTGCGGGCGTTCAAGGCCCAGGCTTTGATGGATTTCAATGAGGGCGTCTGCCAGCGTAAAAACACGAGCCATGTTTCATACCAATCGAATAAGGTGAGTCCTGATTATGTCCTTAACATGCTTCGGAGGCGATGAACGATCCCGTAAATTTCTTGCACGCTGCCACATCGAAAACTTTACGGGATTGTTCATCGACCGTCCGCGGGTGCCTCTTGGATACTGCACCCATCACACAAGACGTGTGCTGCGGAACTGGACCCGCAACGCTCCAGCTAACTGAGAAAGGACTTATCATGGCTGACAACTCCAACCCGAACTGGCCTAGCCGTACCGGTGAACCGTCTGGTGGTGGGCGTGGCAACAACCCGCCCGGTGGCAAGAAGTAGGATCTAACCAGCACGAGCCCTTATGCCTTGGCATTTGGGCTCGTGTATTTTGTTAGAGGTTTCCTTGGCTGGCGGATCGATGTATCATGACTTTGCCCGTTCAACACGTCCCATAACTCAGCAATCAGAGCTGCGCTATCGTGTGTTGAACGGGCATTGTCATTTCCGGGCCTGTAAGCGTGTTGCCAGGTCTTCACGACGGTAGAAGTACTTGCGGCCACCATCAATCGTCGGCCCGGTCACCGGGTAGATGGGCTTCAGTTCATCAAGCAGGTCTCGTGTGCGCCGTCGTTGCTGGCGGGCAAGCTCAATCAGCGCAATGTACTCCTCCCTGAATCGTGCCATCCCGGCATGTGTGATCCGTCTTGCGTTGCCTTTGCGATGGGTTGCCGCTACGGAAGGGAGCAATCCCTGCTTTACCAGGTGGAAGACCACCTCTTCCTTTTCCCCAAGCGCTCTGGCGGCATCTTCAATGGCAAGATCAATCGCATGCTGACGACGGTACGAGTCTAACCAACTGCGTACTTTGGCCTGTTCAAGCTTGCACTGCCCCAGTTGCGCTCCTGAGGTGCCGTATAGCAAAAGCTCGCCAGTTTGCACGGCGTGTAGCATGTCCCGAGCCTCTTCATCCGCTAGTTGCCAATATCGCAAGACACCCTCAAGACGGAGGCACTTGATATCAGTGGGTAGCGGCTGCCGAACGAAGCTTGCATTAAAAGCATCAAGGTCTTTACGCCTGAATCGCCAGCAGTGGTTGCTGGTTTCACTTGGCGTGGCGGCATGTGGCAGCATCCCCCAGCTTGCCATTTGTCGTGTCCGGTTTTCAGGTAATGCCAAGAGCCTGGCGCTGCTTTGCAAGTCCAGATACTCCGCCTTGATCTCGGGCACCATGCTTAGCAGTTGGCTATCAAAGGTAATCAGCCGTCGCTGAGGTGCTTTGCCAACGGCTGCTATCGGGCTTCCATCGGTATTGAGTATTTCCCGAAGCGTCGCAGCTGACTTGTACCGTGTGGCTTTAGTGAAGCTGATGCGCACATGGTTTTCACGTAGCGCTTCGCTTAGCAGGGAGTTTCTGGATGAGAGGGTTCCGCTCCAATGATCTTTCAGATAAGCCTCAGTGGCATTGCGCAGGAACTGAAAGCAGGGCGAGGTCAGTACCCTGAATGCAGGCTGCATCCATTTGCCGAGTACCCGCTGCAGGCTGAAATCATCCGGTGCCTGTGACCGCATCAAGTCGAGACGATGATACAGAGAGTATGGCCAATTACTTAGCAGGGTCGCGCTTGCATTGAACAGCGCTCGTGTCTCCTGATAATCCGGGTTGCAATGTGGCCTCGGTTTGTTCTGGCAAACCTCCAATTCGAACCGCCCCAGTGAAGCAATCATCCGGCAAACCTCTTGCGTAGTAGGCGTGATCTGGATCATGGGCAGACGCGCATCGATAAAAGCTTGCCCAGGGCGGGTGACAGTCGCCTCCAGAAGTGCGGAGAGTGCCAAAACGTCTTCCGGTGCGTGCTCCGTGACCGGTGTGTTTTTGCGCCACCAACCGGTATCCCGACTGAAAGACCGTGCTACGGATTGGATTAACCAGCAACCATGGGTCGGGCACGCCCACATAAAACGAAGGCCCCAAGCTGGCCGGCACCAGGTAGCCTCAGCCATGCAATCGATGCAGACCCGGTAGTCATGGAGTGTCAGAAATGGCCATGTTAAACCCAGGTTATC
This sequence comes from Neisseriaceae bacterium, assembly GCA_027489245.1. Taxonomy (GTDB): domain Bacteria; phylum Pseudomonadota; class Gammaproteobacteria; order Burkholderiales; family Chromobacteriaceae; genus Vogesella. The sequence goes on along the minus strand of JAIYAC010000015.1, from coordinate 50,915 downwards.
GGTGGGTAACTGCAGGTTGCTGAACGGTTTGCCACTAAATTGGGGTAACGCATCGATGTCCAGTGCAGTCATCAGTAGTTGCGTCCCGGAGTGGTCTGGCTGATGGATAGCGTGGCAAAAATGGAGCAGTGAAGCAAAGCCATTATCAAAGGCTAGTCGCTCCAGATAGCCCACAAAGTTTTCTCCCGGATATGCCTTCGGGCGGATGGGCAGTCTCATGCTGCTTTCCTCCTTCTGCTCGGAGTCGGAATCGCTTCTGGCGCATAAGGCTCCCCTGGCTGGGTCAACGCTCGGCCGCAGAAGCTGCGAGAGAATGGGTTGAGTGCGGCAGGACAATCAACCCATATGCGCGCCATGAACGCCATGGTAAGCATCTCCTGAGTCACCAACTCAGACTGAGATTCGTATGCCAGGGTGACTGTGTCGATGGCCAGTCGTTTGAGGTACGCAATAGTACCGTTGCTGGCGTAAACCAGTCGCATGCCCAGATCATCCCAGTCCTGTTCGGTCAGCCTTATCTGCTGGGACCGAAGCAGGCCGTCAAACAACTCAAGGCATACCCGATGTAAAGGGAGTGAGCCGTGGTCGGTAATCTGCAGATTAAGCTGACGCATGAAGCGGCGGCGAAGTTGTCCATTAATGGCTAGCAGGGTGCGAGAACGCGGTAGCCCCAGCAGGATAAATGGCACATTTACGGCATCCATCAGACTTTTCAGCCAGTCAGCTACTTGGTAGTGCGTACGCTCCCCACCTTTGTCCAGAATGTGCTGAGCCTCATCCAGCATGACCATCAGTACCTTGCAACGCTTGATCAGTGTGATGATCTGGTGGGTTTTGTTGGTGTTGTTACCCGTAGGTCTTTCGATGCCCAGTGCACGAAGCATAAGCTCGGCTGTGCCGCCAATCGTGGCCTCCGACGGGATCTTGATGGCCAGAACCGGAAGCACATCAGACTCGGGTGTGCTGTGTGGCGGGTATTTTTGCGATATCAATTTAACCAGCGTACTTTTACCCGTACCCGACTCCCCTGTAATCAGCAGATGCTCGGCTAAGCCGGTTTTTAGGTGTAGCTGCATGGCCCGATTGATCTGTGTCTTCGCCGCGCTGAAGGCCGGATAGTCCTGATAAATCTCGTCGAGCTCAGAAATCGACTGGAAAAGATCATTCATGCTGCTCTCCTGACTGAAGACGATGGGCGGCCAGGCTCTGCGCCGGGAACAGGCCTGTTGGTGCGCTGGTGGTGGAGGTGAACGTGGGAATCGGCGAGCTCGGGCGTTCTTCCCGCACTGCCGATGTGATGGCTTTTGCCGGTAGCGGCGTGAATTCACGTGCCGGGTGAGCGCTGGTTTTGCCATGTAGTCGGGCTGCTTTGCGGCGTTGCATTTGCTTACGACTATTCATCAGCGCTTCTACAGACTTGCTCAGCGCAAGGCGTGCTTGCTCCAGTGCCGCGGTATCTTCTGCATCCCGGCCCATTTCACGCAGTTCTTGCTGCAGCAGGTTGTGCTGATACAGCGTCAAACCTTGGGCATAGTTCTGGTTGACTGCAGGCACGGTGATGGGGGATTCATTGTTTGGTAGCCAGACCTCGATCGAGCCAAGATTTTCCGGGTCATAAGCCAGCCTGCAGCGGATACCAGGCCCAAACTGATGCAGTGCGGCTTGCAAATCACTGCTGCTATAGCGGATGCAGTTCAGGGTGAAACCGTCATTGCGTAATGAGCGTTCAGCGATCAGGCCGATTCTGCGGGTGAGGGCGCCGACATCGGCGGGTAGCCTAGGGGTGATCCGGCTCAATCCTTCTTTCCACTTGGCAGCCGGTGTTGTCTTCGTGATTCTATGTATCGTTTGGGAATAGTCGTCCAGTAACCATTTTTCGAAGGCGTGCTGAAACTCGGAAAGCGTCATCAACGCATGCTTCAGAGGGTCGTAGTCGCCACGATCGATAAATCTGGCCAAGCTGGTACCTGGGAGTTGATGGGCAAAGCCGTAATTGATGGTTTGGAGCAGTCGCTCGACCTGCCCTTTATACCTGGGTTGTCGTTTTGGGCAGTACTGCAGAGTAATACCGAGATCCATCGCGACAGCTTCAAGGTCCTGGCCATGAAACTCCAGGCCGTTATCGACTACCAGCATCTGAAACAGACCATGGCATAGCCATGTATTGACGATAGACAGACCAGGCATGCAGGCGGGAACCGGCTTTTTCGGCAGAATGGCATGGCGTAATCCCCCCATGACTGCAGCTGCAGATGTCCCGCCAAAACTCAGGTAATAGCCGATGACCATACGGCTAAAGCAGTCCGTGAAAACGGTTAATGTTGGTCGCCCCAGTGGCAGCCAGGTTTTGTCGTCAATCAGGAAGCAGTCTATGGGCGAGTGGTCGGCCTCTATGCGCTCCAGAATATCTGTCACTGTCACCCCGGTTTTGTTAAGGGTGAAGCGCTGATCTGCAATGGCCTTGCCTTCCTTCATCACCGTGATACTGTAAGCATCGATTCGTCCATACAGGCGATAGAGCGTAGACCGATGTGGCATCTTCAACTGCTCGTTTGCCAGCCTGAACTTGTTCTCCTGTTCTATCTTGCCGAATAAGATGGTACGGATTGTTTTCATGGAAGCTTTGGGGGTCTGTTTTGCAGCTTCTTCAACCGCGGCTAAAAACAGCTCGGTAACGATCGCTGACGTTTTGATCAGCGAAGATCCTCGGCGGTGATATTTCGGAATCAACGACCGGACATCCCCACCGGCTAACAGCAAGTTGCGTTTCCAGCGATAAACCGTCGTCACAGACGGTGGCTTTTTGTCTTGCAGCTCGGTGGCAGCCAGCGCCAACTGCGGCTTCAAGGCACTCTCTACGTAGGTATGATCAAAGCGTGATAGCCAGTCGATATAGAATTTCCGTCTGGCCAGCTCCTGTTGCACATGCACCGGTAAATCTGCCAGCGGTCGCTGCCAACCTGGTGCGCACGTCTTTGCTGCCTCATCCACCGTCTTGAACTTCAAGAGCCCGTCTGCGTACTGCGCTAGCAGTTCACTGCGCGTATGCACGGCTAGGGCCAGGGTATCCCTGCGCTGCAGTAAAACCTGGTCGTGTTCATCCAGCCTTTCGATGCGGTAGTCCACGCCATGCCATGACACAAGTTGGCCAACCTGCCATGTAAAGCTACGCATGACCCACCTCCTTGGATTGCGTCCACAGGAAGTCAGTGCAATTTGCCAGGCCGGCCAGCTGCTGTTGTGCTGCACTGGTGCCGAATTCGATAACCGTTTCCTGCGTTAACAGTTCATGTTGGGACACGGCGCGAAGATACCCGTACAGCATGAGGTGGCAGGCGTTGATGCGATGCTCGCTGAGCACCTGTTCGGCATGCTGTATCGAGCAAGGAAGATGGGGCGACAGCGTGCGAAGCGCGAATTGCACCGCCTGGTAGCTTGCCTGCTGGAATGGGATGCGTCGTATCAGCCAGTTCCAGTTTTGCAGATGCGGAGTCTGGCGGATGAACTTGTCGGTCAGCACCACATAGGGCTGTGACCTGGCATCGAAGTAGGCTTTTACACGTTCCAGTTTGTGTTTGATTTCTACTTCGCGAGTCTTGTGCAGTGGCTTCACTTCAATGATGACAGTCTCACCGCTGCACAGCACGGCTTCGATGTCCGGGGTGTAGCGGCGCATGCGCCCGCCATCCGGGAAGTAGATCTGATTTGGCTGCTCCCGGTAGCTTTCAATATCGGGTGAGGCCTCCAGCCAGAGGAAGGCATCACGTTCTAGCAGCCCTTCGTAATGCACCATCTGCCCATTTTTCAGGCTGGGGAATTTGCCCCGCACGATGGGGTTAGAGCGGTTGGTGACGTGACGGGTACGAGAGTGATCTTGCTGGCCGTTGATGGGCGCAACATGGCCCGGCCTGAGCTTCAACAAGGAAGACATGCTTTTCTCCTGGGTGCACAAATCCACCGTTAACCGGCAGAAAACTGAACCGGGAAACGGGTGTGCTGTTTTTCAAGGGAAAAGAAGAGCTTGCGCGTGAGCAGGAAGGGTCAGATACTCAAGTTTCCACACAGGGGTACCTAGTACTTCTCTGCAGACACGGGCTGCCTCTTCTGAGGTGGTCCGTTTTGCTTTTCTACATGGCGTTTTCCTCCAGTCTTAGCGGCGTACGGCGGTCAAAGCGCATGCGCAGTACCGTCCTGATCACCGAAATCTGATCGTCACTCAAGCCACCCAAGCTGTTTACCAGCTCATGTACCAACTGGTATTCGGCACGGTTGGTGTCTTCTGGTAGCTCAAGCTTTCGTTTGGAAATCTGCGCGGCGTACAGCAGGTCTGCGTGCTCTTCTTCTGTCAGTTCCAATGCCATCGCAAAGCGAGCCACCTGTTCTGGTGACGGTGGGTCTTTCCTGGCGGCCTCCAGGGCGCTGAGGTATGTCTGCTCAACGCCCAGGATGTCGGCCAGTTCACGCTGACGTAAGCCACGGTTGCGGCGTAATTGAAACAGGTAGTCGGAAAAGGGCGTTATCGATGGTTGCCATACTCGGTTCAGAAATAGGTGCATTCGAGGAGCAACAATGCACCGCTTCATACCAAGCCTAGGGTGTTAGCAAACCCCTCGTCAAAGTCGATGACTATTTGTTAATTCGGGTGAATTGATGTTTGCTATATCAAGAAATGGAAATGCCCCATAACGATGGGGCAAGATGTACGGAATGAAACGGCAGACTCAAGCCAGACAAGGCTTGGAGGGTAAATACAACAGTCGTTAGCGCAGTTGCCAGCGCTGGCCGTCAAAGACGGCGCTGAAGCCCTGTGCATTGTGCAGCGGTTGGGTGTCTTCCAATGCCCGGAATGCCCGCATGGCCTGGGCATCAACAGGTTGCAGCTGGCCAGTCAGCACGGCGCGTAGTGCCTGCCAGAATTGGCCGTGGCCAACCATCACCACGTTTTTGACATCGCTATGGTGCAGGGCTTCCAGTTGCTGACGGGTTGCCACCACCCGCTGCATGAAGGCGAAGAAGCTTTCCGCACCGTCACCATCCTCGTACATCACCTCTGCCGTAGCCCAGTAGGCTTGAACCCTCGGCCGCCGCTGTGCAGCCGTGGTGCCGGCGCTTTTAGCGGGGGAAAGGTAAGTGAATTCCTGGACTGGCCAGCTGACTACCTGGGTTTGTGGGTAGCGTTGCTGTAGTGGTGCGGCAGTCTGTTGGGCCCGCAAGAAGGGCGAAACCACCAGCAAATCCTGCATCGTATTGATGGTGGCTGCCAGTGCCTGCGCCTGCTGGTGGCCCAGCTCTGTCAGCGGAATCAACGCCGGGTCTGACGTTGCCGCCCCTGCGTTGGCCGCACTTTCTCCGTGGCGGTAGCAATGGATGGTTAGTGGCATATCAGCGTTCGTAAGCCTTGATGATCAGCGGTTTGGCCAGGTCAAACTCAGCCTGGTTGCTGATGCTTAGTTCGATATCGCCGGTACCCCAGTGCCCAACCTGCGACACATCACGGCCATTGGCCGGCAGTGTTTCGCTCTCTGGCGGCAGGTGCAGGTAAAGTAATAGGCGGCTTTTCTGCAGTACCAGGGTGGCAAAGTTCTTCAGGCGACGGTAGGCGTAATACAGCTTTAGCTCTTTACGCTGTACATCATCCCCCAGCGAGAAGATATGCGCCTCTACCGTGTCCAGCAGCTCAACCATGGCAGGGCTCAGCTCGGCATAAATTTCCGCCACGCTCTTGTCACCACTACGTGCTTTGCTGCTTTGTGCTGCCGGTATCGCCGCTGGGCTGCTGGGTTGCGTGTTGGGGGTATTGGCGGCCTCCAGCAGTAGCAGGTCTTCACCAAATAGCCGGTACCGCACCAGCTCGATTTGGCGGTTGATCTGCTGTACCGCGTGGGCATCGTACTTGGTGAAGTTGGCCGCAATGCAGATCAGGCGCGGGCCGCTCCAGTCGATGGCATCGGCGGTGGCTTTGCCAAATTTCTCCAGCACCAGCAGCTTGAACTCGGCCTGGTGATCCATCAACCAATCCAGATAAAACAGCCCCTGGTTGATGACGTTTTCCGACTGCGAGCGCTTGTATTCGATGATGACCGGGAAGTGGTTTTCGTCCAGCCCCAGCGTATCTATGCGCCCGCCGTGGGTTTTACCGGTGGTGTACTCCGACGCCACAAAGCGGATACCCAGCAGCGTTTCCAGGTTGCGCTCGATCAGCGTTTGAAGGGGTTTTTCCAGGTCGGACGCGGTGCCGGGTAGTTCGGTGGCTTGGCTGTTGAACAATCGGAAGACTCTTGTATCGCTCATTTGCCTTGAACAACATAATTAGCTAGCGGAAGTTCCTCCGCATTTAACGGCCTCATTTAGGGCTGCTGAATCCCCGCCAAGTCTCGAAATATCGGCAGTAGCCGTGGGCTGCGTGCCTCACATTTACGAAACATAAGCTGGAATGCTGCCGCCTTCAGAAATGCATGTCCCTGGAAGCCACAGTCTGATAGATACCCTTGATAGTTTTTGATAGCTTCAACCAGCTGGGTATCGTCAGTAATATGCATGCAGGATCTCTTGCAGAAAGATTTGAAGCCATCAAGCCACTTATTAAACGTCTTTTCATCCAAGAAATTTTCCCGCCATCGTTTCCTCACATGGAACACCTCGTCCCAAGTCTGCACCTCTTCGGTTCCAGGCACCAGGTCAATAACCCAATCTGATACAAGTGGGCCCGTCGTCAATTCATCAATGACACTATTCTCGAAAGAGATCTTCACGCCTTCTGCGGAGTACGGGTCAAAGGCACGTCTGCGCAAGCCATCGTCTCGCCGAAGTGGATCTTGCGTCCGCTTGTAAGAGGAATTACAGCGCCCTCCCATAGGAGCAAGGTTATGAAGGTTTGCCGCGGCGAACGGATACTTGGATCGGGGTATGTAGTGATCGAGATCCTCTTGTGGAAGGCCTGGCGCCTCAAGGTTCTCGCATCCGCAGAAAGGACAGATTCGCTCCGGAACTCCGTCGCACACTATTTTGTATTGATGCTGCCTAATGCCGAGCTCGGTAAGGAGTTCAAAGGCAAAAGTGAAAAGCGACTTTGCTGGCTCGCGGATGTCCACAGCCAAGTCCCCTAGACTCAAGCAATCGCACTGGCCAGCAAGTAAGTCAGCAATCTTGTTTTGTGCCACAACTGCCGCAAGGACAGCCTTGCGCTTATCCGTATCAAGCATATTTAAGGCCGAAGCGTACTCAACGAATCGATCTCTCAGACCATGCCGACTCGATAGCTTAGCACGATACGGCATTGGAATTATCTCTGGCCACGGGGGAAGCGGCCTTTGCGTCTCGATTAATTCGTGCACCAAGGTTACTGCAGCCACTATGCAGTCATGAAGCCAATTTTCTGCATTCGCAGCAGATGGATATCCGAAAAGCATATTAATGACCAGCTTGCCGCTTTAGTTGTCTAACCCGATCTGCAAGCATGATTTTTTCAACGGAATCACCCAGCTCACTCATGCCTTTCTTAATTTCTTCGGGATCGCTAGAGGATTTTAGATTCTCAATTCGCGCCATAGACAACCCTGAGATTGGCGGATCGATTTTAAAGCACTCAGCCAAAATGGCATCAAAAGTTGTGCCAAACGTCTCGATATCTGGATTTCTCACCTCAATAGTTTGAGCTTCAGGCTTCTTGCGAAAGATGAAGACACTTTCTTTATGCATGTCTGATGCAACGAACGGTGAGTGCGTTGTCATCAGCCCGTCCTGCGCGGCAACCCTACCTCCATTCGCGCGCACACCGTCTGCTGTGGGCAGCGCCTGTACCCGGGAAAGAAGCTTCACTCGCCATTGCGGATTGAAATGTGACTCTGGTTCATCAAAGAGAAACAACACATTTGGAAAAGACACCATGCACATGGTTCCCAATAGCTGGGCCATCTGGTGCTCACCGTCTGACAGTGAGACGTAATCAACAATTCGCCCCTTTTCTGCGGCAGCGAACTCAACCCTTTCGAACCGAAAGACCTTGTCCTCGTCTTGAGGCTCAGGCAGTCGGGAAGCAAACTTACGCTTCTGCGTTTCTTGACGGAAACGCTGTCGAGTAGCTTTTGGTATTGCCAAGTCGTTGAGCATGGCAATCTTGTGAAGCGAGGCGTAAAGCGCTAGGGCGCTATGCCAGAAGTGTTGAAATGCCTTCCGTGTTTCACTCGTCACCAAGAAGTCAAACGTGTAGCTGTCGGTGTTCGGGTCGTGATGGTAGCTGGTAGCACAGCATTGAAGCTGGCTCAGGTAAGACTCCAACTCATCTGTCAGCTGTACTCCTTTGCGTGCACCCGAGCTACTGCGGCTTGATGGAAGCTTTGGAACGGCTGAGTGTGCTAATTGAATGACACAGCGAAAAGAGTGCAGATCTTGCACTCGCACATCTTCGAGTAGAGCAACGCGTTGATCATGAGCCCCGAGCAGCAGGTTGGCAACCAAGACCTCAAGATGCGTTCCATAGTCAATTAGCATCAATCGGCTATCGGGGACGGCTTTTTCCACCTCGGTGCGCGTCAGGGCTCGCTCAGCTACATCAGTGGCATATCCTGCGCGGGATACCAAAAAAGGTAGACTCAATGTCTCATTGGCGCCTGAGGTGTAGCCAATAACCTTTGCAGGGAGAAGTAACTCTGTCGCTGGATCTTTCAAGGCACAGTCAATCCACCCTTCGTCCGAGCTCCGTGCAATTTTTACCACTGGCCGTCTGTTTCCGCTTGCGAGACGCGTCGCCTTCACATGTACGGGTTTAAAGTCTTCACCGGAGTAAATGAAGTATTCGACTTCAAACTGAAGATCGGGATTGCACTCATCTCGCTCTTCGTTCGGAACAACTGCATGGAACAGTGACTGAAAGGCCTCAGCGACAACCTGAATGAATTGCGACTTACCCGCGCCGTTTGGCCCGATTAGACATAAGGGCTCAAAAACTGCGTCTGTGGTTACCGAGTTTCGAAGCCGAACGTCCAAGCCGTCGAGCAAGCCACCACACGATCTCGCAGAGACAATATGAACACGAATCAACTTCATTTCTTAATCCGCCGCAACTTCATGAGTCCTCGTTTTGTATCGAAGTACTGCTCAATACCCGAACCAGCATCAGAGAGCAGTGTGAAAAGCTCGTCTCTGAGAGATTCATACGAACGAGTAGAGGCCTGTCGCAACTCCTCAAAGGTGAACTCCGGCTTACCCATTTGATCAATAGCGCTGAGCAGCGACTTATCGGATTCAGACTTCACTTCCAGTTTCCTAGCGTAGGACTTTCGTTTGACAGCAGGGACGCGCGCTGTGTTTAGTCGAGCCAGTAGAAGCGCAGCAGGCTCGTCGCTGGGGTCTTGCTCCACCAACTCGCCACGAAAAGCTTTGGCCAGCACTTGGGGTGCCAGACGTTGGCCGTAGGTGCGCATGGCTTTGTAACGGGCTTCGATGCGGTCGGCAAACTTCAGCAACCCATCAACCTGACTAACAATCTCGAGCTGATCATGCAGCGTCGGCAACGGCAAGCAAATGCTTTTAAGGTCAGGCTGCGAAACCTTCCAAATACCGGCGGTTGTCTTGGCGGCACGCTCGATCTGCTGACGCACCAATTGGCTAGACCAGACATACTTCAGATACTCGGGGAGCAGCTTGGCTTTATCCGGTCGAATTCGAATCATCGTATCTGGAAATGCAATTTCTTCATTGCATCCAATAACGAGCCCACCTCGCCCGACAAGGTTCCTCGACCCATTACCACGCGATACCAAATAGTCACCGTTTTGGATGAGAAATTTTCTGACATCAGACACTGCCGACCAATCACCAGTTTTAGTTTCCTTTAGGTCAAGCCCTGCTGGCTTGAGAGAAGTGAGGCGCAGCACCGACAAGCCACTTCCATCACGAACCGACTTACCGTTACGAAGCGGCTCTGCCAAAACCGTGCCCAACTGAACGATACGCGACGGAGCCTTTGGCGCGATTTCCAAGAATTCGTCGCTTGCGGCTGCATTTAGTACTGTCTGCCGAAACCGCTTGAGGATGCCAAGAATGATATCGAGGTGCTCATTGTAGGTATCGATGCGTGCCAGCAAGGTGTCGAGTTGATTGGCAATGCGGGTTTGTTCAGCAAGTGGAGCAATTGGTAGCGTATATGCCGCAACCCGTTTGGGCTGCGCTCTGGTCAGAGATCCTCCAACACCCGTTACTTCGCTGCACAAGAGGTCTCTGAACGCTGGGCTTCTGAAATAGTAGTTTGCAAACGCAGGCTGGACCACATCGGATCGAAAACCTATCCACTCAGAGGAAGCGATTTGCTCCTCTGAGGACTTCGGACCCACCGTCCAGACACGATTGATCCTCGGGTTGATCTTGCTGATCAAGACATCTCCAGCGTTGACAGTTTGCTTGGTCGAGCCAATCTCGCTACCACGCAACCTCTCTGGCATTCCTGTCGGAAAACTCGGAACGCTATATAACTCGAACAACTCATCTGGACGTGAGGCTGGATTGACGGTGCTGCCAGAAAACGCATTCACTTCCCCAAGAGGTACCTTCACCCAGCCGTCAGGAAACTCACTCATCTTTACTTCCCCCAAACAACATCCCTAGCCGGACCTGCCCCTCACGTGTCTCCTTCCAGGCCCAGTAGAGTTGTGGTTTCAGCACCGCCTGTAGCAGCTCGGTCCAGAACCTTGCCAAGGTGATACCGCCTTTGTACATTTGCAGCAGCGCGACTAGTTCGCAGCTGGATTTGGCACACAGGATTACACCAACGGGCACCTCGCTAGCTTGCCTGAAAGACAGCTGACTCATATTTCCCCTCTTTCCGCCGCATAGCCTTGTTCGATGTCCTCCACGAACAGGTCGTCCAGCTCTGCATCGGGGTCTTCGCCAAGGGCCTCCACCAGCGCGCGCAGCTCTTTCAGCGCGGCATTTATCTCGCGCATGGCCAGGCGGGCCAGCATTGCGGGCTCTTCACGTTGTTGCTGGGCGGTGTCGCCGCTGTCGTCTTTCAGCCAAGCCAAGTCGAGGTTGTCGCCACGCTCGGCAATTTGCTGGCGGGTAAATTTGCGCCAGCGGCCTGTTTCGCCCGTGTCAACGCGTAGAGACAAGGCCTGCGGGCCGCCTTGCGGGTCAGCGCCAAATACATCTTCAAACTTGTCGCGTGGCACATCGGCCGGAACATTAGCTGGGGTACGGAAGTAATCGCGCGTAAAAGGGGTACGTTTGCCAAACTGGGGCATGTTGGCCCGCATGTCGTATACCCATACCTCTTGAGTATTGCCCTTATCGACCTTCTCGCCTTTGGTGAAGAAGAGCACATTGGTCTTCACACCCTGGGCGTAGAAGATGCCGGTGGGCAAACGCAGGATGGTATGCAATCTACACTTGTCCATCAGGTCACGGCGGATGCTGGTACCCACATTACTTTCAAACAACACATTGTCGGGCAGCACCACAGCTGCGCGTCCACCTGGGGCCAGGTTGCGGTAGATGTGCTGCAAGAAAGCGAACTGCTTGTTGCTGGTCTCGTAGGTCAGGTCTTTGCGGGTGGGCAGGCCACCACCCTTCTTGGTGCCAAATGGTGGGTTAGACAAAATCAACGTGGCGGGTGGCAGGCGAGTACCTTCTTCACCCAGGGTGTCACCATACTCCACGCCGCCTTCAATGCCATGTAGCAGCATGTTCATCAAGGCCAAACGGTGGGTGTCTTGCACCAGCTCCATGCAGAAATAGGTGCCGTGCCGGTAGCGGCGGTGGGCTTCGTTACTCAGACTGTCAAAGTCGTTGTGCTGTCGTAGATAGTTGTTGGCTGCGATGGGAAAGCCACAGGTGCCCGCTGCCGGATCTTGAATCACATCGCTCAGCTGGGGTTTCATCACTGCCACGATGCTGTCAATTAAATGGCGCGGGGTGAAATACTGGCCTGCACCACTTTTTTTTTCGGTGGCATTGCGCTCAAGCAGGTCTTCGTAGAGGTCACCTAGGTCGTCGCGTTGCACGCTGTACCAATCGAGTGCGTCAATGTCGGTGACCAGCTTACTGAGGGTGGAGGGCTTGGTAATGAAGGTATTTGCGTTGGCATAAATCTGTTGGACCGCACCACGACCATGCAAGCCGTAGCTCAACAACATCTCTTTATAAAGACCTAACCGTTCTGGCGCGGACGCAGCCAAGAGGTCGCCCCAACGTATGCCAGGTTGCTCTATAGACGGTTGTCCTTTTTTCTGGCGAGTCCAGATCGTGAGACGGTCTTCTTGGCCTGTCTCTTTCATCATCTTGAGAAAGAGAAGGTAGGTCAATTCGCCCAAGTACTGGTGGTAAGTGACACCGTCGTCACGCAGTACATGGCACAGTGACCAGAGTTTTGCGCCGATATCGTGTGTGACTTGTGTGTGTTTAGCCATATAAGTTTCTACTGCATCAGGTACTGACAATTACTAGGCAATGCAGCGCATTGTTGAAGGCAACTTGTGTTGGGTAACGTTCCCAGGCTACGTTTGCAGCAGATTCAGCAGTAAACGATAGTATTCAAGTTGGCTGCATCCTAGGTGCTAAATCTGTTGGGGTGATTGTAAGAGCGAATTTAATCGAGCACATCCCCCTCCCGTTTTCTTCTTGTGTTTGTGAAGCTGGGAGTCACATCTTGGAGTCTATGAACAGAGTATGAGTTAGGACTGCACAAGCATAGTGTCTATATGATGAGCTCCCTTAGAGCTTCTGTTGGTCTAATGCTAACAGAGGGGTACATCTTGTACGTTATCTTAGGCCTCGTAAAAGCAACTCTGCCTTTGCATCCCGTAAAGGATACAAAGGCAGAGTTCTAACTACGCTCTTTGCACTAACTATGCGATGGATTTTGCACTATCCCGCGACAGTTTTCACTTTCTGTGCGAACCGACATCATTCGACAATTTACACATCAATATTCCGCGCAATCAACGCATTGCTCTCGATAAACGCGCGGCGTGGTTCGACGTTGTCGCCCATCAGGGTGGTAAACACGTCGTCGGCGGCCATGGCGTCTTCGATTTTCACTTTCAGCAGGCGGCGTACGGTCGGGTCCATGGTGGTTTCCCACAGCTGGCCGGGGTTCATTTCGCCCAGGCCTTTGTAGCGCTGGATGGACAGGCCCTTGCGGGTTTCGCCCAGCAGCCAGTCTAGCGCGTCGCCAAATTCGCTTACCGGTTTTACGGTTTCGCCGCGTTTTACCTGGGCGCCGTCGCGCAGCAGGCCGTGCAGCATGTCGCCGGTTTTGGCCAGTACGTCGTAGTCGGCGGTGGCCAGGAAGTCCTGGTCCAGCACGGTGACCAGCACGTTGCCGTGCAGCATGCGGGTGATCTTGATGAGCCAGGCGTCGTTTTTCTCGTCGCGCAGGGCGTCCAGCTTGATCAGCTCGGCCGGCAGTACGGCGGCCAGGCGCTGTACTGCGGTGGCGGCGGCGCTTTCGCTATCCAGGCTGATGCGGCCAACCTTCATCAGGGCGTGCAGTACCAGCGGGTCGACGACGCGGCTTTCGCGGTCGATGGCGGCGCGGGCTTGCAGGTACTGGCGGGCGATTTCACCCAGGGCGTCGCCGCTGAGCGGGGCTTCGCCGGCGGCGGGGGTGAGCTCGGCTTTGTCCAGGGCCAGCTGCAGCAGGTACTGGTTCAGCTCGAAATCGTCTTTCAGGTAGCGTTCCTGCTTGCCGTGCTTGGCTTTGTACAGCGGCGGCTGGGCGATGTAGATGTGGCCACGCTCTACCAGCTCGGGGGTCTGGCGGTAGAAGAAGGTGAGCAGCAGGGTGCGGATGTGCGCGCCGTCCACGTCGGCATCGGTCATGATGATGATGCGGTGGTAGCGTAGCTTGTCCGGGTTGTATTCGTCTTTGCCAATGCCGCAGCCTAGCGCGGTAATCAGCGTGGCTACTTCCTGGCTTTGCAGCATTTTGTCGAAGCGGGCGCGTTCTACGTTCAGGATCTTGCCCTTCAGCGGCAGGATGGCCTGGAACTTGCGGTCGCGGCCTTGCTTGGCGGAGCCGCCGGCGGAGTCACCCTCGACCAGGTAAAGTTCGGACATGGCCGGGTCTTTTTCCTGGCAGTCGGCCAGCTTGCCGGGCAGGCCCAGGCCGTCCATCACGCCTTTGCGGCGGGTGATTTCGCGGGCTTTGCGGGCGGCTTCGCGGGCGCGGGCGGCTTCCACAATCTTGCCGGTAATGATTTTGGCTTCGTTGGGGTTTTCCATCAGGAAGTTTTTCAGGGCTTCGCTGATGACTTCGTTTACCACCGGGCCGATTTCGCTGGAGACCAGTTTGTCTTTGGTCTGGCTGCTGAATTTGGGGTCGGGCAGCTTCACGGACAGCACGCAGGTCAGGCCTTCGCGCATGTCGTCGCCGGTGGTGTCGACTTTGGCCTTTTTGGCTACTTCGCTTTGTTCGATGTAGCCGTTCAGGGTGCGGGTCATCACCTGACGCAGAGCGGTTAGGTGGCTACCCCCGTCGCGCTGCGGGATGTTGTTGGTGAAGCACTGCACATTTTCCTGATAGCTGTCGTTCCACTGCATGGCCACTTCGACGGTCATGCCTTCTTTTTCGCCAATGCCGTAGAACACTTTGGGGTGCAGGGCGTTTTTGTTGCGGTTCATGTACTGCACGAAGCCGGCTACGCCACCGCTAAAGGCAAAGTTTTCTTCTTTGCCGTTGCGTTTGTCGATCAGGGTAATGGCTACGCCGTCGTTCAGGAACGACAGCTCGCGGATGCGCTTGGCCAGAATGTCGAAGTGGAATTCCACGTGGCCGAAGGTTTCTTCGCTGGCGCGGAAGGTTACCTCGGTACCACGGTGGGTGGTGTGCCCGGTCATGGTCAGCGGGGCGACGGCTTCGCCACGGCGGAATTCCATTTCGTGTACCTGGCCGTTACGCCAGATTTTGAGCTTGAGCCAGTCGGACAGCGCATTCACTACCGATACGCCTACGCCGTGCAGGCCGCCGGAGATCTTGTAGCTGTTGCTGTCGAACTTACCGCCGGCGTGCAGGATGGTCATGATGACCTCGGCTGCCGAGCGGCCTTCTTCCGGGTGTATGTCGGTAGGGATACCGCGGCCGTTGTCTTCCACCGAGATGGACTGATCCGGGTGGATGGTGACTTTGATGGTGTCGGCGTGGCCGGCCAGCGCCTCGTCAATGGCGTTGTCCAGTACTTCGAACACCATGTGGTGCAGGCCGGTGCCGTCCTGCGTGTCGCCAATGTACATGCCGGGGCGCTTGCGCACTGCGTCCAGACCTTTAAGTACCTTGATGCTGTCCGCGCCGTATTCCTGTTCGCTCATAAACCCACTCTTGTTTCTGTTCGTTCGGGGCAGCTGCCCCCATGCTGGCGGCCAACCTTAGGCTGTTGGCCGCCGCCGCTGGCCCTGCACGGGGCAGGGCAGGCGGGTGTCAGATGCGCATTGGCATCACGACATATTTGAAGGTTGCGTTGTCCGGGATGGTTACCAGCACGGCGCGTACGGCGTCGCCAAAGGCGAGCTGCACGGTTTCAGCCGGCAGGTTGGTCAGCACGTCCAGCAGGTAGTTGATGTTGAAGCCGATTTCCAGCTCGGCGCCCTGGTAGGCGATTTCCAGCTCTTCTTCGGCTTCTTCCTGCTCGCTGTTGGTACACAGGATGGACATGGTGCCCGGGCGCAGTACCAGCCGTACGCCGCGGAATTTCTCGTTGGCCAGGATGGCTGCGCGTTGCAGCGCCTGCAGGAAGGTAACGCGTTCCAGCAGGAAGATGTTGTTGTTGTCCAGCGGGATCACGCGGTTGTAGTCGGGGAACTTGCCGTCCACGATTTTGCTGATGATCACGGTGCTGCCAAAGCTGAAGCGCACCTGGTTGGACAGCAGCTCTACGTTGATCTGCTCGTCGCTATCCTGCAGCAGCTTGTACAGCTCGACGATGGTTTTGCGCGGCAGGATCACTTCGCTCTTGGCCAGGTTGGCCGCAATTTCGGCGCTGGCAAAGGCCAGGCGGTGGCCGTCGGTGGCAATCAGGCGTACCTGGTTGCCTTCGGTTTGCAGCAGCAGGCCATTCAGGTAGTAGCGGATGTCCTGTACGGCCATGGCGTACTGTACCTGGGCGATCAGGCGCTTCAGGTCGCGCTGGGCCAGGCTAAAGCTGGCTTCGGCGGCGCTGGCGGCCGACAGCAGCGGGAAGTCGTCCGCCGGCAGGGTTTGCAGGTTGAAGCGGCTTTTGCCGGCTTTCAGCATCAGGCGGCCGTCTTGCTGTTCCAGCGTAACGGTGGTCTTGTCGGGGATCGCGCGCAGGATGTCCTGCAGCTTTTTGGCCGAGGTGGTCAGGCGGAAGGCTTCGCCGGCGATGTCGTCGGGGCTGGCCGTGGTGATCTGGATTTCCAGGTCGGTGGCCAGAAAGCTTACCGCGTCTGCCTTTTTCTCGATCAGTACGTTGGAGAGGATAGGCAGGGTGTGGCGACGCTCTACGATGCCGGTGACAGCCAGCAGGGGTTTGAGCAGTGCATCGCGTTCGGCTTGCAGAATCAGCATGTGCGGACTCCCGGGGTTACAGGTCGTTATGAAAAGGTTCAGTTACGCAGCATGGATAGCAGCGTATCGTAATCGTGGGCGATGTCCGCGTCACTACCGCGCATTTCTGCAATGGTTTTGCAGGCGTGCAGCACGGTGGTGTGGTCGCGGCCGCCAAAGGCGTCGCCGATATTCGGCAGGCTCAGCGAGGTCAGCTCTTTGGCCAGGGCCATGGCGACCTGGCGCGGCCGGGCGATATCGCGGCTGCGCTTTTTGCTGTGCATGTCGGACAGCTTGATCTTGTAGTACTCGGCCACCGTTTTCTGGATGGCGTCCACGGTGATCTGGCGGTTGCCGGCGGCCAAGATGTCTTTCAGTGCTTCTTTGACCAGCTCCATGGTAATGGGCTGGCTGGTAAAGCGGGCGTAGGCCACCACGCGCTTCAGTGCGCCTTCCAGCTCGCGCACGTTGCTGCGCACGTTCTGGGCAATGAAGAAGGCAACGTTGTGGTCCAGCTTGGTGTTATCGGCTTCGGCCTTTTTCATCAGAATGGCCACGCGCATTTCCAGCTCCGGCGGCTGGATCTCTACGGTCAGGCCCCAGCTAAAGCGCGAAATCAGGCGCTCTTCCATGCCTTCTATCTGCTTGGGGTAGCTGTCGCAGGTCATGATCACCTGCTTGCCGCCCTCGATCAGCGCGTTAAAGGCGTAGAAGAATTCTTCCTGCGTGCGGTTTTTGCCGGCAAAAAACTGGATGTCGTCGATCAGCAGCAGGTCTAGGCTGTGGTAGTAGCGCTTGAACTCGTCAAAGGCCTTGTGCTGGTAGGCGCGCATGATGTCGGCGACGTAGCGTTCGGCGTGGATGTAACGAATCTTGGCCTGCGGGTTTTTCTGATAAACGTGGTTGCCGATGGCTTGTATCAAGTGAGTCTTACCCAGGCCCACGCCACCGTACACAAACAGCGGGTTGTAGGCCGGGTCGCCCGGGTTTTCGGCAATTTGCAGCGCAGCGGCGCGCGCCAGCTGGTTGCCTTTACCGGTGACCAGGGTATCAAAGGTAAACGCCGGGTTCAGGCGGGTACTTTCGTGGCCACCGCCAATGGCTTTCAGCGCGGTTTGCTTGGGGCTGGCGGCTACGCTGGGGTTGCTGGCCGGGCGCGCGTCGGTTTTGCTGTCGCTGGCGGCAGGGTTGGCCGCAGCGGTGCTGCCATTGCCCTGGCCACGCGGGGTGGCTTTGGGCGGCGTCACCGGGGCCGGGGTGGCACCGGCGGGCGCACCAATGCGCAGCTCTACCGGCGTTTCGCCCAGCAGCTCGATGGCCAGCTCTTCAATACGCGCCAGGAAGCGGTCTTTGATGAACTGCAGGATGAAACGGTTGGGTGCGTACAATACCAGTGCCTCCTCGGTCGGCTCGGCGGCCAGAGGGCGGATCCAGGTATTGAATTGCTGCGAGGAAAGTTCTTCCTCCAGACGCGTCAGGCACGTGGCCCAGAAGTGTTCCGGTTCAGTCATCAAAGTCATTAAAAACAAAATCCCGCCGCAAACGGACAGCTGGTCAGGGGGCGGCGGGAGTGGCTGACGGCAAGCGGCACCGGCAGTCATTGTTGGGTTGGGCTGGCTAGCCTTGCCTGTAAAGGGTAGCCGTGCTGGGGATTCGCTTTTATTGGGCACGGCAACAGGCAGGTTTTCAGCTGGCTATTCTACGGCTTTTGCGCAAAGTTATCCACAGCGCTGCAAAAAATTTGTACAGCGCTTTGCCCACCATGGGTAGGGCATAGTGTCTCTATAATGTGTGCTTTACCGTGCTGCCCGCAGGCTGTTGGTGTGCTTCTGGGTGGCAAAGGTTGACAAAACATGGATTTATCTGTGTAATCACGCGTTTATTTCCGTTTCGAAACAGGAAAACTTCATCATGAAACGTACTTACCAGCCTTCTACTACCCGCCGCAAGCGTACTCACGGCTTCCTCGTTCGCTCCAAGACCCGTGGTGGTCGTGCCGTTCTGGCCGCCCGTCGCGCTAAAGGTCGCAAGCGTCTGGCCGTTTAATCGCTTGGACAACACATTTCGCCGTGCGCACCGGCTTTTAAAAACGGATGAGTTCTCATCCGTTTTTCATTTGCGGAACGCGCGCAGTAATAACCTGTTCCAGGTGTATGCCCGGCCCAACGGCCTGACGCATGCGCGCCTGGGCCTGGTGGTAGGCAAAAAGGTGGCCAAGCGTGCTAATCGCCGTAACTACATCAAGCGCACCGTGCGCGAGTGGTTTCGCCTGAACAAGCATGCCTTGCCGCCGATGGATTTTGTTGTCCGCTCCCGGCAGGCGTATTACCGCGACGAATACCACGAAGCAATCACAGCTTTGGCTGCGCTCTTTGCTAAACTAGCCCGATGTCGAAATTCTTGATACTTCTGGTGCGTTTTTACCAGCTGGCGATCAGCCCCTGGCTGCCGCCGCGCTGCCGGTATCAGCCTACCTGCTCGGCTTACGCTATCGAGGCATTAAGAAAGCACGGCGCCATCAAGGGCGGCCTGCTAGCGACACGACGGATATGCCGTTGCCACCCTTGGGGCGGCAGCGGTTATGACCCGGTTCCCTGACCTTTCCGGTAAGAGAGATGGACTCCAAACGACTGATCATCTTTATCGTGCTGTCTTTCGGCATCCTGCTGTTGTGGCAGGAATACTTTGCGCCGAAGCCGCCCGCCAAGCCTGCCGTGCAGCAACAAGCTGCCGCCACCGCAGCCCCCCATTCCGATGTACCGGCAGCCCAGCTAGCCGATACCGCCAAACCGGCCAAAGGCCAGCGCGTGGTAGTGAATACCGATGTGCTGCGCGCCGAGATCGACACCAATGGTGGCGACCTGCGCAGCCTGCAGCTGCTGAAGCACGATGGCGCGGTAGATACCTCCAAGCGCTTCGAGCTGTTCACCGATAAAGGTGAGCGCCTGTACGTGGCACAAACCGGCCTGATCGCCGCCGGCAACGCCGCCCTGCCTACCCACAAAACCGTGTTTGCTGCCGACAAGGCCGAGTACCAGCTGGCTGGCGACAAGGTAGAAGTGAAGCTGACCGCCCCTGCGGCCAACGGTGTACAGGTCAGCAAGGTGTACACCTTCAAGAAGGGCAGCTACCTGATCGACGTGCGTTACGACATCGTTAACGGTGGTACCACCCCGCTGTCCACGACCGCCTACTTCCGTCTGCTGCGTGATGGCCAGACCCCGGAAGGCGAAAGCCGTATGGCACAAACCTTTACCGGCCCGGCGGTGTATACCCACGACGCCAAGTTCCAGAAGGTGAAGTTTGAAGACCTGGACAAAGGCAAGGCTGAATACGCCAAGAACGCCGACAACGGCTGGGTAGGCATGGTGCAGCACTACTTTGGTAGCGCCTGGATCCTGAAACCGCTGGAAGGCAAGCCGGTCTGCGCCAATGCGCAAAGCTGCCAGTTCCTGCTGGAGCCTAAAAACGGTGCCTACTCGGCTGCCGCACTGGTCACCGTACCGACCGTGGCTGCTGGCCAAAGCACCTCGCTGACCGTGCCGCTGTACGCCGGCCCGCTGGAATACAACACCGTGACCAAAGTGGCCGAAGGCCTGGACCTGGCCAAAGACTACGGCATGGTGCATATCTTTGCCTCGCCGCTGTTCTGGCTGCTGACCAAGCTGCACGCACTGGTGAACAACTGGGGCTGGGCAATCGTGCTGCTCACCCTCACCGTGAAGGCCGTGTTCTACCCGCTGACCGCCGCCTCCTACCGCTCCATGGCCAAGATGAAGGTGCTGGCACCGCGTCTGGAAAACCTGAAGCAGCAGTACGGCGACGACCGCATGAAGTTCCAGCAAGCCGTGATGGAAATGTACAAAACCGAGAAAGTGAACCCGCTGGGCGGCTGCCTGCCCATGCTGGTACAGATTCCGGTGTTCATCGGCCTGTACTGGGCGCTGCTGGCGTCGGTAGAGCTGCGCCAGGCGGAATGGCTGTACATCCACGATCTGGCCCGCCCGGACCCGTTCTACGCGCTGCCGCTGATCATGGCCATTACCATGTTTGCCCAGACCTTCCTGAACCCGCCGCCGGCCGACCCGATGCAGGCCAAAATGATGAAGATCATGCCGATTGCCTTCTCGGTGATGTTCTTCTTCTTCCCGGCTGGCCTGGTGCTGTACTGGGTAGTGAACAACCTGCTGTCCATCGCGCAGCAGTGGTACGTGAACCAAAGCATCGAAAAAGCCCGCAAGGCAGCCCTGCAGTCCTGATCTGCGGCCAACCTTGTACGGTAGAATCACAGCCCGGCCTTTTGGCCGGGCTTTTTGCTGCCCGGCCGGCCCAGCGGTCTACAATGCCATTGGCCACGAACCCCACGAAAGCACACCAGAGAGACCCACTGCCCGTCTGGCATCGGTCTGGTTTTCAATACGTTTTGGTGTTTTTTCGTAGATGTCGTGGCGACAAACCCAAGGAAATCACATGAGCCTCAGCTACACCCCCAGCACCATCTGCGCCATTGCCACCGCCCCCGGCCGCGGCGGCGTGGGGGTGGTGCGCGTCTCCGGCCGCGACCTGCTGCCCTTTGCCCAGGCCATCAGCGGCGGCAAAACGCCCAAGCCGCGCTACGCCACTTACACCGATTTTTACGATGCGGACGGTAGCGCCATCGACAACGGCCTGCTGCTGTACTTCCCCGGTCCCAACAGCTTTACCGGCGAAGACGTGATCGAGCTGCAGGGCCACGGTGGCCCGGTGGTGATGAAGATGCTGGTAAGCCGCTGCCTGCAGCTGGGCGCTCGCCTGGCCGAGCCGGGCGAGTTCACCAAGCGCGCCTTCCTGAACGACAAGCTGGACCTGGCACAGGCCGAAAGCGTGGCCGACCTGATCGACGCGGCCAGCGAAAGCGCAGCCAAGAGCGCACTGAAGTCGCTGAAAGGCGCGTTCTCGCACGAGATTCACACCCTGGTGGACGAGCTGATCAACCTGCGCATGCTGGTCGAAGCCACGCTGGACTTCCCCGAAGAAGACATCGACTTTCTGGAAAAAGCCGACGCGGTAGGGCGCCTGCGCCGCCTGCGCGGCCAACTGCAAAAAGTGCAGGCCACCGCCAAGCAGGGCGCGCTACTGCGCGAGGGCATGCACGTGGTGCTGGTCGGCCAGCCCAACGTAGGCAAATCCAGCCTGATGAACGCGCTGGCTGGCGACGACATCGCCATCGTGACCGATATTGCCGGCACCACGCGCGACACCGTGCGCGAGGAAATCGTCATCGACGGCGTGCCGGTGCACATTATCGATACCGCCGGCCTGCGCGATACCAACGACGTAGTGGAGAAAATCGGTATCGAGCGCACCTGGCAGGCGGTGGAACGCGCCGACGTGGCACTGGTGCTGGCCGATAGCCGCGATGGCCTGGTACCCGAGGTACACGCCATTCTGGCCAAGCTGCCACCGCGCTTGCCGCGCGTGCACGTATTCAACAAGGTCGACCTGTCTGGCGGCCAAGTTGGCCGCAGCGAGCAAGACGGCCACCCGGTGGTGCACCTGTCGGCGCGTACCCATGCCGGCGTGGACGACCTGCGTGCGCTGCTGCTGGAAATG
This sequence comes from Neisseriaceae bacterium, assembly GCA_027489245.1. Lineage (GTDB taxonomy): Bacteria > Pseudomonadota > Gammaproteobacteria > Burkholderiales > Chromobacteriaceae > Vogesella. The sequence goes on along the minus strand of JAIYAC010000015.1, from coordinate 28,828 downwards.
ATCGGCTACAGTGGCGACAGCGAAGGCGTGTTCCTGGCGCGCGAACGCCACCTGGACGCCATCGCCCGTGCCGCCGATCACCTGGGCCTGGCCGAGGCCGACTGGCAGATGGTGGAAATCTTTGCCGAAGAGCTGCGCATGGCGCAGAACAGCCTGTCGGAAATCACCGGCAAGTTCACGCCGGACGACCTGCTGGGTGTGATCTTCAGCCGTTTCTGCATTGGCAAGTAAGACGGGGCCCACTCTGCCAGGCGGGGGGATCGTGATACCTGCATTGGCAGCATGGCAATTATTGCTAAAATGTAATGGTATAAAATTAATATCGTATTTTTAAAACCATGCTATTGGCACGTCATGCTAAAACCCTCACTCACCTGCCGTGTCTGTTACCGGCATTGGTCACGCTAGCATGCGGCTGCGACGCCTGATGCTGTGTCTGGGCATGCCACTGTGGCTGGTGGCCTGTCTGGCAGCCCAGGCCCATGCCCAGCGGCTGGTCTTTGCCTTTAACACGGCAGAGCCCTACAAAGTGCGGGATGCCAACGGCCGCCCGGCCGGGGCCTACGTGGACATCATTCGCGAGCTGGCACGGCGCAGCCAGCTGGTGCTGGAAATCGAACAGGTGCCGCTCAAGCGCGTACTGGCCATGATGGAAACCGGTAGTGCCGATATCACCATCGGCGTGAAAGGTGGCCCCGACCGCGATGCCTACTTGCAGTTTATCGACCCGCCGTTTGCCCCCAGCAGCCGCACCGTTGTACTGCAGCGCAGTAACGATGCGCGTGTGCTGCAGCGCTATGAGGATTTGCTGCCGCTGCGGGTGGGGGTGGTGGAGGGCGTGCATTATTTCCCGCAGTTTGACGCCGATAGCCGCATACGCCGCGATGCGGCGCCCACCATTGACCTGGCGCTGCGCAAGCTATTGGCCAAGCGTTTTGACGTGTTGCTGATCAATGGCTTGCAGGCGCAGGGCGAGCTGCGCGAGTCGCGCTATCGCGGGCTGTATCGCCAGGCGCAGGTATCGTTCGAGTTTGGCGAGCCCAGGCGCATTGCCATTTCGCGCCACTCTGTGGTGGCACAGCAGCTTTCGGGCGTGCTGTCGCGGCAGCTGGCCGGCATGGTGAAAGATGGCACCATTCGCCGCCTGCTGGCCAAGGCCGATGCCGACATGGCGATAAGGCCACAGCCGTGAGCCTGCACCGTGGTTTGCTGGCGCTGATGTTGGCCGCAGCGTGTGCCGCCCCGGCATGGGGGGCACAGCCTGTGGTGCTGAATATCGCCTTTAGCGTGATGCCCCCCTGGAAAACCATCGATGCCAGCGGTGAGGCCCAGGGCCCCTATGCCCGCATATTGCGTCAGCTGGCCGCGCAGCTGGATGCCACGCCGCGTTTTATCCAGTGCTCGCTCAGCCGCTGCCTGCAGCTGATGCAGCTGGGTGAAGCCGATGTGGCGCTGGGCTTGGCGGCCACGCCGGAGCGGGTGGCGTATATCGACTTTATCTCCCCGGGGCTGGAAGAGGATTCGCGCATTGCCTTTTTCATGCGCAGTACCGACCACCGCCCGCTTGCCCGTTACGAAGATCTGGCCGGCCTGCGCGTGGGGGTTACGCACGACCGGCGCTATTTTGCCCGCTTCGACGCGGATGGCACGCTACAGAAAGACGTGGCGCTGCACACGGCAGAGTCCATGCGCAAACTGGTGGCAGGGCGGGTGGATGTGGTGATTGCGCCTGTGCTGCACGGGCGCAGCGTGCTGGCTGCCGAGTCGCTGGCGCAGCGTGTGCGCCAGATGCCGTTGCAGGCCAAATCCTACGGTGGCTTTATTGCGCTATCCCGCCTATCGCCCTGGGGGCCGTACCGCGCCCAGGTGGCCATGGCGATTACCCGCATGCGGGCTATTGGCCAGCTGGATCCTGGCCGGCAGATGCCGCGCACCCCTCGCTGCGAGCAGGCCATGCCCGGCTCGCGTACCCCCGGCTGCGGCTATGACGCGGCAGCTTTGCGGCCGTAATGCCAGCTTATAGCCAGCTGGGGTCCAGCCGGTCTGGCCTGTCGGTGCACAACATGTTTACCCCCCAGTGCCGTAGTCTTTGCATGTCTTCCAGCTGGTTTACTGTCCAGGCCATTACCGCCAAGCCAGCTTGGTGCAGGGCCTGCACGCTGGCTTCGTCCAGGGCGCGGTAATGCACGTGCAGGGCACAGCAGCCCAGCGCCCGGGCTTGCGCCACGCTGTCTTCCGATAGGGTTTCCAGTAGCAGGGCGCGTGGCAGCTGCGGTGCGGCCAACTGTGCGCTGGCCAGCGCAGCGCTATCAAACGATGACAGCAGCGGCGGTAGCGCGGCGCCGTGCCATAGCGCCTGGATTTCGGCTATGCACACGCGGGCCATAGCGGCGGCCTCGCGGGCGGGTTTGAGCTCCAGGTTGACCGCCATGCCCAGCTTGCGGCTTTTGGCGGCCAGCGCCGCCAGCGTGGGCAGCGGCTCACCGGCAAAAGCCAGGTGGTGGTAGCGGCCGGCGTCCAGCGTTTGCAGCTGGGCGATGGTCTGCCCGGCCACGTCACCACTGCCGGTGGTGGTGCGCTCCAGGGCGTGGTCGTGCACGATCACCGCCTTGCCATCTGCGCTGAGCTGCACATCACACTCCACCCCGTTGACGCCTAGCCTGTGGGCCAGCAGCAGCCCCGCCAGCGTGTTTTCCGGTGCCAGTGCGCCCCCCAGCCGGTGGGCAAAGCCTAGTGGGTATGGCCAATGCATGCTTTCGCTCCATTTCATGAAAAAGGCGTAACGGGGTGCGTTACATAATTGTCGTCATTCTGCAGAAATTGCTTGCTACGGTAAGCATTTAGCGGCATTTGTCACAGGGATTACCCCTTAAGCGTAAACCCTTCTTTACAAAGTGTTAGACAAAAAGGTCTACTGTAATGCTGATGTTGCATTGCAATATCCTTGCGGCATGATGCTGCTGGCTGTTATGGGCGTGGGCGTTCCGCCACAGCTGGCCGCATGTCGCAGCACCACAACGTACAGAAAACACGACAGCTTGCCGGTAGCTATGTAAATTTTTGGAAAAACTGTTTTGAAATCATTTGATTAATGGCTTGTTGGACAGTATTCAGGGCAGCTGTGTTGCCCTGCTGGCAGAGCTTGCTACCGTTTGGCATGTCGCTTTTTTGTAAAAGCATTGCGCCAAATCAAAAGTCGTGATGTAGTAATAATTCAAACGCTCGTTCGAAATCAGGCCTCGCACGGGCGTTCGCTATCTTTAGATTTTTTATTTGTCATTCATCCATTTGCAGAAAGGAAGACCATGCAAATCGCTATTCCAGCCGAAAGGCTGGCAGGTGAAAGCCGCGTGGCCGCGACACCGGAAACGGTTAAAAAGCTCGTCGCCATGGGTCATGCCGTGGTGGTAGAGGCGGGGGCGGGCAATATGGCCGCCGTACCGGACGCGGCGTATGCCGAAGCCGGTGCCACGTTGGCCGCATCGCGCGCTGCGGTGCTGGCGCAGGGCGACATTGTGCTCACCGTGCGCCCGCTGCCGGAAGATGCCATTGCCGAGCTGAAAGAAGGCGCTGTGCTGATTGGCCAACTGGCCCCGTTCCAGAACACCACCTTCCCGCAGCTGGCTGCGCGCAAGGTGTCGGCCTTTGCCATGGAGCTGTTGCCGCGTACCACGCGGGCGCAGAGCATGGACGTGCTGTCCAGCCAGAACAACATTGCCGGCTACCGTGCCGTGCTGCTGGCCACGCATTACTACCCGCGCTTCATGCCCATGCTGATGACCGCTGCCGGTACCGTGAAACCGGCCCGTGTGTTGATCATGGGGGTGGGTGTGGCCGGTTTGCAGGCGATTGCTACTGCCAAGCGTTTGGGGGCCGTGGTGGAGGCCACTGACGTGCGCCCATCCACCAAAGAGCAGGTGGAAAGCCTGGGCGGCAAGTTCATCGAAGTACCGATGAGCGAGGAAGAGAAGAAGGCCAACGACGGTGTGTACGCCAAGGAAATGTCGGACGACTACAAGCGTCGTCAGGCCGAGCTGGTGGCCAAGCACGCGCGCCAGGCCGACATCATCATCACCACGGCGCTGATTCCGGGCAAGAAGGCGCCGACGCTGATCAGCCGCGAGATCGTGGCCGCCATGAAACCGGGTAGCGTGATTATCGACATTGCCGCTGAAGCCGGTGGCAACTGTGAGCTGACCGTACCGGGCGAGGTGCACCGCACCGACAACGGCGTGACCGTGGTGGGCCTGTACAACCTGCCGGGCCAGCTGGCAGCCGATGCCTCCAGCCTGTACGCCAAAAACCTGCTCACCTTCCTGTCGCTGATGCTCAGCAAGGAAGGCTTCACCCTTAATCTGGAAGACGACCTGCTGGCGGCCACCCTGGTGACGCACGACGGCCAGGTGCGCTTTCCTGCGGCCAACTAGGAGGTGCCATCATGGTTGACCCGTTTATCTCCAGCTTCACCATCTTCGTTCTGGCCGTGTTCGTGGGCTACCACGTGGTGTGGAACGTTACCCCGGCCCTGCACACCCCGCTGATGGCGGTTACCAATGCCATTTCCGGCATCATCATCGTGGGCGCCATGCTGCAGGTGGTGGATATCCATGGCAGCCAGATCACCGTCACCTCGGTGCTGGGCACCATCGGTATTTTCCTGGCCAGTATCAACATCTTCGGTGGCTTCATGGTCACCCAGCGCATGCTCGACATGTTCAAGAAGAAGAAAAAACAGGGGGCATAGCAGATGGAGAACGTATCCGCAGTACTGTACCTGGTGGCAGCCGTGCTGTTCATCCTGGCACTGAAAGGCCTGTCCTCGCCCACCACGGCGATCCAGGGTAACCGTTACGGCATTATCGGTATGCTGATTGCCGTGGGCACCACCTTCATGATCATGGACAAGCCCGTGCTGGCGCTGATTGTCGGTGCCATCGTGGCCGGTGGTGCCATTGGCGCGTACAAGGCCAAAACCGTCGAGATGACCGGCATGCCCGAGCTGGTGGCGGCCATGCACTCGCTGGTGGGTCTGTCGGCGGTGCTGATCGCCGTGGCCGCCATCTTCCATACCGGTGTCGAGCACACCGGCGTGCAGAAGGTGGAGCTGTTCATCGGTGCCTTCATCGGCGCCATTACCTTCACTGCCTCGGTAGTGGCCTACGGCAAGCTGTCCGGCAAGTTTGGCGCCAAGGCGGTGAATTTCAGCGGCCAACACCTGCTGAACCTGGTGCTGGCGCTGGCGATGGTGGGCTTTGGCGTGGCGTACTTCCTCACCGATAGCCACGGCGCCTTCCTGATGATGGTGGCCATTGCGCTGGTGCTGGGCGTGACGCTGATCATCCCGATCGGCGGGGCCGATATGCCGGTGGTGGTGTCCATGCTGAACAGCTACTCCGGCTGGGCGGCAGCGGGTATCGGCTTTACGCTGAACAACCCGGTGCTGATCATTGCCGGTGCGTGCGTGGGCTCGTCCGGTGCCATCCTGTCCTACATCATGTGCAAGGCGATGAACCGTTCTATCGTCAGCGTGCTGCTGGGTGGCTTTGGTGCCGAAGCCGGTAGCAGCGGTAGCGCCGACACCGGGCCGAAGAACTACAAGTCCGGCTCGGCCGAAGACGCTACCTTCCTGATGAGCAACGCCGACAGCGTGATCATCGTGCCCGGCTACGGCCTGGCCGTGTCGCGCGCCCAGCACGCGCTGCAGGAGTTTGCCGAGCTGCTGCACCAGAAGGGCGTGAACGTACGCTACGCCATCCACCCTGTGGCGGGCCGTATGCCAGGCCACATGAACGTGCTGCTGGCCGAAGCCGAAGTGCCGTACGAGCAGGTGCAGGAGATGGAAGAGATCAACTCCGACTTCTCCAACACCGACGTGGTACTGGTGATCGGCGCCAACGACGTGGTGAACCCGGCCGCGCAGAAAGACAAGCAAAGCCCGATCTACGGCATGCCGATTCTGGAAGCGCACAAGGCACGCACCGTCATCGTGGTGAAGCGCTCGATGAGCGTGGGCTACGCTGGCCTGGATAACGAGCTGTTCTACATGGACAAAACCATGATGGTGTTTGGCGACGCCAAAAAGGTAGTAGAAGACATGCTGAAAGCCGTATCGCACTAAGCTGCGGCCAACCTTGCCGCTATCGCGCCCCGTTCGTGCCTGGCACAGCGGGGCGTTTTTGCGCCCGGGCCCGGCGGCTGCCACCCAGGCCGTTACGGCCATTGGTTGCTGTTTGATGCGAGTCAATACCCGTTTGTATTAGTCTGGCTAATCTTTCGGGTCTATCCGGTCTGCACCGAGCAGGTGGCTCGCAAGCGTTATGGCACAGGTTCTCTACAACGACGGTAACCATAAATGCATCGCCTTTACCGACCTGGTACAGGGTGAGGGCATTCAATCCAACCAGTTTGCCATTGTGCACGATGGTGACGGCATGCTGCTGGACCCGGGCGGCAACCTGACTTACAAGCACCTGCTGGCCGAAATGGCCGAGCACTTTCTGCCCTCGCATACCCGCTATATTTTTGCCTCGCACCAGGACCCGGACATCATTGCCTCGGCCAACGGCTGGCTGCTGATTACCGACGCGCAGATCGTGATTGCGCAGGAGTGGACGCGCTTCATCCCGCATTTTTGCGTCAAAGGCGCCACTGAAGGCCGGCTCATTCCCATCCCCGCCCGCGGCATGACGCTGCCACTGGGCCGTACCCGGCTGGAAATCGTCCCCGCGCACTACCTGCATACCGTGGGGTTTTTCCAGGTATACGACCCTATCAGCAAGATTCTGTTTTCCGGCGATATCGGTGCCTCGCTGATGGATGGCATTAGCGCGGCACAGCCGGTGGAGGATTTTGACCGCCACCTGGTCGACCACCACATGTCCGGCTTTCACCGCCGCTACATGAGCAATAACCGCGCCGCCCGCCTGTGGGTCAACATGGTGCGCCAGATGGACGTAGAGTGGATCGTGCCGCAGCACGGCGCCTCGTACAAAGGCAAGCCCATGGTGAAGCGCTTCCTCGACTGGTTCGAAAAGCTGGAGTGCGGCACCGACTTGCTGTCCGAAGCCGACTTCCCGCCGCGCCGCTAAACCATGTTGCTGCCAGACGACTTCACGCTGCTGTTGGCCGCCAGCCCCGCTGTGTTGCTGGGCGTGCTGCTGGCCCTGCGTCAGCGTCGGGCCACCCCGCCGCCCGCCGGCCAGCTGCCGCCGTTGAAAATACTGCGCCCGCAGCCGGCAGCCAGCCCCGCCGCCCAGCCCGTCACCGCACTGGCGCCCGAGCCGGCCAGCCAGCGCTTGCCAGGCGGTACCGCCACCGAAGCTGCCGGCAGCCCAGGGGCAGAGGTGCTACAGCTGGAAATCGGTGTCGCCGATACCGACCTGCTGACCGAAGCCGACGTCTACCTGCAATTTGGCTACCTGGACCGCGCCGCGGCCCTGCTGCGCAGCTACGTAGACCACAACCCGCCCGCCAGCCGCGAGCTGGCACGGCTACTGGGCCTGTACCTGCGCCTGCACGCCATCGACGACTTTACCGACATACTGCAAAGGTTGGCCGCACTGGGCATCATGACCGAGGCCGACACCGCCCAGGCGGTAGTAGAAGGCCTGCGCATCGACCCGGACAACCTGGCGCTGCGCGTGTTTGCCGAAGACACCCTGGGCTGGGACATGGCTACCGTCAGCCGCCGTATCGGCCTGCGCCAGCCGGCAAGCCCGGCGCCACAGCCAGGCCAGCTTGTCAGCCCGGCCAGTGCAGCAGGCGATGGCAGCCTGCAGCTGGTGTGTGGCAGCCAGGCGCTGGCAGCGCTGAACCCGCACGAGCGGCTGGCGATTTGTCACCTGATGCCGGCACGCCAGGGCGTGCGCATCCTGCAGCAGCATGGCGAAACCGCTACCGCCATTGGCACGCTGGAAGCCCTGCTGGCCCAGACGCGCCACCCGCTCACCCCGCTGATGGACATCCTGCATCTGTATTACCGCCAGGCCAATCTGGCCGGCTTTACCCGTCGTTTGTGGCAGAGTTTTGTGCTGCTGGGCGAGCACGGCACCGCGCTGCGCGAGCGCTTGCTGCGCATGGGTTTTGCCCTGGGTAGCCACCCGGTGCTGGACGTGCTGGCCAGTGCGCCGGACAGCGCCAGGCTGGAGGCACTGGGGCGAGAATGGGGTTTTGTCCCGCCCAGCCCGGCGGCAGAGAGCGGTATACCGCTGGTCACCGTGCAGGGCACCGCGGCCACGGCTACCCGGCACGATGCGCTGGACGAAGCCGATGCCTATCTGGATTACGGCCAGACCGAGCAAGCACTGGCGGTGCTGGAGCAAGCTGTCTTTGCCAACCCGGCTGACGTGCGCCTCTACCCCTTGCTATTAGATCTGTACCAGCGCCTGGAGGCCGCCGACCACCTGCGTGCGCTGCTGCAGCACCTGCGCCATACCCTGGGGCGGCCACCCGCTGAGGTAGCCACCCGTCTGGCGCAATTGCGCCAGCTTCTGAAACTGGATGACCCGCTGGAGGAGCCCCATGTCTGTCAGCACGCCGGCTGAGCCGATTACCGTACTCACCGCCGGCATGGACGAACGCAAGCTGGCGCTGTTCCGCATGGCGTTTCGCCTGCATACCCTGCACCGTTACAGCCTGGCCAGCGACTACCCGGGTACGCCACAGGTGGCGATTGTGGATGTCGACAGCGCCAGCGGCTGGCAGGTATGGCAGCAGTACCGCCAGCAACACCCCGCGCTGCCGGCGCTGATTGTGACCGCCTACCCCAGCGACCATGCCCCGTCACTGCAGATGGTGAAGCCGGTACGCATGGAAAAGCTGTTTCCGCTCCTGCGCCAGCTGTTGGCCGCACCCGGCCACGACACCGCCGTGGCAGCCAGCGCTGTGCCCGCCGCCGTGGCTGCGGCCATGGCACCGCCCGCGCCAGCGTCCAGCCCCGCCCCGAGCCTTCCGCCCTCGCTGCCCATGCATGGCGACGCCGCGGCGGCCAACCCCGCCCCGCGCAGCGGCCAGCGCCGTACCCTGCAGCGCTTTCACCCGGCCGGCACCATCTATGGCCTGCTGGTTGCCGCTGCCCGCCAGAAGCAGCCCCAGCAGCTGCACTGCGAGCAGCGCCTGTTTGCCACGGTAGACCCGGTGCAGGGCCAGGTGGCGCTGTACACCACGCTGTCCAGCGTGCAGCAGCTGTGCGAGCTGAACGGCCTGCGCCTGGGCGCCGAGGTGCTCGCGGCCCCGCCTGGCGATGAGCCCACGCTGCGCCTGCCGCTGCCCACCCTGTTATGGCAGGTAGCACTATGGAGCTGCCGTGGCCGTCTGCTGGCCGGTATCGACCCGGACACGCCGCTACGTCTGCGCCAATGGCCCAACCTGACCCGGCTGGCCCCGCTGCCCGGCGCCTTGCGCATTGCCGGCCTGTGGTCACGCACCCCCACCAGCCTGCGCGTGGCGGTCAGCCTGCTCAAGATGGAGCCCGGCCCGCTGTGCAATTTCATTGCCGCCAGCCACGCGCTGGGCCTGCTGGAGCCAGCAGGCAAGGCAAACGAGGCGGCCTCTGCCGCTACCCGGCCGGCTACGCCGGCACCCGCCCCCTTGCCCCCGGCGCGGCAGAGCCTGCTGTCGCGCCTGCTGGGGCGGATCAAGAACCTGTAGGTGCTTTGCATGCGACCCAGTGATAACAAGATCCTGTTTGCCGGCCCGGTAGGGGCTGGCAAGACCACGGCGATTGCCAGCCTGTCGGATATTCCGCCGGTTACGACCGACGCCACCGCCTCCGACATGACGCTGGACCGCAAAGGCCACACCACCGTGGCGTTGGACTACGGCGTGCTGATGCTGGACGACGACACCAAGGTGCACCTGTACGGCACCCCCGGCCAGGAACGCTTCGACTTTATGTGGGACATCCTGAGCCAGGGCGGTATCGGCCTGATCCTGCTGCTGGACAACACCCGGCCCCACCCCATACGCGACCTGCAGTTTTTCCTGAAAGCCTTCGACAAGCTGCTGCAGGATGCGCCACTGGTGGTGGGCATCACCAAGACCGACCTGGCCGCCACCCCCACCACGGCGCACTACGCCGGTATTCTGGAAACACTGGGCCTGCGGCCACCGATTTTCGAGGTAGACGCGCGTAACCGCGAAGACATCAAGACGCTGGTGTGTGCGCTGCTGTATTCCATCGACCCGGGGCTGGAGGGCTAGGGCCATGGACAGCACGCTCAGCCTGAATGGCGCGCTCTACGCCGAGCTCACCCCCGCCGGCGCCTGGTATGCGGTCAGTACGCGAGACGAGGGCTGCGACCGGCAGCTGTTGCTGCAGCTGCTGCAGCATGGCGGCGAGCTACCGCTAACCGAGGCCCGCCTGCTGGAATGGTCTACGGCAGACAGCCCGGCGCAAGCGCTGGTGGTGTTGTACCGCTTGCAACGCCTGGGCTTTGTCAGCGGCCGCAGCGAAGCGCGCAGCGTGCCTGCGGGTAGCCTGGAAAGCCGCTTGCCGGCCTTGTTGGCCGCGTTGTCCGGCGAAGGCCGCGCCCTGCTGGCCGACGATAACGGCCTGTACTACGCCACGGCGGGCTTTCGCCACGAGGCTGCCGAGCAGATTGCCGCGCTGGCCGGCGACATCATCACCCTGAGCCGCCGCCACGCCCGGCTGCTGAACCAGAACCTGGGCCTGGGTGCCCAGGCCTGGGCACTGATCGACCCCGCCGGCCATGCCGAGCTGGGTTTCCACCCGCTGTATCTGGGCCGCCAGTCGTTTGTACTGGTCATTGGCGGCCAACCCCGACTGGGCGATAACGCCTTTGTTGCCATGACCGAGGCGCTGTGCCGCCGTTACGCCTGAACGATTACCGGAAACCACCACCATGCGCGAACAACTGCTCAAATCCATCCTTAGCGACCTGAACGGCGCGTCGGCCGATATCGAAGCCTCGGCCATCATTTCGGCCGACGGCCTGACCATGGCTGCCCTGCTGCCGCAAGGCGTAGACGAAGACCGTGTCGGCGCCATGGCCGCCGCCATGCTGTCGCTGGGCGAACGCACCGCGCGCGAGCTGGCACGCGGCGAGCTGGAGCAAGTCATGGTCAAAGGCGACGCCGGTTATATCCTGATGAGCTACGCTGGGCGCGATGCCGTGCTCACCGTGATTGCCCGCAAAGAAGCCAAGCTAGGCCTGATCTTTCTCGACGCCAAGCGCGCCGCGCGCAGTGTGGAAGAAATCCTGTAGTACGGCTGTGCTCTATGCATAAATGACATAGCTGTTTATCATGCAGCAACGGACTGTATAGAGATCACCATGAAAAAAACCACGCTGATGGCCAGCTTGCTGCTGGCACTGTGCGGCCACGCCCTGGCGGAGCCATTGACTTTTGGCTGGCTGGAAAGCGGTACGGCCCGCCGCCAGAAGTTTGAAAAGCACTTCCTGATAGGCGATACGCTGCAGCAATTTGAAGTGGGCAAAAAGCAGGTGAGCTTGCCTGCTGGTAGCTGGGTGATTAGCGAAGTGAACACCTTCGCGCCCGATATCACCCAGGTGGGCAGCGGCGACGTAGATGGCGCCACCGCCGATGCGGCGCTGGTGCTGGTAGACCCGCAAAGTGGCGACCAGATTTACGTGCAAACCCTGATTTCGCCCCCCTCTAACCGAATCTGGCTATCGTCGCTCAGCGAAAGCTGCCGCGAGGCCGGTGAGGCCAAAGCCGAGGTGGTGATTTACCAGCAGCAGATTGACAGCAAGAAAACCGACCGGCAAAGCTGCGTCAAAGTCACTGGCCGCAAAGCGGTGGATAAAGCCACTGGTGAGGCCCAGCTGGTGTTGAGTACCAGCGTGATGGAAAGCCGGGACGGTGATTATCTGAAGTACTACCACACGCGTACCGTGCCGTTGCTCGCTGGCCAGGCTAGCGATCTGGCATCACTGGACAAACCCACCCGCGCCTTTATCGCCAGCCAGATGCGTTGGGGCGTGGCGCTCAAGGCCACCATCGCCCGGCAGATGGGCTGGTAGCCCGCCAGGTGCACCAGCCATAACCCGCCATGCCGTTAACGGTGTGGCGGGTTTTTTATGTTAATGCGCCGTTTTACGCCGTGTGGCCACCTTCGCGCAGGCGGCGGTAAAACGTGCTGCGGCTGATACCCAGCGCCCTGGCTGCCGCGCTGGCATTGCCACCGTGCTGCTGCAGCAGGCCGTGCAGCGTACTGGCGGTATGGCGCGGGCTGGCCTCCTGGCCGCGCAGGCTAGCGGGCAGGTGTTCGGGGGTCAGCACGGTGCCATCGTCCGCCAGCGCCAGCAGGGTGCGCAGCAGGTTGTCCAGCTGGCGCAGGTTGCCGGGCCACGGGTAACGGCGGATAAAGTCGGCCAGCGCCGGCGACAGGGTAATGCCGCGGGCCGCGCTACCATGCTGTAGCAGCAGGTTGGCCGCAATCTGCGCCACGTCGCCGCGTTCACGCAGCGGTGGCAGCGTGAGCGGGTAGTGGCACAGCCGGTAGTAGAGGTCGGCGCGGAAGCGCCCGGCGGCCACCTCTTGTTCTAGCTGGCGATGGGTGGCAGCCACGATGCGCACGTCCACTTTCTGCCCGGCCCCGCCGCCCAGCGGCACCACCAGCCGCTCTTGCAGCACACGCAGCAGCCTGGCCTGCAGGCTCATGGGCATATCGCCGATTTCATCCAGAAACAGCACGCCGCCGTCGGCTTCGCGCAGGCGGCCTTTCGCCCCCTGGCGGCGGGCGCCGGTAAACGCGCCTTCCTCGTAGCCAAATAGCTCGGACTCAATCAGCCCTTCCGGGATGGCGGCGCAGTTTACCGCCACCAGCGGGGCTGCCGCGCGGCTGCTGATGCGGTGCAGCGCCTGCACAAAACGCTCCTTGCCGGCGCCGGTTTCGCCCAGCACCAGTACCGGAATATCTGCCTCCAGCAGGCGGCGTGCGGTGTCCAGCATGCCCGGTGGCAGCGCCAGGTCTTGCTTGCGGCCAACCTTGTCGTGAGCGCTATCGTGCCGCCCGGCAGCCGCAGGCCGGCGCGGGCTGACGGTGGGCGAGCCGGTGTGCAGCAGCGCGGTGCCGGGCTGGGCCATGGCTTGCCGGGGGGGTAGCAGGCTGGCGGAATACAGCTGCCCGCCGTGGCGTAGCGAGGCAATGCCGCTGCCGTGGCGGCTGAGCCAGTGCTCCATGCTCAGGCCGGATAGCCCGGCAAAGCGGGTCTGGCCCAGGCAGTGCCAGTCCAGCCCCAGCAGTGCGAGTGCGGCACGGTTGGCCGCACGCAGCACGCCGTCGTCGTCAAAAGCCAGCCGCGCGCAGCGCGGGGTAGCCAGCGTGGCTGGGTCGGGGGCGAAGCGCAGCTCGTGCAGGCTACGGGTGTGTTCGTCGAACAGCCGTTGTTCGATATGGCGCACGGCGGTGACCACCTGTAGCTGCTGCGCTTCGCCCAGTTTGCGCGGCAGGCCGGAGACGTCCAGCACGCCCAGCATCTGGCCTTGCGGGTCGACGATGGTGCTGGCGGTGCACGACAGCTGGCGGTTGCGCTCCAGATAGTGCTCGCTGCCACGCACGCGCACCGCGCTGCCGGTCACCAGCGCGGTGCCGATGGCATTGGTGCCGCGCACGTCTTCGCGCCAATCCATGCCGGGTAGCAGTGCCACGCGTTCGGCGCGGTCCAGGAACGCCGGGTGGCCCATCTGGTTCAGGATCACGCCGTCGCGGTCGGCCACAATCACCACATGGCCTTCGTCTACCACACTGTCGAATAGTGCATCGATAGCGGGCCTGGCCAGCTGTAGCCAGTCGGCATTGTCTTGCTGGCGGTGTGCCAGGCGCTGGCTATCCAGCCGCTCTGGCGGGCGTAGCCGCGCGGCCGACAGGCCCAGGCCCAGGCAGCGCCGCCAAGAGTGCAGGATGGGCTGCGGTACGCTGTTTTCCGGTAGCTCGTCACCGTCAAAAAAACGGCGGCGGATTTCGGCCAGGGGCAGGGTAGACATGGTGTTCTCCGTACTGTGTCACGGTGTTGCGACAGCTGTGTCAGTCTGGCACAGCCAGCGGCGGGCTGCAGGGCTGATCGTGGCGCCGGCGGCCTGCCGAAGCGGCCCGCCAAAAAACCTTGGCTTATTGCGATGCAGCATGCATACGCTGGATTGCAGCACGGGCGGGCACGGTAGTAAAGCTGCGCTGCAACATGGCGCCGGGCTGGCACGGCGGGTGCAGTGTAGTGTTTACACCCGGCGAGGTGACACCAACACAAAGGAGACACAGATGAGCGCGATTACCCCGGCACAATACGGCCTGAACCTGAAAACCCGTTACGCCAACTTTATCAATGGCCAGTGGCAGCCACCGGTCAACGGCCGCTACTTCGAGAACATCACCCCGGTTACCGGCCAGGTATTGTGCGAGATTCCGCGCTCTGACGCGGCCGATATCGAGCTGGCGCTGGACGCCGCGCACGCCGCCAAGGGTGCCTGGGGCAAAACCAGCGTAGCGCAGCGCGCGCTCATCCTGCACCGTATTGCCGACCGCATGGAGCAGCACCTGGCGACCCTGGCCACGGTAGAAACCTTTGACAACGGCAAGCCTATCCGCGAAACCACCGCCGCCGACTTGCCGCTGGCGATCGACCACTTCCGTTACTTTGCTGGCTGCATCCGCGCACAGGAAGGCAGCATCGGCGAGATCGACGCCACCACCGTGGCGTACCACTTCCACGAGCCGCTGGGCGTGGTGGGCCAGATCATCCCGTGGAACTTCCCGCTGCTGATGGCTGCCTGGAAGATTGCCCCGGCGCTGGCTGCCGGTAACTGCATCGTGCTGAAACCGGCCGAGCAGACCCCGCTGTCCATCCTGGTGTTTGCCGAGCTGGTGGGCGACCTGCTGCCACCAGGCGTATTGAACATCGTGAACGGCTTTGGTACCGAGGCCGGCAAGGCGCTGGCTACCAGCAAGCGCATCGCCAAGATCGCCTTTACCGGCTCTACCCCGGTGGGCCGCCTGATCATGAACTACGCCAGCGAAAACCTGATCCCGGTGACGCTGGAGCTGGGTGGCAAATCGCCTAACATCTTCTTTGACGACGTGGCGGCCAAAGACGACGCTTTCTTCGATAAAGCCATCGAAGGCTTCGTGATGTTTGCCCTGAACCAGGGCGAAGTGTGCACCTGCCCAAGCCGCTCGCTGGTACACGAGTCCATCTACGACCGCTTTATGGAGCGCGCGCTCAAACGCGTCGCCGAAATCAAGCAAGGCAACCCGCTGGACCCATCCACCATGATCGGCGCGCAGTCGTCGCAAGAGCAGATGGACAAAATCCAGGGCTACCTGCAGCTGGGCAAGGACGAAGGCGCGACCGTGCTGGCCGGCGGTGACCGTGCCCACCTGGGTGGCGGGCTGGAAAACGGTTTCTATATTCAGCCTACCGTGTTCCAGGGCCATAACCAGATGCGTATCTTCCAGGAAGAAATCTTTGGCCCGGTGCTGTCGGTGACCCCGTTCAAGGATATCGACGAGGCCTTGCATATTGCCAACGATACGCTGTTTGGCCTGGGTGCCGGGGTGTGGACGCGCAATATGAACACCGCCTTCCACATGGGCCGCAGCATCGAGGCGGGCCGTGTGTGGACCAACTGCTACCACGCCTACCCGGCCCACGCTGCATTTGGTGGCTACAAGCAGTCCGGTATCGGCCGCGAAACCCACAAAATGATGCTGGACCACTACCAGCAGACCAAAAACCTGCTGGTGAGCTACAGCGAAGACAAACTCGGCTTCTTCTAACACCTTGCTGCGGCTACCGTCTGTCTGCTGCCCATCGGGCGAGGCGATGGCCGCATCCGCTTCCTCCCCGGCCGGCCATGGTCGCTCGTGGCCGGCGGATTGACTGCCACCTGATGTTTCTCAACACAGGTGGCATTTTTTATGGACACCATAATAATCAGAACAGGTTAATCTATAAAAAACACAATCATCGCCGGGGGCAGGCCCCGGTATGCGCACAACGACAACCGATGGAGCACTCATGCTGTTCTTCAACAAGAAACGTTCTTCTGCCACCCAGACGGCCAGCACTGCCCAAGCGGCAGCGTTGATGCACATCGTTCGTACCGATAACCAGGGCTACGAGCAGGCGCTAGCGGCGCGGGCCAGTGGCAGCATCAAACTGGTACTGGGTTATGTAAACCCTGCGGCCAACCTGGAACACGTGGGCCGCAGCGTGGCGCGCCATTTTCCGCAAGCCAAAGTGGTGCTGACCACCACGGCGGGCGAGCTGTGCAGTGCCAGCCGCCAGGACACGCTGTACCTGCCCGCCAATGGCCAGTGGCAGACCATGGTGTTCCAGCTGTTTGACGCCGCGCTGGTGTCGGATGTGCACGTGGCTGCAGTACCGCTGGCGTGCGAAGACATCAAGGCCGGCCAGCCTAGCCTCAGCCACGAAAACCGCCTGGCCAAGCTGAAAGACAGCGTTGGCCGCATCAACCTGCCGTTTGCCATGCGCCACGACGAGGGTTTTGTGCTGACACTGGTAGATGGCCTGTCCAATAGCGAAAGCTACCTGATGGAAGCGCTGTACGAATCCGGCAAGCTGCCTTACCTGTTTGTGGGTGGCTCGGCCGGTGGCCCGCTTGACTTCAGCATGACGCGGCTGTACGACGGCCAGCAAGTACGCGATGGCCACGCCGTGTTCGTCTTCATCAAGCTGGCGCCGGCCTACCGCTACGGCATCTTCAAGAGCCAGAACTTTGAAGACAGCGGCACCAGTTTTACCATTGCCAAAGCCAGCAACGAGCTGCGCCGCGTGTATTCGGTAATCGACAGCCAAAGCGGCGAGATTCGCCCCGTGCTGGACGCGCTGTGCCAGCACTTCCGCTGCCAGCGCGGTGAGCTGGGCGCCAAGCTGCAGAGCCACAGCTTTGGCATCAAGATCCAGGACGAGCTGTTTGTGCGCTCGGTACTGGCCATCAACGAACAGGAAGGCTACCTGCAGTTTGCCTGCGACCTGGCCTTTGGCGAGCAGCTGTTCCTGGTGCGCAGCGTAGACATGGCCGAGCGCACCGCGCGCGATTTCGAGCAGTTCAGCCGTGGCAAGCCGCAGCCGGTAGGCGGCATTCTTAATGACTGCATCCTGCGCCGCCTCAACAACGCCAGCGCACTGGCGCGTGCCAATGTGTACGGCGACATCCCCACCGCCGGTTTTTCCACCTTTGGCGAGCTGCTGGGCGTGAACATCAATCAGACGCTGACCGCCATCTTCTTTTACCCGGCTAGCGATACCTTCCGTGACGACTTTGTCGACCGCTTCCCGGTGCACTACGCCAACTTCAAGAACTACTTCTATCGCCGCGAGCTGCAACGCGCGCGCATGACAGGGCAGATGAAAAGCCGCGTCATCGAAGAGCTCAATGGCTACAAAGCCTTTGCCGGCCAGCTGATGGAAAGCCTGCCGCTGTTCCGCGACACCACCGCCCAGCTGGTGGAACACCTGGGCAGCATCGAGCAAGACATCAGCCGCTTTGGCCACGAAGTCAACCAGGGCGCACAGACCGCCAGCAGCGTCACCGGCCGCATTGGCGCGCTGGAAAAAGACGCCCAGCAGATCGGTGATGTGATGCAGATGATCAAGAAAATTGCCGAGCAAACCAACCTGCTGGCGCTGAATGCCGCCATCGAAGCCGCCCGCGCAGGCGAGGCAGGCCGCGGCTTTGCCGTGGTAGCCGACGAGGTGCGCAAGCTGGCCAACACCACCCAGGCCAACCTGGACGCCACCGGTGGCGCGGTAGACAACGTGATGAACGGTGTACGCGACGTAGGCGGCGACGTGCGTGGCATGGGCAGCCAGGTCAGCGGTTTTGCCGGCGAAATGGCGCAGGTGGTAGACAAGCTGCATCAGCTGGCCGGCACCTCGCAGGATAGTAAACAGCGCGTGGACAACATGCTGGCGCAAACCGAAAGCCTGTATACCCGTATGCGCGAAGTGGACCGCGAGCTGGACGCCATCCTGCAGCTGGAAAAGCAGTAAGCCCCCTCGCAAGGCTCTCCTGCCATCCCAACCCCGCTGCCGCGATACGGGCAGCGGGGTTTTTCATGCTCGTGTTGTGACGGTGTGTGGCGCCATTCACATTTGTTAAACCCGCCGGCATTGACCCTGGCCGCGCTACTGGCATAAGCTGCCCCGCTAATAGCCAACAGGAGCACGAGATGAACCATAAAGGCCTCAGTATTGCCATGATGTCACTGTTGCTGGGCGCATGCGCCAGCAGTACCGTGCCGCAGCAGGGCCAGTGGCAGCAAACCGGGCCCGACGGCCAGCCCTTGCAAACCCTGCAGCTGAAAGACGGCCAGCTCTCGGCCAGCGCCGGTTGCAACCGGATGTTTGGCAGCGCACGTATCGAACAAGGCCGCCTGGTGGTCGGCCCCCTCGCCAGTACCCTGATGGCCTGCGCGCCGGAAGCCATGCAGCGCGAGCAAACGTTGGCCGCACTGCTGCGCAGCCGCCCGCAAGTGCGCCTGGACGGTGACAAACTGCTGATTGGCGAAGTCGCCCAGCAGCAGGTATGGCAGCCCGTGGCCGCCCCCGCCCACGTTACCAAGCCGGTACCCGCGGTGGTGACACCTGCCGCCGCTGCCGAGCAGGTGACTCAGCGCCTCATCTACGTAGCCCCCGAGCGCCGCGCCTGCGTGGGCGTGGCCCCGATGCAGTGCCTGCAAGTACGCGAGCGCCAGCAGCAGCCGTGGCAACACCACTACGGCGAGATCGAAGGCTTCACCCCCGAGGCCGGCACCGCCTACCGCCTGCGCATCCGCGAGATCAAGGTAGCCAACCCGCCCGCCGACGCGCCAGACCGCCGCTGGGTGCTGGACAGCATCGTCGAGCAAATCCGCATCGCACCCTGAGTGCTGGGTGACGGACTGTCAGCCATAGCAAAGCCCCGGCACGCCGGGGCTTTGTCTTGCCAGAGGTTGGCCGCGTGCGGCCAACCTTTTGTGCAGGGTGCGGGCTTAGCCGCGGTTGAACAGGCCGCCCAGCAGGCTGGCGCCTTGGGCCAGCAGGCCTTCGCCTTCTACCTGGCCGTTGGGGGTGAGCTTGTCGATCACGGTGGGCAGGTGCTCGGCGATTTGTTGCGAGGCCACGGCCGGGTCGATGCCCAGTTTTTCGGCCAGGCCGGCGATCTGTTCGTTGCCCAGCACGCTCTGGATTTGCTCCGGGGTAATGGACAGGTTGGCACCGGTGCCGACCCAGGACGAGACGATTTCGCCCAGGCCGCCGTTCTGGAATTTTTCTACCAGGCCGGCCACGCCGCCGTTGTCGTTCAGCAGGGTGTTGGCTGCCTGCAGCAGGCCACCTTGTTCGCTATTGCCCAGCAGGCTGCCCAGTTGGTCGAGGATGCTCATGGTGTGCCTTTCGTGTGAAGGTAAAAGAGTGCCCAACTTAAACCTTTTCTTGTTACAGATAAATGTTTCTATAAATAAATAGCTGGCTTGCGGTGTGAGCTTGTCGTTTTAACTGCTTGTTTTCACTACACGATTCTGCTGGTGTGGCATGGACTTTCGCGCCGTGCTGCCGCATACTGCCGCGTTTTGCCATTCAGGAGCAGGCCATGCCTATCAACCACTTCGACTTGCAGCGTTTTGAGGCGATCAAGGTACGCGAGAGCATTCGCAAAGCCGGCTCGCCAGACCGTTTCGGCAAAGAATCCAATGCCAAGAACGACAAAAAGCTGGATAACCCGCTGCTGGGCAAGCTGCTGAAAAGCCACGTGCCCGACGACAAGAAGTAAGCGCCACGCTGCCCGCTACGGGCGGCCTGGTATGGCTGACACCCCCATGCGTACTGCGCTGGGGGTGTTTTGCTTGGTGGGTTAGTGCTTTGTCGGCCATTGCTGGCTACTGTGGTGTAAGCATTTGCTATGCACAGTGTGTTCATATTCATTAATGAAGTAACACATAAGCCTGTCGCACAAATTGTTTATGCTGGTGGCCATGGCAAGACTGGACGATAGCGACAATGAATAAATGGCTGACAGGGACCGTGGTGCTGGCGGTGGCCGGTGGTGCGGTGTGGTGGCAAGCAGGCAAGCAGCCTGCGGTAGACAAAAACGCGCGGGCCAAACGCCCGCCGGTGGTGGCGCTGGCGCCGGCGCAGCCCAACCGGCTGCCGGTGGTGCTCACCGCCAACGGTACGGTCACGGCGCTGGACCGCGTGGAGGTAAAGCCGCAGGTATCCGGCGTGGTGAGCCGCGTGCTGGTGCAGGAGGGCAGTACGGTCAAGGCCGGTGCGCTGCTGGTGCAGCTGGATGATGCCGCCGAGCGCGCCGCGCTGGCGCGGGTGCAGGCGCAGCAGGCCAGTTATGCCGCGCAGCTGAACATTGCCCAGCGCGATCTGGCGCGCGGCCGCGACCTGTTCCGCCAGCAGTTTATTTCGCAAAGCGCGCTGGATGCGCTACAGGGCAAGGTAGACAGCCTGCAGGCCACGCTGGCGGCCGACCGTGCCGCGGTAGAGTCGGCACGGGTGAGCCTGCGCCAGAAGGCGATCTACGCCCAGGTGGATGGCCGTGTCGGTGCCATCAGCCTGTCGCCCGGCACCCTGGTGCAGCCCGGTATGGCCACTGCCATGCTCACGCTGACGCGCATGTCGCCGGTGGCGGTGAGCTTTACCCTGCCGGAGCAGCAGCTGCAGGCGGTACGCCAGGCGCAGCAGGCCGGCCCGCTGAAGGTGGTAGCACGTAGCGGTAACGGCGCGGGCCAGTGCCACAGCGGCGAGCTGACGTTTATCGATAGCGCAGTCGATAGCGCCAGCGGCAATGTGCTGCTCAAGGCGCGCTTCGATAACGCGGGCAGTGCGCTGTGGCCGGGCCAGTTTGTGAATGTGGCACTGCAGGCCGGCCGCTATGAAGGTGCGGCCAACCTGCCGGTGGCGGCGCTGCTTACCGGCCCCGATGGCCAGTTTGCCTACACCGTGGGCGCAGATCTGAAAGCACAGCGTGTGCCCTTGACCCTGCTGGCGATCCAGAACGAGCGCGCCATCGTGCGCGGCATCGCCCCTGGCTTGAAGGTGGTGGTAAATGGTGGCCAGAACGTGCGCCCTGGCGAGCAGGTAACCCTGGCCCCGCCGCGTAAGCAGGACGCCAGTGGCGCCGCCAAGGTTGGCCGCAGCGAGGCCAGTGGTGCCGCTGCCGAAGCCGGCCGCGCAGGCCGTGCTGCCGGCAAGGCAGGGCAGAGTGTGGCTGAGTGTGGCCCCGTGGTCAGCAACAAGGGCGCCCGTGCGGGGAGCGCCGACGCCAGCGCCCCGCGTGCCGAGGGTGGCCGGCGCCAGCGTGCAGCCAGCGGAGCGCAATGATGAATATTTCCGAGCTCTGTATCCGCCGCCCGGTGATGACGGTGCTGCTGTGCCTGTCGCTGATTATCGGCGGCCTGCTGGCACTGCAGCGCATCCCGATTGCCGCACTGCCCAGCTACGAGACGCCTACCATCAACGTGTCGGCCAGCCTGCCGGGCGCTAGCCCGCAGACCATGGCCAGCTCGGTGGCGACGCCGCTGGAAAAACAGTTCGCTACGATTCCCGGCGTGGCGGTGATCAGCTCCAGCAGCAGCCAGGGCAGTACGTCGGTCACGCTGGAGTTCGAGCCGGGGCGCAATCTGGACGGCGCTGCGCTGGACGTGCAGGCCGCCCTGCTGCGTGCGCAGCGTAGCCTGCCGGACGAGATGACCAGCTTGCCGTCTTACCGCAAGGTGAACCCGGCCGACGCGCCCATTCTGCTGCTGGCGCTGAACTCGCCAGCGCTGTCGCTGACCCAGCTGAACGACTATGCAGACAGCCTGGTGTCGCCCACGCTGTCCACCATCAATGGCGTGGCGCAGGTGCAGGTGTTTGGCCAGAAGCGTTACGCCGTGCGGATCAAGGCCGACCCGCAAAGGTTGGCCGCACGTAACCTGACGCTGGACGAGGTGGCCACCGCGCTGCGTGCGGCCAACGGCAATACGCCGCTGGGGACGCTGGAAGGCCCGTCGCAGGTGCTCACCATCCAGTCCGACAGCCAGCTCAAGACCGCTGCCGAGTTTGCCGCCATGGCAGTGGCCAACCGCAACGGCAGCGTGGTGCGCCTGGCCGAGGTGGCCACGGTGGAAGACAGCATCGAAAACCTCAAGACCGGTAGCTGGGTCAACGGCGAGCGCTCCATCGTGCTGGCGGTGTTCCGCCAGTCCGACGCCAACACCGTGGCGGTAGTCGACGCCATCCGCGCCATGCTGCCCAAGCTGGAAAGCCAGCTGCCGGGCTCGGTACGCATGACACCGCTGTCCGACCGCTCCGAGTCCATCCGCGAGGCGGTGCACGATGTGAACCTGACCATGCTGCTGACGGTGGCGCTGGTGATCATGGTGATCTTCATGTTCCTGCAGCGCATGGCCGCCACGCTGATACCGGCGCTCACGCTGCCGATCTCGCTGATCGGTACGCTGGGCCTGATGTACCTGATGGGTTACTCCATCGATAACATCTCGCTGCTGGGCCTGACGCTGGCGGTGGGCCTGGTGGTGGACGACGCCATCGTGGTGCTGGAAAACATTGTGCGTTACATGGAGGAGGGCGACGACGCGATGACGGCGGCGCTGAAAGGCTCGCGCGAAATTGCCTTCACCATCGTCAGCATTTCGCTGTCGCTGGTGGCCATCTTCATCCCCATCTTTTATATGGGGGGTGTCATCGGCTTGTTGTTCCACGAGTTTGCCGTGGTGGTGTCGCTGGCCATTCTGGTGTCGGCAGTGGCGTCGCTCACGCTGATTCCGCTGCTCGCCTCGCGCTTTCTGCGCCGCGACCACATGCCACACCACGCCGATGCCGGCCAGGGCCACGCCATTGCCCGTGCTTTCGAGCGCGGTTTTGATGCGCTGCTGGCCGCCTACGAACGCACGCTGGACGCTGCGCTGCGCCATAGCCGGCTGACGCTGCTGGTGGCGCTGACTACCGTGGCGGGCTCGGCGTGGATGTTTCAGGCTATTCCCAAAGGGTTTTTCCCGGTGGAAGACACCGGCCAGGTCAGCATCAATACCGAAGTGGCGCAGGATGTGTCCTACGACAGGTTGGCCGCATTGCAGGCGCGCGCAGCCACCATTGTGCAGCAGAGCCCGCACGTGGCATCGCTGACGTCGTCGGTGAGCAGTAGCGGCGGGCGCATGTTCGTTACGCTGAAACCGCGTGGCCAGCGCGGCAAGATCGACCAGGTGGTGGACGACCTGCGTAAAGACCTGCGCAAGGTGAACGGCTTGAGCGCGGCCATCAACCCGGTGCAAAACCTGCGCCTGGGCGGGCGCAGCAGCAAGAGCCGCTACCAGTACGTGTTGCAGAGTGTAGACAGCAGCAGCCTGTACGACTGGGGCGAAAAAATGGAACGCGCCATGCGCAAAGACAGCTTGTTCCAGGACGTGAACAGCGACGCACAGCGCAAGGGCCTGCAGGCCGAGCTGCACATCGACCGCGACAAGGCGGCGCAGCTGGGGGTGGGCATGCAGGCCATCCGCACCGCGCTGTACACCGCCTTTGGCCAGCGTCAGGTGGCCACCATCTACACCGATACCGATAACTACGCGGTGCTGCTGCAGCTGGATGACAGCCAGCGGGTGAACGAATACGACCTGACCCGCCTGTACGTGCGCGGCAGTGGCAGCGAGCTGGTGCCGCTGACCAGTGTGGCCAGCATCCAGCGTACGGTGGGGCCGGTATCGATCAGCCATCAGGGCCAGCTGCCGGCGGTGACGCTGTCGTTCAACCTGCCACCGGGCGTGGCGCTGGGCGAGGTGGATGCGCGGCTGAAGGCCATGCAGCAGGACATTGGCCTGCCTGCCAGTGTGCTCACCAGCTACGCCGGCGACGCTGCGGCGTTTGCCGAGTCGCAGGGCAGCCAGACCACGCTGCTGCTGGTGGCGCTACTGGTGATCTACGTGTTGCTGGGCGTGCTGTACGAGAGCTACATCCACCCGCTCACCATCCTGGCCGGTTTGCCGTCGGCGGCCATGGGGGCGCTGGGGGCGTTGATGCTGATGGGGCAGGAGCTCACCATCATCGCCAGCATCGGCATCCTGATGCTGATCGGTATCGTGAAGAAAAACGCCATCATGATGATCGACTTTGCGCTGGTGGCGCAGCGCGAGCAGGGCATGAGCCCGCAGCAGGCTATCCGCACCGCCTGCCTGCTGCGCCTGCGCCCCATCCTGATGACCACGCTGGCCGCCATGATGGGCGCGTTGCCCATTGCGCTGGCACTGGGTGCCGGTGCAGAGCTGCGTCAGCCGCTGGGGGTGGCGGTGGTGGGCGGCCTGCTGTTCTCGCAGCTGGTGACGCTGTACATCACCCCGGTGTTGTACCTGTGGTTTGACGGCCTGGCCGCAAAGGTTGGCCGCAAGGCCGCCGCCAGCTAGCCCGTTGCTCTGCCTGGCAACCCGACCCGCCCGCTGTCTGACAGCCGGCGGGTTTTTACTGGGCGCTGCTGGCCGGGGCGGGCGGGGTATCGCTGAACTCGGCCAAGGCCCAGTCGCGGAAGGCAATGACGCTGGGCAGCGTAGCCAGCTCTTGCGGGTAGATCAGGTAATAGGCCCAGCTGGTCACCAGGGCGACGTCGGACAGCTGTACCAGGGTGCCATTGGCCAGGTCGTCGGCGATCATGCTTTCTTCTGCCAGCGTAATGCCCATGCCACGGGACGCGGCGGTAATGGCCAGGTCCAGGGTGTCGAAGGCGTAGGCTTCTATGCTGTTGCCGGGGTTCATGCCCGATAGCGCGAACCATTGCGACCAGAACTGGTCTTCATGAGAAGGGTGCAGCAAGGGGTATTCCATGAACTGCGCCATGGTTGGCCGCGGTTTGTCCTTGAACAGGTCCGGCGAGGCCACCGGTACAAAGCGCGCGCCGCGCAGGCGGTGGTAAATCAGCCCGGGCTCCTGGGTTTCGCAGGCCTGGAACGAGATATCGTATTCGCGGCTTTTGAAGTTGGGGTCAAAGCCGGTGACGGTGACCAGGCTGACCATCAGGTCGGGGTAGCGGTTGCGAAACTGGGTGAAGCGCGGCAAGACCCAGCGCGAGGCAATCGATGGGCTGGCTTTGACCCGCAGCTCGCGCGAGCGGCGCGAAATGGCCTCGCTGGCGGCCTCGATGCGTGAAAATGCATCGCGCACGGCAGGGAACAAGGCCACGCCTTCCGGTGTCAGTGTTAGCCCCCGGGCCTGGCGCACAAACAAGGGCAGGCCGTAGTGCGCTTCCAGGGTCTGGATGTGGCGGCTCACCGCCCCCTGGGTCAGGTGCAGGGTTTCGCCAGCTTTGGTAAACGAATGGTGTTCGGCAGCCACCAGGAAGACACGCAGGGCATTGAGCGGGGGCAGTTTCATTATTATTGCTCCATGAATTTTATGCATGGTAAACATGCACATTCATGCTTTGTCAATGCAAGCTGATATGGGTAAGCTAGTGCAGCAATACCGGTAAACATCTTGTAAGAATAGAGGCTTATAATTTATTTGTGCCTTGGTGTTTCGGTTTGTTGCGGGGTTTATTTGTTTCAAGCAATGCATTTAATGCATGGCTTGAAATGTGGCAATAAAACCCTGTTTTAGCGCGAAAAGCTGGCATTGCCTGCGTTGCGGTGCCACTGGTGTGCTTGTGTTTATTTGCTGGGTATGCCGCCCGGCGCTTGCTACACTGTAATGCGGTAGCAAGATCAATGAATTCCGGCGCAAGGGCTAGCCCTTGCACCTGTACCGAACCCGCCCGGTAACGGGCTGTGGTAGGGCCTGCAGGTATCTGACTGTCACGGGTATGGTCTACCCGTCGGGTACTGTGCTTGCCCGAGCAGCACGCGGCATGCCGCCTGCTGTCAAATCCTGATTTATCAGGGTTTTGCTCTGTCCCACGGTGTCCCGCCGGATTCGTCCGGCGGGGTTTTTTTTGCCCGTGCGGCCAACCTTAGACTTCTGCCCACTCGCGCAGCAGGTTGTGATAGGTGGCCGTGAGCGACATCACTTCTTCGCAGTCCCCCACCTTCTGCCGCAGCTGCAGGATGGCCATATCAATATCGAACAGCATGGCGCGGCGAGTATCGCTACGCACCATGCTCTGCGTCCACATAAACGAAGCCAGCCGCGCACCGGCGCTCACCGGTTCGACGCGGTGCAGGCTGGTGGAGGGGTACAGGATGGCGTGGCCGGCGGGTAGCCGCACGCTGTGTGTACCGTAGGTGTCTTCTACAATCAGCTCGCCGCCTTCGTATTCTTCCGGCTGGCTGAAAAACAGGGTGCACGATACATCGGTGCGGATGTTCTGTCCGGTCAGCGGGTCGCGGCGTATGGCGTTGTCTACATGGTTGCCGTAGGTCATGCCGCCCTGGTAGCAGTTGAACATCGGCGTCATCAGCGTATGCGGCAGTGCGGCCGACATATATAAGGGGTGGCGGAACAGTGCCTGGCGTACCAGGGCGGCCAGCTCGCGTGCGGCATCACTTTCGGGTGCCAGCTGCAGGTTGTGCTTTACCTGTAGTGCCTGCTGGCCAGCCGTGCTGCGGCCATCTTGCCAGGGGGCGGCCAGTAGCAGGGCGCGGGCGTGGTCGAGCTCTTCGGGGGTGAGTACGTCGGGAATGTGCAGCAGCATGGTGTTTCCTGTAACGGCAGGGTAGACAAACGGCGTGGACGGGTGGGGCGCCTGGCCAGCGTTTTGCCTATCGGCCTGCCGCGATAGGCAAAACGGCCTGCCGGGGTGGCAGGCCGCCTGGGTTTACTGTTGGGCTTCGGTAACAAAACCGATACGGCTGATGCCGGCACCTTGGGCATCGGCCAGCGCTTCGGCCACCACTTCGTAGCGCACCGCCTTGTCCGCGCGCAGGTGCAGTTCTACGTTCGGGTTGGCCGCAGCCGCTTCTGCGAAGCGACTTTTCAGCCGGCGTTCTTCGATGGGGGCGTCGTTCCAGTAGATCTTGCCCGTGGCGTCGATGCTGAGCCGGATGGCCTCCTGCTTTTCCTGATGCGCGGCAGCGCTGGCTTGCGGCAGATCGATCTTGACTGCATTGGTCAGCAGCGGCGCGGTGATGATGAACACCACCAGCAGCACCAGCATCACGTCTACCAGCGGCGTGGTATTGATCTCGGACATGGGCGCGTCTGCGCCCTTGTCAAAACTACCGAATGCCATCTTTGCCTCCCAGGGTGAGCAGGTGCGCGTGCAGGTCGTGGGTGAAGTGATCCATGTCCTGGTTGATCAGGCGGTTCAGGCGGGTAAACGTGTTGTACGCCAGTACGGCCGGAATCGCTGCGGCCAGGCCGGCAGCTGTGGCCACCAGTGCTTCGCCAATCGGGCCGGCAACCGTACCGATGGATACCTGACCCTGAGCGCCAATATTCACCAGCGCGTTATAAATGCCCCATACCGTGCCAAACAGGCCGATAAACGGCGCAGTCGAACCGATGGTGGCCAGGAAAGTCATGCCACCCTCCAGGCTTTGCTGCTCTTGCGACAGGCGTTTGCGCAGCGCGCGCGTCAGGTAGTCGTCCAGACTGCACGCCTGCCCCAACGAGCCATCGCTGTGCTGCTGATATTTGCGCACCGCCGCCAGGCCTTCGCGCAGCAGGGCCGCTACCGGCGCCGGGCTGCTATCCAGGTCTTTCTCTGCTGCTTGCCAGCTGGCCGCACCCCACAGCTGCGCGTCCGCTTCACGGTTCAGGCGGCGAACCTGCCAGGCACGCCAGCCGCGCAGCACAATAAAGTACCAGGTCA
The DNA here is from genome assembly GCA_027489245.1 of Neisseriaceae bacterium. GTDB lineage: Bacteria > Pseudomonadota > Gammaproteobacteria > Burkholderiales > Chromobacteriaceae > Vogesella. The sequence goes on along the minus strand of JAIYAC010000015.1, from coordinate 1,102 downwards.
GTACTGACATCAGGATCAGGATCAGAAACACCGATACCAGTACGGCATCGCCCTGTTCAAAGGTAAGCATCAGGTTCATGGGTCAGGACTTGTTCTTGTGAGGGTGAGTAAATTCAACAGGTACCAGGCAATATTCTTCCACCGCCTCGCCGCCGCGCTGCCCCGGCGTAAACTGCCAGCGGCTAGCCACCGTACGGCGTGCCGAGTTATCCAGCCGCGGGTGGCCGCTACTCTTGGCAATCGCGACAGACAAAGCACGGCCTTTGGTGCTGACCAGTACGCGCAGCACTACCGTGCCTTCCTCTTCCAGCTCTACAGACAGCGGCGGGTATTCCGGCTTGGGGTTACCTTGCGCGCCACTAATAGGTGTCGGGGCAATATAGGCCTGCTCGGTCGCCGGCTTTTCCGCCGCCGGGGCGGGACGGGTATCAGCCACAGGCCGCACGGCTGGTGCCGGGGCTTCAGTCACCGGCTGGGCAGGTGTCGCTACCACTGGCGTGCTGATGGCATTGGCAGGTGGCGCCACTGTACTTTTGCTCACCTGTACCGGCGGTGTCGGCATGGGTTTGGCTGCGGTGGGGCGTTTGGTTGGGGGTGTCTGCGGGGCGGGTGGTGAAGGTCGCGGCGTGGCCTGTTGCTGAGCCACCGACACCATCTCAATAACAGGTAAAACCTGTGGCGGTGTCAGCGGCGAGCTGTGGCTGGGCGTCATCATCAACAAGCCCAGGTGGGCCGCGCCGATAATGCTCAGCGAGCCATAGTGAAATGCGCGGTGTTCCATTGATTGAGATTTTGCTTGATAACTATTCGCATTAATACTAATGCTCAGCGCGCCTGCTGTCAAAAACAGCCTTTGCCAGGTGTCGTGTCTGCGTTGCCTAGCCCGTTTTTGTCGCTTTTCTAGGCATTACTTATCTTTAGCGACGAGAAAGGCAGGGAGTCAGTACCGCTGCGGCCAACTTTTTTGCTTTTAGGTGCCTTTGCAAATCAACACCTTAAGCAAATACTTGCAGTTTATTGCTGGGTAGGTGTTGACGGGTTTGGGTGGGGTGGGTATAGTTCGCCTCCTCAGCTGACGACGCAAACGAAACAAGCAGTCAGC
>JAIYAC010000021.1 GCA_027489245.1 Neisseriaceae bacterium | reverse complement strand
TTTATGGAGCGGGAAACGAGGCTCGAACTCGCGACCTCAACCTTGGCAAGGTTGCGCTCTACCAACTGAGCTATTCCCGCATCGCATGGTACTGCTTAAGTTTTATGGAGCGGGAAACGAGGCTCGAACTCGCGACCTCAACCTTGGCAAGGTTGCGCTCTACCAACTGAGCTATTCCCGCATAAAACTTGGTTTTTCCTAATGACTGCTGCGTCGTTTCCGTCGCTGCGTCGTTAAGAGAAGGCGAATTATAATGATCTTTTCGGGGGTGTCAACACTCAAACATCAATTTTTTTGCCTGAGAATTCCCGCGCAGCCATCTGCAGGTAATAAACCATTGACCACAAAGTCAATATGACAGCGACAATCATGAATAATTTTCCGGCCAACATGGTGCTCAGCCCTGGCACCAGCGGGCCTGCGTATAGCAGCAGCAAAATCGCCACCATCTGGGCAGCCGTTTTCAGCTTGCCGATATACGCCACCGCCACACTGCCACGGCGCCCCATCTCGGCCATCCACTCGCGCAATGCCGAAATGGCAATTTCACGGCCGATGATGATCATGGCCATCCAGCCTTCCAGCCGGCCCAGCTCTACCAGCAGGATCAGCGCGGCGGCCACAATGAGCTTATCGGCTACCGGGTCTAGAAACGCGCCAAAGGCCGAGGTTTGCCCCAGACGGCGCGCCAGGTAGCCGTCCAGCCAGTCGGTAGCGGCGGCCAGGCCAAAGATAAAAGCCCCCAGGCTATTGCGGTGATGCTGCAGCAGCACGCTATCCGGCAGAAAGAACACCGCCACGCAGACAGGAATAAGGGCTACGCGCAGCCAGGTTAATAAAATGGGCAGGTTAAAGGGCATGTGTCGGCTCTGGTGTGCTAGTGCAGTGCATTATGAATTTTTTCGGCCAGCGCACGGCTGATGCCGTCTACTTGGGCCAGGTCGTCGATACTGGCTGCCACCACCCCGCGCAGCCCGCCAAAACGGGTAAGCAGGCGCTGCCTGCGCGTGGGGCCCACCCCCGGGATGTCTTCCAGCGTGGACGAGGTACGCGCTTTGGCCCGCCGGGCGCGGTGGCCGGTAATGGCAAAGCGGTGCGCCTCATCGCGCACGGTTTGTATCAGGTGCAGGGCGGCATGATCGCGCGGCAATTGTAACGTCTTTTGCAGATGCGGCACGATCAGCGTTTCCAGACCCGGCTTGCGCTCCTCGCCTTTGGCCACGCCGACGATGGGCACATCCACGCCAACCTCGGCCAGCACTTCCAGCGCCACCCCCACCTGCCCCTTGCCACCATCGATCAGCAGCACGTCCGGCAGCTTGCCCTCTTCTGCGGCCAACCTGCTGTAGCGGCGAGTCAGCGCCTCGCGCATGGCGGCGTAATCATCGCCTGCGGCGGCGGTTTCGATATTGAAGCGGCGGTACTCCGACGGCTGCATGCCACCACGGTCGTACACCACGCACGAAGCCACCGTAGCCTCGCCCAGCGTGTGGCTGATATCGAAACACTCAAGCCGCGCCACCTGCTCTACTTCCATCAGCTCGGCCAGTGCGGCCAACCTGCTCTGCTGACCGGCCACGCTGAGTATTTTCTGGCCAATGGCCAGCTGGGCGTTTTTCTCGGCCATCTCCAGCCACACGCGGCGCTCGCCGATAGGGTTGCCGACAAAGGCCAGGCGCTTTTCTGCCTGCTCGATCAGCAGCGCCTGCAGCTCGGGCGACACCTGTTCGTTATGGATAATGACGGCAGGCAGCGGCACGCCCAGATAATGCTGCGCCAGGAAGGCTTCCAGGTTGGCCGCCAGCGAGGCTTCGTCGGCGTTCTGCGGAAAGAAGCTCTTGTCGCCCAGGTGGCGCCCGCCACGGATCATCACCAGGTTCACGCACACCAGGCCGCCGTGCGCGGCAATGGCGACGACGTCGGCGTCCAGCTGGCTGGTATTGCTGCTGATGAACTGTTTTTCCTGCACCCGTGCCAGGGCCTGGATCTGGTCGCGCAGCTCGGCGGCCTGCTCGAACTCGAGCGATTCTGATGCGGCCAACATGCGCTCGGTCAGCGCGTCGATCAGCTCGTTCTGTTTGCCCTGCAGGAAAGCCACGGCGCCGCGCACATCTTCGCGGTAGGCCTCGGCGCTGATCTCACCGGTACAGGGCGCGGTACAGCGCTTGATCTGGAATAACAGGCAAGGCCGCGAGCGGTTGCTGAACACGCTGTCTTCGCAGCTGCGCAGGCGGAATACCTTTTGCAGGATCTGGATGCTCTCGCGCACGGCGTAGCCGTTCGGATAGGGGCCAAAGTACTGATGCGGCTTTTTCGGGTCGCCGCGAAAGTAGGCCAGCTGCGGGTAAGCGTGGCCGGACAGCATCAGGTAGGGGTAGGACTTGTCGTCGCGAAACAGGATGTTGTACTTGGGTGCCAGCGCCTTGATCAGGTTGTTTTCCAGGATCAGCGCTTCGGCTTCGCTGCGCACTACCGTGGTTTCGATGCTGGCGATCTGCGCCACCATCAGCTGGATGCGCGGGCTCAGGTCGTTTTTCTGAAAGTAGGAGCTAACGCGCTTTTTCAGGTCGATGGCCTTGCCCACATACAGCACATTGCCCGCGGCATCGAACATGCGATACACCCCGGGCAAGCCGGGCAGGCTGGCCAGTACCGGCCGGTAATCAAAAGCAGGCTGCATTATTTACCGCACCAGATCTGCACTTCCTCGCGCGCCCGTTTGAGCATGTCTTCACGGCCCGCTTTGGCACCGGGGCGGTCCAGCGCGGCCAGGTTGGCCTGGGCGGTTTTGCAGTTTTGCGCCTTCACGTCGCGATTATGTTTTTCGATGCGCTCGTTCAGCGCTTTCACATCCGCATCCAGGCCAGCGGCACCCTGCGCCGCAGCAGGGGCGGAGGCCGCCTGGCGTGGCGCCTGTACGCCACCCGGGTAGACTTTGATCTTGTCTACCTTTTTGCCTGGCGGCGGCTGGTCGGAAAACACCACGCGGCCGTTGGCATCTACCCATTTGTAGACCTCGGCCTGGGCCATACCGCAGGCAGCCAGCAGCAGCGCTGCTATCACTATGTCTTTTCTCATGAAAACCGTCTTTGCAGTCAGCAACAAACGGCCACTTTATACACTGCATGCACACTATAGGCAAAACCGCCATCACATTTTGCACTTGGGGCGACAGGTCGGTATAATGCGTTTTTGCCGCCTAAGGAAACGCGAAGATGCGCATCATCGAGAAAGCCTACACTTTCGACGACGTTCTCCTCGTCCCGGCCCATTCTGCAGTACTGCCGCGTGACGTTGCCCTCCACACCCGTCTTACCCGAAACATCAGCCTGAACCTGCCACTGGTTTCCGCCGCCATGGATACCGTGACCGAGTCGCGCCTGGCGATTGCCATGGCCCAGGAAGGTGGCATCGGCATCATCCACAAAAACATGAGCGCCGAAAAACAGGCCCTGGAGGTTTCCAAGGTCAAGCGTCATGAAAGTGGTGTGGTGAAAGACCCGATCACCATCGCCCCGGACATGCTGGTACGCGACCTGGTTCTGCTGACCCGCCAGCACAAGATCTCCGGCCTGCCGGTGATCCAGGATGGCAAGGTAGTCGGCATCGTAACCAACCGCGACCTGCGCTTCGAAACCCGCCTGGACCAGCCGGTAGCCAGCATCATGACCCCGCGCGAGCGCCTGGTGACGGTAAAAGAAGGTGCCAGCATCGAAGAAGCCCGCGAGCTGATGCACACCCACCGCCTGGAACGCGTGCTGGTGATTGGCGATGATTTCGAGCTGAAAGGCCTGATCACCGTCAAGGACATCATCAAGACCAGCGAACACCCTAACGCCAACAAAGACAGCCAGGGCCGCCTGCGCGTAGGCGCTGCCGTAGGCACTGGCGGCGACACCGACGAGCGCGTGAAAGCGCTGGTGGCTGCCGGCGTGGACGTGATCGTGGTGGATACCGCCCACGGCCACAGCCAGGGCGTGCTGGACCGCGTGAAGTGGGTGAAAGAAACCTACCCGCAAGTCGACGTGATCGGCGGCAACATTGCCACTGCCGACGCTGCCCTGGCCCTGGTGGCTGCTGGCGCTGACGGCGTGAAAGTGGGCATTGGCCCGGGCTCCATCTGCACCACCCGTATCGTGGCTGGCGTAGGTGTACCGCAGCTGACTGCCATCCACAACGTGTCCGAAGCCCTGAAGGGCACCGGCGTACCGATGATCGCCGACGGCGGCATCCGCTTCTCCGGTGACATCTCCAAGGCACTGGCAGCCGGCGGCAACGCCGTGATGCTGGGTGGCATGTTTGCCGGCACCGAAGAAGCACCGGGCGAAGTAGAGCTGTTCCAGGGCCGTTCGTACAAATCATACCGCGGCATGGGCAGCCTGGGCGCCATGAGCCAAGGCTCGGCCGACCGCTACTTCCAGGACAGCTCCAACGCTGCCGACAAGTTCGTACCGGAAGGTATCGAAGGCCGCGTGCCGTACAAGGGCCCGATCGCCCAGGTTATTCACCAGCTGGTGGGCGGCCTGCGCTCATCCATGGGCTACCTGGGTTGCCCTAGCATCGACGTAATGCACGAAAAAGCCGGCTTTGTGGAAATCACTTCCGCTGGTATGCGCGAATCGCACGTACACGACGTACAGATCACCAAAGAAGCACCAAACTACAACGTGGGCCGCTAAGCCCGCGCCAAGGTTGGCCGCAAAAAACCCCGCAGCGTGCTGCGGGGTTTTTCTTTGCGCGCTCGCCCGGCTATCACAAACGGGGCAGGCGGCGCTGCGCCAATGCGGCCAACTGCAGGCGCAAACGCTGGCGCGTGTCGTTCACGCTCTCGCCCATCACCGCCACGCAGGTGCGGTGAAAATGATAGGGCGAAAAGTGCGCCATCGCGGCCAGCAGCACCAGCGGGGTATCCTGCTGCGGGTGCGGCCACAGATCATGTACCACCTGCAGAACACGCTGTACATGGCGCTGGCGGGTGTCGCTACTCGTCATCCGTGCCCTCCCATGCGTACACTAGGCGCTTCCGATTGATACAGGTTGCGATGCTGCATGCACCCCACCCCACCCTACCAGCCACAGCAGCCGCCGCGCAGCGAGTGGCATACCTTCAACGGCCACGCCTACCACATTCGCCGCTGGGGCCAGCCCGATGCGCCCCTGCTGGTGATGCTGCACGGCTGGATGGACTGCGCCGACACCTTCCAGTTTGTCGCCGACCGCCTGGCTGGCGACTGGCAAATCATCGCGCCAGACTGGCGCGGCTTTGGCCACAGCGCGTGGAATAGCGGCAGCTATTACTCGCCCGACTACCTGGCCGACCTGGACGCGCTGCTACAGCACTACAGCCCGCACCGTGCGGCCAACCTTGTCGGCCACAGCATGGGCGCCATGGTAGCCGGCCTGTACGCCGGCATTCGCCCCGATCGCGTGGCGCGGCTGGCGCTGGTAGAAGGCTTTGGCCTGGCCGCCACCCGCCCCGCCGAGGCACCGGGCCGCTACGCACGCTGGCTGCGCGAAAAGCAGCAAGCCCCCGCCTTTGCCGCGCTGGCCAGCCTGGACGAGGTAGCCGCCAAGCTGCAGGCACGCAACCCGCGCATGGCGCTACCTTACGCGCAGCACATGGCCGCGGCGCTGTGCCATCAGCAGGATGGCCAGCTGCAATACCGCGCCGACCCGCGCCACAAGATGGTGAACCCGGTGCTGTACCGGCTGGAAGAAGCCAAGGCCTGCTGGCAGCGCATCAGCGCGCCGGTGCTATGGGTGATAGGCGGCGACATGTGGGACCACCCCATGGCCAAGGGCGTGTTCGATACCCTTCCCGAGCGCCGCGCCTGCTTTGCGCAGCTGACGGAAACCACCATTGCCGACGCCGGCCACATGATCCAGTGGGAGCAGCCGGCCGCGCTGGCCGATACGTTGGCCGCGTTCTTTGCTTATAAATAAGCGGCATGGCACGCCGCCGCGTTTTGCCTTAGTGTCATGCCATCAGTTTTTATGGATACCGCCATGCCCCGCTACGCCCGCCACCTGCAAGACGTCACCATCAACAACCCTTTCCCCGGCCTGCCACGGCTGGAGGCGCTGATAGGCCGCCGCATTGACAGCCGCATCGGCTCCAATGAAAGCATGGCCATTGATGGCCACACCGTTAGCCAGCAATGGGGCGAAGCCCTGTACGAGCTGGCCCGGCTGTACCCGGACCCGTACGCCAACGCCATCCGTCAGCGCGCCGCCGCGCTCAACGGCGCGGATGCGGCCAACGTGGTGGTGGATGCCGGCGCCGATAGCCTGATCGCGCTGTTCCTGCGCGCGCGGGTGTCACCGGGCGACGTGGTAGTGTGCACCGCGGGCACCTACCCCACCTTCCGTTACTTTGCCGAGGGCGTGGGCGCGCGCATTGTGGAGGTGCCCTACGCACGGCAGGGCGATAGCCTGGTCAACGACCTGCCTGCGCTGCTGGCTGCCGCGCAGCAGCACCAGGCCGCGCTGCTGTACCTGGCCAACCCCGACAACCCCACCGGCAGCTACCTGCCCCTGGCTGACATCACCGCACTACGCGCCGCCCTGCCCGCCGACACCTTCCTGTTGCTGGACGAGGCATATATTGATTTTTGCGACCAGGCCGAGCGCCAGGGTACCCTGCCCGACACCGCCCGCCTGCGCACCCTGTCCAAGGCGCACGGCCTGGCCGGCCTGCGCATCGGCTACGCGCTGGCACCGGCAGAATGGGTAACCAAGGCCGACCAGATCCGCACCCAGTACGGCACCTCCAGCGTGGCGCAAGCCGCCGCCGTGGCCGCGCTGGACCAGCCCGAGTGCAGCCAGCGGCTGATTACCGAGACGCTGGCGCTGCGTGACGCACTGCAACAGGCACTGCTGGCGGGCGGCCTGCACGTGATCCCGTCGCATACCAATTTCCTGTCCGTGATCTATGCCGATGCCGACGCGGCGCTGGCGCGGCAAAAAGCACTGTGGCTTCAAGGCGTTGCCGTACACCGCCCGCCTCACCCGGCCATGCAGCACATTCTGCGCATTACCGCCCACCCGGACGCGCTGACAAAAAAGGTGATCCAGACATTGATTTCGCCATGAAATACCCTGCCTTCACTGCTAGAATAAGTTGAAATTCCTATAACCCAGCCTATACCGGATCCTTAGCAATGAAGGTCCCTCAATTCGACGCCAGCACCACCGCCGACCTGGTGCGCAACCTGGTTATCCCGCCGCGCCCGGAGATTCTGGACAAGCTGGTAGCCCTGCGCAGCAACCCGGACATGAGCCTGATGGACGTGGCCGACATCATCGGCAGCGACCTGGGGCTGTCTGCCGCCATCCTGAAAGCGGCCAACAGCCCGTTTTTTGGTAGCGGCCGCACCCTGACCTCCATCATGCAAGCCGTCAACATGCTGGGCGAACGCAATATCGTTCATCTGGTGCACGGCCTGCTGCTGCGCCTGACGCTCACCAGCCAGAACCCGCCGGTCATCGAGCAGTTCTGGGAGCGCACCATGCACGAGGCGTCCATCGCCGCCAGCCTGTGCGAAAAGCTGGGCCGCCCCGCTGACGAGTGCCAGAGCTTTGCGCTATTCCGCAGCTGCGGCATTGCCGTGATGCTGATGCGTTACCCCAACTACGAGCGCACGCTGCGGCTGATTACCCAGGCACGCGACCGCCAGATCAGCAAAATCGAGCAAGAGTTTCATGGCACCAGCCACGACGTGGTGGGCTACCTGGTGTCACGCACCTGGCACATGCCGGAAGACTTTGGCCGCGCCATTTTGCTGCAGCACAACCCCGACCTGTTCCAGGACAGCAACGACGAGCTGCTGGACCACGGCCACAAGATGATGATTGCCGTGGCCCGCGCCGCGCAGCATATCTGGCGTACCAGCACCGACCAGAACGGCGACCCCGGCTGGAAAGACCGCTCGGAAGAGCTGATTGCCTACCTGGGCATGCACGAGGTGGAGTTTGAAGACTGGATAGACGAGATGCACGACCGCATCCACGCCGGCTTGTAAACCACCGCGTACCAAAGCAAAACCCGCCAACTGGCGGGTTTTGTTTTTGCTGCAGCCTGATCTTAGTGGCGCTGCTGCTCGGCGCGCACGGCGGCCACCACGTCCATGCCAAACAGGGTGTTCACGTCTTCGTCGTCAAACACGTAACGTTGGCCGCAGTATTCGCAGCCCACCTCGATACTGCCCTGCTCCAGCACCACACCAGCCACCTCTTCGCCACCCAGCAGCTTCAGCATGTCGCCTACGCGCTCGGTGCTGCAATTGCAGGCAAAGCTGACCTGGGCCGGGTCGAAGATACGCACAGCGTCCTGATGGTACAGGCGGTACAGCACATCCAGCGCGTCCAGCTGCAGCAGCTCGTCTTGCTGCAGGGTTTCCGCCAGGGCCTTCACGTGCGGCCAACCTTCGGCGTCGCCGTGGCCGTCGGGCAGGCGCTGCAGCAGCAGGCCGGCGGCGGTGTCGTCGTTACAGGCCAGCACCAGGTGGGTTTCCAGCTGCTCGGAACGCAGCATGTAGTTTTGCAGCATGGCGGCAATGCTGTCGCCTTCCAGCGCCACAATGCCCTGCCATGGCTCGCCGTCTTTCGGCTCCAGCGTGATGACAAAGGTGCCACCCTCGCCCAGCAGCTCGGCCAGCGGGGCATCGGTAATGCCGTCGTCAAAACGTGCAGTGGCACGCACGGTACGGTCGTTGGTGCACTCGGCCACGGCCAGGCGCAGCGCGCCCTTGCCGTGCAGCTGCATGATCAGCGTACCGTCAAACTTCAGGTTGGCCGCCAGCAGGCTGCTGGCGGCTAGCATCTGGCCCAGCACATGGCGGATGGCGGGCGGGTATTGATGGCGTGCCACCACCTCTTGCCAGGCGCTATCCATGCGCACCAGTGCGCCACGCACGGGGATGCCGTCAAACAGGAAGCGTTGCAAAGTATCGTGTTGGCTCATGAGCGGGTGTCCTTTTCTTGCTGAATAGTGTGAATCGTCAACGGCAGCGCGGAGCTGGCGTCGAACTCGCAGCCAGCGCGGATGGCCGCTTCGGCAATCTGGCTGGCTGTCATGTCGGTATCAAACAGGGCGTGCATGGCGCCCATGGCAAACTTGCGCCCCGAACCGATGGCCCAGTAACGGGCAAACTGGTACACCTCGCGCATGGGGTACACGCCAAAGATGCCGTGGGCGTTGGCCACCAGCACCATCATCTGGCTGGACTCGTACGGGTCGTCTTCTTCCTCTTCCGGCCGCAGGTAGAAGTGGTCTTTCAGCTTGGGGTGAATCTTGCGGAAGGTTTCGAACAAACCGGCACGGCTGCTGAAATCGCGCGACTTCATGCCTTTCAGCGCCGATTGCAATACCAGGTCGTGCGCCGCCGAGCCGGCAATGGCCAGGTAGCTGTCGCCCAGCTTGAAGATCTTGTTGCTGTGCACGTCGTAGGCTGCCAGCAGCTTCTGGTCGTCGCCAAACGTGGTCTGGCTGTCGGCCGCAATGGCAATCTCTGCCCCTTTGCTTACAACAACGATGGTGGTCATGCCTGCCTTTCAGTTACGTCGGGCCGGTGGCAGCACTGCTGCCGGCCGGCCCCGGAAAACACATATCGGGATTTTCTCATAAATCACAAGCCCACCCCAAGGCAGCAGGTTGGCCGCATGGCGCTTGGCGCAGCCGCCCCTGCATGAAACAATAGGCCATCTATTGAACACGGACACCCCCATGTGCCAGCTTTTGGGCATGAACTGCAATACGCCCACCGACATCCTGTTTTCCTTTGAAGGCTTCCACCGCCGCGGCGGGCTCACCGACCACCATGCCGACGGCTGGGGCATTGCCTTTTTCGAGGGCAAAGGCGTGCGCCTGTACCTGGACGACAAACCCTCGGCCGATTCGCCGGTGGCCGCGCTGGTACGCCAATACCCCATCAAGTCGGAAAACGTGATCGCGCACATCCGCAAGGCCACGCAGGGCGAGGTAAACCTGGCCAACTGCCACCCGTTCCAGCGCGAGATCTGGGGCCAGTACTGGATTTTTGCCCACAACGGCAACCTGGCGGGCTTTACGCCAGATGAAGGTTGCCACTACAAGCCGGTAGGCAGCACCGACTCCGAGGCCGCCTTCTGCTACATCATGGAACAGCTGCGCCAGCGCTGGTGCCAGCCGCCGTCGCTGGACGAGCTGTTCGATGCCATCGAAGGGTTGGCCGCCACGCTGCGCGGCTACGGCGTGTTCAACTTCATGCTGTCCAATGGCCAGTGGCTGTTTACCCACTGCTCCACCAAGCTGCACTACATCGTGCGCAAGGCGCCGTTCCCCACCGCCCACCTGGTGGACGACGACGTGACCGTGGATTTTTCCACCGTCACCACGCCGGACGACCGCGTAGCCGTGATCGCCACCGTACCGCTGACCGACAATGAAACCTGGACCGCCATGCAGGACGGCGAGCTGGCCTTGTTCGTAGACGGCATGGTGCGGCGCCGCAGCCTTACCCAGCCGCCCACACGCCCGGCCCCCTGCTGCGGGAATGACGCAGCGCCATCTGATCCAGCGCAAATCTAGCCCTATTGCAACGGGCAGGTCTGGTCAGCCATTTCGATAGCACCGTATGCTAAAGAAATGAGCCACCCACCGGACCTGCCAGCATGAGCCGCTTCGACTTTACCCACCCGCCGTTTACCCACCTGAGCCCGAACGAGCGGCTGGCGCTGGAAGGCGCAGCCGATATCGTGTTTTTTGATAACGACGAAGTGATCATGGCGCCGGGCAACAGCGTGGACAGCCTGTACGTGCTGATCAAGGGCGTAGTGCGCGAGATGGCGGACGACGAAGTGCTGGCTGTCTACCATGCGCAAGACACCTTCGACGCCCGCGCCATGGTGGCCGGGGTGGCCACGCAGCGCTTTGTGGTTCACGAAGAAGCGCTGGCCTACTGCCTGCCGCGCGCCGTGGTGATGCAGCTGACCGAAAGCAACCCGCGCTTTGGCGCCTTTTTCTACGCCAGCGTGTCTCAGAAATTCGGCGCACTGGCGCAAAAGGCCGGCACGCGGGAGCTGCAAACCCTGCTGACCGCCACCGTGCGCGACGCCTGTAGCCGCCTGCCGGTGTTTGTAGATGGCCAGGACAGCGTGCTGGACGCCGCCCGCATCATGAAGCAGCGTAAGAGCAAATCCATTCTGGTGCGCCACCGTGGCCAGCTGGGCATGTTCACCACCACCGACTTTCGCGACACCATCCTGAACGAGCTGCCGCCCAGCACGCCGCTGTACCAGGTCTGCCATTTCAACCTGATTACCACCGATATCGACGGCTTCCTGTTTGACGCGCTACTCACCATGACACAGCGCAATATCCGTCGCCTGGTGGTGATGGACCAAGGCGAGCCGGTGGGCATTCTGGCACAGGTGGACATCCTGTCCTACTTCTCCAACCACTCGCACCTGATTGCCCACAAGCTGGAGCGCGCCGACACCCTGGACGAGCTGCAAGATATTGCCGGCCAGATCACCCGCCTGGTGGGCATTCTGTCCAGCCACGGCGTGAAGGCCCCGCAGCTGGGGCGGCTGGTACAGGCGCTGAATGCACGGCTGTTCGAGCGTACTTGGCAGCTGATTGCCCTGCCCGAGGTGGTAGCCAATAGCTGCCTGATCGTCATGGGCTCGGAAGGCCGTGGCGAGCAAATCCTGAAAACCGACCAGGACAACGCACTGATCATCCGCGACGGCTACGACCACCCCACCATCGCGGGCGCCTGCCAGGCTTTCAGCGATGCGCTGGCGCGCTTTGGCTACCCGCCCTGCCCCGGCCACATCATGGTGAACAACCCGCAATGGTGCCAGCACGAGCAAGGCCTGCGCGACCAGCTGTACCGCTGGCTCTACCTGCCGGACGGCGACGCACTGATGAACCTGGCCATCTTTGTGGATGCCGAAGCGGTAGCGGGCGACCACGCCCTGCTGGCGCAGGGCAAGCACTACCTGAACAGCCTGCTATCGGACGACGAAAGCTTCTACGCGCGCTTTGCCCGCGCCATCGAGCAGTTTGACACCCCGCTGGGCTTTTTTGCCCAGCTGCTCACGCGTGAACAAAATGGCGAAGCCACGCTGGATATCAAGAAAGGCGGCATTTTCCCCATTGTGCACGGCATACGCTCGCTGGCACTGCGACACGACATTGCGGCCAACAATACCTTCGAGCGCCTGCAGCGCCTGGCCGAAAACGGCCATCTGGAGCGGGACTTTGCCAACGATATCCATGAAACCCTGGCCTTCCTGCTGGGCCTGCGCCTGAGCCACGGCCTGGCCGAGCTGGAAGACGGCCGCCCGGCCAGCAACCTGATCCGCCCTGACAAGCTGTCCACCCTGGAAAAAGACTTGCTGAAAGACGCGCTGGCGCTGGTGAAAAAGTTCAAAAGCCTGCTGCGCCACCAGTTCCGTCTGGGGGCCGTCGCATGATAGGCGCACTGAAAAAGCAGTGGGCGGCACACCGGCTGAAAGACCCGCGCTTTGCCATGCTGCTGCAAGAGCAGAATGAAGAGCTGGTCAGCATAGACTGCGAAACCACCAGCCTGAACGTGCGCGACGCCGAGCTGCTGTCCATCGGCGCGGTAAAGATACGCGGCCAACGTATTCTCAGCAGCGAATCGTTTTATGTGCTGGTGCGCCCGGAACGCAAGCCGGATGCTGGCAGCGTGCGCATACACGGCCTGCGCCCGCGTGACGTGTCCGATGGCCTGGCGCCAGAAGACGCGATTACCCGCCTGCTGCACTTCATCGGCGGCCGCCCGCTGGTGGGCTACTACCTGGAGTACGACGTAGCCATCCTGAACAAATACGTGCAGCCGCTGACCGGCATCAAGCTGCCGAACCGGCAGATCGAGGTATCCGGCCGCTATTACGACTACAAGCTGCGGCAAAACCCGGACAGCAACGTCGACCTGCGCCTGGCCACGCTGGTGGATGACCTGCGCGTACCGGCCCTGCCGCGCCACGACGCGCTGAACGACGCCATCACCGCCAGCATGCTGTACCTGGCGCTGAAAAAACGCGGCTTCGGCTAGATCGCGCCGGGTGCCGGTCGAACCCGGAGACAAGCGGCGTGCGGCCAACCTTCGGCAGGTTGGCCGCATGAAAAAAGGGCGTGCTTGCGCACGCCCTTCAAGCCAGCCAGCGCAGTCGCACACCGGCTGTTTACTGCATCGATCTCTTAATGGCCCAGCAGAAGCCTTCAGTAGCTGAGCGAGTCGTGGCGGGTTTCCACCAGCTCGCCCGCCGACAGCGACATCAGCAGCAGCGCAATACGCTCGTGCATGATCACTGTGTGGTTATTACCGGCAAACTGCATGAAGCGGCGCAGGTCTTCGCGTACTTTGCGCGAGCCGGTCAGGTCGATAATGATATCCACCCGCTCGCCCTGCTCGGCCAGCTCGATAAAGTTGTCGGTTACCGGCACACCGCGCTCGCGCGCCAGCGCCACACCCGGCAGCGCCAGGTTCAGCTCGGCCACACCGATCAGCTCCACATAGGACGCGTCCAGCAGCTGCCGCAACAGGGGTGTAGCCGTTTCACCGGCACCCACCATGGCAATACGAATCTTGTTCATGTCCATCCTCGCTTGCGCCTTATGTAACACGCATTGAAGCGCGTACTTTATCAAGCCAGCCCCGCTATGACTTGCGCCAGATCAAACCGGGCCATATTGCGTAGCAGTCGCACGCATTGCGCCATTTTATGACCACAAATACCAAAATAGAGACATAAAAAAACACCGAAAGCCATACCTGGCGGCAGGCTACCGGTGTGATTTGATGACACTTAGTGCAGCGCGTGCCGGCTGAGAAAACGGATATAGCCGACACTTTCTATCCAGTAGGCCCCATCTGCCAGCGGCGTGGCGTCTTCCAGGTCGGCCACGGTCAGCACCAGATCGGCTTCGTTGATGTGTGCCTCCAGCGCAATATCATCGTCATCGGCGTAGTCTTCGCTGGCATACATGAATTCGGGTTTGACCAGCTGGTTGTTCACCTGGATGTACTCGGACTGATTCATCAAACGCAGGATGTTCATGGCTAGCTCCTTTCGACCTGGCCACCCGGCAAGGTTGGCCGCACGACTTCAGCAGGGGCAGCCACCTGGCTGCCGCTACACCCAACCACGCGCCGCCAGTGATTCGGCGTGCTCGCCCGTTACCACAAAATGATCCAGCAAGTTGATATCGACCAGCTGCAAAGCCTGCTTGAGCGTGGCGGTAAGCTGCCAGTCCGCCTCGGACGGCTCGGCCACACCCGACGGATGGTTGTGCGCCACGATCACGCTGCAGGCATTGTGCTGCAAGGCCCGCCGCACCACCTCGCGCGGGTAGACCCGCGTTTCGGTCAGCGTGCCCCTGGCCAGTTCTTCGACAGCCAGCACGCGGTATTGTGCCGTCAGAAAGATCACGCTAAACACCTCCACCTCGGCGTACCCTATCGCCACACGCAGAAAACGCTGTACGGCCTCCGGGCTGTTCAGCACATCGCCACTGGCCATTTCCTCGGCTAGCAGCCGCCGCGCCAGCTCGTGCATGGCCATGAACTGCACATACTTGGCCGGCCCCAGCCCGGCCTGCTGCTGAAACTCGTCAGCCCGCGCCCCCAGCAGGCGCCCCAGGCTGCCAAAGCGCTGCATTAACTGGCGCGCCATATCGACAGCCGAGCAGCCTTTTATACCCGTTCTTAGAAATATCGCCAGCAATTCGGCATCTGACAAGGCTTGTGCGCCCCGTGCCAGCAGTTTTTCACGCGGGCGCTCGGCCTCTGGCCATTCTGTAATCGGCATAATCCCTCCTGCGGGCTGGCGAAGCCTGCATCATCGGGCATGGCGCGGCCTCCATAAAATGCATTTCTCATGATGCAGCACTTCTGCCCACGCAGCACCCCACGGCAGCCTGCGTGCAGGTGCAGCATTACGCTACAATCATGCCTCGCACGACACACGGCAGGCTGTGACATGACGCAGAAGCGCATACTTTTAGGCATTACCGGCGGCATAGCCGCCTACAAATCGGCAGAACTGACCCGGCTGCTGGTCAAGGCTGGCCACCACGTAGAAGTGGTGATGAGCGAAGCGGCTACCCGCTTTGTCACCCCCGCCACCTTCCAGGCCCTGTCTGGCCACGCGGTCTATAGCGATATCTGGGACCCGCGCCCGGATAACGCCATGGCGCATATCGAGATGTCACGCCGCGCCGATGTCTTTCTCATCGTACCGGCCACCGCCGACTGCATTTTCAAGCTGGCGCATGGCGCCTGCGACGACCTGATCAGCACCATGGCGGCGGCGCGTACCTGCCCGCTGGTGGTGGTGCCCGCCATGAACCGCCAGATGTGGGAAAACCCGCCCAACCTGCGCAATATCGCGCAGCTACAGGCCGATGGCGTACAGGTATGGGGCCCGGCGCACGGCGTGCAGGCCTGCGGCGAAACCGGCCCCGGCCGCATGCTGGAGCCGGAAGAAGTGTTTGATCTGCTGGGTGGCGTCTTCAGCGCCAAGCTGCTGGCCGGCAAGCGGGTGCTGCTGACCGCCGGCCCCACCTACGAGCCGATCGACACCGTGCGCGGCATCACCAATATCAGCTCCGGCAAGATGGGCTACGCCCTGGCCCGCGCCTGCCGCGACGCCGGCGCCGAGGTCACGCTGGTGAGCGGCCCTACAGCGCTGGTACCGCCAGCCACCGTGCACACCATCGCGGTACAAAGTGCGCAGGACATGTACCAAGCCGTGCTGGCTGAAGTGGGCCGCAGTGACGTGTTTATCAGTGTGGCCGCCGTGGCCGACTACCGTGTGAAAAACCGCTCGGAACACAAGATCAAGAAAGGCGACAGCCTGCCGGTGATCGAGCTAGAAGAAAACCCGGACATCCTGGCCACCGTGGCCGGCCTGCCGGCAGCGCCGTTCTGCGTGGGGTTTGCCGCAGAAAGCCAGAACCTGCTGCAGTTTGCCGACCAGAAACGCCGCCGCAAGAAAGTACCCCTGCTGGTGGCCAACCTGGCGCAGCACGCCATGGGGGCCGACAGCAATAGCGTGACCCTACTGGACGACAGCGGCGAACACCCGCTGCCCGATATGCCCAAGGCCGATGTGGCCCGCGCCATCGTTCAACACCTGGCCCAGTGCCTTAACCTGAAAAGCTGACAACGCATGAAACCTGTTATCGACGTACAAATCCTGGACCCGCGCCTGAAAGACAACCTGCCCGCCTACGCCACCAGCGGCTCTGCCGGGCTGGACCTGCGCGCCGCCACCGAAGCCGACATGGTGATCCAGCCAGGCGAAACCGTGCTGGTACCTACCGGCATGGCTATCCACCTGGCCGACCCGGGCCTGGCTGCCATGATCCTGCCGCGCTCCGGCCTGGGCCATAAACACGGCATCGTGCTGGGCAACCTGACCGGCCTGATCGACTCCGACTACCAGGGCCAGCTGTTCGTCTCGGTGTGGAATCGCGGCAACATGCCGTTTACATTGGCACCGATGGAACGCATTGCCCAGATGATTATCGTGCCGGTGGTGCAAGTAGGGTTTAATATTGTAGATAGCTTTATCGATACGGAACGCGGTAGCGGCGGTTTTGGTAGTACCGGCCGCCAGTAAAGACTGTTGATACGGATGAAAATGGATCAGCACTTCCCCCCCGCCAGCATCGCCACCCTGATGGAACAGATGGCGAAAATGACCTCGCAGCGTGAGCAGCGCGAGCTGGAGCGGGCATTGCTGGAGCTGGTGGGTGCGTTTTTGCAAAGCAGCAGCATCACCCTGTACGGGGTACGGCACGCAGAATCGCTGCCCGAGCTGAAGCTGCTGCAGGTCAGCGGCGAAGACGACAGCCTGATCTCTCCCGAGGGTTGCGGTTGGCTGCCGGCCGGTGACGATGCACGCAAAGCGATCGCCATTGGCCGCGACAACCGTGGCCCATGGGAGTACGGCGAACATATCTGGCAGGTGATTTACCAGAAAAACAACATCATCGCCCTGCTGCAGATAGAGCACGGCCCACTGGAGCCCGAGGAGCTGGGCTTCCTTACCGGCATGGTACGCATCCACGAAAACTACCTGCGCCTGCTGTACGACGCCGAGCGCGACATGCTGACCGGCCTGCTGAATCGCCGCTCGTTCGACGCCCGTCTGTACGAGCTGCTGGACAAGCCGGATTACCAGCACACCCTCGCACTGGTAGATATCGACCACTTCAAGCTGGTCAACGACCGTTACGGCCATATCGTGGGCGACGAAGTGCTGCTGCTGGTAGCCCACCACATGGAGCAGGTGCTGGGCCTGCACGCCCAGCTGTACCGCTACGGCGGCGAGGAGTTTGGCATCATCCTGCGCGATGAGCCCCAGCTGGCCATGGCTAGGCTGGAGGCACTGCGGGAGAACATCGCCACGTTCAACTTTCCGCAGGTGGGGCAGGTCAGCATCAGCATCGGTTATGTACTGATAGACGGCCAGATGCTGCCAGCCAACGTGGTAGAGCAAGCCGACCGCGCGCTGTACTACGCCAAGGAAAACGGCCGCAACCAGACTTGTGCTTATAGCCAGCTGCTACAGCGCGGCAAAATTCAGCCACAACAGGTTTACGAAGGCGATATCGAGCTGTTCTAAGCCTGCTGCGGCCAACCTTCGCCAGTAAAAAGCCCCTGCCAGATGGCAGGGGCTTTTTTATGCGGCTCGCGGGGATCAGGCCACGCTGGTGCGGGTCTTCTCGGCACGGCCACGCAGCCATTCCAGCGTCAGCAGCAGGGCGATGGAGAACAGGATCAGCACGGTAGCGGCAGCCGCAATGGCCGGGCTGATGTTTTCCTTGATACCGCCAAACATCTGGCGCGGCAGCGTGGTTTGCTCCGGGCCCGCCAGGAACAGCGTGACCACTACTTCGTCAAACGAGGTGGCAAAGGCAAACAGCGCACCCGAAATCACCCCCGGTGCAATCAGCGGCAGCACGATACGGCGGTAGGTGGTGATCGGATTGGCACCCAGGCTGGCGCTGGCGCGAATCAGGTTGGCATTGAAGCCGCGCAGGGTAGCCGACACGGTAATCACCACAAACGGCACGCCCAGCGCGGTATGCACCAGAATCAGCGCAAAGTAGCTGTTGGACAAACCCAGCGGGGCGAAGAACAGGTAGGCCCCTACCCCCACGATCACCACCGGCACCACCATGGGCGAGATCAGCACGCTCATCAGCACCGACTTGCCGGGAAAGTCCGACGAGGTCAGGCCCACGGCGGCCAGGGTACCCAGCGTGGTAGCCAGCAGCGTGGCGGCTGGCGCCACGATGAAGCTGTTCTTCAGCGAGGTAAGCCATATGCCGTTACCAAAGAACTCCTCGTACCAGCGCAGCGAGAACGATTTGATCGGGTAGAGCAAGAAGGTATCCGCCGAGAACGACAGCGGCACGATCACCAGCAACGGCGACACCAGGAAGATCAGGATCAGCACGCAAAAAATGCGGAAGCTCCAGAACCAGATGCGCTCGATAGGCGAAGCATAAGTTGGCAACATGGCTTCTTACCCCAGACTCAGTTTGTTAGCGCCAACCAGCTTGCTGTACAGGCCATACAGCGTCATGGTGGCAATCAGCAGCAGGCTACCCAGCGCGGCGGCCATACCCCAGTTGATGGTGACGTTGGTGTAGAACGCTACGTAGTAGCTCACCATCTGCTCTTCCGGGCTACCCAGCAGTGCCGGGGTAATGTAGTAGCCAATGCACATGATGAACACCAGCAAGGCACCCGCAGCCACACCGGCCACGGTCTGCGGGAAATAGATCTTCCAGAACGCGGCAAACGGGTGGTCGCCCAGCGAAATGGCAGCGCGCATATAGGTAGGCGGAATGCTCTTCATCACGCTGTAGGCCGGCAGAATCACAAACGGCAGCAGGATGTGCACCATGGCGATGTACACGCCCACACGGTTGAACGCCAGCTGTAGCGGCTCACCGATAATGCCCAGGTTCATCAGGGCGCTATTGATCAGGCCTTCGCGCTGCAGCAGCACGATCCACGAGGCCACGCGCACCAGTACCGATGTCCAGAACGGCAGCAGTACCAGAATCATCAGCAAGTTGCTCTTGCGCGCTGGCAGGTTGGCCAGCCAGTAAGCCAGCGGGTAGCCCAGCAGCAGGCAGAACACGGTGACCCAGAAGCTGATCCACAGCGTACGACCAAAAATGCTGATGAAGGCACGCTCTTCTTCCGGGGCCAGCTCGGGTGTGCCGGCCTTGGTTTCGCGCAGGTCCAGCGAGCTGTACAGGTAGTACGGTGTCCAGCTCTTGGCGTTCTTGGCAATCACGTGCCAGTGGTCCGGGTCGCCCCAGCGTTCGTCCATCTGGATAAAGCGATCACGCATGGTTTCGCCTGCGGCCAACTCCAGCGGCATTTTGCGCGCGGTTTTCTGGATCAGCGAGCGGAAGCCACTGATATCCATATTCAGGCGCTTGGCGACTTCGGGGACGGTCTTGGCTTCTTTGGCGGCGGTCAGGTCACGCGCCATGGCCTGGAAGACTTCTTCGGAAGGCAGGGCGCGGCGGTCCCAGCTGGCAATCAGCTGGCTGGTGGCGGGCAGGTGGGTGACCACTTCAGGGTTATCCACGCTACGACCCAGCAGCATGAAAATGGGAACCAGAAAAGTCAGCAGCAAGAAAATGGCCAGCGGGGCCACCAGGGCCACGGCTTTCAGCTGCTTGTTGCGGTGCTCGCGCGCGAGCTTGACGGTGAGCAGCTCGCCATCGGCGGCAGTCAGCGGCGCATTCACGGTAAGGGTTTGGGACATGGTGGGCATCACTTCCAGCAAAGTCCCGCCAGCCCGGGGGGCATGGCGGGACGGTTCAGGCAGGGTGGCTACTTAGCGGGCAGCCCAGGCGTTGAAGCGCTCTTCCAGCTCTTCACCATGCTCAACCCAGAAGTTCACGTCCAGGGCCAGCGCGTTTTTCAGGTTGGCCGGCCAGGTTGGCAGGTTGGCCGCAGACTTCGGGTCTACCTTCTGGATGGCTTTCAGGTTGGTCGGGCCGTAGGCGATCTTGTTGGAGTACACCGCCTGGTTTTCCGGCAGGCTGGCGTGCTTGATGAAGTCCATGGCTTCTTTCAGCTTTGGCGAGCCTTTTGGCACCGCCCAGGAATCCACGTCGTATACGCTGCCAGTCCATACCACTTTCAGGTTTTTGCCTTCTTTCTGTGCGGTATCGATACGGCCGTTATACGCCGAGCTCATCACCACATCGCCAGAGGCCAGGAACTGTGGCGGCTGGGCACCGGCTTCCCACCACTGGATATTCGGCTTCAGCTGGTCCAGCTTCTTGAAGGCACGGTCCACACCGGCCTTGGTGGCCAGCAGCTTGTACACATCAGCCGGCTTCACGCCGTCGGCTTGCAGCGCAAATTCCAGGGTGTACTTGGCACCTTTACGCAGGCCGCGTTTGCCAGGATATTTTTTCACATCCCAGAAGTCAGCCCAGCCTTGCGGGGCCACCTTGATCTTGTCGGCGTTGTAGGCCATGGCAGTGGACCACACAAAAATGCCCACACCACATTCGGAAACAGCCGGTTTCACAAAGTCGGCTTTCTTGCCCACCTTGGCCCAGTCGATCTTCTCGAACAGGCCTTCCTCGCAGCCGCGCAGCAGCTCTGGCGACTCGACCTCTACCACATCCCAGCTCACCTTCTTGGCATCGACCATGGCTTTGATTTTGGCCATTTCGCCGTTGTAGTCACCCGCAACAATCTTGTTGCCGGTGGCTTTTTCAAAGCTTTGGTAGTAGGCCACGGCTTGTGCGTCCTTATTGGCACCACCGAAAGAGATCACGGTGATGTCTTTGGCCATGGCCGGGGCGGCCAGCGCAACAGCAACAGACAGGGCCAACAGGCGCGGGGTGTTTTTGTTCATAGTCATACTCCTCTGGGGATATCGCTTTGCAGGACGTTGAAAGCGCCCGTGTGGTCGGGCTTTTTTATCTAGTGTGTGTAAACCGAGGCATCCAGCGCGCGAATGTCGCGTGCCATCCAGCCAATATCCAGCTTGTCGCCTACTTTCCAGCTGCTATCGAGCTCGCCGGCAGGCACTTTCACCATGAAGCCGCTCTGCCCTGCTACATCCAGGCGCAGGCGTACGTGGTCGCCGAAATAAATGAACTCTGCCAGGCGGGCTTGCAGGCGGTTTTCGCACGCTTCGGCGTGGCGGCTCAGGCGCACGCGCTCGGGGCGAATCGACATCGAGGTGGCTTCGCCAGCCTGGCCGACGCAGACGGCGGCGGCCTGTACGGTGTCGCCGTTACCCAGGCGTACGGTGCAGTGCTGGTCGTGCAGGGCCACGACTTCGCCGTGCAGGGTGTTGTTTTCGCCAATGAAGTTGGCCACAAACGAGTTCACCGGCTTTTCGTACAGCACGTTGGCCGCATCGATCTGCTGGATGATGCCGTCCTTGAATACCGCTACGCGGTCGGACATGGTCAGCGCCTCGCCCTGGTCGTGGGTCACGTACACCACGGTAATGCCCAGGTTTTCGTGGATATGCTTGATCTCCAGCTGCATGTGTTCGCGCAGCTGTTTGTCCAGCGCGCCCAGCGGCTCATCCATCAGCACCAGCTGCGGCTCGAATACCAGCGCACGCGCCAGCGCCACGCGCTGTTGCTGGCCACCGGACATCTGGCCGGGGTAGCGGTTGGCCAGCGCGTCCAGCTTGACCATGCCCAGCGCTTTTTTCACGCGGTCGGTAATCTCGGATTTACCCATCTTGCGGATGGTGAGCGGGTAGGCCAGGTTTTCTGCCACGGTCATGTGCGGGAACAAGGCGTAGTTCTGAAACACCATGCCGATGTTGCGCTTGTGCGGCGGCACGTGGTTCAGCAGCTTGTCGCCCAGGCGGATTTCGCCGTGTGTGGGGGTTTCGAAACCGGCCAGCATCATCAGGCAGGTAGTTTTGCCAGAGCCGGACGGCCCGAGCATGGTGAGGAATTCGCCTTTGCGAATATCCAGGTCCAGATTCTTGACGATCAGTGACGCGCCATCGTAGCTCTTCTGTACACCGCGAAAGCTGACAAGGGTGTCGGAGGCCGTGTGTTTCTCGCTCATCATGTCCTTCCTGATAGTTCCGCATGGCGGAATGTTGTTTCAGTTTTTATCAGATTAACCAGCATCAAAACCGAAGTAAAGCGCATAGGCCCAGATCAGCCGGCTAGTTTGTCCCCCTGTCTCTGTGTACAGGTGTCCATTAATTTAATCGCCCCGTTTAATAAAACAAACTACCAAAGTGTGCTTTTTCAAAAAATGAATAAGTATTGAAGCAGGGCAAAGACATGCAGCACTATTGCAGTGCATGCAAACGGGATTTATTGAGAAGATTATGCGGCATTCACTAGGCAGGCCGCATGGAAATGCACCAAACGGCAACATCATTGCACCGCCATGTCAAACGGCCGTTTGTGGCATAAGGGCAACAAAAAAAGCCGACCTTGCGGTCGGCTTGAAGGGAGTAATGCGAAAAAGGGAACTTAAGGGAGCAGGTGGTTGTTCAACTCGCGCATGCCGGCAGACAACATGGCCAGGTCCAGCGTCTCGAAAGACTGCAGCTCGGCAAACATCTGCTGGCAAGCTTCCACCTCGGCGGCGCGCTGCTGCAGCCACTGGCTGACAAAGCCCGCGTCTTGCGACACCGAAAGCGCGCGCTGGGTCAGCGAGCGGTGCTGGCGGTACAGGTCGTCACGCAGCGCGCTGCGTGCCAGCGACTGCCAGCGGTTGTCGCGCGGCAGCTGGGTAATGGCGGCACGCAACCAGTCCAGCTGCAGGTCGCGGCCCAGTTGCAGGTAGTTGGCCGCAATGTCTTCCAGCGCCAGCTCGCCACCTTCGCCGATCTCGATCAGATCCATCAGCGGCACGGCAAACTCTAGGCGCGCCAGCACGCTGGCCAGCTCAGCCGGTACGTTTGGCTGGGTCAGGCGTTTTTCCAGACGCGCTACCTGCGGGTAGGTGTCGGCGCTGATCAGCTGTGGCAGCTGGGCCAGCAGGCCTTGTACCTTGTCGGCAAACTGCGCGATGGTGGCCTCTACCGAGCCGCTGGCGCGGCGGTTACGCAGCACCCAGCGCACGACGCGCTCTACCAGGGTACGCACCATCACCATCATTTCTACTTGCAGGTCGGCCGATACCAGGTTGTCCAGGCTTTCGATACGGGTCCACAGCGCTTCGGCATCAAACACGCGGCTGGCAATCCAGAACGCGCGGGTGATGTCGGCGGCCGAGAACGACGACTCTTCCTGCATGCGGAACACAAAGGTGGTGCCCATGCGGTTGATGATCAGGTTGGCCAGCTGGTTGGCGATGATTTCGCGCTTCAGGTGGTGCTTCTGCATGGCATCGCCAAAACGCTGTTGCAGCGGTTTCGGGAAGTAGTTCACCAGCACCGGCAGGAAGTCGGCGTCGTCCGGCACGTCGGTCTTCAGGATGGCCTGGTCCAGCGAGATCTTGCTGTACGCCAGCAGTACGGCCACTTCTGGCGGGGTCAGGCCCTGGCGTGCCAGACGACGCTCGTTAATCTGCGTGTCGGACGGCAGGTACTCGATCTCGCGGTTCAGTTCGCCGGTTTTTTCCATGTGGGCAATCATGCGCGAGTGGGTGCTCAGCATGGAGGCCGCATGGCTGCGGTTCACTGCCAGGATCTGGGTCTGCAGGTAGTTGTTGCGCAGTACCAGGTGGCCGACTTCTTCGGTCATCTCGGCCAGCAGGTCATTACGCTGCTTCAGCGTCATGTCGCCGGCTTGCATCACCGCGCCCACCAGAATCTTGATGTTCACTTCGTGGTCGGAGCAGTCCACACCGGCCGAGTTGTCGATGGCGTCGGTGCAGATGCGGCCACCAGCCAGCGCAAACTCCACGCGACCCAGCTGGGTGCATGTAAGGTTACCGCCTTCGGCTACCACTTTGACCTGCAGCTGGTTACCGTTGACACGTACCGGGTCGCACGCGCGGTCGCGGGCGTCGGCGTGGCTCTGGGTAGAGGCCTTCACATAGGTACCGATACCGCCGTTGTACAGCAGGTCGGCCTTGGCCTTCAGCAGCTCGTGAATCAGCTCGTTCGGCGCCATGCTGTCTTTGTCGGTTTCCAGCCAGGCTTTTACCTCGGGCGACAGCGGAATGGACTTGGCCGAGCGCTCGAAGATGCCGCCACCCTGCGAAATCAGCTCGCGGTTGTAGTCGGTCCAGCTGGAGCGCGGCAGGTTGAACAGGCGGGCGCGCTCGGCAAAGCTGGCCGCCGCGTTTGGCGTCGGGTCCAGGAAGATGTGCAGGTGGTTGAACGCGGCTTTCAGGCAGATGTGCTCGGACAGCAGCATGCCGTTACCGAATACGTCGCCAGCCATGTCACCAATGCCGATCACGCTGAAATCCTGCTCCTGGGTATTGATGCCCAAGTGGCGGAAGTGGCGTTTTACCGATTCCCACGCGCCGCGGGCGGTAATGCCCATGCCTTTGTGGTCGTAACCAGCCGAACCGCCCGACGCAAACGCGTCCCCCAGCCAGAAGCCATACGCCTCGGAAATGCTGTTGGCGATGTCGGAGAAGGTTGCGGTGCCTTTGTCGGCAGCCACCACCAGGTACGGATCGTCCGGGTCCAGGCGGCGTACGTCGGCCGGCGGTACCACCTGGCCATTCACCAGGTTGTCAGTCACGTCCAGCAGTGCGGAGATAAAGGTCTTGTAGCTGGCAATACCTTCGGCCATGAAGGCTTCACGGTCGCTCGGCGCTGGCAGCTGCTTGCCAACGAAACCACCTTTGGAGCCCATCGGCACGATCACCGAGTTTTTCACCATTTGGGCTTTTACCAAGCCCAGCACTTCGGTACGGAAGTCTTCCATACGGTCGGACCAGCGCAGGCCGCCACGGGCAACCTTGGAGCCGCGCAGGTGCACGCCTTCCACACGCGGGCTGTATACCCAGATCTCGAACAGCGGGCGCGGCTGCGGCAGGAAGGAAATCAGATTGGATTCCAGCTTGAACGACGCGTACGACTTGAACTCGCCGGTTTTGTCTTTCTGCCAGAAGTTGGTACGGCGGGTCGCCAGAATCACTTGCAGGAAGCCGTTCAGGATGCGGTCTTCGTCCAGGTTGGCCACGCCATCCAGCAGGTCTTTCAGCTCTTCTTGCAGTGCGGCGGCACGGGCGTCGTCAAACGCTACCGGGTGCAGGCGGGCAGCAAACAGCTGTACCAGGCGACGGGTAATCTCCGGGTAGTGTGCTACGCAGTTTTCGATATAAGTCTGGCTGAAGGTCAGGCCGCCTTGGCGCAGGTATTTGGCCAGTGCGCGTACCAGGGTGATTTCACGCCAGTCCAGACCTGCCACCACCGCCAGACGGTTGAAACCGTCGTTTTCGCAGTCTTTGGCAAACACGCGCGACAGCAGTGCCTGGAAGTTTTTCTGTACGGCTTCGTCCTGCATGGATTCGGCAGCGCCGCCCAGCTCCAGGCCAAAGTCGCTTACCCACACGGTGCCGTCGTTCAGCTCGATCAGGTAAGGGTGCTCGTCGCGTACCTGTACGCCCATGTTTTCCAGGATAGGCAGGCTGGCCGACAGGCCCAGCGGCTCGCCACCACGGAACAGCTTCAGGTTGAAGCCCTGGCCACGGTGGAAGGCACGGTACAGCTTCATGGTCAGGCCATGGCTGGCGGCGGCGTCTTCGATCAGCTGGATATCCAGCACAGCGTTACGCGCGGCAAACTCTTCGCGGTAGGCCACCGGGAAGGCACCACGGTAACGGTTGAACAGCAGGTTGCCCTTCTCTTCACCGTGCGCTTCGATCAGCAGGTGGTGCAGCTCTTCTTGCCAGCCACGTACTACGCGGGCGATGTCGGCTTCCAGCTCCTGGGTACGGAACTGCGGCAGGTGGCCGCCCTGGGTGCGGATGATGTAGTGCACGCGCGCCAGGGTGCTGTCGCTGATCTGTACGCTGAATTCGGCCGAGGCGCCATTAAAGGCATTCATCAGCACGCGCTCGATTTTCAGGCGGATTTCGGTATTGAAGCTGTCACGCGGTACGAATACCAGGCAGCTGACGTAACGGTGGTAGCGGTCGGTACGGGTGTACAGGCGCACGCGCGGGCGTTCCTGCAGGTTCACGATACCTTCTACGATCGGGGTCAGCGTTTCGGCCGGGATCTCGAACAGCTCGTCACGCGGGTAGCTTTCCAGCACAAACCCCAGGGTCTTGGCTTTGTAGCTGTTGTCTACGTAATCGCAAGCGGACACCACGTGGGCGACTTTTTCGCGCAGCAGTGGAATGTCTTTTGGCGACTGCTGGTAAGCACTGGCGGTATACAGGCCCAGGAAGCGGCGCTCACCGCTAACCTCGCCTTTGTCGTTAAAGCGCTTGATGCCGACGAAGTCCATGTAAGCCGGGCGGTGCAGTACCGAGCGGGACTGCGATTTGTTCAGGATCAGCAGGTGCGGCTGGTGCGCCAGCTCGCGCAGGTCTTGTGGCAGCGCCTCGAAGCTTTCGGAATACTCTTTGTCGCCCTGGTCTTTCAGGAAGCCCAGGCCGGCGTGTTTCACGATCTTCAGGCTGTCTTTGCCATCACGCTTCACCAGGTCGTAATCGCAGTAACCCATGAAGATGAAATGGTTGGCCGCCATCCAGTCCAGGAAGGCTACCGCTTCAGCGGCTTCGCGCTCGCGCTCGCCTTTCACGGCAGCCAGCTCGGCGCGCAGGCCAGCCAGTACCTGGCGCATTTGCGGCTCGTCGTCCACCACACGGCGCAGGTAGGACAGCACATTGTTCAGGTCGGCTTGCAGTGCCTTCAGTACGGCCGGGTCGCTCACGCGATCTACCTGGACGTGAATGAACGATTCCAGCGGCAGGCTGCGGTCTTCGGTGCGTTTGAATTCGGCAATGATGCCATCGGCAGTGCGGCCAACCGACAGCACTGGGTGCACCAGCAGGTGCAGGTTCAGGTTGTGGCGTGCCAGCAGCATGGCGACCGAGTCGATCAGGAACGGCATGTCATCGTTCGCGATCTCGATCACGGTGTGGGTGCTCTGCCAGCCGTCACGCTCGAAATCAGGGTTGTAAATACGGGCCTTGGCCTGGCCTGGGGCGCGCTTTTTGGCGAATTCGAAATGTGCCAGGGCTGCGCCGAACAGGTCCAGCGGCGAGAAGCTTTTCAGGTCTTCGTGTTCGGTTTCTTCAAAGTAAAGCGGCACAAAGGACCCCAGACTTGCGGCGTCCTGGCTGGACAGCTTCTGCTCTGCTACAGCCTGGATATCCGCTATCAGGCTCAGAAATTCAGTCTTGTTGGTAAGCGACATGTTGCTTCTCGTATTTGTTTTGGGAACACAGGTGTTGTGTGAGCGCATTGTAAGAGCGCCTACACCCTAGGGATTTCCTTATTGCGACATGCTCGTACACATTCAATAGCCGCACTGCACAATGACAAAAACCTGTGCAACGGAAAATTGACAACTGGTGCACTTTTTGCCTTATAGCAATGCGACGGCAAATTACAAAATGACTATGCGTAAAAAACAGGCTTTACGCCAAAAAAATAATGCAAAGCACTGTATATAAAGACATTTCCCTCCTGAACAAAAAGACAGTAGAATTCGCCCCCCGCACGCAAGCCCCCGCAACCGCGCTGCAGGCGCATTGTGCCTGCTGCCGCTTGCGTGCAAAGATTTCGCCGTCCCCCGCAGAGGGGATGCGAAAACAACAATATTGCAAACAAGGCAAGGCCTGCACCGGGCCTGTACCGCTGCCACGATGCGGCAGGGGTACCCCCTCCCCGGCACGCCGGGGTTCACCATCTTCAGAGAGAGTTATAGCAGCATGAAAAAAGCGCTCATCCTGGCCGCACTGGCCCTGTCCGCTGCCGGCATGTCGGCACAAGCTGAAACCATCCGCTTCGGTATCGACGGCAACTACCCGCCATTTGCCAAGCAAGGCGCAGACGGCAAGCTGCAAGGCTTTGACGTGGATATCGCCAACGCGCTGTGTACGGCCATGAAAGTGACTTGCCAGATCGTGCCGCAAGACTGGGACGGCCTGATCCCGGCACTGAACGCCAACAAGTTCGACGCCATCCTGTCTTCGATGTCCATTACCGAAGAGCGCATGAAGGCGGTGGACTTCAGCAACAAGTACTACCACACCCCTAGCCGCATGATTGCCAAAGAAGGCACCAAGGTAGACCAGCAAAGCTTCAAGGGTAAGAAGATCGGCGTGCTGCGTGCATCCATCCAGGAAAAGTTTGCCAAAGACTTCTGGGCCAAGAACGGCGCCACGCTGGTGGCCTACGGCAAAGTGCCGGAAGCTTTCCTGGACCTGAAATCCGGCCGTATTGACGGCGTATTCGTGGATTCCGTGGTGGGCGATACCGACTTCCTGAAATCGTCGCAGGGCAAGGGCTTTGCCTTCGTGGGCCCCGACTACAACGACCCGAAATACTTTGGCCGCGGTGCCGGCATTGCCGTGAAAAAAGGCAATGGCGCGCTGACCGAGCGCCTGAACAAAGCCATCGAGCAGATCCGCAAGGATGGCAGCTACAAGAAAGTACAGGACAAGTACTTCAACTTTAACGTATACGGCAACTAACCCTGCCAGCCCCGCCCTGTCTCTGCCCGGAGGCAGGGTTTTTCATACCTAAAACCAGAAAAACATCACCGTGCCGGAGAGAAACATGAAGAAACCCTTGCTTGTACTGGGTGCGCTTGCACTCGCCCTGACCACCGCAGCCCACGCAGACACCCTGCGTTTTGCCACCGACGCCAGCTACCCGCCGTTTTCCAAACAAGGTGCTGACGGCAAGATGACCGGCTTTGACCCGGATATCGCCCAAGCGCTGTGCGCGGCCATGAAGGCGCAGTGCGAGGTGCTGCCACAGGATTTCGACGGGATTATCCCGGCGCTGAACGCCAAGAAGTTCGACGCCGTGATCGCCTCGATGAACATCACCGAAGAACGCAAGAAGGCAGTGGATTTCTCCGACAAGTACTACAACATGGCCAGCCGCCTGGTAGCCCGCGAAGGCAGCCAGGTGAATGATGCCTGGTTCAAGGGCAAGAAAATCGGCGTGCTGCGTTCGTCCATCCAGGAAAAATACGCCCGCGAACATTTCGTGAAGCTGGGCGCCAAGCTGGTGAGCTACGGCAAGGCACCGGAATCTTTCCTGGACCTGAAAGCCGCCCGCGTGGACGCCGCGTTCGTGGATGCGGCCGTAGGTGACGTGGATTTTGTCAAAACCGCCAATGGCAAGGGCTTTGCCCTGGTCGGCCCGGACTATAACGACCCGAAATACTTCGGTGTGGGCTCCGGCATTGCCGTACGCAAGGGCGACAAGGCGCTGCTGGCGCGCATTAACCAGGCGCTGAAGCAGGTTCGCGCCGATGGCACTTACGACAAGATCCAGAAGAAGTACTTCAGCTTCGATATCTACGGCAAATAAACAGCACATAACACCCGCCGTCTGGCAATACCTGCGGCCAACCCTGGGTTGGCCGCCTGCCGCATCAAGCAGGAACGATGGAGTAAAACAATGTTTCTACAGGGTTACCTACCCAGCATTCTGGAAGGCACCATACTGACACTGCAGGTTGCCGTGGCATCGCTGGCTGTCTCCGTGGTGCTGGGCCTGATTGGCGCCATGTTCAAGATGGCGCCCTCCAAGCCGCTGGTCTGGCTGGCCGAGCTGTATTCCACCCTGGTACGGGGCGTGCCCGACCTGGTGTGGATGCTGCTGCTGTTCTTTGGCGGCCAGATGCTGATCAACGATTTCTGTACCCGCATGGGCTGGCAGGCGCCGGAGATCAACTCTTTCTTTGCCGGGGTCATGACCATAGGCTTCATTTTTGGCGCCTACATGACCGAGACCTTCCGTGGCGCCATCATGGCGGTACCCAAGGGGCAGATGGAAGCCGGCCTGGCCTACGGCATGAGCCCGCTGCGCGTGTTTCTGCGCATCACCTTCCCGCAGATGGTGCGCTTTGCCCTGCCCAGCTTTTCCAATAACTGGCTGGTACTGGTGAAATCCACCGCCCTGGTATCGGTAATCGGCCTGAACGACGTGATGTACCGCGCCGACACCGCCAAATCCATTACCCAGGAACCCTTTACCGTGTACGCCGTGGTAGGCCTGATTTTCCTGGCCATTACCAGCGTGTCCGACTTTGCCCTCAAGCGCCTGGAAAAACGCTACTCGCTGGGCGTACGGGAGACCGAGCTATGATCGACTTCAACCTGATCGTGGAAAAGCTCCCCGCCTTTCTGGGCGGGGCCGACGGCGCGCCCATGATGTCTACCAGTGATGGCCTGCAGCTGACGCTGGAGCTGCTGTTCCTGTCGCTGGCCTGCGGCCTGCTGCTGGCGGTGCCGCTGGCGCTGATGCGCGTCTCGAAAAACCGCGTGGCGTCCAGCCTGGTATGGCTGTACACCTATGTATTCCGTGGCACGCCGCTGCTGGTACAGCTGTTCATCATCTATTACGGCCTGTCGCAGTTTGACTGGGTACGCGACAGCTGGGCGTGGGAATACCTGCGCGAAGCCTACGCCTGCGCCATCCTGGCCTTTACGCTGAATACGGCGGCTTACACCACTGAAATCATCGCCGGGCAGATCCGCAATACCCACTATGGCGAGATCGAAGCGGCCAAGGCCATGGGCATGAGCAAATGGCTGATGATGCGCCGCATCGTTATCCCGTCGGCGCTGCGCCGCGCCCTGCCGGCCTACAGCAACGAAGTGGTGATGATGATGCAGTCCACCTCGGTAGCTGGCCTGGTAACGTTGGCCGACCTGACCGGCGTGGCCCGCCGCGTGTTCAGCGACACTTACATGCCGTTCGAGCCTTTCATTACCGTGGCTTGCTTCTACCTGGTACTGACCTTTGGCTTCGTGTGGCTGTTCAAGCTGGCCGAGCGCCGCTGGCTGGCCTACCTGGCCCCGCGCAAGCACTAAGGAGCCACCATGCAACGCATAGACCACCCCCTGCTCTCGCCTAGCCTGACTACCGGGCGCAGCATCAGCAGCTTTCACTATGGCCAGCCCGGCCAGGGTGAAAAGGTGTATATCCAGGCCAGCCTGCACGCCGACGAGCTGCCCGGCATGCTCACCGCCTGGCACCTGAAGCAAAGGTTGGCCGCACTGGAAGCCGCAGGCCGCCTTGCTGGCGAGATCATTCTGGTACCGGTGGCCAACCCCATCGGGCTGGACCAGAACCTGAACGGCGTGGCGCTGGGGCGCTTCGAGCTGGGCAGCGGGCAAAACTTCAACCGCCACTACCCCGCTTTTGCCCGCCAGCTGTTCGCGCTGCTGCGCGAGCAACTGGGCCAGGACGCGGCAGCCAACACCCGTCTGGTGCGCCAGCACCTGCGCCAGATGGTGGCCGCCATCGAGCCGGCCAGCGAGCTGGCCTCTCAGCGCAAAACCCTGATGCTGCTGGCCTGCGATGCCGACGTGGTGCTGGACCTGCACTGCGACCTGGACGCCGCCCTGCATCTGTACACCGGCACGCCGCTGTGGCCGCAGTGCGAGCCGCTGGCACGCTACCTGGGCGCCGCCGCCACCCTGCTGGCCGAAGACTCGGGCGACAACCCCTTCGACGAAGCCTGCAGCCAGCTATGGTGGCAGCTGCGTGACCTGGCGCGTGATGCCGGCCTGGATGCCGCCATCGACATGGCCTGCCTGTCGGTCACCGTCGAGCTGCGCGGCCAGGCCGACGTCAGCCACGAGCTGGCCGCCGGCGACGCCGACAGGCTGCTGGCCTTCCTGACCCACCGCGGCATTATCCGTGGTGACGCCCCGCCCCTGCCCGCGCTGGTCTACCCGGCCACCCCGCTGGCTGGCTCGGAAAGCCTGCTCGCCCCGCACGCTGGCGTGGTGCACTACTACGTACAACCCGGCACCCAGGTAGAAAGCGGCCAGCACCTGGCCGATGTGATCGACCCGATAAACGACCGCGTTACTGCGCTGCACGCCCACCGCGCCGGCATGCTGTACGCCACCGACAGCCGTCATTACGCCACTGCAGGCCAGTGGCTGGCCAAAGTAGCCAGCGCCGACGCCTTCAAAACCGGAAAGTTGCTCTCAGCATGAACCAGACACCCAATATCAAACTGCAAGTGCAAGACCTGCACAAAAGCTATGGCAGCCACGAAGTCCTGAAAGGCGTGTCGCTCACCGCCCACGCCGGCGATGTAATCAGCATCATCGGCTCGTCCGGCTCGGGCAAAAGTACCTTCCTGCGCTGTATCAATATGCTGGAGCAGCCCAATAGCGGCAGCATTGCCGTCACCGGCGAACAGCTGGCACTCACCACGGACAAGCGTAACGGCGCGCTGAAAGCCGCCGACCAGACACAGCTGGCGCGCATCCGCACCAAGCTGGCCATGGTGTTCCAGCACTTCAACCTGTGGGCGCACATGACGGTGCTGGAAAACATCATCGAAGCCCCGGTACACGTGCTGGGCGTGCCCAAGGACGAAGCCATCGCCCGTGCCCGCAAGTACCTGGACAAGGTTGGCCTCAAGGGCGTGGAAGACAAATACCCGTCCCACATGTCCGGCGGCCAGCAGCAGCGCGTGGCCATTGCCCGTGCGCTGGCGATGGAGCCCGAGGTGATGCTGTTTGACGAGCCCACCTCGGCCCTGGACCCGGAGCTGGTAGGCGAAGTACTGCGCGTGATGCAAGACCTGGCAAAAGAAGGCCGCACCATGGTGGTGGTGACCCACGAAATGGGCTTTGCCCGCGAGGTGTCCAACCACGTGATCTTCCTCCACCAGGGCCGTATCGAAGAGCAAGGCAACCCGCGCGACGTACTGGCCCAGCCCAAGAGCGAACGCCTGGCGCAGTTCCTGTCCGGCAGCCTGAAGTAATCCCCCGGCTTGCCCTACCGGCGCCATGCAGGCTACAAAACCTGCATGGCGCCTGTTTTTACGCGGCCGCCCCGACAGCCGCACGTTTTTTATACGGCAGCATATTGCCTGCCACCCGCAAGCACGACACAATGCGCGCTTGATTCACCCCGCTGCTACAGCACCTGGAGCACCCGGTTACCGGATATGGTCAACATCGCCCCACATCACAAACCCGTTCGCTTCGGCTTCCTGCTACTGCCCCACGCCTCGATGGCAGACTTGGCCATTGCCACCGAAGTGCTCACCCGTGCCAACCAGCTGGCCGAACGCCGCGCTTACGAGTTTCTGCCGCTATCACTCAGCGGCGAAATGGTCACCCTGAGCAACGGCATGCGCATGCCGGTAGACCTGCCCCTGGCGCACGCCCCCAAGCTGGACGTGCTGGTAGTACTGGCCGACGAAATCGGCATCGATGTCTCGGCCGACGAGCTGGGCAAAGCCATCGGCAGCCAGCTGTCCGACCACACCCAGCTGGCCGGCATAGGCTGCGGCAGCTACTGGCTGGCACGCGCCGGCCTGCTGGCGGGCCACCGCGCCACCATCCACTGGCAGGAAATCAGCCGCCTGACCGACGAGTTCCCGGACGTGATCGTGTCGTCCAATCTTTTTGAACTGGATGGCAACCGTTTGACCAGCGCGGGCGGTGCCGCCACCTTCGATTTCATGATGGCGCTGGTAGCGGCCAACCTGGGGCAGGAGTTTGTGGCCACGCTGTCCGAAGTGTTCAGCATGGAGCGCCTGCGCCCCGGCAGCGAGCGCCAGCGCATACCGCTGGCCACGCGCATCGGCGGCAGCCAGCCCAAGCTCACCGAAGCGGTCAGCCTGATGGAAGCCAATATCGAAGAGCCGCTGACCACCGACGATATCGCCTACTACGTGGGCGTGTCGCGCCGCCAGCTGGAGCGCCTGTTCAAGCAACACCTGGGTACCGTGCCGTCCAAATACTATCTGGAGCTGCGCCTGAGCCGCGCCAGACAGCTGCTGCAGCAAACCAGCAAGTCCATCGTGCAGATCGGCCTGGCCTGCGGCTTTTCCAGTGGCCCGCATTTTTCCAGCACCTACCGCAGCCATTTCGGCATTACCCCGCGCGAAGAGCGCGCCCAGCGCAGCACGGCGGCCTAAGCCACCACGTTGTCAGCTGCCTGAAGCCACCGCAAGGTGGCTTTTTTACTGTGCCTCGTGCTCACGCAGACGGCACCGGTGTTTATTCAGTTTTACTGAAATTGTTTTACAGAAAAGATTGGTTTTTTTTAGTTCTAACTGGAACTATCCTAATCACAACTTACTCGGAGACACAGGCATGTCAGACCAGCCCGGCAAACACCGTTCCATACCCCTGGTACGCGAACTGGTACGCACTTACCAGGCGTTCGAGCAGCTGAGTAGCCAGCGCATCAAGCAGCATGGGCTGACCCACCCGCAGTTTGATGTCATTGCCACGCTGGGCAACACCCCCGGCATGAGCTGCCGCGAGCTGTCGGAACGGACGCTGATTACCAAAGGCACGCTCACCGGGGTACTGGACCGGTTACTGGACAAGGGCCTGATTACCCGCACCGTGCCGGAACACGACCGCCGCAGCCTGTTTGTGGCCCTGACGCCGGCGGGGGACGCCGTGTTCAATAGCGCGTTTCCGGATGTAATAAGCCACTGTGGCGAGGCGTTTGCCCACCTGGACGACGCCAGCCTGAACCAACACATTGCCATGTTGGCCGCATTGCGCGCCGCCATAGGCCAGAAACTGGAGCCAGCAGAATGAAGCAAGCCAACCGTTACCACCCGCTGCAGATCGTGCTGCATGGCCTGATGGCCGTGCTGATGATCGCCACCTTTGCTTTTGGCAAATACGTGCACAGCTTGCCGCTGTCGCCGGCCAAGTTCCAGCTGATGAGCTACCACAAATGGGCTGGCATGACCGTACTGGCACTGGTGCTGGTGCGTATCCTGCTGCGCCTGGCCAAAGGCGCCCCGGCGCTGCCGGGCAGCATGTCGCCCGCCGCCCGCCTGGTTGCCCACGCCGGCCACCTGCTGCTGTACGTACTGATGGTGGCGATCCCGCTGTCCGGCTGGCTGATGAGCTCGGCCTACGGCATCCCCGTGGTGATGTTCGGCCTGTGGCAGCTGCCAGACCTGATTGCGGCCAACCCCGAGCTGGCACCACAGCTGGGCCAGTTGCACGGCCTGCTGAATACCGTACTGCTGCTCGCCGTACTGGGCCACGTGGCCGCTGCACTGAAACACCATTTCATCGACAAGGACGGCCTGCTGAGCCGCATGAGCCTGCGCGGCTGAACCCGCCTGGCACACACAGGAACCCACCCATGAAAAAAGCACTGCTTCTGCCGTTGGCCGCCCTGCTGGCAGCCCCGGCCTTCGCCCAGCCGGTAGACCTGACCAAGAGCCAGCTGGCCTTTACCCTGAAACAGATGGGCGTGCCGATGTCCGGCAGCTTCAAGAAGTTTGCGGCCAACGTGGACTTCAACCCGGCGCAGCCAGAAGCCGGCAAAGCCGACATCACCATCGACACTGGCAGCATTGCGCTGCCTACCGGCGAAGCCAGTGCCGAAGCACGCAAGAAAGAATGGTTCAACGCCGCCCAGTTCCCGCAAGCGCGCTTTGTGTCCAGCAGCATCAAGGCACTGGGC
Source organism: Neisseriaceae bacterium (assembly GCA_027489245.1). Taxonomy (GTDB): domain Bacteria; phylum Pseudomonadota; class Gammaproteobacteria; order Burkholderiales; family Chromobacteriaceae; genus Vogesella. Next base: position 153,038 of record JAIYAC010000021.1, on the reverse strand, counting down.
AATAACCGCTACCAGGTAGCCGGCAAGCTCACCCTGAAAGGCATCAGCCGCGACGTGAGCGCCCCGTTTACCGCTACGGCCCAGGGTAAAACCCTCACCGTGGACGGCACGCTACCCGTATCGCGTCTGGCGTTCAAGATTGGCGAAGGCAGCTGGAGCGATACCGGCACCGTCGCCGATAACGTCGACCTGAAATTCCGCCTGGTGCTGGTCAACCCCTGATCCGGCGCTGCAGCATCAACCCTGTTTGTACCGATAGACCCACCCTACTCTGGAGAGAGAAAATGATTCGTACCACCCTGTTTGCCGCCCTGTTTGCCACTGCTGGTGCCGCCTTTGCCGCCCCGGTGTCCTACAACATCGACCCGACCCACACCTACGCCAGCTACGAAGTCAACCACCTGGGCCTGTCGGTACAGGCTGGTACCTTCACCAAGATCAGCGGCAAGCTGACCGTGGATGAAGCCGCCAAAACCGGCGCCGTGGATGTGACCATCGATGCCGCCTCGCTGCAAACCTTCCTGGGCGACCGCGACAAGCACCTGAAGAGCGCCGATTTCTTCAACGTAGAAAAATTCCCTACCCTGACCTACAAATCCACGGCAGTTGAATTCAAAAACGGCAAGCCGGCCGCGGTAAAAGGCAACCTGACCCTGCTGGGCGTGACCAAGCCGGTCACCCTGAAGCTGGTAAACGTGACCAAGGCCAAACACCCGATGACCGGTGCAGAAAACTGGGGCGCCAACGCTGTCGCCACCATCAAGCGTAGCGAGTTCGGCATGAAAACCTTCCTGCCAGCCATCAGCGACGACGTAAAACTGAGCATCGCACTGGAAGCCGCCAAGGCGGAGTAAGCCCCGGTACTGCGCCCCTGGACGTAAAAAACCCTGTTTGCACTGGCAAACAGGGTTTTTCTTTTGGTGGCCGGCGCAGCAGCTAATCCGGCTGGCGCAACGGCAGCGTCACGGTGAACATGGCGCCGTTACCCTCGCTGCTTTCCAGCTCGATACTGCCGTGGTGCATCTGCACCAGCTCTTTGACCAGCGCCAGGCCGATGCCGCAGCCGGGTATGCCCTGCGCGGTACTGGCGCGGAAAAACCGCGTAAACAGCCTGCCTTGCTCGCTTTCCGGCACGCCCACGCCCCAGTCGCGCACCGCCACTTTTACCGTGTCTTTATCCTGGCGCAGCGTCAGCGCCACGCGCTGCCAGCGCGGCGAGTACTTGATGGCGTTGTTGATGAGGTTGGAAAAAATCAGCCGCAGCAGCTCCATATCGCCCTCCACCTGCAGTGCCACCTCGGCCTGCGCGTCCAGCTCGATATGGCAGTCCGGGTAAATGCCCTGGTTCAGCTCCACCAGCTCGCTGATGAGCGGCAGCAGCCGCACCGGCACGTGCTCCACGCGAATCTGGTCCGACTCCAGCCGGTTCAGCGTCAGCACGCTGTCTGCCAGCGTCACCATGTGCGCCACCATGTCGCGCACACGCTGCACCCGCTCGTGCAGCATATCGCAGCTGAACTGGCCGGGGCTGCGCAGGATGCGCTGGGCAATGCCGTCGATCACCGCCAGTGGCGTGCGGTACTCGTGCGACACCATGGACACGAAGCGCCGCTGCATTTCCATCAGCTCGCGCTCGTGCTGCAAGGTGGCCTCCAGCGAACGCTCGCGCTCGCGGATGTGCGAGATATTCAGCACGCTCACCAGAATGCTGGGGATGCCACGGTAGTCCACCAGGCAGCCGGTGAGGCTGGCGTCAAAACGCTGCTGCTGGCGGTCGCGCAGTACGGTCTGAAAGTCGGACACCATGCCCTGCAGCTGCAGCAGGTCAAGAAACCGGGCGCGGTCTTCCGGCTTTTCGTACAAGCCCAGCGACATCGGCGACAAATCGCCACTGCTGCCCAGCCACATGCCGTACAGCTCGATAGCCAGCCGGTTGGCATAGCGTATGCGCCCGCCTTCCAGCTCGGAAATCACCATGGGTAGCGGCAGCGCGTCCAGAATGCTCTGCAGCTCCTCGCTACGCTCGCGCTGTAGCTGCAGCAGCTTTTCGCGGTCGCCCACATCGTGCTGGCTCACCAGCAGCGCCTGGTCGCCGGTGGCCGGGTCGGCTACCTCGACCAGCTGCATCTGGTGGCGGGTGGTGCTGCCATCGGCCAGATTCACCTCGACGATACGGCGTACCGAGCGGCTTTCCGACACCGCCGTGCGCAGCTCGCGGGCGATGGCCTGGCTGTGCAGGTTGGCCGCAAAGGCATCATCTGCCTGCGGCAAGTAGGCCTGCGCGGCGGGGTTGCGCAGCAGCACATTGCCGTGCAGGTCGTACAGGGTCACCATCTCGCGCACGTGGCGCAGCATTTCTACCGAGCGCGACACCTGGGTTTCAAAATTCAGCTCGCTGGCTTCCACGCGCATGATGTCCGGCACGGCCACGTCCAGCTGCGCGCAGTGGCAGTGCAGCTGCACCGGGCGGCCACGCGGGTAGATGGTCCAGGTTTCGCGCACGGTTTCGTGCCGGGCAAACGCAGCCTGGTAGCCCTGCAGGCGCAAGCGCCCGCCTTCGCTGCTCATGCTCAGGTCGCGCTGCTGCAGCGCCTCCAGGTCGGGCGCGTCCCACAGCTTGAGCGCGGCCAGGTTGGCCCACACGATGGTTTGCTGGCCAAAATGATAGAACCAGATAGCGGTGCTGAGCTGGTTCAATGCCGGTAGTGCCGGCAGCCAGCCGGGGGGAATGGCATTCATGGCGTCTCCAGCAGGGCAAGGAGTTCGTCTAGTGGCATGGGTCTATAGAAATAATAGCCCTGCGCGTAGCGGCAGCCCAAGTGCAACAGGGCCTCTGCCTGTACGGCGGTCTCTACGCCTTCGGCCACCACGGTGCAGCCCATGGCGCGGGCCAGGCCGATGAGGCCTTCTACAATCTGGGCGTCGATTTCCTGCCGGGCGATATCGGTGACAAAGCTGCGGTCTATCTTGATGACCTCCGCCCGCAGGCGCTTGAGGTAGGCCAGCGAGGCATAGCCCATGCCGAAGTCGTCTACGGCCAGCTTAGTGCCCATCTCGCGCAGCCGGGCAATGGCCTGCTCTACCTCGGGTGTGAGGTGGGCCATGGAGGTTTCGGTCACCTCGATTTCCAGGTTGGCCGCAATGCCCTGGGCATCGTCTTTCAGGCAGTCATTCAGATAAGCGGGCACACCGGCGCCCAGGCTTTGCCCGGACAGATTGAACGACAGCACGGTATTGGGCGCCCGCTGTACCATCTGGCGCACGGCCTGCAACATGCGGCTGATCACCCAGCGGTCCAGCTCGGCGGCCAGGCCCATACGCTCGGCAGCGGGGACAAAAAAGCCTGGCGACAGCGCACCAATGGCGGAGCCAGGCCAGCGCAGTAGCGCCTCGGCCCCCACGATGCCGCCACTGGCAATATCTACCCGTGGCTGGAACACCAGCTCCAGCTCGCCACTGCGTATGGCTTCGGCCAGGTTACGCTCGGCGTAGCGGGCCGCCTCCAGCGCGTGGTAGTCCGCATCACCCAGATAAATAAAGCGCCGCGCATTACCGGCGCTCATGAAGTTCAAGTGTAGCGCGCAGGCCTCTACCAGCGCGCTGGCGTCGAGCCGCCGCAGCTCGGGCGAGGTCCAGTCCACCTGGATGCGCAACATGCTGAAGGTGTAGTTCACCATCACCCCGCCCACCATGATTTCATGGCGCTGCATGCTGGCGGGTATGTCGCTGGCCTGGGTGTCGGCCCGCTCGATCAGCGCCCAGCAGCCGTCGGCCCAACCAAACACCTTGCCCGACTCGGCCAGCTGCGCTAGCTGGCCATATACCTGGCTGCGCAACAGCTGTTGTTCATGCGGGGCCAGGCGAATGGACAAACCCAGAAAGCTGTCGATCTTGGCCAGCACCACGCTGACCGGTGCCACCACACGCCGGGCGGCTTCCAGCCTTTCCAGCAGCAGCGGGCGGCTCAGAAACTGCCCGCTGGCGTCGGCAAAGGTGTCGGAGTGGCGGCGGCGCTTGATGCGCGAGGCCACGGCGGCCAGTAACAGGTCGAAATCCACCGGTTTGACCAGGTAGTCCACCACGCCCAGCTCGCGACCGCGTATCTGGTTCTGCCGGTCGCCCAGCGCGGTGAGCATGATAAAGGGCACCGGGTCGTTATCGTTCAGGTTCACGGCTTCCAGCAGGTCGAAACCATTCATGCGCGGCATGGAAATATCGCACACCACCAGGTCGGGGCTATGCTGGCGCACCATATCCAGCCCTTCGACACCATCACGCGCCTGCAGCACGTGGTAGCCGGCAAAGGCCAGCTCCTCGCAGATCAGCATGCGGATGGTGTTGTCGTCTTCAACGCACAGTACGGTTCTTTGCTCAGACATGGTCAGGCTCCGTCAATGGCAGGTAGACGGACACGATCAGCCCTTCGCCTTCTGCGCTGTCCAGTTGCAGGCGCCCACCCATTTCGGTGACAAAGCGCGCCACCATGGTCAGCCCCAGGCCGCTGCCGACGGCGCGGTCGCTACTGCGGCGGTAAAACGGCTGTAATAGCAGCGGTAGCTCGTCGGCAGGCAGGGCCGGGCCGCCATCACTCACTTGCAACAGCCACGCCTGGCCTTGCTGGCTGGTGGCCACGCGCAAGGCACTGCCGCCATGGTTGGCCGCATTGTGCAGCAGCTCTTGCACCACGGCGCGCAGCAAGGCTTCCGGCACGGCAGGGCTGACGGGCGCATCCAGCTGGCGCTGGATGCGCTGGTTGGTCAGGCCATCTGCCACCAGGCTATCGAGCAGGGCCGGCAAAGCCACCGGCACCCGGGGGGCGTGGCTGTCGCTTACCGGCAGTAGCGCCAGCAAGCTGCGATCCAGCATGGCGCCCAGTCGCTCGCCGGCATCACGGATCAGCCCCAGTCGGGCTTTCAGCGTGTCGGCGTCGGTACTGCTGCCACGGCGCTGCAGCGCCTGGGCGACCGAGTCTATCTGTGCCAGTGGCGTACGCACTTCGTGCGATAGCACCTCGATGAAATGCTGTTGTTGCTGGTTGATCTGCTTTTCGGTTGCCAGGGCCCTGGCCATTTGCTGGCGGGCTTGCTCCTCCACGCCGGAGGCTTGCTCCAGCCGCTGAGCCATCTGGCCTATGTGCTGGCCCAGGGCATCCAGCTCGGCAATGGGCTGCTGGGCAATGGCGGTGCGGTAGTGCCCGGCACCGATCTGCTCGACGGCCTGCTGGAAGCTGGCTAGCGGCGCGACTACGCGCTGGCTCATCTGGCGTGCACGGCGCGCCAGCAGCACGAAAAATATGGCGTAAAACGCCAGCAGGCCTGCCAGCATGAACCAGCCGACGGTGGTCATACGCTGGTGCAGGCGCTGCGCCTCGGCCAGGATAACCGGCTCTTCGGCCACCATCAGCATGGTCCAGTTGGGGCCGGCTACGCGCGACCACGCTACCACTTCGCGCTGGCCGTGTTGCAGCGGTGCCATGGTGATGCCCGAAGCGCTCTGCTGGATCAAAGCCGCCAGCTTTTTGCCTGCCGGGTGCAGGTCGATACGGTATTTCTCGGGTTTGAACACGTTCTGGCGAATGGCCTCGGTATAGCTGTGCTTGCCCAGCTCTTGCAGCCCCCAGTCGTGCTCGCCTTGTGGCGGCAGCGCCAGGATGGTGCCATCGCGCCCGATCAGCATCACGTAGGCGCCCCAGGGCAGGTCGAGCGCCAGTAGCTCGTCCACCACGGTTTGCAGGGTAATGTCTATGCCCACCACCCCCTGCAGGGTATCGCCCTGCCATACCGGGGCAATGGACGACACCATCCAGCCCTGCCCTGCGGGGTCCAGGTAGGCATCGGTCCATACCGGTTTGCGTGCCGGGTTATGTTTGGCGTCGGCTTCGTAATAAAAGTTGTACGACGGGATGTCCATCTTGGCCGGGTACTGGCCTTTCACATCAAAGTAGGGGTAGATGCGGTTGTAGGAATCTTTGGTATTCAGGTAAACCTGCGCGATCAGCGGGTTGGCCGCTTTTACGTCTTTCAGGATGGGGTCCAGCTGCACGCTGCGGTGGATGGTTTGCTGCTGCTGCGGGCCCAGCGGCACGATGCCGCTGTAGTAAGCCGCAGCACCGCCATTGTCGCGGGTGGTAATCAGCGCGCCGTCTGGTGTGCGCTGGTAGCGTGCCTGCTCATCGGCATTGGGGGTGTAGGGTGTTTGCAGGGCTCGCCCTGTCTGGCGGGCAAACAAGCCGGTGATGCCAGACACCGCGTTCAGGCGCTCGGACAGCGCGCGTGCCTCGGCCTGCACTTCTCGCGGCATCAGGGCCTTGGAGATATCGCCTACCGTGCGGCTGTTATCCAGGTAGATCATCTGGGCGCTCACCCAGTAGATCAGCAAGAACCCTAACTCGATCACCAGCAGGGGAATCAGTGCCGTGCGCAGGAAAGACTGCCAAAACCAGCGATCCAGCCTGATTTTCTGGCTCATAGTCACCTCATTTTATGGCTTATTGTTTTAAATGAACCGATAAATCTTAAACTACATTTTAGTATGCCGTATTTACCCTGCGCCCACTACCTTAGCGCCCGCCTCTGTAACATTAGCGCAACTCGCCTGCGGCCAAGGCGGCACGGGTTCGTGCCAGCAGCTGCCCGGCCGGCACCGCTTCGCCAAAATCCAGCCGCTGCCGCAGGCCATGTATGCGGTAGTCCACACCATGGCAATCAGCCCCCAGTACGCTCACCTGCCCCCCCGGTGTGGCGAGTGCGGGCAGCATGGCCGCCTCTGCCACCAGGTCCAGCTGCGGTATGGCCTGCCAGGCGGTGGCCTGCACCCAGCCCATGTGGCCAAAGCCGCCAATAAAGCGCAGCGCACGTAAAGACAGCCGGTAAAAACTGAAATCCCCCAGCGCCAGATACTGCTCGAACTCGGGGCAATAGCGCAGCAGGCGAGCCTGTAGGTCGGCGTCTGGCGTTGCTTGCTGCAGCTCGCCCACCAGCGTCATGCGGGCTTGCTGCAGTACATCGTCAGCAGGGGCCTGTAGCAGCAGGCTGACACGGGGGTCTGCCGCGGCGTTGCGGCTGTGCTCGGCCAGGCTGCTCATCAATAGCCACGGGCTGTGATCCGGCCCGGGGGCAAAAGGCAACACGGTGACAAAGGGGTAGCCCGGCACCGCCAGAGAATGGGTGCCCAGCGCGACGGTGCTGCAGCGGTGCAGCAGGGACAAGGCTTGCAGTACAGGGATATTCATGATGTGGACACCACAATGCCGGTACTACAGCTTAGGGTGGCGTTTAACCCAGAGCAATAAATAGTCCATCAGGATAACGCGACAAATGCAGCGTAAAACACCACGTGTACGCAAATTTCAATAAATTTTCTGCCAGCAGCACAAAAGCACTTAACGACGCAGTCATGGCACGCTAGAGTCATGACACCTCGTTCACTCCCCAGCCCACCAGCCCACCAGCCTACCGTGCCCAGCCGCCTGCTCCCCCTGCTACTTTGTGCCCCTGCCTGTGCGGCCACCATCACGGCAGTGACCACCGAGTTTCCACCGTTCCAGAGTGCCAGCCCGCAGCCGTGGGGTATTGCCCTGGAAACCGCACGCCAGCTGGCACGGCAAAACGGCGACACCCTGGACATCCGCTTTCTGCCCTGGGCACGCGCCTACCAGATGGCCGAAACCACGCCCGGCCTGATGATTTTCTGCCTGGCACGTACGCCGCAACGCGAAGCGCACTTTGGCTGGGTAGGTGAAATCGCCCCCAATGACGTCACTGTCTGGCGCCTGGCCGCGCGTCAGGAAGTCAGCGCCCGCAACCTGGACGAAGCACGCGTCTGGCAGCTAGGCGCCACCGCGGGCGATGTCAAAATGCAATACCTGCTGCAACAGGGCTTTGTGCTGGGCCAGAACCTGCAGGAAAGCAGCGACGACCTGAGCAATATCCGCAAGCTGTTTGCCCGCCGTATCGACCTGCTGCCGTTTTCCAACCAGGTAGTGCTGCGCTACCGCAGCGCCCAGGCCGGGCTGGACAGCCGCCAGCTGCAAGCTGCTTTTACGCTACCCGGGCTGTCGCAGCCGCTGTATATCGCTTTTAGCCCCGGCACCGCCGCCACTCAGGTAGCGCGCTACCAGGCCAGCTTTCGCCAGCTGCAACAGCGTGGCTGGGTACAGCGGCTCACCGCACGCTACCGTTAGGCCGCCCGCAGCGAAAACCTTCTTTCCACACGTACTTGCCAAAACGAAAACCAACCTTTCACCCCAATACCTCCCGCACCAGCTGCCCCCACACAACACCATAAAAATCAGCCACTTGCCACGCAGCAGCATAAACACAAAGCTGGCACGCACTTTGTATATGTAACGGCCTCTGTAACAGGCCGGAACACACACCATGTCAACGCCGCATATCGTGGTACTGGGGCTGGGCAACCTCTTATGGGCAGATGAAGGCTTTGGCGTACGCTGCGCCGAAGCGCTGTACGCCCGCTACGACCTGCCCGCCCACGTAGAAGTCATCGACGGCGGCACCCAGGGCCTGCTGCTGCTGCCCTATGTCGAAGCCGCCGGCCACCTACTGATTCTGGACGCCATCGACTTTGGTCTGCCGCCTGGCACCCTGCGCGCCTACCACGACGATGCCGTGCCCGCCTACCTCACCGCCAAGAAAATGAGCCTGCACCAGACCGGTTTTTCCGAAGTGCTGGCCCTGGCTGACCTGAAAAGCGCCCTGCCCACGGCCATCACCCTCATCGGCGTACAGCCGGTAGAGCTGGAAGACTACGGCGGCAGCCTGTCGCCCGCCGTACGCGCCCAGCTGCCCGCCGCGCTGGACATGGCGGTACAAACGTTGGCCGCATGGGGCGTACAAGCCAGCGCGCGCCCGGACGACGGCAGCCGGCTAAACCACGGCAGCCTGGATATCACCCGCTACGAGGCAGAACGCCCGGCCGCCGACAGCGCCTGCCGTGTGGGCGACGCCCGCGTGCTGTTTGACGGGGAGCCGCGCTGATGTGCATGGGCACCCCGATGCAAGTGGTCAGCCCCGGCTGGTTTAGCGCCCGCTGCCGCGACCGCGACGGCAGCCTGGTCGACATCGATACCCGCCTGCTGGGCGAGGTAGCGGCCGGCCAGTGGCTGCTGGTGTTCACCGGCGCCGCGCGCGAGCTGCTGGACGACACCCGCGCTGCCGACATTCTGGCCGCCATCGCCGCACTGGAAGCCGCATTGGCCGGCCATTACCAGCCAGAACAGCACTTTGCCGACCTGCACCAACGCGAGCCGCAGCTGCCGCCACATCTGCAGGCACTGCTGACACCCACCACCCCATCTAGCTGACAACGCAAGGCCACCCACCATGCAATCGTATATCCCCACCTTCGACACCGTCGCCAGCCGCCTTGCCGCGCTGGGCTACAGCGAAACCGATGCGGCCAACCTGGATACGCTGGCCGCCGCCCACCCGCAGCTGGTGCTGATGCTGAATGCCGACCCGCACCAGCACCCCGAAGTCGCCGACAACGCCATCATCGTGCCCGAGGTACTCAAAAGCCTGCCCGGCAGCGCGCCGCACATCTGCTGGGCCAACCCGGCCGCCAGCCGCACGCTGGCCAGCCGCTTTGGCGTACTGAAATACCCGGCGCTGGTCTTCCTGCGTGACGGCGGCTACACCGGCGTGATCGTCGGGCTGATGGACTGGCCAGACGTGGTACACCGCTTTGCCGAGCTACTGGCCGCGCCGGTACGCCGCCCGCCCTCGGTAGGCATTCCTGTCACCAGCCACACCAGCGGAGCCTGCCAATGAGCACCTTTATCCTGCCCAAGGCCTTTCCCATTCCGGTCGTCGGCATCGGCCCCGGCTCCCAGCCGGTCGACCCCGACCTGAACTACATGCCGCTGCCGCGCGAGCTGGACGGCTTCGACATGCCGTACCTGCCCACCGCCGAAGAAACCGCCCACCTGGAAGACGCCAAGGCGCTGGTAGCCGAGCTGATCCAGCGCATGCAAGCCTGGGATGGCAGCAGCGAGCCCTACCCGTCGCTGCTGCTGAACAGCCTGGGCCGCGACGAGCGCACGCTGATCAGCCAGCTGCTGGGCGAAGGTGAAGTCAGCGCCCGCGTGCGCTGCACCAACGGCCACGAGCTACAGATACAAGAATCCGTCTTTGCCGGCGTGTGGCGCGTGCTGGAGCTGGACGCCAGCGGCCAACCCTTGGCCGACCGTATCGAAGCCTGTGCCATCCCCGCCGCCGTGTGGCAGCAGGCACGTGCCTTTGGCAGCCGCGAGCTGACGCCGTTCGACCCGGCAGGTGTGGCACTGATGAACGCCCCGGCCGTGCTGGCCGAAATCGCCGAGCGCGTGGCCGCCTATCAGGACGGCGACGAAGACCACGTGATCAACTTCAGCCTGCTGCCGATGACGCCCGAAGACATGGCCTATATCGATGCCAACCTGGGTGGCGGCAACAGCGGCGTGTTCTCGCGCGGCTACGGCAAATGCCGCGTCATGGCCACCCGCCTGCAAAACGTATGGCGGGTGCAGTACTTCAACGGCATGAACGCCATCCTGCTGGACACGCTGGAAATCACCCGCATGCCAGAAGTCGCCCTGGCCGCCGACGACGACATCGCCGATGCCATCGAGCGCCTGCAAGAAGCGCTGGACTGGCTTCGTCTGGAGCAACCCGCATGAACACCTTTGAAGGCAGCTTTCTGGGCCACGAAGACCGCCTGGCCGACGACGCACGGCTGGAATGCAAGATCTGCTGGTGGGTATACGATCCGGCCGAGGGCGACGCGGTATGGCAAATTGCACCCGGCACCCCGTTTAGCGCGCTGCCCGAGCACTGGCGCTGCCCGGTGTGCGACGGCGCGCACAGCCAGTTCATGGTGCTGCCGTGAATGCCCCGGCCCAGCGGCAAGGTTGGCCGCACGACCCCAGCTTCGAGCTGGAGGCGGTCTACGGCCTGATACACGCCACGCGCATGCAGGGCATCCCCATCCTGAACCCGGCCATCCGTGTGCAGGCCGAGGGCTTTCGCCGGTATCAGGGCTGGTGGGTCGGCACCCTTATTACCCCGTGGTTCATCAACCTGATGATCTTGCCCGGCGACGCCCCGCTACCCGCCAGCCAGCCCGGCGAAGAAGTCCTGGTGGTGCTGCCGGAAGGCGCCATGCCCTTTATCCCCGGCCATGAAGCCGCCATTGGCCCCTACCTGATGTGCTCGCTGTTTTCACCGCTGCCGCAGTTTGCCGACCACGACAGCGCACGCGACACCGCGCGCGAAGTGCTGCGCCTGCTGTTCGAAGTACCACCGCCACCGCCGCCGGCAGCACCGGCCGGGCCGGATCTGAGCCGGCGCCGCCTGTTCGGGCTGGGCGCATGAGCCGCGACAGCATCACGCTGCAACGCCAGCACGGCCAGGCGCAGCTGCATTGGCCCAGGTTGGCCGCAGAGCAGCTGTTCATTGGCCGCAGCGCAGACGACGCCTGTGCGCTGGCCGGCCGCCTGTTTGCCCTGTGCAGCCACGCGCAAAGCCTGGCTGCACGCCTGGCGCTTGCCTGCGCCAGCGGGCAGCCTGCAGCAGCAGACAGCAGCGCGCTGGACAGCGTACGCCTGGAAGCCATCCGCGAAACGCTGCGTCGCTGGCTGCTGGACTGGGGCCCTGCCTGCGGCCAGCCCCCCGACCCGCGCTGTCTGGCGGCGCTGGGCCAGGCCCGCACGATCGCCGACTGCGCGGTACTGGCCGAACACAACGTGTTTGGCACCCGCACCCGCCCCTGGCGGCAATACGGCCTGGCCGGCTGGCAAAAGTGGGCCGCCAGCGGCCATAGCCCGGCCGCCCGCGCCCTGCAGGTCTTGCTGCAACAGCCAGCCGAGCCCGCACCGGCGCTACTGGTGCTACCCGACAGCCAGCAGCTGGCCGCCCAGCCGCACTGGCTGGCTGGCCCCCACCCCGCCTGGCACGGCCAGGCGGTGGAAACCGGCGCGCTGGCGCGCTACCAGAGCCTGCTGCAACCGTGGCTGCACGCCGGCCACATGAGCGCCGCGCGCCTGCTGGCGCGGCTGCTGGCCTTGGCAGATGCCCTGCTGGGCGTGCCACCACACGCCTGCGCCAGCCCGCTGGCCGGCAGTGGCCTGGCGCGGGTAGACACCGCACGCGGCCCGCTGCTGCACCTGGCCACCCTGGGGCCAAACGGCCGCATCAGCCATTACCGCGTGCTGCCGCCTACGCTGTGGCACACCCACCCCGCCGGCTGCATGGTGCAGGCTGCGGCCAACGGGGACACCCCGCAGATTACCCGCCGGCTATTGCTCATTGACCCTTGTGTAAGCTTTACACTGGCGGGCTTCGATAATAAGGAACACGCTCATGCATGAAATGTCGCTGGCCGAAGGCATCGTGCAGCTGCTGGAAGAACACGCACAGACGCAGCAGTTCCGCCGCGTCAAACAGATCTGGCTACAGGTCGGCGAGCTGGCCGGTGTCGAGCCGGAAGCGCTAACCTTCTGCCTGGACGTGGTACTGCGCGGCAGCCTGGCCGATGGCGCACAGGTGCACCTGCTGCGCGAACCCGGCCGTGGCTGGTGCCTGGCTTGTAGCCAGGAGGTGGCCATCAGCGCGCGCTTTGACGCCTGCCCCTGCTGCAGCCGCCACCAGGTACAGGTTACCGGCGGCGAGGAACTGCGCGTGGCAGAGCTAGAGGTGGAATAAGCCCTGCCCGCACCGTTACCGCCTGCACAAAAAAGCACAACACCGAACAGAACAAGAAAGGACCCACCCATGTGTACCGTTTGTGGCTGCGCCGAAGGCAATGTCAGCATCGAGGGCCAGAAACCGGCCGTGAAATACCCGTACCGCCCGAGCCGCGCCGGCGGCCACGCACACGGCCATCACCACCATCACCATGAGCACGATCACCCGCACGATCATGCTCACGATCACTCGCACCATCATGACCACGGCCACCCGCACACCCAGCCCGAAGCAGCAGACAGCGCACCGCTGCAGCTGGCCGACGGCAGCCTCCACTACGGCCACGGCCCGGCGCACGCCCACGCTCCTGGGCTGAGCCAGGCGCGCATGGTGAAGATCGAGCAAGACATTCTGGGCAAAAACAAGCAGTACGCCACCGTGAACCGCCGCCGCCTGGCCGAGCGCGGCATCTTTGCGCTGAACCTGGTGTCCAGCCCTGGCTCCGGCAAAACCACGCTGCTGACCGAAACCGTACAAAGGTTGGCCGCATCGACCCCGCTGGCGGTAATCGAGGGCGACCAGCAAACCGCGCACGATGCCGAGCGCATCCGCGCAGCTGGCGCGCCGGCCATCCAGATCAACACTGGCAAAGGCTGCCACCTGGACGCCCACATGGTAGGCCAGGCACTGGACGCGCTGGCGCTGCAGGACGACAGCCTGCTGCTGATCGAAAACGTGGGCAACCTGGTGTGCCCGGCCGCGTTCGACCTGGGCGAAGCGCACAAGGTAGCCATCCTGTCGGTGACCGAGGGCGAAGACAAACCGCTGAAGTACCCGGACATGTTTGCCGCCGCCAGCCTGATGGTGCTCACCAAAACCGACCTGCTGCCGCACCTGGATTTCAACGTGGACGCCTGTATCGACTACGCCCGCCGCGTGAACCCCGCCATCGAGGTGCTGCAGCTGAGCGCCCGTAGCGGCGAGGGCATGGACGCCTGGCTGCAATGGCTGGCCTACGGGCTGATCGAGGCGCGCGCCCAGCGTGCCGAGCGCCAGACCCAGCTGGACCAGCTGGCGGCGCTAAAAGCCCAGGTCGCCGCGCTGGAAGCGCAGCTGGCGCAGGGCTAACGCATGACGCTGCAACGCCGTTGCCTTACCGCCCGTGGCCGCGTACAGGGTGTGGGTTTCCGCCCGCACGTCTGGCGTGTGGCCAGCGCGCTGGGCCTGGCCGGCCAAGTGGCCAACCACGCCAGCGGGGTAGTGATCGAGATAGAAGGCAAGCCGGCGCAGCTGGACGCCTTTGCCGTGCAGCTGCTGGCCAGCCTGCCGCCGCAGGCACAGGTGGATAGCCTCACCAGCCACGCGCTGCCACCGCAGGGCGAGCAGGGTTTCGTCATCGCCGCCAGCGAGGGCAACGTGGCGCAGGTACGGCTGCCCGCCGACAGCGCACCGTGCGACGCCTGTCTGGCCGAGCTGTGCCAGCCAGGTGGCCGCCACTGGCGCCACGCCTTCATCAACTGCACCCAGTGCGGGCCGCGCTACAGCGTCACCCGCGCCCTGCCCTACGACCGCAGCGCCACCACACTGGCCGGCTTTGCGCTGTGCGCGGCCTGCCATGCCGACTACCACCACCCCGCCAGCCGCCGCTTTCATGCCGAGCCCACCTGCTGCCCGGCTTGCGGCCCGCAGCTGCAGTACCGGGGCGCGGATGGTGCGCCGCTGGCCGGCGACCCGCTGGCACTGGCGCTAGCCACGCTGCAGGGCGGCGGTATTGTGGCAATAAAAAGCAGCGGCGGCTTTCATCTGGCGTGCGACGCCCGCAACGCCGCTGCCATCGCTCGCCTGCGTCAGCGCAAACACCGCCCGGCCAAGCCGCTGGCACTGATGGCGGCCAACCTCGCCAGCCTGCACGGCGTGGTACAGCTGGATGCCACCGCCGCCGCGCTGCTGGCCAGCCCGGCGCGCCCCATCGTACTGCTGCCACGCAGCGAGCTGGCGCTGCCGGACGCGCTGGCGCCGGGCCTGGCCGAGCTGGGCGTACTGCTGCCCCCCACGCCGCTGCACCTGCTGCTATGGCACGAGGCCGCCGGCCGCCCCGCCGGCACCGGCTGGCTGGATGAAGCCCAGCCCATGCTGCTGGTGATGACCAGTGGCAACACCAGCGGCGCACCGGTGGCTATCGATAACCACGAAGCCCTCACCGCGCTAGCCGGCATCGCCGACGGCTTTTTGCTGCACGATCGCGCCATCCACGCCCGCAGCGACGACAGCGTGCTGCGCGTGGACGCGCTAGGCACCGCCACGCTGCGCCGCAGCCGTGGCTATGTGCCAGACGTGCTGCCGCTGGCTGGCGACGGCGCTACCGTGCTGGCCACCGGCAGCTATCTGAAAAACGCCCCGGCGCTGCTGTACGGCAACGCGGCGCTGCCCGGTGCCCACGTGGGCGACCTGGCGCACCCGGCCGCCTGCGTGGCGCTGGAGCACGCCGTGGCTGCACTGCAGCTACACGCAGGCCACCCGCCGCAGGCCATGGCCTGCGACAACGGCGAGCACTTTGCCAGCCAGCTGGCCGCACAGTTGGCCGCAGCGGCCAAGGTGCCGCTGGTACCTGTGGGCCACCACCACGCCCACATCGGCGCCGTGTGCGCCGAACACCAGCTGCACGGCCCGGTGCTGGGTCTGGCGCTGGACGGCCACGGTGTGGGCGACGACGGCGGCGCCTGGGGCGGCGAGCTGCTGCTGGTGGACGGCGCGCACAGCCAGCGCATCGGCCACCTGACACCGCTGGCGCTACCCGGTGGCGATGCCGCCGCGCGCGCGCCATGGCGCGTGGCCGCTGCCTGGCTGCTGCAACACGGCCATGCCGACGAAGCCGAGCGCCGCTTTGGCGCCCAGCCGGCCTGGCCGCTGCTGGGCCAGCAGCTGGCACGCGGCATCAACACGCCGTACAGCAGCAGCATGGGCCGCTATTTCGACCTGGTGGCGGCGCTGGCCGGCGTGTGCCTGCAGCAAGGCTACGAGGGCGAAGCGCCGCAGCGGCTGCAAGCGCTGGCCCGCCCTGCCACACCGCTGGCTGGCGGCTGGCATATCGATGCGGCCAACGTTTTGCAATTGACGCCGCTGCTACAGCCGCTGCTGGCCCAGCCCGACGCTGCCGCCATCGCCAGCCTGTGGCACGCCACGCTGGCGGCGGCACTGGCCAGCTGGCTGCTGGCGGCGGCTCAACACCACAACATCAACACGGTGGCACTGGGCGGCGGCTGTTTTGCCAACCGCACCCTGCTGGCCGCCCTGCTACCCCCATTACAACAGGCCGGACTGGCCGTCTACCACCCGCAGGCTCTGCCGGCCGGCGACGGGGGGCTGGCCGTGGGCCAGGCCTGGGTAGCGCGGCAAGTACTGGCCAACAAGGAGACTGACCCATGTGCCTGGCCATGCCGGTAAAAGTGACGGAGCTGCTGGCGGGCGATAACGCCCGTGTCGAGGTAGACGGCGTGATGCGCGACGTATCCGTCGCCCTGGTGCCAGGCGTGCAGCCCGGCGATTACGTGATCCTGCACGTGGGTTACGCCATTGGCCGGCTGGACGCCGCCGAGGCCGAAAAAACGCTGGCGCTGATGCACGAGCTGGCCGCGCTGCCGCAGGGGGAACAGCCATGAAATACGTAGACGAATTCCGCCGTGGCGACGTGGCCCGCGGCCTGGCCGCGCGCATTGCCGAGGCGGTACAACCCGGCCGCCGCTACCGGCTGATGGAGTTCTGCGGCGGCCACACCCACGCCATCGCCCGCTACGGCCTCACCGGCCTGCTGCCGGCGGCGGTCAAGCTGATCCATGGCCCCGGCTGCCCGGTGTGCGTGCTGCCCATTGGCCGGATCGATTCCGCCATCGAGCTGGCGCTGCAGCACGGCGCCATCGTCTGTACCTACGGCGACTGCCTGCGCGTACCGGCCAGCAACAAGCTGAGCCTGTACAAGGCGCGGGCGCTGGGCGGCGACGTGCGCATGGTGTACTCCACCGCCGACGCGCTGCAGATCGCCCGTGACAACCCGGCGCGGCAGGTGGTGTTTTTTGCCATCGGCTTTGAAACCACCACCCCACCCACCGCGCTGGCACTGAAAGCCGCCCGTGCCGAAGGGCTGGCCAACTTCAGCGTGTTCTGCAACCACGTACTGACGCCGCCTGCCATGCAGCACCTGCTGGCCGCCGGCGACGCGGTACAGCTGGACGGCTTCATCGGCCCCTCGCACGTCAGTACCGTGATCGGCAGCGCGCCCTACCAGGCGGTGGCCGACGCCTACGCCAAGCCGGTGGTGATTGCAGGGTTCGAGCCGCTAGACGTGCTGCAATCGGTGCTGATGCTGATAGCGCGCATCAACCGTAGCGAAGCCGGTGTGGCCACGCAGTTCACCCGCGCCGTTACCCCGGACGGCAACGCCACCGCCCGTGCCGTGGTGGCCGAGACGCTGGTGCTGCGGCCAACCTTTGAATGGCGCGGCCTGGGCCAGGTGCCGCAGTCGGCGCTGGCTATCCACCCCGACTACGCCGACTTCGACGCCGAGCGGCGCTTTGCCCTGCCCTACCGCCACGTGCCGGACCACCGCGCCTGCGAGTGCGCCGCCATCCTGCGCGGGCAAAAGCAGCCGCAAGACTGCAAGGTGTTCGGCATTGTCTGTACCCCCGACAACCCGCTGGGCTCCTGCATGGTGTCCAGCGAAGGCGCCTGCGCCGCCCACTACCACTACGGCCGCTTTGCCGCGCCGCAGGAGCAACCGGCATGAGCCACACCACCCGCAAGCTAGACTTTACCCACGGCCGCATCGACATGACCCACGGCAGCGGCGGCCGCGCCATGGCGCAGCTGGTGGACGAACTGTTCGCCCCGGCCTTTCGCAACGATTACCTGGAGCAGGGCAATGACCAGGCCATCCTGCCGCCGCCCGGCGGCCGCCTGGCCATGGCCACCGACAGCCATGTGATCTCGCCGCTGTTTTTCCCCGGCGGCGATATCGGCAGCCTGGCGGTGCACGGCACGGTCAACGACCTGGCCATGGGCGGTGCCACGCCGCTGTACCTGAGCGCCGGTTTTATCCTGGAAGAAGGCCTGCCGCTGGCCGAGCTGCAGCGCATCGTGCACAGCATGGCCGCCGCCGCGCGCGACGCCGGCGTGCGCATCGTCACCGGCGACACCAAGGTAGTAGAACGCGGCCACGGCGACGGCGTGTACATCAACACCACCGGCATCGGCGTGGTGGCCGACGGCGTGCAGCTGTGCGGCAGCCAGGCCAAGCCGGGCGATGCGATCCTGGTGTCCGGCAGCCTGGGCGAGCACGGCATGGCGGTGATGAGCCAGCGCGAAAACCTGGGCTTTGCCAGCCCCATCGTGTCCGACAGCGCTGCGCTGCACACCCTGGCGGCGGCGCTGATGGCGGCCAGCCCCGGCCTGCGCCTGATGCGCGACCCCACGCGTGGCGGCCTGGCCACCACGCTGAACGAAATCGCCCGCCAGTCCGGCGTGGGCATGCAGCTGCAGGAAGACGCCATTCCGCTGCAGCCGGCGGTACGCGCCGCCTGCGAGTTTCTGGGCCTGGACCCGCTGTACGTGGCCAACGAAGGCAAGCTGGTGGCCATCTGCCCGGCGCACGAAGCCGACGCCGCGCTGGCCGCGCTGCGCGCCCACCCGCTGGGCCGCCATGCGGCCAATATTGGCCAGGTGGTGGCCGATGCGCACCACTTTGTGCGGGTACGCACGCCGTTTGGCGGCGAACGCCTGCTGGACTGGCTGGCCGGCGAGATGCTGCCGCGCATTTGCTAGGCCCCGTTACAATACGCCCATGCCCCTGAAAGACACGCCATGAGCCCCCAAGCTACCGTTTTGCTGGTGGACGACGAAATCCGCTCGCTGGAAGCGCTACAGCGCACGCTGGAAGACGACTTCACGCTGTTTACCGCCAGCAGCGCCGATGAGGCGCTGGCTATTCTGGAAAGCGAATTCATCCAGGTGATCGTCACCGACCAGCGCATGCCGGACATGACCGGCGTGGCGCTGCTGCGCCGCGTGCGCGAGCGCCACCCGCAGGTGGTGCGCATCATCCTGTCCGGCTACACCGACAACGCCGACATCATCGCCGCCGTGAACGAAGCCGGCATCTACCAGTACCTGCTTAAACCCTGGCACCCGGAAAGCCTGCTGCTGACCGTACAGGGCGCGGCCGAGCTGTTCCGCCTGCAGCAGGATAATGCGCTGCTGCACGTGGAGCTGAAAACCTCGGCACCGTGGCTGCAAAGCCGGGTAGATGGCAAGCGCCGCGAGCTGAAAGCCCGCCACGCCATGGCCAATATCACCCGCGCCCCCGACAGCCCGCTGGGCCAGGTATGTGCGCTGCTGGAACGCGTGGCCGGTTTTGACATCGCCGTGCTGATAGAGGGCGAATCCGGCGTGGGCAAAGAGTTGCTGGCGCGGGCGCTGCACTACGCCAGCCACCGCCGCGAGCGCCCCTTTGTGGTGGAAAACTGCGCCGCCATGCCGGAGCAGCTACTGGAAAGCGAGCTGTTCGGCCACAAGCGCGGGGCGTTTACCGGCGCCTACCAGGACCACGTCGGCCTGTTTCAGCAAGCCGACGGCGGCACCATTTTTCTGGATGAAATCGGCGAAACCTCGCCCGCCTTCCAGGCCAAGCTGCTGCGCGTGCTGCAAGAAGGCGAAATCCGCCCGGTAGGCAGCCCGCGCCCGCTGAAAGTAGACGTGCGCGTGGTATCGGCCACCAACCGCAAGCTGGCCGAGCTGGTGCGCGAGGGGCGCTTTCGCGAAGACCTGTACTACCGGCTGTCGGCCTTTGCCGTGACCGTGCCGCCGCTGCGCGAGCGCCCGGCCGATATCCCGCTGATTGCCGAAAAGCTGCTGGACGAAGCCCGCCAGCACTACCAGCGCCCCGGCCTCACCCTGCTGCCGGCCACGCTGGACGCGCTGCGGCTCTACCGCTGGCCGGGCAATGTGCGCCAGCTGCGCAACGAGCTGAACCGCATGCTGGTGCTAGCCGATAGCGACGCGCTGGGCGCCGAGCTGCTCTCACCCGAGGTGCTGCAGGCCGCCGCCGAAGAACAAGTCGCCGAGCTGGCGTTTCTGGCCGGTATCGAGGGCGACCTCAAAACGCGGCTGGAGGCACTGGAAAAGCGCATCCTCAAAGAAACGCTTACCCGCCAGCGCTGGAACAAAACCCGCGCCGCCGAAGAACTGGGCCTGTCGCGGGTAGGCCTGCGCAGCAAGCTCACGCGCTATGGGCTGGAATAACATGAAACCCGCTACCCTGGTGTGGCTGCAAAGCGGCGGCTGCGGCGGCTGTACGCTGTCGGCGCTGTGTGCGGAAAGCCCCGACTTTTTCACCGCGCTGGCCGATAGCGGCATCCGCCTGGCCTACCACCCGTCGCTGACCGAAGCCAGCGGCGACGAGGTGGCCCCGCTACTGGCAGGGTTGGCCGCAGACGGCATCGACATCCTGTGCCTGGAAGGCTCGGTGATGCTGGGCGCCGACGGGCGCTTCCACATCAGCGGTGCCGCACACCAGCCCTACTACCAGCAGATCGCCGCGCTGGCCGCCCGCGCCCGCTACGTGGTGGCGGTGGGTACCTGCGCCGCCTACGGCGGCATTACCGCCGCCGGCGACAACCTGACCGGCGCCACCGGCCTGGCGTGGCAGGGCAGCCAGCCCGGCGGCCTGCTGGGCGGCGGTTTTGCCGGCAGCAGCGGCCTGCCGGTAGTGAACATCAGCGGCTGCCCCACCCACCCCGGTTGGGTGCTGGAAACGCTGGCGCTGCTGGCCGCCAACGCACTGAGCGCCAACGACCTGGACCCACTGGGCCGCCCGCGTTTTTACGCCGACAAGCTGGTGCACCACGGCTGCGACAAGAACGAGTTTTACGAATTCAAGGCCAGCGCCGAAGCGCCCGGCCAGCAGGGCTGCCTGATGGAGTTTGTCGGCTGCAAAGGCACGCAGGCGCACGCCGATTGCAATATCCGCACCTGGAACGGCGAAGGCTCCTGCCTGACCGGCGGCTACCCGTGCATCAACTGCACCGCCCCCGACTTTGCCGACCCCGGCCACGCGTTTTTCGAGACCCCCAAGATCGCCGGCTTCCCGGTGGGCCTGCCTACCGACATGCCCAAGGCCTGGTTTGTGGCGCTGTCCACGCTGTCCAAATCGGCCACCCCCACGCGGGTCAAGGTCAACGCCACACAGGACCGCATCACCATGCCGCCCTCGCTCCCTAAAAAGAACACCCCATGACACGACGCATACTGGGCCCGCTGGGCCGTGTGGAAGGCGACCTCACCCTGACGCTGGATCTGCAAGACGGCAAGGTCGCCGCCGCGGAAGCCACCAGCGGGCTGTTTCGCGGCTTCGAGCGCATTCTGGTAGGCCGCCAGGCCATGGACGCGCTGGCCATTGTGCCGCGCATCTGTGGCATCTGTTCGGTATCGCAGTCGGTCGCCGCTGCGCGGGCGCTGGCACAGCTGTATAACGTGACGCCACCGGCCAACGGCGAACGCGTGACCAACCTGATCCACGCCGTAGAAAACGTGGCCGACCACCTGTCGCACTTTTACCTGTTTTTCATGCCGGATTTCGCGCGCGACGCCTACGCCGGCCACGGCTGGCACGCCGATATCCGCGCCCGTTTCAAGGCCGTAGCAGGCAGCGCGCATGCCCCCATGTTGGCCGCACGCGCCACGCTGATGCGCTTCATGGGCACGCTGGCCGGGCACTGGCCGCATACCATGGTGATCCAGCCTGGTGGCGTCAGCCGCACCGTAACCGCCGCCGAGCGCGTACGCCTGGGCCAGTGGCTGGCGGCGTTTCGCCGCTTTCTGGAGCAGCACACCTACGGCGTGCCGCTGCCCGAAGTCGCTGCCTGGGACAGCCCCGCCGCACTGGCCGACTACGCCGCCCGCCAGCCGCAAGCCGACCTGGCGCGCTTCATCCTGCTGGCCGACAGCCTCGGCCTTGCCGCACTGGGCCGCTGCGACGCGCCGCTGATCGCCGGCCCGGCCTACCTGGAAGGCGAAGGCAGCAGCGCCTGGTCGCCCGCCGGGGTGTGGCAGCAAGGCAAAACCGACGTGCTGGATACCTCACAGATCCGCGAGCACAGCCGCCACGCCTGGCTGGTGGACTACGGCCCCACCCACCCGTTTGACGACGACACCCTGCCGGTGCCGGACAAAACCGACGCCTACAGCTGGAGCAAGGCACCCCGCCTGGACGGGCAGCCGGCGCAAACCGGCGCCATTGCCCGCGCCTTGCTGCGCCGCGACCGCCTGACCACCGCGCTGGTACAGGCACAAGGCAGCACCGTGTATACCCGTGTGCTGGCGCGGGTGCGCGAAATGGCGCTGCTGGTACTGCAGATGCAGGGCTGGCTGGCCGCCATCGAGCTGGACGCGCCATTCCAGACCGCCCTGCCCGCCCACCCGCTGTACGCCCGTGGCGAAGGCCTGACCGAAGCTGCACGCGGCATGCTAGGCCACTGGGTCACGCTGGACGGCAGCCGCATCCAGCGCTACCAGATCATCGCCCCCACCACCTGGAACTTCTCGCCGCGCGACAGCCACGGCCAGCCCGGCCCGCTGGAAGCCGCCCTGCTGGGTACCGTGGCCGACGACGCACAAGCCCTGGCGGTGCAGCACATCGTGCGCAGCTTCGACCCGTGCCAGGTGTGCACGGTGCAGTAGAGGAAGCCCATGCCCGACAAACTCAGCAGCAGCGCCGAAGCCACCCGCCTGGGCGGCGAGCTGGCCGAAGAAGCCTGGATCGACGTGATACGCCGCATGGACCAGGTGTATACCGAGCTGGTGCAATCGCAGGAAACGCTGGAAGCCAAGCACCGCGAGCTGGCCGACGCGCACCGCTTTACCGAAGGCGTGCTGGAAGCCATGACCGACGTGATGGTGGTGTGTGACACCCTGGGCCAGGTGCGCCAGGTGAACCGCGCCATGGTGTCGCTAACCGGGCTGAGCGAAAGCCTGCTCACCGCCTGCAAGCTCACCGACCTGGTGCCGGGCGAGGCCGAGCGCGAGCTGCTGCTGCAAAGGTTGGCCGCAGGCAACGCCGAGGGCTGCGATATCGAAATCGCCCTGATCGCCCATAATGGCGAGGCCATACCGGTAACGTGGAACGTGAGCGCGCTGTACGACGGCGAACGCCGCTACAGCGGCTTTGTGGCGGTGGGCCGCCCGGTGGGCGAGCTGAAAAAAGCCTACGCCGAGCTGAAACAGGCGCACGAGGCGCTGAAAGCCGCGCAGGCGCAGCTGGTGCAGGCCGAAAAAATGGCGTCGCTGGGGCGGCTGGTGGCCGGCGTGGCGCACGAGCTGAACAACCCCATCAGCTTTATCGTGGGCAATACCCACGCCATGCAGCGCTACGCTGGCAAGCTGCAGCAGTACCTGGCCGCCGTGCATGCGGCCAACCCTGACGCCGGCGCGCTGCGCCAGCAGCTGAAGATAGACCGCCTGCTGGCCGACTTGCCGTCGCTGCTGGACGGGCTGATGGAAGGCGCACAGCGCAGCAGCGCGATTGTCGATGCGCTGAAGCGGTTTTCAGCGATCGAAACCGACACCCGCCAGCGCGTGAACCTGGCCGAGGTGGTACAGCGTGCGCTGCACTGGGTGGGCCAGGCCGCGCCGCACCGCGTGAGCGTGCAGTGCCACGGGCTGGAGAGCGCGCTGTGGGTCACCGGCTCGGCCAACCAGCTGCAGCAGGTACTGGTGAACCTGATCCAGAACGCCTACGACGCCGTAGAGACCCAGGCGGCACCGGCGCTGGTGCTCACGCTGGCCAGCGCCCAGGGCCGCGTGCTGTTAAGCGTGGCCGACAACGGCCCCGGCATTGCTGCGGCCAACCTGGCGCGCATCTTCGACCCGTTCTTTACCACCAAGCCGGTGGGTAAAGGCACCGGCCTGGGCTTGTCGATCAGCTACGGTATTGTGGAGCAGCACGGCGGCACGCTGGCGGCGGCCAACCGGGCAGACGGCGGCGCCTGCTTTACGCTGACCCTGCCCACCGCCGCAAGCGGCACGACATAAAGCAAAACCCCCTGCGCTGCATGGCGGCAGCCAGGGGGTTTTGCTCGTGCTGGCGGCTTATTCGCTGGCCGGTTTTTTCTTGCTGCGCGAGCGTTTGGCCGGTGCTGCGGCCTGCTCTGCCACCTCGGCGGCCGGCGCAACCTCGGCGGGGGCGGGCTGTTCGGGCTGCAGCTCAGGGTGCTGCTCGGCTTCGCTGGGCAGCATCAGCTCGGGGTATTCGCCAAACAGGCGCTCTATCAGCTTGCTGCGTGCATCGATATGGTGCCCCAGGCGCCAGTCTTGCAGCAGCTGGATGGCAATCTCGAAAAACGGGTAGTCAATCTCGTACAGGCGGTGCAGCTCGTACGGCTGCTGCAGCTGTAGCGCCAGTGCCAGGTGTTTCAGTGTTTCCAGCTGCTGCGGGTCGGCCCCGGCATCCATCAGTTTCTTGATACGTTTGGCAGCGTTCATACTTACTCCTCTCAGGTAACAAGACAAACAGCGTCAGGCTAACACATTGACAAACAAGCGTTTAAGACCTGCGTCAAGGCGTTGTAGCAAAAAGAAAGCCCGCCTGAGCGGGCCAACCATCCGAAACGGGACAGAAACAAGAAAAGGAGAGACGCGGAAAACCATGGAGAACCCCGCGCTGTAGAAGAATGTAGCGCCGGAACATGACAAGACTGTGACTGATCTTATTGCCATCTCAGGAAATCGCCGCTAACGGCAAACCCAGCGACACAGGCAAGCGGCTTGCCAGCCGGGCTACGGCAGTGCAAAGCTGCTTGCCAGCCGCTGTAACACCAGCCGTTACAGTGCTACACCATCCCTTTGAAAAACAGCCACTTGCCCCACCCGCCTACCCACCACCGTAGCTGGCATGCTTCCTGCACTGCCGCTTGCATGCCCGGGCCAAAACGGGCAAGACACACATCCACCTGGAGACACTGATGACCCCGACCCGCAGCTTGCTGGCTGGCGCCCTTAGCCTGGCCGCCTTGCCCGCGCTGGCCCACACCGGCCATAACGACACGTTTAACCTGCTTTCCGGCATGGCACATCCGGTAGGCGGGCTGGACCACCTGCTGGCCATGGTGGCCGTCGGCCTGTGGGCCGCCGCTCACCAGGGCAAGGTACGCCTGGCCGCGCCCGCCACCTTTGTGCTGGCCATGCTCGGTGGCTGCCTGCTGGGCGCTGCCGGTATGGATTTGCCTGCCGTAGAGCCAGGCATTGCGCTGTCGGTACTGGTACTGGGCCTGATGGTTGCCGCCGGTAGCCGCGTGCCTGCAAGCATTGGCCTGCCGCTGATCGCCGCTTTCGCGCTGGTACACGGCCATGCGCACGGTGCCGAAGCGCCGGCAGGTAGCCTGGCCGGCTATATGGCCGGCTTTGTGCTGGCAACTGCCGCCCTGCACGCCACCGGCCTGCTGGCTGGCCACACCCTGCTGGCACGCGCCAGCCTGTGGGCCCGCGCCACCGGTGCCGCCATTGCAGCCAGCGGTGCCTGGCTACTGGCCGGCAGCCTGTAGTACCCCGCGCGCAGCCCTTGCCTGGCGAGGGCTGCACGAGTGGTATTGCCGCTCACACTCCTCCATCCAAACCTGGTTGTTATGCATGACAACAGCCGGGCAGGCCGCCCCCGCGCCTGCCCGGTATTTTTTTGCCTGCACGCCAGACAGGCGGCCGCACAGCAGCCAGCCAGTTGGCCGCACCCACTGCAAAGCCGCTTACCACCCTACTGCAAGGCGCAGCACAAACCCCATTAAAAACAGCACCTTGCGCACCCACGCAAGCTGGCACGCTTCTTGTAACAGGCTGCCACCCATGTTGTAACCACCCCCCTACAAAACAGAATAAGGCAGAGACCACGATGGAGACTTTCTACCAGGCCATGCGGCGCCAGGGTGTTACCCGCCGCAGCTTTCTGAAGTTCTGCAGCCTCACCGCCACCTCGATGGGTTTGGGCTCGGCGTTTGTGCCGCGCATCGCCCAGGCACTGGAAACCAAGCCACGCACGCCGGTGATCTGGCTGCACGGGCTGGAATGCACCTGCTGCACCGAATCGTTCATCCGCTCGGCGCACCCGCTGGCCAAAGACGCCATCCTGTCACTGATCTCGCTGGACTACGACGACACCATCATGGCTGCCGCCGGCCACCAGGCTGAAGCCATCCTGGAAGAGATCATGGAAAAGCACAAAGGCGAGTACATCGTGGCCATCGAGGGCAACCCGCCGCTAAACGAAGACGGCATGTTCTGCTTCCCTGGCGGCGAGCCTTTCGTGGAAAAACTCAAGCGCGTCTCGGCCGACGCCAAGGCGCTGATCGCCTGGGGTTCCTGTGCCAGCTGGGGCTGCGTACAGGCCGCCAAGCCCAACCCCACGCGCGCCACGCCAGTACACCAGGTGATTCTGGACAAACCCATCATCAAGGTACCGGGCTGCCCGCCCATCCCCGAGGTGATGGCTGCCGTGATTACCTATATGGTCACCTTCGATCGCATCCCCGAGCTGGACCGCCAGGGCCGCCCCAAGATGTTCTACGGCCAGCGCATTCACGACAAATGCTACCGCCGCCCGCACTTCGACGCGGGCCAGTTTGTGGAAACCTGGGACGACGAAGGCGCGCGCAAAGGCTACTGCCTGTACAAGGTGGGCTGTAAAGGCCCCACCACCTACAACGCCTGCTCCACCGTGCGCTGGAACGGCGGCGTGAGCTGGCCGGTGCAAAGCGGCCACGGCTGCATAGGCTGCTCGGAAGACGGCTTCTGGGACAAGGGCTCGTTCTACGACCGCGTCACCAGCATTCCGCAGTTTGGCATCGAGGCCAACGCCGACCAGATCGGCATGACGGTCGCCGGCGGCGTAGGCGCAGCCATTGCCGCGCACGCCGCGGTCAGCGCCATCAAGAGCACGGTACTGAAAAAGCAAGACCTGAAGCCGCTGGATGACAGCCAGAACAAGAACAAGGAGAACGTGTAATGGCCTACCAGACCCAAGGCTTTACCCTGGACAACAGCGGCCGCCGCGTAGTGGTAGACCCGGTAACGCGCATCGAAGGCCACCTGCGCTGCGAAGTGAACATCGACAGCAACAACGTGATTACCAATGCCGTGTCCACCGGCACCATGTGGCGCGGGCTGGAGGTGATTCTGAAAGGCCGCGACCCACGCGACGCCTGGGCGTTTGTGGAACGCATCTGCGGCGTGTGCACCGGCACCCACGCACTGACGTCGGTTCGCGCAGTAGAAGACGCGCTGAAGATCAACATCCCAGAAAACGCCAACCTGATCCGCAACATGATGCAGGCGGCGCTGTACGTGCACGACCACCTGGTGCACTACTACCACCTGCACGCGCTGGACTGGGTCGATGTGGTATCGGCGCTGAAGGCCGACCCCAAGCGCACCAGCGAGCTGGCACAAAGCATCTCCAGCTGGCCACTGTCCAGCCCCGGCTACTTCCGTGACTTGCAGTCGCGGCTGAAGCGCTTTGTAGAAAGCGGCCAGCTGGGCCCGTTCCGCAACGGTTACTGGGGCCACCCAGCCATGAAGCTGCCGCCGGAAGCCAACCTGATGGCGGTAGCGCACTACCTGGAAGCGCTGGATTTCCAGAAAGAAATCGTCAAGATCCACACCATCTTCGGCGGCAAGAACCCGCACCCGAACTGGCTGGTAGGCGGCATGCCGTGCGCCATCAATGTGGACGACACCGGCGCGGTGGGCGCTATCAATATGGAGCGGCTGAACCTGGTGAAACAGGTGATCGACCGCACCATCGAGTTCTGCGAACAGGTCTACGTGCCGGACGTGATCGCCATTGCCGGCTTCTACCCCGAGTGGTTCAAGATAGGCGGCGGCCTGGCCGGCCAGAGCCTGTTGTCCTACGGCGACTTCCCCGCACGCGCCAATGACTACAGTGCGGCCAACCTGCTGCTGCCGCGCGGCGCCATCATTAATGGCAAGTTCAGCGAGATCCACCCGGTAGACCTGTACGCGCCAGACGAGATCCAGGAGTTCGTTACCCACAGCTGGTACAGCTACGGCGACGACAAAAAGGGCCTGCACCCGTTTGATGGCATCACCGAGCCCAAATTCGAGCTGGGGCCGAACCACAAAGGCACCAAGACGCGCATCGAGTCGCTGGACGAGTCGGCCAAGTACTCGTGGATCAAGTCGCCACGCTGGAAAGGCCACGCCATGGAGGTGGGCCCGCTGGCGCGCTACCTGATTGGCTACCACCAGAACAAGGCCGAGTTCAAGGAGCCGGTAGACGCACTGCTGAAGCACTTCAACGCGCCGCTGGAAGCCATGTTCTCCACCAATGGCCGCACCGCCGCCCGTGCGCTGGAGTCGGTGTGGGCCGCCCGCCAGATGGCCAGCTTCTACGACCAGCTGATCGCCAATATCAAGAACGGCGACACCGCCACGGCCAACGTCGAAAAGTGGGACCCGTCCACTTGGCCGGCGTCGGTAAAAGGCGTGGGCTTTACCGAGGCGCCACGCGGCGCGCTGGGCCACTGGCTGAAGATCGAGAACACCAAGATCGACAGCTACCAGTGCGTGGTCCCCACCACCTGGAACGCCGGCCCGCGCGACGACAAGGGCCAGATCGGCGCCTACGAAGCCTCGCTGATGGGCACCAAGATGGCGGTACCGGACCAGCCGCTGGAGATACTGCGCACGCTGCACAGCTTCGACCCGTGCCTGGCCTGCTCGACTCACGTGATCGGCGACGATGGCGGCGAGCTGGTCAAGGTACAGGTGCGCTAACGGCCAAGGTTGGCCGCATGCGGCCAACCCCGCGCCCCCAGACCGGGCTGCCGCCACCGCACACCCCGGCGGCGGCCCGGTCGCCGGAATGGCCCGCGGCGGGGGCTGCACTCCCCTGCCGCGGCGCTGCCGGTTTATCAGAGCAGCGTCACAGCCCGCGCAGCTGTTGTGGCAGGTTGTGACCCAAGACTCAGGAGCAAGCGATGAAAAGCTATGATTTTGACGGCAACGCCCCGCAGGGGCTGGGCCGCAAGGTAACGTCGGTTTACGTGTACGAGGCGCCGGTACGGCTGTGGCACTGGGTCACCGTGCTGTGCATCATCACGCTATCGCTGACCGGTTATTTTATTGGCAAGCCACTGCCCAGCGTGCCGGGCGAGGCCACGTTTCAGTACGTGATGGGCTATATCCGCTTTGCCCACTTTGCTGCCGGCTACGTGCTGGCGGTGGGGCTGGTGGGGCGGTTGTACTGGGCCATTGTGGGCAACCACCACGCACGCGAGATCATTCTGGTGCCGGTGTGGGATAAAGCCTGGTGGCAGGAATTTTTCTTTGAAATCCGCTGGTACCTGTTTATCGAGTGCTACCCCAAGAAATACATCGGCCACAACCCGGTAGGCCAGATCGCCATGGCCAGCTTTATCTGGGCCACGCTATTCATGTGCGCCAGCGGCTTTGCACTGTACGGCGAAGGCACCGGTGAGGGCAGCTGGGCGCATACCGCGTTTAACTGGGTGATTGTGGCATTCGGCAATAGCCTGGATGTGCACAGCTGGCACCGCCTGGGCATGTGGGCGATTTTGCTGTTTGTGATGATCCACGTGTATGCGGCTATCCGCGAGGACATCATGTCCAAGCAGAGCATGGTGTCCACCATGATCAGCGGCTTTCGCATGTTCAAGGACTAGCGTCAGTCGATACGGCTTTTTGGTGTCACGCCGGCACGCAGCACCGTGCCGGCAAACGATAGTTGTAGAGTGTGTGGGTAAGTTTGGGCCGGGGGCGACCCCGGCCATTTTTTCAAAGGTTGGCCGCATGGCACGCAATATCCTGACCACCCGTACCCCTATCGCCCCCGGGCGCTTTCTGTACAGCCGCTTTCTGCGCCCGGCCGGGCTCACGCAAACGCACGCGGCTAGCCAGCTGGGGCTGTCGCGCCGCCGCCTGAATGAAATCATCCAAGGCCACCGCAGCATTACCCCCGACACGGCGCTGCGGCTGTCGCTGCTGTTTGGCCTGCCACCGCGCTTCTGGCTGGACCTGCAGGGCGACTGGGACCTGGCGCAAGCACGGCGC
Source organism: Neisseriaceae bacterium (assembly GCA_027489245.1). Taxonomy (GTDB): domain Bacteria; phylum Pseudomonadota; class Gammaproteobacteria; order Burkholderiales; family Chromobacteriaceae; genus Vogesella. The sequence goes on along the minus strand of JAIYAC010000021.1, from coordinate 123,237 downwards.
AAGCTGCAGCAGGCGGCCTGACCGCTCAGCCGGATGGCACGCCCGGCCAGCGCAGCGCCACCCATTGCGCTGTACTGAGCTGGCAAAACGGGTAAAGAATGCTTTCCTCTTTTTCGTAGTGCTGTTGTAGCTGGCGTTGCAGTAACCCGGCCAGCGGCCCGCATACCGCGGCATCGTGCTGCTGCACGGCCTGGAATAATGCCTCCATCAGCTCGCGCAGCTGCTCGTGCTCGTAGCGCATCACCTCGGTAGGCCCTTGTGACTGGCCATTCAGCTGCTCGTACAGCGGGTACAACACCTGCTCTTCATCGGCAAAATGGCTGTCCAGCTCGGCACAGAAATCATGGCAGGCGCGCTGTGCCTGTGCCCAGTGCTGCTGCGCGATATGGCGTTGCAAGACCTGGAATAGCTGCTGGCAATGGCGGTGTATGTGTATCAGGTAGTCTTGTGGTTTCATCGGGTATCCGCTGTCCTGGTCGCCCTGGCAGCACCGTGCTGTACGGGCTGATTTCAGTATTGCACTGCCCCGTCACCAGAAGCTGACGCGGATCAAACACTGCCCCGCCTACCCTGACAGCATGGCAGAACAAGCTGGCGCAGGCCCCGGCGGCAGACTGTGGTACCATGCGGCCTGCTGTTTCTCCCTCTTTCCCGCCTGCTTTACCCGATGTTCTCATCGCCCAAGCCTCGCCTCTGCCCTTTGGTCGCGACGTCTGTTCGACGTACATAGAGTCCAGCTCGTACCGCACCAAAGGTTTGCCATGCCAGGCTATGCAGTGAAAACCCAGCACGTTCACGTGGCTGGGGCGCCCGATCTCGTCATCCGATCCCTGCTGGATAACCAGCAATACGCCGACCCGCTAGGCGAAGCCGCCGCCTTGGGTATTTCCGAAGCCAGCTGGCCATTATTTGGCCTGGTATGGCCGTCGGCACAAAAGCTGGCCGACCTGATGCAGGGCTGGGAGCTGGGGGCACAACGCATTCTGGAAATAGGCTGCGGCCTGGGGCTGGCCAGCCTGGTGATACAGCGGCGGGAAGGCAATATCACCGCCAGCGACTGCCACCCGCTGACCGCCGGCTTTCTGGCGGCCAACGTGGCGCTGAACGCGCTGCCCCCACTGCCCTACCTGACCGGCAACTGGGGGCACAGCAACCCGGGGCTGGGGGAGTTCGACCTGATTATCGGCAGCGATGTGCTGTACGAGCGCGACCAGCCGCTAACCTTGGCCGCATTTATTGCCCTGCATGCAGCCCCGACCGCACAGGTGATCATCATCGACCCGAACCGCGGCAACCGCAGCCTGTTTCACCGCCAGATGGCCTTGCTGGGTTTTACCTTGAGCGAAAGCATGATCGAGTCGCCGCTATGGGACGGCACACCCTACCGCGGCCGCGTGCTGCACTACCAGCGCAGCCTGCCACCCGCCAGCCTGTGCTAGCCGTGCCCGGCCAAACAAAAAGCCCACCATGAAGATGGGCTTTTTGTTATCCGGCAGGCCGCGCGCTAGCTCGGGCTCATCACCGGCGCCTTGCTCTGCAGGGCACGCCCCTGCACGGGCACGGTGGCATCCTGCTGCACCGGCTCCGGGTCTACGTTGAGCCAGCGCTTGATGCTCAGCCCGCCTGTCACCGTGGCGCTGGCCGCATCCTTGCACGACAGGCAGACCGGCTTGCCGGTACGCTCGCGGATGGCCACATCCACCCTGGCGCCATGCAACACTTTGGACTTGTCACGCTGCCACTCCAGCAGCGTATTGGCCAGGTGGCGGTAGGAAGGGTCTTTCATGCCGTAGATATCACGGTAGGCGGTAAGCCACAGCTCGCCCGCCTCGTCTTCGTTCAGCACCAGCGGCTGGTAGGCAATGGTCACCTGTGCACCATGGCTTACCCAGTCGGCCAGTGCCAGCGCATTCTCGTTCTTCAGGCGTACACAGCCGTGGCTACGCACACCCGGCACGCTGCCGGGCTGGTTGGTGCCATGAAAGCCCAGGCCCAGGCGCGGCTCGCCAAAACGGATGAACACCTTGCCCAGCGGGTTGTCCGGCCCCGGCGGCACCTCGGTTTTCACCGGCTGGCCCTTTTTGGCCATTTCCGCCTGGATGGACTTGGGTACATGCCAGGTAGGGTCGCGGTGTATGCCGGTAATGCTGTAGCTGCCGGTAGGCGTACGCGTGATCTGCTTGCCCACCGCTACCGGGTAGCTGCGCAGCAAAACACCATCCTGGTACAGCAACACGCGGGTTTGCGGCAGGTTAACCACCAGATGCTGGCCCACGGGGGCAATCTCGACATCCGGTTCCGGGGTAGAAGCCCATACAGTGCTACTGATTAAGGCAAAGAGGGCAAGGCTGGGCTTGAGTGTCAATTTGGTACTTTGAACAGGTTGCAATAGCGAGGATGGTAGCAGATGCAGGGCGATTTGTTGCAATGCCATGCGGCCAACCTGGCACCGTGCGTTTTGCTGTGGTTTCTGCGACAATTGCGGTCTTTGCCAACGCATTTTGACTTTAAAAAACAATGACTCAACAGCAACAAATCGCCCAGATCGAATCCCTGGACCATGAAGGACGTGGTGTTGCCCACGTCGAAGGCAAGACAATATTTATCGAAGGCGCACTGCCTTACGAGGTAGTTACTTACAGCAGCTTTCGCAAAAAACCCAGCTACGAGAACGCTGTAGCGGTAGATGTGTTGAAAGATAGCTACATGCGCACCCAGCCATCCTGTCCGCACTATGGCGTATGCGGTGGCTGCTCCATGCAGCACGTCGAGTTCACCGCCCAGGTCGCCATCAAGCAGCGCGTGCTGGAAGACAACCTGGCCCGCATCGGCAAGGTACGCCCGCAAGTGGTGATGACCCCTATCGCCGGCCCGGCCTGGGGCTACCGCCACCGCGCCCGCCTGTCTGCCCGCCTGGTAGAGAAAAAAGGCGGCGTGCTGGTAGGCTTCCATGAAAAGCGCTCCAGCTTCATCGCTGACATGAACGAGTGCCACATTCTGCCCAAGCACATCTCGGCGCTGATTACCCCACTGCGCCAGATGATCTACCAGCTGTCCATCAACAGCCGCATGCCGCAGGTAGAAGTGGCCGTAGGCTCGGACGTGGACATCCTGGTGTTCCGCAATATGGACGCCATTACCGACGCCGACGTCGCTATCCTGAAAGGCTTCTCCGACCAGTACAGCCAGCCCGGCCGCCCGCTGCAAATGTGGCTGCAGCCCAAAGGCCCGGAAACCTGCTACCCCATCTACCCGCTGGACGCACCACGCCTGACCTACCGCCTGGCAGACTTCAACGTGGAAATGCCCTACTACCCCACCGAGTTCACCCAGGTGAACCCGGACATCAACAACGTGATGGTCGCCCGCGCCCTGCGCCTGCTGGACCCGCAAGCCGGCGAGCGCATTGCCGACATGTTCTGCGGCATCGGCAACTTCACCCTGCCCATCGCCCGTAGCGGGGCCACCGTACACGGCATGGAAGGTAGCCAGGCGCTGGTAAAACGCGCCGTGGAAAACGCCACCCATAACGGCCTACAGCACAAAGTAAGCTACGAAATGGCCAACCTGTTCGACGTGACCGAAGAATCGCTGGCATCGCTGGGCAAGTTCGACAAAATGCTGATCGACCCGCCACGCGACGGCGCCATCCAGCTGGTCAAAGCCTTTACCGAGGAAACTGCCCCGCAGCGCCTGGTCTACGTGTCGTGCAATCCATCCACCCTGGCCCGTGACGCCGGCATCCTGGTACACACCAAAGGCTACACGCTGAAATCGGCCGGCATCGTGAATATGTTCCCGCACACCGGCCACGTGGAATCCATCGCCTGGTTCGAAAAAACCAGCCCGTGCATGACCCACGCGGAAGTCGCGGAAATGGAAGCACGCGAAGAAGCCGAGCGCGACGCTGCCCGCGCCATCGCCATTGCCGCCCGCGAAGTGCGTGAAACCCAGCTGGCCGAGCTGCGTGCCATCGAAAAGGCTGAAAAGCAGGCTGCCAAAGCCGCCCGCACCGCCGAGTTCCAGGCGCGCACTGCGGCCAACGCGGAAAAGCGCGCCGCTTTTGAGGCACGCCAGGCCGGTGGTGACACCGCTAGCGAGCAGGCGGAGTAAGCACCAAGGCAGCAGCTAAGCGCTGAAGCCAAACACTGAGGACAGCACCGGTTCATACCGGATGCTGTCCTTTTTTGTTGGCTGACTCAGCTCATCACTGACAGGTCCTTTGCCTGATTGGGCAAGGGTTTGCGGGGGAAAAGTTACCCAATAATTCCCCAAATTCCTTCATACAGGGAATGACCATGTCAGTTTTACTCACCGACCACTACATCGCCAAGCTGCCTCCAGCATCAAAAGGCACACGTTACGAGGTGCGGGACAAACGCCAACCCGGTTTGCTCATCCGAGTGGGCAGCCTGCGGAAATCGTTTTATTGGCATACGCAGTTGAACGGTCAGCAGGTCAAAGTGCAACTCGGTCTGTTCAACCACACCACCGTCGAGGATGCCCGCACAGAGGTGTTCCGGCTGATCCACGAGAAGCGTCTGGGGGTGCTACCCCGCTCGCTGCGGGAGGAGCGTCAGGCCCGCAAGCCGTCGCTGACACTGCGGGTGGTGTTCGAGGAATACACCAACAAGCGCAAGCTGCGGGACACCACCAAGGAGAGCTACAGCAAGATCATGCGGCTCTACCTGCCCCACCTGGCAGACAAGCCGGTGACCAGCATCACCCCTGACGACTGCTTTCAGCTTTACCAGACCCTGCGGGACAGCAAATCCCCCGCCAAGGCCAACGGCACGCTACAGCTGCTGGACTCCCTGCTCCGCTTTGCGGCGGCCGTGCACGATCTACAGGTCTGCCAGGCCAAGTCCAAGGTGAAGGCCGCCGGCATGCTGATGGCCACGCCCGCCAAAGACGACATGATCAAGCCCAGCGAGCTGGGCGTCTGGTTCCAAGGCTTGCTGCCACGGCCAGTGCACTACCGCGTGCTACTGCTCACTGCCGTGCTCACCGGCTTTCGCAAAGCCGAGCTGGAGAAGCTGCAATGGTCGGACTTCAACCCGACCGAAGGCACCCTGCTCGCCCGCGATACCAAGAACCACCGCGATCACCTGCTGCCACTCGGGCCGACGCTGCTGCGCGTGCTACAGGCCTACCGGCAACACACTGGCGGGCAAGGCCAGATCTTTGTCGATCGGGTAGACCGCTGGGCACAGATCGCCGCCAACAAGGGCGCAGTGCGCTTTTCCATGCACGCCCTGCGACGCACCTTTACTTCGGTGGCGGCCAAGCAGCTGGGTAACCCGCTGCTGGTGAAAGCGCTGGTCAACCACATCGCCACCGGTGACGTCACCGTGCGCAACTACGTGCGCTTTGAAACCGATGACCTGCGCCAAGCCATGCAACAGATAGAAACCTTCATCCTCAGCCACGCCGATCTTGCTGCCCTGACTACCCCGCTGGAGATACCCGCATGAGCTATTTCGCAACTTCCCCTCTGCCCATCTGCAACGAGGCGCTAGGTTCAAGGCTATCCGACTGGCTGCCATTCAGCGTGGAGCCGCTGTTTGGTTACGACATCCGCCGCCATCAAGTCGATATGCGGGATTGCCTGGTGATGCCCGCTGCAACACTGTGCCAGGCAGCGAGCTATGCACGTGCGCAACGTTGCCACAGCTACACCTTGGTAGAGGACACCCTGGTTCTCAGAGAGGGCAGTCCTGTCAGGCTGAGTGATATGCAAGACGGTGCGAGGTTGGCTGCATCGATGAGCGCCCGCCAAGCAGAGGCTGTGCAGCTCTACCAATATGGTATGTTGATGGAGACGTGTGGCATCTGGTCTCGCGGCCCGCTTCTCTCCACACCAGACGTCCAGGACGCAGCACTGGAGCAAGTAGCTTCCCCCGCAACAGTCTTGCCCCTGCAGCCCGCCATCAGGCTGCTATGTCCGGAAGGGTTCTACCCTATATTAGGCACGGAGCTGCTACTGGGCACTGAGTTGCTGGAATAAAAAAAAGAGCACCTGGCTACAGGTGCTCTTTTTCAATCCAGCGACAGGCGTAGTCTGGGTCTCACAGGGACGGGCGATTCGCCTCGGCACGCAAGCGCAGGGCTTCATATAACTGCCCCGGCCCTAGCAAGGTATCGCGGATGCCGTCGCGCACGCGGGCCGAGTTCAGTGCCTGGCTGCTCATGCTGGTATGGGCGTCCAGCGCATCCATGATGGCGTTCAGCAGCGAGTTGGCCAGGTCGGGCGAGTTGGCAAACTGCTCCTTGGTATTGCTCATCGCCTGCTGCACCAGCAGCTCGTCTTCCAGCATCTTGCCCTTGATCACGCCGTTCACGTAAACCAGCTGGTCGGTGTCACTCAGCTCGCCCTCGAACAAGCCGTTCAGGCTATCGATGATCTCCTCCAGCCAGGCTTTCTGCTTTTCCTGCACTGCCCCACTGCCCACCGCGTCCATGCCGGCCAGCTTGGGCGCCTCGCCCTGGGTCAGATACAGCGTTTGGCGGCCTTTGTTCTTCAACGTGTGGTGGGTCAACACCACCTTTGAGAGGTCGACAGTATCGCGCTCGCGGCCGAACTCCAGCAGCGGCAGCAGGCGGCGGTAGAACAGCTGGCGCTTCTCGATGTCGGTGTTGCCGTAGTCGAAGATCTGGCTGAGGAAGGCATACAGCCGCACATAGGCACCCATATCACCCTTGAACAACTGCAGCGCGTCCATCACGTCTTTGGCAGCCTGCGCAGCCTTGTCGTCTTGCTGCGCCAGCGCCTGGGCACGGTCGAGGTGGGCCTGCTTGTAGCGCTTCAGCAGCTTGTCTGCCACCGGAAAGATGGCCGCAGACAGCTCGTTCTGTTTGGCGCTTGGCTTCAGCTCCACCTCGGCCACGCGGTTGACGTCGAAGTCATCGTAGTAGCCTGCTGCATCCAGCTTGGCGCGCAGATCGTAGACCAGGTTGGGGTCGGTGCAAGCTTCCAGCTCGGCGGTCTCGTAGTAGGTCTTGAACGCCGCCAGGATAGCCGGTGGCTCGTTGACGAAGTCCAGGATGTAGGTAGTGTCCTTGCCCGGGTGCGCCCGGTTCAGCCGCGACAGCGTCTGCACCGCCTGGATGCCACCCAGCATCTTGTCCACATACATGCCGCACAGCAGCGGCTGGTCGAAACCGGTCTGGAACTTGTTGGCTACCAGCAGCAGGTGGTAGTCCGGCTCGGCAAAGGCTTCGCGGATGTCGCGGCCCTTCAGGCCGGGGTTAAGGTCGCGGCTAGCTTCAGTCACCGGCTCGGGGAAGCTCTCGCTGTCGTCCACCTCGCCAGAGAACGCCACCAGGCAGCCCAAGCCGTAGCCCTGGCGCTGGATGTAGCCGGTGATAGCCTTCTGCCAGCGCACCGCCTCCTTGCGACTGCCTACCACCACCATGGCTTTGGCCTTGCCGCCCAGCAGCGGCTGCACATTGTCGCGGTAGTGTTCCACCACCACCTGCACCTTCTGCGCTATGTTGTAGGGGTGCAGGCGCACCCACTGCATGATGCCCTTCATCGCCTCGCTGCGTTCTACCTGGGTGTCGTCCCACTCCTTGCCGTCGTGGGCCAGCTTGAACGCCAGCTTGTAGCTGGTGTAGTTCTTCAGCACGTCGAGGATGAAGCCTTCCTCGATGGCCTGGCGCATCGAATACACATGGAAGGGCTGCGGCAGGCCGTTGTCGTCCTTGCGGCCGAACAGCTCCAGCGTCTTGCCCTTGGGCGTGGCGGTAAAGGCCACGTAGGTCAAGCCGTCGCTACCGGCACGGGCCGCCATCTGTGCGGCCAACATGTCTTCGCTGCTGATCTCGCCACCGTCGGCCAGCTCGGCGATTTCTTCTGCCGACAACAGCTGTTTGAGCTTGGACGCCGCCTCGCCGGTTTGCGAGCTGTGCGCCTCGTCGGCGATCACGGCAAAGCGCTTGGGGTTATCTTGGTGGGTAGCAGCCAACTCCTGCAGCGCCTTCAGCGCAAACGGGAAGGTCTGGATGGTGCAGACGATGATCTTCTTGCCGTCCTTCAGCGCCTGGCCCAGCTCGGCGCTCTTGCTGCCGCCCTCGCCCTTGATGGTGGCCACCACGCCGGTGGTGCGCTCAAAGCTGAAGATGGCCTCCTGCAGCTGGCTATCCAGCACGGTGCGATCGGACACCACCAGCACGCTGTCGAACAGCTTCACGTTGGCCGCATCGTGCAGGTCGGCCAGAAAGTGGGCGCTCCAGGCAATCGAGTTGGTCTTGCCGGAGCCGGCCGAATGCTGCACCAGATAGCGCTGGCCGGGGCCGTGCTGCAACACGTCCGCCACCAGGCGGCGGGTAGCGTCCAGCTGGTGGTAGCGCGGGAAGATCACCCCCACCGGCTGCTGCTTGTCGTTGCGCTTGCCAATCAGGTAGCGGCCCAGAATCTGCAGCCAGCTATCGCGCTGCCACACCTCTTCCCACAGGTAGGCGGTGGCCGCGCCGTGCGGGTTGGGGGCATTACCGGCACCACCGCCATTGCCACGGTTAAACGGCAGGAACACGCTGGCACTGCCGGCCAGCCGCGTGCACATGCGCACCTCGGTGTGGCTGACGGCAAAGTGCACCAGCGCCCCGCCGGGGAACGCCAGCAGCGGCTCCGGCAGCCCGCCCTTGGGCGCCGGGTCGCGGTCGGCGCGGTATTGGTCCACCGCGTCGTCCACGCTCTGGGTAAAGTCGGATTTCAGCTCCGCCGTGGCCACCGCCAGGCCGTTGACGAACAGCACTAGGTCAACCGCATCGTGCGGGTGGTTGGGCGAGTGGCGCACCTGGCGCACCACGCGCAGACGGTTGGCCGCATAACGCTGCGCCAGCTGTTCGTTAAAAGCCAGCGCCGGCTTGAACTGCACCAGAGACAGCGGCTTTTTCGTGCCACCCAGCTCGAATCCATTGCGCAGCACATCCAGCGTGCCGCGCTCGCCAAGGCTCTTGCGCAGCCGCTCGGCCACCACTTTTGTTGTCTGGGCAGCGTAGTTCTTTTCCAGGTGCGCCCAGGCGTCGGCCTGGGTGGCTTGCAACCAGGCCACCAAATCGGGCAGATACAGGCCGTATTGGCGGTCGTAGTTGGCCGCATCGCCGTCGGCATACAGCCAGCCGTTGGCGGCCAGGTGTTCGCAGATGGCGGTCTCGAAGTGGTGTTCCTGATGCAGGTTACTCATACGCGTCTTCAGTGAAAGAGGTTGGCCGCAAGGTTGTAGCCTTAACGGCTACGATTGCAGCTGATTCGGCTGCATTAGCTGCGCTGTCTGCCAGTCGCCATAGGTTTGTTTGGTGCCGGCCAGCAGCCACGACTTGCGGCCGTTATCGGAACGGCCCAGCACCACAGCAGAGGCGGCACTGGGGCTGCTGAAGGCGTAATCACAGCTGAACTGCAGCAACTCGGTTCCGGCCGCAACCAGCACGCCCTGCCGTTGCAACTGCAGGTGCAGCTTCTGGTAACCACTGCCCTCCTGCTGCAGGCTCCATGTGCTTCGGGCCAGCGACCCGCGCAGCACTACAAACTCGTCTTCCTGCTCCAGCGCTTGCGCTGCAATGCCCAGCTTGGGCGCATGCAGCTCGAAACGCGGCACGGCTTGTTGTGGCTGGCCCGCGGCCTGGGCATTGGTCTCGCGCAGCAAATCCAGCCCCAGCACCGGCAAGACCAGCTTGATCTGTTCGATGAAATACAGCATGTCGGCCTGATCGGCCTCCGGCAGCACGCCGTATTCGCTCTGCGTGCCCTTCTGGTTTTCCAGCGGAATACGGTGCGCAGCCAGCGCCTGGCTGATCAGCCGGCTTTCCACAAACCGCAAGTGGCCTTTGGTCAGGTTGGCGTCCTTGCTGCTGATCACGTAGGCCTTGTCCCAGAAGTCCTTGCCGCCTTTGCCATCCGGGCTTTCCGGTTTGGCATGCGCCTTCAGCCGCTCGCCCAGGTTTTCGGTCTCGCCGATATAGGCCAGCGGCCCGCTACCATCCAGCGCCTCGCCTACCAGCACATACAAGCCGGGGCGGGCGGCCTCTGGCCTGGCCAGCAGCTCGGCCAGCCGCGAACGCGGCGCGCTGATCACGTGGCCGGTCCAGTTGATGATCTCGGCGGTGATGATGCCGCCCGGCGTGCCGTCGGCCAGAAACAGCTTGATGGATTTGCCTTGCGACATCGTGCAACCTCTTAGATGCTTGGGCTGTATTTGAACTGCCAAACACGACCCACCAGCTTACGGCCAGACAGCTCACCATTACGCGTCATCCGTGTGCTTTTGAAATTACTCAAATCGACTGGGAATGACTTGACAGTCACATTCTCAAGTTCAACGTCGCGAAGCCAATCACTGATTTCATCATCGCGATACGACGCCAGCTCAGCCGAAGCATGCGTCACCGCAACAAGAAAGTTCTTCTCTACCAGGTAACCTGATGGTGCTTGTTGACACAACGCAGCCAGCCGAATGGCATCTTTCTTGAGTTCAGCTTTCTTTATGCTGCGTTTGAACTCAACAACGTGCTTTACGTTGCGACTCTTCCGATCTCGCAGCACCAGATCGGCACGGCCACTACCGCGGCACTCTTCAGGCAACTGCTCAATACCCACCTCTTCACATAGCGCCTGGAACGAGTCTTCCATCGTGAAGGCATACGTTTGCATGGTGTCGAAGATATGATCGGCCACCTTCACCGCCATGAAATACTCCGGCAGGTCGTTCACGCTGCACCCTGTCTTGGTCATTGCTTCTTTTGCAGCCTCCAGGACCCCTTCAACCAACTGCTGACGAACAGATGCCATACCAACACGCCTCGCTTAGTAAATAGATTCAGATAATCAACTTGCTTTTCAATAGCGCCACCACGGTGGTACTCCCTGCAGACTTGCTCATTTCAATCAGTTTGCGCAGAGCCTCTTCAAACCCGGAAGGCACGTTGAAATCCAGCGCCAGCCCTTGCTACAGGCGGCGTTGGCTGAATGACGGAATGATTCTCATGGTTTGCTGTCTCCTTGCGCTTCGGGTGTGTCCGAGGCCACCACACTCTGGCGGAAAGTGTCGTAACTGTGCCAGTCCGGGTCTGGCGCAATATGAATCTGCAGCGGAAAAGCCGGCTGCCCGCCCAATGCCTGGTTCAGCGCCGTCATGAACGCCTCCTCGTCGCGGGTGTAATACGTCCACTCCCGCAGGTTTTCCCCGGTAGACACCATCAGCAAACGGGCCAGCCCAGATGACTCTACCGCCGGAGCCAGCAGGTCTTCCATCTGGTCCATCCGCTCGCGTTCTGCGCTCTGCGGCATGCCACTGGCCGAGTCGTAGCGCCATACCAGAATGATGCGCACGGGGAAGGCCTGGCGCGACACGGTAACCGGCAGCGCACTGATATACCGGTAAATAATGGCACGGCCATTATCAGCATGGCGTGCTACCGCGGTAGCCCATACCGTGCCATCGCCTGGCACCGTGTCCGCCACGGCAGCAGTGGGCTGCGCCAACAGCCCAAGCAAAGACAGCGCGCTACAACCACGCACCAGCAGGCGACCGATAGCCCCCATCACACCCCGTTTGCCACCCATGCGGCCAACCTTTCTAAAAAATAATCTGGTGATACTGCTCGGCGCAGCGGTGGCACAGTTCTGGGCTGAGCATGTGGCCACGGGCGCGGCGCCGGCCGCAGGTTTTGCACACGCTAAAAAAGCGGCGCTGCATCAGCACGCGGCGGCGGGCGCGGTAGCAGTCCGTTTCGCTGCTGGCGGCGGGCAACCACGCCACCGGCAGCCAGTCCAGCTGTGGCTCGTGGCTGGTCGGCCAGCTGATCACCCCTACTTCGATCTGCACGCCGTCGGCCAGCACCTGGACGCGGGTCAGCCCGTCGAACAGTGCCTGCTCGTCGGGGCGCAGCACACGGGCGTAGCCTGGCGGCTGTGTGCTCATGCGGCCAACCCTGGCGGCAGCCGCTGGCCGGCAGCGGCGGCAAATGCGGGGCGGGGTGGGCAAGGCCACAGGCCGACAGCCCGCCAGCGCCCGCCCATCATGCAGCCAAACCCCGCACGTCGATCTTGCCGGTGACAGCGGCGGTTTGGTAGGGTGGGTAAGGCCGTAGGCCGTAACCCACCGAATGCAAGTGCATCATGCGGCCAACCCTCGCACGTCGATCTTGCCGGTGACAGCGGCGGTTTGGTATGGTGGGTAAGGCCGCAGGCCGTAACCCACCGAATGCAAGTGCATCATGCGGCCAACCCTCGCACGTCGATCTTGCCGGTGACAGCGGCCGAAATCAGGGCGGCGCGGCGTTCTTTTAATAACGTAATCGCTGAATCAGCTCGTTGGCGCAACGTATCAAGCCTCGCAATCTCGGCTTTAATAAAATGAGCAACGTTGCGCTGCTCATCTATAGCAGGAACAGGAATACGCAAAGCGGATATAATCTCACAATTCATTGCGGCCTGATTGCCACCCCGGCCAGACTCACGAATCCATTCATACGCGGCCAGCATAACAAACAAAACGTAATCACTATCTAAACTACTTCCCAGCGATATGGCGGCCAGATTTTGATTAATAGCTGCCGGCAATTTCAACATACCAGGCAAGCCTCGCGTCTTACCTTGACCTACCATACCAATCACAATAGTGCCGACAGGAAGTAGTCGTAACGAGCACTCATTCAGCGCTTTTTTTGTTATGAACTCCGAAGAACTCTCAATATAAAACTGATTCACTTCACCGGAAGCTAACCATGGGACATCTCCATTATCCCAATACTCTTGAATAGCACGACTCGGAGTTGTTCCGTTTTCCACCCTAGCAAAATATGACAACCTAGCAACTCTCCAATGCGCCGGCACCTTGCCCAGCCACGGCACGCCGGAGTCTTTCAGGGGCACGTTCGGGTCAAGGCCGCGGGTGACGGCGCGGAAAATGGTGGCCTGGCGCTTTTCGGCCAGCAGCGCGATCAGCTTTTCCTGCTCGGCAATCAGCGCATCGATCTTGGCGGTTTCGCGGTCGAGGAAATCTGCAATAGCATCTTGCTCTTGCACAGGGGGCTTAAGGACTGAGAATGCCATCAAATCATCACGACTCATCTGTAAGGAGTTTGGCCTGATTCCTGTCAGATACTTCGTATAACCACGCACAAAGGATTCGCTTCGCATCATGTGATGAATAAAGCGCTTATTAAAACCTTCTGCAATGTCGTAACTTCTATATGCAGGACTTACATAACCTTCATGTTCTGAAACACCGAGCCCTGCATAGTTCAGCCACATAGTATTAACAACAAGCTGACCTGGCCGAACAATTCGGTATCCAATTAAATCCTCATCAAGACGACGCCTATTCTCATCGTCGTATTCCTTGATTTCGACACCTCGATATCCTGAGACCGATAACATCACCCCGACAATAGTCCCATCAATTTTTTCCGAACTTTCCGTAAAGACATGACGGAATTTGCATACATCCCAGTGGTTTGGAATATCTCCCAACCAATCCGCACTCTCGGCCTTGTAAGATAAATAACGGGGCAAGCTCATTCCGCCAGCTCCCCCAGCATGGCCATGATGTTGGCCGCAACAGTCTTCAGCTCGGCGTCGATGGAGTGCAGTTCACGCGGCGGCTCGAACACGTAGAAGTGGCGGTTGAACGGGATTTCGTAACCCACCTTGGATTTGTCGTGGTCTATCCAGGCGTCCGGCGCGTGCGGCAGCACTTCGCGCTCGAAGTAGGCCTGGATGTCCTCGCCCAGCGGCACGTTTTCGGTGTCGCGCAGCGCGCTATCCGGCTGCGGCTTGCCCTTTTGCTTGCCCTTCTGGCCCAAGATGATGTTGCCGGCCTCGTCACCTTCTTTATGTCGGAGCGGGCGCTCGATGGTGAGCGTGGTGTAGCCGAATTCCTGGTTGCGGAACACGCGGGCGATGGGCACGCGCTTGAGGCTGCCACCGGCCGGCACGGCGGGGGTGGCGTCGGTGCTGGTAAGCAGGCTGCGGCCAACCTCGTTACCGGTGGCGTCCAGCACGGTGACCATGTCGGCTTCGGCAAAGTCGCCGAACAGGCGGGTAACGTCGTCGATGTGGCTGTCGGCCATTTCCTTGCGCTTGCTGCCCAGGCTCTTGCGCATCTTCTGCCAAAAGCTGCTGGCGTCGATCAGCTGCACCCAGCCTTTGCGGTCGTCGGCTTTCTTGTTGGACAGCACCCACACGTAGGTGGCTATGCCGGTGTTGTAGAACATGTCGGTGGGCAGGCCGATGATGGCTTCTACCAGGTCGCTTTCCAGCAGGTAGCGGCGGATTTCCGATTCGCCGGAGCCAGCGCCACCGGTGAACAGCGGCGAGCCGTTGAGCACGATGCCCAAGCGGCTGCCGCCCTCTACTGCCGGGCGCATTTTGCTGACCAGGTGCAGCAGGAACAGCATGGAGCCGTCGGACACGCGCGGCAGGCCGGGGCCGAAGCGGCCGTCGAAGCCTTTTTGCTCGTGCTCCTGGCGCACGGCTTTTTCTACCTTTTTCCATTCCACGCCAAACGGCGGGTTGGACAGCATGTAGTCGAACCGGCGCTGGGCGTGGCCGTCGTCGGACAGCGTGTTGCCGGCCACGATATTGCCCACGTCCTGGCCCTTGATCAGCATGTCGGCCTTGCAGATGGCGTAGCTTTCGTCGTTCAGCTCCTGGCCATACAGCGTTAGCCGTGCCTGCGGGTTGTGTTGGTGCAGGAACTCGCCGGCTACGCTGAGCATGCCGCCGGTGCCGGCGGTGGGGTCATACAGCGTGCGCACGGCGGCGTTGCCGGCGGTGAGCACGTCGCTGTCTTCGATGAACAGCAGGTTTACCATCAGGCGGATGACTTCACGCGGGGTGAAGTGCTCCCCGGCGGTTTCGTTGGAGATTTCGGCAAACTTGCGGATCAGCTCCTCGAACACCCCGCCCATCTGGGCGTTGTCTACCGCTGCCGGGTGCAGGTCGATGGCGGCGAATTTTTCGCACACCAGATACAGCAGGCCGGCTTTGTGCAGGCGCTCGATCTGGGTGTAGAAGTCGAAGCGCTCGAAGATGTCGCGCACGCTGTCGGAAAACGCCTGGATGTAGGCGAACAGGTTTTCGCGCAGGTGGTCCTGATCGCCCATCAGCTTGGGCAGGTCTAGCGGCGAGGTGTTGCAGAAGGTTTGCCCGGCCTTGCGCAGCAGAAAGGGCTCGGGGTTGATGCCCAGCGCCTGTTTGGCGGCCAACTCGGCCAGCACGGCGGGCTTGCTTTCTTCCAGCACGCAGTCCAGGCGGCGCATGATGGTAAAGGGCAGGATGACCTTGCCGTATTCGGATTGTTTGTAGTCGCCGCGCAGCAAATCGGCGACGGACCAGATAAAAGAAGACAGGGCTTGATGGTTCATGGGTGCTTCCGGGCTGACTGCGGCATGAAATCAGTCAGCAATGAATGACTGTTGAATGGCAGCGATTATAGATTTGGCGCGCCCTTTTGTGACATGAAATCTACATAGCGCACTTCAACGGTGCCCGGAAAGGACTGGCAGCGCCGCAGACATCGTTTTAACAAGCAATGGATAGCATGGGCGCCAGGCTGGCTAAGACTTCGGTGTTGGCGCCTTGCCGTGGGGTGCGCTAGCGGAGTAAGGGGCCAAACGCATGGATACACATGGGAATGGATGTGCAGCGATTTGCACCGCTTGTGACTGATTGCGCAGAAGAAAGGGCTGTCGATTCGACGGCTGCCAACCTGTAGCTGACAGGCGGTGGTGCGGGCCGCACGGGGCGTGCGGTGAAGGGGTGGCTGAATAGCGCTGTCGGTCATGGTAGCAACGATGTGCTACCAGGGCGGTGACTCAGGTTTTGTCTTTGTCTTTGGCTGGCGGGTTAATCGGCTTGAACAGGCGCTCCACCCAATTGAGCTTGGTGACGCCGTAGATACCGATGATGGCCACCACATTGACCCCGACGGCCAGCCAGAACAAAAAGTCTTGTGCCGAAGAGGTGCAAGCAGACGACTGACTGGCTGCAGCAGAAGCCGACGCTGCCATAGGCATCAGCATGGATAAGATTTTCTTCATCACCCTCTTCCTCTCTCTACCGGACTGATTAGTGAACCGGCTGCGCTATTCACGGCAGACCACGAACAAGAACCGATGAGGGCGACGCTATACAAGCTGGCGGGCATATACAAGCACCCGTCTGGCAATATTCAGGCGCTGGCCCGGTGATATTCAGTCAGCACTGATTGATTTATTACTGACCATGCCGCCATCTGTATGGTGGCGAGTGAAACAAACCGCATCCGGCAGCTGCTGATCGGATATGGCTTGGCATGAATGAGCCTGCGCGTATTTGATTGGCGCTGAACGTGATGAATTGTTGAAAAGCCGCGAGCACCATATCAGCCGCAACTGACTTCGGTGGTGGTGTGGCTAAAATCACAAAGCTATCGTGACTCGAATAGCAGGATAACCCGACACCCGGGCAGCCTACCGCGACAAGGCAGAGCCTGCCTGTAACGATCACCATGCGTCTATCCAGCTACCCACACTACGCTGCCGGTAGCGGCCGAGAACCCACCCATACCGCACCGCAACACGCGCCTGGCACCACCCCTCACAGAAGCCCCATAAACGCCCACTGACGAGCCTTGCAGCACATACCTCACCCACACTACCCCTAGCTGAGAAAACGCTTCAGAGGCCCAGGAAGCGCCCCTGCTGCACACTCCTTGCTGCATACCGACACTATGGGCATCAAGCAGCCCTCAGCACGCTCTGCCTCTGGGTGTTCCGGGATGAGTGCAGCACTGCTTACCGATAGCCGAACCTGGATTTGCATACGGCATGACCAGAACAGGAATCAGGAAAGGATGACACCGGCACTGGCCAGACGAAGGCAGCAATGGATAGATAGGTGCGCTGGATGCCTAAGACTTCCCCTTTCCTGCCACGGTAGAAGAAACCCGCTTTCCCTCGAAGACAACAGCACAAGCACAGACCCTGACGCCTCTTCCCGGAACGGTATTCCAAAAGAAGAAAACCAAACCAACGAGGACAACAACACCATAGAGGCACCCAAGACTGAAGAGGCGCTCCGGAAGGTGTTTGAAGGCTTTTAAGAAGAGAAAGCAAGGAGAAGAGGAAGCGCTTGTCTCCAAAGAACAGGGAAGAAGAGGTAGTGAAACATTACCTGTAACAGAGGGGGTTTCACCCCTTCAGATACGTCAGCAATGACTGACATATAGTTAGTAAGCCGCTATGCCCCCTCATGCCCCCTGCCCACACCACCCCTATCCGACAAGCCCCTACCGGCTAAAAGCCTTGCCAGACAAGGAAAGTTGCTCTAGATGCCAGCCCATCCAGAAAATGCAAAAGTCATCCAGCACCTGAGACAGATGAACACTTTATTGCCGTATATCACCCCTTGCTGACTGCATGCAGCTCCCGCCCCAGCCGCTTCAGCGCATTGCGAAAACGGGTGTTCAACCGGGCATCCGCAGGGGTCAGGTGCTTGCGTGGCTTGGTGTCCCGGCCTGTCTTTTTGCGCATCCAGTCACGGTAGCTGTTCACCTCCGCAGCAGTCATCGGCTGACGAGCAGCACCACAAAGAATGGGGCGCTGTCCGCCCGGCAAACGCTGCGTTAGTGGCAAACGCTGTGCAAAGAACTTCGTCGCCACCGTGGGCTGCCATGCTTCCCAGCCAGCCCAATCCTTGACCTGGTCCAGTCCGATCTCTGCCAGCGCCTCGCCCTGGATGCAGACTTCAAAGCGTGCACGGTGCTCGTGAGCCGGCAAGGGCTTTGGCACACCGTTCTCTTGGCCATCCGTGCACTTCCAGTAGAGGCGCAGCGAAAAGGGCGATACTTCATTGCCGTAGCGCTTATCCGGTCGCTGATTGCCTATGCAGATCGTTGCCCCTGCCTGCAATGATGCAATCACGCCTTCCGCCGTTGACAAGAAATCCACTTCAGGCAAAGGCCTCCCGGATGCCGTGCGGGATCGCAAAGAAACGGCACGCACAGGGGTGTGAGACATGATGGCCGCGTGGTTGATGAGCATGTCCGCGATAAACCGCAGGGCTTGCTCCTTCGGCCCCCACACGTCCATTGCCAGCTCCAGATAACTGACTTGCATGGACTGACTCACGCATGACCCTAGCTGCGCTCTGGCCACAGCATGGCTGGGGTAGTCCGTGATCTTGCGGACGATAGGCTCGGGCTGGTCATGCTGTGTAAAAGCAAACTTCACGACATCGATGCACGGCTTGAGCTCAAGCACCGGCTGCCGCCAAAACCCGACCGCCTCCGGGCACTCCGGCTGCAGCACTGCCGCGGCGCCAGAAGGCCCACAGATGCGATTGGCGCGCCATGCCGCTACCACCTTAGCCAGCCAGCCTACGGTGCGATCAGACAGGCTTACAGGGCTCGGAAATACGCCCTTGCCAATCATCCGATACAGCGTTGCCCGGGACAGCCCAAGCTGGGCACAGGTTTCTTGAATACGAAGGATCTGCTGGTTCATGACTCCACCTTTCATGGCACGTCGTGTGACGTTGTGAGAAAAGCGGCATTGAAACAGTCAGCACTGAGTAGATCACGACACCGAAAAAAGATTTTCCGATGTCGTGCTAGCGCGAAGAATCATCCAGTAGATTCGGATGCGCACGCAGATAACGCTTGATGGTGCGGCTATCAAGATCGGTGGCGATGAACTGCTCGAACAGGGCAAGATGACGCCGCGGCGCAACACCGACAAACCGCTGGCCGTGCTGTGGATGGGTATGCCGGCCCTGCCAGGCCTGACGCACCTCTTGCTGTCTGAGAACAGTATCTGCAGAGCGCTTCCGGTTCCGGTTAGCCAGTTTGATCTTCTCGGTAGCCGCAACGGCACGCAGCGCACAGTCCATCTCTGTCGCGGCATCCTCAGCCAGGGCATGTAGCAATGCCATGAACAAGGGGCTGGGCGTGCCCTCTTCTATGCTCTGGATACCCTGTTTCAGCAAGCGAGCTACTGCTGGGGTTGATTCCGACAGATTCTCTCCCCTCTCTTCACGCTCTTGCAGAATGTCTGCGATACGATCGTTGTGCCACTCTACCGAGTTACGGTATGCAGCGTTTTCCATCGCCAGATATTCATCTTCCGGCAACATAGTTTCACGCACTTCAGCCAACTTCACCATCATCCTGATTAAAACTCAAGCCCACCAGATTACTGTAAAACCCCAGCCAAGAGAATTTATCCGCAGCACAAATCAGCACGCAAAGCCATTTTATCAGTCACCAATTACTGATTTCACATCTTCACATAATCAGTAGCAACGAAACATGATCGCCTGTCACTTCCCCAGCGAACGAGCCATTCAAAACCATGAATAAAATGGCAACACCTAGCGACAAGCCGAAGCATGCACATGGCCCGACAAAGCCCGAGCAGGGTAAGGCATGAACCAGACTACGCTTGCAGAATAAATCAGAAATGCTGAAAGAATGAAACAATGAAGAGAAAAAAAGGGGAGACAAAAACCTTCAGGACATTGCGGACGCAATAGCGGTTTTTGTGATACTTGAACTTAAAAATTCATACTATAACTACTAATAATCTATGGGGCTCTAGGTGGGAAGCACGTAACTCTCCCAAGGCGCTGCATCAGTATGAAGCAGAACCTTGGTTGATTGCTTCTTGGTCACCTAGATGATTCTCTAGTCTGGGTCCCAAGCTTTCAAGCCATGATTATGTCGGGAATGTGTTTGCTGAAAGCTCCGCACACAAACACACCCTCAGTGCAGCGGCTCATGGCACCATGCATAACGCATGGCAAACCCTACCGCTGGGTGTCAGCACGCCCTTCTCACCCACCCCATGCAATGCATGAAGCTACTACTCCGGCCCGAACGTTCTTGTTGATAACCGATAATGCCGAAGAGGCATGTAAAAAAAACATGCATTGCCGGATTATACTTTGTCAGCAGTGACTGTCAAACATGGACCAAGCAGCCAGGCTGAAACCAGAAAAGTGGGTCTGCGGATATCTGACGATGCTTGCCTTTGCCCCATAAACGCCGCCTGAGCGCACTTAGACACCGAACAGCGCCCGATGGTAGGTAGCGGTGCAAAACCCTCTGAAAACGGCTTAAAACCGCCAAAAACAAGGACTGCGGCCCTACAAGCCATACCGACCTTTACAAGGGCGCAGTCGGCAGGGTGCGTCTCCCCTGATGCCGGTGCATTCCCTCCCCGACCGGACGCCAGAGATGTGTCATTCCTTGCTATCGGCCACCTGCCTCTGGCATTTGCCTTTCAAGAATTCGCACGCAGATTCATGATAAATCCTCATGCCAATTCAAAATTCAGCTAGTGTATTTCACATGGCAGATTGCCGAATTCATGAAACCGTTGCTGAAATTAGAAATTAGTCATGCCACATGCAGCCAAGCGCTGCGCAGCGACGGACGCCCTTCTCCGCCTACCGTAACCTGCTACCGCCCACGACTCTGTAAGCGTTTTTCAGAAAACGTAGTAGTATTTAATCGTTTCCACAGCGCTCTAATCGAAAATCATGCCACGCATCGGGTATCAATGGCTGTCCCAAACCTATGACGTGCACCCCGTGCACCCGTTCGTAGTGCAAAGCGAGATCGGCCGCACCCGTTCAACGTCGATGCGCGATGGCATCCGCAGTGAAGTCTATCCAGAGAACTATCGCCCAGTGCCAACCTTGCCGGGGCATTTGACCTTTGCCTTCAAGCATGAGGGGGTGCATCTTGAGTTCCTGGTGCGGCTTTATCGGCTACCGCAGGTGCGAACCGAACTGGAGCGGTGGATTCAGAGTGAACCAACCGGCGCCTACGCTCGACGCGCTTGCTTTTTGTATGAATGGTTGATGCCCGAGACATTGAACGTTGCCGGCGTCTCCAAGGGCAACTACATCGATGCGCTTGATCCGGAGCGGTTTATTACCTGCCGCCCAGTGAATAACCCGCGATGGCGTGTGCGGGATAACCTGCCCGGTTCGCGTGAGTTCTGCCCGGTTGTCTGGCGCACGGATGAGGTGCTACAAGCGGAAAGCTACGACATTCCAGCGCAGCTTGCGCAGCTGGAGGCGGACTACGGCATCGACCTGATCCTGCGCAGCACGGTATGGCTGACCGTAAAGGAAAGTCGCGCCAGTTTTCAGATAGAGCGAGAACAAGGCCAGGAGGATCGGATTCGCCGCTTTGCTGCGGTGATGGAAAGGGAGTGCGGACTGCATGAAAACCCATTCGCCCCAGAAACACTATCGGCTCTGCAGCATGGCATCCTCGGCACTTCGGCCTTGCGCTATGGTCTGCGGAAGTCTCCTGTATTTGTTGGTCACGTCGCTCGCTATCAGCAGGTAGTGGACTACATCGGCCCTCATTGGCTTGAGGCAGAAGCAATGCTGGGCGGGCTGTCCGCCTTTCTGGACCGCAGCGCTGGTGTTGCCGCTGTGGTGCGCGCAGCCATCGCCTCTTTTGGCTTCGTTTACGTGCACCCGATGGCTGATGGCAATGGCCGAATCTCACGCTTCCTGATCAATGATGTATTGCGCAGGGATGGCATTCTGCCGGCACCGATGATCTTGCCGGTATCAGCCACCATTACCCACAGCACCTATAACCGAGCAGACTACGATCGAGTGCTGGAGCGTTTCTCGAAGCCATTGATGCGTCACTACGCAGAGCATTACCGCTTTGGTGAAACCGTGCAGGCGGAAGATGGCGTCGAATACAATTTTCACTTCAGTGCTTACGATGACGCGCTGCCAGCCTGGCGCTACCCGGACCTCACTGCCCATGTTGGCTATCTTGCCAAGGTCATTCACCAGACACTAACGCATGAGATGCGCGACGAGGCCCACTTTCTGCAAGCCAACGAGCGTGCCCGACAGGCAATCAAACAAGTGCTGGAAGCGCCGGATAATGAGCTTGATACGATCATCCGCAGTGTTCGGGAGAATAACAATCGAATCTCCAACAAACTGACCAGGCTCTACCCAGTGCTGGCTGAAAAGCAGGTCATTGCAGAGCACATCTGCCATGCAGTGATGGAGGCATTCTCGGACTCGACCGGCAACGAAGAAACCTCGTAGAATCAAGCCGGCCAAGGGTATTGACGATGCATGCTCTCAGGCCGGTTTCCCCCCTTTGTCCTGCTGCTCCTCCCCCCGATAGTTTCCCAATTCTTTACTACCGCAAGAATCTCCAAGATAATCAAGGCACTCAGTGACGAGCTGAAGCGTGAATATGTTCCCGCACACCGGCCACGTGGAGTCCATCGCCTGGTTCGAAAAAACCAGCCCGTGCATGACCCACGCCGAAGTCGCGGAAATGGAAGCACGCGAAGAGGCCGAGCGCGACGCTGCCCGCGCCATCGCCATTGCCGCCCGCGAAGTGCGTGAAACCCAGCTGGCCGAGCTGCGTGCCATCGAAAAGGCTGAAAAGCAGGCCGCCAAAGCCGCCCGCACCGCCGAGTTCCAAGCCCGCACTGCGGCCAACGCGGAAAAGCGCGCCGCTTTTGAGGCCCGCCAGGCTGAGGGTGACGCTGGTAGCGAGCAGGCGGAGTAAACCCCAAAGCAGGGCCTGGCCCTGCTGGCGTTAACGCTGTAGCACACAAAAAGGGCCGCCCCGTTTCACAACAGGGCTGCCCTTTTTCGTGGCAGAGGCTACGGCTCGCCGGCAGCGTGATGGATGCACCAGCCAAGGGTTGGCCGCACAACGGTCAATCTGTGGGTTATGTCGTCTATGGGGTAATGATTTCGCGCCAGCTTACCCGGCTCACCACCCGGCTGAGCACTTCGTCCAGTTCCCCCCCGGTACCACCAGAGGTAAGCGATAGCCCCAGCGATACACGGCTGCCACTTTTAATTCGCGCCCGGCCTAGCGAGCCTGCCGTGCGCTTGCCAACAATCCGGGCAGCATGGGTTTGACTGGCCAGCGCTGCTTTGATGAGCGGGTCGTCAAAGCGGGGTTTGGCAAATGCTCCCCCATTGCGGTAGTTCAGCCGGAGCAGGTAACCACTGTCCTTGCCCACTTCGCAGGCATTCGAAGACATGGCCGCAGGTATGTAGGTTTGTACTTCAAGCCGCTTTTTGTAGTAATCCAGTGCGCCCACGACACGCTCGCCTTCAGTAGGCAAGTCGATATACCACCCGAGCCAGTAGCTGCTGGTGGTGTGTCGCTGGGCTGCTGGTTTGTCAAATGCCGGGAAGGGGTAACGCTTATCCAGCGTGCCATCCTGGCGCAGGGTTTTCACTGCAACACGCGGGCTGCCATTTTCTTCGCATGGTGAATTCACAATCGTTGCCGGAGGATACACCAGCGGGTTATTGCTACTTTGGCGATAGCTGCCATCCACCGCCCCCGGGAGAGTGATGTCTGACAGGGTTTGACCCAACAGTTCTTTGCGCTGGCAGATACGCCCGCCGTAATCCCACAGGCCATAGATGGATTGCACCTTGTCTTCGTCCATGCAACTACCGCCGGCTTTGTCACAGCTATCAAGATAGCGCCCGGTACCGACATAGACCATCAGGCCAGGGCGGCTGACGGTGGTACTGGCGGCGGGGTAGTCGGGGTGTGGCGCCACCACGGGGGCGGACATGATGGGCTGGGCTTGTCCACTAGGCCCTAGCGCACGATACAGTAGCACCGGGCTGGTTTTGGCCCAGCTAGCCGGGGTACTGCCGGAGAGATCAAACTTCCACACATTACCCAGTAGATCGCCAGCGTATACCAGATCTACCGTGCCATTGCTGTCCAAGTCGTATGGTGCAATATCGGACAGACCGTTGCCAGCACCGGCATCGGCTTGTAAACGCCAGTAGTTCGTCCCCTCCTGCCAGCTAGAAACTCCCCCGGTAACGGGCAGGACAAACAGTGAAGCACTTCCCTTCCGGCTGTTGTAGCCATTGGGGGCCAGTACGTAGTCCTGTCCATCGTTCAGCCGCAGTATCTGTGGTGCCAGACCATGCTGTTTGCCCATGTGTTCGTTATGCGGGCTACCAAACTCCCAGCGCACCAGCTTTCTGGCTGCGCTCTGGCTTTCTGTCACCTGGCCTGGCTGAGTGATATCCAGCAAAAACATTGCCTCGCCACCACGGCCCAATGTACCGGCCAGATAAGTCGCACGGGTTTTATCAGATTGGCTGACGGCCTCAGCCACCGTGATGGCCCCGTCCACGTAATAGCCATGCTGGTCTTTGTATTTTTGTGAGGACAAGTTTTTCAGGCGCGGCAGAACAAGCGAAGGGATGTAGGCAAAGCGCTCCTCCCCGCTCTTGGCGT
This sequence comes from Neisseriaceae bacterium, assembly GCA_027489245.1. Lineage (GTDB taxonomy): Bacteria > Pseudomonadota > Gammaproteobacteria > Burkholderiales > Chromobacteriaceae > Vogesella. The sequence goes on along the minus strand of JAIYAC010000021.1, from coordinate 98,968 downwards.
CAAAAGCGTGCAGCATGCCATCGTTGGCACCGACATACACCATGGCCGGGCGGTCTTTTGCGGCAGATAGATCAGCAGAAGGGGAGCCTACATACACTGGCGCCGCACCAATAATGTCACCCAGCAAGGTAGTACGCTGCCGATAGCCACTGCTGCTCTCCTGATCACCACTACCACGCAGATAGTCCACCAGGCTGGCGCTCAGGCCACTGCTGCTGACCAGCCCGGCATCCGTGATGTCTGTCCAGCTAAATGGGCGTGCCTGGCTGCCTGTACCGCCACCACCCATCAGGATGGTACGTGCCCGGCCTTTTACCAGCTTGTCTGCAGCGTTCCACAGCATGGGGCCCACTGTCACGCTGGTGCCGGTTTTCACCAGTTTGAAAGCCCGCAGCGCCCCCGTCCAGTTGTCGGAATCAAAGCCTGCCTGAAAATAGAGTGCGCCATCGCTGTATACCTGCTGACTCATGCCGCCTGCAGATTGCGAGCCGGACATCTGGGTAATTTCGTTTAGCGCATCCAGCAGGCCTTTGCGAAAGTCGGCAGGGTTGGCAGCGGCCACAAAGCGGCCGCCCGTGTTGGCCGCTGCATGCAACAAGTCATCGATTTTATGGATCTCTGCATCTTTGGGGTCTGGCCAGCTTTTGCTGCCTGCGGCCAACAACGGCAGGTCAGTCACTGGGTCCAGCGTCCCTTGCAGCCCCAAAGACAAACTGAATGTTGTCATGTGCTGCCATGTGGCAGGGTTTTGCGTGGTGGGCCGCACATTATCTGTCAGGCCCTCTTTCAGATCATTTTTCCAGTACACCATAGCGACATCCGCCAGCGTATTGCTGACATTGTCCGGATACGGTGCACCCTCGTATTTATCTGCATTACCTACTCTGATGGTTTCGTCACTCCAGTAACCGTCGGTAGTCAGAATAGTAAAGGCACGGCGGCAGCTGACACCGTCGTCCCAGTAATTGTTCTTGAAGTTATCACCCGACCATTTCAGCGCAGAGCGCAGCGGCGTGCCATTACGGTAGTTCTTCATGCCCAGCAGGCTATCAAAGAACTGGCTACGATTTTGCTCGCTGAACCCACCACTCTTAGGGACAGGTACGTAGGAGTCGCCGTATAGATTGATCGTGACAAAGCCCACTCGGTATTCGGAGCCCAGCTCCGAAAAGGCCAGTGATGTACTGGCCTTAGCCGCCAGTATGCGCGACCGGTAATACTGGAACCAGACGGCAAAATTGCTTGCCTCTTCAGCCACGCTGCGCCCCCAGGGAAACCGGGTGATTTCGGTGCCGACATCATCTTGTGCACGATCGACTGCTGCCAGGTCTGTTGCGTACGCTCTGCTGCCCTGGATCTGGTACCGGATATAACTTTTACGGTTTTGTCTCGAGCCTTGGCCTTTGTACACATAAAAGGTTATCGGCCAATATGACTGCCAGGTAGCATCCCGCCCAGTACTGATGCGGGAACAGCCGTCATCGCGCGAGCACCAGCGATACTCGCCCTCACCGTGCAAATCATTCTTGTAATACCAGTTAGCCAAAACACGCTGCTGTTCGGTAAGGTTCAGCTGCCCTGCCTTGGTACGTGCCGGGTTGTAATAGGCCTTGGTAGGATCATCCGGGCGTATACCCGGCACATAATGGCTACCATCTGCCTTTACCCACGGTTGATAGTTTTGTGACGGGTTGTAGTAGATCGAATTGTTACTGGATGAGCGCAGGAAAACTTCGTAGATATTCAGCCCGCTCTGAAAGGGCATGTAGTACTGGTCAAGGGACGCATAATTGACGTCGCCATAGATGTTGTTGTCTTCCGTTGGTGGGAACAGGTAACCACTAACCGAGCCAAATGGCATGTAATGGTCGGGCATGATCTCCCACATCATCGAGCCGGAATCGTCGATCTGATACATGATCTGCGGCTGAACGCTCTTGGTCGCCGTTAACGGCCCTGGGGGAATGTCGAGGTTACGAGCTTCAGCCATAAGGGCAAGGCTGAACAAGCAAAGTGCCAACAGGCGTGGCTGGAGAATAGGTGTCATGGGCAGGATGGCACAGCAATACAGCAGGATAATTTATCGATATATGCCGCTATATTAGCAGCCAATTGACACAAGAATCATGACAAAGAGCTACGAACCACAAAGAATCGATACAAAATACTGACAAAAGCATACAACCAGGCCAGCCCTGCCTGCCCCGCAAAAAGCAAACCCCACTTCAATGAGTGGGGTTTGAGAAGCGATATGCCCAGCCCGGCCATAGTGGATATCAGTCAGCAATAATCTCGCGCCAACTTACCCGGCTCACCACCCGGCTGGACGAACCCAGCGGGTTGCATTCTATGGTGCCGCTCACACCGGTGTTGCACAGCACCAGCTTGTTTTTGTTACCGCCAAGGGTCACCAGCAGCGAGCCACCGTAGTTCACGCCGGTAGAGAGCGACTGCCGGTTAACCCGGCTATCGCGGCTGGTAACACGGCCATCGCCATCGGTATCCATCATGGGCTTGACTGGCGCGGCACCGTTGCTGAGGCTGACTATGGTACGGAACGATGCCTCACCTGCGGTGGAGCACTCCTGGCGCAGACGGATGCTGTCTACGACGACCATATCGCTTTTCAGAACCGACATATAAAACGGCGACGAGACGACCTGCTCGTTGGTGGTGAGCGGGATGTACCAGCCTTTCTGGTTGGCCGCCATGCTGCTGGTAGAGGTGCGCGAATAGCCGGAATCCGACGACGGCGTAGCATGCGCTAGCAGGTTGCGCGGGTCGCCTACGGCAGAACCATTATCGTAGATACCGTAAATGGCATGGCCGGTGGAGGCACGGTCTTGCTCGTCGTAGTTGATGCCAGTGCCAAACACTACCACTTTCTGGCCGCCGGTCGTCTTCATCAGTACCGGGGCGGCGGTAATGGGCTGACGGCTTCCCAGGCTACTGCCGTTCATGGTGTAGGCGGTAAACAGCGGAGAGGCACTCAACGCCACATTCCAGCTGGCTGGCGTGGCTGCGCTGATATCGAACTTCCATACATGACCGTTCAGATCGCCGGCGTAGAGGTAATCCACGGTACCGTTGCCATCGTCGTCGTAGGTGCTGACATCGGTAATGCCGTTGGGCGCATACAGCGGGGTGCTGCTGGGGGACACGGTAAGCTTGAAGTAGTTGTCGTTCAGCACCCAGGCTTGCCCGGCGGGCTTGTCCAGCATCAGCAGGAACACCCCGGCATTGCTGGCAGTCTGGTTGATGCCGTTGCCCAGCACGGCCGCCCAGCGGCCGTTATTGAGTTTTACCAGCTTGGGCAGGGTCATCATATTACCCAGCGTGCTGTCGTTGGCCGAGGAGAACTCCCAACGCACGTTGGAGGCATTCATGCTGCCAGGGTTGGTGACATCGATGGCGTAGATGCTGCTGCTACCGTAGCCATCTGCCTTGGTGATACCACGGCCGGAGGAACCAATCAGCAGCGTTGCCGCCTGGTTATTCAGGCATACGTCCTTGATCACCGGGCTGCCATCATGCAGTCGTACGTACTCGTAGTTTTTTGCGGCCAACTTGGCGGCCTGCGGGTAGACGGCAGAGGGCATAAAGGCAAATAGCTCTTTACCTTTGTCTGCCGCCGCTTTGTCGCCATAGTTGAAAATGTGCAAGAAGCCGTCGTTAGCCGGTACGGCATAAATGGATGGCCGGGCCTTGGCAGCGACAGAAAACGTACCGCAGCCACTCAGGTCGGCGGGCGCACCACCAAAGGCCACTTTGGCCAGCTCGATAGGACCCAGCCGGGCACTGCGCGTGCGGTATGCCTTGCTACCGTTATTACCCGCATTGGTGTTGTCGCCCATCAGGTAAGCCAGACCATTGGCATTCAGCCCGATCGCGCTTTGCAGATAGCTGCTGCTACTGCTAAAGCTGATGCCTGTTTCGGTGGTCTTGTTATAGGCATAGATATTACGGCCACTGGCGGTGGTACCCAGCTGCGCTTCCAGCTTGGCTTTGGTGCTCCAGTCCAGCGACAGGGCATTGGTGTTCAGCACATTATTGGTGAGCGTGACTTTGTAGGCCTCCACATCACCATACCAGTCGGTACTGTCGGTAGACGAGCGCTCGAACGTGGTGCGGAACAGATGGCTACCATTGTTGACATTATTCGTGCCAGAAGAGACGGCCAGGCCGGACAGCGATGGTTTGACTGCTAGTGCAGCGTAGCTGAAGGCGCGGTTCAGCGCTTTCACCAGGGCTTCCGGGTTATTGGCCGGCGCATAGTTGTCTGGCACACCGTTGGGAAAGGCCCCAATGGTTTGCAGATCGCTGGACCATTCCGACTTCACATTGGGTGTCTTGCTGCCATCGTTGTCTTCGAAACCACCCCACTTGGCCGCCAGGTAAAACGAGTTGCTGCTTTCGTCTTTGTAGGAGCCGCTTTCCACCACGTCGATCATGAAGGCTTTGACGTGTTGGTCGCCGGACTTATCGCTACGTATATCAAACATATTGCCCCAATAGGCCAGCGCGGCAATATAGCCTGGCGAATTGGTCGAGCCGATATTGCTAGTACCTCCGCCACGCACGGTATTCAGCAGGGTACTGACATTCAGCTCGGTATCGTCGCTAGGCTTTCTGGGCGTGCCCCAGGTTGAGCCGGGCAAGTCCACATCGCCGTGTACGTTGACATCCCCCAGATAGATGATGAAGTTGTTCTGGTCCGAGTTCTTGAGCGGGTCGTCCCAGTCGGTAATCACCGGGAAGCTGTCTTTCTGGCTGCTGTCCGTGATATTGGAATAGGCCGTGTAGTTACCCTTATTACGCAGGTAGCGCTGGGCTGAGTAATAGAGCTCGGCAGCCGGGTCGTAGGATTTGTAGCCACCTTCGCCAAAACGGTTCAGATAGTTCACTACGCCACTGTTGCTGACACTGCTATTGGTCGCGTCGGTGGGGTCGGGGTTGGTGTAGAAGGCACCGGTTTTCGGGTCCCACTCGCGCCCCAGGGCGATGGTATTGCCACCGTTGGTGGTCACGGTCTGATAGCAACCCGGGTATTTCAGCCGTGCGCGCAGCACACCACCGTCACGGTCGTAGCTGTTATCCAGCAGATAGCTGAACACCCCCACCCGCATGGTTTTGGCGTACTTCTGGATCAAGCCTTCCGGCTTGTAATCCACCACACCGGTGGATGGCGTGTACAGCGTGCAGTTACTGCCCATGTCAAAACTGCTGGACTGCACGCAGGCACGTACGTTCAGATCGTAGAGTGTGGTGTTATTGAACGTTTGCCAGCCATAGCCATTCCAGCGCTGATAGCTGCGTGTCAAATTCAACGAGTAAGGGTTAGCACTAGGGCGCGCGAGTGTGGCGCTCACATTCTGCAAGTACGACGAGGTACTGCTATGCCCAGATAACAGGGGAAGGTAACCGCGAAAATCGCCGTAGCTGCGCGAAGTATCACCGTAACCATGCCGGGAAAAACGCAAAATCGTCTTGCCGGTAAGCTCCTTCACCCGGTATCCGCCAGTCAGGGTTTTGCGGAAGATATCGGTCGCCGTGCCGGCAGCCCAGTTCAGGAAGTTGCCCGACCAGTAGCCATCGTTACACGTGCGATAGGTGCTGCTATTGACCTGGCTGACCGGGTTGAAATAGTTCACCCCCGCCGTGCTGTCATTGGTGACGTAGCTGTAGCACAGGCCAGAGTCGAAATAGCCCAGATACTCGTTGGTGGTGGTATAGCCGGTCTGATAGGCCCAACCAGCCGTGGGAAACTCGATAGACAGCGCCAACAGCACATTGGGGCCGTCGGTCTCGCCGGTACCGGCCAAGGGGGAAGTGCTGGCAGGCACCAGGGCCTGTACAGGTGCCGCTACGGTTACAGCCAGCGAGATGAGTGCCACAAGGCGGGACAGCGTGCGCAACACGGCGACTCCTGCTATTGATATAGGTGCATTTTTATCTTCATCTATATGATAGTCGATAAGATAACTTATGAAAATGCAACTTATCTATCTGCCCACCCATCTAAATATCCCATTGAGCTAAAGCCTTATATATCCAGCCTTTAGTATCGATATAAATACCAACCACAATAACAACACGGTTTTTTACAGGCGCCAGATAAAATTAAAGCCAGCATTTAGTCGGCTTTAATTTTATAGCAATTAATTTACAATTAATCTGAGATAATTTCCCGCCAACTCACCCTGCGTACCGTACGCCCTCCCGGCTCGATAACCGGCCCACCAGTGCCGCCATTGGTATTGGCCAGCAAGGTCGAGTTGCTAATTGCCGTACGCCCCAAAGCCCCCTGCTGGCGCAAACCAACCACATCAAAAGCATCGGCCTGTTTTGTTGCCAGCGCCGCATCAAGCTGCGGGTGCAAAAAGCGTGGCCGGGTGAACGGGCCGCCATTCTGGTAATTCAACCGCAAGATATAACTGACATCGTTGGCCGCACCACACGCTTTGCTACCCACAGCCGACGGAATATACGTTTGCACTTCCAGACGCTTGCGGTCGTAGCGCAAGTGGCCCACCACCCGTTCGCCATCTGCAGGCAGATCGATAAACCAGCCTAGCCAGTAGCTGCTGTTTTTCACCCGTTCAGCCTGGGGTAGGCCAAATGCAGGGAACGCAAAGTTGCCACCTGGCCCGGCCACCTGGCTGCGCGGTGTCACCCCGGTCATACAGGGCGTGGCATAGAGGGTTTGTGGCGGGTACACCAGGGCACGCTTGGTCACCTTGCGGAAGGTGCCATCCACGGTGTCGGGAATGCTGGCGTTGCTCAGCGCTTGCTGCTGCAACTCCTTGCGCTGGCACACCTGGCCGCCGTAGTCCCATACACCGTATATCGAGTCAACGCTGTCTTCGCCAACACATTGCGCGCCGGCCTGATCGCAAGCATCCAGAAAGCGCCCGGTTCCCACATATACCATCACCCCTGGGCGCGTGGCGGTGACCGGCACGGGTTTGCCGTCCGGGTGCGGCGCAAGCACAGGGGCCGATACGATAGGCTGCGGTAAATTATTCGGGCCCAGCGCTTTGTACAGCGGCTGCCCTGCCAGCCCTACTTTCCAGTACAGCGGGTCGTTACTGCTCAGGTCGAACTTCCACAAATTGCCTTTCAGGTCACCGGCATACACCAGATCTACCGTACCGTTCGCGTCCATGTCGTATGGTGTGATGGCGGACAAGCCGTTACCAGGCAGCAAACTGGCACTTAATCGCCAATAGTTAAAACCAGGCAGCCACGCGTGTGTCGGGTTGCTGACAGGCAATACAAACAGATGCGCCCCGCCTAGCAGGCTGTTGTAACCATTCGGTGCCAGCACATAGTCCTTGCCGTCATTGAGGCGGGCAATGCGTGGGGCTGACTGGTACAACTTGCCAAGATAAGGGTCGTTCAGATGGCTGAACTCCCACAGTAGCGGACGGGCATTGGCTAGCGTGCTTTCCAGGATATTCTGTGGCTCGGTAACGTCCAGCAAAAACAGGCTTTCCCCGCCACGACCCTGGCTCCCTGCCAGCAGGGTTCGGTATTCGCTACCGATCTGTGCCTCTGCCGTACTGAGCTGGCCGTCCATCAAATACTGGTGTTTGGCGCCGTAATCGGTGTCGGCCAGGCCTGCCAGGCGCCCCAATACCGCGGACGGGATATAGGCAAAGCGCTCATCGCCAGTAGCCACGTCAAACGCATGCAGCATGCCATCGTTGGCCGCAACATACACCATGGCTGGCCGTAACTGATGCAAGGGCAACTTGTCCGACGGTTTCCCTATATACAAGGGGCTGGAATCGATGATGTCACCCAGTAATTCACTACGCTTGCGGTATTTCAAACCGGCTGGGCTCTCATTACTGCGCCCGCCACGCAAGTAATCCACCAAAGAAGGATTGAGGCCATTCACGGCCATGTTCACCACCCCGAGACCGGTAGCCGTAAACGGCAGCGTGCTGGCACCGTTCAGGGTGCTGGTAAAGATTTGGCGGTTGCCATTCAGTGCCAAGCGCTCGCTGGCACGCCACTTGGGTGGGTTCACAATGAAGTAACCCTTGCCCAAACGGGCCAAGCCATAGGCATCCAGCTGCCCGTACCAGCCATTGGCGGAAAACTGCCCCTGAAAATACAGGCTGGCAGCGGTATAAGCCGCACCGCTTACCGCACCGGCACTGTGGCTGGACACGCTATTATCGATATCCTTGAAGGCATCTACCAAGCCAAGACGTAGCTGTTCAGGGTCTTCGGCAGAAATGAAGCTGCCACGGCTATTGATGGTGGCATGCCACAAATCATCCATCTTGGCGGCTCCGCTGCCAAATGGGTCCGGCCATTTGAGCGCACCACTTTTCAGGGCGGGCAGATCAGTTTTGGGGTCAAGCAGGCCGTGCTTGCCCAGCGTTAACCCTATGGTGGTCATGTGTTGCTGGGTTTGCGGGTTACTCTCTTTGGCTGGTACCAGATTAGCCAGAGCAGAAAGGTCGGTTTTCCAGTAATACATCGCCACGTCGGCCAGCGTATCCGCGACATTATCGGCGTAGGGGGCGCCTGCATCACCATCGACATTCCCCATCGACAAGCCTGCTTCAACATTCCAGCTACCATCGGTGGTCATCAGCGCAAAGGCACGGCGACACTCGATACCGTCTTGCCAGTATTCATCGCGGTACTTGTTCCCGGCCCATCGCAACGCTCCCCTTAACGGGGTTCCGTTCAGACTGATGGGCAAAGCCAATAGGCGGTCAAAAAAGGTCTGCCGATTGCTGCCGGAAAAATTACCGCTTTGCGGCACCAGAAACTCATAACTACTGGTGCCGCGTAGATTGATGCTGGCCAAGCCTATGCGGTAAGCCGTGCCCAGGTCGGCAAACGCATGGCTACTGGCCGCCTTGAAGGCCAAAAAGCGCGAGCGGTAATACTGGAACCAGTTGGCAAAGTTGATCTGCTCTTCTGCTACAGTGCGGCGAACCTTGCCATCCGCCCACGATAACTCGGCCCCGGCATTGATCTCGGTGCCATTGGGCAATTTGCGCTTGTACAGCGTGCTGCCGCGCATCTGATAGCGGGTGTAACTACTGGCAAGATTAGGGTTACCCGATGGCCCGGCATCGTAAACATAAAATGTCATCGGGTAATAACTCACCCCGGTAAGCGAGGACACGCTGCGGCTGGCGGCTGCCTGGCTATAATCGCTGGCCGTCGAGCTGAACCAGTGCACGGTAGGCTGCCCAGCATCGGTGCTGGTGTTGGACACCGTCAGGTTAATACTGCCGCTACCTTTGTTAGCCGCGTTCCAGTAAGCCTTGCGCGGGTTAGCATTTTGCAACGGCGCATCGACACCAAAGGGCAAGCCGTTACTATCCAGCCAAGGTCGGTAAGTTCTGGCGGGGTCGTAGTAAACACTGTTATTTCGGCTAGACCTCAAGTAAATACTATAGATATTATTATCAGCAAAGCTGGGCAGCGCCATATAAATCTGATACCAATCAGATTTACCGCCATAAGCCGTACTTAAATCGGAGGTGGTATAGTAAAGCGAGGCACCATAAGTATCATCTGGAAGCGGAAACAGCCAGCCATGGTAACCATTGGTCACGCCCTCATCCGGCATGATGTCCCACATCATCGACCCGGAATCATCCAGCAAATACAACACATTAGGCTCAACCACTTGGCCAGCACCCAACGGTGTCACCGGGATGGTGAGCGCCAGCGCCCCCCCTGCCAGCCACAAACACCCTGCCATGAAGGCGCGACGCAGCCACCACCCAAAAATCATCAATAAACGCATGCCAGCCCTTTCCTGCGTCAGGCATGGCAAATAAATACCAACCAGCCTGACCTATTGCAGACCAGCCTATTCATATCGAAAGCAGAAACGATACAAAAGGCAGCCATGGTGTTTCATATAAACCTGCATTTCAGATTGCGGCTTATTATGCACACCCCGCGGTAAGGCATTTATCGACGGCAATAAAAGTAAATGGCACAGCCAACATAAAACAACAATCCTGGTACCCAATAAAAAACCGCCGCACTGCCCTGGGGCAATACGGCGGTTTTTTTAGCGTGATCGCCTACTTACTTGCGCTCTACCTGCGACACGTCGCGCACCGCGCCGGTATCGGCACTAGTGGTCATGGCGGCGTAGGCGCGTAGCGCCGGGCTCACCACGCGCTGGCGGTCCTGCGGCTTCCAGGCCTGCGCACCACGGGCTTCCTGGGCGGCACGGCGTGCGGCCAACGTTTCCGCGCTCACCGCCAGCTGGATGCCACGGTTAGGGATGTCGATCTCGATGGTATCGCCCTCTTCCACCAGGCCAATGGCGCCGCCTTCGGCAGCTTCCGGTGATACGTGGCCGATGGACAGGCCGGAGGTACCACCGGAGAAACGGCCGTCGGTGAGCAGCGCGCAGGCTTTACCCAGGCCTTTGGATTTCAGGTAGCTGGTGGGGTACAGCATTTCCTGCATGCCGGGGCCACCTTTCGGGCCTTCGTAGCGAATGACCACCACGTCACCCGCCACAACCTGGTCGGCCAGAATCGCTGCCACGGCGTCGTCCTGGCTTTCAAACACGCGGGCGCGGCCGGTAAATGTGAGGATGGAATCGTCCACACCAGCGGTTTTCACAATGCAGCCCCGCTCGGCGATATTGCCGTACAGCACCGCCAGGCCGCCGTCTTGCGAGTAGGCGTTGGCCTTGTCGCGGATGCAGCCTTCGGCGCGGTCGTCGTCCAGCGTGGGGTAGCGCATGCTCTGGCTAAAGGCGATGGTGGTGGGCACGCCGCCAGGTGCGGCGCGGTAGAAGCGGTGCGGCTCGCTGTCCGGGCCGTGGCGCATCACGTCCCAGGCCTCGATACCGGCGCCCATGCTGGGGCTGTGTACGGTGGGTACGTCGCGCTGGATCAAGCCGGCGCGGTCCAGCTCGGCCAGGATGGCGATTACACCACCGGCGCGGTGTACGTCTTCCATATGGTACTTCTGCGTGGCCGGCGCTACCTTGGACAGGCACGGCACGCTGCGCGAGATGCGGTCGATATCGGCCATCTTGAAATCCACACCAGCTTCGCTAGCGGCGGCCAGCAGGTGCAGCACGGTATTGGTGGAGCCACCCATGGCCACGTCCAGGCTCATGGCGTTCTCGAACGCGGCCTTGGTGGCGATGCTGCGTGGCAGCACGCTGTAGTCGTCCTGCTCGTAGTGGCGCTTGGTGATCTCCACAATCAGGCGGCCAGCCTTCAGGAACAGCTCTTTGCGGTCGGCGTGGGTAGCCAGCAGGCTGCCGTTACCCGGCAGGGACAGGCCCAGCGCTTCGGTCAGGCAGTTCATCGAGTTGGCGGTAAACATGCCGGAACAGGAGCCGCAGGTCGGGCAGGCGCTGCGCTCTACCTTGTCCACGTCGGCGTCGGACACCGCGCTGTTGGCCGCTTCCACCATGGCGTCTACCAGGTCCAGCTTGCGGATGTCGTTGCCCCACTGCACTTTGCCGGCTTCCATCGGGCCGCCGGACACAAACACCACCGGAATGTTCAGACGCAGCGCGGCCATCAGCATGCCTGGGGTGATCTTGTCACAGTTGGAGATGCACACCAGCGCGTCGGCGCAGTGGGCGTTCACCATGTATTCCACGCTGTCGGCGATCAGGTCGCGGCTGGGCAGGCTGTACAGCATGCCGCCATGGCCCATGGCGATGCCGTCGTCCACGGCGATGGTATTGAATTCTTTGGCGACGCCGCCGGCGCGCTCGATCTCACGCGCCACCAGCTGGCCCATATTGTGCAGGTGCACGTGGCCGGGCACGAACTGGGTGAAGCTGTTGGCAATGGCGATAATAGGCTTCTGGAAGTCTTCGTCCTTCATGCCGGTAGCGCGCCACAGCGCACGGGCACCGGCCATATTGCGGCCTGCGGTAGAGGTCTTGGAACGGTATTGCGGCATGGCTTTATCCTTTGGGTCTCTTTGCCTGCGCCACGGGGGCACAGCCTGAATCTTGTCCTGTTTGCGCGCATCGCCGCTTCTGTGAGCAGCTGGCAGGAACTTCCGGGTGCGTGAAGTTTCTGTTAATGGCACCATCCCGTCATGATCGCGTCGGGACGCCACCTGGCGCTTTCCGTATAATTTCGATCTTCCTTTTACCGCAAACGCACATTACTGACAAATGCTGATCCATCCTCAGTTTGACCCCGTCGCCATCCACCTGGGCCCACTGGCCGTGCACTGGTACGGCCTGATGTACCTGCTGGGCTTCGGCCTGTTTCTGTGGCTGGGCAATCTGCGCGTAAAAAGCCAGCCCTGGAGCGGCTGGTCTGCCAAGGACCTGGACGACTTTCTGACCTGGGCCGTGCTGGGCGTGGTGCTGGGCGGCCGCCTGGGCGAGGTGCTGTTTTACCAGCCCGGCTACTACCTGCAGCACCCGGCAGAAATCCTGATGGTGTGGAAAGGCGGCATGAGCTTCCACGGCGGCTTTATCGGCGTACTGGTGGCCATGGCGCTGTTTGCACGCAAGCAAGGCAGCAGCTTCTGGCAGGTAGCCGATTTTGTCGCCCCGCTGGTACCCACAGGGTTGGCCGCAGGCCGCGTGGGTAACTTCATCAATGGTGAACTATGGGGCCGCGTGGCACCGGCCGACCTGCCGTGGGCGATGATCTTCCCGCGCGTAGACATGCTGCCACGCCATCCGTCGCAGCTGTACCAGGCGCTGCTGGAAGGCCTGGCGCTGTTTGTCATCCTGTGGCTGTTCTCGGCGCGCCGCCGCCCGGTGGGCCAGGTGTCGGCCGTATTCCTGATGGGCTACGGCAGCTTCCGCTTCATTGCCGAATACTTCCGCACGCCAGATGCCGGTATCTTTGGCCAGTCCGATGTGATCAGCATGGGGCAGTGGCTAAGCTTGCCGATGATCGTGGCCGGCATCGCGCTATACCGCTGGGCCGCGCGCCAGCCGCAAACTGCCTGAGGAGCGTGCCATGAAAGCCATCTTCCCGCTGCTGCTGTGCAGCCTGCTGGCCGGCTGCGCCACCTACCAGTGGCGCCACGGCGACGGCACCCGCAACTTTGACGCCGAAAGCTACCCGTGCAAGCAGGATGCCGCCAAAACCTTCCCGCCCGAGATGCGCGAGCGCGTGACGCGCCCGGCGTCGTTTCAGCCGCCACGGCAAATCTGTGCGGCCAACAACCAGTGCACCTGGAGACCGGGCTACTGGGAGCCGGAGCGCCGCGAAAGCTTTGACGCCAGCGCCGAGCAGCGCGACGACCTGTACCGCAGCTGCATGAAAGCCAAAGGCTGGGCCTATATCCGCGTGGATTAGCGCCGATGGCCAAGGTTGGCCGCAAAGCACAAGGCCCTGCCATCCGGCAGGGCCTTGTTGTTTTATCCGGCAGCACGCTGCCGCCACTGCCTAGCGCGGCGGGCACACCGGCCGCGCCGACAGCGGCGTAGACAGAATGATGCTGGTGCGCGTCTCGCCCAGGTCGTTCAGGTGCGATACCAGCAGCTCCAGGTGCTGCACGTCGCGCGCCAGCACGCGAAACACATAGGAATCCACCCCGGTCACATGGTGGCACTCTTGCACCTCCGGCATGGCGGCCAACCTGTCCAGCAGCGTTTTCTTGGCCGGCTGCGGCACGGTAATGCCCACCAGTGCCGACAGCGCGTAGCCCGCTTTCAGCGGTGCCACCACCGCATGGTAGCCGCGTATCACCCCCGCCTCTTCCAGCCGTTTTACCCGCTCCGACACCGCCGGTACCGACAGCCCCACCGCCTGCGCCAGCTCGGTCAGCGATTGGCGGGCGTTGTCCTGCAGTGCGGCCAGAATGGCCCACGATTTGGCGTCTACTTCCATTTGTTAAGCCTTTCTGCCGTTTAGCCTGCATTTGTTAAGTCAGCATAGCGTACAGCCTGCCATACGGCATGGGCAGCCGCCACGCGACACGCCACACTATGCCGTAGCAAAGGAGAACACCATGAGCCTGTTTCTGGAAGCGGCCGCCATCGGGCTGGCCATCGCCGCACCGGTGGGCCCCATCGGCCTGCTGTGTATCGAACGCACGCTGCGCCGTGGCCCGGCCACCGGTTTTGTCACCGGCCTGGGCGCCGCCAGCGCCGATGGCCTGTACGCCAGCGCCGTGGCGGCCGGCATGGGCACGCTACTGCACACCCTTAGCGCCATCGCCACGCCGCTGGCGCTGGCCGGTAGCGCGCTGCTGCTGTACATGGGCGTGGGCACGCTGCGCCGTGCTGCGGCCAACCATGCCGCCCAGGCGAGCGAAGGCGGCGGGCTGCTCGCCGCCTACCTGTCGGCGCTGGGGCTCACCCTGAGCAACCCGATGACCATGCTGTCGTTTATCGCGGTATTTGCCAGCCTGGCCGGCGGCCAGCAACCCGGCTTGGCAGACGCGGCGCGGATGGTGGCGGGCGTGTTTGCCGGCTCGGCACTGTGGTGGCTACTACTGGCCTACGGCGGCGGGCGCCTACTTGCGCGACTGGGGCCGGTGGGGCAGCGGCGCATCAACCAGCTGTGCGGCGTGCTGCTCATCAGCTTTGCCGCGCTGATGGCTTGGCGCACGCTGGCAGGCTAAGCACGGGTTGCAAGCACAGCGAACAAAACCTGGCAGCGCACCTGCGCCAATGCAGGCCGACACAGGCAGTAACCGTGGTACGGAAAGGCAGCGCAGGATCCGGGTTGGGTTAGCGGCCCTCAAGCGACAAACCATCCAGCTGCAAAAAGGCGCGCATGCTGCTGCCAGGTACCTTGTCGCGGTGGCGGATGCACCACAGTGTGCGCTGCAACGGCGGCAAGGTGGTGTGCAGCGGCACCAGCGCGCCGCTGTGCAGCAGCTCGGCCACCACGCGGCGCGACAGACAGCTCACCCCCAACCCGGCGGCCACCGCACGCTTGATGGCCTCGGAATCGCCCAGCTCCATTTCCACGTTCAGGCTGCCCAGATGCGGCAGCAGCACGCGCTCTACCTCCTCGCGGGTGCCGGAGCCCGCCTCGCGCAGCAGCCACGGCGCCGCCGCCAGCTCGGCCAGGCTCACCGGCCGCCCCGCCAGCGGGTGGTTGGCCGCAGCAAACACCAGCAGTTCGTCCTGCTGCCACGGCAGGCTGTGCAGTGCCGGGTGGTGGCACGGGCCTTCTATCAGGCCAAAGTCGGCCTGCAGCGCCGCCACCGCCGCCACGATGTCGCGGGTATTGGCCACCTGCAGGCTCACACGGCACTGCGGCCAACGCTGGCGCAAGGCCGCCAGCCGCTGCGGCAACAGGTAGTTGGCAATCGTGGTACTGGCGCCCAGCCGCAGCGACAGCGCCGCCTCGCCAAACAGGTCTTGCAGCGCCGCCGCCTCGTCCAGCAGCGCCCGCGCCCGTGGCAACAGCGCGCGGCCGTGTTCGTTCAGCTGCAAGCCCCGGCCGATGCGGTCAAACAGCGGCACGCCCAGCGCCTGCTCCAGCTGCGCCAGCGCCTGGCTGGCGGCCGATTGCGACAGCGCCACCTCGGCGGCGGCGCGCGTTACTGACTCGCAGGCGGCGACGGCGGCAAACACTTCCAGTTCGCGCAGGGACAGTCTTAGCGGCATGATTGATCGGTTTTTGTGATTGGTATCATTCATATTATCCGTTTTACCACTGAATAGCAGCCCACTAAGCTTGTCTTATTCACGATGGTAATAACGATATGAATATTTCAGATAAACATCACGGCCTGCTGCTGGCACTTGCGCTGGCACTGGCTTCGCTGTGGCTGGCCACCCTGCCATGGTTAGCCGCACACGGCGTGTCTGCCCTCACGCTGGCCATGCTACTGGGCATACTGGCGGCCAACCTGGGTCCGCGCCACACCCGCCCCGCCCCCGCCACGCTGGCGTTCTGCAAGACCACACTGCTGCGCGCCGGCATCGTGCTGTTTGGCCTGCGCCTGACGCTGAGCGAGCTGAGCCAGCTGGGGCCCACCGTGTGGCTGATCGACGCGTCCGTATTGTGCAGTACCTTCGCGCTGGCGCTATGGGCCGGCCCGCGCCTGGGGCTGGACCGCGAAAGCAGCGTGCTGATCGGTGCCGGTAGCGCCATCTGCGGCGCAGCCGCGGTCATGGCCACCCAGCCGGTGATCCGCGCCAGCGGCGAGCGCGCCAGCCTGGCCGTAGCTGGCGTGGTGCTGTTTGGCAGCATCGCCATGCTGCTGTACCCGGCGGCCTACCCGCTGCTGGCCAGCCTGGGGCTGAGCGACACCGCCTACGGCGTGATGACCGGCTCCACCCTGCACGAGGTGGCACAGGTGGTGGCCGCCGGCAAAGCGGTAAGCGAACAAGCCGCCAACGCCGCCGTGCTCACCAAGATGCTGCGCGTGATGATGCTGGCGCCGTTTCTGCTACTGCTGGCTGCGTGGTGGCAGCGCCGCCAGCCGCAGGCCAGCGGCCAGCGTGGCCGCATCACCATCCCGTGGTTTGCCTTCGGTTTTGTGGCGATGGTGGCGCTGAACAGCAGCGGCTGGCTGCCCGCCGCCGTGGTAGCCCCGCTGCAGCAGCTCACCACCCTGCTGCTGGCCACCGCCATGGCCGCGGTGGGGCTGGACACTCGCGCCCGCGCCATCCGCGCCGCCGGCTGGCCACCACTGCTGCTGGCCGGGCTGCTGTTTAGCTGGCTGATAGTGGGTGGCGGCCTGTTCAACTGGCTGCTGGGGTGAGGGGTTTAACGACCAAGGCCATAGCCTGGGTAAAAACCGTCGCCCGGAGTAGCCCGGATAAGCCGCAGGCGCATCCGGGTTCATGCATTGGTAGCGGCAGGCCGTATCGACAGAGGGCACAGCCCGTGCGGCCCACCCTGGCTGAGCAAAACCGCACACCAACCAGCTTTCAACACGCCCCGGATGCGCCGTTGGCTTATCCGGGCTACGGGCTTACCGCCAATAGAAATAGCCATACAGCGTGACGCCTATCAGTAGCATCACCAAAGCGATCACGATCCAGGGCTTGCCCAGCTTGTGCTCAATGAAAGCAGGCAATAGCACTTCCAGCAGATAGCGGGCTAGCCAATGCAATGCGCCAAGACACCACTCAATGACATTGCTCATTGTCGCTTCCTTATCGCAGCACACAGGATGGATACAGGCGCTTGCGCCGCAACCCATCGCCTCGCTCGCATCATACTGATGGGTTACGCTGCGCTGCACCTATCCTACTAGCTTGAACCATTCGACGCATTCCCCGAATGCGCCGTTGGCTTATCCGGGTGACGGGCTACCTGATACGCGACGGCCTCCTCAAGCAAGCTTGCGAGCGCCAATGCGTCGGCAGCCGACAGCGAAATGGGCACCATCTGGTAACTGCCTATGCTGGCATTCCTGATTTCCAAACCGACTACCCGCACCGTTGGCGTGACGTCCACGGCATGCACCTTGACTTGTGTACTGATGAGCTTGCGCTTACCCGTGATGCCATCCCACGTTTTAATGATCGCGCCGCCAAACATGAGGTTTCGGCCTTTCTTGGTAAAAAAGATAAAGACTATCCACACGACAAACAAACCAAATGGCACCAGCGCTATCAGTTCACTCATATACGATTCCTAGAAAAAAATACTTGGCATAGAAAGTCAACTAGCCCGGATAAGCCGCAGGCGCATCCGGGTTCCACCCTAGCCAGCAGCAAGCCATATCGACAGCGGGCGCAGCCCGTGCGGCCAACCCTGGCCGGGCAAAGCCAGCTCGCTGCCCAGCTAGCCTTCTCCCCACCCCGGATGCGCCGTTGGCTTATCCGGGCTACCAGTGGCTACACATGCCACACAGCACACCGCTCATCACCGCCAGCGCCGCAGCAACAGCGCGTTGCTCACCACCGACACCGAACTCAGCGCCATCGCCGCGCCGGCCAATACCGGGTTAAGCAGGCCCAGCGCGGCCAGCGGGATGCCCAGCACGTTGTAGACAAAAGCAAAAAACAGGTTCTGGCGAATCTTGCCCAGCGTGGCGCGCGCCAAGCGCAGCGCGTCGGCCAGGTGCTGCAGGTTGCCGTGCATCAGCGTGACATCCGCCGTGTCGATGGCGATGTCGGCGCCGGCGCCCATGGCAAAGCTGACGTTGGCCACGGCCAGCGCCGGGGCGTCGTTGATACCGTCGCCCACCATGGCGACGCGGCGGCCAGCGGCTTGCTGGCGCTGGATGTAGGCGGCCTTGTCCTGCGGGCGCTGGCTGGCGTGTACCTGGCGTACGCCGGCTTCGGCGGCGATGGCGTCGGCGGTGGCCTGCTTGTCGCCGGTGAGCATCACCACCTCTACCCCCATGGCTTGCAAGGCGGCCACGGCAGCGGCGGACGTTGGCCGCAGGCGGTCCGCCAGGGCCAGCAGGGCCAGCGGCGTGTCGCTGGAGGCTAGCGCCAGCACGGTTTTGCCCTGCGCGTACAGCGCGGCAGCCTGCGGCGGTAGCTGGCCCAGCGCCCACTGCGGCTCGCCCAAGCGGTAGGGCTGGCCGGCAATCTGGCCACGCACACCGTGGCCGATGTCGCTGTCAAAATCGGCCAGATGCGGCAGCGCCAGCTGGCGGGCGGCGGCAGCCTGCACGATGGCTTGCGCCAACGGGTGCTCGGCGCCCTGCTCCAGCGTGGCGGCCAGCGTGAGCACGGCGTCGGGCTCAATGTCGGCCAGCGGAATGATGTCGGTCAGCTGCGGCTTGCCTTCGGTGAGCGTGCCGGTTTTGTCCACCACCAGCAGGTCGATGTTGGCCGCGTGTTGCAGGGCGGTGGCGTGGCGGAACAGGATGCCGCGCCGCGCGCCCACGCCGACGCCCACCATCACCGCCGTGGGCGTGGCCAGGCCCAGCGCGCACGGGCAGGCAATCACCAGCACCGCCACGGCGTGGATGAGCGCTAGCTGCCAGCTGCCGCTCCACCAGGCAGTGGCCAGCAGCGTGAGCGTAGCAATGGCCAGCACCACCGGCACGAAAATGGCCGAGATGCGGTCGGCTAGCGCTTGTATCGGCGCCTTGCTGCCCTGCGCCTGCGCCACGGCGCGCACGATGGCGGCCAGCTGCGTGGCCTGGCCCACGCTGGCGGCGCGCACCTTGAGCATGCCGCCAGCGTTCTGGGTGCCCGCGTACACGGTGTCGCCTTCGCCACGCGCTACCGGCAGGCTTTCGCCGCTGAGCGCGCTTTCGTCCAGCACCGCGCTACCGGCCAGCACGGTGCCGTCCACCGCCAGCCGCTCGCCGTGGCGCAGCACCACCACGTCGCCGGGCAGCAGCTTGCCGATGGCGACCTCGTGCAGCTGGCCGTCGCGTTCCACATTGGCGGTTTTGGGCGATAGCGCCAGCAGCGCCTCGATAGCACCGGCGGTGCGGCGCTTGGCGCGGCTTTCCAGCAATTTGCCCAGCAGCACCAGCGTGATCACCGACACGCTGGCCTCGAAATACACGTGCTGGCTGTGGTCTGCGGCCAACGTGACCCACGCCGACAGCAGCCACGCCACGCTGGTGCCCAGCGCCACCAGCACGTCCATATTGGCGGCGCCGCTGCGCAGCGCGTGGTAGCCGCCACGGTAGAAACGCCAGCCCACGATGAACTGCACCGGCGCGGAGAGCAGCAGCTGCCATTCGCGCGGCAGCCAGCCATGGTGGCCACCGCCGAACATGGCCACCATCTCGCCGACAAACGGCAGCGTCAGCAGCAGCGCCAGCGCAAACCAGGCCAGCTCGCGGCGGTCGTCGTGCTGCGGCGTAGCCGGTGCGGCATCGCTTAGCACGCTGGCGCCAAAGCCGGCGCCCTGCACCACAGCCACCAGCTGTTCCGGGGTGTACAGGCCGCTGGCAAAGCGCAGCTGCGCGGTTTCGCTGGCCATATTGACGCTAGCCTGCACGCCGGGCTGGCGGTTTAGCACCTTTTCGATACGTTGGCCGCAGGCGGCGCAGCTCATGCCGCTTAGCGCCAGCGTCAGTACGCTGTCGGGCACGGCAAAGCCTGCGCGGGTGATAGCATCCAGCAGCTGTGGCGGCGTGGCTTGCGCCGGGTCGTAGCGGATATCGGCGCTTTCGCTGGCAAAGCTGACACTGGCGGCCACGCCAGGCAGGCGGTTCAGCACTTTTTCGATGCGCAGCGCGCAGGCGGCGCAGCTCATGCCCGCTACAGGCAGGTGCAGGTGGGCGGTGTTCATGCGGCATTACCGGGTAACAGATGGCACCATGCTATACCCCACAGGGGTATTAAACAAGCCGCTATAGCCAGCGCCGGCGCCAGAATACCAGCAGCAAAACGGCGGCGATCAGCAGCATCAGCCCGATGATGTAGAAGTAGCCGTAGTGCCAGTGCAGCTCGGGCATATTGTCGAAGTTCATGCCGTAGATACCGGCGATCAGCGTCAGCGGCATGAAGATGATGGTAATCACGGTGAGGACGCGCATTTGTACGTTCAGGCGGTTGGACTGCGCCGACATGTACAGGTCCAGCATGCCGCCGATGGCTTCGCGGGCGGCTTCCAGCGACTCGATCAGGTGCAAGGTGTGGTCGAAGGCGTCGCGCAGGTAGACCATGGTGTCGCGCTGGAAGAAGGCGTAGTCGCCACGGGTCAGCGTATTGAGCACTTCGCGCAGCGGTACCAGCGCGCGGCGCAGGCGCATGGCTTCCTGCTTCTGGCGCTGGATGCGCGCCAGGATAAAGCGGTCGTGCCCGCTCAGCACCTGGCGGTCCAGGTCTTCGACACGGGCGTTGAACTGGTCCAGCACGCCAAAATAGTCGTCGATGATAGCGTCCAGCAGCGAATAGCCCAGGTAGTCGGCCCCCAGCTGGCGCACCAGGCCACGCCCGGCCTGCAGCCGCTCGCGCAGGCTGGTAAACACGCCCAGCGGCTGGGTCTGAAAGGTCAGCACAAAGCCGCTGCCTATCACCAGGTACACCTGGTCGTGTACCAGGCGCTGGCCTTCCTGCTGGTAGCGATATACCCGGGTGGCAATGAACAGGTAGCTGCCGTAGTCGTCCACCTTGGGCCGCTGGCGGATGTTGGCGATGTCTTCCAGCACCAGCGGGTGCAGGCCAAAGCGTTGGCCGATGGCTTGCAATACGTCAGGGTCGGTTAGCCCGTACACGTTCAGCCACAGGTTGGGCAGCTGCGCCCGGTGCGCCAGGCCCTCTTCTACCGTGGCAAAGCGGGTCTCCAGGTAGTCGTCGGCGGTGTACTCCACCAGCGAGATACTGCTGGCTACCGTATCGCCAGCTGGTGCGGCCAACGTACCGGGGGCCTCGCCTAGCGTAGGATGGCGCTGTTTCAGCTCGGGGTGGCGCATGGCTGTCCTTTTTGAAACATGGATACGTGACAAAGCCGCACCTAGGTGCGGCCTGTCGGGGTAGGCGCGGCGTGTGCCGCAGGAAATGCATGACAAAGCCTGCTTGCCAGGCAAACAGGCTTTGTTTTGTGCATAACAAGGCGGCGGCTGCCTCTGCTGCGGCGCGGCGGACCGGCTTTACCGGGGCTGTTACACGCTAAACGAGCCCTTTGTCAGCCGCCTGCAGCGGCATACGCCGCTATGGTTCAGGCTGCTGCCGTACTAATCGCCGCGCAGCTCCAGCGCCACACCGATGGCACGCCACTGGGCGATTTCCTGGCGGAAGGCGGCCGTGGTCAGCGGGTTGGCTGCCAGCCAGTCTTTGCCTACTGTCAGCGCGTAGCCATTCAGGGTGGGCGTCAGGCCGTGTACGGCGTTGATGTCCAGCTCGTTACGGCTGCGGTAAAACAGTGCGGCCAACCTGAGCGACAGCACGGCAGGCCACAGGGCGGGGTCGACTACCTCTTTCACCATTTTGCCCATATCGCCACGGTGGCCCAGCACGATGGTGGCCAGCGTGCTTTGTTCGCGGCGCGAAAAACCGGGCATATCGGCATTGGTCAGCACATACGCCGAATGCTTGTGATAGGCGGCGTGCGCAATGGTCAGGCCGATTTCGTGCACTTTGGCGGCCCAGACCACGCGCTTGAGCATGTCCGGGTCCAGTGCGTCGCCCGACACCAGGCGGAACAGGCGCTCGGCCAGGCCGGACACACGCTCGGCCTGCGGCACGTCCACGTGGTAGCGGCGCTTGAACTGGGTGATGGTGGAATCGCGCATGTCTTTTTCGCGCTGACGGCCCAGCAGGTCGTACAGCACGCCGTCGCGCAGCGCGCCGTCGGTGACGCTCATGCTGTCGATAGCCAGCGACTCGAAAATGGCAATCATGATGGCCAGCCCGCCCGGCAGTACCGGCGCGCGGTCGTCTTTCAGGCCATTGATACGGATGTCTTTGGTATGACCGCAGGCAATCAGATCGTCCCGCAGGCGCTTCATGCCACGCAGGGTGATCTCGCCGTTGCTCCAGCCGTTGGCTTCCATCATGTCGCGCAGCGCGCGCGCGGTGCCCGAGGTGCCCACCGCCAACTGCCATTCGCTGGCCGGGTACTCGTGCACGATACGCTGGATTTCATTACGGGCAGCCAGCTCGGCGTCGCGGAAGGCACTTTTGCTGATCTTGCCATCCACAAAAAAGCGCTTGCTGAACACCACGCAGCCCAGCGGCAGGCTTTCGGTTACGTGGGCTTTGTAGCCGCTACCAATGATGAATTCGGTAGAGCCACCGCCAATATCCACCACCAGGCGGCGCTCTTTGGTGGCCGGCAGGCTGTGGGCGGCGCCCAGGTAAATCAGGCGGGCCTCTTCACGGCCGGCAATGATTTCGATGGGGAAGCCCAGCAGGCGCTCGGCTTCCACGATGAATTCGGGGGCGTTTTTTGCGACGCGCAGGGTGTTGGTGCCCACCACGCGTACCTGTTTCGGGTCCAGCCCGCGCAGGCGCTCGCCAAAGCGGCCCATGCAGGCCAGGGCACGCTGCAGGGTTTCGCTATCCAGGGTTTTGTCGTCTTGCAGGCCACCGCCCAGGCGCACGGTGTCTTTGAGGGAATCCAGGGTATACAGCTGGTCGTCTACCACGCGGGAAATCTGCAGCCTAAAGCTGTTGGACCCCATATCTACGGTAGCCAGCACGTCAAACGGGGGCTTAACGGAGCTCAAATGTCACCCCTTCTCTCTTGTCAGTAGGTCAATAAAAAACGGCGGTAACCGATGTTACCGCCGCTTGGCCCTGCGTGCCACGCTTATTGCGTAGCAGCATCACCCAGAGATTCGCGCTTTTTGTCTTCCAGCGAGGTGTGGCGAATGTCTTTGCCTTTCACCAGATACACCACGTATTCGGAGATGTTCTTGGCGTGGTCGCCAATACGCTCGATGGCTTTGCAGATGAACATGGTGTCGATGGACATGCTGATGGTACGCGGGTCTTCCATCATGAAGGTGACCTGGGCACGCAGCTCGGACGCGTAGTCCTGGTCCAGCAGCAGGTCTTGCTCGGCCAGCTCGATGGCGGCGGTGGCGTCCAGGCGGGCAAAGGCATCCAGCGCACGGTGCAGCATGCCCAGCGCGACCTCGGCCATTTTGGCGGCTTCACGGAAACGCGGTGCCGGGTAGCGGCTAGCCTGGTACATGGTGCGGCCAACACGGGCGATTTTTTGTGCCTCGTCGCCGATGCGCTCCAGATCGGTAATGGTCTTGATGACGGTGATCACCATGCGCAGGTCGCTAGCGGCTGGCTGGCGGCGGGCAATGATGTGCTGGCAGTCTTCGTCGATCTGCACTTCCAGCGCGTTGACCTTGGTATCGTCGGCCACCACTTTGTCCAGACGGTCGACATCACCGCTTTGCAAGGCGTCCATGGCAGCGCGGATTTGCTGCTCTACCAGCCCGCCCATCTGCAGTACACGGGTACGGATGGTTTCGAGCTCCAGGTCAAACTGTTTGGAAATATGTTCAGGCATGGCAACCTCGTCGGGAATTGACTCAACGCGTCATGATATGGCGGCCAGATGACAGTTATGTTTCATCTGCCCAGAAAAAGCCGGCCCAGCGCCGGCTTGCAGCAGCAAACCAACACCGGGCCGGCTCGCCGGGTTTAGCGCAGCTCTTTTACCCCGTCTGGCGTACCCAGCAGCAGTACGTCGGCACGGCGCTGGGCAAACAGGCCATTGGTCACCACACCCACGATCTGGTTGATCTGGTTTTCCAGTTTTACCGGCTCGGCAATCTGCAGGCCGTGTACATCCAGAATGATATTGCCGTTATCGGTGGTCACGCCCATGCGCCATTCCGGGTGGCCGCCCAGCTTCACCAGCTCGCGGGCGACGTGGCTGCGCGCCATCGGGATGACTTCTACCGGCAGCGGAAACTTGCCCATGATCTCCACGTACTTGCTCTGGTCGGCAATGCAGATGAACTGCTGCGCCACGGCGGCCACGATTTTCTCGCGCGTCAGCGCCGCGCCGCCGCCCTTGATCATATGCAGGTGATGGTTGACTTCGTCGGCACCGTCCACGTACACCGGCACTTCGTCCGGGCCCACGGTGTTCAGGTCAAATACCGGAATGCCGATGGCTTTCAGGCGCTGGGTAGAGGCCTCGGAGCTGGAAACCGCACCTTTGATGCGGCCTTTGATCTTGGCCAGCTCGTCGATAAAGAAGTTCACGGTGCTGCCGGTCCCCACGCCGACGATGCAGTCTTCCGGCACGAGCTTGACGGCAGCCTGGGCTACCAGTTGTTTCAGTTGGTTCTGGTCCATGTGTGGCACTCCAAAAGGGAAAGGGAAATCAGTTTGCGGGCACCAGCAGGCATACGGCCTGCGTTTCTATTGCCTCGGCGCGGCCCAGATAGCCAAGCTTTTCGTTGGTCTTGCCTTTCACATTGACGCACGCCACGTCGATGTCCAGCAGCTGGGCAATGCGCGCCCGGATGGCGTCGATATGCGGCGCCAGCTTGGGCGCCTGGGCAATGATGGTGCTATCCACGTTCACCAGCTGCCAGCCGGCGGCGCGCACGCGGCGCATGGCTTCTTGCAGTAGCACGCCGCTATCGGCGCCTTTGAACGTGGGGTCGGTATCGGGAAAATGGCGGCCAATGTCGCCCAGCGCAGCGGCGCCCAGTACGGCGTCGGTGATGGCGTGCAGCAGCGCGTCGGCGTCCGAGTGGCCCAGCAGGCCCTTGTCGTGCGGAATCGTTACCCCGCCCAAGATCAGCGGGCGGCCTTCTACCAGGCGGTGTACATCGTAACCCTGGCCTATACGAAACGGTGTCATGTCTTGTCCTTGCGAAAGGTTGGCCGCAGCCGGTGTCAGGCCTGGCGCGCAGCCAGAATGGCTGCGGCCAGCGCCAGGTCACCCGGCCAGGTCACCTTGAAATTCTGTGCTTCGCCGGCCACCAGCCGTGGCGCATGGCCCAGCAGCTCGATGGCGGAGGCTTCGTCGGTAATGGCGGGGTTGGCCGCATCGTGCAGCGCCTCGGCCAGCAGGCCGGCGCGGAACATTTGCGGGGTTTGCGCCAGCCACAGATTATCGCGTGGCACGGTATCGGCAATGCGGCCAACCTTGCCCAGCTTGACGGTGTCGGCTACTGGCTGCGCCAGGATGCCGCCGATGGCGTCGTCGCCTACTTCGTCCAGCAGGCGCTGCAGTGCCGCGGGGCTCAGGCAGCAGCGGGCGGCGTCGTGCACCAGCACCCAGTCGTCCTCGTGCGCAGCCAGCGCCGCCAGGCCGTTGGCCACGCTTTGCGCACGGCTGGCACCGCCCACGCGCAGCACTGCCAGCTTGGCTTGCGGCCAACTGTAGCTGTCAAACCATTCGTCGCCGGGGGAGATCACCACCACCACGCGGTCGATGGCGGTACAGGCACAGAGCACATTGATGGTGTGCGCCAGCAGTGGCTGGCCGTGTAGCAGCTGGTACTGTTTGGGGGTGGCGCTACCAAAACGGCTGCCGTGGCCGGCGGCCGGTATCAGGGCAATGCGCTGGCTCATGCGACGGGCTCCGCCGGCGGCGGGTTTTCGATGCTGCGCCACAGGCAGCTGCCTTTGACGCTTTTATCCAGCAGGTCCAGGTAGGCCTGGTGCTCGGCCAGCTCGTCGGCGCTGGGCTGCAGTACGGCCAGCGGTTTGCGCTCGAAGGCCATGCGCATGCCACTGGCGCTGTTGTCGTTTTCGGCCAGGCCGGCGTCCATCAGCAGGCTGTCCTGGCCACGCGTCATCCACAGGTACACTTCGGACAACAGCTCGCAGTCGATCAGCGCGCCGTGGTAGGTACGGTTGCTGCGGTCGATCTCGAAGCGGTCGCACAGCGCGTCCAGGCTGTTACGCTTGCCGGGGAAGCTGTCGCGCGCCATGGCCAGGGTGTCGATCACCCCACCGGCGACCTTGGCCACCGGCGGCATACCCAGGCGCTTGAACTCGGCGTTCATGAAGCCCACGTCAAACGGGGCGTTATGGATGATGAGCTCGGCACCGTCGATAAAGTCGACCAGCTGCTGGGCTACCTCGGCAAAACGCGGCTTGCCTTCTAGGCTGGCCAGCGAGATGCCGTGCACGCGCTCGGCGTCCGGGTCGATATCGCGCTCGGGGTGAATGTACAGGTGCAGGCTACGGCCGGTAAGCTTGCGGCCGTCCATCTCCAGGCCGGCAAATTCGATAATGCGGTGGCCCTGGTTCGGGTCCAGGCCAGTGGTTTCGGTATCAAGAATGATCTGACGCATGATGGGCTTTCGGCTGGCAGCCGCGCAGGCTGCCGCTAACACGGGCTAGCGCAGGCTTTCCACGCCGGCATTAGCCAGCTGGTCGGCGCGCTCGTTGAATTCGTGGCCGGCGTGGCCTTTTACCCAGCGCCACTCCACGTGCGGGTGGCCATTACGCAGGGCGTCCAGCTGCTGCCACAGGTCGGCATTTTTTACCGGTTCCTTGCTGGCGGTTTTCCAGCCACGGGTTTTCCAGCCATGTATCCACTCGGAAATGCCTTTTTGCACGTATTGCGAGTCGGTATACACCACAATGCGGCACGGGCGCTTCAGCAGCTGCAGGCCCTGTATCACCGCCATCAGCTCCATGCGGTTATTGGTGGTGCCGTGCTCGCCGCCGAACAGCTCTTTTTCCTGCCCCTTGTAACGCAGCAGCACACCCCAGCCACCGGGGCCGGGATTGCCCTTGCAGGCACCATCGGGGTAAATCTCGACGATAGCGTCGTCACTCATGGCTTGTCTCGTTCGCTTGGGTTCGGTTAATCGGTTGGCGCTCGTTGCTACTGGCTACCGCCAGCGATCTGGCCGGCTTGGCACGCTGCCAGCGCGGCATGATCAGGCGCATGCCGCGCTGGCGTTTGACGGCTACCACGCCATACACACCCGCCAGCTGCGGCCAACAGTATTCGCCTGCCTGCTCCATGAAACGGCAGCGGGCCAGCCAGTCGGCACGCGCGAAAGGCGGCGAGTATGCCATGAACCGGGTGGCGGTGGTTTCCAGTTGCAGCAAAGTCATCCAGTCTTTCAGACGGCTGATGCCGACAAAATTGCCGCACCAGGGCACGCTGCGCCGCCGGTACAGCAGCCGGCTGGCGCCCCATAATGAAAACGGGTTAAAACCAGTCAGCACCAGCCGCCCCTCGGGCAGCAGGACGCGCTCGGCTTCGCGCAGCACCTGGTGCGGCTCGCTGGTAAAATCCAGCGCATGCGGCAGTAGCAGCAAGTCCAGGCTTTTACTGTCGAATGGCAGGTAGGCGGGGTCACACACCACATCGGCCTGGCTGTCCATACCGGCATAACCGTGCCAGGGTATGCGGCTGCACGCCAGAAAGTCTTCCGCCCCCAAGCCTAGCTGCACGGCGCGAAAGCCAAAAATATCCGCCACGGCATGGTCAAAAAAAGCCTGCTCGCGGCATAACAGGTCTTGGCCCGGGGCGGTGCACGCCAGCCAGTCCGCAAATTCTTCTATTGTTTCGGGATACATCATGGCCGACATGTTTCGCCTCACCCCGGTTAGCGCGTTTACCGACAATTATATCTGGGTTTTGCATGACCACCGCCGCGCCATCGCGGTAGACCCGGGCGATGCCGCGCCGCTGCAAGCCTGGCTGGCACAGCAGCAATTGCAGCTGGAAGCGGTGTGGGTTACCCACCACCACGCCGACCACATCGGCGGCCTGCCCGCGCTGCTGGCCGCCTGGCCAGGGCTGACGGTATACGGCCCGCCGGATATCAGCGGGGTGAATCAGCCCCGCAGCCACGGTAGCACAGTTCCTGCCTTTGGCCGCACGGCGCAGGTGCTGGCCATACCAGGCCATACGGCCAACCATCTGGCCTACTACCTTGCACCTCATCTGCTGTGTGGAGACACGCTGTTTGGCGCCGGCTGCGGGCGGGTGTTTGATGGCACCATGACAGACCTGTTCCACTCGCTGCAAAGCCTGGCCGCCCTACCGGCGGACACACTGTGCTACCCGGCACACGAATACACCTTGTCCAACCTGGCCTTTGCGGCGGTGGTAGAGCCTGGCAATAGCGCCATTACCCGCCGGCTGCAGCGCGACCAGGCCGCCCGTGCGGCCAACCTGCCCACCCTGCCCACCTTGCTGGCCGACGAGCTGGCTACCAACCCCTTTTTGCGTACCGCACAGGCGGCAGTAAGCCATGCGGCCCGGCAGCATGCCGGGCAAGAAATCACTCACGAAGAAGGCATTTTTGCCACACTACGGCAATGGAAAAACAACTTTTAGACAAAAATATCAAACAACTGTAAAAAATCACTAGCCAAGTGAGTGAAAGCTCACTAAAAATCAGCAAAAATCAGGGCCTTGAGCATTTTTTATGCCTTATTACTTGCTCAAGCCGTGTTAGCATCGCCCGCATAGAGAAAACAGGCCCCGCCCATGAAAAAGCTTACTCCGCTCGCATTGTCGGTCACCCTCGCGCTGTCCCTGCCCATGCTGGCCCACGCCAACAACGCCGCCCCCCCTGCCAGCTACCCCGCCGGTAGCGTAGACGACGGCCTGTCGGCAGGCCTGGACATGATGCTGCTGAATACCAGCCCGCTGCGTAACGGTGACAGTGTGTGGACGCGAGCACGCGAAGGCTTCCAGATGACCGAAGTCAACGCCGAGCTGGTACGCCGCCACGAGCGGAACTTTGCCGGCAAGTCGGCTTACTTCAAGCGCACCATGGACCGGGGCCGCAAATACCTGTTTCACATCATGAACGAGGTAGAGCGCCGTGGCATGCCCACCGAAATCGCCTTTCTGCCGGTAGTAGAAAGCGCTTTCGTACCGGGCGCCCAGTCGCACGTTGGTGCCTCCGGCCTGTGGCAATTCATGCCGGCCACCGGCCGCCAGTACGGCCTGGAACAAACCTGGTGGTACGACGGCCGCCGTGACGTCACCGAATCCACCCGCGCCGCGCTGGACTACCTGCAAAACCTGTACACCATGTTCGGCGACTGGAGCCTGGCCCTGGCCGCCTACAACTGGGGCGAAGGCAATCTGTCCCGCGCCATCGCCAAAGTTCGTGCACGTGGTGAAGTGGAAACCTACGAAAACATCCAGATGCCGGCCGAGACACGCAACTACGTGCCCAAGCTGCTGGCCGTGCGCAACATCATGCTGGAGCCGGAAAAGTTCGGCCTGAAGCTGGACCCGTTTCCGAACAAGCCCACCTTTGTGGCCACCAGCAACGGTCGCCACATGAATATCGACATCGCTGCCAAGCTGGCCGAGATACCGGTAGCCGAGTTCAAGGAGCTGAATCCGGCTTTCAACCTGCCGGTGTATGCCCACAAACCGGGCCGACAGATGCTGCTGCCCGCCACCAAACTGCACAAGTTTGAAACCAATCTGGCCAAGTGGGACAAACCCCTGCTGACCTGGCAGGTCTTCGTACCGGAAAGCGACACCACCACCGGCGAGCTGGCCAGCCAGTTTGACATGAACCCCAACGAACTGATTACCGCCAATAACCTGAAAGGCAGTACCCTGCCTGCAGGCCGGCCGGTACTGGTAGCCCTGCGCAATGACCGCCCGGCCCCTGCACTGGAAAACACCGATATCCCGGCGCAGCCGGCTGAAAGCGCCACACTGGTAGCCTTTGCGGCCAACGCTGGCCCCATGGACACACCAAAACCGGTAGCAGAACCCGCCAAGCCTGCGCCACAGCAGGACACGATCAAGACTGCCGAAGCCCCGCTGCGTACGCTGCAAAAAGCCGAGCCGGCCCGCAGCGATATCAACCCTGTCCGCAGCGAACGCCCGGAAGCCGCACCCGTCCGCGTAGCCACACGCACCGAGCCAGCCACCGTTGCGAGCCGCAGCGAGCCCCGCTTCGAGCCGATTCGCGCTGAGCTGGTGAAGCCGGAGGTAGTAAAAGTGGTGGCCAAGGCGGACACCACAGGCTCGCTGGGTGACAACATCCCGGTCAGCAACCCGGATAAAGTCGTCAGCGCTAGCGCCAGCCTGCACACCGTGGCCCCTGGTGACACCCTGTATAATATTTCCCGCCGCTACAGCATGAGCGTTGCCGACCTGCGCAACCTGAACAGCCTGCAGGACGACACCGTCAAGCTGGGCCAGGTATTGAAGGTAATCGGTACCAGCAGCACGGCTGTAGCCAGCGCCACCGACAGCAGCGCACTGCGCCCGGCTTCCTACAGCCGCCCTGCCCCCGCCTCTGCTGCCGTAGCGGTAGACTACATCGTGCAACGTGGCGATACCGTATTCAGCATCGCCCGCAAGTTTGGCGTAGCGCATACCGACATCCTGCGCTGGAACAACCCGGAACAGCTGGCCAACCTGCAGCCAGGCCAGAAAGTACGCGTACAAAATAGCGGCCTCTGATCGCCGCTGGCGCTACCGGTAAAGCCCCTTGCCCAGGCAAGGGGCTTTTGCTTGCCGGCAAATAAAAAGCCCGTCACATGGACGGGCTTTTTGCTACACCACGCAGGCAGATGCCGGCAGGGTCAGGCCATTACAGGCCAAACGGGTGGCGCAGTACGATGGTTTCTTCACGATCCGGGCCGGTGGAGACGATATCGATCGGCGCACCGCAGACTTCTTCAATGCGCTTCAGGTAGGCCTGGGCGTTCGCCGGCAGGTCTTCCCAACGCTTGGCACCTACGGAGCTATCGCTCCAGCCTGGCATGGTTTCGTAGATCGGCTCGCAACGGGTTACCGCATCGGAACCGAATGGCAGAATGTCTACCACTTCGCCGTTCAGCTTGTAACCTACGCACAGTTTGATCTCTTCCAGGCCGTCCATCACGTCCAGCTTCATCACGCACAGGCCGGATACGCCGTTGATCTGGATGGAACGCTTCAGTGCAGCCGCATCAAACCAGCCACAGCGGCGCGGGCGGCCGGTAACGGAACCGAACTCGTTGCCACGCTTGGCCAGGAAAGCGCCAATGTCGTTTTCCTGCTCGGTAGGGAACGGGCCGGAACCCACGCGAGTAGCGTAGCCCTTCACGATACCCAGCACGTAGTTCAGCATTTGCGGCGCCACGCCAGCGCCCGGTGCGGCAGCACCCGCCACACAGTTGGACGACGTCACGTACGGGTAGGTACCGTGATCGATATCCAGCAGCGTACCTTGTGCGCCTTCGAACAGAATAGGCACACCGGCTTTGTCCAGGTCGTGCAGGATGCGCGATACGTCAGCCACCATCGGCTTGATGCGCTCGGCCTGCTTCATGGTGTCAGCCAGGATGGTGTCGAAGTCTACCGGCTGGGCATTGAACAGCTTGGTCAGCAGGAAGTTGTAGTACTCGACGTTTTCTTTCAGCTTGCTCACAAAGCGGTCGGTATCGAACAGGTCGATTACCTTCAGCGCGCGGCGCGCTACCTTGTCTTCGTAGCACGGGCCGATACCACGGCCGGTGGTGCCGATCTTGGCATCGCCTTTGGCGGCTTCGCGGGCCTGGTCCAGCGCAATGTGATACGGCAGGATCAGCGGGCAACCTTCGGCGATTTTCAGGCGGGCCGATGCGTTAACACCTGCGGCCTCCAGCTCGTCGATTTCTTTCAGCAGTGCTTCTGGCGACAGGACAACACCGTTGCCGATAAAGCATTCCACGCCATCACGCAGGATGCCGGACGGTACCAGGCGCACCACGGTTTTCTTGCCGTTTACCCACAGGGTATGGCCCGCGTTATGACCACCCTGAAAACGCACTACCGCACGGGCGTGGTCTGTCAGCCAGTCAACAATCTTGCCCTTGCCCTCGTCACCCCACTGGGTACCGATTACCACGACATTCTTGGACATTGGAAAAAACCTCTTCTCTTCAGAAATCACATTACTTGAAAGGTACAAGCTGCCATTCGCCCGACACCAGGACCAGCTCACGGTCGCAGTTCAGTGCTTCGGCAGATTCACCCAGATAGTCGATGATGACCCGCTCGCCAGCAGCGCGCAGCTCAGTCACTTTGCTTGCCGCCTGTGGTAACAGGCGGACAGCCAGCTTGATACCCTGCGCGCTGTCTTTCTGCGGCAGGATGCGTACCAGATCGCGCAGATCCAGGCTAAAGCCTGTGGCTGGGCGGGCGCGGCCAAAGCGGCGGCCAACGTTGTCGTAGCGGCCGCCACGCGCCAGCGCCTCGGACCAGCCAGGGGCGTAGGCAGCAAACATCAGGCCGGTATGGTAGGCATCGCCACGAAGCTCGGCCAGGTCAAAGCTGACCTGCACACGCTCCCCCACAGCTGCCGCAATGGCGGACAGCTGCATCAACGCCAGCTCGATTTCCGGCAACGATGGCAGGCGGGTACGGGCTTTTTCCAGCACGCTGGCCGGGCCATACAGCTCGGGCAGGACCAGGAAGGCACTGCGATAAGGCTCGGCCACGCCAGCCACCATCTCTCCGATGGTGGCAACATCTTTGGCTTGCAGGGCAGCAAACAGCTCGCGCCCCTGCTCTGCCGACAAGCCCGCGGCAGCGGCCAGGCCACGGTAAATACCGATATGACCTACATCCAGCCTCAGCTGGCCCACGCCAACCTGCTGCAATACATCCAGCATCAGGCTGATGATTTCCACGTCGGCCTCGATACCGGCGTAGCCGTACAGCTCGGCCCCCACCTGCAGCGGCTCGCGCGAGCTCATCAGGCCGGACGGGCGGGCGTGCACTACGCTACCGGCGTAGCACAGGCGTGTAACGCCGGTACGGGCGGACAGCAGATGGGCATCGATACGCGCCACCTGGGGCGTGATGTCGGCACGCAAACCCAGCTGGCGGCCGGACAGGTGGTCGTCCAGCTTGTAGGTTTTCAGATCCAGCGTGGCGTCGTCGCTAGACACCAGGGCATCGGCGTACTCCACCAGCGGCGGAAGTACCAGTTCGTAGCCGGACAGGCGAAACAGGTCCAGCATGGCCGACTTTGCGCTTTCTACCTGGCGGGCAGTAGCGGGCAAAATATCGGCAATATGTTCGGGCAGCAGCCAGTTACGCATTGTTTTTTGCACACAAGAAAAGGCGGGATGCGTGATCCCGCCTTGTTTTTATCGCAACCCGGCAGGTGCCGGGCTGTCGCAAGTCACACCATTTTATCAGCGTGGCTTCGGTTGCGCATTCTTGAAATACTTGAAGAATTCTGAACTTGGGTCCAGAACCATCACGTCGCTCTTGTTTCGGAAGGTTTGTTTGTACGCTTCCATGCTCCGCCAGAAGGCATAGAACTCCGGGTTTTTACCATACGCCTGCGCATAAATCGCCGCGGCTTTGGCATCACCCTCGCCCTTGATCGCCTGGGCTTTGCTGTAAGCATCGGCCAGTACTACCTCGCGCTGGCGGTCGGCATCGGCGCGAATACGCTCGGCTTCCGCCGCGCCTTCACTACGTAGCTGGTTGGCCACGGTGCGGCGCTCGGAGTTCATGCGCTCATAAACGGAGGTGCTGATTTTATCCGGAAAATCCACGCGCTTTAAGCGGACATCGAGAATTTCCATACCGATTTTCTGTGCATCCACATTGGCACGCTGGCGCACCAGCTCCATCACTTCGTCGCGCTTGCCGGAAATCACATCTGCTACCGTCTTCTGGCCAAACTCGGCACGCAAACCATCATTGATGGTCTGACGCAGACGCTGAACGGCCACGGTCTCGTTGCCACCCACGCTCTTGTAGAACTGCTCTACATCGCGTACGCGCCATTTCACAAAGCTATCCACCAGCACGTTTTTCTTTTCACGGGTGTTGAACAGCTCCGGCGCTTCGGGGTCGATGGTCTGGATTCGGCGGTCGAAATAACGCACGTTTTGCAGCAGGGGTACTTTGAACTGAATACCCGGCTCTTTTACCACGCGCACCACTTCACCAAACTGGAACACCATGGCGAACTGGCGCTGGTCGACGGTGTACAGCGAGCCGGACGCCAACAGCAAGGCCCCGGCGATACCCAGTACTACAGGAAAGAAACGATCCATCTTGCTATCCTTTTAGCGGCCACGAACAACGTCGCGCTCTACCGGCGGGCGTGCCATGTTCTGGTTGGGCTGGGCAGCGGGGGCCGCCGCTTCGGGGGCCGGCGCTACCGGTGCAGGTTTGGCCTCAGCAGCTTTGTCGCCAGCACTCTGCTGCATCAGTTTGTCCAGCGGCAGGTACAGCAGGTTGCTACCGGCTTTCTGGTCTACGTAGACCTTGCTGCTATTGGTCAGCACTTGCTGCATCATGTCCAGGTACAGGCGGTCACGCATCACCTTGGGGGCTTTGCCGTACTCGGCCAGCACGCTCTGGAAGCGCGCAGCATCACCCTCGGCGGTGGAAATCACGCGCTGGCGATAGCCATCGGCTTCTTGTGCCAGACGAGCAGCCAGGCCCTGTGCTTTCGGAATGACTTCGTTGGCGTAAGCCTGGCCTTCGTTACGCAGTTTTTCCTTGTCCTGGCCGGCTTTCACAGCATCGTCAAAGGCAGCAATCACCGGCTCTGGCGGCTGTACATCGTTGATGTTGACCTTGGCAATACGCACGCCCATGCCATAGCGGTCCAGGATCTGCTGCATGATGCGCTGGGTATCTACTGCAATCTGGCCACGGCCTTCGTTGAGTACGAAGTCCACCTTGTTGCGGCCAACGACTTCGCGAATAGCCGTCTCGGCAGCCTGCTTCACCACATCCTGCGCGCCTTCTTCCAGCGCCAGGTTGTTGAACAGGAATTCACGTGCATCCTTGATGTCGTACTGCACCGACAGCTGTACATCGATGATGTTCTGGTCTTCGGTGAGCATCAGCGACTCTTCTTCCACCCGGCTCTTGGCCGAGCCGCGGTAGCCGATTTCTACACTGCGCACTTCGGTCAGGTTGACGATTTCCACCTGTTCGAACGGGTAAGGCGCATGCCACTGCAGGCCGGAATCGCTGATACGGTCGTAGCTGCCCAAGCGCAGCACAACGCCCTGCTCGCGCGCGTCCACCACGTAGAAGCCACTGGCTAGCCACAGGCCACCCAGAATGGCCACAATCCCGGCGGCACCAAACTTCATGCCACGCTCGGAGGGCATACCGCCATTACCGCCGCCAAAACCATTATTGTTACCCGGCTGAGCAGGCTTGCCGCCCAGCAGGCGCGACAGTTTCTGGTTCAGCTGGCGAAAGATTTCTTCCAGATCCGGCGGGCCATCATCGGGGCGCTTGCCGCGGTTATCGTCATTCTGTGCCATGGTGATCTACTTTTTCTGTGGTTTGCGAGTGAGTCGTTGCCAACGCCCGTTCGGCAATGGCTTCGCGCAGGAGTTCCAGGCCGGCACCAGACAGTGCAGACACCCGGACGCCCTCTACCGCGCCGTACTCGTCGTACAGGATGGCTGGCGGCAAGCCGCGCAGGTCGGTCTTGTTCCACACCATCAGCTGCGGGACGTGATCGGCTCCGATTTCTTTCAGTACTTTATTCACCTCTTCTACCTGACGCTCCCGCATGGGGTTGGCCGCATCGACCACATGCAGCAGCAGGTCGGCAGAAATGGTTTCTTCCAGCGTGGCGCGAAAAGAGGCCACCAGAGAGTGAGGCAAATCGCGGATAAACCCCACCGTATCCGACAGCACGATGGACACATCCGTATTGATGAACAGGCGGCGGCTGGTGGTGTCCAGCGTGGCAAACAGCTGGTCGGCCGCGTAGGCACCGGCCTTGGTCAGGCCATTGAACAGCGTGGATTTACCTGCGTTGGTATAGCCAACGATAGAGACGGAGGGCAAGCCGGAACGATCGCGGCTACGGCGCTGGGTTTTGCGCTGCTTTTGCACGGTAGCCAGGCGGTCTTTCAGTGCCTTCACGCGCAGGCCTAGCAAACGGCGGTCGGTTTCCAGCTGGGTTTCACCCGGGCCACGCATACCAACACCGCCTTTTTGCCGCTCCAGGTGAGTCCAGCCGCGCACCAGGCGGGTAGACATATGCGTTAGCTGAGCCAGCTCAACCTGCAGCTTGCCCTCGTGGCTACGCGCACGCTGGGCAAAGATATCCAGAATCAGCGTGACACGGTCTATCACCCGGCACTGCAGCACGCGCTCCAGGTTACGCTCCTGCCCCGGCCCCAGTGCGTGGTTGAAAATCACCACATTGGCGTCGGTTGCCTTCACCAGGGCGGCGATTTCTTCCACCTTGCCCTTGCCGGCAAACAGGGCCGCATCCGGGCGCTGACGTTTACCTTTGATCAGGCCGGTGACAGCTACGCCGGCGCCTTTTATCAGCTCCAGGCATTCGCTGACGCCATCTTCATAATCCGCCTCGCCAAAGTCGAGACTTACCAGTACTGCTTGGTCACCAAGATCAGGACGATCAAACACGCAGGGGGGCTTTCAATAAAGAAGGCTGACCAGCATACGCCGGCCAGCCTTGGGGTAAGACTAGGGATTACGCGTCTTGCGAGTCCGACTTGGCACCATGGTGCTCGTGCGGGATGTTCACTGGGCGGGCAGGAACCACGGTAGAAATGGCGTGTTTGTACACCATCTGGGTAACCGTGTTTTTCAGCAGAACCACGTACTGGTCAAACGACTCGATCTGACCCTGCAGCTTGATGCCGTTTACCAGGTAGATGGATACCGGTACGTGCTCTTTACGCAGGATGTTCAGAAACGGGTCTTGTAACATTTGCCCTTTGGCGCTCATTTTTGTTCTCCGATTCGATGCAGTTTTTGTAATTCAGTACAAGCGAGCTGGTGCTAACAGTCTTTTTAGCATAAAAAATTCCAGCAGACTATTTGAACCCCTTGTGGCGCAGCAAACTTACCTTGGTACCTGTCGCTTCGACCTCAAACGGGTTGCTATTCGATTTGTATTGTACGCGCAGCGGTGTGCCTTGCAGGTGGAACGCCTTGCGGAACATGCCTTCCAGATAGCGGGTGTAGCTATCCGGAATCTTGTCCAGCGAGTTACCGTGAATCACGATAATCGGCGGGTTCATACCACCCTGGTGGGCATAACGCAGCTTGGGTCGAACCTGGCCGGCACGTGGCGGCTGCTGGCGTTCGGTAGCCAGCTGCAGAATACGTGTCAGCTTCGGCGTAGGCAGCTTGCTCATGGCAGCTTTGTACGCTTCATCAATAGATTTGAACAAGTCACCCACACCACGGCCTTGCAGCGCGGAAATATAGTGGAACTTGGCAAAATCCAGGAAGCCCAGCTTACGCAGGATATCGCGTTTGATGGTGTCTTTCTGGTGCAGTT
This sequence comes from Neisseriaceae bacterium, assembly GCA_027489245.1. Taxonomy (GTDB): domain Bacteria; phylum Pseudomonadota; class Gammaproteobacteria; order Burkholderiales; family Chromobacteriaceae; genus Vogesella. The sequence continues at coordinate 61,474 of JAIYAC010000021.1, read as the reverse complement.
CCAGGTCTTCCCATTTGTTTACTGCTACCACCAGCGCACGGCCGGCTTCCAGCGCGAAACCGGCAATGGTGGCGTCCTGCTCGGAAATATCCAGCTGCGCATCCAGTACCAGCACGGCTACGTTGGCGTCTTCCACGGCCTGGATGGTTTTAATCACCGAGAACTTCTCGATGGCTTCGTTCACCTTGCCACGGCGGCGCACCCCTGCCGTATCGATAATGGTGTATTTGCGGCCATCGCGCTCAAAATCAATATAGATGCTGTCACGGGTCGTACCGGCCTGGTCGAAAGCGATCACGCGCTCTTCCCCCAGTACGGCATTGACCAGCGTGGATTTGCCCACGTTCGGGCGACCGATCACCACGAATTTCGGATGATGGGCTTTTTCTTCTTCCTCGGCTTCCGGGAAGTTTTCCAGCACTAGCTCAACCAGCTCGCGCACACCATCACCGTGCGACGCAGAGATCGCCAATGGCTCGCCCAGCGCCAGCTCGTGGAACTCGGCGGCCGCCATGGCGTGGCTCACGCCTTCAGCCTTGTTGACCGCCAGGTAAACCGGCTGGTTGGACTGGCGCAGGCGGTTGGCGATGATCTTGTCCTGCGGGGTCAGACCCACGCGGCCGTCCACTAGGAAAATGATGGCGTCGGCTTCGTCCACGGCCTGCAGCGTCTGCCTGGCCATTTCGAACAGGATGCCTTCGTCCACTACCGGCTCGAAACCGCCAGTATCCACCACCAGGTAGGGCTTGCTGGCGCCACGGCCATGGCCATAGTGACGGTCGCGGGTCAGGCCCGGCTGGTCGGCCACCAGGGCGTCACGGCTACGGGTCAGTCGATTGAAAAGTGTAGATTTGCCCACATTCGGGCGGCCCACCAGGGCAATAGTCGGTTTCATTGTGTACTACTTACTTCGTCAGCGCGGACAGGTTGCCGTTGTTATCCAGCACGTAGACCACATCGCCGCTTACCAGCGGGCGTGGCATGGTGCCGTTTACTTTCAGGCTACTGCGGCCAACTATACGTCCATCAAGGGATGAAAGCAGATGTGCATAGCCTTCACCATCAATTACCAGCAATGTATCGCCAAGCGTTACCGGGGCAGACACATTGCGGTAGCGGAAATCGTCCTGTTTCCATAGGTTGCGACCCGAGTCGGCATCAAATGCCCAGATCGCGCCATCTTCTGCCGTCACGAAAACGGTCTTGCCATCCGACACCAGGCCACGGCTGCTGCTCAGGTCGCGTGCCCACAGCTGCTGGCCCCCGCGCGAATCGAAGCACGCCACACGGCCTTGGTACGCTACCGCGCACACGCGGCGGCCATCAAACATGGGCTGGCTGACAACATCGGTAACGCGCTCCAGCTCGCTGGCACCACGCGCATTGGCCACCACAGACTGCCATAGCTGGTCGCCACGCTCTGCGGCGTAAGCCGTTACCTTGCCGGCGGCTTCACCTACCAGCAGCACGTCACTGCCCTCGACCTTGATCTGCGGGGTGGTGGCGCGCACGGTCAGCGCAGGCTGCGCTTGCCACTGCGTCCATACCTGGCGGCCGGTTTTCAGCTCGAAACCCGACACACGCCCGTCACCGGCGCGCACGACCAACACGCGGCCAGCCAGCTGTGGCGGCTCGGCCAACACGCTGGTAAGAGTTTGCTTCCACACCAGCTTGCCATCGGCAGCGCTCACGGCGAGCAATTCGCCACGATCATTCCCGGCAAACAGCAAACCATCATCTGCCGCCACGCCGGCCACCAGCGCCTGCTTTACATCCAGTGTAAGCAGGGTTTTACCGGTTTGCGCGTCCAGCTGCTGGATTTTGCCATGAGTACCCGCTACCCACAGCTTACCCTGTTCGATAAACGGGGAAAACAAGCCACGACCAGCATCCGGCACACTGGTTTGCCACAGTACCTTTGGCCCCACAGACGCTTGCAGCGGTTTCAGCGGTGTAGGCTGATAGGCAGATTCGCCCTCAAACCACGAGGCGCAGCCACCCAACGCAGGCAAAAGTGCAGCACACAGCAACAGTCGGCGCATCATGGTTAGCTCCCCAGAGAGTCAAGTTTGGCCTGGATAAACTCGCGCACCGGGGCCTCTGGTGCGGATTTTGCCAGTGCTGCCTTGTAGGCTTCGCGGGCGCCACCCAGGTCGCCACGGGCTACCAGCACATCGGCTTTCAGGTCCAGGAACATGGCATCAAACGCGACAGGGTGCGCCATGGCCAGCTCGGCGAGCGCGGCATCGTATTGTTTTTCGTCCAGCAGGACGGCAGCCAGACGCAGACGGGCTACCGCTTGCAGGGTGTCATCCTTGTCGGCATGCTCGATCACCCACTTCAGCTGACTGCGGGCGCTGCCCAGTTCTTTGCTCTCAAACGCCAGCTTGGCAAGCAGCAGGCTACCGTTGGCCGCATAGGCGGACGCGGCATAGTCTTTTTGCAAGGCAGCGACGGTGGCCTTGGCTTTATCCAGCTGGCCCGCTTGCAGCTGCTGCTCCAGCTGGCCATATACCACGGCGGCCTGCTCGGACTGGTTTTTCTCGTAGGCATGCCAGGCTTTATACGCAATAAAACCCAGGGATACGGCCAGCACGGCGCCGCCGATCAGCTTGCCCCACTGCGCCCAGAAGCCCTTGAGCGCGTCTATCTGTTCTTGTTCCTGCAGGTCGTAAGCCATGCGGCCCCCTTGTAATTAAGACTTGAAGCGGGAAACGGCGGCCACCACATCGGCGGCGGCAACGATTTCCTGGGCAGCATCGGCACGCAGCGGCTTGATGGCCACCTGTGCGGTTGCTACTTCGTTTTCACCGATGATCAGTGCTACTTGCGCGCCGCTGCCATCGGCCTTTTTCATTTGCGACTTGAAGCTGCCATCGCCCATATTCTGCACGACACTGAAGCCTGCGGCGCGCAGGGCTTGCGCCAGCTGCATGGCGTAGGCTGCGGCACCCGTGCCTTGGTTCACGATAAACACATCTGCAGCACGGCGCGCTGGCAACAGGCCCTTTTCGGCCAGCAGCAGCAGGACACGCTCCATGCCCATGCCAAAACCGATACCCGGCGCCGGCTTGCCACCCAGCTGCTCGATCAGGCCATCGTAACGGCCACCGGCACACACGGTGCCCTGTGCGCCGAGCTCGGTGGTGACCCACTCGAATACCGACAGGTTGTAGTAATCCAGGCCGCGGACCAGACGCGGGTTTTCCACAAACGGGATACCCAACGCGCTGATCATGGCTTTCCAGCCCTCGTAGTGGGCGCGCGAGGTGTCGCCCAGGTAGTCGGCCAGGCGCGGTGCGTTATTGGCCATGTCCTGCAGTGCCGGGTTCTTGGTATCCAGCACGCGCAGCGGGTTGGTGTACAGGCGGCGCTTGCCGTCTTCGTCCAGAATATCAACGTGCTTTTCCAGGTAGGCGATCAGCGCTTCGCGGTGCGCGGCGCGCTCTTCTTTGTTACCCAGCGAGTTGATTTCCAGCTGCACGCTCGCGGCCAGACCGAGGCGCTGCCACAGGTCGGCGGTCATGGCGATGATTTCGGCATCGATGTCCGGGCCGGCCATGCCCAATGCTTCCACACCGATCTGGTGGAACTGGCGATAGCGGCCTTTCTGCGGGCGCTCGTGACGATACATCGGGCCCATGTACCACAGCTTTTGCGTGGTGTTGTACAGCAGGTTGTGCTCTACCACCGCGCGCAGGGTGCCGGCAGTGCCTTCCGGGCGCAGCGTCAGCGGGTCGCCGTTCAGCCGGTCTTCAAAGGAGTACATTTCCTTTTCAACGATATCGGTGACTTCGCCAATGGAGCGCACAAACAGCGGCGTCGGCTCCACGATAGGGGTGCGGATGTTGGCGTAACCGTAGTCGTGCAGCCAGCCGCGCAAAACGGTTTCAAAGTATTCCCACTGCTGCGACTCTGCCGGCAGCACATCATTCATGCCACGCACAGCCTGGATTTTCTGGGCCATTCTCATACTTTCTTTTGCTTGATCGTGTGCAGCGGCGGCCAACGCTGGCCACCGGCTTAAACCTGTTTGATAGGGATGGTACGCGCCACCACTTCGCGGCGCTTGGCACCGCCCACGCCGTAGCGGGTGTGTACGTAGTTTTCCACCAGTGCCTTGAACTCCAGCGCGATATTGTCGCCCTTGAGTGTCACGTCTTTCTGGCCATCCACGTACACTGGTGCCACCGGCACTTCGCCGGTACCCGGCAGGCTGATGCCGATATCGGCCAGCTTGGACTCGCCCGGGCCGTTCACCACGCAGCCCATCACCGCCACTTTCATGTCTTCCACGCCGGGGTACTGCAGGCGCCAGATGGGCATCTGCTCGCGCAGGAAGGTCTGGATGCTGTCTGCCAGCTCCTGGAAGAAAGTGCTGGTGGTACGGCCACAGCCCGGACAGGCGGTAACCAGCGGGGTAAACGAGCGCAAGCCCATGGTCTGCAGCAGCTCCTGCGCTACCACCACTTCTTTGGTACGCGCTTCGCCCGGCTGCGGCGTAAGCGAGATACGAATGGTATCGCCAATGCCTTCCTGCAACAGCACGGCCAGGGCGGCGCTGGAAGCGACAATGCCCTTGCTGCCCATGCCGGCCTCGGTCAGGCCCAGGTGCAGCGGAAACTCGCAGCGGCTGCCCAGGTCGCGGTACACGGCAATCAGGTCTTGCACGTTGCTGACCTTGCACGACAGCAGGATCTGGTTGGCGGGCAGGCCCAGCTCCATCGCCTTGTCGGCAGATTCCAGCGCCGATACGATCAGCGCCTCGCGCATCACCACGTCCAGCGCCTTGGGGTTGGCCGCATGGTTATTGGCATCCAGCATGCGTGCCAGCAAGGCTTGATCCAGGCTGCCCCAGTTCACGCCGATGCGTACCGGTTTGCCGTATTCGGTGGCGGTACGGATCATGTAGGCAAACTTGTCGTCGCCTTTGGCGCCCTTGCCGACGTTGCCGGGGTTAATACGGTACTTGCCCAGCGCGCGCGCGCAGTCCGGGTAGTCTTTCAGCAGGCGCTCGCCGTTAAAATGAAAGTCCCCTACCAGCGGCGCCGTGCAACCCATGTCATCCAGGCGCTGGCGGATTTCGGCGACGCGTGCGGCGGCCTCCGGGCTGTTTACCGTGATGCGCACCACCTCGGAGCCGGCCTGGGCCAGCTCGAATACCTGCTGTGCCGTGGCAGCGGCGTCGGCGGTATCGGTATTGGTCATCGACTGCACCATCACAGGGTGCCCGGAACCTACCATCACATGGCCTACCGCTACCTGCAGCGTTTTACGGCGTTTGATCGTTGCGTCCATCTGCTATCAGTTCAATTCCAGTTTGGCGGTAGCACCGCGCGTCTTGTCTTTCAGGTCAATCACGGCCCCGTCGTAGCTCAACACAACTTGCGGGGCATTGCCGATTTTCAGCTTGAATGGCGGGACACCACGCACTTCCTGGCTTTGGCCTGCACGAACCAGGCCATACACCAGCTTTTTGCCATCGGCATCCAGCACGGACACCCAGCTGTCGCCACTAGCCTGCACACGTACCGTTTTCTGGCCCGCCTGCGCCACAGGGGCAGAGGCCGGTTTGCTGGCTACCGGTGCGGGTAAGGCAGCCGCCGCACTAGCCGGGCTGGCACTCGCCACGGTAGAGGCCGCCGGGGCTACGGCGGCCACAGGGGCACTGGCGGGCTCGCTTTGCGGCGCACTGGCCAGCGCATCACTGGCGGCCTGGTGCAGCATGGGTGCCAGCTCGCCCTGCGGTGCCACAGCCTCTGGGCTGCTACCCTGCCATTGCCAAGCTACCAGCGCCGCCACCACCACTGCGGGCACCAGCAGCCACCATGATTTGTTACCCGCCGCTACCTGTACGTCGGCCGCTTGCTGCGGCGGGGCACGGTCTAGCGGCGTGGAGGGATACTCCTGCTCCAGCAGCGCCATCAGCGGTGCGCTGTCCAGCTCCAGAAAGCGGGCATAGTTACGCACAAAGCCGCGGACAAAGGTGGCGCCGGGCAGGCGGGCAAAATCGCCGGCTTCCATCCATTCAAGCTGACGCAGGGACAGTTTCAGACGGTCGGCCACGTCGTGCAGACTCAGGCCTCGCTCAACGCGGGCATCGCGCAGTTGCTGGCCGATTTGTTGTGCAGCAGAAGAGGTCATATCCTGGGCATACTTCCTGGGATCAGGTCCCGCTCAAGAGCTGTTGGGTTTCTAGGCTATCCGGGTGGCGGCTTTTCAGCATGCCGGCCAGGCGCTGCTCGGTAGCGGCGTCTTTCTTGAGCCGCGCCAGCTTGACACCCAGCAGTAGCTCAGCCGGGCCGAAACGCTTTTCGTCCTTGCCCAGCCGCTCAAAATAAAATTGTGCCAGCTGCGCATTACCGCCCTGCAGCGCCAGGCGCGTTAGCTCGCGCAGCGCCGACACGTCGTTCGGTGCACGACGCAGGGCCTCCAGCAGTAGCTGATTGGCCTCGTCGTTACGGTTCATTTGCCCCAGACAGATAGCCTTGTTGATCAACGCAGTATGGGGGGCAGAGAAAAACGGGTCGGCCAGGGCCTGATCAAAGCGCGCCAGGGCTTCGTCAAAGCGGCGGCGGTTACACAGAAACAAGCCGTAGTTATTATTCACTTCCGGGTTGCTGGCCTGAATGGATAACGCTTTGCGAAAAGACGCCTCGGCCTCGCCATCTACACGCAGCTGCATGTAGATCAGGGCGCGGGCCAGATAGCCGGCCTGAAAGCCGGGGTCTACCGCAATGGCCTGATCGGCGTTTTCCAGCGCCACGCGCATATTGCCGTAACGCATGTACTCGATAGCCAGCTGGGCACGCATCTCGGCCAGTTCGCGCGGCGGGGCTGCCGCCAACGCCACTTGGGCAGCGCATAGCGCCGCCAGCAAACCTGCCAGGATACGTGTTTTATTCATCAGCCTTTATCCTCTGCAATACGGATCCACTTTTCCTGACGCCGCGTCTTGTCCTGCACCTGACCGGCCAGCTGGCCACAGGCCGCATCGATATCATCGCCACGGGTTTTGCGCACGGTCACGATAAAGCCGGCTTCTTGCAGGATTTCGCGGAAAGCGCGGATGGCGTTATTGCTGGAGCGATCGTAACCGGAGTTCGGGAACGGGTTGAACGGGATCAGGTTGAACTTGCACGGCACATCACGCACCAGGGCGATAAGCTCGCGAGCATGTTCCGGCCTGTCGTTCACCCCGTCAAGCATCACGTATTCAAAGGTAATGAAATCGCGCGGCGCCTTGACCAGATAGCGCTGGCAGGCGGCCATCAGCTCTTTCAGCGGGTATTTCTTGTTCAGCGGCACAATCTCGTCGCGGATGCGGTCATTCGAGGCGTGCAGCGATACCGCCAGCGCTACCGGACAGGCCTCTTTCAGGCGGTCCATCTGCGGCACCATGCCCGAGGTAGACACCGTCACGCGGCGGCGGCTCAAACCGTAGGCGTGGTCGTCCAGCATGATTTGCAGGGCGGAGACCACGTTGTCAAAGTTGGCCAGGGGCTCGCCCATGCCCATCATCACCACATTGGAAATCACGCGCTCGTTACGCGGCGTCACCCCCATGGCCTTGTTGGCCCACCACAGCTGGCCAATGATTTCGGCGGTGCTGAGGTTGCGGTTGAAGCCCTGACGGCCGGTAGAGCAGAACGTGCATTCCAGCGCACAGCCTACCTGAGATGATATGCACAAGGTGCCGCGGTCATCCTCGGGGATAAATACGGTTTCCACACCATTGCCGGTGCCAACGTCCAGCAGCCACTTGCGGGTACCATCTTCGGATTCCTGCGACACCATCAAGTCCGGGATGCCCACCAGCGCCGTGTCGTGCAGCTTGGCACGCAGGCTTTTGGCGATATCGGTCATGGCGTCAAAATCGGCCTCACCCATCTGGTGCATCCAGCGCATGATCTGCTTGGCACGAAATGGCTTTTCGCCCATTGCGGCAAAGTGTTCAGTCAGCTGGTTCAGGTTGAAGTCGAGCAGGTTGGTCTTCATGTGTATCTCGGATAAAGGCGGCCACCCTTGGGCAGCCGCCGGGTACAACTGGTTCCGCATGCGGCCAGGGTTGGCCGCAAACGGCGATTAGCGTGCGGTTACTTCGGTAGCAGCAAAGAAGTAAGCGATTTCGATCGCTGCGTTTTCCAGGCTGTCGGAACCGTGAACGGCGTTGGCATCGATGGAGTCAGCGAAGTCGGCGCGGATGGTGCCGGCGTCAGCTTTCTTCGGGTCGGTAGCGCCCATCAGTTCGCGGTTTTTCAGCATGGCGTTTTCGCCTTCCAGCACCTGGATCATCACCGGGCCGGAGATCATGAAGGACACCAGATCGTTGAAGAAAGGACGCTCTTTGTGTACAGCGTAGAAGCCTTCGGCTTCAGCGCGGGACAGCTGTTTCAGCTTGGCGGCAACGATCTTCAGACCAGCGGTTTCGAAACGGTCGTAGATTTTACCGATTACGTTCTTGGCAACGGCGTCCGGCTTGATGATGGACAGAGTGCGTTCGATAGCCATACAAATTCTCCCAGTTTGCAAGTGAAATGGTTACACTTGGCATGCGCATTTCAGGCTTGCCAGTGACCCAATTTTGAGGAACCCGGCATTTTACCAGTGTTCACCAGCGTTTGCTGCACAGAATTTAATCAGCGATGAATCCACCCTCCTCCGATCCGCGCACCACTTCTGATTCCGCAACAGCCATGACCCCCGAGCTGAAAAAACGCCTGGCCATGGCAGCAGGCCTGGTGGCCATTGCCCTGGCCGCCATCCCGGTGCTGGACAGCATGTCCGGCAAGAAACCGGAAACCACACCGACCAGCGTACCCGTCAGCTCCGGCCGCATCGTCAATAAAGAAGCCGCCTCCGAGCCCACCCTGGTGATCGCACAGCTGCCGGAAAGCAGCGCCCCGGCCGCCGCCAGCACCCCGGGAATAGCCACGCCATCACCCGCCACGCCCGACCTTGGCAAGACACCAGCAGCCAACCTGGGGCAGACCAGCCCGCTGCCTGCTACGGCTGCGCCCGCCGCACCCGCCATGGCCACCGCCACGCTGGCAGGCAAGGCCAGCAGCCCTGCCCCCGCACCGGCCAGCAACAAAGCCACCGCCGCGCCCGCTCCGGTCGCCACACCCGCAGCCGCCGCCAAGCCAGCCACAGCACCAGTAGCGCCCCCTGCTGCCAAAGCAGCCAACTCGCCACCCGCACCGGCCGTAGCACGCAGCAGCGGCAAGACCAGCCCGGTAAGCGAGATTGAGCTGCCACCAGCGGCACCGCCTGCCGCCCCCCCTGCTGTGAGCAAGCCCACCATGCCGACACTACCTGCCGTCAAGGCCGTGCCCGGCGGTGCCTCGCTGGGCTACCAGGTACAGCTGGGCTTGTTTGCCAGCCCGGGTAACGCGGAAAAACTGCTGGACGACCTGAAAAAACGCGGTATCAGCGCCCGCACCGAAACCCGTGTACAGCTGGGGCCATTCAACACCCGCGCCGAGGCCGAGGAAGCCATGGCCAAGCTCAAAGCCCTGGGCTACCAGCCGCTGCTGGTGCCTGCTGGCGCGCACTAGCTGCCCGCTACCCTGCCCGCAAAAAAGCCGCAGCACACGCTGCGGCTTTTTTTGTCGCGACACCCTGCCATCAGGTCTCGCTCACCCCATCACCAATCTTGAAGTTATCCACCAGGTGCGGCAGCGCCAGATAGGTACTGGACTGCATCTCGGTCAGACGGCTGGCTGTGCGGAAAAATTCGCTGGACTGGGTGCCTTCGGTGTAAATCTGCTCCGGCTCCACCGCACACGACGCCACCAGCTTGACGCGATGGTCGTAAAACACGTCGATCAGCCAGGTAAAGCGCCGCGCCATGGCGGCGTCGCGCGCCGCCAGCTTGGGGATATCCGACACGAACACGGTATGGTATTCGCTAGCGATCTCCAGATAGTCGGTCTGCGCACGCGGGCCATCGCAAATGGCCAGAAAGTCGAACCAGATCACGCCCGGCACGTGGCGCTTTAGCGTGATCTCCCGCCCCAGCACGCTCAGCACATGGCTTTCTTCCGGCGCCGCGCCGGCCAGGCGATCGAACATGGCTTGCATCTTTTGCTCGGCATCGTCACCGGCCGGCACATGGAACAAGGGCTCGCGCGTCAGCTCGCGCAGGCGGTAATCGTTACCGCCGTCCACATTCAGCACGTCCAGATTGGCCTTGAGCAGCGCGATGGTGGGCAGGAAATTGCTGCGCATCAGGCCGTTGGGGTACAGGTTGTCCGGCGGGTAGTTCGAGGTCATCACGCAGATGATGCCGTGCGCAAACAGCTCGCTGAACAGTCTGCCCAGGATCATGGCGTCGGCGATATCGCTGACATGAAACTCGTCAAAACACAGCAGGCGCACTTCTTTGGCAATACGCGCGGCGACGGTTTTCAGCGGGTCAGCCTCGTTGGATACCGTGCGCAGCTGCTTGTGGATTTCTGCCATGAAATGGTGAAAATGCACACGGCGCTTGCGCTCGTACGGTACGCAGCTAAAGAAAGCATCCATCAGGAAGCTCTTGCCGCGCCCTACTCCGCCCCAGAAATACAGGCCACGCGGTACGTCCGGCTTGCGCAGGCTGCGACCCAGAAAGCGGTTGCGCTTACCCTTGAAATCCACCAGCGCCTGCCACAAGGCATCCAGGCGCTCGATGGCTGCCGCCTGGGCAGCATCGTGGATAAAGCCTTCTTGCTGGCTGGCGGCCTGGTACCAGGCTTTCGGGCTCATGGAGCCATCGCTTGGCGGCGAAAACACGTGTTGGGACATAGTGGTATGGGGTGAAGGTTGGCCGCATGCGGCCAACCCTGCGCTCAGGAAAATAGACCGGTAGAAAGATAACGGTCGCCGCGGTCGCAGACAATAGAAACAATCACGGCATTCTGTAATTGCTCGTTAAGTCGCAAGGCTACGGCCAGGGCACCGCCGGAGGATGGCCCGGCCAGAATGCCTTCTTCGCGCGCCAGGCGGCGGGCGGTGTCCTCGGCGGTTTGCTGGTCTACCAGCAGCAGCTCGTCTATGCGCGAAAAATCGCAAATCTTGGGCAGGTATTCTTCTTCCCACTTGCGGATGCCGGGAATCTGGCTGCCCGGCTGCGGCTGCACGCCAATAATCTGGATGGCCGGGTTTTGCTGTTTCAGGTAGGTAGCCGTCCCCATTACCGTGCCGGTGGTGCCCATGCTGGATACAAAATGGGTTACCGTGCCGGCGGTATCGCGCCAGATTTCCGGGCCGGTGCCTTCGATGTGCGCCAGCGGGTTATCCGGGTTGCCAAACTGGTCCAGAATGCGGCCAACCCCTGCGGCCTGCAGGCGGCGCGCTTCGTCGATAGCACCCGGCATGGATGCCTCTTTGGGCGTCAGCACCACCTCGGCGCCATAGGCGCGCATGGTATCAACGCGTTCCTGGCTGGAGTTTTCCGGCATCACCAGCATCATCTTGTAGCCCATCATGGTGGCGGCCATGGCCAGCGCAATGCCAGTATTGCCGCTGGTGGGCTCGATCAGCGTGTCGCCCGGGCGGATATCGCCGCGCGCTTCGGCGTGGCGAATCATGGACAGCGCCGGGCGGTCTTTTACCGAGCCGGCGGGGTTATTGCCCTCCAGCTTGACCAGCACCACGTTGCTGCTATTGCCAGGCATGTGCTTCAGGCGCACCAGCGGGGTGTTGCCGACAAAGTCTTCCAGATATTTGAATTCAGGCTGGGTCATGATGCTCTCCTCGTTGGCCGCATTATAAAGGGAGGACGGGCCAAATTTGGCATGCCGGGCCAGCCGCACCGCACGCCAAATAAAATTACTTGTTTATTTTCATTAGCTTACAAAAAATCCGCCTTTGTAATATTAAGCTCTGTTCATATAACCGCGCACCACCATAAAAAAGCCCGCCCTGGTCTGCGGGGCGGGCTTTTTAGCGGCAAAGGCCTGATTACATCAGCTCTTTCAAAGGCTTCTGCAGGGTAATGAGCCACAGCTGGCTGGCTTCACCATTGGCAGAGATCCCCAAGCTGGCACCCGCTTGCGGCTGGCCCTGCTTGTCTACCAGCTTGCCGCCGGCCACGCGCAGCTCGTCCAGCTTCATGCTGGTGCCGCGCAGCTCGCTGGCCACGCCAAAGTCGTTATCGTTGATCACCGCCAGCGTGCTGCCGTCCACCAGCGCCAGGCCTTCACTCTTTTCTGCCGTCCAGCCCAGTGCGCGCAGGTCGATCACGGTTTTCTTGCGCGCCAGCTGTACACCCGCTGCAGCCAACGCGGCGCTATCGCCGTATTCCAGCGCACGACCATCGGCCAGTTGTTTGCCACCGATGTCGCTGGCGGCGGCCAGGTCAATCAGCACGATGTCGTTATGCATGCGCTTGTCTTTGTCTTTGCCCTGTTCGATCACGGCAAACAGGGTATCGGACAGCGCCACGATGTCGCCCAGCTTCATGTCGCCGGTTTTCTTGAAGTGTGCTGACACCGGGTAGGCAAACTGGCGCACGGCACCGCTTTTCGGGTCTAGCTCTACCACACGGGTAAACAGCGCGTCGTTGCGGGTTTTGCCGTCTACGTCCAGCGTGCTCTGCACAATGGCCACCACTTTGCCGGCGGGCGTCACCGCCACCCCTTCAAAGCCACGGTTGGGCTGGCGTGCGGCCAGCTCTACCGGCAGGCCCTGTCCCGGCGCGTAGCGCTGCAGGATCTCGCCGTTCTTGCCGTCTACCTTCACGATAAAGGGGCCGTATTCGTCCACGATCCACAGGTTGCCCGCGGCATCCACGTCGATGCCTTCCGGGTCCAGCCCATTGGCGTCGTAGGGCAAAGCGGCCAACTGTTCGCTCAGGCCCAGCTCACCACTGGCACCGACCTGCCCCGGCGCGAGCGGGCGGCCGCTGATGGGCTGGCCGTTCTGCTTCAGCGGCAGGCTCTTGATGACTTCGGCTTTGTCGGCCAGCGACACGCGCAGCTGGGTGAGGGTGGGGGTGTAATCGGGGGCGGCAAATACCTTGCTGGCCCGCTTGCCACCCGCCTCGGCTACGTCCGGCGAGTCCACATTGGGGCCACGGTCGGTGAGCGACCAGAACTCCAGCGCCGAGGTGGCTTTCTCGTAGCCTTTAAAGCGCAGGCCGGAACCCACCGCCAGTGGCAAGCCTTGCGGGAAGGCAGCCTTGGCCAGACCAGCGTAGGCCACGGATGGGGTGACCACCTCGTAACGCTCTAAAGCGGCAATGTTTGGCTCGCGGGTTTCCAGCAGGGTAAATGGCTCGGCCAGCGCAGGCAGCGCCGCAGACAGCAACAGGGGCAGGAGCAAACGTTTCATGGTGCGTTCCATCAGGCGTAGGGGCGATGCGGCCAACTTATAACAAACAGGTGACAAAACCGTGACATAACGACAGCACAAAAAAACACCGCGCTTCTGGCGAAGGCGCGGTGTTTTGTACACAACAGCCGCCCGTAGGCGGCCGGGGTGATTACTTGGCGTATACCGGGAAGCGGCGAGCCAGGGCGGTAGCCTGTTCGGCTACGCGGGCCAGTACGGCGTCGTCGTTCGGGTTGTCCAGCACGTCGGCAACCAGGTTGGCCACGATGCGGGCTTCTTCTTCCTTGAAGCCACGGGTGGTGATGGCCGGGGAGCCGATGCGGATACCGGAGGTCACAAACGGGCTTTCCGGGTCGTTCGGGATGGCGTTCTTGTTCACGGTGATGTGCGCTTTGCTCAGGGCAGCATCGGCAGCCTTGCCGGTCAGGCCTTTCGGGCGCAGGTCTACCAGGAACACGTGGCTCTCGGTACGGCCGGAGATGATGCGCACGCCGCGGGCGGCCAGGGTTTCTGCCATGGCGGCAGCGTTTTTCAGGACCTGCTCCTGGTAGGTCTTGAATTCCGGCTGCAGCGCTTCTTTGAAGGCCACGGCTTTACCGGCGATAACGTGCATCAGCGGGCCGCCTTGCAGGGTCGGGAACACGTTGCTGTTCAGCGACTTCTCGAACTCGGCTTTGGCCAGAATGATGCCACCACGCGGGCCGCGCAGGGTCTTGTGGGTAGTGGAAGTCACGAAGTGGGCGTGCGGTACCGGGTTCGGGTACACACCGGCAGCCACCAGGCCAGCGTAGTGGGCCATGTCGACCATGAAGTAGGCGCCTACCTTGTCGGCGATTTCGCGCATACGGGCCCAGTCAAAACGCAGGGCGTAAGCAGAAGCGCCACCGATGATCAACTTCGGCTTGGTTTCCAGCGCCACGCGCTCCATGTCGTCGTAGTCGATCTCTTCGTTTTCGTTCAGACCGTAGGCAACGATGTTGAACATCTTGCCGGACAGGTTGGCCGGGGAGCCGTGTGTCAGGTGGCCGCCGTGGCCCAGGTTCATACCCATGATGGTATCGCCCGGCTTCAGGATGGAGAAATACACGGCCTGGTTGGCTTGCGAACCGGAGTGCGGCTGCACGTTGGCGTATTCGGCGCCAAACAGCTGCTTCACACGGTCGATCGCCAGCTGCTCTACCACGTCAACGTGCTCGCAACCGCCGTAGAAGCGTTTGCCCGGGTAGCCTTCGGCATACTTGTTGGTCAGCTGGGAACCCTGGGCTTCCATGACGGCCGGGCTCGTGTAGTTTTCCGAGGCGATCAGCTCGATGTGATCTTCCTGGCGCACTACTTCTTCGCTCATGGCGGCGGCAAGTTCCGGGTCGTACTGGGCAATCTTGATATCTGCAAACATCGTCGACAATTCCATCAAAGGGTTATGGATGAAAAAATTCTAGCGCATTACGGCCACCGGCCGAAATGAACAAATGGCGAAGAAACAATGAATTGGATTCATGTTCCTTCGCCATTCTGTTGTCTTACTGCAGGGTCTGGCGCTGCGGCCAGTCGTCTGCGGTGAAAAACAGCGGGATGCCATCGCGGCTTTCCGGCTGCACATCCGGTACCAGCCGCACATCGCTTACCTGGCACTCGGCCATCAGCAGGCGGAAACTGGTTTCGATCTGCGCTACCACATCCTGCGCTGCCAGCGGCCACACAAAGCCACCCCAGTCTTTTTCGTTACCGGCAGCCGACACGGTAAAGTGCAGCTCGCCATTGTCGTGGGCGGACACCACGGCCACCGGCTCCTGCCCCTGATCGCGCAACAGGCGGATCTGGCTACTGGCAAACACCTGCAGCGCCACCTCCAGCCGGGCATGGTTGGCCGCAGCAATGGCCTGCATCAGCGGCATGGGCGGGCGTGGAATCGGGAACAGCGTCACGCCGTCGGTTTTCAGCTGGTCGCCCAGGAACTTCATCAGTGGCACGCCCCAGGCACCCACACTGCCGCCCAGTTTCACGGGCGCAGCTGCGCCCTCTTCCTGAATGGCCACACCCAGCAGGTAGCGCAGGAACACACCTTCGTCCTTGGCGGTAATGGCCGCAGCCGGCAGATCCAGCGGCAGGCCACGGGCCGCATCGGCCAGCTGGCGGGTATAGCGGTAAATCTGGGCCGACGAGATATCGACAATCGAATCCGGGTGCAGCAGCTTGCCAGACAAGAACACCTCGGCCCCTGGTGCAAACAGGCCATGCTGACGGAACAAGCCATTCAGGCCATCCACATCGGCAATGCGCTCCGGCAGCGTCACTTTATTCTTGCTGCCCACCACCAGTACCACCGGCACGGCAAACACCACCGCGTGGCGGCCACTGTCCGGGCGCTCGGCGGCATCGCGCAGGGCATCCCACAGGATCTGGTAGGTTTGCTGCGAGGTCACCATCGCCAGCGCTACCGACAGCGACAGCAGCTCTTCACGCTCCAGCATCTCCAGCAGCGCGGCACGCAGGGAGTCCTGCCACATGGCACGGTCGTCTTCGGTACGTGCATTCGCAATGGACTGCGCGTAGTGGATCAACATATTGGAAGGGGAAGATTCGGGGTACTGACGCGGATCGGGCAAAACAGGGCTTAAATCGCTCATTGCTGACAACCGGTGGGATGGGCAAAGACGGTATTTTCGCACAGGCGGGCAGCGAGGGCGAGCCTGTTACCGGTGCAAAATGCAGATTAGCGCAGGGGCATGGCAGGCAAACACCGCGAAATCTGGCTGTGGCGACACCTGGCGTGCAGCACGGCAGCAACGAGCAAGCGCTCGATTTTCATGTTCGAACATTCAATGTATCTAATGCGCGACCAAATGTTATATTTTTTGCGCTTTTGTAAATTGTATACATTGACACCACCCAGCGTGGTCTGGATAATCCGTCCTCGTTGAGATGCAGCAATTGCTTCTTGATAGTTTCTCCTCTATTTCTCCTTTGTAGACTTGGCGCGGGCATCAAACCCCGCGCATTTTTTTTGCCTGCCATTATCGCATTGCAAAATCAGTCACTTAGCCTTCGCCACCCCGGCGCGACGCTTTACACCCCACACCGCCCACACCCTGCATTCTGCTAGCTGCTGCACTTTTTCAAGCACGAAACATCCTGATAGCAGCCATACCGCACATAGCCTGCCCACACCTGACGAATGTTCACATGAACACGCCGTCGCATTCGAATATGTTGCAAAACGAAAACACCAAATCCGGCAACGTAGCTGCTTTCTACACACAATAGCGGCCAACAAGCAGGCATCGTGGCAGCGCTACCCGCCCGACACAGCCTGTCAGCGGTGCAGCACCCAGCCGGCTTGGCCGCTAGCCGCCACGGTGGGACAATCATCTTTTACGCCAGCCCGCTCAGCCATGACTCAGACCACTTTTTTCTGGCACGACTACGAAACCTTCGGCGCCGTCCCACGCTGCGACCGCCCGGCACAGTTTGCCGGCATTCGCACCGACAGCGAGCTCAACGAAATCGGTGAACCGGTGATGCTGTACTGCCAGCCGGCGCCTGACTTCCTGCCCTCGCCCGAAGCCTGCCTCATTACCGGTATTACGCCACAACGCTGCGCCGAGCTGGGCGTGCCGGAGCACCAGTTTGCCGCCGCGATCGAGCGCGAGCTGGGGCAGCCAGGCACCATCGGCGTGGGTTACAACTCCATCCGCTTCGACGACGAAGTGACGCGCTACCTGCTATGGCGCAACCTGAAAGACCCATACGCGCGTGAATGGCAGCACGGCTGCAGCCGCTGGGACTTGCTGGATGTGGTGCGCACCACCTACGCCCTGCGCCCGGAAGGCATACAGTGGCCGCGCCACGACAACGGCCTGCCCAGCTTCAAGCTGGAGCACCTCACTGCGGCCAACGGTCTGGCGCACGAGGCCGCGCACGACGCGCTATCCGACGTGCGCGCCACCATCGCCCTGGCGCGGCTGATTCGCCAGCGCCAGCCCAAACTGTTCGACTTTTGCCTGGACCTGCGCAAGAAAGACGCAGTACGCCACCAGCTCAGCCAGCACGCACCGCAGCCGCTGGTACACGTGTCCGGCATGTTTGGCAGCGAGCGCGGCAATGTAGCCATTGTGTGGCCGATTGCCGACCACCCGAGCAACAAGAACGAGGCACTGGTCTGGGACCTGGCGCACGACCCGCGCCAGCTGGCAGGGCTCTCGCCAGAAGACATCCGCCTGCGCCTGTTTACCCGCAGTGCCGATTTACCGGAAGGCGTCAGCCGCCTGCCGCTCAAGAGCATCCACGTCAATAAATCGCCCTTTGTCTGCAACAAGCTGGCCGTGCTCAGCGACGCGCGCGCCGCCGAGCTGGGCGTAGATAAGGCGCTGGCGCTGCAACACGCCGCCTACGCCGCCACCCTGCCCGACCTGACACCGGTCTGGAAAGCCGTGTTCCGCCGCGAGGCAGGCGAAACACCTGACGTGGACGAAAACCTGTACGGCGGCTTTGTCAGCTACAACGACCGCCGCATCCTGAACCGCCTGCAGCAGCTCTCTGCCGCCGAGCTGGCTGCCGAGCGGCCAACGTTTGAAGACAGCCAGCTCGCACGCCTGCTGTGGCGCTACCGCGCCCGTAACTTTCCGCACAGCCTGAGCGCGGAAGAAGCCCAGCACTGGCGGCAGTGGTGCCAGCAAAAGCTGCACAGCGGCCAACCTGGCGGGCGCAGCCATGCCAGCTTCCAGCAAGAGCTGGCCACCCTGGCCGCCACCGCCACCCCGGCGCAGCACAGCGTGCTGCAAGCGCTGCAAGACTGGGCTAGCCAGCTGCCGCAGTAGCCCGCCCCGCCAGCCGGTGCGCATGCCGGCTGGCAGGCGTTTCTTTATTCATTTTCTGAATAACTAACCACGAAATTCGTCTAAAGACGAATAAACCCATCGGTTAGCATGGCCCCTCGTCAGACAATTCCGAAGGGCGCCCCATGGACTTGGGCTATGTGATTGCAGGTTTGGTAGTGGGCTTTATCGTGGGCCTCACCGGCGTGGGTGGCGGCTCGCTGATGACGCCCATCCTGCTGTGGTTCGGCATCAATCCGGCCACTGCCGTAGGCACCGACTTGCTCTACGCCTGTATCACCAAGATGGGTGGCGTGTGGGTACACCACAAGCAAAAGCACATCGACTGGCACATTACCCGCCTGCTGGCGCTGGGCAGCGTGCCGGCCGCGCTGCTCACCGTCACCGTGCTGCACTATTTGCAGCTGGAAACCGCCCATATCAACAAGGTCATCAAGGTCACGCTGGGCTTTGCGCTGATGCTGACAGCGCTGGCCATCCTGTTTAAACCGTTCATCCTGAAACAGCTGGCACGCATCAGCCCGCCGCGCCCAGCAGGCTATGTACCGGTAAAAGCCACCATCGCCACCGGCGTGGTACTGGGCGTGATCGTGACCCTGAGCTCGATTGGTGCCGGCGCCCTGGGTACGCTGGCGATTTTTGCGCTGTACCCGCTGCTGCCTACCGCACGGCTGGTGGGCACCGAAATCGCCCACGCGGTGCCACTTACCCTGGTGGCCGGCCTGGGCCACGCCAGCATGGGCAATATGGACTACGGCTTGCTGGGCCAGCTGCTGGTGGGCTCGCTGCCGGGCATCTGGCTGGGCAGCCACATGACGCGCCGTGTGGCAGAGCAATGGCTGCGCCCTGCCCTGGCCATCATGATGGTATTGATCGGCGCCAAACTGGTGATGTAGTGCCAGAAACACACCGCAAAAAGCCGCCTTGTGCGGCTTTTTCTTTTGGCGCCTTGTGCGACAATAGCGGCCTTTCATTTTGCCCCTGGCTGCCCGATGACTTCTCCCCACCGCGCCATCCTGCTGATGGGCCCCACCGCTTCCGGCAAAACCGGCCTGGCGCTGGCGCTGGCGCAGCGTTTTCCGGTAGAGATCATCAGCGTGGATTCCGCGCTGGTTTACCGCGACATGGACATTGGCACCGCCAAGCCCACCGCCCAGGAAATGGCCAGCTGCCCGCATCACCTGATCGACATCATCGACCCGACGGTGTCGTACTCGGCGGCGCAGTTTCACGCCGATGCCAACCGCCTGATTGCCGACATCTGCGGCCGTGGCCGCATCCCGCTACTGGTGGGGGGCACCATGCTGTACTTCAAGGCGCTGCTGGAAGGCTTGTCCGACCTGCCGCAGGCCGACGCCGCCACGCGCGCGCAGCTGGAAGCCGACGCCGCCAGCCAGGGCTGGCCCGCCATGCACCAAAGGTTGGCCGCAGTGGACCCGGAAACGGCTGCGCGGCTGGCACCCAACGACGCACAGCGCATACAGCGCGCCCTGGAGGTCTACCTGCTGAGCGGCCAACCCATGTCGCAGCTTATCCGCCAGGGGCGCGACGACGCCGCCAGCTTTGCTACCCTGCGCCTGGCACTACAGCCGGCAGACCGCGCCTGGCTGCACGAGCGCATCGCACTGCGCTTTGAACAGATGCTGGCGCAAGGCTTTCTGGACGAGGTAAGCCAGCTGCGCCAGCGCTACGCCGGGCTATCGCTAGACCTGCCATCCATGCGCTGCGTAGGCTACCGCCAGGCTTGGGAATACCAGGATGGCCTGTACGATATGGCCGAGCTGCGCTACCGTGGCATCGCCGCCACGCGCCAGCTCGCCAAGCGCCAGCTCACCTGGCTGCGCAGCATGCCGCAGAACACCCCGCTGGACTGTCAGTCTGCCGATTTGCTCACCCCGGTGGCACAGCAGGTGGAAGCCTGGCTGGCTGCTTGTTAAAATTAGTAACGCACGTTACCATATTGCCATGTCCGACTATCCTACCTGCTGCAATAGCTTCATCCCGTGCGAACAAGCCGTAGATAGCATCTCGCGCAAGATGCCCGGCGCCCCGCGCGAAGAAGTGCTGCTCACACGACTGTTCTTTCATATCCAGCCCTACCTGACCGGCTACTTCAACGAAACGCTGAAATGCCACGATATGAACGAAACCACGTGGATGGCACTGATGGTGCTGTACTCGCGGCCAGAGCAACGCATCAGCCCGTCCGAGCTATCGGACGCGCTGGCCTTTTCGCGCACCAACGCCACCCGCGTGGTGGACGACCTGTGCCAGCGCGACATGATGCAGCGCCTGCCTTCGCAAGAAGACCGCCGCAAAACCGAGCTGATCCTCACGGAAAAAGGCCTGGCCTTTATCGCCATGGTCATGCCGGAACAGCGCCAGCGCATGCGCGAGCTATGGCAGGATTTCAGCCCCGAAGAGCGCGCCTTGCTGGATGGCATGCTGCGCAAGCTCTTACGCAAAGTAGGCGGCTGATACAATCTGTTTCATACAGACTGTAAGCCCATGCAATAGTATTGGCTTAAATTACGATAAAACCGGCTTGTATGACACAGCCGGTTTTTTGACGCCCAACTAGTAACGCAGGTGATAATTACATGCGAAATATACATGCCCGCATGCCCGCCATTGCCATACTGCCGTTAAGCCTGCTGCTAGCCAGCTGCGCCACCCCGGATGTGGCCCCGCCGGCAGCCAGCCTGCTCAGCCAGGAAAACCTGGCCATCCAGCCTGCCAGCCAGCTGGCTGCGGCCAACTGGTGGTCTGCCATGAACGACCCGGTGCTGGACAAGCTGGTCTCGGTGGCACTATCACGCAGCCCGCGCCTGACCATGGCCGACGCCCGGCTGCGCGCCGCCCGCGCCAGCAGCGATAGCGTTGCCAGCAGTGACGGCTTGCGTGTCAACGGCAGCGCCGGCTTTACCCGCGAACGCAGCTCCGAATACGGCAACAACCCGCCCGCCTACCGCGGCATCTATACCAACCTGGAAACCGTGGGGCTGGATGCCAGCTACCGCTTCGATTTCTGGGGCAAAACCCGCGCCCAGTTGGCCGCAGCACGCGGCCAGGCCCGCGCCGCCGAGCTGGAAGCCGACGATGCACGCCAATGGCTAGCCTGGGCAGTGAGCAGCCAGTATCTGGAATGGCGCACCGCGCAGCACGCCCTGCAGCTGCTGCGCGAAGACCAGACCCAGGCCGAAACCCTGCTGCAAAGTGGCCAGACCCGCAGCAAACACGGCCTGGCCGCCCCCGAGGAGCTGGCGCAGCTGCAAGCCCAGCTGGCAGAAAGCCGCGAGCGCCTCGCCCGCGCCAGCCAGCGCGAAGCTCAGGCCAGCCACGCCCTGGCCGCGCTCAGTGCGCAGCCGCAAGCCAGCCTGGCGCAGCTGCCGGATGCCGCGCTACCGCAATGGCAGCTGGATACACGCCAGTACAGCACCAACATGCTGGGCCAGCGCGCCGACATCCAGGCAGCCCGCGAGCGGGTAGAAGCCGCCAGCGCCACAGTCCGTGCCGCACGGGCCGACTTTTACCCAGACCTGCGCATTGGCGGCCTGGCTGCGCTGTCGTCATCCGAGCTGTCCAATCTGCTGGACCCCGGCGCGCGCCTGCTGCGCTTTGCCCCGGCGCTGACGCTGCCCATCTTCAGTAATGGCGAGCTGAACGCCCGCCTGTCCGGGCGCACCGCCGACTACGAGCAAGCCGTGGCGCAGTACAACCAGACCCTGCTGGCCGCGGTACAGGAAACCGCCGACCGCTACAGCCAGCTGCACAGCCTGGCGCAGGCCGAAACCCAGGTGCTGGCCGCCCAGGCCGCACGCCAGGAAGCCGCCCGCGTCCTGCAAGCCCGCGTGACCAGCGGCCTGGCATCGCGCAGCCAGTGGCTGGCCGAAAACCGCCGCTACACCCAGGCTCGCCTCACCACACTCGAAACCCGTGCCCAACGCCTGCAAGCGCAGGCCGCACTGCTGCGTGCGCTGGGTAGCCAGCGCGCCGCCAGCTAAGCACTGCGCGATGAAAGGATAAAACATGGAAAACACGACCGCACCACAGCAGCCCAACGCCCGCCGCACTGCCCTCACCCGCCTGACCCTGGCCCTGGCGCTGGCCGGCCTGGCGGGTGGTGCCTACTGGTTTGTTGCGCTGCGCCACCACCAAAGTACCGACGACGCCTACGCCGCCGGTAACCTGATCCCTATCTCTGCCCAGGTGGCCGGCAGCATCCGCGCCATTCATGCCGACGACACGCAAACCGTCCAAGCCGGTGACGTGCTGGTCAGCCTGGACAAAAGCGATGCCACGCTGGCACTGGCCCGCGCCGAAGCCGACCTGGCGCAGGCCGTGCGCCAGACGCGCCAGCTGATTTCAGTCAGTGGCAAAGCCGACGCTGTGGTAACCCAGCGCGAAGCCGACCTGGCCCGCGCTCAGGCCGAAGCCACCCGCAGCGCGGGTGACCTGGCCCGCCGCGAAGCCGCTGCCAAAGAGCAGGCTATTTCGCAAGAAGAAGTACAACACGCCCGTGATGCGGCCAACACCGCCCGCGCCCAGCTGGCCGCTGCCAGCGCCGCCCTGAACGCCGCACGCGAAGACCAGCAAGCCAGCCGCGCTCTGGTGCTGGCCGATAGCGCCGAAAAGCAGCCCGCCGTAGCCCGTGCCGCTACCGCAGTACGCGAAGCCTGGCTGGCGCTGTCGCGTACCGACATCCGCGCCCCGCTGGCCGGGCAAATCGCCCGCCGTAGCGCCCAGCCCGGTGCGCGTATTGCCCCCGGTACACCGCTGATGGCCTTGGCCGCGCTGGATACCGCCTGGGTGGATGCCAACTTCAAAGAAGGCCAGCTGC
Organism: Neisseriaceae bacterium; assembly: GCA_027489245.1. GTDB lineage: Bacteria > Pseudomonadota > Gammaproteobacteria > Burkholderiales > Chromobacteriaceae > Vogesella. The sequence goes on along the minus strand of JAIYAC010000021.1, from coordinate 38,485 downwards.
AAGACCTGCGTATTGGCCAGCCGGTGGCAGTGCACGCCGACCAGTACGGCGATGAGGTGACCTACCACGGCAAGGTCGCCGGCCTGGCTGCCGGCACCGGCAGCGTGTTTTCGCTGCTGCCGGCGCAAAACGCCACCGGCAACTGGATCAAGGTGGTGCAGCGCGTGCCGGTGCGCATTACGCTGGACCCGGCCGAGCTGAAAGCCCACCCCCTGCGCCTGGGCCTGTCCATGCACGTGAGCGTGGACACCAGCCAGCAGGATGGCCCGCTGCTGAGCGCCGCCCCGAAAGCGGCACCGGTACTGGCCACCAGCGTGTTTGACGGCAAGCTGGCCGAGGCCGACCGCCGCGTGGCGCAGATTGTTGCGGCCAACATCGGCAAATAAGGAGCCCGCATGGCACACCCCCCGCTACAAGGCCGCTCGCGCACGCTGGTGACCCTGGCGCTGTCGCTGGCAACCTTCATGCAGGTGCTGGACACCACCATCGCCAACGTGGCCATCCCCACCATTGCCGGCGACCTGGGCGCCTCCACCAGCCAGGGCACCTGGGTGATTACCTCGTTTGGCGTGGCCAACGCCATTGCGGTACCCATCACCGGCTGGCTGGCCAAAAAGCTGGGCGAGGTGCGGCTGTTCCTGATCGCCACCATCGGTTTCGTGCTGTCGTCGCTGCTATGCGGCCTGGCCCCCAGCCTGGAGCTGCTGATCCTGTTCCGCGTGCTGCAAGGCGCGCTGGCCGGGCCGATGATTCCGCTATCGCAGAGCCTGCTGTTACAGAGCTACCCGCCCGAAAAGCGCGCCATTGCCATGGCGCTGTGGACCATGACCATCATCGTGGCGCCGATTTTCGGCCCCATTCTGGGCGGCTGGCTATCGGACAACTGGCACTGGAGCTGGATTTTCTTCATCAATGTGCCGGTGGGGGTGTTAGCCGCCTGGCTCAGCTGGCGCGAGCTGCGCCAGCGCGAAACCACCATCCTGCAGCTGCCGATCGACAAGATTGGCCTCACCCTGCTGGTGCTGGGCGTGGGCTGCCTGCAAATGATGCTGGACCGCGGCAAGGAGCTGGACTGGTTCCACTCTGGCGAGATCATGCTGTACGGCGTGGTAGCGCTGCTGAGCCTGTCTTACCTGGTAGTGTGGGAGCTCACCGACAAACACCCGGTGATCGACCTGTCGCTGTTCCGCGACCGTAACTTTACCGTAGGGGTGATCTCGGTCAGCGTGGGCTTCATGCTGTACTTCGGCGCCATCGTGCTGATGCCGCTGCTGATGCAGACGCAGATGGGCTTTACCGCCACCGAAGCCGGCCTGGCTACCGCACCGGTAGGCATTCTGCCGGTGCTGCTGTCACCGATTATCGGCAAGAACGCGCAGCGGCTGGACATGCGCTGGGTGGTGACGGTGAGCTTTCTGGTGTTTGCCCTGTGCTTCTGGTGGCGCGCCGTCACCTTCAACCCGGACATGACCTTTGCCGACGTGGTGTGGCCACAGTTTGTGCAGGGCATTGCGCTGGCGGGGTTCTTCATGCCGCTGACCACCATCACGCTATCGAATATGAAACCGCAGCAGCTGGCCAGTGCCTCCAGCCTGTCCAACTTTCTACGGACGCTGGCCGGCTCGGTGGGCGCCTCGCTCACCACCTGGCAGTGGGAGCACCGTGAAGGCATCCACCACGTGCAGCTTACCGACCACATCAGCCTGTACGATGAAAGCACGCGCCAGACGCTGGCAGGCATGCAGCAGCTGGGGCTAAGCCAGGAGCAAGCGGCGGCACTGATCACGCGCGACATCAGCCGCCAGGGGCTGTTTATCGGTGCCAACGAAATCTTCTGGCTGGCGGCCGGACTGTTTCTGCTGCTAACCGGCCTGGTGTGGCTGGCCCGCCCGCCCAAGGCGGCAGCCGGTGCCGCACCGGTGGTGGACGCCGGGCACTAGGGCCTGTTAACGCTATTTTTGATGTGGCGGCGCTTGTCAGGCGGTGGCAATGCGCGAAAAACCGGGCGCAGCATAGTGTTAAAGGCCCTAGCCATCCGGCTTGCGGCCAACGTTGGCCGCACAAAACAACAAGGGCAAGGTCTGGCGACCTTGCCCTTGTTTTTTACTGCCGCAAAAACCTAGCGTGCTGCGACGATGCGGATCTCTACCTTCCAGTCCGGGTGCGCCAGTTTGGCCCCTACCGTGCAGCGCACCGGCGCGTGGCCTTCGGCTACCCAAGCGTCCCAGGCTTCGTTCATCTGGTCAAATTCGGCCAGGTCCGGCATGAAAATGGTGGCCTCGATAATGCGGGTCTTATCGCTGTCCAATTCGGCCAGCACCTTGTCGACCAGCGCCAGTGTCTCGGCAGTTTGCTCGCGGGCATTACCCTGGCCACTTTCCGGTACCTGAACGGTGTAGATCAGGCCGTTTACCACCACGGCTTCGGACATGCGTTTACCCGGCAGATGACGATAGATGCTCATGGCAGCTCCTGTAGCAATAACAAGGGAAAGCGCGGATTGTAGCGCAGCCGTGCCAGCCGGCTGCAATAAAAAAAGCGCCGCATCAGGCGGCGCTTTCTGGCGAGCGGCAGGCTTAGGCTACCGCGGCAGTACGCAGGCTTTGCGCAAAGCGCTGCAGCGATTCGATACCGCTGGCCTCGGCACGATTGCACCAGTCTTGCAGCTCTTTCAGCAGCTCGTCGCGGCTTAGCGAGGAGCGCTCCCACAGGCGGGTCAGCTCCTGGCGCATGCTGTACACGGTATTCAGCACCTGGCTCTTGGCCAGCACAGCGGCCAGCTGGGCACGTTCGGCCATCGGGGTGTCTTTGGCATCCTGCTTCAGCCACACCTTCATCTTGCGCGCCAGGTCGGTATTACCCAGCTCGGGCAGCTGGATCTTGGCTGCTTCGGCGCGGTAGACGTCTTTCAGCTCACGCGCATAGCGGGCAGCCACGGCGTAGCGGTTGGCGATGATGGCTTGCAGATGGTCCAGGTCCAGCTGCGGGTTGGCCGCAGTCTGCGCCAGGCGCGGTGCTACCTTGCGCACCTTGGCCAGGCCCAGGATTTCCATGATGCGGATATACATCCAGCCAATATCGAACTCGAACCACTTGTACGACAGCTTGGCCGAGGTGCCAAAGGTATGGTGGTTGTTGTGTAGCTCTTCACCACCAATCAGGATGCCCCACGGCACGATATTGGTAGAGGCATCTTCGTTTTCGAAGTTGCGGTAGCCCCAGTAGTGGCCAATACCGTTGATCACGCCAGCGGCGAAGAACGGAATCCACGCCATCTGCACCGCCCAGATCGCCAGGCCGGCAGCACCGAACAACACCAGGTCGATCACCAGCATCAGCAGAATGCCCTTGCCGGTCTGGCCGGTATACACGTGGCGCTCCAGCCAGTCGTCCGGGGTGCCATGGCCGAATTTTTCCATGATGCTGCGGTCTTTGCAGGCGGCACGGTACAGCTCGGCACCTTGCCACAGTACCTTGTCGATACCCAGCACTTGCGGGCTGTGCGGGTCTTCGGCAGTTTCACAACGCGCATGGTGTTTGCGGTGAATGGATGCCCACTCCTTGGTGACCTGGCCGGTGGTAAGCCACAGCCAGAAACGGAAGAAGTGGCTAGGAATCGGGTGCAGATCCAGCGCACGGTGCGCCTGATGGCGGTGCAGGAAAATGGTGACAGAGGCAATGGTGATGTGGGTCAGCACCAGTGCCACCACGATATAGCCCCACCAGGGCAGGTCGATCAGACCGTTAAGCCATTCCATTTATGGGTCAAACCTCATGGTACGTAGAAACAATGCCTCATTTTACACCCATTACTTTATTGAAACCCAGCACATTCGCCAGCCACACACATAGAAAACTGCACAAAATGCCATGGAAATTCAATGCACAAGCGTACTGCGGCCAACATCGGCCCGCATGCCGATTCATAAGCCGGCGCAGGTATTGTAAGATGCCCGTTCATTTCGTTTTTCAGGCCGGATCGTGAACGTTAACAAGCAACACCTCAAACTGGCTGCCGCCGGCATCGCCGGTGCCTTCGTACTGTATAGCGGCTTTGCCTACTGGGCTGGCATCAAGGCCGAAGAAACCCTGGCCGAACAGCACCGCATGATTGCCGCGATGTCCGTCTTCACGGTGAAATCGCACCAGTACGAGCGCGGCTGGTTCTCGTCCGAAGAAACCACCGAGCTGGCGCTCAACCAGCAGCTGCTGGGCCCCTACATTGGCCTGCTGCCGGAAAACCTGCGCCCGCTGCTGGGTGGCACGCTGCGCTACCGCCACCAGGTACGCCATGGCCTGCTGCCCGGCCTGTTTGACATGGATCTGCGCCCGGCGCGCGCCATCGTGCGCACCGAGTTCGACATGAGCGACGCCACACGCAAGACACTGCAACGCTTCTTTGGCGACGCCCCCCCCATTACGGTGATTAACCGCCTGGGCCTGACCGGTGGCGGCGAGCTGGCTGTCACCGTGCCCACCTTCGACTACGAAGAAACGCTGGCAGGTGTGAAGATGAACTGGAAGGGCTTCGACCTGAAAGTGAACTACCACGCCGGCTACAAGGAATACAACGTCGAGTCCACCACCCCGGGCTTTACGCTGGAAGCCGGCCCCAAAGGCCGCTTTGCCTTTGACGGCGTGAAATACCTGTCCGAAGTACGCCCTGGCAACAGCGGCGTCAAACTGGGCAGCAGCGAGCTGACCGTGGGTGACATCAAGCTCAACTGGAACGAAGCCATCCCCTACAGCATCAAGCTGAACGAGCTGATCTACCTGGTAGGCCGCGTGCGCGTGGGCGAGTTCATCAACCCGTCCGGCGAGTTCCGCCCGTCCAACGTGGGCCTGTCCAAGCTGAAATACCAGATTGTGACCAGCGAGCAGGACGACTTCGTCAACACCCGTGGCAAGCTGGATTTCGAGCGCTTTGCCTACAACGACAGCGTGTACGGCCCGTTCAAGCTGGATATTTCGGCCAACCACCTGCACGGCCCTACCCTGGTGAAGCTGGACGATGCACTGGGCAAGCTGCCCTTCCAGGGCCTGGAACCGGCACAGCTGCGCAAGAAGTACATCGATACCATCGTGAAGGAAGGCCTGCCCCTGCTGCAGAGCGACCCGAAGCTGATGGTGAATGCTTTCTATCTGAAAATGCCTAGCGGCGTGGCGCAAGCCAGCGGCAGCCTGGCGCTGAAAGGCTTCCAGCAGAGCGACCTGAAAAACACCCTGCTGTTCCTGAAACGCTTTACGGCACAAGCCAATATCGAGCTGCCACAGCAAACCCTGGAAAACCTGGTGGTAGCACAAGCACGCAACCTGTTTACCGTGGACGCCAGCGCAGAAGACCAGCCAAACCTGGAAGAAATCGACGCACTGGCACGCAGCCTGCTGTCTGCCCAGCTGGACGAATGGGCTGCGCAAAAGCTGATCCGCCGGGAAGGTGGCCAACTGTCCACCAGTGTGGTGTTCAACGACGGCATCCTGAAGGTGAACAACCACAGCGTGGCCCTGCCATGGCAAGAGCCGGAAGAACCCGCCCCGGAAGAAGCCTCCGCCGCCCAGTAAGGTTGGCCGCATATTTGCGATTCCCCCCCCCCTGCACCACCGGCGGGGGCATAAAAAAAGCCCGTCAGTTGACGGGCTTTTTTGTACCAATCGATACAGGCAGCGGCTTAGTCTTCGATCATGCTTTGCTGGTAGTTGGCCAGGCCCAGTTTTTCGATCAGGCCCAGCTGGGTTTCCAGCCAGTCGATGTGCTCTTCTTCGCTTTCCAGCACCTCGGTCAGCAGGTCGCGGGTCACGTAGTCTTTGACCGACTCGCAGTACGCAACGGCGTCTTTCAGCAGCGGCAGGCTTTCGGTGTCCAGCTTCAGGTCGCACTCCAGGATTTCCTGGGTGTTTTCACCAATGTACAGCTTGCCCAGGTCTTGCAGGTTGGGCAGGCCTTCCAGAAACAGGATGCGCTCGATCAGCTTGTCGGCGTTTTTCATTTCCACGATGGATTCGTGGTATTCGTGCTCGTTCAGCTCTTTCAGGCCCCAGTTCTTGAAGATGCGGGCGTGCAGAAAGTACTGGTTGATGGCGGTAAGCTGGGTTTTGAGGATCTGGTTCAGAAACTTGATGACTTTCTTGTCGCCTTGCATGGCCGTGACCTCCTGCTATATCGAATTGCAGGGATTATGGCACAAAATTATGCAATGACAAGCTTGGCTGATCGCGCCAAAATGCAATAGGAATGCGATTGATTCTGCAGAAAAATCAGGCAGCTACCAGCTCGGGCTCACTGATTTGCAGCAGGGTTTGCTTGCGTACCTGGTTGGCACTGCAGGCGCAGCGGCCGCACTCGGTAGCCACGCCCAGATCACGCGCCAGGTCGCGCATGGTGACGGCGCCGTCGAAGACAGCTTGGCGGATGTCGCGGTCGGTTACACCGTGGCAAAGGCAAACGTACATGGCAGCACCTGTTTATGATTAAGAATAAGTCGCAATACGTGTATATTAGAAACAAATGATAACGATTGTCAATTGATATGAGCAGCCCGACTCCCGATACGCAGTGGAAACCCAACACCACCGTGGCCGCCATCATCGAGCGCGATGGCCGCTTTCTGATGGTGCGTGAAAACACCGAACACGGCCTGCGCCTGAACCAGCCAGCCGGACACATGGAATACGGTGAAACGCTGCTGCAAGCCGTAGCGCGTGAAGCGCTGGAAGAAACCGGCTATGCGGCCAACCCTGTGGCGCTATGCGGCATTTACCTGGCCGACAAGGACGACAGCAGCGGCATTACCTATCTGCGATTTGCTTTCGTGTGCCAGGCCAGTAGCCAGCCGCTACGCAGCCAGCTGGACGAGGGCATCGTGGAGGCGGTGTGGCTCAGTGCTGCAGACATCCACGCGCAGCAGGCCATCTGGCGCAGCCCGCTGGTGGGCCGCTGCCTGGACGACTACCTGGCGGGGCAGCGCCTGCCGCTGGCCAGCATTTATCACCACGGGCGCTAGCCACCATGCGCCGGGCCGCCCTGCTTTTATCGCTATGCCTTGCCCTGCCCGCCCCCCGGGCCGGTGCAGAGGTGCTAACCCTCTGTTACCATTACGGTTGCGATCGCAGCAGCGCCATTGATTTACAGCCTGATGCCCTGATCTGGTTCGGGCAACGCTTGCGCCAGGCAGACAACGCAGCCGAGGAGCGTGCTGCCTTGCAGGATGTCGCCCTGGCGTATTACCAGATCGCCGCGCAGGTGCTGCCCATTGCTGAAGACCAGGGCGGCAACCAAGAAGATGCGCGCATCCTGGGCCGTATGGACTGCCTGGACCACACGCACAATCTGCACGGCCTGCTGGCCCTGCTGCAAGACCACCAGCTACTGCGCTATCACCAGCTGTCGGCCGATGTATTTCGCGCCCCGCTGCTGTTTAACGAACATCACGCCGTGGCGATACGGGATATCGACAGTGGCCAGATCTGGGTATTGGATAGCTGGTTCCGACATTTCGGGGCACCACCGGTGGTGGTGCCTCTTGCACTTTGGAAGGAAGGATTTTCCCCGTGACGGGTAAGAAACGTATTGTTGTCGGCATGTCCGGCGGTGTGGACTCCTCGGTAACAGCCTGGCTGCTGAAACAGCAAGGCCACGAAGTCATCGGCGTGTTCATGCAAAACTGGGAAGACGATAACGACGACGAGTACTGCTCCATCAAGCAGGATGCGCTGGACGCAATGAGCGTGGCCGACATTGTCGGCATCGATATGGAAATCGTGAACTTTGCCAAGGAATACAAAGACCGCGTGTTTTCGTACTTCCTGAAAGAGTACTCGGCCGGGCGCACGCCTAACCCGGACGTGCTGTGCAACGCCGAAATCAAGTTCAAGGCCTTTCTGGACTACGCCATGGCCATGGGTGCCGACTGCATCGCCACCGGCCACTACGCCCGCAAGCTGGAACAAGACGGCGTGCACTACCTGATGAAGGGCGTGGACCACACCAAGGACCAGAGCTACTTTCTGTACCGTCTGCAGCAGCACCAGCTGGCGCGCGCCATCTTCCCGCTGGGCGACATCCACAAAACCGAAGTACGCCGCCTGGCCGAAGAAGCCGGCCTGCCCACCGCCGGCAAGAAAGACTCCACCGGTATCTGCTTTATTGGCGAGCGCCCGTTCCGCGAGTTCCTGCAGCGCTACCTGCCTACCAAGCCGGGCGAGATGATCACCCCGGACGGCAAGGTCGTGGGCGAACACGTGGGCCTGATGTTCTATACCCTGGGTCAGCGCAAGGGCCTGAATATTGGCGGCGCCAAGGATGGCACCGGTGACCCGTGGTTCGTGGCGGGCAAAGACATGGCGGCCAACCGCCTGGTGGTGGTGCAGGGGCACGACCACCCGCTACTGCTGAAGCCCACGCTGCAGATGGACGACCTGTCGTGGACGCTGCCGCAGGCACCGGCCGCTGGCGACTACGCCGCCAAAAACCGCTACCGCATGGCCGATGCACCGTGCAGCCTGTCGCCGGTAGTCGATGGCAAAGCCACGCTCACCTTCCGCGACAAACAGTGGGCGGTCACCCCCGGCCAGTCAGCTGTCCTGTACGACGGCGATATCTGCCTGGGCGGCGGCATTATCCAGTAAGCCATCCAGCAAGCAGACAGGCCCCGGCCTGCGGTAATTGATGCAAAACAGGGAGAGATTCCTATGATGCAGTATCACCGCAGCGGGGCCTTCATCATGTCATCGTTACGCCATTTCGCCTGGCTGTGCTTGCTGCTGGCCGCTGGCAGCCACGCCGCCATCACCATCCGCTACCCGCTACTGGCCACCGCCAACGACCCGCAGCAGCAATACATGCTGGCGCTGCTGCGCCTGGCCTGCGAAAAAGCCAATGCAGACTGCAAACTGCAAGCTGCCCGCCCGATGGTACAAAGCCGCGCCATCCTGCAGTTGCAGCGCCCTCACAGCAGCATAGACCTGCTATGGACCATGACCAGCAAGGAGCGCGAGCGCCAGCTGCAGCCAGTACGCATCCCGCTGTACAAGGGCCTGATAGGCTGGCGGGTCGCGCTGCTGGGAGAAGGTCGGGAGCAACTGCTGGCCGATGTCAAAAATGTGGACGACCTGCGTGCCTACAGCGCAGGCCAAGGCCACGACTGGCCGGATGTGAATATCCTGCGGGCAGCCGGGCTGAGTGTGGTGACCTCGTCCGACTACGAACCCCTGTTCAGTATGCTGAACCAGCAGCGTTTCGATTACTTTCCACGCGGTGTCATCGAGGTGGAAAACGAGTACCTGGCGCATCGCCGCAGTGGCATCACCATCGACCCGCATATCCTGATCCACTACCCTACTGCGTTTTACTTTTTTGTGGCACCCGGCAACAAGGCCTTGGCCGGCATGCTGGAAACCGGGCTGGAGCGTGCCATTGAAGATGGCAGCTTCGAGCGCTTGTTCCGTCAGTTCCACGCGGGGGCCCTGCGGCGGCTGCAGCTGGAAAAGCGGGTCATCATCCGGCTTGGCAACCCCTTGCTGCCCGCCGAAACACCCCTGCAGCGCAAAGCGCTGTGGTACAGCCCCTAGGCAGCTTCACCATTACAACGACAAGGCCGCGCCCCAGGGCGCGGCCTTGTCGCTTTTCACTTCGCCTCAAGCACTCAGGCGGGCATGCCAGGCCTGCAATGCGGCCAACTGTTTGCGGATGTTTTCCTGAATCGCCGCGTCCAGCAGGTTGCCGTCGCCATCAAACCCGCCGGCAAAGGCATTGGCAAACACCTCGGGCTGGTTCAGCACGTGCACATTCAGGTACACGCATACCTGACGCAGGTGGTACTGCGCACGCGAGGTGCCCATGCCGCCGCCCGCGCCCATGATGGCCGCCGGCTTGCCCGCCAACAGCGCATTGCCCGGCTCGCGCGAGGCCCAGTCCAGCGCGTTTTTCAACGCGGGGGCAATGGAATAGTTGTACTCCGGGCAGGCCAGCAGCAAGGCATCGGCCGCGGCCAGCTGGCCCAGCAAGCGCTGCACGGCAGCCGGCTTGTCGCTGATATCGGCGTTATAAAACGGCATATCCGACAGGTCGGCAATGGTCAGCTGCATGCCTTCCGGCAGGTTGGCCGCAGCGTAGCGCAGCAGGCCTTTATTGGCAGATTTCTGGCGCAGGCTGCCACAGATGGCAAGAACATTCAGGCTCATGGTGTACTCCTTCAGGGGGACTCATCCGGTATACGCCATGGCCGCGCCGCCCGCCAGCCCACCATCAGGCGGCAATGGCCACCATGTCCAGCTCCACCGCCGCATTCTTGGGCAGCTGGTACACGCCTACCGAGGTACGCACGTGCACACCGACCTCGCCCAGCAGCTGGTACAGCAGGGCCGAGGCCGCATTGGCCACCTCGCTCTGGCGGCTAAAAGCGACCGCGCTCTGCACGTACACATTCAGGCGCAGGATGCGCGCCACGCCGTCCAGCGAGCCCAGGTGCTGGTACAGCAGCACCAGCGCGCGCAGGCAGGCAATATGCGCCGCGTGGCAGGCGTCGGCCTCGCTGCAGCTGTCGCCCACGCGGCCGCACACCACCACCTGGCTGCCCACACGCGGTATCTGGCCGCTAATGTGGATTTCCTGCCCGTGCTGCAGCAGCGGCACGTACTGGCCGCCGATCTGCAGCGCCTCGTGCAGGTCCAGCCCTACCGCGGCGCAGCATGCGGCCAACTGTTGATCCCGTGTCATGCTCTGCTCCTTAACTGGCCGCTACCGGCAGCGGCTCCACCCTGCGCAGCTGCCAGGTCAGCCACAGGCACAGCGCCAATAGCCCACCGATCAGCCCGGCCACCCCCGGCCAGCCATCCAGCCGCCACATCAGGCCGGAACCGCTACCGATAAACGCCGAACCCAGGTAATACGATGTCAGGTAAAACGCCGAGGCCAGGCCGCGTGCGTGGGTCACGCGGCGCCCGACCCAGCTGGCTGCTACCGAGTGCGCGGCAAAAAAGCCAAAGGTAAACAGCGCCACCCCGGCCACCACCAGCCACAGGCTCTGGCTCAGCGTCAGCAGTAGCGCCGGCAGCATCAGCGCCACCATTTTCCACAGCACCACGCGGCGGCCGTAGCGGTCGGCCCAGCGCCCGCCCAGGCTGGATGACACCATGCCCACCACGTACAGCAAGAAAATCAGCCCGATGGCGCTTTGCGACAGCCCGAACGGCGCCGCCTGCAGGCGGAAGCCCAGGTAGTTGTACAGGCTGACAAAGCCGCCCATCAGCATGAAACCCAGCAAGAACAAGCGGGACAAACCGGGGTCGCGCCAATGCTGGCGGCTATCGGCCAGTACGCTGGCCAGCGATACCTGGCGCGGCACAAAGCGGCGCGAAGGCGGCAGCAGCTTCCAGAACACCAGCGCGGCCAGCGTGCCCATCACCGCCAGTGCCAGCAGCCCGGCTTGCAAGCCCCAGGCGTCGGCCACCACCGCCGCCACATAGCGCCCGCTCATGCCGCCCAGCGCGTTGGCCGCAATATACAAACCCACCGCCCGCCCCAGCGACTCGGGCGCCAGCTCTTCGGACAGATAAGACAGCGCCAGCGCCGGCAGGCCGGCCATCAGCACGCCAAACAGCGCCCGCCACAGCAGCAGCCAGCCAAAGCTGCTGCTCCACACCGCCAGCCACGACAGCAGCACCCCGCCCGCCAGCGAGGCCACCATCAAGGGCGTGCGGCCAACCTTTTCCGCTAGCAGGCTGGCTGGTATCAGCAACAGCGCCATGGGCAAGGTAGCCGACGACAGTACCGCACTGGCCGCCGCAGGCGACAGGCCGTAATGCGCGGCAAACAGCGGCATCAGCGGCTGTACGCCGTACAGCAGGGCAAAGGTCGCAAAGCCGCCAATCGCCGCCGCCCAGGTGGCGCGCCACCAGGCGGCAGAACCGGCGTGATGCGGGGTGGTTTCGCCGGCCACGCGGGCCAGCACAGCAGAAGCACAAGACATGAGCAGACACCTTGTCAGGTAATGGTGTCAGCCTAGGCTTGGCGGTTGGCAACGTCCAATATATATTTCAATAGGCATTAATACATTGAAAGTATCAAATGGAGCTGCGACACCTGCGTTATTTCGTGGCGGTAGCCGAAGAGCTGCACTTCACCCGCGCTGCCGAGCGCCTGCACATGGCGCAGCCACCGCTCAGCCAGCAGATCCGCGCGCTGGAGCAGGAGCTGGGCGTGAGCCTGTTCGAGCGGCACCAGCGCGCCGTCAAGCTCACCGCGGCTGGCGAGCGCTTTCTGCTGCGCGCCCGCGCCCTGCTGGAAGGCACCAGCCAGGCAGCCGACGAGGCACGCCGCGCCGCCCGTGGCGAAATTGGCGAGCTGAATATCGGCTTTACCTCCTCGCTGCCGCTGATGTCGCTGCTGCCCACCGCGCTGCTGCGGTTTCGCCAGCAGCACGGCAGCGTGACCCTGCACTTTCACGAAGAGTTCACCCGCGAGCAGTTCCAGCTGCTGGGCAGCAACAAGCTGGATGTGGGCGTGGTGCGCTTTAACGGCGAGGAAGACACCCCCGGCCTGGCGCTGCGCGAGGTGCGGCGCGACCGCCTGTGCGCGGTGCTGCCACGCAGCCACCCGCTGGCCGCCAGCCCCGGCATTGCCCTGGCGCAGCTGGCTGGCGAGCGCATCATCGGCTACCCGTCCAGCAGCGGCAACTGGCTGACCCGCCGCCTGGAAAAGCTGGCGCGCGAGGCGGGTTTTGAATGGCGGGTACACCAGCTGGCCGGCGAAGCCACCACCCAGATCGGCCTGGTCGACGCCGGGCTGGGCGTGGCCGTGCTACCGGCGCCGCTACAGTGCGTGCAGCTGCCCGGCATCTGCTATGTGCCGCTGCTGGACAGCCACGCCTACATGACGCTGACCGTAGCCTGGCGCGAACGCGACACCTCGCCACTGGTGGCCGCTTTTGTCGACGCCATGCTGGCCGCCGGCACCAGCGCGCCACACCAGCCGCCTGCCGCGCCATAGCCACGCCAGGCGCGCAAAAAAGCCGGCGCAAACGCACCGGCTTTGGCACTACCCGATAAGGCTACCCGCTTACAGGGCGGCGCGATAAATCGCCTCGACCTCGGCCTGTGTCGGCTGGATGGGGTTGGTCAGGCCGCAGGCGTCTTTCAGCGCGTTGGCTGCCAGCGTGGCGATGTCTTCATCCTTCACGCCCAGCTGGGTCAGGCCAGCCGGAATGCCCACGTCCGCCGCCAGCTGGCGGATGGCCGCCAGTGCTGCCTCGGCCGAGGCTTCCACCCCCAGCGCTACCGCCACGTCCGCCAGGCGGGCCGACGCTACGCGGGCATTAAAGGCCTGTACGTGCGGCAGCAGCACGGCATTGCACACACCGTGCGGCAGGTCGTAGAAGCCGCCCAGCTGGTGCGCCATCGCGTGCACATAGCCCAGCGACGCATTATTGAACGCCATGCCCGCCAGGAACTGGGCGTAGGCCATGTTTTCGCGCGCCGCCATGTCCTGGCCGTTACCGACCGCAGCACGCAGGTTGGCCGCAATCAGGCTTACCGCTTTCAGCGCGCAGGCGTCGGTGATGGGGTTGGCCGCAGTGGACACATACGCCTCTACCGCGTGCGTCAGCGCATCCATACCGGTGGCGGCCGTCAGGCTGGCCGGCATGCCCAGCATGGTTTCCGGGTCGTTTACCGACAGGATGGGCGTGGTGTGTTTGTCCACGATGGCCATTTTGATATGGCGCGATTCGTCGGTAATGATGCAGAAGCGCGTCATTTCGCTGGCGGTACCGGCGGTGGTGTTGATGGCCACCAGCGGCAGCTGCGGCTTGGCCGATTTGTCCACGCCTTCGTAGTCCTGGATCTGGCCACCGTTGACCGCCACCAGTGCAATGGCCTTGGCACAGTCGTGCGGCGAGCCGCCGCCCAGCGAGATCACGCTGTCACCGTTTTTTTCACGCAGCAGCGCCAGGCCGGCGCCGACGTTGGCCGTGGTGGGGTTGGGCTGCACGCCATCGAACACGAAAGACTGGATATCGGCCGCCTGCAGCTGGTTTTGTACCTGGGCTACCAGGCCAGCTTTCACCAGGCCACCATCGGTAACAATCAGCGTGCGGCGAAAGCCGCGTGCCTGCATGGCATCGACTGCTTTTTGTACGCTACCGGCGCCCATCAGGTTCAGTGCGGGGATGTGGAATTCGCTAACAGCCATTTTCTTGCCCTTTCATGAAAACGATCTCATGCCTCTAGGCTACGCTTTCTGGCCAGGCGTTTTTTGCGCCAAATCAAGGGAGATACGCACTGAAAATTATCATTTCCAGCCATGAACTTTCGCACTAGCCGCCTGTCTCGCGCGTAAAACGCCCCGCCCGCAGCGACACGTCATCCAGACTGCTCGCGGCCAACTCACCCGACACTGACAAAATACTGGCATCGATCTCACACCGATATCAGGCAAGAAAATGCCGCCCGCAGGCGGCACGTTGTCACCACGTCAACGTGGCTAGCCGCACGCCCCGACGTGGCCGCAGGCGGTGCAGAACTCGCAACCATCTTTCTTGATCAGCGCACGGTTGCCGCACTCCGGGCAGGCCTTGCCCGCCATGGTGGCGGCAGCGGGGCTGACCACGCTATTGCCAAACAGCTCGCCCTGCTCCGGCACCATCACCCCCATGTCCTCTACCGGCACACCGTCTTCACTGAGAATGCCCAGCATGGCGTAGCGATGGATGATCAGCCGCGCCAGATAAGCCTCGGTAGACGGCCAGCTTTGCGATTTGTCGCTGCCTGGGGTGCGGGCAAAGAAGTCGGCCTGCGGCTCGGCGTAGCTTTGCAGCTTGCGCAGCTTCATGCCTATCCACGCCGGGTCGATCACGCGCATGTCCAGGCTGAGCATCTTGCACAGGCCGTCCAGCTCGCGCGGGTAGTGGCCGGCCAGCCACATGGAGTACGGGCGGCGCTGGCCGTTGGGCAGCACCAGCTCTTTCACAAACAGGGCAAAGTCGTCGCCGGTTTGCGGGTTGACTACGTCTACCGACCAGCTGATGGTGCCATCGGCACCGGATTTGGGCTCTTTGCGGGCAAACAGCGCGTCCATTACCGGCGTGGCGTCGCCGTCGGCACCGGCCAGTGCGCCCAGCTGCGCCACGCGGTATTTCACCACCCTGGCCAGCGCGGCGGCGGCGGCGCTGCTCTGCAGCGCACCGTCGGCCAGCTCTACACGGTAGTGGCGGTCGCCACGAGTGGCGGCCAACGCGTCCAGCTTGGCGGCCAGCCAGGTACGGTCGCGGCAGCGCATGTCCATGGACAGCGTTTTGGCGATGGCACCCAGGCCACGCGGCACGTCGCCGTTGACCCAGCACTCGAACGGCAGCGCGGCTTCGCCCGGCTGGCTGCCATCGACATGGCCCACCATCACGGCAAAATCGCCCTCTTCGCCCTCTACCATATAGGTCCACGACGGGTTGCCGTGCTTGAGCTTGGGCCGGTGCGGCCACTTGAGGCTGGCCAGCGCCGGGCTGGGCGCGCTATTCAGCGTGATGCGGCGGTCCGGGTCGCTCTGGTTCAGGTCCTGCGGCAGCGCCTGGCTGCCAGGGTTGGCCGCAGTGGGGGCCACCGACAGTACCGAGCCCAGCACGCTATTGGGGCGGTAGGTGGTAATGCCTTTCAGTCCGGCGCGCCAGGCTTCCAGGTACAGGCTTTCGAAGTCGTCAAACGGGTAGTCGGCGGGTACGTTCACCGTTTTGGAGATCGCCGTATCGATAAACGGTGCTACCGCCGCCACCATGCGCATGTGGTCCAGTGCGCTCATCTGCAGCGCGCTGACAAAGTAATCGGGCAGCGCAGTGGTATCGCCACCTTGCATGCGGTACACGCGGTAGGCGTGGTCCTCTACCAGGTATTCCTGCTGGCTGCCGTCGGCCATGCGTTTTTTGCGGGTGTAGAACCAGCTGAACGGCGGCTCGATACCGTTGGAGGCATTGTCGGCAAAGGCCAGCGATATGGTGCCGGTGGGGGCAATCGACAGCAGGTGCGAATTACGGATGCCGTGCTGGCGAATGCGCGCCTGAATGGCCGCGGGCAGGCGGCTGGCGCAGTGCGGCGCGGCCAGGTAGCGTTCGGCGTCGAATAGCGGGAAAGCGCCCTTCTCGATAGCCAGGTCGATCGAGGCGTCGTAGGCGGCATCGCGCATGTGCTCGGCGATGCTGGCGGCCAACCTTCTGCCCTCTTCGCTGTCGTAGCGCACGCGCAGCATGATCAGCGCGTCGCCCAGGCCGGTAAAGCCCAGCCCGACACGGCGCTTGTTTTGCGCCTCGCGCTCTTGCTCCACCAGCGGCCACACGGTGAGGTCCAGCACGTTGTCCAGCATGCGGATGGCGGTGCGGACCACTTGCTCGAAGGCGGCGTAGTCAAAGCTGGCGTGCTCGCCAAACGGCTGGCGCACAAAGCCGCACAGGTTGATGGAGCCCAGGTCGCAGCAGCCGTAATCCGGCAGTGGCTGCTCGCCACACGGGTTGGTGGACTCGATCACTTCGCAGTAGGACAGGTTGTTGTCGGCGTTGATCTTGCTCATGAACAGCACACCGGGCTCGGCGTGGTCATAAGTGCTGTGCATGATTTGCTGCCATAGTTCGCGGGCACGTACCGTGCGGTACACCCACAGCCCGTCGTCACGCTGATAGCTGCCGGGGAAGGCACTGTTGGCCGGGGCCACGGCGTGGGTCAGCGGCCAGTCGCCGTCGGCCTCTACCGCCTGCATGAAGGCGTCGGACACGCCCACCGACATATTGAAATTGCGCAGGTCGCCCTGGTCTTTGGCGTGGATGAAGTCTTCGATATCCGGGTGGCTGACATCCAGCACGCCCATTTGCGCGCCACGGCGTGCGCCGGCCGATTCCACCGTTTCGCAGCTGCGGTCGAACACACGCATATAGGAAACCGGGCCGGAGGCACGGCTATTGGTGCCTTTTACCAAAGCGCCACGCGGGCGGATGCGGCTAAAGTTGTAGCCCACGCCACCGCCGCGGCGCATGGTTTCGGCCGACTGCAGCAGCGCCTCGTAAATGCCTACCTTGCCGTTTTCGGTTTGCGCTACCGCATCGCCCACTGGCTGTACAAAGCAGTTGATGAGGGTGGCTTTCAGGTCGGTACCGGCGGCCGAGTTGATGCGCCCGCCGGGGATAAAGCCCTGATCCAGCGCGGCAAAGAACAGCGGGGCGAAACGGGCAGGGTCGTTTTCCTGCGCGGCCAGCGCCTGCGCCACGCGCTGGCGTACCTCGCTGACGCTCTGTTCGCCGTTTTTGGCGTATTTTTCCAGCAGTACTTCACGCGAAATGTCTTGCTCTACCCATACCATTGCCTGCTCCCGTGTCATGACCACACCACCATATGTAGCACCCCAAGGGGCAGATTACACAATTTTTAGTGGCTCAGGGCATTGATGGGGGTCAAAGGCCAACACCGGTGTTCACGGCCAGTATTGCTGGCGCAGCTGGCGGTAAGCGGCACTGGCTACCAGCTGTTGCCAGGCATCGCGCCAGGCTTGCAGCTCGGCAGGTGGCGTAGCATGCGACGCCACCAGATAGCTTTCCAGCGCCACCGTGGGCAGCGGGCTGGGCTGTACGGCAGCGGCCGATAGCCCGGCCTCCTGCAGCTTGGCTTTGAGGTCACCCGCCACCACCGGTGCCAGGCGCACGCGGCCTGCGGCCAACATGCGCAGGCAGAGCGCATAGCTGCTGCTGCGTTCCACCCGCTGCAGGCCAAACTGCAGCGCGTACTCTTCGGGCGCACTGCCTTGCACCACGCAGACTGGCAGCAGACGCGCCTGCTGCCAGGTGGTGACATCGTTCGGGCGTAGCGGGGACTGATAAAACACCAGCGTGTCACGGTACAAGGGCAGCAGCCATTGGTAGCGCAGCTCGCGTGCCGGCGTGCGCAACAGGCCCACCAGCCAGGCCGGCTGCCGCGCGTCCAGCGCTTTCAGCGCCCGTGCCAGCGGCACATCGCTGACCGCCTGGGGGCGGCCAAGTTGCTGCAGTAGCGCCTGAGCCAGCGCCAGTGAAAACGCGCGCGGGCCGCTGCCGGGGCGTGGCATCAGCGGCGAGGTGTCATGCAGGGTGACCCCCTGCAAGCTATGCACGTATACCGCTGGCCAGCGTACAGGCGTCTGTGCCAGCACTTGCGTACTGGCCAGCGACAATAGCAAGGCCAACAAACGCCACATCATGTACGGAAGCGGTTTACCGATGTCCGCAAAGCCTCGGCTTGCTGATGGATGGCATTAACCTGCTCTACAGCATGGCTGGCCGATGACAGCGCATCTTCCACCACGCCGGCTACCTGCTCCACACTGCCGGCAATACTGGTACCGGCCTTGCTCTGCTCCGACATGGCCAGCGCCACCGAGCGGATGCGGCTGAGCGAATCCTGCGCACGGTTGTTGATCGCCTGCAGCGCGCTGGAGGCCTCCTGCACACGGGTCACGCCCTGCTCTACCACCGGGGCAATGCTTTGCACCTGGCCGGATACGGTACCGGTGTCGGCCACCACGGCTTGCACAATGGCGGAAATCTCGTCGGTGGCCAGCGCGGTACGCTCGGCCAGTTTGCGAACCTCGTCGGCGACCACGGCAAAGCCACGGCCGGTTTCACCGGCACGGGCAGCTTCAATGGCGGCATTCAGCGCCAGCAGGTTGGTCTGGTTGGCAATCTCGCGAATGGTTTCGGCAATGCCGCTAATGTGGCGCGTGCGCTCGGACAGCGAGTGCACCTGGGTATTCACCTCGCCGATCTGGCTGGCAATCAGCTCGATATGGCGGCTGGCTTCGCTAGTGAGCGCGGTGCCGCTGGCGGCCTCGTCTACCGTGTGGCGGGCGTCGTTTTCGTTATCCCGTGCGCTGGCGGTAACGTGATCGATGCTGACCGACAGCTGCTCGATGGCCGCCGCCGCCGACGCAGTGGATTCACTGGCATTGTGCGACACGCTTTGCAGGTGGCCCATGTGCTGCTTGAGCTGGGTACCGGCGTCTGCAATATCGTGGCTACCCGTACGGATATCGCCGATGATCTGCACCAGTTTGTGCTGCATCACGCGCATACTGCCCAGCAGGCTGTGCTCCGGGCCGTTGACGCTAATCTGCTCGGTGAGGTCGCCGTCGGCAATGCGGCGCACTACGCTGGCGGCATAGGCCGGGTCACCACCCAGCGAACGCAAGATGCTGCGCGACAGTAGCCAGGCCAGCGTGGCCACGCCCACTACCCCCAGCAGCACGATCAGCATCATCCAGCGCGCTTCGCGCCAGTACACCTCATCGATATCATCCACAAAGAAACCGGTGCCGATGACCCAGCCCCAGGGTTGCACACGTACCACGCCGTTCAGCTTGGGAAACTCTTCCTTGCTGGCATCGCGCGAGGCCACCACGTACACCAGCCCGTACGGGCTGTCTTTCAGGGCATCGGCGTATACCTGTACCGAGGTGCGGCCATCGGGCACCTTGCCCCCCTCGTCTACCTTGCCGATGCGGGCCTGGTTAGGGTGCAGCAGCATCACGTTGCCGGGGTCGCGCGCGAAGAAGTACACCTCTTTGGTACGCACATTGGACAGTGCCTTCAACGCCTGCTGCTTGGCTTCGGCTTCGGAGAGCTTGCCCTCCTGCACCTGCTGGGCGCTACGCTCCACGATGTTTTCGGCTATCTGCAGCAGGTGGGTAATCTGGGTTTCTTTCTCGTGCAGCAGGCCCTGGCGCTTGAAATGCAAAGACATGCCGCCCAGTAATAGCAGGCCAAACAGGCTGGCCAAGGTCAGCATCAGCAGGCGGGTAGACAGCTTCATCGGGTATTTCCTCTCTGTTTATTTATCGTTATCTGCTTGCGCATGCAGCGGGCTGGTGCATGAGAACAGTCATGAACACCCGCCGCCATTGGGGATACCCGCAGCTTGGCACGGTTTTATTGCCATTGATGTGGTATGAACCAGCCCGGTGCATTACGCAAGCCAGCTTGCACCAAGCGTGCCACGCATGACTGTCAAATCGCTTTCAAACGCCCTGGGCAGACAAGCAGACATGACAACGCCCCGGCGTGCGGGGCGTTGGTGCGCTACCAACCGGTGCCAGATCAGGCTGGTTAGCCGGGGGTGGCGGTATTTATTGCAGTTTCAGCAGCAAGGGCACGCCGTCGGCAGACGACTTCACCTGCTCTGGCGGCAGCAGGGTGATGCGCTCGGCCAACGCTGGCTGTGCGGCCAACATCAGCTGTCTGGCGGCGGTAGCCCGGGCACTGGCCAGGGCGGCCAGCGCCTGGCTGTCTACCTGGCGCGCGGCCAGTAGCGCAGCGCGCATGGCCTGCGCCCGCGCCGGGGTGTCGGCGGTGGTGGCCACCTGTTTTAGCCAGGCCAGGCGCCCGAACTGTGCGCTGTAGGCATCGCCCACCGCACGGCGTACTGCCGGGTCGCCCAGGTCGGGCACTGGCAGCGGCTCGTCGGCTTGCAGCCGGTACGCGGCGCGCTGGAGGATGTCGCTGTCTACCTGCTGGCGCACCAGCGCGGCGGCGTCGCCCGCGGCATCGTAACCACCGCCCAGTGCCAGCTTCAGCTTGGGGCGCTTGGCCAGCAGCTCGGCCAGCTTGTGCAGCTTTTCGCGCTCGGGTGGCGGGATGCGGTCGTCGCCGGCGTCGGCGTAAATCTCGTCAAAGCCTTCGCCACCGAACAGCGCGCGGAACGGTGCCGTCGCCACCTTTACCAGCACATTGCGCAGCGCCTGCCACACCAGGTGGCCATAGCTGAAATCGGGCGCGTCCAGGCTGCCCGCCACCGGCAGCGACAGGTCGATGCGGCCGTCGCTGTCTTCCAGAATGGCCACCGCCAGGCGCAGCGGCAGGCGCGTGCCCTGATAGTCGGCCACCTCGTCGCCCAGCTGGATGTTGTCTACCACCATGCGGTTGTCGCCCTTCAGCTGGCGGTCTTGCACCAGATAGCGCAGCTCGGTGCCCAGGCGGCCGTCGGTAATTTTCCAGCCGGCAAAGGTCATGGCGTAGGGGTTCAGGCTGCCCAGCGGGATATTGCGGAAGTTCAGCGCCATATCCAGGTCGCGCATGGCATCCAGCGGCAGCAGGCTGCCGCGAATACGCACGTCGCCGTACTGGTCTACGCGGCCATCCAGCGTCACCGTACTGCGCCGCCCGCGCTGGCTGGACAAGCCCAGCACGGTACCGGACAAGCTGTGGATGCGGGTGCCAAACGCTGGGTTCAGGCCACGGTCGGCAAAATCCAGCCGCGCATCGCGCACGCGCACGGCGCGCACGTCCACCACGGGCACGGCGGCCGGTTTAGCGGCCGGGTTGGCCGCAGGCGGTGGGGCCGCCGCCGCAGGCTGCGCTTTCAGTACATGGGCAAAATTGGGCACGCGCTGCTCGTCCAGAATAAAGCGCAGCTGCGGCGACACCAGCCGCACATCGCCCAGCGCGATGCGCTGCGGCTGCGCGCGGATAGCGGTTAGCTGCAGGCGCTGCCAGCCCAGCAGCGGCTCGCGCTGGCCGGGCTCGTACAATGCCAGCTGGTCTAGCGCGGCATTGCCGGCGGCCTGCCAGCGCTGGTTTTTCCAGCTGGCTTTGAGGCTGGCGGACAGCTGGCCACCGCCAAAGCGCAGCGTGGTGGCGTCCAGCGCGTAGGGGGCGATGCCTTGTAGCGGCAGGTGACGGGCATCCAGTGTGGCGCTGACATCGCGCAAGTTGGCCGCCAGCTGCGCCTGTAGCGCCAGCTGGCCACGGCCCAGGCGCGACTGCCAGCCCAGAGCAAAGCCCTGCTGCGGATTGCCCTGCAGCGTGGCCTGGTCGATGTCCAGCTGCAGCGCCACCGGCTGCGTGGTGGTGGCGTCGCGCCAGCGCAGCTGGCTGTCGGTAAGCGCCACCGCCGGGTAGTGCAGCTGCCAGCCCAGCTGCCTGCCCGGTCCGCCGGTGTGCGCGGCAGGCGCGGTGCGGCTGGCGGGCTGCGGGTGCTGGCGCAGCAGCTGCTGCCAGTCCAGCACGCCTTGTTTATTACGGGCGGCGGCTAGCTGCAAACCGCTCAGGCGGATATCGCCCAGGCTGGCGCGCAGTGCGGCGATGTCGGCGCTGCTGGCGGCCACGTCCAGTGCGGCCAACTTGGCCAGCGCGGGCTGGTGGCCACTGGCCAGCGCCAGATCGCGCAGCGCCAGCGTGGCTTTATCCAGCTTGATGCCGCCTTGCGCGTCGATAGCCAGCGCCGCCTGCAGCCGCTGTAGCGTCAGGCTGGCAGACAGCGGGCTGACAAAGCGCTGGTCGGTGGCTTTTAGCTGCCAGTCCTGCAAGGTGATGGCGGGCAAGTGCAGCTGCCAGCCAGGCTTGGCCGCAGGCTGGGTGGCACGCTGGCTGGCCGCGGGGGCTACCGCTGGCAATGCGGCCAGCCAGTCGGCACGGCCTTGGCGGTTTAGCACGGTGGCGAGCTCGCCGCCCGCCAGCGTCAGCCGGGCGATACTCAGGCGGCGTGCCGCCAGGTCGAGCTGGCCGCCGGCCAGCGTAAGGCTGGCCAGCTTTAACGGGCTGCCGCTACCCGGTGCCTGCAGTGCCAGCCCTTGCAGGTTGGCCGCAAAGCCACGGCTGGCCAGCTGCGGCGTCTTGCCTTTTAAATCAAAGTGGTACGGCACGGTCAGGCCCAGCTTACCAGCCGGCGCGGCCAACTTCAGCTGCGGCTGCACATAGGGCCACACGCTGGCCAGGGTGAAGTCGCGCACCTTCAGCACGCCGTCGGACTGCAGCGGCTGCAGCTGCAAGCTGCCCTGCCAGTCCAGCTGCGTGCCGTCGTCCAGCGCGGCGGCCAGGCGGTAGCGGCCATCGCTGCCGGGCAGTGTGGACACATCATTCAGCTGCACGCTCAGCGGCAACACCTGGCGCTGCAGGCCGCCGGCCAGGGCGTCTTGCAGCTGGATGCGGCCTTTATTCAGCGCCAGCCGGGTAATGCTTAGCTTGAGCGGCTGGCTGTCTTGCGGCTCGGCCTGCGCCGGCCCGGCGGCATCGGCGGCAAAGCGCGCCCAGTTCCACTGCCCTGCTGCGTTACGGCTGGCCAGCAACTGCGGCGCGTCCAGCGTCAGCTCGTCCAGTGCCACGCGCCCCAGCAGCAGCGGCCAGGCCTGGGCGTCTAGCCGTAAACCTTGTGCGGCCAACAGGGTGCTGCCGTCGCGGTCGGCCAGGCGGATATCGCGCAATGTCAGGCGCAGCGCCCACGGCTCGAATACCACCTCGCCCAGGGTGAGCTGGCGGCCGATGCCCTGCGCCCACTCGCCCGCGTAGTGCTGCACCAGCCGTGGCACGGCGGCCCAGCTGCCAGCCAGCACGGCCGTGCCGGCCAGGCTGGCCCATAACAGGCGACGCGGCCAGCGGGCACGGGGGGCAACAACGGTAGACGGCGGGGTGTCAGTCATGGCGATAACAATCTGGGCAAGGGGAGACAGCGGCGGGCCAGGGTATGGCCTTGTTCTTGCTGCATACAAAAGTGGATGCAGGCTTAGCTGCATTCTATAACTTTTACCGGCATTAAATGCAGAAACTCAATAAAGCGTTTGCATTAAATGCCTGCCACTACCCTGCTGTGTAACCCGGGAGCCTGCCCATGAATGCTGCGCAAACCATCCAGCGCTGGCTGGACGAACACCACATTACCGAAGTGGAGTGCCTGATTCCCGACATGACCGGCCTGGCACGCGGCAAGATCGTGCCGCGCCACAAGTACAACGCCGCCGAGGGCCTGCGCCTGCCCGAGGCGGTGCTGATGATGACCGTCACCGGCGACTACCCCGAGCAGCACTTCACCGCTCCGGCCGACCCGGACATGCGGCTGATACCCGACGCCAGCACACTGCGGCCGGTACCGTGGGCCAAGGAACCCACCGCGCAGATCATTCACGACTGCGTCAATTTCGACGGCACGCCCGCCGCGCTCTCGCCGCGCAATGTGCTCAAGCGCATCCTGAAACTGTACGAGCAGGAAGGCTGGCGCCCCATCGTGGCGCCCGAGATGGAGTTCTATCTGGTACAGGTGGAGCCGGACGAAGACATGCCGCTGAAGCCACCGGTTGGCCGCACGCGGCGTACCGAGGCCGGCATGCAGAGCTTCAGCATCGACGCCGTCAACGAATACGACGATATTTTCGACGTGATGTACGACTGGTGCCAGGCGCAAGGGCTGGCGCTGGACACGCTGATTCACGAAATGGGCACCGCGCAGATGGAGATCAACCTGGACCACGGTGACCCGCTGGCGCTGGCCGACCAGGTATTCCTGTTCAAGCGCACCGTGCGCGAGGTGGCCATCCGCAACAATATGTACGCCACCTTCATGGCCAAGCCGATGCAGGGCCAGCCCGGCAGCGCCATGCACATCCACCAGAGCGTGGTGGCGCTGGACGGGGGGCAGAATATTTTCAGCCTGCCGGACGGCAGCCCGTCGCCAGCGTTTTTCCACTTTATCGGCGGGCTGCAAACCTATCTGCCCGCCGCGATGCCGTTCTTCGCCCCGTATGTCAACAGCTACCGCCGCTTGTCGCGCTTTACCTCGGCGCCCATCAACCTGAGCTGGGGCTACGACAACCGCACCTGCAGCCTGCGCGTGCCGCACAGCGGCCCGGAAGCGCGGCGGGTAGAAAACCGCCTGGCCGGCGTAGACGTGAACCCCTACCTGGCGCTGGCCGCCAGCCTGGCCTGCGGCTACCTGGGCATGAAGCAAAGCCTGCAGCCAGACGCGCCGCTGGCTGGCAGCGCCTACGACCAGCCACACCAGCTGCCGCGCCACCTGGACGACGCCATCGACCTGCTGATGAACTGCCAGCCGCTGGCCGAGCTGTTCGGCGAGCACTTCATCCAGGCCTACAGCGCCATCAAGGAAGCCGAGTACGGCGAATACTTCAATGTAATCAGCCCGTGGGAGCGGCGCTTTTTGCTGCTGCACGTGTAAAGCGGGCGGGACATGGCCATGCGGCCAACCTTGTAGCAAGGTTGGCCGCCGCTGCTTGCTCAGTTACTGCAACTGAGGCTGGCCACCGTCTGGCCGGCCAGCGCCAGCGTGGCAGGGTTGGCCGCGCCGTTGCTGATGGTGACGGTCTGCAGCGGGTAATAGCTGACCGTGGCCTGGCTGCCGGCCTTGCTCACCGACTGCATCACCAGCAAGCGGTAGCTGCCGTTTACTTTGGGTAGCAGCAGCTTGCCGCCTACCAGCTGTACGTCCTCCCCCTTGCGCAGGCTGCTGCAGCTGACCGCTGCACCCTCTGCCAGCAAGGTACCGCGTAGCACGGTACCGCCGCTCAAGCCCAGGCCGACAGTATGACTGGCCACGTAATCACGCAGGGTGGCGGGCAGATTGCTGCGGTAGGTCGCGTACGGGGTGTAGCCGAACAGATACTGGCTGGCGGCGGTCTGGAACACGCCGGGGTTGCTGGCAATCGGCTTGCCTTTCACCACCCGCAGCACGCTGGCCACGCGGCGCCCCAGCTCCTGCGGGCCGGCATTGGCCGCTTCCAGCTGCTTGAGCATCAGGCGGAACATCTCGTAGTAGCCCAGGTCGCCAAAGCGCTGCTTGCCGATCAGACCATCCAGGCCCACCTCCATCGGGTGCACGCTGTGGTCGCTGTCGGCAAACCAGCCGTCCACATCGCTCAGCCAGCCGTCCTGGGCGGCAAAGTGCACGGCCAGGCCTTCGTCCAGCCACTTTTCCACCATGTGCGGGCCGCCGGCCTCGGTATTGCCGGTGGCCGCGTTCACGGCCATGTGGATGGTTTCGTGGTGCAAGACCTGGCGCCAGTCGTCCTCGCCCGCGGCCTGCGGGCCGCTGAAATAGCCCAGGCTCCCGCCGATCGCCCCGCCGCTGGCACTGCCACCGGCATTCACCACGCTGCCATCCACGCAGTACTGCGCGCGCTGGCCGGTCAGGCCGGTATCGGTCAATACCTCGAAGCGGCTGCGCTCCATTCGCAGGTAGTAATCGGCCAGCAAGGCGGCGCGGCGTTGCTGGTCGGCGCTGATGCCCTGGCCATACATATCCACATTGGCGGTGCGGTACACGGTGGCGTTCAACGTGCCGCGGCACAGCTTGTCGTACGGGTAGGCCGGCAAGGCGGGTGCGTCTGCCAGCGCCACACTGCTGACAGCGGCCTGCAGCAGGCCGGCCTGGCTGGTGATGCCGTTAGCGTCCACCGTGATGGCGCCATAAGGATGGGCGTCCAGCAGCGCGTCCCAGCCCTTGCCGTTGGCCGCAAAGGTGTTATCGGTACGCAGCTTGCCGGCGCTGCCGCCTGCGGTGCTGGTGAGTGCCAGCAGGTCACTATCGAAGCTGTCGGCCGTCAGCGCCGAGAGGTCGCCCTTGCCGGCCGCCTGGAAGTCATACAGCTGCTGGGTAGCGGCCTGGGCGCGGCAGGTGTCGTCGGCGCAGCGGCTGCGCAGCCATTGCCGCAGCTGGGCGTTGGTGAGCTGGTTGACGTTGACGTGGCTGTCACCGGCGAACACCGGCGCGTACAAGGTGGTACCGCCAGACAGGGCCTCCAGCACCATGGGTGCCTGCAGGCCGGCGATATCCAGGCTGAAAGCACCATGGCTGTCGCTGGTCGTGCGGCGAATCACGCCCGCCGCATCGCGCAAGCTGATCTGGGCATTGGCCAGCGCCTTGCCGGTAGCGGCTACGCCGCTCAACGGGGTGCCCGTGCTGGTACTGCTGCCGCCAGCGGTGGTGCCTGGCGTGGTTGCTGTGGTACCCGCAGTACCGCCACCACCACCGCCGCAGGCGGCCAGGCAAGCTAAAGCTAGCACCAGGCCAGCGTGCTGAAAGGTCTTGTTCATGCTTGCATCCTCGTATCAGGCGGTTGTCAGGGTCAGAAAGCGGTGGGCAACGGCTCGCCGGGTTTCACGCACTTGGGCAGCGAATCCGACGCAAACGAGCTGGCCATCACGCAGCGGAAACGCTTGCTGCCGACCTGGGCGTTGTAATAGATGATGGTGCCGTTGAGGCTGTTGTCACGGCTGAGGTCGCTGACGCGCACCTGGCTGGCCGATACACCAAAATGCTTGGCCGTGGCCTCGGCCACCTGCTGGTCGCTGGCTACGCCAACGCCCAGCTTCTGCGCCACCACCGGCGCAAACGAGCAGGCGGCCAAGGGCAGGCAAGCCAGCAAGACACCAAGGCGGCGCCAGTGCGCCGGGCTCGATAAAGCAGGAAGGGTGTGCATGCGCGTCATCTCCAGTGTTGCCTGCCCGCATGTCGTCATGACATCAGGCAGACTGATTGCAATAGCATCAGCATAAGCCGCACGTTTTCGTGTGAAAATCACTCACCGGTTGACCCCTCCCCCCTTACTTGGCACACCATGCAATTGCTCAGACACCGACACCGCTGGCCGCGCCGCGACCTGCTCACCATGGGCGGCGTGGTCGTCATCGCCCTGGCCCTGCTCTACCTGCAAGTGCTGATGCACTGGTCGGCCAGCATCCACGAAGCCAGCCGCCGCTTTCGTGACCACAAGGACAACTTCTACCGCAGCTTCCAGCAGCACATGGACCAGTCGCGCGGTGACGGGGCTAGCCTGACACTGGCGCTGCGGCCGGATGGCAGCGTCGATAGCGCGCTGTTGCAGCGCATCTGCGGCCAACTGGCCAGCGGTACCTGGGCGCGTGCCGAGCTGGTGCTCACCCGTGGCGCGCACCCCGGCCGTCTGGCCTGCGGTAGCGACACCCTGCAAGCCCTGGCGCCACAAGATGTGCTGAACGCACAGCCACTGGCCCAAACCCGCCAGCCGCTACCGGGGCCGGGCAGTACACGCCAGGCCAAACCAGGGCAAGACCCGATCCTGGAATGGCTGTACCCGCTGCCACACGCAGCCGGCACACCGCTGCCGGGCTTTGTGCGCCTGCACTACCGCCTGCAAAGCGGTATCGACGCCGCCGTGCGCAGCCAGCCGGATCACGGCGAGTACGCGCTAGACGTAGGTAACCCGCTGTCGCCCGACGACGGCGACGACGCTTACCCGCCCGCACCGCTACTGCAGAGTGCACACTGGCCGCCCGGGCGCTACAGCGTGGACGAGCAGCTCGGCAGGCTATCGCTGCCGCCATGGATTACCCACTGGGACAACCAGGACTACACCACCAGCAACGGCCAACCTTATCGCCTCACCCTGTTCGCCCGCAGCCCACTGCAAAACTGGCTGGAAATCGTGCCGGCAGCCATCGTCGTGATCGCGCTGTCCGCTGTACTGTTCATCGTGGTGATCGGGTTGACCTGGGTGCTGCTGCGCACCCGCCAGCGCCTGCGCCGCGCCGCCGACAGCCGCCGCCGCCGGCTGGCCCGCCGCGCGCGCGAGCTGAAGCAGGCGCAGGAAGAACAGCAATTGCTGGAAGCCGCCCTGCTGGACACCAGCGAGCGCGAAAAGCAGCGCCTGGGCAGCGAGCTGCACGACGGCGCCGGCCAGTCGCTCACCGCCGCCCGCCTGCTGGCCGACAGCCTGGCCAACACGCTGCAGCCCGTGCCACCGGCGCTGGGGGCATTGCAAAGCTGCCTGCAGCAAGCGGTAAACGAAGTACGGCTGGGCGCACGCGGCCTGACACCGGCACCGCTGCTGGAAGATGGGCTGGCGCCGGCGCTGCAGGCGCTGGCCAGCCAGCACGAAGGTAGCGGCGTCAGCGTAGCGCTGCAGGTGCACGACACGCCACCCAAGCTCAGCGCCGAAGCCAGGCTGCACGTGTACCGCATCGCGCAGGAAGCCATCAATAACGCCATCCGCCACGGCCAGGCCAGCCGCGTCACACTGGCGCTGGGGCAGGCACCGTTACTGACCGTGCAGGACAACGGCTGCGGTTTTGACCCTGCCAGCATCAGCCACGGCATCGGCCTGCGCTCGCAGCAATTGCGCGCCGGCCTGCTAGGCCGCAGCCTGCAACTGCAGACCACACCAGGCGGAGGCACCACCGTATGCTTGGCCTGATGTGGCAACACGTGCTGCTGGTAGACGACCACCCCATCGTACGGCTGGGGTTGGCCGCATTACTGGGCAGCCACTGCCCCGGCGTCCACATTGCCGAGGCCGGCAGCCTGACCGAAGCGCGCGCCGCGCTGGCCACCACGCCGCCACAGCTGACGCTACTGGACATCAACCTGGGGCGCGGCAATGGCTTGCAGCTGCTGCCCGAGCTGCGGGCCGCCGGCAGCCGCGTGCTGGTGCTGTCGATACGTGACGAAGCCAGCATCATCGAACAGGCGCTGGCCGCCGGTGCCGATGGCTACCTGATCAAGGACGCGGCGGGCAAAGAGCTGGCGCAGGCCCTGGCCGCACTGGCGCAAGGCCTGCGCTACCTGCCGCCCAATGTGGCGGTACGGCTGGCGGGCCGCCAGGGGCCGCAAGCGCCACAGGGCGTAGACAGCCTGAGCGCACGCGAGCTGGAGGTGTTCCTGCTGGTAGCCCAAGGGCTGGGCAAAGGGGACATGGCGGCGCGGCTGGGCATTAGCGCCAACACCGTAGAAACCCACCGCCAGAAACTGAAGCAAAAGCTGGGCGCCGACAGCCAGCACGCTCTGCTGAAACTGGCACTGGCACACACCGGCCGCGCACTGCCTACCGACAGTTAAACCATCAGCAGGCTAGCACCGTGGCAGCGGGGGCGCGTGGGGGGAAAGTCAGAACTGCTCGCGCCAACGAAACGCCCAGCGCCCTACCAGCAGCGTAAAACCGGCCACCAGTGCTAGCAGGAGCCAGAAGCCGTGCGGGTTGGCCGCAAAGGGGATGCCGCCCACGTTCATGCCAAAAAAACCGGCCACCATATTGATAGGCAAGGCCAGCACGGTGACCAGTGTCAGGGTGAACAGCGTGCGGTTGGTCTGCTCGTTCAGCATGGCGGCCAACTCTTCTTGCAGCAGCTTGATGCGCTCTACCAAGGACACTAGGTCGCCCAGCACCAGGGAAAACTCTTCGGTGGATTCGCGCAGGTCTTGCAGGTCGTGCTCGTTCACCCAGGCCGGCGGCTTGTTCAGCAGGCGGAATACCGAGCCGGGCTCTGGCGCCAGCAGGCGCTGCAGCCGCACCAGGGTACGGCGCATGGCCGCCAGCTCGGCGCGGCGGTCGCCCAGGCGGTGTGCCAGCAAGCTGTCTTCCAGCGCATCCACACTGGCGGTGGTATCGCGCACGATGCGAATCAGGATATCGGCCTGGTCTTGCAGCAGGTGCACCAAGAGGCCTAGTGGCGAGGCAAACGCGGCACCGCGCTTGACCGAGGCGCGCAGCTGGTCGATGGCGCGCAGTGGCTTGAGCCGCGCGGTAACCAGCACCTGCGGCGTGGCGCAGGCCCACATGGACGCGACATCGGTGACGCTGCGATCGAACTCGAAGGTGACATCGTTGATCACGGCCAGCAGCGCTTCGTCGATGTGCTCCAGCCGGGTGGAGCCGGTACCGGCGCCCAGCTGCTCGTAAAAGGCCGCGGGCAAGGCAGGCAAAACCGCGCGCAGCCAGCGCTGGCAGCCGCTGTGCGACAGGTTCAGGTGCAGCCAGACAAAATGGCCCGCAGGCAGGTCTGCGGCCAACGCTTGCTGCACACCCGCTACGTCCAGCGCGCTGCCAGCCTGCTGAGGGGCAAAGCGGTAGGCGCAAATCAGGCCCACTTGCTCTGTATCGAAACGTGCCGTTGCTGCTACCGCACTCATACTGCTGCCCTCGTCTGGCTCGCGCCGCGCCCACCGCGGCACAGGTCAGTATGCGACAGCCAGGTGACCGCGGCGTGACAGCCAGGCCATGCGACAGGGCGTTATTGCGGCAGTAGCCACGCCGCCCCGCTATACTGGCGGGCTGTTTTTACGGGTGTCCTGCCATGCATTGTTCCCTGTTCTGCCGCGTGATCGATAACTATGGCGATATCGGCGTGTGCTGGCGCCTGGCGCGCCAGCTGGTACACGAGCACGGCTGGCACGTCACGCTGTGGGTAGACGACCTGGCCAGCTTTGCCCGCATCGCCCCGGCGCTGCACGTGGCACAAGCCCAGCAGCGGCTGGACGGCATCGAGGTACGGCACTGGGCCGACCCGCTGCCGGCAGACGCCGCGGTGGGCGATATCGTCATCGAAGCCTTTGCCTGCGAGCTGCCGGACAGCTATCAGCAAGCCATGGCCGCGCACGCCCGGCGCCCGCTGTGGCTGAACCTGGAATACCTGTCCGCCGAAGACTGGGTAGAAGGCTGCCACGGCCTGCCCTCGCCGCACCCGCGCCTGCCGCTGCAAAAGTACTTTTTCTTCCCCGGTTTTACCCCGCGCACTGGCGGCCTGCTGTGCGAACATAGCCTGCTGGCCGCACGCGACGCCTGGCAGGCCGACACCGCGGCACAGAACGCCTACTGGCAAGCGCGCGGCGTGCCGCCCTGCCCGCCCGGCGGCGTGCGCTACAGCCTGTTTGCCTACGATAGCCCGGCGGCAGCGCAGTGGGTGCAGCAGTTGGCCGCAGGCAGCCAGCCGGTACAGCTGTTAGTGCCGATGAGCAAGGTGGTGCCGGACGTCCTGCAGGCACTGGGCCTACCGCCGGATGCCACCGCCGGCCAGCACTACGCCTGCGGCCAACTGGCGCTCTACCTGCTGCCCATGACCGACCAGGCCGGCTACGACCGCTTGCTGTGGAGCTGTGATTTCAATGTGGTGCGCGGCGAAGACAGCTTTCTGCGCGCGCAGTGGGCAGGGCGGCCGTTTGCCTGGCACATCTACCGCCAGGACGACGACGCGCACATCGACAAACTGCAAGCCTTTTTGCAGCACTATTGCCAGGCCATGCCGCCAGCGCTGGGCACTGCGGTACAGGGCTTTATGCTGGCGTGGAACCGCAACCGGCTAGCCGCCGACAGCTGGCCGGCCCTGCTGCAACACTGGCCACAATGGCAGCTGCATGCCCAGGCCTGGCCCGACAAAATCCTGGCTGGCGGCAGCCTGGCTGCACGGCTGGTGCAATTTTCCCAGATTCGGCTACAATAGCGGGTTTTCTGGAACCCGTTTCCGATTCCGATTCAAGACTTTAGGACTTTATAAGCATGAAAACCGCTCAGGAACTCCGCGCTGGTAACGTATTCATGGTAGGTAACGACCCGATGGTCGTGCAGAAAGCCGAATTCTCCAAATCCGGCCGCAACGCCTCCGTTGTAAAAATGAAAATGAAGAACCTGCTGACCGGCGCCGGTACCGAAACCGTGTACAAAGCCGACGACAAGTTCGACGTAGTTGTTCTGGAAAAGCGCGAGTGCACCTACTCCTACTTTGCCGACCCGATGTACGTGTTCATGGACGAAGAGTTCAACCAGTACGAAGTTGAATCCGAAAACCTGGGCGACACCATCGGCTACATCATCGATGGCATGGAAGACAAGTGCGAAGTGACCTTCTACAACGGCAAGGCCATCTCCGTAGAGCTGCCCACCACCGTGGTACGCGAAGTGGAATACACCGAGCCAGCCGTACGTGGCGACACCTCCGGTAAAGTACTGAAGCCGGCCCGTATCAAAGGCACCACCATGGAGATCCCGGTTCCGGCCTTCGTGGAAATCGGCGACCTGATCGAGATCGACACCCGCACCAACGAATTCAAGAAACGCGCCTGATTTACCGCGCTTTCATGAAAAACCGGCAGCCTGAGCTGCCGGTTTTTTTACGCCCGTACGCCACGGGCAAGCTTGCCGAAAAACCGCGTGCTGGGTATCATGCCGGCTTCCTGAGGGAGTAGCCGCCCTGCGAGACAGCAGGGGCTTGCGTCAACACACTTGGCCGTTCGGCCATGGCGCCAGCGACACGCGTTTGGCAAGACTCATGATTCGCCATGCACAGCGGGGGCTGCGCCATGGTGGGTCATGTTTCGTGCGCAGCCCCCTCGGAGTCATTCATGGAAGCGTTCTTCCTGTCTACCGGCATTGTTGCCCTGGCCGAAATCGGTGATAAAACCCAACTGCTGGCCCTGCTGCTGGCTGCGCGTTTCAAAAAGCCTGTGCCGATCATTCTGGGCATCTTTGCCGCTACGGTACTAAACCACGCAGGCGCCGCCTGGCTGGGCCACGTGGCCACCGGCTTTATCGATATGAACATCCTGCGCTGGGTACTGGGTATTTCCTTTATCGCCATGGCGGTGTGGATGCTGATTCCCGACAAGCTGGACGACGACACCCACCTGTTCGAACGCTTTGGCGTGTTTGGCGCCACCTGTATTGCCTTTTTCCTGGCCGAAATGGGCGACAAAACCCAGATCGCTACCGTGGCGCTGTCGGCGCGTTACATGGACGCGACCATCGGCGTGGTCATGGGCACCACCATGGGCATGATGATTGCCAACGTACCGGCCGTGCTGCTGGGCGAAGTGGCCGCGCGCAAGCTGCCGGTGGAACTGGTGCACAAAATCGCTGCCGGCATCTTTGCCGTGGTAGGCGTGCTGACGCTGGTGAGCTTCTAACCCTGCCCGCCATGCCGCGCTAAGCGGCAGTGTGCACACCTCCGCCGGACCGGCAAGTGACCAGAAAACGGCGGCCAACCCCACACCGGGTTGGCCGCCGTTTTTCTTGCCCGCCTTACTTCTGCAGCAATATCTGCGACTGCGCGTCGCACTGCTCCAGCTCGTCCAGCAAATGCGCAAACGCCGGGCTAGCCAATTCTTCGGCCGTGACCCACAGCCGTTTGCGCAGCCAATGCTGACGCAGGCCCACACCATCCTCCACCTTCACCGGCTCAATGTGAAAATCGATCCACGGCGAGGTTACGTCGCAGCGCTCCGGCTCGGCAACAACGCGGACGCCGTGCAGACGCAAAACGACTTCACTGTTACCCGTCTCCAGCAAGTAATCACTGACACCCGCCTTGGCCTGGTACTCGCGCAGCGCCGCCAGGCGTACATCCAGCAGCCGCACATCGACCAGCCGGAAACGCGCAAGTGGTCGCGAAAAGTTCTGGATACGGGCCGTGGCACGATAGGTATATGGCTGATCAAACAACCGTGGCAATGCCGGACGCTCTACCTTGCCATCCCGCAACTTCATGTCACCATAGGTAAAAGTATCCGACAGTTCGCGATCCAGTGCCTGAGGCCCCTCTTCCAGTTCGGTGCGCAACAGCTTGCTCGCCAGCACGCCACTGAGTGTGCTGCTGCCCACTACCCGCCATTCGCCGTCCGCCCCCAGCGTGTAGTCGATCTGCTGCTGCTCGTGGTTCTGCGCCGGGTCGTTGCCCGCAATGGCGGAGGACACCACCACGCCATCACGCAGCAAGAATACCGGCCTGTCTTCCAGCTGCGAGACCACGCCACCCAGTGCATTCAGCTTTTGTGTACCGTCCAGCCAGTAATCACGGCCATCGGCCTGCAAGTGAACGATGGCATGGTTCAAGTAACCATACGGTGCAAGCAAAGGTGGCGTGTTATCGACATCAGCCCTGACCAGCGCCACCTCGGCCTTTAAACCTGCTGCACGCAGCATGGCCGTCAGCGTCAGCGCCATGTCCTTGCAGTCGCCAAAGCCACGCTGTTCGATCTGCGCCAGGGTGAACGGGATATGGCCATTGTCGCTGCGGCGCCAATCACCCATATAACGGATGCGCTCGTTAACATCACGCACCATGGCTGCCACTTGCTGCTGCCACGGCTGGCCCTTGACGCTGTCAACCGTTGCCTGCGCCCGTGGTGGCAAGGCATCCCGCAAGCGCTGATCAAAGGCCTGCGCTACTGGCGCCAGATAGCTCAGCGCGTCAGGCTCGGTACTGATTTCCAGCCGGGGCCCCAGACGGAAACGCAAGCGACGGCCACTTTCGGTGGTATCCAGGAACAAAGGCTGGGTCAAGCTAGCAGTGAGCACTTTGCCTTCGTCCTGCTGCGCGACGTGCAGCAAGCCATCACTGTTTTTGCTACGCCAGTGCAAAGGTTTGTCCGACTCGATGCGCAGGCTGAACTGGTCCATTCTTGCGGCGTCAACCATGGCGGCAAGGCGCTCGGACAAGTCGGTAAATGGCGCCACCTGTGCCTCTTGCCGGCGCTGGCGGATCACCAGCGTACTGCCGATCGCCACGTCAGGAAACGCCAGCTTGATGAAACGATGGCCCTGAAAACCATTCTCGCCGGGCACATCACCCTGCTGGATATCCCGTGTAGACACCATCAGCTTGCGGCCATCCGGCTGCAAGGTATACGCCTCCTGCAGGTCTACCTTGTCACCGGCATTCGCCCACAGCGTATAGCTACCCAGCTCGCGCCCGGCGTCTTTCAAAATGGTGGTTTGCTGCTCGATGATGCAGTCACTACCCTTCAACGCCTGCCAGCGGCACTGCTTGTCCAGTTTGATCGCCACCACTGCCTCGCTATCCGGCTTTAATGCGGCCTGGCTACCCTGACTGAATACGGCAGCCAACAGCAGTGCCATGGTGTGTTTGCGCATATCATTCTCCTCGTGCTTGTTATGACCCGATCATCAGATCGTCACATTATGCCCAAGTCATCAGCCTTGATAAAACAAAACCGCAGCACTTGGCTGCGGTTTTGTCTGCTACGGCGACGCGAGCTTAACGGCGCGGGCTGCGGCGGCTACGCGGTTTAGGCGCGGCACCATCGGCGGCCGGTGCCGGATTGGCGGCTGCCGCACTGGCTGGTGCAGGGTTAGCCGCAGCAGCAGCGGCTGGCTTGCGACGGCGTGCTGGCTTGGCAGCTGCTGGCTCTGCAGGCGGGTTGGCCGGCTGGGCTACGGGCTGCGGTGCAGCGGCAGGCTGGGCTGGCGCTGGCTTATTGGCCGGTGCCTTGGCTGCAGCCGGCTTGCGTGGGGCACGCGGCGGCTTGGCAGCGGGGGTATCCACTACCACTGGCTGGGCTTCGGCAGGTTTGGCAGCCGGTACCGGCTGGGCTGGCGCGGTTTGCACCTCAGCCGGTTTGTTAGCAGCATGACCCTTGCCACGATGGCGGCTGCGCGACGACTTGGCGGCCGGCGCCGGAGCCTCGCTGGCTACCGGCAACACCGCCTCGACCAGTTTTACCGCCGGCTTGGCGGCGGGTTTGGCCGCTGCTTTCTGAGGTGGCTCGTTGCCCCCCTGGCGGCGGTTGTCACGACGGCCTTTATGGCCACGCGACCCACGCTCGCCGTCGTCACGCCCGCCTACCGGCTTGCGGCCAACGTCCAGCAAGGCAAAGTCTACCTGCGCGGTTTCCAGGTCGGCACGCATGACCTTGATGGTGACGGCGTCGCCCAGCTGGTAACGCAGGCCGCTTTTTTCGCCGATGATGGCTTGCAGGTCTTTGTGGAAGTGGAAGTAATCCTTGCCCAGCTCGGAGATATGGATCATGCCTTCTACGTACAGGCCGTCCAGCAGCACGAAGATGCCAAAACCGGCCACGGCGCTGATCTTGCCGGTGAAGACTTCGCCCACCTTGTCGCGCATGAAGTAGGTTTTCAGCCACGACTGCACGTCGCGGCTGGCGTCGTCGGCACGGCGCTCGGCCATGGAGCAGTGCTCGCCAATGGCTTCCCATTTGCCCGGCTTGTACTTCTTGCCAGCCAGAATGGCCTTGATGGTACGGTGCACCAACAGGTCGGGGTAGCGGCGAATCGGCGAGGTAAAGTGGGTATAGGCCTCGTACGACAAGCCAAAGTGACCCAGATTTTCCGGCTGGTAAACCGCCTGCTGCATGGAACGCAGCAGCATGGTCTGGATCATGCTGGCGTCCGGGCGCTCGCGCACGCGGTCTGCCAGCTCGGCGTAGTCTTTGGTGGTGGGCTTGTCGCCACCGCCCAGGGTGAGGCCGCTCACGTTCAGGAAGCGGCGCAGGTTTTCCAGCTTCTCGGGCGTAGGGCCTTCGTGCACGCGGAACAGGCACTTGTGTTCGTGCTTGAGGATGAACTCGGCCGAGCACACGTTGGCCGCCAGCATGCATTCTTCGATCAGGCGGTGGGCGTCGTTGCGCACTACCGGCACGATCTTGTCGATCTTGCCCTGCTCGTTGAACAGCATCTGCGTTTCGACGGTATCGAAATCCACCGCGCCGCGTTTCTTGCGCTGCGCCAGCAGCTGCTGGAACAGGGCATACAGGGTTTCCAGCTGCGGCTTGCGCGGGTGCTCGCCACCTTCGGACAGCAGCTGCCATACCTGGGTATAGGTAAAGCGCGTTTGCGAACGCATGACTGCCGGGTAGAACTGGTATTTTTTCACCTTGCCGCGTGCCGAAATCTGCATGTCGCACACCATGCACAGGCGGTCGACATCCGGGTTCAGCGAGCAGATGCCGTTGGACAGCTCTTCCGGCAGCATGGGGATCACGCGGCGCGGGAAGTACACCGAAGTACTGCGCGTGCGGGCATCCACGTCCAGCGCATCGCCGGGGCGCACGTAGTGGCTCACGTCGGCAATGGCCACAATCAGGCGGAAGCCCTTGCCGCTTTTCTCGGCGTACACCGCGTCGTCAAAGTCGCGGGCGGTTTCGCCGTCGATGGTGACCAGCGGCAGGTCGCGCAGGTCAACGCGGTCCTTGATGTCTTTCTTGCCGACTTTTTGCGAGGTGGCCACAGCTTGCGCCAGCGCTTCATCGCTGAAGCTATGCGGCAGGTCGTGTTTGCGCAGGGCAATTTCGATTTCCATGCCAGGGTCGGCGTAGTCGCCCAGCACTTCGCTGACTTTCACGATGGCCTGGCGGTGGGCATCGGCGTACTCCACGATGTCTACCATCACCACCTGGCCGTGCTTGGCACCGCCATCGCCGCCGGCTTCGACCAGCATTTCCTGGCGTACACGGCGGTCTTCGGCCACGGCAAACCACACGCCGCGTTCGTTATAGATACGGGCGATCAGGCGGGTGGTGGCGCGTTCGATCACATCGGCAATACGGCCTTCCGGGCGGCCACGGCGGTCGGTGCCGGCCGGGCGTACCATCACGCGGTCACCGTGCATGACCTTGTGCATTTCGCGTTCGGAAAGATAAATGTCGTCGCCCTCGCCGTCTTCGCGCACGGCAAAACCGTAGCCATCACGGTGGCCGGAGATGCGGCAGGGGATCAGGTCGAGTTTCTGCGCCACGCAGATCTCGCCCTTGCGGTTAATCAGGATCTGGCCGGCACGTTCCATGGCGCGCAGACGGCGCTCGAACAGGTCCAGCTCGTGATCGTAAATGGGGAAAACGGCCGCTAGCTCCTCTGCGTGCATGGGCACACCATTTTTTTCGAGGATTTCCAGGACAAATTCGCGGCTAGGTAAGGGATTGTCGTATTTGGCTTTTTCGCGACTCAGGTGCGGATCCTGCAGGCGCAAAGGCTGGTTCTTGCTGTTTTTTCTATTGGAGGCCATTGACACTCTCAAAATGATCATTATAATGCGTGCTTCTTCGGTGCACTGCCCTAAACAAGCAGCTGTAGCGATGATACAGCAAAGCAGCGCCCAGGTGGCGGAATTGGTAGACGCACTAGGTTCAGGTCCTAGCGCCCGCAAGGGTGTGGAAGTTCGAGTCTTCTCTTGGGCACCAGCAGCAATGCTGATGTTCAACCGGTAAAAAT
>JAIYAC010000004.1 GCA_027489245.1 Neisseriaceae bacterium | reverse complement strand
TAAAGAGCGGTGCTGACTGCTTGTTTCGTTTGCGTCGTCAGCTGAGGAGGCGAACTATACCCACCCCACCCAAACCCGTCAACACCTACACCGCAATAAACTGCAAGTATTTGCTTAAGGTGTTGATTTGCAATGGCACCTAAAAGCAAAAAAGTTGGCCGCAAGCGGCCAACTTTTGATTAGGGTACAAAAAAGCCCGGCTGGCGCCGGGCTGTGTTCTTACATATTGGGGTAATTCGGACCGCCACCGCCTTCTGGCGTGGCCCAGTTGATGTTCTGGGTGGGGTCTTTGATGTCACAGGTTTTGCAATGCACGCAGTTTTGCGCATTGATCTGCAGTTGCGGCTTGCCTTCTTCGCGGCCAACGATCTCGTACACGCCTGCGGGGCAGTAACGCTGCTCAGGTGCGTCGTACTGTGCCAGGTTGATGCGGATCGGCACGGAGGCATCTTTGAGCTTGAGATGCGGTGGCTGGTCTTCGCTGTGGTTGGTGTTGGAGATGAATACCGACGACAGGCGATCGAAGGTGAGCACGCCATCCGGCTTCGGATAGCTGATGGGGCTGCACTCGTCTTTGCGCTTGAGGCATTCGTGGTCGTGGTGCTGATGACGCAGCGTCCACGGTGCCTTGCCGCGGAACAGATAGGTATCGATGGCCGAGTAGATCATGGCTGGCCACAGGCCCCAGCGGAAAGATGGGCGGATGTTGCGCACGCTGTGCAGCTCGTCGTGCAGCCAGCTTTGCTTGAAGGCCTGGGTATACGCCACGGCTTCGGCGCCTTGCGCTTCCGGGTTGGCTGCCAACACGCCAAAGACGGCTTCTGCGGCCAACATGCCGGATTTCATGGCGGTGTGGGTACCCTTGATTTTGGGTACGTTGAGGAAGCCTGCGGTATCGCCCACCAGTACGCCACCGGCGAAGGTGAGTTTGGGGATGCTCTGCAGACCGCCTTCGGAAATGGCGCGCGCACCGTAGGACAGGCGGCGGCCACCTTCGAACACACCCTTGATGGCCGGGTGGGTCTTGAAGCGCTGGAATTCTTCGTAAGGCGACAAGTAGGGGTTCTGATAGTCCAGCCCCACGACAAAACCGACAACAACCTGGTTGTTTTCCAGGTGATACAGGAAAGAGCCACCGTAGGTGCTTTGATCCATTGGCCAGCCGGCGGTATGGGTGATCTTGCCCTCTTCGTGCAGCTCGGGCTTCACTTCCCACAGTTCTTTGATACCGATACCGTAGGTTTGCGGGTCGGCTTCCGCGCGCAGGTTGAAGCGTTCGAACAGACCTTTGGTGAGCGAGCCACGACAGCCTTCGGCAAAAACGGTTTGCTTGGCCCACAGCTCGATGCCTGGCTCGCCTTCCTCTTCGCCGGTTTTGCCGGTGCCAACATTACCGGTGGCCACGCCTTTTACCGAACCATCGGCGTGGTACAGCACTTCGGCCGCAGCAAAACCGGGGTAGATTTCCACGCCCAGCTCTTCGGCCTGCTGACCCAGCCAGCGGCAGAAGTTGCCCAGGCTGATGATGTAGTTACCGTGGTTGTTCATCTGCGGCGGGGTAGGCAGCTGGATGGACTCGGTCTCGGTCAGGTAGAGAAAGCGGTCGGATTTGGCCGGGGTATTGAGCGGAGCGCCCTTTTCTTTCCAGTCGGGGATCAGCTCGTTCAGCGTGCGGGGCTCCAGCACCGCACCGGACAAGATGTGTGCGCCGATTTCGGAGCCTTTTTCCAGCAGACAGACACTGATTTCCTGGCCTTTTTCTGCTGCCAGCTGCTTGAGACGAATGGCTGCGCTGAGGCCGGATGGGCCACCGCCGACTACCACTACGTCGTATTCCATGTATTCGCGTTCCACCGCTTCTCCTTTGCGCAGGGGGAGGTTTGATTGCCCAATGATGCAATGATTGATGCTGCGCGTCAAAATCAAACAAGCGTTTAAACGGTAGCACTGGCTTTCAGTTGTGCAATCGCGTCAGCGCTGTAACCCAGCGATGTCAATACAGCATCGGTGTGCTCGCCCAAGTTTGGCGGCGCAGCCTTGTATTGCGGGGGGGTGCCGCTCATTTTGATGGGGCAGGCTACCTGGGGCACCGCTTGCCCGGCCGCGTCCGGCAGATGCATCGCCATTTGCCGGTGTTGTATTTGCGGGTCGGCAAAGGCTTCGTCCACGGTATTGATGGGGCCGCACGGCACGCCGGCGGCGTCCAGCAGCTTCAGCCATTCGTCGCGACCACGCGCCAGGAAGGCCTCGGCCAGCTGCGGCACCAGCAGTTCGCGGTAACGCACACGCTGCGGGTTGGTGGCAAAGCGCGGGTCTGCGGCCAAGGCTGGCTGGCCGATGAGCTCGCACACGGTGCGGAATTGCTTGTCGTTACCGCAGGCCAGAATGAAGTGGCTGTCGCCAGCGGTGCGGAACACCTGGTAAGGCACGATGTTCGGGTGGGCGTTACCCAGCCGCGGCGGTACTTCGCCGCCCACCAGCCAGTTCATGTTGACGTTGGCCAGCATGGCGAGCGAGCAATCGAAGAGCGCCATATCAATATATTGCCCTTCGCCGGTACGGTAGCGCGCCAGCAGCGCAGCCTGGATAGCGTTGGCCGCATACAGGCCGGTAAAAAGGTCGGTGACTGCCACCCCCACCTTGTGCGGCTCGCCGTCGGCGGGGCCGGTAATGCTCATCAGGCCGGACATGCCCTGCACGATGTAGTCGTAGCCCGGCAGCTGGGCGTAGGGGCCGGTCTGGCCAAAGCCGGTGATGGCGCAGTACACCAGCCGCGGGTTGATGGCGCGCAGGCTGTCGTAGTCCAGGCCGTATTTCTTGAGGCCACCTACCTTGTAGTTTTCCAGCAGCACGTCGGCTTGTGCGGCCAACTGCCGCACGATTTCTTGCCCGGCAGGCTGGGTAATATCAACGGTGAGTGACTGTTTGCCACGGTTGGCCGCCAGGTAGTAGGCCGCCGTGCCATCCGGCAGGCTGGGCGGTGCCCACTGGCGGGTGTCGTCGCCACTCCCGGGGCGCTCTACCTTGATGACCTCTGCGCCCAGATCGGCCAGCAGCTGGCCAGCCCAGGGCCCGGCCAGTACGCGGGTAAGGTCCAGCACTTTGATACCTGACAGTGCACCTGACATGTTTGTCTCCTGTAACGTAGGGCTGCCTGCAAAAAAAAAACAGGCCCGGATTGCAGCCGGGCCTCAAGGACAGACAGGAACCAACATCCCGCCGGGGTGAAGCCCGCCGGCGGAACATCACATCAGGCGAATGCCTGAATACCGGTCTGGGCGCGGCCCAGAATCAGGGCATGCACATCGTGCGTGCCTTCATAAGTGTTGACGGCTTCCAGGTTCATCACGTGGCGGATGATGTGGTACTCGTCGCTAATGCCGTTACCGCCGTGCATGTCGCGGGCGATACGGGCAATGTCCAGCGCCTTGCCGCAGTTGTTGCGTTTGATCAGGCTGATCATTTCCGGTGCGGCGCGCCCTTCGTCCATCAGGCGGCCTACGCGCAGGGCGGCTTGCAGCGCCAGGCTGATTTCGGTTTGCATATTGGCCAGCTTCAGCTGTACCAGCTGGGTGGCGGCCAAGGGGCGGTTGAACTGCTTGCGGTCCAGCGTGTACTGGCGGGCACCGTGCCAACAGAACTCGGCCGCGCCCATCGCGCCCCAGGCAATGCCGTAGCGAGCTTTGTTGAGGCAGCCGAACGGGCCTTTCAGGCCTTTTACGTGCGGCAGCAGCGCGTCTTCGCCCACTTCTACGTTGTCCATCACGATTTCACCGGTGATGGAGGCGCGCAGCGAGAACTTGCCTTCGATCTTAGGCGCGGACAGGCCTTTCATGCCTTTTTCCAGCACGAAGCCGCGGATCTCGCCTTCGTCGTCTTTGGCCCACACCACGAACACATCAGCGATCGGGCTGTTGGTAATCCACATCTTGCTGCCGTGCAGTACATAGCCGCCGTCTACCTTGCGGGCACGGGTTTTCATGCCGGCCGGGTCGGAGCCGGCGTCTGGCTCGGTGAGGCCAAAGCAGCCCACCCACTCGCCGCTGGCCAGTTTGGGCAGGTATTTGTCTTTTTGTGCATCGGTGCCATAGGCCCAGATCGGGTGCATCACCAGGCTGCTCTGTACCGACATGGCGGAGCGGTAGCCGGAATCCACACGCTCTACTTCGCGGGCAATCAGGCCATAAGCCACGTGCGACAGGCCGGCGCAGCCGTGGCTGTCGATGGTACAGCCCAGCAGGCCCAGCTCGCCCATCTCGCTCATGATGTCGCGGTCGAAGCGCTCTTCACGGTTGGCGGTGAGCACACGCGGCATCAGGCGGTCCTGACAGTAGGCGTAGGCGGTTTCGCGCACCATGCGCTCTTCGTCGGTGAGCTGATCGTTCAGCAGCAGGGCATCGTCCCAATTGAACGGTGCGCGATTCGAGGTAGCGGCCATGCAGTTCTCCTTTTCACTTTGTTCCGCATTGCGGAATATAGTTCTGTATTGCAAAATAGACTAGCAAGGCGGCCGGGGCATGTAAAGTTTTTTGTGGGAGCAAGGCGCGCACTGCACTATTCTTGCCACTCTTCAGCCAGGAGCATTTCCACCATGTCGTTCACCCCGCAGGAAGACGAAAGCAAAGACCGCCTGTTTGTCGAGGCGCTGGCACGCGGCCTGCGCGTGCTGTCGGCGTTTCGCCCCGGCGAGTCGGCGCTGTCAAACCAGGTACTGGCGCAGCGCACCGGCCTGCCCAAGTCCACCGTATCGCGCCTGACCTATACGCTGACCAAGCTGGGCTACCTGTCGCAAGATGCCGACAGCGGCTACTACCGTCTGGGCCTTGCCGTACTGGCGCTGGGCTCGGCGGTGCTGGGCAGCTACGACATCCGCCGCGTGGCCGCCCCGTTGATGCGCGACTTTGCGCTCAAGCACACCATTTCGGTGAGCCTGGGCATGCGCGACGGCAGCGATATCGTGTACCTGGAAACCTGCCGCAGCCAGGCGCGGGTATCGGTGCAGCTCAGCGTCGGCTCGCGCGTGCCGCTGGCCAGCACCGCCATCGGCCGTGCCTGCTACAGCAGCCTTGGCGCGGCGGAGCGCGAGCTGGCCGACATGGATATGGCCGCCCGCTACGGCAAAGACTGGCCACTGGTGCAAGCCAAGCTGGAACAGGCGCGCCAGCAGGTACTGCAACGCGGCTATAGCGAATCGTTTGGCGAATTTGAACGCGATGTGATGGCCGTGGGCGTCGCCCTGCCCTCGCCCGCCCCCGGCCAGGGCAGCCTGTGCCTGAACGCCAGCGGTCCGGCCTTTGCCTTTGACGCCGACACCATGCGCAACCAGGTGGCCCCTGCGCTGCTGCAGCTGGCGCGGCAGATTGTGCCCGGCGCCTAAAGCACAAAAGGTTGGCCGCAGGGCATGCGGCCAACCTTTGTCGTGACGAACCTGCCCGGCTCAGGCGCGGATGTAGTTCACCAGCTGCTCGATCACCAGCTGTTGCTCTTCGATGGTGGCGCGCACCAGGTCGCCAATGGACAGCATGCCGATCACGTGG
The DNA here is from genome assembly GCA_027489245.1 of Neisseriaceae bacterium. Classification (GTDB taxonomy): domain Bacteria; phylum Pseudomonadota; class Gammaproteobacteria; order Burkholderiales; family Chromobacteriaceae; genus Vogesella. The sequence goes on along the minus strand of JAIYAC010000004.1, from coordinate 105,606 downwards.
CCGGCCTCCATCACCGGCAAGTGGCGAAAGTGTTTATCTGTCATCAGCGCCATGCATTCCGCCACGCTTTGCTGTGGCCCCACGTACACCACCTTGCTGGTCATGATGTCGCGCACCTTGGTACCCGCCGAGGTACGGCCCTGCAACACGATGCGCCGTGCGTAGTCACGCTCGGAAAAAATGCCCAGCACATCACCCATATCCATCACCAGCACGGCACCGATATCCTGCTCGGCCATGATTTGTAGCGCCTGAAACACGGTGGCGTCCGGGCTGACGCTAATCAGTTCGCCGGATTTTCTTTCCAATAACTGCCTGACTGTCTGCATGACACCTCCACGCGGGGACGGGTTGAACAAGGCGGCGCCCCATGACGCCGGCACCTTGTACTATAGCCCGCCCTGCCCATCTGCCAAATGCAAAAAAGGCCGCCCTCAGGCAGCCTTTTCCATGCAGCAACAAAGGCTTAGACAGCCTTGATCATGGTACCCACACCTGCGTCGGTCAGTATCTCCAACAGCAGGGCGTGCGGCACACGGCCGTCGATAATGTGTACCGAGTTCACACCGCTCTTGGCCGCATCCAGCGCCGAGCTGATCTTGGGCAGCATGCCGCCGCTGATGGTACCGTCGGCAAACAGCTCGTCCACGCGGGCGGCGGTCAGGCCGGTGAGCAGCTGGCCTTGCTTGTCCAGCACACCCGGGGTGTTGGTCATCAGCACCAGTTTTTCAGCTTTCAGGGTTTCGGCCAGTTTGCCGGCTACCACGTCGGCGTTGATGTTATAGGCCTCGCCTTCGCTGCCCACACCGATAGGCGCCACCACCGGGATGAAGTCCTGGCTGTCCAGCAGGGACACCAGGCTCGGGTCGATGTGCTCGATATCGCCTACCTGGCCAATATCGATGTCTTCGTCGGATTCGGATTTCAGGAACAGTTTGCTGGCGCGGATGAAATGGCCATCCTTACCGGTAATGCCCACCGCCTTGCCGCCATGTTTGTTGATTAGCGACACGATTTCCTTGTTCACCAGGCCGCCCAGCACCATCTCTACCACGTCCATGGTTTCGCTGTCGGTCACGCGCATGCCCTGAATAAACTGGCCTTCCTTGCCCACACGGTTCAGCAGGTCGTTGATCTGCGGACCGCCGCCATGCACCACCACCGGGTTCAGGCCTACCAGCTTCAGCAGCACCACATCCTTGGCAAAATCTTCTTTCAGCTTGTCGTCGGTCATCGCATTGCCACCGTACTTGATCACGATGGTTTTGCCATTAAAGGAACGGATGTACGGCAGGGCCTCGGCCAGAATGGCTGCCTTGTCGATAGGGGCTACGCTCACGTCAGATTCTCCAGTAGCAAGATAGGGACACAGGTTGCTGCACAGCAATAACTGTCAGGTGTTGCATTCTAACCATGACACTTAGTGAATATTGATTTATTAATTGAACTGGCAGAGTGCTTGCTCTACATTGCACACCTTATTAATGAACCAATTTTCAGAGAAGGCAAGCATGGACAAGGCATCCTGTTGTCCGGTAGCGCGTTGGCGCCGTCGTAAAGAAGTGCGCCCAGCCGAGATTCTGGACGCGGCACTGGCGCTATTCGTGGAAAAGGGCTTCAAGACCACCAAGATGGAAGACATCGCCAAAGCCGCCGGTGTCACCAAGGGCACGCCGTATCTGTACTTCGAAAACAAAGAAGACATCTTCAAGGCGGTGATCCGCGAAAACCTGGTCACCCGCCTGGCCGGCTTTGCCGAGCTGGTGCAGCAGTTTGACGGCAGCAGCGCCGACCTGCTGCGCCTGATGATGCGCCGCTGGTGGCTGGAAGTCGGCGAATCGCCACTGGGCGGCATCTGCAAACTGATGTTTGCCGAAGCCACCAACTTTCCCGAGCTGGCGCGCTTTTATCACGCCGAAGTGATCGAACCCAGCCACCAGATGCTGCTACAGGTACTGCGCCGCGGCATAGCACGGGGTGAGTTTCGCAGCATCAACCCGGACGCCGTGGTGGACACCCTGGTGGCGCCCATGATGCTCACCATGACCTGGCGCTGCTCGTTTGGCCGTGTACTCACCGACAGCCAGCATCGCTCGCTGCCACCGCTGGACTACCTGGAGCTGTCGCTGGACCTGATGCTGAACGGCCTGAAAACGCCGGACTGAACCTATAACTAAATCCATACGATAACGAGGCAAACACACATGACACCGCACTATCCCAAGCTGGCGCTGGCCGGCGCGCTGCTGCTGGCACTGACCGCCTGCAAAGAAGAAGTGAAGCCAGTCGAGGAAACCCGCCCGGTGCGCTACACCGTGGCCGGTGTCAGCGCACAAGGCAATGTGCGCCAGTTCAGCGGCGAGGTGCGCGCCCGCCAGGAAAGCCGGCTGGGCTTCCGCGTGGCGGGCAAGGTGGTAGAAAAGCGCGTCAACAGCGGTGACAGTGTGAAAAAAGGCCAGGTATTGGCGGTACTGGACGCCAGCGACTACCAGCTGGATAGCCAGGCCAAGCAGGCACAGTTGGCCGCAGCACAAGCCAACCTGGCACAACAAGCAGCCGACCTGAAACGCTACCGCGAGCTGCTGGCACAAAACTTCATCAGTGCGGCACAAGTAGAGCGCCAACACACCGCGGTACAAAGCGCACAGGCCAGTGTGCAGCAGGCACAAGCTGCGCTGTCTGCCAGCCGCAACCAGGCCGGCTACACCAGCCTGATTGCCGATAGCGACGGCAGCGTCAGCGAGATCAGCATCGAGCCCGGCCAGGTGGTGGCGGCCGGGCAGATCGTGGCGCGGCTCGCCGCCGCTGGCGAGCGTGAAGTCTTGATCCAGGTACCGGAAAACGCCCTGGCCGACCTGCGCCAGGCCAGCAGCTTTAGCGTGACACTGTGGGCGGGCCAGCAGGCCATCCCCGCCACCCTGCGCGAGCTGTCCGGCGACGCCGACCCGGCTACCCGTACCTACGCCGCGCGGCTGAAACTGGCCAGCGAGCCCGCCGGGCTGCGTCTGGGCATGACCGCCACCGTAGAAGCCAGCCTGCCAGGCCAGCACACAGCCGCCATCCGGCTGCCGCTGAGCGCCATTCTGGACGAACAGGGCAAACAGTATGTGTGGGTAATCAACCCGAAAACCGGCAAGGTTGGCCGCAAAGCCGTGACCGTAGGCCGCCCGGACAGCAAGGGTATCGATGTCACAGCCGGCCTGAATGGCGGTGAGCAGGTCGTTACCGCCGGGGTACACCTGCTGCGCGACGGCCAACGCGTTACCCTGCTGGCTAAATAAGGGCACCGATCATGAAGCAACAACCATTGAACCTGTCCGAATGGGCCATACGCAACAGCTCGCTGGTACGCTACCTGATGGTGGTGCTGATGCTGGCCGGCATGTTTGCCTACACCCAGCTGGGGCAAAAAGAAGACCCCGAATTCACCTTCAAGGCCATGATGGTGCGTGTGCTGTGGCCAGGTGCCACCGCGCAGGAAACCGAGCAGCAAGTCACCGCACGCATCGAAAAGAAGCTGCAGGAAATGGGCGAGCTGGAATACGTCAAAAGCTACACCAAACCCGGTGAGGCGCTGCTGATTCTGTCTATCCGCGAAGATGTGCCGCCCAAAGACGTGCAGCAGCTGTGGTACACCGCGCGCAAGAAAATAGGCGATATCAAGCACACCCTGCCGGGTGATATCCGTGGGCCGTATTTTAATGACGAGTTCGGCGATACCTTCGGCAACCTGTATGCGTTTACCGGTGACGGTTTCAGCTACGAAGACGTGCGCAAGTACGTAGAGCAGGCGCGCCAGGAAATCCTGCGCGTGCCGGATGTGGGCAAGGTGGAAATCATTGGCGAGCAAGAAGAGCGCATCTACGTCACGCTCAATACCGCCAAGCTGTCTGCCCTGCAGCTGGACAGCAATATCATCTGGAACGCCCTGGCCAGCCAGAACAGCGTTACCCCGGCCGGCAGCTACGACACCGCCAGCGACCGCATCTGGGTACGCGTCAGCGGCAGCTACAACTCGTTAGACGCCATTGCCGCCACCCCCATCAGCGCCGGTGGCAAGACCTTCCGCCTGGGCGACATTGCCAAGGTTGGCCGCGAGTTCATCAACCCGCCCAGCTTCGGCATGCGCTTTGACGGCAAACCGGCCGTGGGCCTGGCCATCAGCATGAAAAAAGGCGGCGATGTGCTGAAGCTGGGTAACAACCTGCAGCTGCTGATGGACGAGGTCAAAACCAAGCTGCCGGTAGGGGTAGAAGTACACGCGGTATCGGACCAGCCCAAAGTGGTGAAAACCGCCGTCAACGAATTCATGCGTTCGTTGATAGAAGCCGTGATCATCGTACTGGCAGTGAGCTTCTTTAGCCTGGGCGTGCGTACCGGCATCGTGGTGGCGCTATCCATCCCGCTGGTGCTGGCCATGACCTTCCTGGCCATGTACTTCCTGGGCATGGACCTGCAGCGCATTTCGCTGGGCTCGCTGATCATCGCACTGGGCTTGCTGGTGGACGATGCCATCATTGCGGTAGAAATGATGGCCATGAAGCTGGAACAAGGCTGGAACAAGTTCCAGGCCGCCACCTATGCCTACACCAGCACCGCCTTCCCCATGCTGACCGGCACGCTGATTACCGCCGCCACCTTCCTGCCGGTGGGGATCGCCAAATCCAACGCCGGCGAATACGTCTTCAGCCTGTTCTCGGTGGTGAGCATTGCCTTGATCCTGTCGTGGATCGTGGCGGTGATCTTTACCCCCTACCTGGGCTACCGCCTGCTGCCGGAAACCATGGCAGACCACGGCCACGCCGACGTGTACCAGAAGCCTTTCTACGTGCGCTTCCGCCGCGCAGTGGAATGGTGCCTGGACCACCGCAAAACCGTGATTGCCCTGACCCTGGCGGCTTTTGTGCTGTCCATGGTGGCGTTCAAGCTGTTTGTGGCGCAGCAGTTCTTCCCCTCCTCCAACCGGCCGGAGCTGATGGTAGACATGTGGCTACCGCAAAGCGCCAGCTACGAAGCTACCGAGCGTGAAGTCAAAAAACTGGAAAGCCAGCTGAAAGGCGACGCCAACATCGTCAGCGTTACCAGCTACGTTGGCGGTGGCAGCCCGCGCTTCTACTTGCCGCTGGATCAACAGCAGCAGCATCTGAACTATGCCCAGCTGATGGTGATGACACGCGACGAAAAAGTGCGCGAACAGGTGAAACACAAGCTGGAGAAACTGTTCGACACCGATTTCCCGCTGGTACGCGGCCGTGTTACGCGGCTGGAAAACGGCCCGCCGGTAGGCTATGCCGTCCAGTTCCGCGTGATGGGTGAAGACCACAACAAGGTACGTGACATCGCCAGACAGGTAGAAGCCCTGGTACGCAGCCACCCTGGCGCCCGCCAGGTGAACAACGACTGGGGCGAACAGGCCCGCTCGCTGCGCGTGGAAATCGACCAGGACAAAGCCCGCACGCTGGGCATGTCCAGCCAGAGCCTGAGCCGCCAGCTGCAGATGATGCTCACCGGCAGCACGATCACCGAATGGCGTGAAGGCGACAAGGCCATTGCGGTCAGCGCCCGCCTGGAAGGCAGCGAACGCCAGCAGATCGAACAGCTGGGCAGCCTGATGGTGCAAACCGCCAGCGGCCGCTACGTGCCGGTTTCCCAGCTGGCCAGCATTGCCTACGCACCGGAAGAAAGCATCATCTGGCACCGCAACCGCCTGCCTACCGTGTCGGTACGTGCCGATGCCGCCGACGGGGTGCAAGCGGCCGATATTTCCAATGCGCTGTGGCCGAAAATGCAGGCACTGGAAAAAACCCTGCCGCTGGGCTACCACATCGAGCTGGGCGGGTCGCTGGAGTCCAGCAAAAACTCGCAAGCAGCCATCGCCAAGGTACAACCGCTGATGCTGGTGATTGTGTTTACCCTGCTGATGCTGCAGCTCAAGAGCTTCCAGCGCAGCCTGCTGGTGGTACTGACCGCGCCGCTGGGCATGATTGGCGTCACGCTGACGCTGATTCTGTTCAGCGCGCCATTCGGTTTCGTGGCCATGCTGGGGGTCATCGCGCTGGCGGGGATGATCATGCGTAACTCGGTGATTCTGGTAGACCAGATCGAAAGCGACATCAGCGAAGGCATAGACCGTTTCGAAGCCGTGGTGGGCTCCACCATTCGCCGCTTCCGCCCCATCATGCTCACCGCGCTGGCGGCCATCCTGGCCATGGTACCGCTGACACGCAGCACGTTCTGGGGCCCGATGGCCGTGGCCATCATGGGCGGCTTGCTGGTGGCCACCCTGCTCACGCTGTTTTTCCTGCCGGCGCTGTACTCGGCATGGTTCAAGGTGCGCCGGCCACAAACACATTAATCATTTTCCTGCTGAAAACCGCGCCATATTCCGTTATGGTGGTAGCTGCAGAACAGTTTACTTTTTTATGGAACAAGCGATGAACACACGCCATCCGCTGATCGTTACCGCCCTGCTGGCACTCGCTGCCGCCAGCAGCGCCCAGGCCTTCGACCTGAATGCTGCCGTACAGGCCGCACGCAGCTACGACGCAGGCTACGCCGGTGCTCGCGCGACCCTGCAGGCTGGCCAGGAAAAAGCCGTACAGGGTCGCGCCCAGCTGCTGCCCAGCGTCGGCCTGTCTGCCAGCCTCACGCGTACCGACGCCATGAAGCCGGACGCCGACCCGTATAACACCCGTAGCGTGGGCGTACAGCTCACCCAGCCACTGTTCGATATCGGCAGCTACAGCGCCTACAAAAAAGGCCTGATCGCCAGCGAGCTGTCAGGCGTGCAATTCGACGCCAGCAGCCAGCAGCTGATTGCCGACGTCGCACGGGCCTACTTTGACGTGCTGCTGGCCGAAGACGTGCTGAACGTGACGCAGGCCACCAAAAAAGCCTACGACCGCCAGCTGGCCCAGGCCAAAAAGTCGTTTGAAGTCGGCACCGCCACCATCACCGACACCCACGAAGCCCAGGCCGGCTACGACGCCGCCCAGGCGCGTGAAATCGCCGCCATGAGCGACCTGGAAATCAAGCGCAACACCCTGGCCAACCTGACCGGCCTGCAGGCAGAAAACATCAACCGTCTGCGCCAGCAGCAAGGTCTGTCCAGCCAGGACAGCGGTGAGCTCAATGCCTGGATACAGCGTGCCGAAGCCGGCAGCCTGGCGCTGAAAAGCGCACTGCAACAGCAGCTGCTGGCCGAGCGCAGCCTGGAAGAAGCGCGGGGCAAACACCTGCCTACCGTAAACCTTAGCGCGGGCCTGAGCGACAACTACAGCACCAGCGCCAGCAGCAAGGCCAGCGGCCAGCAGCGCACGCGTGGCAATACCCTGGGCCTGAACCTGAGCCTGCCGCTGTACGCCGGTGGCGCGATCAACTCGCAAGTGACCGAGGCCGCGGCCAACCTGGACAAAGCACGCGAAGATGTCGAGGCCGCCCGCCGCAAGGTACGCCTGGACGTTCGCCGCGCCTGGCTGGGCGTCAGCAATGGTGCCGCGCTGGTGAAAGCGCAGGAACAGCTACTGGTCTCGGCCAAAAGCAAGCTGGACTCCACCAAGCTGGGCAAAGACGTAGGCGTGCGCACCAACCTGGACCTGCTCAATGCCGAGCGGGACTACCAGGACGCCGTGCGCGCACTGGCCGAGGCACGCTACAACTACCTGTACGCCCGCCTGTCGCTGTCGCAAGCCGCCGGCGAGCTGGACGACAAGGCCGTGGCCGAGGTGAACCGCTTCTTCTAAAGCGCCCTTCCCCCGCCCTAAACGCCATGCGGCCAACCTGCCCCCAGGTTGGCCGCATTTTTATTGGCGTGCCGAATCACCACACTGCCGCGAGGCGTAGTGTTTAAATAATCAATCACCCGTGACTTTTTACTAAACACGACGCTAGAATGCTTTCAAACAATGGCCAACGATGCGCTTTGCCCGTGTCGCGGCAAACCAGGCCAGCCCGGTTGTCTATCTAGGAGAGATTCATGAACCCGCAAGAACTGATGCAGCGTAAAGCCAACGCCACCCCACGCGGTGTGGGCGTAATGTGTTCCTTCTTTGCCGAGCGTGCCAAAAACGCCGAAATCTGGGACACCGAAGGCAAGCGCTACATCGACTTCGCCGGTGGTATCGGCGTACTGAACACCGGCCACCTGCACGATAAAGTGCAAGCCGCCGTGGCCGAGCAGCTGAACAAATTCAGCCATACCTGCTACCAGGTTGTGCCGTACGAGCTGTATATCGATGTAGCCGAGCAGCTGAACAAGCTGGCACCGATTCCGGGCGAGAACAAAACCGCCTTCTACACCACCGGTGCCGAAGCCGTAGAAAACGCCGTCAAAATCGCCCGCGCTGCCACCGGCCGCCCAGGCATCATCGCCTTTGGTGGCGGTTTCCACGGCCGTACCCTGATGGGCATGGCGCTCACCGGCAAGGTAGCCCCGTACAAAATCGGTTTCGGCCCCTTCCCGTCCGACGTATACCACGCGCTGTTCCCGAACCCGCTGCACGGTGTATCGATCGAAGAATCGCTGCACAGCATCGAAAAGCTGTTCAAGTACGACATCGAAGCCAGCCGCGTGGCCGCCATCATCTTTGAACCGGTACAAGGCGAAGGTGGTTTCTACCAGGCCCCGGCCGAATGGGTACGCGGCCTGCGCGCCCTGTGCGATGCGCACGGCATCCTGATGATTGCCGACGAAGTACAAGCCGGCTTTGCCCGTACCGGCAAATTCTTTGCCATGGAACACTACGACGTGGCACCAGACCTGCTGACCATGGCCAAATCCATGGCCGGTGGCTTCCCGATCTCGGCTGTCGTTGGCCGCGCCAGCGTGATGGACGCCCCCGCCCCAGGCGGCCTGGGTGGCACCTACGCCGGTAGCCCGCTGGCCCTGGCCGCCGCCAAGGCGGTAATCAGCGCCATCCAGGAAGAAAAACTGCTGGAGCGCGCCAACAAGCTGGGCGCCCAGCTGAAAGAAACCCTGCACGGCCTGAAGGCCGAGGTACCGCAAATCGCCGACGTACGCGGCCCGGGTGCCATGATTGCCGTGGAATTCAACAAGGCCGGTAGCCACGACGCCGACGCCGATTTCGCCAAGAAAGTGCAGACCAAGGCGCTGGAATCCGGCCTGATCCTGCTGATCTGCGGCGTATACGGCAACGTGGTGCGTTTCCTGTTCCCGCTGACCATCGAAGACGAGATCTTTGAAGAAGCGCTGCAAAAACTGGTTGCCGCCATCAAGGCCTGAGCCTGAACTAGCCTGACCCTGCGGCCAACCTTGCCTCGGCAACGTTGGCCGCATCGCCAAAAGGACACACACATGCTGAACCTGAAAGACCCGACCCTGCTGCGCCAGCAGTGCTATATCAACGGCCAGTGGCTGGATGCCGACAGCGGCGAAACCATTGCCGTCACCAACCCGGCTACCGGCGAAGTGATCGCCCACGTACCGAAAATGGGCCGCGCCGAAGCCGAACGTGCCGTAGCCGGTGCGGCCGAAGCGTTCAAGACCTGGAAGAAAAAACCGGCCAAAGAGCGCGCTGGCATCCTGCGCAAGTGGTTCGACCTGATGATGGCGAACCAGGACGACCTGGGCGTGATCCTCACCAGCGAGCAGGGCAAACCGCTGGCCGAAGCCAAAGGCGAAATCGCCTATGGTGCCAGCTATATCGAGTGGTACGCCGAAGAAGCCAAGCGCATCTACGGCGACACCATTCCGTCCACCGGCGTTGACAAGCGCATTCTGGTGACCAAAGAGCCGATCGGTGTCACCGCGGCCATCACGCCGTGGAACTTCCCCAATGCCATGATCACCCGCAAGGCCGCCCCGGCACTGGCCGCCGGCTGCCCGATGGTGGTACGCCCTGCCAGCCAGACCCCGCTGTCGGCGCTGGCCATTGCCGTGCTGGCCGAGCGTGCCGGCATTCCGGCTGGCGTGTTCTCGGTGCTGACTGGCGGTTCTACCGAAATCGGCGGCGTGCTGACCGGTAGCGACACCGTGAAGAAATTCTCCTTCACCGGCTCCACTGAAGTTGGCCGCAAGCTGATCAGCCAGTGTGCCGAGACAGTGAAGAAGGTATCGATGGAGCTGGGTGGCAACGCCCCGTTCATCGTATTTGACGACGCCGATCTGGACGCCGCCGTAGAAGGCGCCATCATTTCCAAATACCGCAACGCCGGCCAGACCTGCGTGTGCGCCAACCGTCTGCTGGTGCAGGACGGCGTATACGATGCCTTCGCCGACAAGTTTGCCGCTGCCGTGGCCAAGCTGAAGGTGGGTAACGGCCTGGAAGCTGGCGTGACCCAAGGCCCGATGATCGACCAGAACGCGGTGGCCAAAGTGGAAGAGCACATCGCCGACGCCCTGGCCAAAGGCGGCCAGCTGGTGACCGGTGGCAAACGCCATGCGCTGGGCCACAGCTTCTTCGAACCGACCGTGATCACCGGCGTGACCCCGGCGATGAAAGTGGCGAAAGAAGAAACCTTCGGCCCGCTGGCACCGATCTTCCGCTTCCATAGCGAAGAAGAAGCCATCCAGATGGCCAACGATACCGAGTTCGGCCTGGCGTCCTACTTCTACGCCCGCGACATCGGCCGCATCTTCCGCGTGTCCGAAGGCCTGGAGTACGGCATGGTGGCGGTAAACAGTGGCATCTTGTCCAACGAAGCCGCACCGTTTGGTGGCGTGAAGCAGTCCGGCCTGGGCCGCGAAGGCTCCAAGTACGGCATTGAAGACTACCTGGAAATCAAGTACGTGCTGCTGGGTGGTATCGACAAGTAAGCCTTAGCGGCTTGCAACAAAGCCGGCCCCGAGGGGCCGGCTTTTTCATGGGCGCGCTGTTTGCACCCTAAGCCGTGTGCACGGTAGCGGCTTACTGCCCCGCCACCGCCACCACGCGGTTGCGCCCTTGCTCCTTGGCCTGATAGCAACGCAGGTCGGCACGCTGCAGGATATCGTGCGGGCGCGAATCGTGCGGCTGGATTTGCGTCAGGCCGATACTGGCGGTCACACGGCAGACTTCGGGGTTGCTCTGCGGGCGCAGGCGGGCAATGTCGCTACGGACAGCTTCCATGATGCCCTGGGCGGTATCGCGGGTGCAGTTGTACAGCACCAAGGCAAACTCGTCGCCCCCCAGGCGGGCGATGATGTCGGTATTCCGCAGACGTTTTTGCAGGATGGCTGCAATGTCCTGCAGGATCTGGTCGCCGGCCTGGTGGCCACCGCTGTCGTTTACCTGCTTGAAGTGATCCAAATCCATCATCACCACCATATTGTTTTGCGCCATCGCCTCACCATTATCCAGCAAGCTGGTAAGCGCCCCCAGGAAACCACGGCGGTTCAACAGGTTGGTGAGCGGGTCGTGCGTGGCTTCCCAGCGGTGCTTGCGTTCACGGCGGCGGCGCTCGCTATCGTCGTGCAACACGCAAATCTTGTAGCCGTGCATGCTGCCCGCAGCCTGCACCACAGACAGGGTCAGTACCACCGGCTGCAAGCGCATGTCGCGTGATAGCAAGTCCAGCTCTACCGGCACGGCCATGCGGGTATCGGCCAGGGTAGCCAGCGATACCGCCTGGCCACTGTCCGGGTAGGCCAGCGAAATAAACAGCGCCAGCGAGCGCCCCTGGGCTTCTTCGGCGTTCAGGCCCAGCAGGCGCTGGGCTGGCGGGTTGATGTAGCACACTTCGTCCAGCTGGTTGGTGAGCACTACCGCATCCGCAATGGAGGTCAGGATAGCCATGCCGCGCTCGCGCTCGGCGGTCATGGAAAGCAGGGCTTCTTCCCTGTCGCTGACATCATGCACCACGCCCAGAAAGCGCAAGATGCTGCCCTGCTGCAGCCGGGTAAAGCGCAGCTCTACCTTGATCTGCGCGGCGCGGGCGCCGGTAAGGTGGCATAGCTGGTAAAAACCCGGCACGTCGCCGTGGCGCAGCGCCTGCCATTCCGGCTCGATGGTATCACGCTGTGCCGGGTGCACCGCGTCCAGCCAGTGGCGGCCCAGCCAGTCTTCCTCGCGCTGGCTCAGCCCGCCCAGGCTCAACGTGGCTTGGTTGCAGTACACCAGCAAACCATCGGCATCCGTCACAAAGATGCCTAGTGGCGACGACTCGTTCAGGGCACGGAAGAATGCCTCGCGTGCGGCCAACTCATGGCTGATGCGCTCACGTTCGCCAAATACCTCCGTCACGGTTTGCGCCAGCATTTCCAGCTCGTGGCTACCTTGTATCTGCACACTGTCCCTGGCACCGAATGCCATGGCCTGTACCTTGCTGCGCAGTGCCTGCAGCGGGCCAAGCAGGCGGTGCACGCCCCACCAGCCCACAGGGAAGGCAAACAGGGTGGCCAGCAGCACAATCAGCACGTGGTTGCGTGCCATCACGCTGATAGGCTCGTAGGCTTCGCGCAGGGGGTAGACGCCGCCTACCACCCAGTTCACGTTTTTCATGTTGCGGTACACCACCAGCGCAGGCTCACCGTTGGCCGCCAGGCTCTCGGTGCTACCGTCCCAGCCTTGCAGCGCCTTGGCAAATACCGGGTCGCGGCTGCCATCCGGGCTGGCCTGCATGATGCGGCTGCGGTCGGGGTGGAAAATGGTAAGGCGGGTGGCGCGGGTATGAATACTGATATAGCCGGTACCGCCAATAGCTATGGAGCGCAGGTCGCCAAACAATTCAGGGGCAAACAGCTCCAGGCTGCCACCCAGCACGCCGGCAAACTGGCCGTGCTCGTCCAGGATGGGCGAGGTAAAAATGATCAGGCTACGTTTGATATCGCCCGCAACGCGCACCGGCTCGGAAACCTGCGAACGCAAGGTGTCACGGGTTTGGGCAAAGTAGGTACGGTCCAGTACGCTGGTACCACGCCGCCCTGGCAGCTCGGGGTAGTCGGCCACCACATTGCCCTCGGCATCGAACAGCATGATGCTGCTGAAGCTGCCTTTCAGGTAGCGGAAACCATGCAGTATTTCGGGAGCGTGCTGGCTGATATTACGGCGGCTCAACTGCAGGCTGGCAGCGGCTTGCTCCAGTAAAACGTGGCGCGTGCGGACGCGGTCGTCTATGTCGTCACTCAGGCGGGTAACCACGTCCTCCAGGTGCTGCAGCTGCATGCTGCGCACGCGTGCCTTGCCCTCCAGGTAGCTGAGCGAGCTGGTAAACAGCACCACCACCACCATGAGTAGCGAGCAAAACAGCGCGAGTCGCGTGCGCAAGGATTTCAAGCCAAGCCAGCCAGGCAAATACAGCTCCTTAATGCATACATCATCAAAAGGGTGATCATTTTGCCTCTATGGCATTATTTCTATAAAAGAATATATGAAAACCCGCTATGCCATCCCCGCTCGGCACCGCCCAGCCCTGCACTGCTGGCCCGGTAAACCAGCGGTGCGGGCCATTAGTGGTACTTGGCCTGCTGCTCGCGCAGGGCAATACCGGCCTGGCGCAAACATTCGGACAAATCGACCCAGGCCTGTACCCGGCTAGGGCCCAGGTCAGGCACCAGCAGCCACTGCACACGGTTCAGCAGCGCACCACTGTCCCGCTCTAGCAGCTGCACGTCGTAGGCCTGCTGCTCGGGCAGGAACTCGGCCACGGCTTCGATATTGTCCAGTTTGTCGGTCTTGCCCTGTACCAGCGCCATATGCAGGCCCAGGCGCTTGCGGTTGAAGGCGTACACGCCGGCGCCCAGCGCGTCCCACCATGGCAGGGGGGCAAACAGCTCGGCTTCACCGTATTTCATTTCGGCAGCAATGGCCTGCTGTACCAGCGGCATGGCAGCGTCCAGCGCCTTGCGGGCGTGCTGGCGTACGCGGTCGATGTCCAGCTTGCCGCTTTCCACGATAAACGGCAGCCAGCACAGCGATAGCTGCGGATTAACCGTCTGGCTGGCGGCGTCGAAGGTGGCGCGGGCGGCGTCTACATCTTGCTGCGCCATATCGCAACCGGCGTCCATGATGGCGGCCAGGTGCACCAGCGACTGGCAGCTGCGCTCGATCAGCATGTCGGTGTTGAAGATGGTCGGCGACAGCCACAGCACGGTGTCTTCCGGCAGGCCCAGCGCGTCCACCAGCGCCGGCTCCACGCGCTCCAGCAGCGGGAAGTGCCACCAGAACCCGCCCTGCGCACGCGAGAAAATCATGGGTAGCGCCCACAGCTCGTAGGACACCACGCTGCCATCGGGGCGCATCACTTCGGGGAAGGCGATGCTGTCGCGCGCCAGCGCCAGCAGCTGCTCGCGGGCAGCCGTGTGCTCTTGCAAGGCCAGCTGGGCTTCGGTAAACACGGCCTGGTCGCCGCCGGTCAGTGCCTGCTGTACCAGCATGGGCAGCTGCATGCGCTTCATCGGGTTGCTGTCGGCTTCCATGGCCGTACTCACCAGCTCTTTGATGCGCTGCTGGCGCTCTGCCGGCGGTAGCGGCTCGGTGGGCACCAGGCGGAAATCACGCTCTTTGGGCGCCACCTCACGCTCGATATAGGCTTTTTGCAGGCGCTGGTATTCCTGCATGGCGTCGTCGCAGACTTTTTTCAGCTGGGCGGCGGTGGGCAGCTCGCCCCAGAAATTGAAATCGAACAGGCGAAAGCCCGAGTTGGTGACGTAGTGTGTCAGGTTGTTGGCCGTATCAAACAGTACATCGCTCTGAAAGCCTTCCTGCTCACGGCTGTCAAACGGGGTCTGATCCATGCCCACCAGGCGGCAGACAAAAGCCGGCGCCACGGTATGAATCACATACTCGTAGGGCTCCAGGCCTTTCTCTTCGACGGCATCGCCAAAGATAAAACGGCTGGGAATAAAAGGATCGCCCTTGATGCGGGCATTGCGCGGGTGGGATTTCATGCGGCTAACGTCGTTACTGCCTTGTAAAACCAGCGATTTTACCCCGACGTTGGCCGCACCGTGAAATTAATCATCCCAATGTCAGCAGATAGCGATAGAAACGCTCATCACGTTGCCAGCCCTGCCCGGCATACAAGGCTTGTGCGGCGTGGTTATCCACCGCAGTCGCCAGGTCCAGCCGCTGTACACCGTGCTGGCGCGCCAGACTAGCCGCCGCCTGCAGCAGCGCTTGCCCCACGCCGCGCTGGCGCGCCGCTTCGGCCACGTACAGGTCATTGAGCAGCCACACCGGGGCCCCCAGCACCGAGCTGCGCAGCGGCAGCAGCTGGGTAAAACCTAGCAGCTGGCCTTGCTGCTGGTACACCAGCACATGGCTGTCGGCATGAATCAGGCGCTGACGGATGAAATCGTACGAGGTGTCCGCGTCGTCATGCTGGCCGTAAAAGCGGCGGTAGGCGTCAAACAGTGCGGCCAACTGTGGCAGGTCGGCCAGCGTGGCGGCCCGAATACCATCAGGCAGCGTGGCGGCGGCCTGCTGCTGGCGGCACTGATCCAGGCTGTGGATCTGCTGCCCGGTGGCATCAAAGTTGGCCGCATCCAGCCAGGCCTCCAGCACCGCCCGGTTGGCTGGCCATTCGCTATCCAGCAGGCTGAACCAGGCGGTGTCGCGGCTCAGGCCCCAGTTCACCCGCGCCTGGCGGAAGGTGCCTTCGTAGGTAAAACCCAGCCGCGCCGCAGCGCGCATGGACGGCGCGTTCAGGCTGTTGCATTTCCATTCGTAGCGGCGATAGCCCCAGTCGAAAGCCTGCTTCATCAGCAGGTACATGGCTTCAGTGGCCGCTACCGTGCGCTGTAGCCGTGGCGAAAAGCGCAGCCAGCCGATTTCGATAACCCCGTTGGCCGCATCGATGCGCAGGTAGCTGCAGCTGCCGATGGCATCGCCGCTGGCGATATCGACGATGGCAAAAAACAGCGGGTCGCTGCTGCTTTCCATCATGGCAAACCAGGCTTCCCAGTCGGCATCGCTATGCGGGCGCGGCATCAGGTAGGCCCAGTCGCGACCGTCGTGGTCGAGTTCAAGCGCCGCGCGCAGGCTGTCGCCATGCTGCGCCCGGCTGAAGGGCTCTACGCGGCAGCGGCGGCCGGTCAGGGTAAGGTGATATGGCGCGGTGGCACCGGCCCAGCCAGGTACGGCCGCCCCCAGTGGCTGGCCAAAAGCGTCGTATTGCATGCTCAGCCCCCGCAGCCACAGTCGTCCGATGGCGTCACACCGCAGCTGGCACCGCCTTGCACCGTGGGGTAGCCGTCGCGCTTCCACCAGTCGATGCCGCCTTGCAGCTCTTTCACGGTAAAGCCCAGCTCGGCCAGTTTGAGTGCGGTTTTGGTGGACGCATTGCAGCCAATGCCGTCGCAGAAGGTCACCAGCAGCACGTCGCGCGGCAGCTGCGCCGCAGTCTCGGCGCTAATGGTACGGTGCGGCAGGCTGATGGCGCCCGGCAGCGTTTCCTGCGCGTAGGCGGCAGCGGAGCGGCCATCCACCAGCTGCAGGGCCGCGCCTTGCTTGAGCTGCTCGGCGACGTCCCAGCTATCGATCTCGAATGCGAGTTTGGCCCGGTAAAACGCTAGCTGATCCATGCTGCTTCCTCCTGTTCAGGGTTGATGCAAGCATGGTAAAACAGCAGTACGGTCCCTCGTAAGGGCCAGTTTTCCCAAGCTGGAGGGAACCACTTTGCTGGAACAATGGATCATCGACGCGCTAGCCACCGACCTGCAGCGCGATAGCCGCGAGGGCCTGGCGCGCCAGCTGATGCGCCTGCTGCGCGAGCGCATCCGCAACGGCCAACTGGGTGGCGGCACCCGTCTGCCAGCCAGCCGCGACCTGGCACACAGCCTGGGGCTAGGGCGCAATACCGTACTGGAAGCCTACGAGCAGCTGCAGGCCGAAGGCTATCTGCACAGCCAGCAAGGGGCGGGCACGTTTGTGGCCCCGCTATTTCGGGCAACGCCGCCACAGTCCAGCCAACGCGGCCAACCTTTGGGGCTGTCAGCACGCGGCAAGGCGCTGTTCCACAGCGTGGGCCTACCGCAGGGCATGCAAGGCGCATTTGCCCCGGGCATGCCGGAAATACGGCAATTTCCACACACGTGCTGGCAAACACTGCTGGCGCGACATCAGCGTAAAGCCAGTGTGGCCGAGCTGGCCTATACCACCGATGGCGGCCTGCTACCGCTGCGCGAGGCACTGGCAGACTACCTGCAACTATCACGCGGTGTCCGCTGCCAGCCACAACAAATCCTTATCACCCAGGGCGCACAGCAGGCCATGGAGCTGGCTGGCCGCCTGCTGGCCGACCCCGGCGACGTAGCCTGGCTGGAGGAGCCCGGCTATGTCGGCGCCCATGCGGCCATGCGCGGCGCCGGTTTGACCTTGGTGCCGGTACCCGTGGACGATGAGGGCATGAACCCGGCAGCCATGAACGACGGCAGAACCCCGCGGCTGATTTACACCACGCCGTCGCACCAGTACCCCTCAGGCGTGGTGATGAGCATGCCGCGCCGCCTGGCACTACTGGCGCACGCCGCACAATGCGGCGCCTGGATTCTGGAAGACGACTACGACAGCGAATTCCGCTACAGCTCGCAGCCGCTACCGGCCCTGCAAGGCTTGGCACAAGATGAACGCGTGATCTACGTAGGCACCATGAGCAAGGTGATGTACCCCGGCCTGCGCCTGGGCTACCTGGTCGTACCGGATAGCCTGATCGATGCCTTCCGCGCTGCCAACGCCCGGCTATACCGCGAGGGCAGCTACCCGGTACAGGCTGCGCTGGCCGAATTCATCACCGCAGGCCATTTTGCCCGCCATGTACGGCGCATGCGCGAGCTATACCGCGAGCGCCAGCAACAGCTGCGCCAAGCGCTGACTAACAGCACTGGCGAGGCGCTGATACTCTCGCCCGGCCATGCCGGCATGCACCTTGTAGCCACGCTGCCCGCCACCGTAGACGAGCAAGCCATCAGCCAGGCAGCCGCACGCGAGCAAGTATGGCTACGCCCGCTAGCCCGCCACTACCTGAGCACCCCGACACACAGCGGGCTGGTCCTGGGCTACGCTGGCGTCGATCATCAGGAAATCCAACACGGCGTGGCCACCCTGGCCCGCCTGCTGCAAGAGCAAGTACACCATGACTAAACCTGCCCTATTGATCAGTGCCTGCCTGCTCGGCCAGCCCGTACGCTACGACGGCGCCAGCAAAGGCATGCACGCCAGCTGGCAACAACAGTTGGCCGCACGCTACACCCTGCTGCCCTTCTGCCCGGAATGCGCCGGCGGCCTGCCCACGCCACGGCCTGCGGCAGAAATACGTGGCGGCCATGGCGCAAACGTGCTGACAGGCCAGGCACAGGTGCTTACCGCCGCCGGCGACGACGTCAGCGCGGCTTTTGTCCGTGGCGCCCGGCTAGCCCTGGCGCTGGCACAACAGCACGGCTGTACGCTGGCCGTACTGAAAGCCAACAGCCCGTCCTGCGGCAACCGGCACATCTACAGCGGCCAGTTTGATGGCCAGCTACAAGCGGGTGCCGGCGTCTGCGCCGCCTTGCTGCAACAACATGGCATAACGGTGTATAACGAAACCGAGCTGGCACAGTTACTGTAGCCACGGCCACCCACCACGAGGACTACCATGCTCACCCTGCACCACCTGAACAACTCGCGCTCGCAGCGCATCCTGTGGCTAATGGAAGAACTGGCCCTGCCCTACCACATCACCACCTACCAGCGTGACCCGGCCACCCTGCTGGCCCCCGCCGCGCTGAAGGCGATTCACCCGCTGGGCAAATCGCCGGTGGTCAGCGATGGCGACATCGTCGTAGCCGAATCCGGCGCCATCGTGGAATACCTCGTCGACACGTACGACAAGGCACACAGCCTGAAACCAGTCGCCGGCAGCCAGGCTGCACGCGACTACACCTACTGGCTGCACTATGCCGAGGGCTCGGCCATGCCGCCGTTGCTGATGAGCCTGGTATTCAGCCGCATCAGCAAGCCGCCCATGCCGGCGCTATTGCGCCCGCTGGCCCGCATGATCGAAAAAGGCGTACGCAAAGGCTATATCGACCCGCAGCTGGACATGCACTTGCGCTATATCGATAACCACTTGGCCGGCAGTGGCTGGTTTGCCGGCGACAGCTTCAGTGCCGCCGATATCCAGATGAGCTTTGTGCTGGAGGCAGCCAATAGCCGTGTGCCCCTGTGCAAGACACTGCCGCATATCCAGGCTTTTCTGCAGCGCATCCACGCCCGCCCTGCCTACCAGGAGGCCCTGCTGGCAGGCGGGCAGTACGACTACGCCTAAAGCCTGCGCCTGCGGCCAACCCTGGCTGCGGGCTGAAAACGCAAAAAGCCCAGTCCGAAGACTGGGCTTTTCTGAATTTCTTGGTAGGCCGTGCGGGATTCGAACCTGCGACCAACGGATTAAAAGTCCGCTGCTCTACCAGCTGAGCTAACGACCCGCCGTGTGGCGGTATGATGGTAGGCCGTGCGGGATTCGAACCTGCGACCAACGGATTAAAAGTCCGCTGCTCTACCAGCTGAGCTAACGACCCATCATACATTTTCTCTCGGAGTGGTAGGCCGTGCGGGATTCGAACCTGCGACCAACGGATTAAAAGTCCGCTGCTCTACCAGCTGAGCTAACGACCCGTCCTTGAGAGAAAGCGACTATACCTATCGAAGCCCCACACGTCAAGCAGTTTCCGTAAAAAAGCGTGAAAACCGCTGAATCCGGAACCTTTATCCACCAGGAATGCCGAAATCATGCCCCTGCAACACTGGCCTGCACCCAGCCCAGATAGGCCGGCAAACCGCATTCTGCTGCCACGGCTACAATTTCTGGTACATCATAGGGGTGAAGTGCTTGGATTCTGGCCTGCAGCCCCTCATATTGGCTAGCAGTGGTCTTGATCAGCAAAGGGGTTTCACTGGCGGTTTCTATACGCCCTTCCCAGCGATAGACCGACTGGCAGGCCGGCAGGATATTGACACACGCGGCCAAGCCCTCGCCCACCAGCACCGCCGCCATCTGCTGCGCGAGCACCTCGTCCGGCACATTGCACACTACGATTAACACCTTCATGCGGATATCCGTTTCATGCGTGGATTACTGATACTTTTACTGTTGTACCCGTTTCTGGAAATGTACTCGCTCTTCAGCCTGGCCGACCATATCGGCGGCGGCTGGACGCTAGCCTGGGTCATTGTCACCTTCCTGCTGGGCAGCGCCCTGATGCGCAATAGCAAGCTGGGCGGGCTACTGACCCTGGCCGGCACCCTGCGCGAAGGCAAGGTGTCGCTGTTTTCGCTACTGTGGCCGCTGCGCGTCATGCTGGCCGGCTTGCTGCTGGCGATTCCCGGCCTGGTAAGCGATGTGCTGGCACTATTGCTGATGCTGCCGTGGAAAGGCCCGAAACTGGCCAATATCGATATGAGTCAGGCCTTCCGCCAACCCGGCGCCCAGCAGCCCGGCACGGATAATGCGGCCAACGGCGACATTATCGAAGGCGAATACGAACACGTAGACCGTAGCACACCCAACGATCGCCGCCTGCACTAGGCAGCCGGCAGCAAGCGCGCCAGTGCGGTAGCAGCATCCAGCCCGGCAATGGCCACGATCTTGTGCCGGTTGCGTTCGCCGGTCAGCAACGTAACCGACTTGCGCGGCAGGCCCAGATAGCTGGCCAGCCAGCGCACCAGCTCGGCATTGGCCTTGCCTTCCACCGGCGGTGCGGCCAACCTGATCTTCAGCGCCTCGCCATGCTCGCCGGCAATCTCGCTCTTGCGTGCGCCGGGTTGTACGTGCAAGGTCAGGCGTATGCCTTCGGGCTGAATGGTTAACCAGGGTTTCATCGGGCGTATTTACAAAAAGAAACATTGTAAAACGTATTGTCATCACGTTTCACGGGAGTATCACCATGGATATCGGCATTTCCGAGCAAGACCGCGCACGTATTGCAGAAGGCCTGTCGCGCCTGCTGGCCGACAGCTATACGCTGTATCTGAAAACCCACTTCTTTCACTGGAACGTCACCGGCCCCATGTTCCAGACCCTGCATCTGATGTTTGAAACCCAGTACAACGAGCTGGCACTGGCGGTAGACCAGGTAGCCGAGCGCATCCGCGCCCTGGGCCACGTGGCACCAGGCAGCTATGGCGACTACGCCCGTCTGACATCGATCAGCGAAAGCCAAGGCGTGCCCAAGGCACAAGACATGATTCGCGAGCTGGTTCAGGCTCACGAAACCGTCTGTCGCACCGCGCGTTCGCTATTTCCGCTGGCCGATGCGGCGGCAGATGAGCCCACTGCCGACCTGCTGACCCAGCGTTTGCAGGTACACGAGAAAACAGCCTGGATGCTGCGCAGCCTGCTCGAAGGCTAAGCACGGGGCGGGCATGCTACACTCCGTGCAGGAGTCCGCCATGCCCGCACCTCGCCTTTTTACCCCTGTCCCCGCTGCGGTAGACAGGTCGCTGTTCAAGGTAGCGATACTGATCTCGCTCGCCTTGCATCTGCTTTTGCTCGCCAGTGCCGGCGGGCTGATTCCCGCTATGACACCGCCCGTCTGGCCGCACAGTACGCTGCAGGTTACAGTGCTGAAAACCCCGCCTTCTGCCAAACCGGCCCACGCCGACCTGCTCGCCCAGCACGACAGCCAGGGCAGTGCCAACCCGGCCGGCGACAACAGCACGCCCGCCGCCCCCGCACGCACCACACCACAAGCCACCCTGCGTGCGGCCAACACCGCACCAGATAGCCAGCAAGATACCGCTACGCCAGTGCGCGATAACCGCCAGCAAGCCCGCCTGGGCGCTGCCGCCGTTGGCGTTAGCTGGGCCGCCTATGTGGAAGACTGGCGCCGGCGCGTCGAGCGCATCGGCAACCGCCACTACCCGGCCGAGGCGCGTGCGCGCGGCCTGTATGGCAGCCTGGAGCTGGTCGTGACCCTGCGCGATACCGGCGAGCTGATGAATGTACGTATCGCCCGCAGCTCTGGCAGCCCGCTGCTGGATCAGGCCGCCATCAATATCGTGCGCCTTGGTGCACCCTACCCGCCCTTCCCCGCGCGGCTGGCACAGGAATACTCGTCACTGGAAGTCGTGCGAAAATGGTCGTTTACTACCGCGCACCGCCTGGACGGCAGCTAGCGACGGCATTGCTCCACCCGTAAAAGGATAACCCCCCATGTACGAAGTCAACCGCAGCGTTGCCATCATCAAACCGCGCCAGCCCTTTCTGGACTGGCTGCAAAACCTGCCCGGCAGCCTGGATGGCCAGCTGCAGCTGGACCAATTGCGCGCCGACTGCAACGCCCTGCTGATTCCCGCCGCCGACGACTACGACAGCGCCGAAGACTTTGTCCGCCTGCACTACCGCACCTTGTTTGGCGCCGAGCTGGCCGACTGGTGCGACGACGACGCCTTCTGGCCCGAATTCACCCCGGCGCTGTTTACCGAATGGTTCGACGTGGAAATCCACTCTGTGCTCACCGACCTGGTAGACAACCCGCTAGAGCGCGAACCGTTTATCCCGCTAGACCTGGACCATAACTAAAACAGGCTGGCACCCTGCCGCAGCCTGCGCTGCGGCCAACCTTTCCACACGAGGGGAAACATGCAGCACATTACCAAAATCAAGGTACGCGGCTACCATCTGGACCTGTACCAGCACGTGAACAACGCGCGTTATCTGGAGTTTCTGGAAGAGGCCCGCTGGACCTATTTTGAAGAGCGCGCCGACCTGCCAGCTTTCCTGGCATCCGGTATTGCCCTGATTGTGGTGAACATCAATATCGATTACCGTCACCCCGCCACCATGAACGACGAACTGGTCATTGCCACCTCGGTGAAGTCGGTAGGCAACCGCAGCGCGGTGATCCACCAGCGCGTCAGCCTGGAAGGTAGCGATCGCGTGGTAGCCGAAGCCGATGTAACCTTTGTGGCCTTTGATGGCCGGCAAAACAAAGCCGTGCCGATAGAAGGCAAAATGCGGGAACTTCTCGAAGGCCTGCAACACCAAGCCTGACCTGCCGGGCCGCCACATGGCGGCCTTACCTGATGGATTTAGCACCATGAAGCTCAAGCACACCCTGATGATCCTGGCGCTGGCCGCCACCACCACCCTGACGGGCTGCGCGTTTACCGACGCCGCACCGGCAGTAAGCTATACCAGCCTGTCCGGCCAGCAGGCCAGTACCGATAGCCTGAAAGGCAAAGTGGTGTTGGTCAACTTCTGGGCCACCAGCTGCAGCGGCTGCATGGCAGAAATGCCCAAAATGGTGGAAACCCACCAGAAGTACGCCAAGCAGGGCTACGAGATGGTGGCCGTGGCCATGAGCTACGACCCGCTGAACTACGTGCAGGCTTACGTCAACGACAAGAAGCTGCCTTTCTTTGTCACGCTGGACAAGGACGGCAGCATTGCCAAGGCTTACGGCGAGATCCAGCTGACCCCGACCAGCATCCTCATCGATAAGCAGGGCAATATCGTGAAACGCTATGTGGGCGAGCCGGACTTCAACGAGCTGCATCAGTTGATCGAACAGCAGCTGAAGGCCTGATCCTGGCCAAGGGCCAACAAAAAGCCGCTTCAGACGAAGCGGCTTTTTCATCTACGGCCTAACGTTGGCCGCATACCGGACAATCCGGGTCGCGTGGCACCTTTAGCTGGCGGAAGCTGCCCTCCAGCGCCTCGTACAGCGTGAGCTGCCCCAGTGCCGGGCGGCGGCCAGCCAGCAGCTTGACGGCCTCTACCGCTTGCAAGCTGCCAATCACCCCCACCAGCGGCGCCAGTACGCCGAAAGTGGCACACGGCCCATCGCTGGCTTCGCCCTCATCCGGAAACAGGCAGTGGTAGCACGGCGAGGCGTCGTCGCGTACATCGTACACCGCCAGCTGCCCGCTAAAGCGCACGGCAGCGCCCGACACCAGGGGCACGCGGGCGGCGACACAGGCGCGGTTGATGGCGTGGCGGGTGGCAAAGTTGTCGCTGCAGTCCAGCACCAGATCGTGCGCGGCCACCTCTGCGGCCAACCTTTCACCGGCCAGGCGCTCGTTCAGCAAGCGCAGCTGCACGTCGGGGTTGATGGCCGCCAGCCGCGCCGCCGCCGACGCTACCTTGGGCTGGCCCAGGGTGTGCATATCGTGGATGACCTGGCGCTGCAGGTTGGTCAGCTCCACCGTGTCGTCGTCCACCAGGGTGAGCTGGCCCACTCCGGCACTGGCCAGGTACAGCAGCGCGGGCGCGCCCAAGCCACCGGCCCCCACCACCAGCACGCGTGCGGCCAACAAGCGCTGCTGGCCGTCGATATCGATTTCGGGCAGCAGGATATGCCGGCTGTAGCGCAGCAAGGCGCTGTCGTTCAGTTCTTTTGTCATCACGTAAAACGGCCGCTTGCGCGGCCGTCGGGGTAGCTCCCGCAGGAGCAGTAAAAGGCAGGCTTACTCTTCGGCCACTTTGCGGCTGAATTTCACGCCCAGCTGTTTCAGCTTACGGTAAAGGTGGGTACGCTCCAGGCCTACCTTCTGCGCCACGCGGCTCATATTGCCGTTTTCCAGCACGATGTGGTACTCGAAGTAGCGGCGTTCCAGCTGTTCGCGCAGCTCGCGCAGTGGCAGGCTGAAATCGAAGCCGGTTTCTTCCACCGGTTTTTCGTGGCGGAACTGCGCCAGCACCTTGTTGACTTCGGCAGCGTCGATATCATCCGACTCGGCGGTCAGGCCCAGGCTCTTGATGATGCTGCGCAGCTGCTCCAGGTTGCCCGGCCACTCATACTGGCGCATGGCATTCAGTGCCGCCGTGGTCAGACGGCGCGTGGGCATCTGCTTGGATTCGATCAGCTCATGCAGGATCTGCTCGGCAATGAAGGTGATGTCTTCCGCGTGCTCGCGCAGCGGCGGAATCGGCACAATCACGCTGGACAGCGCAGTCAGCATGCGGTTATCGCACTCCGGGTCGACCAGCAGCTCTTGCAATGGCCGGCTGCAGGAGCACACCAGGCGAACATTGAAGCGGTCCAGTTTGGACAGCAAAAACAGCAGGCCTTGCTGCGTACGGCGGTTGTACTGGCCGATTTCCGGCAGGAACAGCACACCGTTATTGGCTTTCTGCAGTAGCTCCAGCGGTGCATCGGCCAGCTGCTCCAGCTTGGCCGGCGTCACCCATGGCGTATTGCCGTGGTGGAAAAACCTGGCCACCAGTTCGAAACCCACCCCTGCCTCACCGGTAAGCAACACCGGCGATTTTACCTTGGAGACGCGCTCCAGCTGGCGCTTCAGTTCGTGAATCGGCGCGCTCTTGCCCAGCTTGTCCAGGTTCAGCGAGGTATTGGCTTGCATGTCGCCATACTTCAGCGCGCGCTGCACCGTGGTGAGCAGTTTCTGTAATGCAATCGGCTTTTCGAGAAAATCGAAAGCACCGATACGGGTGGCTTCAACGGCCGTGTCGATGCTGGCATGGCCAGACATCATGACTACCGGCATGTTGAGCTGCCCGGATTTGGCCCACTCCTTCAGCAAGGTAACGCCATCGCAATCGGGCATCCAGATATCCAGCAGCACTAGGGCCGGGCGTGTCTGGTTCCGCAATTGGCGGGCAACTTCGGCATTCTCGGCCAGGGCGACGGTAAAGCCTTCGTCCTGCAAGATTTCCGAGAGCAACTCCCGGATACCGATCTCGTCATCAACAATCAGAATATCGCTGCTTCGCATTAAGCCTCCAGCAATGGCAGGGTGAGATGGATCCGCGCACCGCCACTGTCTGCATTGGCCAGATGAATCTGGCCGTGGTGTTCCTCCACTATTTTTTTCACCACCGCAAGGCCCAGGCCGGTCCCTTTTGCCTTACTGGTTACGTAAGGCTCAAAGGCACGTGGCAGAATGTCTGCACTGAACCCGGCGCCGTTGTCTTGTACACAGACGAGCGCGTTCCTTCCTTCTAGTCGGCTGCTAATTTGAATCATCGGGATGCTAGCGTCAAGGACTGCATCTTGCGCGTTCTGCAGCAGGTTATGCAAAACCTGGCGCAAAAGTGCCGCATCACCCATAAACGGCAAGGGTTCCAGACTCAAATCCACTCTCAGGGCAGGGTTGCTTTCGTAGAGAATCAATACCTCTCGCACCAGCTCATTCAGGTCCAGCGGCACCAGTTTTGTCCTGGGGGCGCGGGCGTAATCCCGGAATGCATCCACCATGCCTTTCAAGGCCGTTACCTGTTTGACGATGGTATCGGTGGCCCGCCGCAGCATGTCGGCGTCGCTGCCTTCCAGCTTGTCGGCCAGCTTCATGGCCAGGCGTTCGGCAGAAAGCTGTATCGGCGTGAGCGGGTTGCGGATTTCATGCGCCAGCCGCTTGGCCACCTCGCCCCAGGCTGCGTCACGTTGGGCGCGCGCCAGCTCGGTAATATCGTCAAACACCACAACATAGCCGGTAGCGGACTGCTCTGGCAATACCGCCCCGCGTGCCACCAGCTGGCGGCTGCCCTGCGACCCCAGGTAATCCACCTGCTGCTGCCAGTCGTGCGGGCTGGCATTGGCCGCTTCGCGCAGGATGGTATCGACCAGCGGCGACAGCTCCGGACGCAGCGCCGGCCATACCTGTATCTCGTGTTCGGCCAGCTCGGCAAAATCCACGCCCAGGATGCGCCCCGCACTGGTGTTGGCCGCACGCAGGTTCCAGCTGCTGTCAAACGCCATCACGCCAGCGGACAGGTTGGCCAGAATGCTTTCCAGATAAAGTTTGCTGGACTCCAGCAGGCGCCGGCTTTCATCGGCGGTATGCCGTGCTTCGTCCAGCTGCTGGGTCATGCGGTTGAACATGGTGGTGAGGATGCCCAGCTCGTCCTTGCGGTATACCGGGTGGCGCTTGGAGTAATCACCCTGCGCCACGGCGCGGGTACCTGCGGCCAACTCGGACAAGGGCGCGGACAGGCGCTCGGAAATGAACAGCGCAAAGGCCAGTGCAGCGGTCAGGGCCAGCAGAAAGACCAAGGCCAGGGTCAGCATGTAAAACGTTTTGAGGCCGTCGCGTGCCAGTACCAGCTGGCGGTAGTCGGTCCGTGCGTCTTCGATCAGCTCGGCATCGCGGGCAATATCGGCGGGGGCGGGCTGGATCACCTGCAGGATCAGCTGCTCACCCGTGATATAGCTCCGGTAGGGCATCAGCACTTTCAGCAGCAAGCCACTGCGGGCGTCGTTATCGATGCTCTCGTGGGTCTTGCGCCCCTGCAGCGAGCGCAATAGCTCGTAGTCGGGCGCGCGTGGCAGGTAGCGGGTATCGTCCGGGCCGGCAAAGCTCACCAGCTGGCCCTGGCGGGTATAGACCGCTACCTCCTCCACGCCCAGCTGTTCGCGCAGGCGCGATAGCCGGCTGTTGAGCTCGCGCTCGCGCTGGTCGGCAACATCCAGCGCAATCACGCGGGCCTTGCGCGATACATCGGTCAGCACATAGCCCAGTGCGTTCTTGCCCAGCTCCAGCCCGCGGTCCAGTGCACTTTCTACCTGTACGTTGAACCAGCTTTCGATACTGCGCGTGAGGAACTGCGCCGAGACGGTAAACACCAGCATGCCTGGCAGCAGGGCCACCACGGCAAACATCACCACCATTTTCTGCGTGAGCTTGGCGCCGAACTCGCGGCTTTTCACCCGGCGGCGCAGGCGCAGCAGCTGGCGGAGTACCACACCAAGCAGGCCCAGCAGGCCCAGTACGTTCAGGCCGAATACCCACCAGTAGTATTCGGCCAGTTTGGACGTATTGCCGGTAGAAATAGCCAGCAGGTAGAGCATGACGACACCCAGTGCCGCAGCAATCACCGGATAGCGCATCAGTTTGTTACCTCGGGCGCAACGGTTACCCATTCGGACTCAAGCTTCCAGTCACGCGAGCCCAGGGCATTAAGCTGAAACGGGCGTGGCAGCTGGCTGATATCCAGCTCCAGCCGCACGCGGCCACGCAGATCATGCTGGCTGTCACTACTCCAGCCAGACACGTCCATCACGCGCCAACCGGCAATGCTGCCAACGGCAGACAGGGCCTCGTTCAAGGAGCCGTAATTGCTTGCCAAACCGCCAATGGCTACCCGATAGCGGTTGGTCAGGCGGTAATAGACCAGCTTGAAACTGAGGGTGGCGGTGGGTTCGAAAAAGGTCTTGAGTTGCTGCCACCAGGCCGATGTGCGTGGCCGCGTTAGCTCGAAGGTAAGCTGGAAAGTCAGTGGCACGCCCTGCTGCAAGGCGTCTTGCAGCGGTGGCGGCAGCGTGGTCTGGTAGCGGGTGGAGATTTCGAGGGCACCCTCTTCGATATTGGCTGCCAGGCGGCGTACCACAATGCCCTCTGCCGCCTGCGCAGGGAGCGCAGACAGCAGGCACACGATAAAAATGCCTAGCGCCAGGCTAAACCTTTTTAACCAGCAGGGCGTAGTAGAAGCCGTCATGTTCCGAAGTGGGCAGCAATTGTTCGTCTTTCAACAGTTTCGCATCGCCATGGCGCTTGAGGAAAGCATCGACTTGCTGGCGGTTCTCCTCCGGCATGATGGAGCAGGTGGCGTACAGCAGCTTGCCGCCTGCGGCCAACGTTGGCCACAGTGCATCCACCATGGCGGCTTGTTGTTTGCCCAGTGCGGCAAAGTCGTCCGGGCGGCGCAGCCACTTGATGTCCGGGTGGCGGCGCACCACACCACTGGCCGAGCAAGGCACGTCAGCCAGAATGCGGTCGAACGGCTGGCCATCCCACCAGGTTTCCGGCTTGGCGGCATCGGCGGCTTTCAGCGTGGCGTGCAGGCCCAGGCGCTGCAGATTGTCTTCCACGCGTTGCAGGCGCTCGGCGTCCACATCCAGCGCCACCAGCTTGACCTGGGCTAGCTCCAGGATATGGCCGGTCTTGCCGCCCGGTGCCGCGCAGGCATCCAGTACACGCATGCCGTCGGCCACGTCCAGCAGCAAGGCGGCTTTTTGCGCACCAAAGTCCTGTACCGACACCACGCCTTCGGCAAAGCCTGGCAGGTCACGCACATTGCACGGTGCGTCCAGCTGCACGGCCTGGCCCTTGATGATGCGGGCCTTGATATCTTTTGCGGCCAACTGTGCCACGTAGTCTTCGGCGCTCAGTTTGCCGGCGTTCACACGCAGCGTCATGGGCGGGCGGCGGTTGGACATCTCCAGTACCGAGGCCCACTGCGTGGGGTAGGCGGCACGCAGGCGCTGCACCCACCAGCGTGGGTGGTTGTAGCGCGCTTCGTTATCGCGACCGGCGTCTGCCAGCAGGTTGTCTTTATTGCGCAAGAAGTTGCGCAGCGTGCCGTTAACCAGGCCTTTGAGGCGGCCCATGGCGATGTCTTCTGCGCAGCGCACCGCTTGGTCTACCACCGCGTAAGGTGCGGCGCGGGTGTGCGCCAGCTGGTAGAGGGCTACCAGCAGCAGGCGTTCGATGTCGTCGGAAGGCAGGCGCTTGGGCACCAGCTCGCGCAGGATGAAGCGCAGCTGGCCCAGGTGGCGCAAGGTGCCGTAGCCGATGTCCTGCAGCGCGCCGCGCTCGCCGGCGCTGAGCTCGGTACTGCGCTGGGCGGCCGCCAGTGCTTCGGTGAGGGTACGGCCTTCTTCGACACGCGCGATCAAACCCGCGGCCAGTTCCTGAATACGATGCATGCTGTTTGGGTCTTTCCAATAAAACCGGCCACCGCCCGGCTGGGGCGGTGGCCGCAAATCAAATTTAAGGCCGAATGATACCGTTTCACGCGCCGCCGCGGGCAATCTCCTGCAGGCGGGCGATACGTTCTTCGGTGTGCGGGTGGGTGCGGAACAGGCTACTGATGCCACCACCGCCGGATAGCGGGTTGATGATCATCATCTGCGCGGTTTCCGGGTGGGCCTCTGCAGCAGGCATGGTGCGGTACTGGGCGTAGTATTCGATCTTCTGCAAGGCTGCGGCCAACGCTAGCGGGTCGCCACTGATCTCGGCGCCGCCACGGTCGGCTTCAAACTCGCGCGCCCGGGAAATGGCCATCTGGATCAGGCTGGCGGCCAACGGTGCCAGCAGCGCCACGGCAATGCCGGCAATGGGGTTCACCGGGCGGCCGTCTTCGTCGCGGCCGCCGAAGAACATGGCAAAGTTGGCCAGCGCCGAAATGGCACCGGCCATGGTGGCGCTGACGGTAGAGATCAGCGTGTCGCGGTGCTTCACGTGCGCCAGCTCGTGCGCCATGACACCGCGCAGCTCGCGGTAATCCAGCATGCGCATGATGCCGGTGGTGGCTGCCACGGCGGCGTGCTCGGGGTTGCGCCCGGTAGCAAACGCGTTGGGCTGCTCTTCGTGAATCACGTACACGCGCGGCATGGGCATATTGGCGCGCTGCGCCAGCTCGGCCACCATGCCGTACAGCTCGGGCGCGGATTGCGCATCCACCTGCTGGGCGTTGTACATACGCAACACCATCTGGTCGGAGTTCCAGTAGGCGTACACGTTCATGCCACCGCCCAACAGCAGGGCAATCAGCATGCCGGCCTTGCCGCCGATCATGCCGCCTATCATCACGAACAGCGCCAGGATGGCCGCCATCAACAGCGTGGTCTTGAACCAGTTAAAGCCCATGTCTTGCTCCTTTCAGGCGTTCGTTAAGGACTATGAGGGCGACAGGCCGGCAACTCAAGCACCCAGTACGGCCCCCGCCAGTGTCGGGCGGCCGGCAATAAAGTCGCGTGCGGCCAACCTTTTGCCACCAGCGGCTTGCAGTTGCGTTAATACAACAAGCCCGTCGCCGCTGCCCACCACCACGCCGTCGGCATCGGCGCGCACCACCTGCCCTGCCGATGCCTGGCCATCAATAGCGTGGGCCTGCCACAGCTTGAGCGCCTCGCCAGCCAGCAGCGTGTGCGCCCCAGGGGCCGGGTTGTAGGCGCGAATGGCACGGGCGATATCGGCGGCTGGCAGCTGCCAGTCCACGCGGGCTTCTTCTTTGGTGAGCTTGGCGGCGTAGGTCACCCCCGCTTCCGGCTGCTTGACGGCCGGGCAGGTATCCAGTGCCGCCAAGGTGGCCACGATGGCCTGGGCACCCAGTGCGGCCAACTTGTCGTGCAGGCTGGCGGCGCTGTCGTCACCGCTAATCGGCAGCGGGTGTACCGACAACATATCGCCGGTATCCAGGCCCACGTCCATTTGCATGATGGTGATGCCGGTTTCCGCGTCGCCCGCCAGGATGGCACGCTGGATAGGCGCCGCACCGCGCCAGCGCGGCAGCAGCGAGGCGTGGATATTCAGGCAGCCGCGCGCGGGCATGTCTAGCACGGCTTTGGGTAGCAGCAGGCCGTAGGCTGCCACCACCATCACCTCGGCGCCCACATCGGCCACCAGCGCCTGCGCCTCGGGGGTTTTCAGCGTCAGCGGCTGCTCCACGCGCAGGCCGTGCTGCAATGCCAGCTCTTTTACCGGGCTGGGCTTGAGCTTCATGCCGCGCCCGGCCGGGCGGTCTGGCTGGGTAAGCACCAGGGGAATCTCGTGGCCGGCGTCAATCAGCGCCTGCAGCGCCTGGGCAGCAAAGACCGGCGTACCGGCAAATATCAGTTTCATCGGGTGTCTTTCCTGGCAGCGTGGCCGGGGCCATCGCTAAAAAGCCAAAGGGCACGCTTGCGTGCCCCGATCAACTACAGCAGCAACAAGCTGCAGCAGCTTACATGTTTTGTTTTTCGCGCTTTTTCAGCTTGGTCTTGATGCGGCTTTGCTTCATCTCGGACAGGTATTCCACGAACACCTTGCCGTCCAGATGATCGACCTCGTGCTGCAGGCAAATGGCCAGCAGGCCGTCGGCTTCCAGCTCGAAAAACTCGCCCTTGGCGTTCTGGGCGCGCAGCTTGACGCGCTCGGCGCGGGTGACTTTATCGTACACGCCAGGCACCGACAGGCAGCCCTCTTCGTACACGGTTTCGCCGTCTTTTTGCAAAAACTCGGGGTTGATCACCACCAGTGGCTCGCTTTTGTCTTCCGACACATCGATCACCAGCAGGCGGTAGTGATAGTTCACCTGCGTGGCCGCCAGGCCGATGCCTTTGGCTTCGTGCATGGTTTCAAACATATCGTCGACCTGCTTTTGCAGTGCCGCGTCGAAGAGGGTGACCGGGGCGGCTACCTTGTGCAGGCGCGGGTCCGGGTAGTGCAGGATGTTAAGCAGTGCCATGATTCAAACAGATTTCCAGTTGTGGGATGGCGGCAGCCAGAACGATAATGTTGCCAGCATCCGGTTAGCCTTTTTCTCAAGTGCCGGTCAAATGGGGTCACTTTCTGATGTTTAAACCTATTATATCGCTACTCATTGCCATTGGCCTGTCTGCGCCGGCCTACGCCGATACACTGGCGCTGCGCGAGGGCGCACCACAACGCTACGTGGTCAAAAAGGGCGATACCCTGTGGGATATTTCGGCCCGGTACCTGAAGTCGCCCTGGAAATGGCCGCAGCTGTGGCGGCTGAACCGCGACGAGGTCAAGAACCCGCACCTGATCTACCCCGGTGAAACCCTGGTATTGGACATGATAGACGGCGAACCGGTTCTGCGCCGTGAAGGCAACCGCGTGGTAAAGCTGTCACCGCAGATTCGCAGCCAGCCGCTGGATGCCGCCATCAGCACCATCCCGGCCCGCATGATCGAGCCCTTCCTGAAACGCCCGTTGCTGCTGGACGACCTGTCCAGCTACAACAGCGCGCCGCGCATCATTGCCGGCCAGGACAACCGGGTGATCCTGTCTACCACTGACGTGGCCTATGGCCAGGGCCTGGATGCCGGCGGCACCTGGCAAGCCTACCGCCT
The DNA here is from genome assembly GCA_027489245.1 of Neisseriaceae bacterium. GTDB lineage: Bacteria > Pseudomonadota > Gammaproteobacteria > Burkholderiales > Chromobacteriaceae > Vogesella. The sequence continues at coordinate 72,938 of JAIYAC010000004.1, read as the reverse complement.
GGGCCGCACCATTACCGACCCGGATACCAAAGAAGTACTGGGCCATGAAGTGACCTATGGCGGCGAGCTGACAGTGAGCAAGCTGGACACCATCAGCACGCTGATGGTGGGTAAAGTGGCAGAAGAAGTGCTGGTAGGCGACCGCTTGATGAAAGCCAGCCAGTTCACCGTACCGCAATATTCCCCGCACGAAGCACCGGCGGCACTGGAAGGCCGTGTCGTCAGCGCCTACAACGGCGTGAACGAAATCGGCCAGAATTATAATGTGATGATCAACCGTGGCCTGCGCGACGGGGTAGAAATCGGCCACGTCTTCGGCATCTACCGCGCACCACGTACGGTGCAGATTGCCCCCAAACAACACGCTGTGCTGCCTACCCAGCAAGTTGGCCGCCTGATCGTCTATCGCGTCTTCAACAAGGCCTCCTACGCCCTGGTGGTCGATGCCACCCAGCCGGTCATCGTGGGCGACCGCGTCGCCCAGCCCGAATGAGCTACAGCCTGCAAGACTGGGCCACCCTGGCGCTGTCGCCCGGCATTGGCCCGCAGCGCTTTCTGCAGCTACTGCAGCGCTTTGGCAGCGCCAGTGCCGTGCTGGCTGCCAACCGCAGCCAGCTAGCCGGCGTGCTGGAAGGCGAAGCACTGGATGCACTGGGTGGCGATATCGCCCGCCAGAGTGCCGCCGACGCCCTGGCGTGGGCACAGCAACCGGGCTGCAGCCTGCTCACCCTGAACGACCCGGACTACCCCTGCCAACTGGCCGAGGCGGGTGCCGCCCCGCCGCTGCTGTTTGCCCGCGGCCAACGTGCCCTGCTCGCCACGCCCATGCTGGCCATCGTGGGCAGCCGCAACGCCACCCCGCAAGGCGAAGATAACGCCCGTACCTTTGCCAAAAGGTTGGCCGCACAGGGCTACACCATCGTCAGCGGCCTGGCCGGCGGCATAGACGCCGCCGCCCACGAAGGCGCCCTGGCCGCAGGTGGCGGCACCATTGCCATCATCGGCACGGGCATAGACCGCGTCTACCCGGCCAGCAATCGCAAGCTGGCGCACCAGATCGCCGAGCAGGGCCTGATTTTGTCCGAGTTTGCGCTGGGTATGGGCCCGCTGGCGCAACACTTCCCGCGCCGCAACCGCATCATTGCCGGCCTGTGCCGTGGTTGCCTGGTGGTAGAGGCCACGTTGCAAAGCGGCTCGCTGATTACCGCCCGCCTGTCGCTGGAAGCCGGGCGCGAAGTCATGGCCATCCCCGGCTCCATCCTGAACCCGCAGGCCCGCGGCTGCCACCGGCTGATCAAGGACGGCGCCCGGCTGGTAGAAACGGTAGACGACGTACTGGACGAAATCGGCAAGCCGTCCGCCCCGCTACCCGACACGGCGGCAGCAGCAGAACAAGTCATCACCGAAGGCCCCGATATTCTGCAAGCCATGGGCTACGACCCGGTAGACGCCGACACCCTGGCCAGCCGGCTCGGGTTGACGGCGGGGGACGTTTACGCGATGCTTCTTGAGCTCGAACTACTGGGCCATGTCGACAGCATGCAAGGCGGGCGCTACCAGCGCCGTGCCGACGCCCACTAGCCAACCCATACAAGTGATTGATTCCTATAGATGTTTGACGTTCTCGCCTTTTTGCTAGAAGAATTCAATGACCCCGATCATTGCCCCGCCCGTGATGATCTGGGGCGCCAGCTCGCCGCAGCAGGTTTCGAAAATGAGGAAATCAGCGACGCGCTGGACTGGCTTGACGGCCTGAACGAGCTGAATGAAGGTGCTTATCTGGGTGCCAATGAAGGCAGTGGCATGCGTGTTTTTCACGAATACGAAATCTCGCGCCTGCCCAGCGACGTACGCGGCCTGATCGTGTTCCTGGAACACAACGGTGCCCTGTCACCCGCCCAGCGAGAAATGCTGATCGACCGCCTGCTGGTGATGCCGGATGACGAAATTACCCTGCCAACCGCCAAACTGGCCGCACTGATGGTACTGTGGGCACAACGCGCAGAACTGCCGGTGCTGGTAGGTGAAGACCTGCTCAGCGCCCTGCACGGCGAACCCACCATGCAATAAGCACACACTGCGTGCCATCAAGGTTGGCCGCAGTGTCAGGATTCGACAAGAGCGCAAAACCTTGCGCTCTTGTTTTGTTTGATGAATACACAATATGTCGCGCCCCATGGCGTGCTACTGAAAACAAAGCAGACATGCCCTCCAGTCTCCTGATCGTCGAATCGCCCTCCAAGGCGAAAACGCTGAAAAAATACCTGGGCCCGGACTTTGAAGTCCTGGCTTCCTACGGCCACGTGCGCGACCTGGTACCGAAAAACGGTGCTGTGGACCCGGAAAAAGACTTCGCCATGAAGTACCAGCTGATTGCGCGCAACAGCAAACACGTGGACGCCATCATCGAAGCCGTCAACAAGGTAGACCACGTCTATCTGGCAACGGATCCGGACCGCGAAGGCGAAGCCATCTCCTGGCACCTGGTGGAAATCCTCAACAAGAAAAAACTGTTGAAGGACAAAACCGCCCAGCGTGTGGTGTTCCACGAAATCACCAAAAACGCGGTACTGGAAGCCATCGCCAACCCGCGCGCCATCGCGCAGGACCTGGTAGACGCCCAGCAAGCACGCCGCGCACTGGACTACCTGGTAGGTTTCAACCTGTCGCCACTGCTGTGGAAAAAAATCCGCCGCGGCCTGTCTGCCGGCCGTGTACAAAGTCCGGCGCTGCGCCTGATCTGCGAACGCGAAAACGAGATCAAGGCCTTTGTGGAGCAGGAATACTGGACCGTACACCTGGACAGCCACAAGAGCCGTACCAAGTTCAGCGCCAAGCTCACCCAGTTTGCCGGCAAAAAGCTGGAGCAATTCGACGTGCCCAACGAAGCGGAACAAAGCCGCATCCTGGGCCTGCTGGCCGGCCATGCGGCCAACGTCACCAGCATCGAAAAGAAAAAGAAATCACGCAGCCCCGCCGCACCATTCACCACGTCCACCCTGCAACAGGAGGCCGTGCGCAAGCTGGGCATGACCACCGATCGCACCATGCGTACCGCGCAGCAGCTGTACGAAGGTATCGATATCGGTCAGGGCACCGTGGGCCTGATTACCTATATGCGTACCGACTCGGTGGCGCTGGCCAATGAAGCGGTAGAAGAAATCCGCGGCTACATTGCCGAACGTTTCGACGCCGAACACCTGCCCAAAAACGCCGTCAGCTACAAGAACAAATCCAAGAATGCCCAGGAAGCGCACGAGGCCATTCGCCCGACGTCCATCCTGCGCACACCGGAATCGGTCAAGCCGTTCCTGACCACCGACCAGTTCAAGCTGTACGACATGGTGTGGAAGCGCACCCTGGCCTGCCAGATGGCCCCGGCACGCTTTGACACCACCAGTATCGATATCGCCGTAGGCGATGGCATCTTCCGTGCCAGCGGCCAGGTACAGGTGTTTGCAGGCTTCCTGTCGGTGTACGAAGAAGACGTAGACGACGCCGAAGACGAAGAAAACGCCAAGCTGCCGCTACTGACCGAAGGCGAAACCCTGCCGGTAGACAAGCTGTACGGCAATCAGCACTTTACTCAGCCGCCGCCGCGTTTCTCGGAAGCCAGCCTGGTAAAAGCCCTGGAAGAATTCGGCATCGGCCGTCCGTCCACCTACGCCAGCATCATCTCCACGCTGAAAGACCGCGAATACGTCATCATCGACAAAAAGCGCTTCTTCCCTACCGATACCGGCGACATCGTCAACAAGTTCCTGACCGAGCACTTTGCCCAGTACGTGGACTACAACTTCACCGCCAAGCTGGAAAACCAGCTGGATGAAATCGCCAGCGGCAGCCGCCAGTGGGTGCCGGTGATGGACAGCTTCTGGAAGGGTTTTTCCAAGCAGATCACCGAAAAAGAAGGCATTTCGCGCGCGGAAGTCACCACCGAAAGCCTGGACGAAGCCTGCCCGAAATGCAGCAAACCGCTGTCGATCAAGTTTGGTAAACGTGGCCGCTTCATTGCCTGCACCGGCTACCCGGACTGCGACTACACCCGCAACGTGGGTGAAACTGCCGAGCAAGCCGCGGCAGAAGCCGAAGCACCAACCGTAATCGAAGACCGCACCTGCCCGGATTGCGGCGGCGAGCTGCACATCAAGAAAGGCCGCTTCGGCAAGTTCATCGGCTGCGCCAACTACCCCAAGTGCAAGCATATCGAGCCACTGGAAAAGCCACGCGACACTGGCGTGCAGTGCCCGGAATGCAAGACCGGTAGCCTGATCGAGCGCAAGAGCCGCTACGGCAAGCTGTTCTATAGCTGCAATACCTACCCCAAGTGCAAATACGCTACCTGGAACCCGCCGGTTGCCGAGCCCTGCCCCAAGTGCAACTGGCCTATCCTGACGCTGAAAACCACCAAGCGTCGCGGTACAGAGAAAGTGTGCCCGCAAAAAGAATGCGGCTACGCCGAGCAGATCGCCCCGCCGGAAGGGAAGGCCGAAGCCTGATCCATTGCCACACAAAAGCCAGCCTGCGGGCTGGCTTTTTTTATTTCCTGCCAAAACGCAGTTCACGCAAAGCTCATGGTCTAGCGCCTGATTTCACGCAAAAATCATGCAAAAAAGCCACTAAGCTTCAAACCTAGCCGCCCGCCTATGGCCAGCATGGCCACGCAAACACCCCCCCGCGTTTGCCAGACGGACAGCCCCACCGGGCCATGCATCGCCCCACTGCGCTGCATGACATGGCAACCATGCACCCCTAGCCGGGTGCTCAGCGGATACCCAGCATGAACAGCCAATTTTTTCTTACCGGCAGCAGCGTGCTGACCGTCATATTTGCCATGGGCGGCACCTGGCCACTACTGGCGCTGTCGTTTCTGGTCATGATGATCGGCATCTGGCTGGCTGACCGCGAACAGATCGCCGCACAGGCACCAGAGACACTCGCCATGTTCGTACAAGACGAGCGCCCGCTACTACCCCTGGATTACTTTCAGTGCAAACAGCTGCTGTGGTACCAGGCCGGCACACCGGTTTATCGCCTCCTGCAAACGGGCGAAACAACGTGGGAGCTGGTTGGCAATGAAGGGGAGGTGCCTTTCGAGAATGGCATGATCCGGGTTGTACCCGGGCTACTGTACCGGCAATGCCCCCACCGCTGAGCCATGGGCGCTACCCTGCACGCATAACCTTACCCTCAGCCTGCATTTTAAAGATATGCATAGCGTCTTCTCATAATGAAGCCTGCATGCCCACACGGCAGCAGCGTCCACATTACACAGGAGAGCGCCATGTTCGGACTGGAATTCAGCAAGGGCAGTCGGCAGCGGCTGGATGCCTTTATCTCGGCAGTAGAAAGCACCATGGGCCACCCACCACCATCAGGCCCGGCAGACAGCAAAGAACGCATCATCAGCGTGCTATCCACGCTGCAAGCCAAAATGGAAGCCTTGCAGCAACTGGGCCAGGCCCTGGGCGAAGCCCAACGGGAAGCCGCCACAGAAAAAGCCCGTAGCGTAACCGACAGACAAAACCTGGCAGACAGACTGGAGCTCATGCAACGCGCCACGGCTGACGGCTTGTGGGATATGGAAATCAACCCAACCCAACCCATCCATGAGCACTATCCATTCTGGTGGTCACCCGCCTTCCGACATTTGCTGGGTTTTGACTCGGAAAACGAATTCCCCAATACGCTGGGTAGCTGGTCGTCACGCCTGCACCCGGAAGACAAAGAGCGTACCCTGGCCGCCTTCAGCCGCCATCTGAACGACCACAGTGGTGCCACCCCCTACGACATAACCTACCGGCTGAAGCTGAAAAACGGTGACTACCGCTGGTTTCGCGCCCGGGGAGAAACCAAGCGCGATGCGCAAGGCAAGCCACTACGTGTAGCAGGTGCACTCACCGACATTCAGACCATACGTGATCAGGAACAAGCGCTGCATACCACGCTCACCCGGTTTGAGCTGGCGACAGCCATGCTGTCTGACGGGCTATGGGACATGGAAGTCATTGCTGGCGACCCGGTCAATGCGGCCAACCCGTTCTGGTGGTCAGACCAGTTTCGCTACCTGTTGGGCTACCAGGATGAAAGTGATTTCCCCAATGTGCTGGACAGCTGGGCCTCGCGCCTGCACCCGGAAGACCGCGACCGTGTCGTGGCCGCCTTCAAGGCGCACCTGGTAGACCGTAGCGGCTACACGCCCTATGACATCACCTACCGGCTGATGTTGAAAAGCGGGGAATACCGCTGGTTTCGCGCCAAAGGCCAGACCAAGCGAGCGGCAGATGGCACGCCACTACGCGTGGTGGGCGCACTGACGGATATCGATGCCATTAAAACGCAGGAACTGCTGCGTCAACGCGAGCTGACACACCAGCAGCGCATGACCGAGAACTACCAGAAAGTTACCAGCCTGGTCAGCATCATCCGCGACATATCCGAGCAAACCAACCTGCTGGCACTGAACGCTGCCATCGAGGCAGCACGCGTGGGCGAAGCCGGGCGTGGCTTTGCTGTGGTCGCTGACGAAGTACGCAAACTGGCCGAGCGTACCCAGCAAGCCACCAGCCATATTGCCGAGCTATCCATCGGCACACTGGCTAACGAGGCCCCCGCCACCAGCACCGCGTAGGCATGCATACCCGCACACGCAGGCTCAGCGGCGTGGGGGCCGCAGGTTAGCCAAACAGCACCAGGCCCCACACCAGCGCCAGGTTCACCAGACCCAGCAGCTGGGCTGCACTGCCCATATCTTTAGCGCGTTTGGCTAGCGGGTGGCGTGCCAGCGAGGTGTGATCCACCGCCGCTTCAATCGCCGAATTGAATAGCTCGATAATCAGCGTCGCCAGCGAGCTAGCCACGAGCAGCGCCCGGGCCAACGGCGTGGCGGGCACCACAAATAAGGCCAGTGGCACCAGTACGATGGCCAGCAAAGTCAGCTGGCGAAAGGCATCTTCGTGCCGGTAGGCAGCACGCAAACCATCCAGCGAGTAGCCAAACGCATTGATCAGGCGCTTTACGCCGGTTTTTCCCTTGAACGGGCTTTCCTGATGCGGACTCATGATCATCCTGTGAGGTGAAGACGGGGAGGCGGTAGTGGCCACTGCAGCCGCTTGTCAAAGGCCTGCGGCAGCCACGCTTCGCCGCGTGAATCGATTAACAGCCAGCCTGCCAGGCCAAAACGGCTGGCATAGCTTGCCGCCGCAGCCGGGCCGGCAAAATACAGCGGTTTGGAAGCCACATCGGACAGCAAACCGGCATGCGGCCCCGGGCGGCTCAGTACGGACACGGATTGTACGTGACAGCGGCTTTGCGCGTCGCGTGGGTCAATCAGGTGGCAATAGCGTCGGCCCTGCAGCTGGAAAAAGCGCTGGTAGTCGCCCGAGGTCCCCACCGCCTCGCCGTCGGCAAGCGCCAGCGTGGCCATGGCATCGGCCTGGCGCGGGTGGCGCAAGCCTACCCGCCATGGCTCGCCGCCGGGCTTGCTACCTAGCGCAATGATATTGCCGCCGATATTTAACAGTGCCGAGCTGATGCCAGCCTTAAGCAGCCGGGTGCGGCTGCGGTCCAGCGCCCAGCCCTTGGCCATGCCGCCAAAATCCAGCTGCACCGTCGGGTTACGGCTGAGCCAGCGGCCATCTGGCTGGCGCAGCAGGTCTGCCAGGCGTGGCCGCGCTGCGGCCAGGTCTGCTAGCGCCTGCGTGGTGGGTAGACGGGCGGCGTACTGGTCGGCATGAAAGCCCCAGGCAGCCACCATGGCGCCAATGGCCGGCGAGAACAGCTGCCCGCTTTGTTGCTCCAGCTGCTGGCCTAGCGTAATCAGCTCGTCTAGCTCGGGCGATGCGCGAAACGGCTCGCCAGCGGCGATGGCCTGGTTGGCCGCATGCACCTCCCCTGCCGCCGTCCAGGCGTGCAGGCGATGGTGCAGCTGGTCCAGATCGCCCAGCACCTGCGCCATGGCCGCCTGTGCCCTGGTGTGGTCGGTATCGTAAACCGTCAGCACCACACGGGTGCCAAACACAAAGCTTTCCTGCTGCCAGGCTTCCGGCTGCGGGCTGCAGCCCGCCAGCACAGAAACGACAAAGGCGGCCGTAGCCGCCTGTAACCCACCTAACTGGCGCATCAGGCCACGTGGCCGGAGGCACGCTCCAGCGCATCGATGAACAACGCGGCCACGTTAATACCCGCCTGGTCCATGATCTCGCGGAAGCATGTCGGGCTGGTCACGTTCACCTCGGTCAGGTAGTTGCCAATTACGTCCAGGCCAGCCAGCAAAATACCGCGGCGCTTGAGCTCGGGCGCCAGCGCAGCGGCGATTTCCCGGTCGCGCTCGGTCAGCGGGCGAGCTTCGCCACGGCCACCTGCTGCCAGGTTGCCACGGGTTTCGCCGCCCTGCGGAATACGTGCCAGGCAGTAGTCCACCGGTACGCCATCAATCACCAGTACGCGCTTGTCACCCTCACGGATTTCCGGAATGTAACGCTGGGCCATCACCGTTTGTGTACCGTGCTGGCTTACGGTCTCAATAATCACATTCAGGTTCGGGTCGTCTGGCGTCACGCGGAAAATACCGCTGCCCCCCATGCCGTCCAGCGGCTTGAGAATGGCGTCCTGATGCTGGCGCACAAAGCGTTTCAGCCGGTCCGGGCGCGAGGTCACCATGGTGGGCGCCGTCTGCTCGGGGAAATTCAGGATCGCCAGTTTTTCGTTAAAGTCACGCAGCGCCTGGCCCTTGTTGAAGACGCGGGCGCCTTCGGCCTCGGCCAGCGTCAGCAGCTGGGTGGCGTACAGGTATTCCAGGTCAAACGGCGGGTCTTTGCGCATGACCACCGCCGTAAAACCCTGCAATGGCAGGCGCTGGCTGTTGCCTTTCTTGAACCACTCTTTGCCACCCAGGCCGGTAAACGTCACCGGGCGGGCTTCGGTCAGAATGCGGCCGCCTTCCACGTACAGCTCGCCCGCCTCGCAAAACCAGATGGCGTGGTTGCGCGCGTGCGCCTCTTCCATCATGGCGTAGGTGGTGTCCTTGTGGATCTTGAAGCTTTCAAGCGGGTCGGCAATAAACAGTATCTGCATAGGTTTGCTCCCAAGGTTGGCCGCAGCGGGCGCTTATTCGGCGTCCGGGTCGGTGGCTTCCAGCTCGCGCGAGGCGGCCAGCAGCGCCAGGCGCGCTACCACGCCATAGGCGTAGAAGCGGTTTGGCGGGGCATCGGGGCCGACTTTATGGTCTGGCAGGCAGGCGGTTTCAAACGACAGGGGGACAAAGTGCATGCCCGGGGCGTTCAGGTTTTCGTCTACACCACGGCCGGTATGCACGCGGTAGAAACCGCCAATCACGTAACGGTCCATCATGTACACCACGGGTTCGGCCACGGCATCGTTGATGGATTCGAAAGTGTGCACGCCTTCCTGCACGATGACCTCGCTCACTTCCAGGCCTTCTTTTACCACCGACATCTTGTTGCGGGCCTTGCGGTTCAGGCCAATCACCTCTTCCGGCGACTTCACGCTCATCACGCCCATGCCGTAGGTGCCGGCGTCGGCTTTCACAATCACGTACGGGTCGTGGGTAATGCCGTATTCACGGTACTTGATGCGGATCTTGTCCAGCATCTGTGCCACGTGCTCGGCCAGCGCGTCTTCACCCTGGCGGGTGTGGAAGTCCAGGCCACCGGCAGCGCTGAAATAGGGGTTGATCAGCCAGGGGTCAATGGAGATCAGCTGCGAAAAATCGCTGGCCACTTTGTCGTAGGCGGCAAAGTGGTTGGTCTTGCGGCGCACAGCCCAGCCGGCGTGCAGCGGCGGCATCAGGTTTTGCTCGATACCGGCCAGTACGTCGGGCAGGCCAGCAGACAGGTCGTTGTTCAGCAGAACAATGCACGGGCTGAAACCGTCGGCCAACACCACGCGGCTGCCACGGCGTTGCAGCGGCTCCACCGTGACGACGGCACCGTTGGCCGCAGTCAGAGCGGTAGGCTCGGTAATCTCCGGGTTGAGCGTACCGAGACGTACTTTCAGCCCGGCCTGCTCGAAGATATGGACCAGCGCCGCCACGTTCTGCAGGTAGAAGGTGTTGCGGGTATGGTTTTCCGGTATCAGCAAGATGCTCTTGGCCTTGGGGCAGACGCGGTCTACCGCGCTTTGTGCTGCCTGCACGGCCAAGGGCAGAAATTCGGGGTTCAGGTTGTTATGGCCACCCGGGTACAGGTTCATGTCCACCGGTGCCAGTTTGAAACCGCTATTGCGCAAGTCTACCGAGCCATAAAACGGGGCAGCGTGATTGTGCCACTGGCTACGGAACCAGTGCTCGATATGCGGCTGGGCTAGCAGAATGCGGCTTTCCAGCTCTAGCAAAGGGCCGGTCAAAGCGGTGGTCAAATGCGGTACGGTCATGGTGCCCTTTCTGCGGGGAAAGCGGTAATTGGTGCATGGTGGGGCCGCCGCGCGGCTTATTCAACCCCGTTATCACTTTGTCGCGCTTTGCCAGCCAAGGAAAATCGCCGCGCTCCAGGCCGGCTTTTGGCAGGCAGGCGCATCCGGCGTAGCCAGGCGACATTCAAGCCATTGATTATTAAAGACAACAAGGCCGGTGAAAAAACTATCGCAGGCATAACAATGCATAAGGCACGCCAAAGCGTGCCTTATTGAACAGTGTGGAAAACACCCACGATATTTCTTACAGCGGCCAGGGGTCACCGTAGGCCTGCAGGTAGAGCGACTTCAGCTTGTCCCAGTCAAAGAAATGGTTCTGCGGGCCATGGCTGGTGACTTTGATGGCGCCCAGCACGTTGGCCAGACGGCCGGTGATCTTCCAGTCGTAGCCATGCTTGATACCGTACAGCAGGCCAGCGCGGAAGGCATCGCCGCAGCCCATCGGGTCTACCGGCTTGATCGGCATCTGTACGCGCGGAATCAGGTGGATGGTGTCGTCCACATAGATTTCGGCACCTTTGGAGCCGCGCGTCACGATCAGTGCTTTGACCTTGTCTTTCAGCACCTCTACCGGCAAGCCCGCGCGCTCGCGCATCAGCTCGCTTTCGTAATCGTTAATAGCTACATAGGTTGCCAGCTCCACGATTTCATTCAGCTCGTCACGCGACAGCAGCGGCAGCTCCTGGCCCGGGTCGAATATGAACGGAATACCTGCGGCGTGCAGCTCGCGGGTGTGCTGCAAAAAGGCGGCGTGGCCGCCTGGCGATACGATGGCCACCTGTACCGGCTCTGGCACGTCCGCGATATGGTTCACGGTAGCGTGGTCCATGGAGCCGGGGTGAAAGGCCATCAGCTGGTTGCCATCCTTGTCGGCAATGCCAAAGCATTGCGACGTATACTGCCCGCGAATGGTGCGGATGAAGCGGTCATCCACGCCTGCGCGCTTGAGATGCTGGCGATAAGGCTCGAAGTCCTCCCCTACAGCCCCCATCACCAGCGGCTTCTCGCCTAGCAGGCACAGGCTGTAGGCAATATTGCCTGCCGGGCCGCCAAACTCGCGGCGCATGGTGGGCACCTTGAAGGTGGTGGAGATCTTGTGCAGCTGATCGGGCAGGATATGGTTATCGAAGCGGTCTTCGAAATTGAACAGGGTGTCGTAGGCCAGCGCCCCGCAAACGAGAATAGACATGACTCGCGCGCAAACAAAAAAGTAATCGGCGAGTTTATCATGAACGTTTGTTTAAAGGCAGCGGCGAACTGCGGCCAACTTGCAGATATCTAACAACTTTTTACTATCAAAATGGAATAAAAATGCACAATATCACCACGCTGCTACGCCACGGGCTGCTGCTGCTCGCACTGGGTTTTAGCCTGCCTGCGCAGGCCGCCGGCCAACTGGACAAGGCCAAACTGACGCTGGTAAGTGGCCAGGCGGCTGCCTTTGCCCCCTTTCAGGGCAGGCTTACCGTGGTGAACTTCTGGGCGACCTGGTGCGCACCGTGCCGGCAGGAAATGCCCATGCTGTCGTCGCTATCGGTGAAGCTGGCCGCCAAGGGCATCAAGACGGTAGGCATTGCGCTGGACCAGCCGGAGCAGGTGCAGGCGTTTCTGAAACAGACCGCGGTGAACTACCCCATCCTGATGAGCGATGGTGACGGTATTGCCATCATGCGCGAGCTGGGCAACAAGAGTGGCGGCCTGCCTTATACGGTGATCCTGAATGCCCAGGGCAAGCCGGTGAAGCAGCTGCTGGGCATCCTTGACGAGAAAGCACTCAGCAAAGCGCTGGCGGGCCTATAAGGACAGGCTGTGGTTGTCTTCCCGCAGCCGCGGCATACCCGATAGCAGGCTGTGCACTGCCTGCTCGTGCTGCTGGCGCAGGGTGAAAATAATGGGGATATGCTGCTGGATGGCGTCATCGTCGCCCAGCTGGCAGGCCTGCCATAGCTGCTGGCAATGCAGCATCAACGCAGACTGCAGCTGGCCCAGCTGGACAAAGCTGGCGTGGCCGCCGTAGCGCATCTGGCCGTCGGTGCCGTACCAGCGCAAGAAGCGCTCGCTAACATCGTCTACCCAGCTGCCCTCCACGCCCGGCTCCTGGGCCAGGGAAAGCAAGCGCGACAATGTGCTGCGCAGGTTCAGTTCCAGCCCAAACAGGAAGATGTCTTCCTGTGACCAACGCTTGCGCGCCGCCAGCCATTCCGGCGGGCTATGCCAGCCACGGCACCACGCTACGACCTCGCCAGCCGGCATGGGTTTGGCTACGCCATAGCCCTGTGCCACATCGCAGCCCAGGTGCAGTAGCAGGCTGCCGTGCTCTACGGTTTCCACGCCTTCGGCGACCAGCTCTCGGTTGAAGGCTTCGGACAGGCCGATAATGCCCTGCACAATGGCCAGGTCGTCGCTGCTTTCGTGCATGCCGCGAATAAACGACTGGTCAATCTTGAGCTTATCTGCCGGCAGGCGTTTCAAATACAGCAGGGACGAATAGCCGGTACCAAAATCATCCAGCGAGAAACGTACCCCCAGACCCTGGCAGATTTGCATCAAGCGGCCAACGTGGTCTACATCGGAGAGCGCCGTACTTTCCAGTACCTCGATTTCCAGCATGCCGCGCGGTACATCCGGGTGGGCGTCCAGCAGGCAGGCCAGACGGGCAGCAAAATCCGACTGCTGCAGATGGTGGGCAGAGATATTCACACTCACCGACAGTACCCGCCCTTCGCCGCGCCACAGTGCCATCTGTTGCAAGGCGGTAGCGATCACCCACTCGCCCAGGCGGACATCCAGGTGGCTATCTTCCACTTCGGGCAGAAAGGCACCGGGGGCCAGAACGCCGCGCTGGGGATGGTGCCAGCGCATCAAGGCCTCCATGCCCACGATCTGGCCATCGCGCATATTGACCTTGGGCTGGTAGTACAGCTGTAGCTCGCCCTGTATCAAGGCCTGCTCCAGCCGCTGCAGGCTTTGCAGGCGGCTACGGCTCTGGCGGTCGTGCTCTGCGTCGAAAATCTGGTAGCCATTGCGGCCCAGGTCTTTGGCTTTGTACATAGCCTGGTCGGCGTGGCGCAGCAGGGTGTCGGCATCCTGCTCGTCTTGCGGGTACAGGGTGACGCCGATACTGGCCGAGACTTGTATCTGGATATCGCCGATATCGCAGGGCTGGGCGACGGTCTCCAGAATCCGGTGCAGGGTCTGGTGACAGGCTTCAATATCGGGCAGGCCGGATAACAGCAGGGCGAATTCATCGCCGCCCAGCCGTGCCACGGTATCCCCGCCGTGCATGGTTAGCTGCAGGCGGTCGGCAATGTTGATCAGCAGCTGGTCGCCTACATCGTGGCCGTAACGATCGTTGACGCGTTTGAAGCTGTCCAGGTCCATGAAGCAGATCGCCAGCCACTGGCCACTACGGCTGGCCTGGGCAATGGCCACACGCATGCGGTCGCCCAGCAAAACGCGGTTCGGTAGCTGGGTAAGCGGGTCGTGGTGCGCCATGCGGTCCAGCCGGGCTTCCTGCTCTTTCATCACCGTGATATCGGCAAACACGGCGATGTAATGGCGTACCAGGCCCTGCTGGTCGTAAATGATGGAAATCGATAGCAATACCGGGTAGAGGCTGCCATCTTTGCGCCGGTTCCACACCTCGCCCTGCCAATGGCCTTTCTGGCCCAGGGTGGTACGGATGGCTTGGTAAAAGTCTTCGTCGTGCCGGCCAGAGTAAAAGTGGCTGGGCATTTGCCCGACCACTTCGTCCCGCTCGAAACCGCTGATCTCGCACAGCGCACGGTTCACATCCACCACCCGGCCGCTGGCATCGGCAATCACAATGCCTTCACGCGAATGCTTGAATACCCCGGCCAACAGCTGCAACCGGCCTTCGGCACGACGCAGGTCAGAGATGTCGTTCCAGGCGCCGATAATGCCGGCAATCTGGCCCAGATCGTCGTAGAACACGTCCTTGGAAAAAATCACATGCCGCTGCAGGCCGTGCTGGTCGGTCAGCAGGCCGGCGTATTCCTGGTGCCCCAGGCCGGCGTTGAGCGCCTCATCGTGCCGCATGTGCAGTGCGGCCAACTCGGCGGGCCATAGCTCGGCGGCCACCTTGCCACGAATATCGCGCCGGCTCAGGCCGGTAACCCGGGCAAAGGCATCGTTACAGCCCATGTAGCGGCCTTGCGCATCCTTGTAAAACACCGGCATCGGCATGGCCAGCAGCAGCATATCGGTGAAACGCTGACTCTTGGCCCACTTTTCGTCTGCCGACTGCACCGCTGCGGCCATACGGTTAAAAGCCAGGCCCAAGCGGCCCACTTCGTCTACACCGTCTTCCGGCGCCCGAACCGACAAGGTGCCATGGCCCAGCGATTCGGCAGCCTGGGTCAAACGCTTTAGCCGCCGCACAATCCATACCGTGACCAACACCATCCAGACGGTGGCCAGCAGGCCCGCCACCACCACCATCGGGGCGGTACGCTGGATGAAGTTGAGGAAAATCTGCCGCGCCTCTGCCACGCGCAAACCCAGCTGTACTTCGCCCTGCGTCAGCGGAAAACGGGTGTCGAATAAAGGATCGTTGCTGCCGGCGATATCGCTATCTGCGGTAAAACGCTGTATCTGCATGCCGCTACGGGCCATGATCTTGCCGGCGCTATCCCGCACCACCAGGTAGGCCAGGTCACTGGAACGGGTCAGTTCGTCGGTAATTTCCTGCAGCGTACTGTAGTCACGCTCCAGCATCGGCGCGACCAGGGCGGCGCGCAGCTCTACCTGCAGGCTGCCCAGACGCACACGCGTTTGCTCTACTGCCATTTCGCGCATCATGTGCACGCTCTGCCAGGCAATAATGCCAAACAGCAGCAGCTGCACCACGAACAAGGCCGGAATGATGATCCAGGTCAGCGAACGCGGCCGCAGGTCAATGGCCATTATTTCAGCATCGCCTTCAAATCCTGCACATACGGGTCCAGCGCCTTCATGTCCGCAGCGGAAATCTCTTTCAGGCCACCATGCCCCAGCTCTTTACTGAAAGCCTGGCCTTCTTCGGTGTGGTTGGCAAACTGGAACAATTGGCGACGCAGGCTATCGATACGGCTGCTGCCCAGGCGCTTGTTCGCCAGGTACAGCAATGGTGTGGTCTGCGGCAGACGCTTCATGATGCGCACCCGTACCGTGGTACCGGGGTGAAGCTGACGCAAGGCGGTAACAGAAATGATAGCGGCGGCGGATTCACCGTTCAGCAGCGCCTGGACAGAATTGGCGTGGCTGCCGGCAGGGCGAATGATGACATCCTTGCCCGGGGTCAGGCCATTCTGGATCAGGTAGCGCTGTGCGGCCAACGTCAGGTTAGCCAGCTTGTCGCTGGTGGAAACCACCTTGCCGCGCAGGGCTTCCAGCGTATTGACACCATCCTTGCGGGTGACCAGCAAGGGCTCAAGGTTGGTTTGCGGGCGGGCCAGCGGCTCGTAGCCTTGTTCCTGCTGCGCCAGGCGGCCGAAGTAAGGCGACGTGGCAATCACGTCGTAGCGGCCCTGAGCGGTGCGCTCAAGATAGCTTTGGTAGTCTGGTGCCGACTCGATGACAACCGGCACGCCCAAAGCACCTTGCAGCTGGACACGCATCGGCTCGTACAGTTCGGCCAGCTTGCGTGCCGACAGGTACGGCACCACACCCAGCACCAGCATGTCTGCTGCCTGCGCCAAGGGGCTCAGGCAGCAGGCAGTCAGGCATAGCAGCAGGAATTTTTTGGCCATCCTGGCATTCCTTTATCGTTATTTTGGCGATTCACTCGTCGCGCAGACAGTAAACACCTCAGGCAAGACTTTAAAGTCAGGCAGCTGATGCTTAACAATGTACCGTCAACACGCCACGGCAATCTAGCATTTCAATAAATATGAATTTTTGATTTGGCTAAATTCTATCGGTAATTGCTTCTTTTATGGCAAAAATGCCGCAACCCGACATTTTTAAATGCCAAAAGAATATAACAATGAAATAAAAAAAGACTGCCAGGCACGCTAGCAGTCTTTCGCACTTTATAAAGTGTTCGTCACCCAACCTGCGTAGGGCAGGCCGGGAGGCAGTCGTTCAGTAAATCAGATGCTGGCCGCCAGCCTGGCCCCCTGGTCGATCGCGCGCTTGGCATCCAGCTCGGCGGCGACGTCAGCACCACCGATCAGGTGTACCGGCTTGCCGGCATCCAGCAGCGGCTGCTGCAGTTCGCGCAGCGGGTCTTGTCCGGCGCAGATCACCACATTGTCTACCGCCAATACTTGCGGCTCGCCCTTGATGGTAACGTGCAGGCCAGCATCGTCGATCTTGTCGTAGGTGACACCCGGGATCATGGTGACGTTTTTCATCTGCAGGCTGGCACGGTGGATCCAGCCGGTTGTTTTGCCCAGGCCTTCGCCCACCTTGCTGCTCTTGCGTTGCAGCAGATAAACCTGGCGCGGGCTAGGGTGCGGCTGTGGGCCGCTGGCTGCCAGGCCACCTGCCGTGGTCACCGCCATGTCCACCCCCCACTCTTTCATGAAGGCGGCGGTATCCAGCGAAGGCGACTTGCCTTCGTGCGTCAGGTATTCGGACACGTCAAAGCCGATACCACCGGCACCGATTACCGCCACGCTGCGGCCAACCGGCTTGCCAAACTTGAGCACGTCCAGGTAGCTGAGCACTTTCGGGTGGTCGATACCCTCGATAGGTGGTGTGCGCGGGGCAATACCGGTAGCCAGTACCACTTCATCAAACGCAGCCAGGTCTGCAGCCGCCACGCGGGTGTTCAGTTGCAGCGTCACGCCGGTCAGCTCGATACGGCGGGCAAAATAGCGCAGCGTTTCGTAGAACTCTTCTTTGCCCGGTACTTTTTTCGCCACATTGAACTGGCCGCCGATCTCGCTACCGGCATCGAACAACGTCACGTCGTGGCCGCGTTCGGCGGCGATGGTGGCAAACGCCAGGCCGGCCGGGCCGGCACCCACTACGGCCAGCTTCTTCGGCGCGTCGGTCTTGATGTAGTTCAGCTCGGTTTCGCGGCAGGCACGCGGGTTCACCAGACAGCTGGTGAGCTTGCCCTGGAAGATGTGGTCCAGGCAGGCCTGGTTACAGCCGATACAGGTGTTGATTTCGTCAGCACGGCCTTGCTCGGCCTTGATGACGAATTCCGGGTCGGCCAGGAAGGGGCGCGCCATGGATACCATATCGGCGCAGCCGCTGGACAAGATGTCTTCGGCCACTTCCGGCGTATTGATGCGGTTGGTGGTAATCAGCGGAATGCCTACCTTGCCCATCAGGCGCTTGGTTACCCAGGCAAAACCGCCACGCGGCACGCTGGTAGCAATGGTGGGTACGCGGGCTTCGTGCCAGCCGATACCGGTGTTGATGATGTTGGCGCCGGCTTTTTCCACCTCTGCGGCCAACTGTTCTACCTCGTCCCAGGTGCTGCCGTTATTCACCAGGTCCAGCATGGACAGGCGGTAGATGATGATGAATTCGCGGCCTACCGCCTCGCGCACGGCGCGCAGCACCGCCAGCGGGAAGCGGATGCGGTTCTCGAAGCTGCCACCCCAGCCATCGGTACGCTTGTTGGTGTGCTGGGCAATGAACTGGTTAAGCAGATAGCCTTCCGAGCCCATGACCTCTACCCCGTCGTAGCCCGCATCCTGCGCCAGCTTGGCACAGCGGGCAAAGTCGGCAATGGTGCGCTGGATGTCGTCTTCGGACATCTCACGCGGGCGGTAAAAGTTGATCGGCGCGCAAATCGGCGAGGCCGACACCAGGTTTTCCTGGAAGCTGTAGCGGCCGGTGTGCAGGATCTGCATGGCGATCTTGCCGCCAGCAGCGTGCACGGCGTCGGTGACAATGCGGTGGTGTGGCACCTCGGCAGCGTCGGCCAGCATGGACGCGCCCTCGGCCACACGGCCTTCTTCGTTAGGCCCTACCCCGCCGGTGACAATCAGGCCTACCCCGCCGCGCGCGCGCTCGGCATAGAAAGCCGCCATCTTCTCGAAGCCTTGCGGGGCCTCTTCCAGCCCGGTATGCATGGAACCCATCAGCACGCGGTTTTTCAGCGTGGTAAAGCCCAGGTCCAGCGGTGCCAGCAAGTGCGGGTAAGCCGTCATGATGTTCATCCTCGTGTTGGTTAGTACGGCGGCACAGTTGGCCGCCGCAACGCTGTCTTCGTTATAGGGGGTGCAGCATGAAAGCGAAGATACTTACTAGTTAGTAAGCTGTCAATTCTGCACCGTGGCCCTACCCTGCGCATACGACATCACGCCATAAATCACCTAGAATGTAGCCAGACTATTGATAAATTCAGGGAGAAAATCATGTGCCAATGCCCCACTCATGCACCGCGTGACACTGCGGCCAACCCTGGCCGCCGCCAGTTTGTGCAGCTTGCCGCGCTGGGTAGTGGCGCAGCCCTGCTAGGCAGCTTTCTGCCGCAAACGGCGCATGCTGCCGGCGGTACCGACGCGCTGCTGCTGTCGTGTATGGACTATCGCCTGGTAGACGACACCGAAGCGTTCATGGCCGGGCAAGGCATGAAGAACAAGTACGACCATATCGTGCTGGCTGGGGCGGCACTGGGGGCGATCACCAGCAAGTTCCCCGCCTGGAACCAGGCATTCTGGGAGCACCTGGACGTGGCCATCAGCCTGCACCACATTCACAAGGTGATGATTCTCGACCACCGCGACTGCGGCGCCTACAAGGTGGTACTGGGCGAGGACTTTGGCAAAATGCCGGAAAAAGAAACGCAGATCCACGCCGAGACCCTGATGACGCTACGCAAGCAGATTCTGGCCAAATACCCGCAGCTGGCGGTAGAAACCTACCTGATGGCGCTGGATGGCAGCGTGCAGCAAATCGTCGCCAAAGGCTGAACCAGCCTGGCTATACAAGAAAAAAGCACCGTCTAGCGTGACGGTGCTTTTTTTACGGCTAACACGGCTCAGGCGGTAATGCGGTTCAGCCAGGCCAGCAAATCGGCCTCCAGCTGGGTACGGTTGGTTTCATTGTGCATTTCGTGGCGCCCGCCCGGGTACACCGTAACGCTCACATCCTGCATGCCTGCTGCACGGTAGCGGCTGGCCAGCTGGCCCAGGCCAAACTTGCCCAGGCTTACCGGGTCGCGGCTGCCGGCCTGCAGCCATACCGGGCAGGCCTTGGGCAGCGCACGGCCATCGGCCTCGCCCAGCTCCAGCTCGATAATGCCGCCAAACAAGTCGATCCACAGCTGCGGCGTAGGATGTTGGCCGCAGAGCGGGTCGGCAATATAGGCATCCACCTGCGCCGGGTCGCGGCTTAGCCAGTCCAGCCGGGTACGCGCAGGCAAAAACCCCAGATTGAAGCTGCCGAACACCAGCGCCGTCATGAACGTACTGGGTTTGCTGGCGCCCCCCAGCCTGGCGGCCAACCTGGCGACACCACGCATCACACGCGACAGGTAGCGCTGACGGTAGCCGGTAGCAGAAAGCACCAGCCCGGCCAGGCGCTGGCCGTAGCGCAGGATGAAAGCCCGGGCAATAAAGCTGCCCATACTGTGGCCATACAGCACCACCGGGCGCTCGTGCTGCTGCCGGGCGTAGTCCACCACCTCGCGCAGGTCATCCACCACCCGCTGCCAGCCGCCTTGTTCGGCAAACCAGCCGGGTAGCGGCGCATGGCGGCCGTGGCCACGGTGATCGTGTGCATACACCGCGTAGCCCGCCAACACCAGCTTTTGTGCCAGCGCCTGATAGCGCCCGCCGTACTCGCTCATGCCATGGCTGATGACCACCACTGCGCGTGGCTCGCCAGCAGGCAGCCAATAGCAACCATGGATATCGGCACCATCACTGGCGGTCAAACGAAAGGTTTGCGTCATGTTTCCCCCTGATGTCTGGCAGGCTCGCACTAGAACTTGTCTGCGCGTAGCACCCCTACATCCGAAACATACAGGATCAGGCCATAGTCCGGCAGATAGCTTTGTTCGCAGCGTAGCGCAATTGCCTCGGCCACTTGTGCGTCGCACACCACATCAATGCGGATATTGCGGTCGAAACTCCACGCCCCGCCCTGCACACCGTGTGCGCCACCACCGCGCGCATCCACCACGGTATAGCCGTGTGCCCCCAGGCGCTGGATATCCTTCACCAGCCGTGCCTCCAGTACCGACTCGGTCACGATGGTCAGCAGTTTTTTGTCATGAAATGGCATGGTGTTCCTTTCAGGCATAGACCTGCTGTGCCAGCCACAGGTACAGCGGGATACCGAGCAACAGGTTAAACGGGAAGGTCACGCCCAGGCTGGCGGCCAGCGAAATGGCCGGGTTGGCCTCTGGCACGGCAATGCGCATGGCAGCCGGGGCGGCAATATAGGACGACGAGGCGCACAGGGTAGCCAGCAGCATCGCCCCACCCACCGATAGCCCCATGGCCACGGCGGTGGCCAGACCCAGGCAGGCAAACAGCAAGGGCATCAGCGTCGCCACCGCCACCACAAACAGCCCCTGGGTACGCAGGCCGGCCAGCTTACCGGCGGTAAGCAAACCCATCTCCAGCAGAAAGAGCGACAGCACCGGCTTGAACAGATCGATATACAGCGGCGACAGGCTCTTGATGCCGTCCGCACCGGCGATCCAGCCTATCAGCAAGCCGCCCATCAGCAGCACCATGCTCTTGCCCAGAAACACCTCGTGCGCCAGGCGGCCCCAGTTCACCCGCTTGTCGCCACCCATACGGGCCAGCAACACACCCACCACCAGCGCCGGCATTTCCATCACCGCCAGAAACACAGTGAGCTGCGGCTCGGCCTCCACGCCCTGGCGCGACAGATAGGCACTGGCCACGGCAAACGTCACCACACTGACCGAGCCATAATGCGCTGCAGTGGCCGCGGCATCCGCCCGGCCCAGGCGCCAGCGCAACACGGCAAAGGCCACGAGCGTTAATGCCGCCCCCAGCACAATCACCGCCACCACCTGCCACAGTACCGCGCTGCCGGTGAGCTTGGACAAGGCCACGCCACCCTTCAGGCCGATGGCAATCAGCAGAAACACCGACAGGGTTTCGTATAGTGCGGGGGGGAGTTTGAGATCAGACTTGGCCAGCGCTGCCAGCAAGCCCAGCACAAAGAAAAGCACCACAGGGTCTAGCGTCATCGGAACACCTTGCATGATGAGGAGGCCACATCATAACGCATGCAAAAATTCCGCCAACCCCATGAGGAATAGGCCTTTTCCGCCATGCGGCCAACCCTGCGGCACAGCGGTTAGCACGTTAAGGGATCAGGCGCGTAGCGGCGTGCTGTCGAAATCCGGGTTGCGGCGCGAGGTCAGCACATGGTCGCGCCAGGCACCATTCAGAAACAGATACTCCTTGGCCTGGCCCTCAATGGTAAAGCCCAGCTTGGCGAGCAGGCGTGCACTGCGCTGGTTTTCCGGCTGATAGTTGGCCTGAACGCGGTGCAGGCCCAGGTCGCGAAAGGCAAACTGCACCACCGCCTCGACGGCCTCACTCATCATGCCCTGCCCCTGGTAGGCATGATCGATGTTGTAGCCCAGGTGGCAGGCCTGAAACACCCCGCGCACGATATTGCTCAGGGTAAGGGTGCCGATCACCTGCCCTGGCTGCTTGTCGTGCATCACCAGAAACATGGCACCGCGGCCCAGCTTGAAGTCCTCGATGCGTTCGCGCAGGCGCATGCCCCAGAACAGCTCGGTGAAATACATATCACCGTGGGTCGGGTCCCACGGGGCAAGGTGCTCGCGGTTGCGCAGCTGGTAGTCGCGAACGGCGCGGGCCCAGGCCGCTTCGGGCGGCAAAAGCTGTAAACGGGCGGTGCTGAGCGCGGGCTGGCTACGGGCCATATGAGCTACTCCCTTGGCAGGTTCGATAAAAACGCAAGTATGCCACCAGTGCGGCAGGCGGGGATGAAAAAGCCCGCGCTAGGCGGGCCGGGCAAGCGTCTGGCGTGGGCCAGGGCTTACTGTGCGGTCAGGCGCTCCAGCGCCTCGCGGTATTTGGCCGCGGTTTTTTCGCGTACGTCCAGCGGTACGGCCGGGGCTGGCGGTGCCTTGTTCCAGCCGGAAGCTTCCAGCCAGTCGCGCACGAACTGCTTGTCGAACGACGGTGGCGTGGTGCCTTCGGCGTAGCTGTCGGCCGGCCAGAAACGGCTGGAGTCCGGCGTCAGCGCCTCGTCCATCAGCACCAGGGTACCGTCGGCGTCCAGGCCGAACTCGAACTTGGTATCGCAGATGATGATGCCACGCTTGGCCGCAAAGGCCGCAGCAGTCTGGTACAGCAGGATGGCGGTGTCACGCACCTTGGCCGCCAGCTCGGCACCCACGATGGCTTCGCACTGGGCAAAGGTAATGTTCTCGTCGTGGTCGCCTACTGCCGCCTTGGTGGACGGGGTAAAGATAGGCTCAGGCAGCTTGCTGGATTCCTGCAGACCGGCCGGCAGGGCAATGCCGCACACGGTGCCGGACTTCTGGTATTCCTTCCAGCCGGAGCCAGCCAGATAGCCGCGCACCACGGCTTCGATCATCACCGGCTTCAGGCGCTTGGCCACCACGGCACGACCGGCTACCAGCGGCAGCTCGGCAGCGGCGACCACGTCTTCTACCTGGTCACCAGTCAGGTGGTTGGGCACCACGTCTTTCAGGGTGTCGAACCAGAAGTTGGAAATGGCGGTAAGGATCTGGCCCTTGCCTGGGATAGGGTCGTCCAGGATCACGTCGAAAGCGGACAGGCGATCGCTGGCCACCATCAGCATGCGCTGATCGTCGATCTCGTACAGGTCGCGTACTTTACCCGAGTAGATTTTTTTCAGGCTGGTCAGTTGGGTCATGAAACTTCCTTCACAAAGCAAAAAGCGACGCCTTGTGGGCGTCGCCTGTTTTCATTACAAGGTGTCTTTCAGCGCGCGCGCCTGTTCCAGCGCGTCGTCTACGTTGGCCGCCAGCACACAGTAGTGCGCCATCTTGCGGCCTGGCCGGGCGTGTTTTTTGCCGTAGCTGTGCAGGTGGGTGTTGGGTGCTTCCATCAGCACAGCCCAGTTCGGCTCGCTACCGTCCTCGCCCCACACATCGCCCAGCAGGTTCACCATCACCACGGGCGACAGCAGGTCTGTCTTGCCTGGCAGCAGGCCGCACATGGCGCGCACTTGCTGCTGGTACTGGTTGGTGACGCAGGCGTCGATGGTGTAGTGGCCGGAGTTATGCGGGCGCGGCGCCATTTCGTTGACTACCAGGCTATCGTCGCCCAGGACGAAGAACTCCACCGCCAGTACGCCCACGTAGTCCAGCGCTTCGGCCAGCTGTACGGCGTACTGCTGTGCGCGTGCGGCCAACTCGGGCGCAATGCGCGCCGGCACGATGGACTCGTCCAGAATGCCGTTCTGGTGGATGTTTTCCGATACCGGGAACACGGCCACTTGCGCCGCACTGGTGCGGGTCACAATGGCCGAGACTTCCAGCTTCAGGTCCAGCATTTTTTCCAGCACGCAGGCCTGGCCGCCCAGGTTGGCGTAGGCAGCGCGGGCTTCGTCGGCGGTTTTGACGCGCACCTGGCCTTTGCCGTCGTAGCCCAGGCGGGCGGTCTTGAGAATGCCCGGCAGATAGGGCGACAGCTCGACCTGTATGTCTTCCACGCTTTCAATCGCCAGATACGGCGCGGTAGGCAGGCCAGCCTTGCCTACCCAGCTTTTTTCGGCAATGCGGTCCTGGGCAATGGCCACGCAATCGCCGGACGGCGATACACGGGTGGTCTTGGCCAGCAGACGCATGGCGTCGGCGTTGACGTTTTCAAACTCGGTGGTCACCGCAGCACAGGTACGCGCCAGGGTAGCCAGGGCATCGGCGTCGTCAAACGCGGCGCACAGGTGCACATCGGCAAACTCGGCGGCCGGGGCGCTGGCGTCCGGGTCAAGCACGGTGACGCGGTAGCCCATGCGCTTGGCGGCGGTAACAAACATGCGGCCCAGCTGGCCACCACCGAGGATGCCCAGCATGGCTGGCGGCAAAATGGCGGCCATTACTGTACCTCCGGCAGGCTCATCGCCAGCACGGTGTCTTCTTGTTGCTTGCGGAAGGCCTTCAGCTTGGCCGCCAGCTCGGGGTTGCCAGTGGCCAGCATGGCGATGGCAAACAGGCCAGCGTTGGCCGCACCGGCTTCGCCAATGGCGAAGGTGGCCACGGGAATGCCTTTGGGCATTTGCACGATGGACAGCAGGGAATCTTCACCACGCAGGTATTTGGACGGCACAGGCACGCCCAGTACCGGGATGTGGGTCTTGGCGGCCAGCATGCCCGGCAGGTGGGCGGCGCCACCTGCACCGGCGATGATGGCTTTCAGGCCACGCGCTTCGGCGGTTTCGGCGTACTGGAACAGAAGGTCGGGGGTACGGTGGGCGGAGACGACGCGGGTTTCGAAAGCGATGCCGAAGTCTTTCAGAACGCGCGCGGCGTTTTGCATGACTTCCCAGTCGCTATTACTACCCATCACGATGCCAACTTCGATCATGGAGGCTGATTCCGTCAAGAAGGGGAAAAAACGGAATTTTACCTGATTTGGCAAGGGCTTGCCGCCGGGATTTACCTTCCACGGAAGCATCTTCCCGGCAAGACAAAGCCGGCATTCCCGTGGGAAAGCCGGCTTTTCGATAACAGCGTGTGGGCCTTGGCCAGGCTATAGCGTGGCCAGCTGTTGCTGGGCGCGCTGCGCCGCCGGGGTGCCAGGGTATTGCTTGATGATTTTGCGCAGCGTCAGGCGGGCCTGGTCTTTCTGCTCCAGCTGTAGCTGGTTACCCGCCATCAGGCGCAGGGTTTCAGCGGCTTTCGGGTGCTTGGGGTTTTGCTCGGCAAAACGGCGCTGGATATCGATGGCGGCGCTGTATTGCTTCAGTGCGGTGTGCGCCACGCCCATCCAGTAGGTGGCCTCCAGGCTCTGCTCGCTACCGGGGTAGCCATCGGCCACGGCTTTGAGCAGGGGCAGCGATTTGGCAAAGTCGCGGGCACGCAGTACTTCCAGCCCACGCGCCAGTGCGGTCTCGGCAGGGTTGGCCGCAGCGGGCTCGGCAGCGGGTGCCTCGGCTTGCGGCTGGCTGGCTTCGCGCAGCTGCTTTTCCATCTTGCCCAGGCGCAGGTCGATATCGTTATACAGGTCGTTCTGGCGCTTTTGCGTTTCGGCTACCTGGTGTTGCAGCACCTCGTTCTGCCCGCGCAACGTGGCCATTTCGCCTTTCAGCAGCGTCACCTGGTTGACCAGGTCCAGCAGGCGCTGGTTGGCCAGCTTGGCTTCTACGTCGGACAAACGTGCGCTAGCTTGCTGGCTGGAGCTGGCCAGCTTGGTTTCCAGGTCCAGACGCGCCTGTTCCAGATCGGTAGTGGTGGCACACGCACCCAGTACGATGGGCAACAGCAGGGGGAGCAGTCGGTTACGCATGGTGGTTCGGGCTTTGCAGAATGGGCAATCCGGGCAGGTTGACGCCTTCCCGGATGCAGGTCAAGCCGGCGTGGCCGGCCGGGGTTTACTGATAAGCGAAATCGGCGCGGCGGTTTTGCGCGTGGTCGCTATCGGCGGTGCCGCTAGCACGGGGTTTTTCCATGCCAAAACTCACGGCTTCTACCTGCTCCGGCTTCACGCCCAGCACTTCCAGCGACTGTTTCACGCTTTCGGCACGGCGCTGGCCCAGCGCCAGGTTGTATTCGCGGCTACCACGTACGTCGGTATTGCCCTGTACCAGCACGTGCCCTTTGTACTTGCCCAGATAGGCAGCATGCGCTTCGACCACACTCTTGTACTCGTCTTTGATGGCGAACTGGTCAAAATCAAAAAACACGCTTTTGCCGTTCACACCGGCGTACGCGGCGGCCTCGGCACCGGCTGCGTCCACCTGCGGCAGTGGCTGGGCCGGGTTCAGGCTGCTGCTGCCTGCGCTCCCGGTGGTGCTGCCACTGTTACCGGACACGATGGCAGTATTGCCGGCATTGGCACTATCTGCCGGGTTGCTGGTACTGGCGCAGGCACTGAGCAATACCGCCGCTGCGGCGACGACGAAGGGTAAGACTTTCATGCAATGCTCCTTGTTGTGGCTGGCCGGGTGTAGCCAGTGATATCGAATCGGTTAAACCATAAAGACTTTTGAACAAAACCAAAGTTCCACCGCCTTAGCCGTCAGGGGTTAAACGGGCCCCAGGCGGCGTCTTGTACCTGGCCTTCCAGCACACCGAGCTTGACGCGGCCAGGGTGTTGGGTGGAGGCGGCGTACAGCACGCTGCGCCCGCCTTCGTCGCTGGCGTACAGCACCATCTTGCCGTTGGGGGCAAAGCTGGGCGATTCGTCAAACGCGCTGTTGCTGATCATGCGCGCGTCGCCAGTGGCCAGGTCTTGCAGCATCACCTTGAAGCGCCCGCCCTCGCGACGCACATAGGCCAGCTGGCGGCCGTCTGGCGAGAAGGCCGGCGACACGTTGTACACGCCCTGGAAGGTCACGCGGCGCACGGTTTTGCTGCCATCCAGCGGCTGGATGTAAATCTGCGGCCCGCCGCTGCGGTCGGACACAAACGCGATCTGGCGGCCATCCGGGCTGAATACCGGCTCGGTATCGATAGCGTCGCTATAAGAGAATCGGCTTAAGCCTGTACCATCGGCATTGATAATATACACCTGTGAATTACCGCTTAATGTCAGCACGATGGCTAGCTTGCGGCCGTCCGGGCTCCAGGTCGGCGCCGAGTTGCTGCCTTTGAAGTTGGCCAGCAGGCGGCGCTGGCCAGTAGCCAGGTCTTGCACGTAGATCACCGGCTTTTTGTTCTCGAACGACACATACGCCAGACGGCTGCCGTCCGGGCTCCACGCGGGCGAAATGATCGGCTCAGCCGAGCGCAGCACGGTTTGCGCGCGGCGGCCATCCACATCGGCTACCTGCAGGCGCGACTCTTTGCCTTTTTGCACCACAAAGGCAATACGGCTGGCGAACAGGCTCTTGCTGCCCAGCAGCGCCTCATAAACCATGTCGGCAATGCGGTGTGCCACATCGCGCAGCTGCGAGCTATGCACATCAAACTCGGCGGCCAGCTTCTGCTCGCGCGGGTTCACCGTTTCGGCCCAGAAGGTCAGGCGTAGCAGGCCGCCTTCCAGTTTGCTTACTTTGCCGTACAGCACGGCACGGCTACCGTTTTGCTGCCACGGCGCGGGGTCGAATGCCTGCGGCGAGGCGGGCAGCGCGGTGCCACCTGGCGGCTCCAGCAGGCCGAACAGGCCGGTCATGGCCAGGTCGCTTTTGACCGTTTGCGTTACCGCCTCGGGCAGCCATTCTTCGTTTTGCATGGGCAGAATGGTCAGCGGGTAGCGGCTGCTGCCACCGCCCACGATATCCACAGTCAGGTCGGCGCGCGCCAGCGGTGCGGCCAACATCATGGCCAGCAGCAGTACGCGCCAGCAGTAAGCAATCAGTCGGTGCAAGGCATTACTCCTTGGGGCGGAAATTAAGGGTGATACGGCGGTAGTCGGCAAAATCGGCGCCCTTGGGCAGCGGCGGGAAGCGCCGCACTTCGGCCAGGGCCGCCAGTACCGCCTGGTCCCACGCTGGCGAGCCACTACTGCGCAGGATACGGGTGCTACGGATTTCCAGCGTCGGCAGGATAATCACCTCCACCGATGCCTCGGGGTTACCTTTGATGCCATCCGGCAGCACGATATACGGGCGCACACGGTTCTTGATGGCTTCGCCGTACTGCTGTTTCAGGTCTGGCTGGCCGGTGGCGGCGCCAGCTTTGGCACCGGTTTTGGCACCAGCCTGGCTCACCTTGCCCTGCCCAGGGCCGGGCGGCAGCGCGTCCAGCTCGGCCAGCAGGTCGTCGGTTTTCACCGCGGCGGGCTTGGGGTTGGCCGCAGGCCTGGCGGCCGCGTTACTGGCCGGCTTGGGCGGCGGGCTACGCTCTGGCGGGGCTGCCTCGGGCTTGGCTTTGGCCACGGGCGGTTCTTTTACGGCAGGTTTGGCTGCCGGTTGTGGCGGTTTTCTGGCGGGCTTGTCGGCTTGTACTTTGATATCGGCAGCCGGGTTGTCCACCACCGGGGCTGGTGGCGGGGGCGGCGCTTTCGCACTGACTTCGGGCGCGGGAGCCGGTACGGGGGCGGGCTTAGGCGCAGGAACCGGCGTGGCGACTGGTGCAGCGGCCTGGCCGGCATTACCGGCCCACAGCTCGACCGCCAGCGGTGGCGGGGTCTTCAGCTGTTCCGGGGCGGCAGACCACCACAGGCAGAGCAATACCACCGCATGCAAGCAGGCAGACAGCAGCCAAGAGGCGGCACCGGGTTGGCGGGTGGCTTGCATCAGCTACCTTGCTGGCGCACCGTCAGCGCCACACGCTGGATACCGGCCGCGTGCAGCTTGTCGGCCACTTTGACGACTTCGCTGTATTTCAGGTCCTGGTGCGCGGTGACCACCACCGGGCGGCCATCTTTCAGGCGTGCCTGCACCATGGCAATCAGCTCGTCCAGGTTGGCCGCAGCGTCACGTTTGCCCCCTTCGCCAACAAAGTAGGCACCACTGGCCTCGATGCTGATTTCCAGCGGCGTGGTCTCTACCTGGGCGGCGCGGCTCACGCTGGGCACATCGATTACCCCGGGGGTAAACATGGGCGCAGTGACCATGAAAATCACCAGCAGCACCAGCATCACGTCGATGTAGGGCACCACATTCATCTGGTTCATCATGCGGCGCGGGCGGCGTTGCAACATGGGTTTATCCTGTTTCAATAACGTGCCGATATTAACACCGGCAGCGGGCTAAAAGGCGTGATTAACAGACCAGCCCAAGCACAGCGGGTTCCTCGGCGCGACCGTTCACAGACGGCGTAACAGGGTCATGCCGTCGCCCATGGGCAAGATACACAGGCTGACGCGCGGGTCGGTCAGCAGTTTGCTGTTGAATTCGTGCATGACATGCACGCTGCGCGGGTGATCGGGCTGCGGTGCCACCACTCTGCCATTCAGCAGGATGTTATCAATAGCAATAATCCCGCCCGGGCGGACCAGCTGCAAGCAGGTTTCGTAATAGGCCGGGTAGTTCTGTTTATCGGCATCGATGAATGCCAGGTCAAAGCTGCCCGCCCCACCCTGCTCCAGCAGCATGGACAGTGTCTGTACGGCAGGCTGCACGTACAAATCAATGCGCTCGGCCACGCCGGCTTGCTGCCAATAATCGCGGGCGATGGTGGTGAATTCCACGCTCATGTCGCAGCACACCGTGCGGCCCTGCTCCCCCATGGCCAGGGCCACGGTGAGTGCGCTATAGCCGGTGAAGGTGCCGATTTCCAGATAGCGGCGTGCGCCGGTCAGGCCGACCAGCCAGCGCAGGAACTGGCCTTGCTCCGGGGCGATCTGCATCTTGGCCATGCGGTGGCCGGCGGTAAATTCGCGCAAAGCGCGCTGCACCGGGTGCTCGGTGACACCGATTTGCAGCAGGTAGCTAGCGACATCGTCGCTCATGGTCATGGTTTGTCTGGTCATGCTGGTGCTCAAAAAACAAACGCCCTTGCGGGCGTGAGGGCTGCTGACAAAGCTGCCCGTCTGGTTTTACCGGGCCTTGCAAGGCCGGGCCGTATCACTTGCGCCCGGGCGAGCCCTGATGTTCACAAGACAAACCCTGCGTGCATGGCAAGCAGGGTTTGATCAATACGGCACGCCGGAACGACGGTGCGCCAGGCTTACTCGGGCTGGTAAACGTAGGGCTTCTGCGGTACGCGGGAGGCTTTCCAGCGACGCAGATCATCCAGATCCAGCGTGCGTTCCCACCAAGTCAGGCGCAGTTCGCGACGTTCGGTATCGACTTGCGGGTTTTTTTCCAGAAAGCCGTTCATGAAAGCGGTAAATTCGGATTGATACATGTGTATTCCCCCCGGTTAGCGATGGCGGCAATTGTACTGCAAAACCGGCTGGCCGGCATCAGCGCACGGCCAGCCTCTAGCGGGGCTAGACATGCGGCTGCACCAGAGAATCCCCCGACAGCGCACGCTCCAGTTCGCCCGCCCCGTTGTCCATCTCGAAACAGTGCCATAGCAGGCTCGCCTCGTCTGGCCGCCCGCCCATGGCAGCCGTCAGCCAAAATGACAGCCTGGGCGCATTCACTACCATACCGGCCTCATCCTGTAGCAACACCAGCAAAAGCTGGCCATGGCGTAACCGAACAACCGTCAAACCGTCAAATGGTGCGCTGGCCAGCTGGCTGTCCAGCTGCAGCATGGCTTTTGCCAAGTGAAAATTGCGGCGGCGCACCCCTTTGCCATGCACCCACCAGACACGTATCAGGCAAGCAGGCGGTAGCGTTTGCAGCTGCCGCTCCAGGGTCGCCAGGGCGCGCTGTGGCGACACCGGCGCCTGCTGCATAGCCTGCGCCAGCCATTGTGCTTGCAAGCGGCGTGCTTGACGGGTCTGCCGCAACAGGCCGCGACTCTGGCGCCATGACTGCCACCCCAACAACCAGAGCAAGAGCATGAAAGCCAGCAACACCACGCTGCGCCATGACAGCTGGGCCAAGGGCTGCCAGGCACGCCACAGGGTCAGGTTTAGCTCGACAGTACCGCTGCGCAATGCTTGCTGGCTCACCAGATTACCCGCTTCGCTGGCTGCGGCCGGGGCCGCAGGCTGTGCGGAGAGCGTGGCCTGTATGTCCGCGGGCAGGCTATCGGGCAACAACGCTTGCGGTTGAAGCCATAAAGCCAATGCCATACCCTGCTTGCCCGGCAAGATCAGCAATAGCTGCTCTGGCGCACGCAGCTGCCAAACCAGCAGCTGCGCCTGGCCACGCTGCAGCGCAGGCAGTACCGGTACGATAAGCGGCAGCCGTGCCAGGTCCTGGGTGGGCAGCAGGGCACCACCCAGCTGAAAAGGCACAAACGCCAGCACTTCCAGCTGCTTGCCCTGCGCCGGGTTGGCCGCCAGCAGTGCCACCTGCCCCAGCTGGGGATAGTGCTGGCGCAGGCTGGCCAGATAGGGTGCGTATTGCTCGCTACCTTGTGCTCGGGTCAGCTCCAGGTTACGCAACAGCTGCCGCGCCTCTTGCTGCATACCATCCAGCAGGGTGCGCAGCTGCACCAGTTGCTGCTCGGTCTGGTCATCCAGTACCTGCTGTGTCGCGTGACGCTCGCCGGTTTCCAGCCACACCCAGCCCATTGCGGCAAACAATAACCAACAAGAAAACAGCCCCGTAAACAACAGGGGCTGTATACCGTGGTGCTTTGGCTGTGTCACAACAGGAATTCCCGCTTCTGGTGCTGATCGATCAGGCTACGCCAGGCCTGCAGCAACTTCTGGAATTTATTATTAGTGGGCGCCATTTCGCGTACACGCTGCAGCAACTCGTGGGCATGTTTGATATTGCTTTCATGCCAGCCCTGACGGTGGCACTGCGCAATGATGGCGTTGACCAGGTTGAGCATCAGCTGCACGTTTTCCGGCATCTCCTGCAAGGCTTTCTGGAACAGGGCGATGGCCTTGTCGTGGTCACCAGACTGGGCCTCGCGCACAGCCTGGTTGTTCAGGTCCACGATGCCCTGCACATTGCTGGCGATCAGCTCGCGGCCGGCATCGCCGCGGCCAACCTGATCAAACATGGTCGACAGCTTTTGCAGCAGCTCTTCGTTATCGTGGTTATTGCGCACCAGGCCGCTGGCGACCTTGTCGCCCATGTCGTGCTGCCCCTGACCATAGCAGGCGCGGGCAAATTCCAGCCGGTCGCTGTCTTTCAGTTTGGTGAGCTGCGGCATACGTTCTTCTGCCGAACGCAACAGTTTTTCGGCGCCCGCCTTGTTACCACTGTGGTTCTGGATGGTGCTGTCGACCACATCGGCCATCCACTCGCCTTCCGGGTTGTGCTTGTAGTCGCGGCGTAGCGAGGCCAGGGTTTTCATGGCTTCAGCCTTGTCCTGGCTAGCAAGCTGCGTGCGTGCCAACGTAGCGTAGTGGGTAGGACTGCGGTGCCAGCTGGCTTTGGAGAGCTCCAGCGTGGTGTTGTAGGCTTTTTTGGCTTGCTCCAGATCGCCGTTTTCTTCGGCCACCTGGCCTAGTGCCTGGTGGCGGCGAATGGTGGCCGGGGACAGCTCGGTAGCGCGCTTCAGGGTTTGCTGCGCCTTGTTCAGGTCATGGTTGTCCTGGTACAGCTTGGCCAGCCAGTCGTACGCTTCCATCACGCGGTCGTTTTCCACAATCACCTGCTGGAAGAGCGCAATGGCCGGCTCCACTTTTTTGAGCCCGGCCATGGATTTGGCCATGCCCACCTTGGCCCACGGGATTTCCTTGATCTTCAGTACCTGCTGGTACAGGTTATGTGCCGAGTCGTAATCGCCTATCTTCATGCTGAGGCTGCCCTTGAGCTTCATGAAATCCAGGCTGAACTCGTTGCGCTCGCTGATTTTCTTGCCACACGCGTCAATGGCGGCCATGTAGTCGTGGCTCATCAGCGCCTCGTCTACCACTTTGAAGGCATCGCGGCGGCGCATGGCGACCTCCAGCCGTTTGGCCAGCTCTTCGCCAGTAAAGGGCTTGAGCAGGTAGCCGTCCGGTGCCAGCTCGGCGGCAGACAACACCTTGGCCGCACGGCGCTCGCCGCTGACAATCATGAACACGCAAGACTGCTTCAGCAGGTTTCGTTCCTTGGCCTCCTCGTACAGATACAGGCCATCGCTGCCGCCGCCCAGGTCGTAATCGCACAACACCACGTCAAAGTCGTAGCGCATCAGCTTCACCAGCGCGTCGCTGGCCTTGCCGGCGTATTCCACTTTTTCGGCACCGAAAGACTGCAGCGTCATGGACATGGCACGCTGCATTTCCGGCACGCAATCCACCACCAGGAACTGCTTTTTGGCAAACGGGTTGGAGTAATCCCGGCGGCCAGTGCTTTCTTTGGCGCTGGTAATGGCGTTGAAAGTCGTCGATTGATTGGACAGCGAACTCATGTATTGCCCCGCTTTTGTTATGTTGGTGGCTTATAGAGACGTCAGTTTGTCTGCAGCGTAACGCAAATCCAGCCACTTGATGCCGTGCTCGGCAAAATTGATCTGCAAGCGCACGTCGTCGCCCGCACCTTCCGCATTGATCACCACCCCCGCGCCAAACTTGGTATGGCTAAGCGACTGGCCCACACGCCAGCCACCCTGCCGGGCCGCCGCTTTTTGCTGCACAAAAGCCGGCTCTGCCCAGCTGCTTCGGCTGGCTACAGGTGCAGCTTTTACCGTAGCAGATAAAACCTGCAACAGCTCGGCCGGAATTTCATCGACAAAGCGCGAACGGATAGGGTAACGGCTCTGCCCGTGCAGCATGCGGCTTTGCGCATTAGTCAGGTAAAGCCGCTGTCTGGCACGCGTAATGGCCACGTACATCAGGCGGCGCTCTTCTTCCAGCCCCTTGGGGTCGTTAAAGCTGTTCTCGTGCGGGAACAGCCCTTCCTCCAGCCCACCGACAAACACGGCGTTGAATTCCAGCCCTTTGGCCGCGTGCACGGTCATCAGCTGCAAAGCGTCCTGGCCCGCATCGGCCTGGTGGTCGCCCGCCTCCAGGCTAGCCTGGGTCAGGAACTCCACCACCGCCAGCTGCGGCTCTTGCGGCATGAAGCCGGTGGCGGCGTTGATCAGTTCATCCAGGTTGGCCAGGCGTTCTTCGCCGTCTTTTTTGTCGGCTTCGTACATGCCACGCAGGCCGGAGTCGTCGATCACCAGGCTGACTTGCTCGGCCAGGTTCAAGGGTTCGCAGCGCTGGCGCAGTTTTTCTACCAGCAGCACAAACTCGGCCAGCTTACCGGCGGTGCGGCCCCCCCCTGCCCCGCAGGCAGCCTGCCACAGGCTGACGCCCTGCTCGCGGCTGGCAGTTTGCAGGTTTTCCACCGTGCGGGCACCAATGCCGCGCGCCGGCACGTTGATGACACGCAGTAGGGCATTGTCGTCGTCCGGGTTGATGGCCAGGCGCAGGTAGGCCAGCGCGTGCTTGATTTCCTGACGCTCGAAAAAGCGCAGGCCGCCGTAGATACGGTAGGCCACGCCGGCTTGCACCAGCACTTGCTCCAGAATACGCGACTGCGCGTTGCTGCGGTACAGCACCGCCATGTCGGACAGGTTCCAGCCGTCGCGTTTCAGCGCCTTGACCTCGTCCACGATGAACTGGGCTTCTTCGCCATCGGAATAGGCATCGAATAGACGGATCTTGTCGCCGGGGCCGGCGGCGGTCCACAGCTTTTTGCCCAGGCGGCCGTCGTTGCGCTCGATCAGCGCGTTGGCCGCATCCAGAATGGTGCCGGCCGAGCGGTAGTTCTGCTCCAGCCGCACCGGGCCGGCTACGCCGTAATCGGCCAGCAGCGCGCGCATATTGCCCACCTCGGCGCCACGGAAGGCGTAAATGGACTGGTCGTCGTCGCCCACGGCAAACAGCGCGTTATCGGGGCCGGCCAGCAGCTTGAGCCAGGCGTATTGCAGGCGGTTGGTATCCTGGAACTCGTCTACCAGTACAAAGCGGAAACGCGCGCGGTAGTGCTCGCACAGCGCGGCATTGCGCGACAGCAGCTCGTAGCTGCGCAGCAGCAGCTCGGCAAAATCCACCACGCCTTCACGGTTGCACTGCGCGTCGTAGGCGGCGTACAGCTCGATCAGCTTTTTGGTATACGGGTCGTAGGCGCTGAGCTCGCCAGCGCGTACGCCGGCTTCTTTCTGGCCGTTGATGAACTGCTGTACCTGCTTGGGCGGGAATTTCTCGTCGGAAACATCCAGGCTCTTGAGCAGGCGTTTGATGGCGCTTTGCTGCTCGCCGCTGTCCAGAATCTGAAAGGTTTGCGGCAGGCCGGCGTCACGGTAGTGCATGCGCAGCAGGCGGTTGCACAGGCCGTGGAAGGTGCCTATCCACATGGTTTTCACGTTCACCGGCATCATGGCGGCCAGCCGTGTCTGCATTTCGCGCGCGGCTTTATTGGTAAACGTTACCGCCAGAATGCTGGCCGGGTTGGCCTGGCCGGTTTGCAGCAGCCAGGCAATGCGCGTGGTGAGCACCCGTGTTTTGCCACTACCGGCGCCAGCCAGCACCAGCGCGCTTTTGGCGGGCCAGGTGACGGCGGAAAGTTGTTCGGCGTTCAGGCCAGCAAGCAGGTCATTGTTCATGGGGCGGGGTCAGGCGGGTACGAAAGCGCTCATTCTACCAGCCGCCTGCCCTAGCCGCCGTGCGGGCTGCGTAACAGGGTGGCGGCAATGCGGGTATCGGTAGCGGCTAGGGGCTGGCCTTCCAGCAAAGCCAGTACTTTAGCCAGGCTGGCGGCGGCCAAGCCTTCCGAATCCTGCTGTACGGCATCGATGGCCAGCGGCAGGCAGTCCAGCAGGGCGTGGTGGTCAAAGGTCATCATGCTGCGCGGCGCATCGTGCAGGCCGTGCTGGCGCAGATAGGCCAGCACGCCTTCCAGCAGGGTAATGGACGCGGTAAACAGCGCCTGCGGGTAGCGCCCGTTGGCCGCATGCCAGGCTTGCATCATGGCGTAGCCGGATTCGCGCAGGAAGTCGCGCTCGCACACCCACCCCGGCTGCTCGGCCAGGCCGGCAGCGGCCAGCGCCTGGCGGTAGCCGGCCAGGCGGTCGCGGCTGGGCGACAGCGCGGCCTGGCCGCCAAAATACACCAGCTCGCCAATACCTGCGGCCAACTTGGGCGCCAAGAGTTGCACCACGCTATCGGTGGCGTCGGTCACCACCGAGGGGATGCCGCTGTCGTCCAGCCGGCGGTCGACAAACACCAGCGGCAGGCGGCGTGTCCATTTCTGGTAATGGCGGGCATCGCTGCTGCACGGCACCACCAGCATGCCGTCTACCTGACGTGCTACCAGCTGCGTCATGCCGGCGCTTTCGCGCTCGGGGTCTTCGTCGCTGGTGACCATCAGCAGCTGCAGGTCGCGGGCGCGGCACAGGTTTTCCAGCGCCTGCGCCAGCGCGGCGTGGCTGGCGTTGGTCAGGTCGGGTATCACCAGGCCAATGGCCTGGCTGCGGCGGTTGCGCAGCGAACGCGCCGAGTGCGACGGGCTGAAGTTCAGCTCGCGCGCCACCTGCTCTACCCGCGCCACCGTGGCCTGGGCAATGCGGTAGCGCTCGGCGTGGCCATTGAGCACCATGCTGGCCGTGGTGCGGGACACCCCGGCAATGCGGGCGACATCGTCAATGGTCAGGCGCTGAAACGTCATGAAAAACTCCTGCGGCGTAGCCGGGCAAAGAAAATCCCTGCCAGCCCTATGCTGGCAGGGACCTAGATTGTATTACAGCGGCTACCCGCCATAGCGGGTTGGCCGCACGCTGGCTTACTTCACCAGGTTCAGCGGTACCGGGATGAATTTATCCACAGGCTGGCCGGCGATCAGCTTTTTGGCAGTTTGCACGCCGTACTGGCCAATCAGCTCTGGCTGCTGCTGTACGGTCGCGGCCAGGGTGCCGCCTTTCACGGCAGCCACGGCGTCGGCGGTGGCGTCAAACCCCACGACCACCACGTTTTTCAGGCCGGCAGCCTGGATGGCTTTCACCGCGCCCAGCGCCATTTCATCGTTGTGGGCAAACACACCCTGAATGCCTTTGTTGCCCTGGATGATGTTTTCCATTACCGACAGGCCTTTGGCACGGTCAAAGTCTGCCGGCTGTTTGGCCAGCAGTTTCACGTCGGCCTTGCCGTCCACTACCTGATGGAAGCCCTGGCCACGCTCGCGCGCTGCGGAGGAGCCGGCAATGCCTTCCAGCTCCACGATATTGCCCTTGCCACCCAGTTTTTCCAGCAGGAACTCACCGGCCATCTTGCCGCCCGCCACGTTATCGGACGCAATATGCGCGCTGACGTCGGCACCGGTCACGCTACGGTCCAGCGACACCACCTTGATGCCCTTGCCTACCGCCTCTTTCACCACGTTGGCCACGGCAGCAGAGTCGGTCGGGTTAATCAGGATCACGCTGACTTTTTTCTGGATCAGGTCTTCCACGCTGGCCTGTTGCTTGGCAGGGTCGTCCTGCGCATCCACGGTAATCAGGTTGATGCCTTCTTTCTTGGCTTCCGCCTCGGCGCCGTCACGCAGCGACACAAAGAACGGGTTGTTCAGCGTGGACACAGCCAGGCCAACGGTGGCGGTGCTGGTAGCAGCCGCCGGCTCGCTGGCGGCGGCCGGTGCGCTGTCCGGGCCCTGCTTGGAGCAAGCAGCAATACCAAAAGCCAGCAGGCTGGCCAGCAGCGGGGTGATGATGCGATTCATGGTGCGACTCCCTGTTTTATTGAACGACACGTGTTGCCGCCACCGGCCACCGGCCGGCAGCCGGTTTACTTTTTGCCTGCGCGGTCCAGCAGTACCGCCAGCAGAATGACTGCGCCCTTGATCACCTGCTGATAGAACGACGACACGCCCAGCAGGTTCAGGCCATTGTTCAGTACGCCGATCAGCAGCGCCCCCATCAGGGTGCCAAAGATCCAGCCGCGCCCGCCTGTCAGGCTGGTACCGCCCAGCACCACGGCTGCGATGGCGTCCAGCTCGTAGCCGGTACCGGCGGTGGGCTGCGCCGAGTTCAGGCGCGAGGTCAGCACCACGCCCGCCATGGCCGACATGGCACCGGACACGGTGTAAACCCAGATCTTGATGCGGTCCACCTTCACGCCGGACAGGCGCGAGGCTTCTTCGTTACCGCCGGTGGCGTACACGTGGCGGCCAAAGACGGTCTGCTTCAGCAGGAACCAGAAGCCGGCAAACATCAGCAGCATCCACACCACAGGCACCGGTACCAAGCCGGCCACGTAGCCGCCGCCCAGCATCTGGAAGAAATCGCTGTCCAGCCCGGTAATGGGGCTGCCGCCGGAAAACACCAGCGACAGGCCACGCAAGATGGTCATGGACGCCAGCGTGGCGATAAACGGTGCCACCTTGCCCTTGCTGATGATCCAGCCGTTGGCAAAGCCCATACCCGCACCGGCCGCAATGCCCAGCAGCGTGGCCAGCACCGGGTCCAGCCCGCTCTGGATCATCAGCGCAATGCACACCGACGACAGCGCCAGGATGGAGCCCACCGACAAATCAATGCCGCCCAGCAGGATGACCAGCGTCATGCCAAAGGCAATCAGCGCGTTGATCGATACCTGGCGCATCACGTTCATCAGGTTGCCCACGGTCAGGAAATCCGGGCTCATGATGGCCAGCGCGCCGGAAACCACCAGCAGCGCGATAAAGGGGCCCAGCTTTTGCAGCGTGGCTTTTTGTTGTGCAGTCATGCTTTTAATCCTGTGTAGTGCGGGTGTCGTGGCCGGCGGTGCCGGTGGCGGCGGCCATGATGTCTTCCTGGCTCAGCTTGGCCGCATCGAACAGCGCCGTCTGGCGGCCTTCGTGCAGCACCAGAATGCGGTTGCTCATCGCCATCACCTCGGGCAGCTCGGACGACACCATCACGATGGCCACGCCGGCGGCGGCCAGCTGGTTGATGATGTGGTAAATCTCGGCTTTGCCGCCCACGTCCACGCCGCGCGTGGGTTCGTCCAGCAGCAGCACCTTGGGCGGCTTGGCCAGCCATTTGGCAAACACCACTTTTTGCTGGTTGCCGCCGGACAGCGATTTCACGTCCAGCTCGGCGTCGCGGGTGCGGATGCGCAGCTGGCTGATCTGCTGCGCCACCGCCGCCTGCTCGGCCGCGCCGTTTACCACGCCCAGGCGAGCGTAGCTATCCAGATGTACCAGCGTGGCGTTTTCGCGCACCGACATGCCCAGCACCAGGCCCTGGCTCTTGCGGTCTTCGGTGACAAACGCCAGGCCGGCAGCAATGGCGGCCGCCGGGTTGCGCACGTCCAGCGGCGCGCCATCCAGCCAGACGTCGCCGGCAGTACGGCGGTTGACGCCAAACAGCGTCTTGAGGATTTCGCTACGGCCGGCGCCCATCAGGCCGGCAATGCCCAGCACCTCGCCCGCGCGGGCTTCGAAGCTGATGCCGTCGATATGGCGGCCATCGGACAGGCCACGCACCGCCAGCCGCACCGCGCCTGGTACCACATCGCGCCCGGGGAAGCGGTCGCCGATCTCGCGGCCAACCATCAGCTTCACCACTTCGTCGAAGCCTGTATCGGCGATCACACGCTCACCCACAAAGCAGCCATCGCGCAGCACGCTGATCTTGTCGCAGATGTGGAAGATCTCTTCCATGCGGTGCGACACATACACAATCGCCACGCCGCGCGCCTGCAGGCCGCGCATCAGCGCAAACAGGGTGTCGATTTCGCGCGCCGACAGCGCGGCGGTGGGCTCGTCCATAATCAGCACGCGGGCGTCCATGGCCAGCGCCTTGGCGATTTCCACCATCTGCTGCTGGCCGATAGACAGGCTGCCGGCTTCGGCTTCCACGTCGATCTGGCTGGCGCCCAGCGCATCCAGCTGCGCCCGCGCCTGCTGGCGCATGGCGGCCCGCTGGATCACGCCAAAGCGCGACGGTTCGCGGCCCAGAAAGAGGTTTTCCATCACCGACAGCTGCGGAATCAGGTTCAGTTCCTGGTGGATGATGGCAATACCCGCCGCCTCAGCGTCGCGGGTGCTGCGGATGGCCACCGCCTGGCCGTCTACCTCCACGCTACCGCTGTCCGGCTGGTACACGCCGCTGAGGATCTTCATCAGCGTGGATTTGCCCGCGCCGTTTTCGCCCATCAGCGCGTGGATTTCACCACCGTGCAGGGTGAAGTCCACGTTTTCCAGCACCCGCACCGGGCCAAAGGCCTTGCAGATGCCACGCATGCTTACCTTCATCGCCGCCTCCTAGAAAATCACGCCGGCGTACAGGATCACATTGGCGTACGGCGTGGCGTCGCCGGTGCGGATCACGGCCCGCGCCTGGCGGCAGTGCTGCTTGAACGCTTCGTGGCTAACAAATTCGGTGGCAATGCCCTGCTCCGGCAGAGCAGCGGCCAGCGCCGACACCGCCGGGTTGTGGCTGTGGCACTCGCTGGCAAACAGCGCACGCTCGCAGGCCATGTCGGCCAGCACGGTATCCAGCACGCGGGCAAAGCCGGGCTCGCCCAGCGCCAGCGACACGTCGATGCACTCCACGCCTGGTGGCACCGGCAGGCCGCAGTCGGCAATGACAATACTGTCGGTGTGGCCCAGGCACGCCAGCACGCGGGCGATATCACGGTT
This sequence comes from Neisseriaceae bacterium, assembly GCA_027489245.1. Classification (GTDB taxonomy): domain Bacteria; phylum Pseudomonadota; class Gammaproteobacteria; order Burkholderiales; family Chromobacteriaceae; genus Vogesella. Next base: position 32,375 of record JAIYAC010000004.1, on the reverse strand, counting down.
CAGATGGCCCAGCTTTTTCATGCGGCGCGCTCCTGCAAAAAGGTGTCCAGTGCGGCCAGGGTGGGCATGCCGCCCTGCGCGCCCGGCTGCGTCACCGACAGCGCACCGGCGGCGGCGGCGCGGCGTACCGCTTCGGGCAGGCCCAGGTGCAGGAAGGTCGCCAGCGCGCCATTGAAGGTGTCACCGGCACCGGTGGTGTCTACCGGCGTCACGGCAAAGCCGGGCTGCTGCTGCAGCTGGCCGTCGGCATCGGCAAAGAAGGCGCCTTCGGCACCGTGCGTCATCACGATGCGGCCAGCTGCCGCGGCCACCAGCTCGCGCCACGGCTGCGCGCTGGCCAGCGTGGTGGCGAGCTCGAATTCATTGGGGGTCAGCACGCTGACGCGGGCCAGCAGCGCAGCCGGCAGTGCCACCGCTGGCGCCGGGTTCAGCATGAAGGGTTTGCCATGGCGTGCGGCCAACATGGCAGCGTGCTCTACGGTAGCCAGCGGCACCTCCAGCTGCGCCAACACCACGTCGGCGTCGGCAAAAGCCTGCTCGGCCGCGTCCAGCTGCGCCGGCTGCAGCGCATGGTTGGCACCTGGCACCACGATGATGGCGTTGTCACTGCCGCACAGCGTAATGCTGGCCACGCCGGTGGCCACGTCCACTTCGCTGACCCAGCGCGTGTCTACGCCTTCGTGCGCCAGCACGGCTTTCAGCCCGGCACCGAACGCATCGCGCCCTACGCAGCCGATCATGCTGACCTGCGCACCCAGCCGGGCGGCGGCCACCGCCTGGTTGGCACCTTTGCCGCCCGGATAGGTGGCAAAGCCGCTGCCGCTGAGCGTTTCGCCCAGCCGTGGCATGGTGGGGCTATTCACCACCATGTCCATATTGATACTGCCTATTACCAGCACACGCGTCATCGCGCTTGTCTCCTGCCTGCGGCCAACCTGGGTGGCAAACCGCGTTATCTGTTAGCTAACGTTTAGCTAAAACGTCATCAGCCAGCGCGAATGCTAGCGCACAGGGCTAGCGGCAGGAAAGAGAAAAACGCAAAAAATGTAAGCCATGCACTACAGAAAAGCACCGCATATGCCATTGGTTATCAATAAAACGCAGCAAAATGCAGCGTTAGCATGCTCAGCAACCCAGGCAAGCACCATGCTGTAGTTGCAGTGCACAAATTCTGGCAGGCCACCACAGCAAGCCCGGCCAGCAGCGGGTGCCGCAGCGCAACACGTCAAGGCAGCAAAACGCCGCACGCCCGGCACGCTGATGCCACAAAAAACAACACCCTCTGGCGACTGATGTCAGCAGAGGGTGTTTCCAGGCGGGCGATGCACTGTGTCAGGGTTGACGTGCCCAGCTGAACAAGGGGGCAAAATCCGCCTGCAGCGTACGCGACATGCTGGCAGTCAGGTGGTTCTGGTCCTGATAGCGCACCACGCCTGCGGCAGCGGCATAACAAGTCTGGGCATCGCAAAAGCGGGCGATCGGGTCCCAGACGCGCACATTGGCATGGCGGCTGGCAACCTGCTGCAGAATGGCCAGGATAGCGGCGCGCTGGCGGTCTACATCGGCACGGCTGGCATGGCAGGCGGCCGCACCACGGCGGGCCAGGCATTCCGGCACGGACAACGGCATTTCCGGCTCAGGCGCCAGCAGCACCAGCTTGAGCCTGAGCGCCGCCAGCTGGCTGGCGACGCGATCCAGCGAGGCTGCCATCACCTGCAGCGAATGCGCCCGGTCGAGCTGGCCAACGCCCGCCAGCATGGCACCGGCCACCGCCACATTGCCCTGGGCATCGGCCTGCGCCAGGCCGGTAATACTGGCACTGCCGGCCACCGGCAAGGCGGTATAGCCGTTCCAGCGCACATTCATCAACACGCCGTGCAGCCCGCTACGCGATAGCGGTGCCAGCTCGGCCATCACCGCGCGCGAGTGGTTCAGGCACCAGCTGCGCACCTTGCCCTCCCCCACCGGCACGGCATCCACCAGCGGCGGGCAGCCGTGGTAAGCGCGGCGCAGGATACCTACCCCTTGTGCTTGTGCCAGCAGCTGGTACATCGGCATGGCGTGGTCGGTATGGGAATCGCCCCAGGCCAGCAGCTGCAAGGGCGCTTGTGCGGGGCCGATACGGCAGCGGGCTTGCGGCGAGAGCGGCACGCCACGTTCCGGCATGTCGCAACCGGGCGGTAGCTGCGCCTGGTCTTGCTTGACCTGCAAAATAGCCTGGTAGCCTGGCCAAGGGTATTTTTTGGGCAGATACATGGCAGCGCTGGCGACCAGCCACACCAGTACCGACATGGCCAGCCCGGCCCACAGGGTGGATCTGTCGGTAGCAAAGCAGCGCCAGCGGCGTTGCCGTACCGGCTGCTCTACCAGGCAATACGTCAGCCAGGCCAGCAACAGCGCCACAACACCTCCCAGCAGGAAATCCCGTGGCAGATCGCGCTGGCCTACATCGTAATAACGCCCCAGCGCCAGCAAAGGCTGGTGCCACAAATACCAGCTGTAAGACAACAGGCCTAACGCCGTGAACAAGCGGCTACCCAGCACGCGACCTGGCGCGTGATGCGGGTCCAGCCCGCCTGCGGCCAACACCAGCAACGTACCGCTTACCGGTAGCAATACCACCCAGCCAGGAAACACCATGCTGTGCTCGTCCAGCAGCACGATGCTGGCCAGCAAGATAGCCAGCCCCCCACCCGCCAAAGCATTGGCATGCCATGCGCTACGGCTATGGCGTAGCGGTAGCCAGGCCAGCAAACCACCCGCCGCAAACTCCCAGGCCCGTGCCGGCATCAGGTAAAACGCCTTCGGCATATCGCGGTAGGACAGATACAGACAAGCAGCAAAAGACAGCAACAGCACGGCCAGCAAGGTTGGCCGCAAAGCCTTCACGCCGCCGCCCACGCGGTAGGCCCCCAGCATCAGCAGCGGCCACAGCAGGTAATACTGCTCCTCTACCGCCAGCGACCAGGTATGCAGCAAGGGCTTCAGGTCGGTAGCCGTATTGAAGTAGTCAAAAGCATGCTTCATGAAATGGTGGTTGGCCGACAAGGTCACCACCGCGCGCGCTTCGCGGCCCAGCGTGTTGGCCGCATCCGGTAGCAGCACCATGTAGCCGGCTAGCAGCGTAGCCAGCGTCACCAGCACCAGTGCCGGGCCCAGGCGGCGGATACGCCGCGCAAAGAAGGCGGCAAAACCCAGGCTGCCGGTAGACTGCAGCTCCTGGCGCAGCAGGCCGCTAATCAGAAACCCGCTGAGCACAAAAAAGATATCCACCCCCACAAAACCACCCGTCAAGCCGGGCACGCCAATGTGGTAGGCGATCACGCTCAGTACCGCTATGGCGCGCAAGCCATCGATATCGGGGCGATAAAACGCAGAAGAAGCAGGACGGGGGAAGGCCAGCATGCAAAAAACCAGTGTAGGAAGCGGGCTCTGCACCGCCAGCACACTCGCTAACGCGTCACAAAACCCTACAAAAATGATGCAATTCTACACCAGCCTTTTACATACGGCGGGAAGCTGCTAATGCCGATGCAGCAGCCCCCCGTGCCCGGCGGTGGCGGTGTCTGGCTGCGCCCCCTTGTTGGCACGAATGCGGTCCCACACTTTTTCATGGAAGTAGTACGCCACCGTGTTCACCAGCGGCTCTACCAGTGCCAGCAGGCTGGCGATGCCAAAGCTGCCGGTCAGCGCATAGGCCACGCCGAAGGCCACGGTGAAATGACAGATGGCGAAGGTGATGGTCTTGATCATGATGCGCTCCGAAAGCTATTGAACTTGGCGTGATGATAGTTATTTTCACCCAATAGCTGAAATTGAATGTTTCTAGTGCACCCATTAAGTAAAACAAATTCGATGGATTATGCCCAAACGGTGAACTCTACCGCCGTCAGGCTTTCTATCTTTAAATAGCCGCCCGCCAGGCCTAGCGCAGACAGGCCAGCCGCGCCCTGCCGCCCCGCCCGCAGCACGCGGCCAGGCTGGCGACCACAAAACGACAATGGACAGGGAGAACACATGCACGCAACCCCACTGATTACCACCCTGGTCGGCGCACTGGTCACCGCCTTCCTGCTGGGCGCCGTGGCGCTCAAGCTGCGCCTGCCGCCGCTACTGGGCTATCTGGCCGCCGGCATTCTGGTCGGGCCCTTCACCCCGGGTTTTGTCGCGGATGGCCACCTGGCGGCCGAGCTGGCCGAGCTGGGCGTGATCCTGCTGATGTTTGGCGTGGGTCTGCACTTTTCCATACAAGACCTGTGGGCAGTACGGCGCATTGCGCTGCCAGGCGCCTTTGCACAGATTGCCGTGGCCATTGCCCTGGGCTGTGGCCTGGGCGTGCTGCTGGGCTGGAGCGTGCCGCAGGGCCTGCTGTTTGGCATGGCGCTATCGGTAGCCAGTACCGTGGTGCTGCTCAAAGCGCTGGAAGAACACAACAAGCTGGAAACCCCGGCCGGCAAGGTGGCGGTAGGCTGGCTGGTCAGCGAAGACCTGGCCACCATTCTGGCGCTGGTACTGATCCCCGCGCTGGCGGGCAGTGCTGCGGCCAACCTGGGGGATTCGCTGCAGGCGATTCTGATCACGCTGGGCAAAGTGGCGGCGTTTGTGGCGGTAATGATGCTGGTGGGGCAGAAGGCCATCCCGTGGATGCTGGAAAAAATCGTGCACACCGGCAGCCGCGAAATGTTCCGCCTGGGCGTGCTGGCCACGGCACTGGGCGTGGCTTACGGTGCCACCGCGCTGTTTGAGGTGTCGTTTGCCCTGGGCGCGTTCTTTGCCGGCACCGTGCTGGCCGGCTCGCCGTTCAGCCACCGCGCCGCCGAAGAAGCCATGCCGCTGCGCGATGCCTTTTCGGTGCTGTTTTTCGTGGCCGCCGGCATGCTGTTCGACCCGCGCGTGCTGATTACCGATACCGCCGCCGTGCTGGCCACGCTGGCCATCATCATCGTGGGCAAGGGCCTGGCCGCCTGGCTGCTGATGGCGCTGCTGCGCCAGCCGCGCGGCGAACGCTGGCTGCTGGCGGCCAGCCTGGCGCAGATCGGCGAGTTCTCCTTCATTCTGGCCAACCTGGGCCTGAGCCTGCAGCTGCTGCCAGAGCGCGGCCATGCGCTGATCATGGCCGGGGCGATATTGTCCATCCTGCTGAACCCGCTGCTGTTCCGCCTAGCCCTGCGCCGTGCCGGCCCGCCCGCTGCCGCCACCGGCGCGATGTGATAAACTCGCGCAAGCTATTCATTCGCCAGCAAAAACACCCCCACTGCACAGGTGGCCGGTGTGAGCTGGCCTTCTCTTTTTTGCAGATACCAGCATGAAAAAGGTTTACATCAAGACATTCGGCTGCCAGATGAACGAGTACGACTCGGACAAAATGGTAGACGTACTGGGCAGCACCGAGGGCATGATCAAGACGGAAAACCCGGAAGAGGCCGACGTGATCCTGTTCAATACCTGTAGCGTGCGCGAAAAAGCGCAAGAAAAGGTGTTTTCCGACCTGGGCCGTATCCGCCCGCTGAAAGAAGCCAACCCCAACCTGATTATCGGCGTGGGTGGCTGCGTGGCCAGCCAGGAAGGCGACACCATCGTCAAGCGTGCGCCGTATGTAGATGTGGTGTTCGGCCCGCAAACCCTGCACCGCCTGCCCGAGCTGATCAAGAGCCGCCAGCAAAGCGGTACCTCGCAGGTGGATATTTCCTTCCCCGAAATCGAGAAATTCGACCACATCCCGCCGGCCAAGGTAGACGGTGCCGCCGCCATGGTGTCGGTGATGGAAGGCTGTTCCAAATACTGCTCGTTCTGCGTGGTGCCCTACACCCGCGGCGAGGAAGTATCGCGCCCGTTTGACGACGTACTCACCGAAATCGCCAACCTGGCGCTGCAAGGCGTAAAAGAAATCACCCTGCTGGGCCAGAACGTGAACGCCTACCGCGGCGTGATGGCCGACGGCGAGATTGCCGACTTTGCCACCCTGCTGGAATACGTGCACGAGATCCCCGGCATCGAGCGCATGCGCTTTACCACCAGCCACCCGCGCGAGTTCAGCCAGCGCATCATCGACTGCTACGCGCGCCTGCCCAAGCTGGTATCGCACCTGCACCTGCCGGTACAAAGCGGCTCCGACCGCGTGCTTTCCGCCATGAAACGCGGCTACACCGCGCTGGAATACAAATCCATCATCCGCAAGCTGCGCGCCATCCGCCCCGACCTGTGCCTGTCGTCCGACTTTATCGTGGGCTTCCCTGGCGAAACCGAGGCCGAGTTCGAACAGACACTCAAGCTGGTCAAAGACCTGGCCTTCGATTTCAGCTACGTGTTCATCTACAGCCCGCGCCCGGGCACCCCTGCGGCCAACCTGGTAGACGACACCCCGCACAAGGAAAAAGTACGCCGCCTGGAAGCGCTGAACGAGGTGATCGAAGCGCGTGGCTTCGAGATCAACCAGAGCATGCTGGGCACCGTGCAGCGCGTGCTGGTGCAGAACATTTCCAAAAAAGACCCCGGCATGCTGGCAGGCCGTACCGCCAACAACCGCGTGGTGAACTTTGTCGGCCAGCCACGGCTGATCAACCAGCTGGTAGACGTGGTGATTACCGAAGCCAACCCGCATTCGCTGGGCGGCGAAATCCTCACCCTGGAAACCGCCTGAGCCAGGCCAGCCGGGCAGCCTGCTGCCCGGCCCCTACCGGAGCCACCATGCCACGTACCCTGCCCCTGATTGCCTGCCTGCTGCTGGCCGCCTGCGCCAGCCTGAAACAGCCCGACCCCGCCACACTGGACTGCGCCGGCCTGGCGCAAGCCGTGACCGACACCAGCCTGGTGCTAAGCCGCGAGCGCACAAACCTGCGGGCGCCGGTTACACTCAACATCGGCCTGGGCGGTGCGGTAGGTAGCCACGGTAGTATCGGTGTCGGTTTTGGCCTGCCGGTAGGCACCCCGCGCGCCGACGACGACCGCATCCAGGCCCTGGAAGAAAAGCTGGCCCGCCTGCAAAGCCTGCAGCGCCAGCGCCAATGCCCGCCAACTACAGCAAAGCGTCCATGAGCGAATCTACCTGCACCCACAGCTTTACCCCTGTCGACAACGACCGCCTCGCCCGCCTGTGCGGTGCGCTAGACGAAAACCTCAAGCAGATTGAAACCGGGCTGGATGTGGTGATCCAGCGCCGTAGCGAGCAGTTCACCGTGCGCGGCCAACACGCCGACACCGCACTGGCCCTGCTGCTGCGCTTTTACGATATGGCCGAAAAGCGCGACCTGGGCATACGCGACATCCAGCTAAGCCTGGTCGAAGCGCGCCAGCACAACCCGCAGGGCGAGGACGACGATACCCCGCAGCTGGCCACCCGCCGCCGCGACCTCAAAGGCCGTACCCCGCGCCAGGGCGCCTACATCAAGGCCATCTTCGGCCACGACATCACCTTTGGCATTGGCCCGGCCGGCACGGGTAAAACCTATCTGGCGGTAGCCTGCGCCGTGGATGCCATGGAGCGCGACGCGGTGAAGCGCATCGTGCTGGTGCGCCCGGCGGTAGAAGCCGGCGAGAAGCTGGGCTTCCTGCCCGGCGACCTGGCACAAAAAGTGGACCCCTACCTGCGCCCGCTGTACGACGCGCTGTACGACCTGATGGGCTTTGACAAAGTAGCGCGCCTGTTCGAGAAAAACCTGATCGAAATCGCCCCGCTGGCCTATATGCGCGGCCGTACGCTGAACAACGCCTTCATCATCCTGGACGAGGCGCAGAACACCACGCCCGAACAAATGAAGATGTTCCTCACCCGCATCGGCTTTGGCTCGCGCGCCGTCATCACCGGCGACGTGACCCAGATCGACCTGGCACGTCACCAAAAAAGCGGCCTGGTCGAAGTAGAGCGCATCCTGGGTAAGGTACGCGGCATCCATTTCCATCATTTCCAGAGCGACGACGTAGTGCGCCACCCGCTGGTGCAGAAGATCGTCGACGCTTACGACCACTATCAGGCAAGACAAGATGAAAAAAGCGAAACGTAACCCCTTCCTGCAAAGGTTGGCCGCACGGCTGGACCTGACCCTGGAAGACCGCCTGGAAAGCGAACAGCCGCTGCCGGACGGCAAGCAATGGCGCCGCTGGTGCCAGGCTGCACTGCAGCGCCAGCACCGCCAGGCGCAGGTATCGCTACTGGTGGTGGACGAAGCCGAAGGCCGCCAGCTGAACCACGACTACCGCGGCAAGGACTACGCCACCAATGTGCTGTCCTTTGCGCTGAACGAAGGCGACACCGTGGCAGGCATGCCACTGTTTGGCGACCTGGTATTCTGTGCCCCCGTGGTGGCGCGCGAGGCCGCCGAGCAAGGCAAGACGCTGGACGCGCATTACGCCCACCTCACCGTGCACGGCATGCTGCACCTGCAAGGCTTTGACCACGAGCAGGACGATGAGGCCAACATCATGGAAGCGCTTGAAACCGCCATCCTCGCCAAGTTAGGCTATGACGACCCTTACGCCGCAGAGAAACCCTGACCCCACCTATGGACGACCCCAGTAAACCCGCCAGTTGGTTTGACCGCCTGCTAAACCGCTTCACCCACGAACCGGAAGACCGCGAGGAGCTGCGCGAGCAGCTGCACGCCGCCTTCGAGCGCAACCTGCTGGACGCCGAAGCGCTGTCCATGATCGAGGGCGTGCTGTCGTTTTCCGAGCAAAGCGTACGCGACGTGATGGTGCAGCGTAGCCAGATTACCGTGCTGAAGCTGGAAGACAGCATCGAAAAATGGCTGCCGCAGCTCATCGAAACCGGCCATTCGCGCTTCCCCGTCATCGGTGAAGACAAGGACGACATCAAGGGCATCCTGCTGGCCAAAGACCTGCTGCACTACTTTCACCAGCCCGACGCCTTCGACGTGAAAAAAGTGCTGCGCCCGGTAGTGTTCGTGCCGGAAAGCAAACCGCTCAATGCCCTGCTGCGCGATTTTCGCGCCAGCAAAACGCATATGGCCATCGTGGTGGATGAATACGGTGGCGTGTCCGGCCTGGTCACCATCGAAGACGTGCTGGAAGAAATCGTGGGCGAAATCGACGACGAGCACGATCTGGAAGAACAAGAAGACGACATCGTGCCGGTGCGCGGCGGGCGCTACCGCGTACGCGCCACCACCGCCATCGACGACTTCAACACCTTCTTCGACAGCACCCTACCCGACGACGAAGTGGACACCGTCGGCGGCCTGGTCATGGCCAACCTGGGCTACGTGCCCACCCGTGGCGAAGGCCTGCAGCTGGACGACTGGCACTTCACCGTGATCCGTGCCGACAGCCGCCGCCTGCACGCCCTGCTGGTAGAGCGGCGTGCCGCCAAGCCTAGCTGACATGCTACGCCACGCCCTCACCCTGCTGCTGGCCGCGCTGGCCGGTGCCAGTACCGTACTGGCCTTTGCCCCCTACCGCCTGTACTGGGTGGCACTGCTGGCACTGGCTGCGCTGATCATGCTGGTACAACGTTGGCCGCAGCGCGCCTTTGGCCTGGCCTGGGTGTGGGGCGTGGCCGCCTACACCAGCCAGTTCTACTGGATCTACATCAGCCTGCACGATATTGGCGGTATGCCCCCGCTACTGGCCGGCGGCATGACCCTGCTGCTACCCATGTACCTGGCGCTCTACCCCGGCCTGGCTGCCTGGCTGGCCGCCCGCATGCACCACCTGCCCGCCGTGCGCTGGCTGGTGGTGTTCCCCGTCGCCTGGACGCTGGGCGAATGGCTGCGCAGCTGGGTGTTTACCGGCTTCCCCTGGGGGGCCATCGGCTACAGCCAGATTACCGAAAGCCCGCTCGCCGGCCTGGCCCCCGTGGGCGGCATCCATGCCGTTACCCTGGCGGTAGCGCTCAGCGCCGGCGTGCTGGCCCTGCTACCGCAAGCCGGCCAGCCCCTGCAGCGCCGTGCCAGCCTGCTGGCCCTGCTGGTGGCGCTATGGGGCGGTAGCGGCTGGCTGCAGCAACAAAGCTGGACCACCCCGGCCGGCGCCCCGCTGCGCGTGGCACTGCTGCAGGGCAATATCCCGCAAGCGCTGAAATGGGACCCAGCCACCTTCGACTTCACCCTGGCCACCTACTACCGCATGGTGGTACAGGCGCCACAGGCCGAGCTGACCCTGCTGCCGGAAACCGCACTGCCGGTGTTTCTGGATGACCTGCCCTCCGGCTACCTCACCATGATCAACGGCGTAGCCGATCGCAAAAACACCACCCTGGTGGCCGGCATACCGCGCCGCACACCGGATGGCCGTGGCTACCTGAACGCGGTCATCGCGCTGAACCAGCCGGCACAGGACTACTACGCCAAAAACCACCTGGTACCGTTTGGCGAATTCATTCCCCTGCCCGCCGTCACCAGCTGGATTTACCAGTTTTTGCGCATGCCGCTGTCCGGCTTTACGCCAGGTGGCGCTGACCAGCCGCCGCTGACCATCGGCCAACAAAAAGTGGCGTTCAATATCTGCTACGAAGACGGCTTTGGTGAAGAGCTGATCGGCCCGGCGGCCAACGCCACCATTCTGGCCAACGTCAGCAACCTGGCCTGGTTCGGCAAAAGCAACGCCATGAGCCAGCACCTGCAGCTGTCGCAAGCGCGGGCGCTGGAAACCGGCCGCCCCATGCTGCGCGCCACCAATACCGGCATGACCGCCGCCATCGACCACCGCGGCGAACTGATCGCCGCAGCCGCGCCGGACACGCGCCAGACGCTGCTGGCGACGGTACAAGGCCACAGCGGCCTGACACCGTATATGCGCCACGGCAACGTGCCGGTACTGCTGCTATGCGCTGTTCTGCTGGCCATTGCCGGCGGCTGGGGGCTGTGGCACCGCCGTATGGCCCAAAGCAGCGGCTAGGCAACGGCGTAAAAGCGACGGCGGTAAAGCGCAGGGTGAATATACGCAGGGTGGGCAAAGCACAGCGTGCCCACCGTCCAGCCACTCGCAACGGGGGGCATGGCTTGAGCCTTTGCTCACTCTACTTGCTATTTAACGCAAGGTACCAGATAGCTTTGGCAACTCAGATATCGCTTGCTTGAATGCTTCGCAAGCATTCTCAAAACGCTCCTGCTCTTTTACAAATGCATCGACATTTGCTGCTACTAAGTCTCCGAGAAATGGGACAATTCGTTTACGCGCATCCTGAACCTCACTGTAGTGCATTGCCAACTCTGGAAAGTGAACTCGGAGGAGCATGGACAAACGATGAACGTCGCCCTTATCGAGCACATCAAGTTTTACAACCAAATCATGTACTTGCGAGATAGTTAGTAATCCTTTATGCAGGCGAAGATGGATTAGGTATATCTGAGTAAAATTCATCTCCCAGCGCGCAAATACAACGAATAATTCTTCCATTCGCTCAAGTCGACGCTCATCAGCTCGAAGTTGGCGCTGCTCGCGTAGTGTTGAACGTGTATTCCGATGTGAAAAGTATCCGGATATTAAGACACCCAACAATGCGGCTATAGCAGTGACAATACCGACAAACAGTGGGAGCCAGTCTTTGACTTCTTGCTGCAGCATGTCCTACCCCTATAAACCAAACATGAGATATTAGCCAATGCATAGCTAGCTTGCTTGCATAAAAATGAACAACATGAATTTACCTTCGCATTTTCTGGCAATCAGACATCTTCATGCAATAAGCACAATGAAACATGAAACTGCAACACCACAAATGCTAGATATAACGCATGCAGAATTGCGGCACTCTAGCTTGCGTCAAACCTTTCCACCATTATTCAGCAGGTTGCTCGAATTAGCCCCAAGACCATTCGAGTTACCACTTTGCACTGACTCACAACGTCAAACACTATAGATAAGTCAAAACTTAACCCGCAAAAAAGGTTGGCCGCATGCCCTATTACAGGCAATGCGGCCAACCTTTTTTGTCTTACCGGCAGCCCAGCCGGGCTACCGCATCTTGCTATACCTGAAAACGCGACACCATACTGCGCAGGCGCTGGGTCAGTTCGTTCAGCTCGCCAATCGCCTGGGACGACTGACCAGAAGCAGCGGCGTTACTGGCCGCAGCCTGGGCGATCTGCTCCACATTGCGGGTGATTTCCTCGCTGGCGTGGCCTTGCTCGGCCAGTGCTTGCGAGATGTCTTTCACCACGCCCACTACGCCGTTGGCACTGTCGCGTATCTGGTGGATGGCCTCGCCGCCTTGCTCGGCCAGCGCCAGGCCGGCTTTCACGCGGTTGACGGCTTCTTCCATATTGCTGCGCGAGGCTTCGGAGCCTGCCTGAATCTCGTTGATCATGCCGGCAATTTCCTGCGTAGCGGCAGCAGTACGCTCGGACAGCTTGCGCACCTCGTCGGCCACCACGGCAAAGCCGCGGCCCATTTCGCCGGCGCGGGCGGCTTCAATGGCGGCGTTCAGCGCCAGCAGGTTGGTCTGGTCGGCAATGTCCTTGATCACCTGCATGATGGTGGAGATGGTTTGCGTCTTGCTCACCAGGTTGCCGATGGTGCCGGCAGCTTGGTCTACCGCGCTGTTGATGCGCTGCATTTCGCTCACCGCGCTGGCGATCACTTCGCCGCCCTGGTTGGACAGCTGGCCAGAGCTGGCCGACACGGTGCGGGCGTGCTCGGCCAGCTCGGCAATCTGCTTGATGCTGGCGGTAAGCTGCTCGATGGACGCGGCCATTTCGGTCGCCGCGTGGCTTTGCTGATCCGAGCTGCTGGCCACGGCGGCGGCGCTACCGGCAATATTGCCTGCCATGCCGGACAGGGTGCTGCTGCTGCCGGCAATGCCGCCTACCAGCTCGCGCAGGTGTTGCTGCATATTGGCAACGGCGGCCAGCAGGCTGTCTTTGTCGCCTGCGGCCAACGGTACCTGCACGTTCAGGTCGCCCTGGGCGATGCGGTGTACTACATCCCGCGTCAGCGCGGGGTCGCCCCCTAGCTGCTGCATCACGTTACGGCGAATCAGGTAGCCTACGGTCACTACCAAAGCCACGGCCAGCAGCACTTCTACGATCAGCACATAAGCCTGTGACATAAAGCCGGCTTGTACGTCGTCCAGGTAGATGCCGGTACCCAGCACCCAGCCCCAGCCTGCGGTGGTGGCAATATAGGAAATCTTGTCTTGCGGGGTATCAAAGCCCGGCTTGTCCCACACATAAGCCACCAGGCCTTTACCGCCACCGCTTTGCAGGGATTGCTCGAACAGCGGTTTGAGCGGGCTGCCAGAGGCATCTTTTACGCTGTTCAGGTTTTTGCCGATCATGGCGGCCTTGGCGCCATGGGCTACCCAGTTCCAGTCGCGATCGAAGGCAAAAAAGTACTCACGCTCGTCGTAGCGCATGGCGTTCAGTACCGATGCGGCCTGCTTTTTGGCTTCTGCTTCGCTCAGTGCGCCGCTGCTGGCCTTGTCCTCGTAGGCCTTCACCACGGTCATGGCAGATTCCACCAGGTTGCGTACTTTTATCTGGCGGTCTTCCAGCATGGTGGCGCGCTCATGCATCAGCGATAGCACACCCAGCACGCAGAGAATTACGGCCACCAGCACTACCTGAAGCTGCAACCTGCGCTTCAGCGACAAACCTGCGTTTTTTTGCATTCCATCACTCCTGTGAAGCATTTTTATTAAATCAGGCCGGATTATGCGCCATTTTTGTACCAACTAATTTAAGCCGCATCAGACAGTTTGTCATTGCCTTAAACAAAAAAAACCCGGCCTAGGCCGGGTTGAAGCTGCGATACAAGGGTTATCCCTTTATCGTGGACAGAGCATTACTTCATGGTGGGCATGACAAACTCGGCAGTGAGCTTGTCTGGCCAGCGCGTGGTGATGGTTTTCATGCGGGTGTAGAAGCGCACGCCTTCGGGGCCATGCATGTGATGGTCGCCAAACAGCGAGGCTTTCCAGCCGCCAAAACTGTGGAAGGCCATGGGCACGGGGATGGGCACGTTCACGCCGACCATGCCTACCTGGATACGGTGGCCAAACTCGCGGGCAGCGGCACCGGAGCGGGTAAAGATGCTGGTACCGTTGGCGTACTGGTGGCTGTTGATCAGCTGTACGGCGGTATCGAAATCCGGCACCCGCACGATGGACAGCACCGGGCCGAAGATTTCTTCGCGGTAGATGGTCATCTCCGGCGTCACGTTATCGAACAGGCTGGGGCCCAGGAAGAAGCCACTCTCGTAGCCCGGGTGGCAGTAACCACGGCCATCCACCACCAGCTTGGCGCCCTCTTCCACGCCCTGGTCAATGTAACCGGCGACTTTCTGCTGGTGCACGCGGGTTACCAGCGGGCCCATCTCGGCAGCGGCGTCGTTGCCCACGCCGATTTTCAGCTGGCGCGCGCGTGCGGCCAACTTCTCTACCAGCGCGTCGGCAATGTCGCCTACCGCCAGCGCCACCGAAATCGCCATGCAGCGCTCGCCGGCCGAACCGTAGGCGGCGCCGATCAGCGCTTCTACCGTGCCGTCCAGGTCGGCATCCGGCATCACCACCATATGGTTTTTGGCGCCGCCCAGTGCCTGCACACGCTTGCCGTGGCGCGCACCGGTTTCGTAGATGTACTGGGCGATCGGCGTGGAGCCGACAAAGCTGATGGCTTGTACGTCCGGGTGGGTCAGCAGGCCGTCTACCGCCTGCTTGTCGCCGTGCAGTACGTTGAACACGCCGTCCGGCAGGCCGGCTTGCTTGAGCAGCTCGGCCAGGAACATGGCGGCGGACGGGTCGCGCTCGGACGGTTTCAGGATAAAGGTGTTACCGCAGGCCAGCGCCACCGGAATCATCCACAGTGGCACCATGGCCGGGAAGTTGAACGGGGTGATACCGGCCACCACGCCCAGCGGCTGGCGCAGGCTATGGCTATCGATGCCACTACCGACCTGCTCGGTGAACTCGCCCTTCAGCAGCTGCGGAATACCGCAGGCAAACTCCACCACTTCCAGGCCACGGGTGACTTCGCCCATGGCGTCCGACACCACCTTGCCGTGTTCTTGCGAGATGATCTCGGCCAGCTTTTGCGCATTGTCTTCCAGCAGGGCTTTGAACTTGAACATGACGCGGGCGCGCTTCAGCGGCGAGGTCTCGGCCCAGGCCGGGAAAGCGCGGCGGGCGGCAGCCACTGCGGCCTGGATATCGTCATCGTTAGCCAGCGGTACGCGGGCAATGACTTCGCCCAGCGCCGGGTTGTACACGTCGGCAAAGCGGCTGCCCTGGCCTGCATGCAGCTCGCCAGCAATCAGGTGTGGAATGGTTTTCATGGTGTCAGCTTTATCAATGATCGGTGTCGGGCGGCTGCGGCCAACGTTGGCCGCAGCGCCAGTAGGGTCAGTCGGGTCAGTCGGGTCAGTCGGCTTCGTGAATGGCTTCGCCAATGGTGGCAAACAGGCGGTCGATCTCGGCTTCGCTGATGATCAGCGGCGGCGACACGGCGATGATGTCGCCAGTAAAGCGCACCAGTACGCCTTTTTCCCAGCATTTCAGGAACACATCCATGCCACGCGCACCTGGCGCACCGGGGCGGCTATCCAGCTCGATACCGGCCACCAGGCCCAGGTTACGAATGTCCTTGATATGGCGGGTGCCGCGCAGGGCGTGGGCTTTTTCTTCGAAGCGCGGGGCCAGGTTGGCCGCACGCTGGAACAAGCCTTCGTCACGATACAGGTCCAGCGTGGCCACCGAGGCGGCGCAGGCCAGCGGGTGCGCCGAATAGGTGTAGCCATGCGGGAACTCGATGGCACGGTCGGCGGCAGCTGCCATGAAAGCGTCGTGGATGGCGGGCTTGACGATCAGCGCCCCCATCGGCACCACGCCGTTGGACAGGCCTTTGGCGCAAGTAATGATGTCTGGCAGTACGTCGAACTTGTTGGCCGCCCAGTCGGCGCCCAAGCGGCCAAAACCGGTGATGACTTCATCGAAAATCAGCAAAATGCCATATTTGTCGCAAATTTCGCGCAAACGCTTCAGGTAGCCTTTAGGCGGAATCAGCACGCCGGTGGAGCCGGCCATCGGCTCCACGATCACCGCCGCAATGGTGGACGGGTCGTGCAACGTGGTGATGCGCGCTTCCAGCTCGTCGGCAAACTCGGCGCCGAACTCCGGCTCGCCACGGGTAAAGGCATTACGCGCCAGGTCGTGCGTGGAGCGAATATGGTCGGTAGCCGGTAGCGCCACCGGGAACAGCTTGCGGTTGCCGGCAATGCCGCCTACCGAAATACCGCCAAAGTTCACACCGTGGTAGCCGCGCTCGCGGCCAACCAGCTTCACACGGCCAGCGTCGCCGCGCACACGGTGGTAGGCAATCGCCATTTTCAAGGCGGTATCGGCAGCCTCTGAACCCGAGTTCACAAAGAACACTTTATCCAGCCCGGCCGGTGCCATCTCGGCCAGCTTCTCTGCCGCCTCGAATGCCTTGGGGTGGCCCATCTGGAAAGGCGGTGCGTAGTCCAGGGTGGCAGCCTGGCGCTGAATGGCTTCCACAATCGGCTTGCGATTGTGGCCGGCGTTCACGCACCACAGCCCGGCGCAGCCATCCAGAATGCTGCGGCCGGCATCGTCCTGGTAGTACATGCCGTCAGCGCTGACCAGCATGCGCGGGTTGGCCTTGAAGTGGCGGTTTGCCGTAAACGGCATCCAGAAAGCGTCCATTGCTTGGGGGTTCATTGCGGTGTCTCCTCTGCCTGATTGCAGCACTGATGGCATAAATGTAGGTGCCAAGCCAGTACAGTTACAGGTACAGTTAGCGTACAAACACACCAAACCGTACTGGTAAAAAAATAGGTACAGTCATGAACCGCTACCAAAGCTACCTGGACCCCAGCCAACGCACCAAGGTGGAACAGCTGGTGCGCGGCATCCAGCAGGCCATCCGCGAAGGCCGCCTGACGCCGGGCAGCAAGCTGCCCTCCATCCGCGCACTGGCCAAAGACATTGCCGCCAGCCCGTTCACGGTCAGCGAGGCCTACGACAGGCTGGTGCAGGAAGGCTGGCTGGCCGCCAGGGCGGGCTCGGGCTTTTATGCGCAGCGCAAACAGCAGCAAAGCAGCAGCCAGGCGGTACGCAAGCAGCTAAGCGACCTGCCGCTGGATGGCGACTGGCTACTCAGCGGCATCTATCAGGGGGAACAGCAGGGCATTCTGGCGGGCTGCGGCTGGCTACCCGCCAGCTGGTACGACGATCAGGCCCAGGTACGTGCGCTGCGCAAGATCGCCCGCGAGCAGATTACCGAGATGACCTACGGCCACCCGCAGGGCTTGTTGTTACTACGCGAGTTTCTGGCCGATAAACTGAGCCAGCAAGGCATGAGCTGCCATGCAGAGGAGATTCTGCTGACGCAAGGCGCCACGCATGCACTGGACATCGTGTGCAGCACCCTGCGGCTGGATGGCACAGCCGTACTGATAGACAACCCCGGCTACTGCAACCTGTTGTCGGCGCTGCGTTTCAGGGAATGCCAGCTGCTACCGGTAAACTGGACACCGCAAGGCCCGGATCTGCAGCAGCTTGAGCAGCTGATGCAGCAACACCGCCCGCGGGTGTTTTTTACCAACCCCTGGCTACACAACCCCACCGGCGCCAGCTATGCACCGCATATTGCCCACGGCGTGCTGCGGCTGGCACAGCAGTACGATGTGCTGCTGGTAGAAGATAATGTCTCGGCCGACCTGCTGGCCCAAGCCGGGCCCAGCCTCGCGGCCATGGATGGCCTGCGCCAGGTGCTGCACATTGGCAGCTTCAGCAAGGCGCTGAGCCCGGCACTTAGGGTAGGCTACCTGCTGGCACCGGCACGCTGGCAAGCCGCGCTAACGCGCGCCAAGATGTTGGCCGCACTCACCTCGTCCAGCCACACCGAACGGCTAGCCTACGAGCTGGCCAGCGACAGCAAATACAAGCGGCAAAACAGCCGGCTGATAGAGCGCATCGCGCAGAGCACCAGCAAGGCAGTGGCGCGCTTCGAACAGCTGGGCTGGCAGGTGTTTCAGCCCAATAGCAAAAGCATGTTCATCTGGGCCAAACCACCGCAAGGTGTGGTTATCGATCAGGAAAGTGCACGACAGCAGCAAATCTTTCTGGCTCCGGGCGGGCTTTTCAGCAGTGATGGCAGCAGCACGCCTTATTACCGCTTTAACGCGGCCTACCTGGACCATACGCAGTTCTGGCACTGGTTGGCCGCGCAACAATAGAAAAAGCCAGCGCAAGCGCTGGCTTTTTCTACAGAGGCTGTCGATTACTCGGCGGCTTCTTCTGCTACCACTTCACCTTCCGGACGGTCTACCAGTTCTACCAGTGCCATCGGAGCGTTGTCGCCCTGACGGAAACCGTACTTCAGGATACGTACATAACCACCGTTACGGGCAGCGTAGCGCGGGCCCAGAACGTCGAACAGTTTTACAACCATTTCGCGGTCACGAGTACGGTCGAAAGCCAGACGACGGTTGGCCAGAGAAGGCTTCTTACCCAGGGTAATCAGCGGCTCGGCTACGCGACGCAGTTCTTTTGCTTTCGGCAGGGTAGTCACGATAACTTCGTGACGGAGCAACGAGTTCGCCATGTTGCGAAGCATCGCCAGGCGATGGCTGCTCGTGCGGTTCAGTTTACGATTGCTATTACGATGACGCATTGTAGTGTCCTTTTATCCCAAACTTACGGCTTCTCGAGGCCAGCCGGAGGCCAGTTTTCGAGCTTCATGCCGAGTGTCAGGCCTTTAGAAGCGAGAACTTCCTTGATCTCGTTCAGCGACTTACGACCAAGGTTCGGGGTCTTCAGCAGCTCGGTTTCCGTACGCTGAATCAGATCACCGATGTAGTAAATGTTCTCGGCCTTCAGACAATTGGCGGAACGAACAGTAAGTTCGAGATCATCGACCGGGCGCAACAAGATCGGATCGATCGGTGGCGCCTTCTCAACGACTTCCTCAACTGCTGTACCTTGCAAGTCTGCAAAGATCGACAGCTGATCTACCAGAATACGGGCCGCCAGGCGTACCGCTTCTTCCGGTTCGATCACACCGTTGGTCTCGATGTCCAGTACCAGACGGTCAAGGTCGGTACGTTGTTCTACACGGGCGCTTTCAACATTGAAGCTGACGCGGCGCACCGGGGAGAAGGAAGCATCAAGCTGGATAGTGCCAATCGCACGATTGTCATCGTGGTTGATACGGGCAGCTACCGGCTGGTAGCCGCGGCCTTTCTCAACCTTGATTTCCATATCGATTTTACCGCCAGCAGACAGATAGCAGATAACGTGATCAGGGTTGATCACTTCTACATCGTGCGGCAGTTCGATGTCACCAGCCAGGACAGGACCTTCACCTTCCTTTTTCAAGGAAAGAATCAGGCTGTCACGACCATGCAGCTTAAGCACTACGCCCTTCAGGTTCAGGAGGATGTCAACGACATCTTCCCGAACACCGTCAAGAGCGGAATACTCATGCAAAACGCCAGCGATTGTTACTTCGGTCGGAGCATAGCCCGGCATGGAAGAGAGCAGAATACGACGCAGTGCATTACCCAGAGTATGGGCATAGCCGCGTTCGAACGGCTCCATCGACACACGAGCATGTGTAGCCGAAACCGGCTGCACATCGATCAGTCGCGGTTTCAGAAATTCCGAAGCGCTGTTTTGCATAGTCATTCCTTAAGAGCTAGCGATTACTTGGAGTAGAATTCCACAACGAGTTGTTCGTTGATATCGCTAGACAACTCGGAACGCTCAGGAGCAGTTTTGAAGACACCTTCCATCTTTTTGGTGTCAACAGCTACCCATGCCGGGAAGCCAATCTGCTCAGCCAAAGCCAGACCTTCTTGAATACGAACCTGTTTCTTGGACTTTTCACGAACAGCAACCACATCACCAGCTTTAACCTGGTAAGACGGGATGTTCACTAGAGCACCATTCACGGTGATCGCTTTGTGGCTTACCAGTTGGCGAGCTTCTGCACGAGTGGAACCGAAGCCCATGCGATAAACAACGTTATCCAGACGAGCTTCCAGGATCTTCAGCAGGTTTTCACCAGTGGAGCCTTGGCGACGTGCAGCTTCGGCGAAGTATTTACGGAACTGACGTTCCATAATGCCGTAGATGCGACGTACTTTTTGTTTTTCACGCAGTTGAACACCGAAGTCGGACAGACGGGTGTTCTTGGCGCCATGCTGGCCAGGTGCAGTATCCAGCTTGCACTTGGTATCCAGAGCACGACGGGCGCTCTTCAGGAAGAGGTCAGTCCCTTCGCGACGAGCGAGCTTACATTTAGGGCCGGTATAACGTGCCATTTCTCAGACTCTCCGAAATTAGATACGACGTTTCTTGGGAGGACGGCAGCCGTTGTGCGGGACTGGCGTCACGTCAGAGATGCTGGTCACTTTGAAACCCAGAGCATTCAGTGCGCGCACGGAGGACTCACGGCCTGGACCGGGACCCTTGATGCGAACTTCCAGGTTTTTTACGCCGTATTCTTGGGCAACTTTACCAGCGTGCTCTGCTGCTACCTGAGCGGCAAAGGGTGTACTTTTACGCGAGCCTTTAAAGCCAGCACCGCCGGAGGTAGCCCAAGACAAAGCATTTCCTTGACGATCGGTGATGGTAATGATGGTGTTATTGAAGGAAGCGTGCACGTGCACGATACCGTCGCTAACAGACTTGCGTACTTTTTTGCGTACACGGACAGCTGTGTTTGCTTTAGCCATTATCTGTGTTCCTTAAAATTACTTCTTACCGGCGATAGCCTTGCGCGGACCTTTGCGGGTACGAGCATTGGTACGAGTGCGCTGACCACGGCACGGCAGACCACGACGATGACGGAAGCCACGATAGGAACCCATGTCCATCAGACGTTTGATGCTCATGGTGATTTCACGACGCAGATCACCTTCAACGGTGAACTTGGCGACTTCTACACGCAGAGACTCCATCTCGGCTTCGGTCAGATCCTTCACTTTCGAAGAAGGATTGATACCAGCGGAAGCACAAATGTGCTTAGCGCGGGTAGCACCAATGCCATAGATAGCCTGCAGGCCGATAACGGCATGCGCATGATTGGGGATGTTTACCCCTGCAATACGGGCCATTCTCTTTCCTTAAGCCTTAAGCTTGAAAAGGTTGCGATTGTAACACGACAAAACCAAGCTAACAAATATTAGCCTTGTTTTTGTTTGTGACGCGGATCAGTGCAGATCACTCGAACAACACGGTTGCGACGAATGATTTTGCAGTTACGGCAAATTTTCTTTACCGAAGGTTGTACACGCATTTCAGTTCCTTTCTATCTGAAAAGAGCAAGTGCGATTACTTCGCACGGAACACGATACGGGCACGAGACAGGTCATACGGCGTCATCTCCACCGTTACCTTGTCACCAGGCAAAATACGAATATAGTGCATACGCATCTTGCCAGAGATGTAACCCAGAACTACGTGTCCATTTTCGAGCTTGACCCGGAAAGTTGCGTTAGGCAACGTTTCCAGGACTTCACCCTGCATCTGGATAGTATCTTCTTTCGCCATAAAACCAGTTACCGTTTACCTTAACGATTACCGCCACTCTTGAAGTTTGCTTTCTTGAGCAGGCCTTCGTACTGATGGGAAAGAACATACGACTGTACTTGCGCCATAAAATCCATCGTTACCACTACCATGATCAGCAGAGAAGTGCCGCCAAAGTAGAAAGGAACGTTCCAGCTAAGGATGAGGAACTCAGGCATCAAGCAAACAAGTGTGATGTAGATCGCACCAATCAATGTGAGGCGGAGAATGATCTTCTCGATATACCGCGAAGTCTGCTCGCCTGGGCGGATTCCGGGAATAAATGCCCCACTCTTCTTCAGGTTATCTGCCGTTTCCTTGGGGTTGAATACCAGGGCGGTATAGAAGTAACAGAAGAAAATGATTGCCGCAGCGTACAGCAACACGTATACCGGCTGGCCAGGATGAAGCTTGTCTGCAATAGACTTCAGCACGCCAAGGCCTTCGGTATTACCGAACCAACCCAACACCGTTGCCGGGAACAGGATGATGCTCGATGCGAAAATTGGCGGAATTACACCGGCCATGTTCAGCTTCAGCGGCATGTGGGTGCTTTGACCCTGCACAACGCGGTTGCCTACTTGACGCTTGGCATAATTAACCAGAACTTTCCGCTGGCCCCGTTCCACGAAAACAACCAGATAGGTAACCGCAATCACTGCAACAAACAGCGCGATCACCAGCAGGATAGGCAGGGAACCTTGGCTAGTGAGCGTCAGGGTCTTACCAATCGCAGCAGGCACACCGGCAGCAATACCTGCGCAGATGATCAGGGAAATACCGTTACCCAACCCGCGCTCCGTGATTTGCTCGCCGAGCCACATCAGGAACATGGTGCCGGTTACCAGCGAAACAACTGTCGTTACATAGAACTCCAGCTGCGGCGCCACTACCAGACCAGGTTGTTTAAACAGCATTACCGCGATACCAAAACTCTGGAAGCTAGCCAGAGCCAAGGTTGCATAACGTGTGTACTGAGTTATTTTGCGACGTCCCGCATCGCCCTCTTTCTTCATCTGCTTCAGTGCCGGAACAATTTCCGACGCCAGCTGAAGAACGATAGAGGCAGAGATGTACGGCATAATGCCTAGGGCAAATACCGTAAATCTCTCCAAGGCGCCTCCCGAGAACATGTTAAACATGTCCAGGAGGCCCGTTTGCGACGACTGGAACAACTTCGCTAGTTCTGCAGGATTGATACCTGGTACTGGCACGTGAGCACCAATACGGTAAACAATCAAAGCTCCGACCAAAAACAAGATACGGCGCTTGAGATCACCAAACTTGTTGGCGTTTCCAACTAGAGAAGTATTCGCCACGGATTGCGCCTTATTCTACGAAACTGCCACCAGCAGCTTCGATCGCAGCTTTAGCACCCGCGGTAGCAGCAACGCCACGCAGGGTAAATACACGATCAACGGAGCCGGACAGGATCAGTTTGGCACCCAGTGCTTGCACAGGAACCAGACCAGCCTGTTTCAGGGACAGCAGATCCACCTCGGCAACTGGCAGCAGTGCCAGCTCGGACAGGCGAACTTCAGCCACATCACCAGCAGTCAGCGACTTGAAGCCACGCTTCGGCAGGCGACGTTGCAGTGGCATTTGACCACCTTCGAAGCCTACTTTGTGGAAGCCACCTGCACGGCTCTTCTGACCTTTATGGCCACGACCAGCGGTTTTACCCAGGCCGCTACCAATGCCACGACCTACACGACGCTTGGCGTGTTTAGCGCCAGCGGCAGGCTTAATGGTATTCAGCAACATTTATCAGCCCTCGCTCTTAACCAGGTAGCTGATCTTGTTGATCATGCCACGGTTAGCTGCAGTGTCGATCACTTCAACGGTCTGATTGATTTTCTTCAGACCGAGACCACGTGCGCAAGCCTTGTGCGATTCAATACGACCAATCAGGCTCTTAACCAGAGTCACTTTGATGGTTTTGATATCACTCATGATCCGCCCCCAGAATCTGCTCTACGGTCAGACCACGCTTGGCTGCAATCTGCGCCGGAGTGTGGATCTTGCTCAGGCCGTCCAGTGTTGCACGAACCACGTTGTACGGGTTGGTGGAACCATGGATTTTAGCCGAAACGTTGTGCACGCCCAGGGCTTCAAACACAGCACGCATCGGGCCACCGGCTTTTACACCGGCACCGTCTTTAGCCGGCTGCATGAACACGGTGGTAGCACCATGCTTGCCTACGACTGCGTGATGCAGGGTACCGTTTTTCAGCGGTACTTTAATCATGTTACGACGTGCTTGTTCCATGCCTTTTTGTACAGCAGCAGGAACCTCTTTGGAACGGCCCTTACCCATGCCGATACCACCGTCGCCATCACCTACGACAGTCAGAGCCGAGAAGGCCATGATACGACCACCCTTCACCACTTTGGTGACACGGTTTACGCCGATCATTTTCTCGATCAGACCATCGCCACGATCTTCGATCTCGTGCTTAGCCATTCTTAACTCCGATTAGAATACAAGACCGTTTTCACGGGCAGCGTCTGCCAGGGCCTTGATGCGACCATGGTATTTGAAGCCGGAACGATCGAATGCAACTTGGCTTACGCCAGCAGCTTTGGCTTTTTCGGCAATTGCTTTGCCAACCACAACAGCTGCAGCAACGTTGCCACCGTTTGCAAGATTAGCGCGCACATCAGCTTCAAGACTGGAAGCACTTGCCAGAACACGGCTACCAGTTTCGTCAATGACCTGAGCGTAAATGTGGCTATTAGTGCGGTATACGCACAGACGAGCCATCTTGAGCTCCGCAATACGTGCACGGGTTTTGCGTGCGCGGCGGAGTCGAGTCTGTTTCTTGTCCATTTCAGTGCCTCAATTACTTCTTCTTGGTCTCTTTCAGAACCACAACCTCATCAACGTAACGAACGCCTTTGCCTTTGTATGGCTCTGGGGAACGATATGCGCGGATTTCGGCAGCAACCTGGCCAACGCGCTGTTTGTCAGCGCCTTTGATCAGGATTTCGGTCTGAGTCGGCGTTTCGCACTTGATGCCAGCAGGCATCTGGTGAACTACCGGATGGGAGAAACCGAGAGACAGGTTAAGAGCGTCACCTTGAGCTTGCGCGCGGTAACCTACACCTACCAGTTGCAGTTTCTTCTCGAAGCCTTTGCTAACACCAAGTACCATGTTGTTCAGCAGGGCACGCAGGGTGCCGGACATCGAACGGGCAAATTTGGTGTCATTGTTGGCAGCAAAAACCAGTTGGTTATCAACCAGTTTTACGTCAACATCGGCACACAGCGGGGTGCTCAAAGAGCCCAGCGCGCCCTTTACGGTTACTTCAGCAGCGCCGAACTTAACTTCTACGCCTGCAGGAATAACCACGGGGTTTTTAGCTACGCGAGACATTACACCCTCCGATTAAGCCACGACGCACAGCAACTCACCGCCGATACCGGCAGCACGTGCTTTACGATCAGTCATTACGCCACGCGAAGTCGAAACGATGGTAACGCCCAAACCGTTCAGTACCTTCGGAATCTCGGTGGAACCTTTGTAAACACGCAGGCCAGGACGGGATACGCGTTCGATACGCTCAATTACCGGGCGGCCAACGTAGTACTTCAGCTCAACTTCCAGTACCGGCTTTTTATCAGCTTCGGTAACTGCGAAGTTTTCGATGTAGCCTTCATCCTTCAGGACCTGGGCGATTGCTACCTTCAGCTTCGACGATGGCATCGAAACATTGGTTTTAGCAGCGCGCTGGCCGTTACGGATGCGAGTCAGCATATCGGAAATAGGATCTTGCATGCTCATTCTGTATCTCCTATTACCAGCTGGCTTTAACAACACCCGGGATTTCGCCTTTCATGGCGATTTCACGGAGTTTGTTACGAGCCAGACCGAATTTGCGGAAAACGCCACGCGGACGACCAGTCAGTGCGCAGCGGCGACGCTGACGAACCGGGCTGGCATTACGCGGCAGCTGCTGCAGCTTCAGACGAGCAGCAAAACGCTCTTCTTCAGACAAATTCGGGTTATTGATGATGGCGAGAAGTTGTTCACGCTTGCCGGCGTACTTAGCCACGAGCTTCGCGCGCTTCTCTTCGCGATTAATCAGAGCAAGAGTTGCCATGTGCTTAGCCCTTAAACGGGAATTTGAACGCAGCCAGCAGTGCGCGGGCTTCTTCGTCAGTTTTCGCGGAGGTGGTGATGGTAATGTTCATACCACGCAGAGCATCGATCTTGTCGTACTCGATTTCCGGGAAAATGATCTGTTCTTTAACGCCCATGTTGTAGTTACCGCGGCCGTCAAAAGACTTGGCGGAAACACCACGGAAGTCACGAACGCGCGGCAGCGAGATAGTTACCAGGCGATCCAGGAACTCATACATGCGTTCGCGACGCAGAGTTACCTTGCAACCTACCGGGTAGTTATCACGGATCTTAAAGCCGGCGATGGACTTGCGAGCAGCAGTAACAACTGGCTTCTGACCAGCAATCTTTTCCAGATCGCCAACCGCGTGGTCCATAACTTTTTTGTCAGCAACCGCTTCGCCAACACCCATGTTCAGGGTGATCTTTTCAATGCGCGGCACTTCCATTACGGACTTGTAGCCGAACTGTTTGATCAGCTCTGGAACAACGGTGCTTTTGTAGAAATCATACAAACGTGCCATTTTTGCTCCTTACGCGCCCACGATTTCGCCAGTGGACTTGAAGACACGTACTTTTTTGCCGTCATCAAGAACCTTAAAGCCAACACGGTCAGCTTTCTGGGTAGCCGCGTTGAAAATAGCGACATTGGAAACATCCAGAGGCATTGTTTTTTCAACAATACCGCCAGCCACACCGCGGATCGGGTTAGGCTTCTGGTGTTTTTTCACCAGGTTGATGCCTTCTACCAATACCTTGCCTTCGAGCACGCGCAGTACAGCACCACGTTTGCCTTTGTCTTTGCCGGTGATTACGACGACTTCGTCGCCTTTACGAATCTTACGCATGGGTTCTCTCCTTACAACACTTCAGGAGCCAGCGACACGATCTTCATGAAGCGCTCGGTACGCAGTTCACGCGTAACAGGCCCGAAGATACGAGTACCGATCGGCTCAAGCTTGTTGTTGAGCAGAACAGCCGCGTTGCTGTCAAATTTAATCAGAGAGCCATCAGGACGACGAACGCCTTTAGCAGTGCGAACCACTACAGCGTTGTAAACATCACCCTTCTTGACACGACCACGAGGAGCAGCATCCTTGATGCTCACCTTGATAATGTCACCCACGCCGGCATAGCGACGTTTGGAGCCGCCCAACACCTTGATGCACATAACAGAGCGCGCACCAGTGTTGTCTGCAACATCCAAAATGGACTGCATTTGAATCATGTTTGATTACCTTTCTATCCAACTTAATTCCGCCTCTTTCCTTCTGAACATGAAGGAAACGCCGCAAAATGCGGCGTGTCTAGCGGCCAGTCTTGGACCCCGTCAGGGATGATTTCGGAGGAACCCCCGAAAACAGCCATTATACAGAGGGGTCGCCCCCTCTGCAAGCATTACACTTGGCGAGCTTTCTCGACCAGTGCAGTGACAGCCCAAGTTTTTGTTTTCGAGAGCGGACGAGTCTCGCTGATGACTACGATGTCACCGGCGCGGAACTCGTTGTTCTCATCATGGGCGTGAAACTTCTTGGAACGACGAATAACTTTGCCGTAGATCGGGTGCTTTACTTTGCGCTCAACCAGGACAGTTACTGTCTTATCCATTTTATCGCTGACTACTTTACCAGTCAGCGTACGAACCACTTTAGTGTCGCTCATATTATGCAGCCTTCTCTTTCAGAACGGTGCGGACACGCGCGATGTCACGACGCACTTTTTTCAGCTCGCTGTTTTTAGCCAGCTGCTGGGTTGCGTGTTGCATGCGCAGTGCGAACTGAGCTTTCAAAAGACCGAGCAGTTCGGCTTTGAGCTCATCAACGTTCTTGGCTCTCAGTTCAGTCGCTTTCATTACTGGCCCACCTGTTTAGTCACAAACACCGTCGGGATTGGCAGCTTGGCAGCAGCCAGACGGAACGCTTCACGAGCCAGTTCTTCAGCAACGCCGTCCATTTCGTACAGCATTTTACCTGGCTGAATTTCTGCCACGTAGTATTCAGGAGAACCTTTACCCCCACCCATACGAACTTCGGCTGGCTTGGAAGTAATTGGCTTGTCCGGGAATACACGAATCCAGATACGACCGCCACGTTTGATGTGACGAGTCATAGCACGACGTGCAGCTTCAATCTGGCGAGCGGTCAGACGACCACGGCCCAGAGCTTTCAGACCGAAGTCACCAAAGCTCACCTTGTTGCCACGGGTAGCAATACCAGTATTGCGACCTTTGTGCTGTTTACGGTATTTGAGTCTAGTTGGCTGCAGCATTACGAGCTCCTGCCTTTCTGGATTTCTTCTCAGGTGCTACCGGGGCTGCCTGAACCTGACCTGGCTTCATGTCACCCTTGTAGACCCATACCTTGATACCGATAACACCGTAGGTGGTGTGGGCTTCGGAAGTAGCGTAGTCCACGTCTGCACGCAGAGTATGCAGCGGAACACGGCCTTCGCGATACCACTCGCTACGAGCAATGTCGATACCGTTCAGACGGCCGGAGCTCATGATCTTGATGCCCTGAGCACCCATGCGCATTGCATTTTGCATGGAACGCTTCATGGCACGACGGAACATTACGCGCTTTTCCAGCTGGGAAGCGATACCATCGGCAATGATCTGTGCATCGATTTCCGGCTTGCGAACTTCTTCGATGTTCACATGCACAGGAACACCCATGCGACGCTGCAGTTCTTTTTTCAGAACTTCAATGTCTTCACCTTTTTTACCGATTACAACACCTGGACGGGCGCTGTGAATGGTAATGCGGGCGGACTTGGCTGGGCGCTCGATAACGATGCGGCCAACTGCAGCATGAGCGAGCTTCTTCTTCAGGAATTCACGAACTTCGATATCCTGCTTCAGCTGACCTGCAAAATCGTGCGAGTTTGCAAACCACTTGGAAGCCCAGTTTTTTGTTACTGCGAGACGGAAACCCGTCGGATGAATCTTCTGACCCATAGCTTACCCCTTAGTTGCCAACACTTAGCGTGATGTGGCAGGTCTGCTTCTCGATGCGGTTACCACGGCCTTTGGCACGTGCGGTAAAGCGCTTGAGGCTAGGACCCTTGTCAACATAGATGCTCGTCACTTTCAGAGTATCGATATCCGCGCCTTCGTTGTGCTCAGCGTTAGCAATAGCGGATTCCAGTACTTTCTTGATCAGTGCAGCACCCTTTTTCGGGCTGAAAGTCAGAATGTTCAGTGCCTGACCAACGGATTGACCGCGGATCAGATCTGCTACCAAGCGGCACTTCTGTGCCGAAAGGCGTGCATTATTCAGTTGTGCAGAAACTTTCATCGCATCACCTTATTTCTTCTTGGCCTTCTTATCAGCCGCATGGCCTTTGAAGGTACGAGTCAGCGAGAATTCACCAAGCTTGTGACCAACCATGTTCTCGGACACATAAACCGGCACGTGAGTGCGGCCGTTGTGTACGGCGATAGTCAGACCGATGAAGTCCGGCAGAATGGTCGAGCGACGGGACCAGGTCTTGATCGGGCGCTTGTCATTCGTCGCACGCACCGCATCCACTTTTTTCAGCAGGTGGAGATCAACGAACGGGCCTTTTTTAAGCGAACGTGCCATAAGTCAATTACCCCTTATTTCGAAAAGCGACGGCGTACGATCATATTGTCGGTACGCTTGTTGCGACGGGTACGGAAGCCCTTAGTTGGGGTACCCCATGGGCTTACTGGCACGCGACCTTCACCGGTACGGCCTTCACCACCACCGTGCGGGTGATCCACCGGGTTCATGGCAGTACCACGAACGGTCGGACGAATACCGCGCCAGCGGTTTGCACCGGCTTTACCAATCTTACGCAGGCTGTGCTCTTCGTTACCTACTTCGCCAACGGTGGCGCGGCAGTCAACGTGTACCTTGCGGATCTCGCCGGAGCGCAGACGCAGCTGGGCGTAAACGCCTTCGCGGGCCAGCAGCATGGCAGAAGAACCAGCGGAACGAGCGATCTGAGCACCTTTACCCGGCTGCAGTTCGATGCAGTGGATGGTGGTACCAACTGGAATGTTGCGGATAGGCAGGGCATTACCAGCTTTGATCGGGGCTTCAGCACCGGACATCAGTTCGGCACCTGGCTTAACGCCACGCGGAGCGATGATGTAGCGACGCTCACCGTCTGCATAGCACAGCAGTGCGATGTGGGCGGTACGGTTCGGATCGTATTCGATACGCTCAACTTTGGCCGGGATCGCATCTTTGTTGCGACGGAAGTCTACGATACGGTAGTGCTTCTTGTGGCCACCACCCTTGTGACGGGTAGTGATGTGACCGTTGTTGTTACGGCCAGCAGTCGAAGTTTTCTTTTCAACCAGCGCAGCGAACGGAGCACCTTTGTGCAGGTCAGGATGTACGACCTTAACAACGGCACGACGACCTGCGGAAGTCGGTTTAACTTTTACGAGAGGCATGCTCTATCTCCTTACTCCGCAACGGCCGGGGTGGCGGTCAGGTCAAGTTCTTGACCCGGAACCAGGCTTACATACGCCTTTTTCCAGTCCTTGCGGCGGCCAACGAAGCGACCAAAACGCTTGGTTTTGCCCTTAACGTTGACAGTGGAAACACCTTCAACCTTGACATTGAACAGCAGTTCAACGGCAGCCTTGATTTCCGGCTTAGTTGCATCGGTAGCAACGCGGAAAGCAACCTGCTGGTTTTTCTCGGCAACCAGTGTGCTCTTTTCAGACACGATCGGCGCCAGGATTACTTGCAGCAAACGTTCCTGGTTCATACCCACTGCTCCTCGAGTTGCTTCACGGCATCACGGGTGATTACCACTTTCTTGAAGCGTACCAGGCTGAACGGATCAGCTTGCTGAGCTTCAATTACCAGCACGTTAGGCAGGTTACGGGAAGATAGATACAGATTCTCATCCAGCTCTTTGGTGATGATCAGTGCACGATCCAGACCCAGAGCCTTCACCTTGGCGGCGAATTCTTTGGTTTTCGGTGTAGCAACATTCAGCTCATCAACAATGATCAGGCGTTCGTCACGAACCAGCTGGGACAGAATAGTAGCCATACCTGCACGGTATTGCTTACGGTTCACTTTGTGAGTGAAGTTTTCGTCCGGCTTGTTCGGGAAGGTGCGACCACCACCACGCCACAGCGGGGAAGAAGTCATACCGGCACGAGCACGGCCTGTACCTTTCTGGCGGAAAGGCTTCTTGGTCGAGTGTTTAACCTCGGCACGAGTCAACTGGGCACGGTTACCGCTACGGGCGTTAGCCAGGAAGGCAGTAACAACCTGATGTACCAGTGCTTCGTTGTAGTCACGTGCAAACAGTGCTTCAGAAGCTTGCAGGGCGTCTACTTGCTGACCCTGGGCATTGATCACTTTCAATTCCATTATGCACCTGCCTTCACGCTAGGACGCACCACTACGTCGCCGTTCTTGGCACCAGGCACTGCGCCTTTTACCAGAATCAGTTGACGCTCTACGTCGATACGAACGACTTCCAGGCACTGAACAGTGCTCTTCACATTACCGTACTGACCTGCCATGCGCTTACCCGGGAATACACGGCCCGGATCTTGCGCCTGACCGATAGAGCCAGGGGAGTTGTGGGAAACCGAGTTACCGTGGGATGCACGGTTGGACGAGAAGTTGTGACGCTTGATGGCGCCAGAGAAGCCCTTACCTTTGGAGGTACCGGTAACATCTACCAGTTGGCCAACGGTGAAGATTTCAACGGACAGCGCATCACCAACATTCAGCGACGCCAGTGCTTCCGCAGTGAGGGTGAACTCACGCATAGTACGGGCGGCTTCAATGCCGGCCTTAGCGAAGTGACCGGCTTCTGCCTTGGTCACGCGATTGGCCTTGCGGGCACCTGCAGCAACTTGGACAGCTACGTAGCCGTCGGTTTCTGCGTTTTTAATTTGCGATACGCGGTTTGCGGACATATCCAGCACAGTTACTGGGACGGTAGCACCGTCTTCAGCAAAAATGCGGGTCATGCCGACTTTGCGACCGACTAGACCTAAAGTCATGGTTATTTCCTTTACAGGCGCCGATTACGATTGACCGGCTTGCTCAAAGAAAAGCGGACTCATCAAAATGATGAGTCCGCGACTTTATCACAGAAAAATCAATGCTTGCAAGCACTTAGCAAACAAACATTGTAAATCCGTAATTACTGAAGCTTGATTTCCACATCCACGCCTGCTGGCAGGTCCAGCTTCATCAGCGCGTCAACGGTTTTATCAGTCGGATCAACGATGTCCATCAGGCGCAGGTGGGTACGGATTTCCAGCTGATCGCGGGAAGTCTTGTTCACGTGCGGGGAACGCAGTACGTTGAAACGCTCGATTTTGGTCGGCAGCGGAACCGGGCCTTTAACAACGGCACCAGTGCGCTTGGCGGTTTCAACGATTTCCTGAGCAGAGCGATCGATCAGATTGTAATCAAAGGCTTTCAGACGGATACGGATTTTCTGGCTTTGCATGGTATTAACTCCGCGTCCGATTAGGCGATGATCTTAGCAACAACGCCGGCGCCAACAGTACGGCCACCTTCACGGATCGCGAAACGCAGACCTTCTTCCATAGCGATCGGAGCGATCAGTTCTACGGTGATTTCTACGTTATCGCCAGGCATAACCATTTCCACGCCTTCGGACAGGCTAACAGCGCCAGTCACGTCAGTTGTACGGAAGTAGAACTGTGGGCGGTAGTTAGCGAAGAACGGGGTGTGACGGCCGCCTTCGTCTTTGCTCAGTACGTATACGGAAGCAGAGAACTTGGTGTGCGG
>JAIYAC010000008.1 GCA_027489245.1 Neisseriaceae bacterium | reverse complement strand
GCTTTGTGCTTTGCGGCGAAGAAAGCCACGCCGTACTGATGTGAAAAGCCCGCGCAAGCGGGCTGTATTGTTGGTGCGTGGCACCGTCGACGGACGCAGCTTGCGGCCAACGTTGGCCGCGACGTCGCGGCCTCAACGGATACCTGACGATAAGCCTCGTTCACCACGTTACCCCGCGCCGGCCTGCGGCCCCCTCGTTGCTTCCCGTGCTACATCCCTTGCATTGCTTTACCTGCGGCCAACGTTCGCCGCATCCGGAGTCCCCCAACCTGAGTACTACCAAGCTGTAGAGTCCAAGGCTAATTGACCTGATTCTTCGGTAAGCGATTGGGCACACGCGGCCCCGGAGAGCGTTGCATCGCTGGTGGCTGCATAAGTGGCTGTGGCTTGCGTGCTGACGCTACTGTCGTGTCTCTGCGGATGCAGTATGGCGCATGAAAATACCCTGGCAGCAGGATGATTATCCTATTACCAGGGTGTGGTTAGCGTGGTGCTGTCTATGTCTGCCGTGTACCGATCAGGCGGGCTGCGTCAGCTGTTGGCGCAAACGCTTGGTGACGCTGACCATGGCGTGCAGTGCCGCCTCGGCTTCCGGCCAGCCGCGGGTTTTCAGCCCGCAGTCGGGGTTGACCCACAGACGCTGTGCCGGAATTACATCCAGTGCTTTGGCCAGCAGTTTTTCCAGCTCGTGCTCGGCCGGGATGCGCGGGCTGTGGATGTCGTACACGCCAGGGCCGATTTCATTGGGGTACTGGAAGCTGCCAAAGTCGCGCAGCAGCGCCATGTCGGAGCGCGATGTTTCGATAGTGATCACGTCCGCATCCAGCGCGGCGATGGCGGGCAGGATGTCGCCGAATTCCGAATAGCACATGTGGGTGTGTATCTGTGTGCTGTCGTCTACGCGCGCGCACGACAGGCGGAAGGCTTCGCCGGCCCAGGCCAGGTAGGCATCCCAGTCGGCGCGCTGTAGCGGCAGGCCTTCACGCACGGCGGGTTCGTCGATCTGGATGACCTTGATGCCGGCGTTTTCCAGGTCCAGCACCTCGTCGTTGATGGCCAGGGCAATCTGGCGGCATACCTGGCTGCGCGGCAGGTCATTGCGTACAAAGCTCCACTGCAGGATGGTGACCGGGCCGGTGAGCATGCCTTTTACCGGGCGCGGGGTGAGGCTTTGTGCGTATACCGACCACGCGACGGTCATGGCATGCGGGCGGGCAACATCGCCATAGATGATGGGCGGTTTGACGCAGCGGCTGCCATAGCTTTGTACCCAGCCGTATTCGGTGAAGGCAAAGCCGTCCAGCTGCTCGCCAAAGTATTCCACCATGTCGTTGCGTTCGGCTTCGCCGTGCACCAGTACGTCGATATCCAGCGCTTCCTGTTTGCGGATCACCAACTCGATTTCGGCTTTCATCGCCTGCTCGTAACCGGTAGCGTCCAGCTCGCCGCGTTTGAAGGCGGCGCGGGCAGCGCGGATGTCGCTGGTTTGCGGGAAGGAGCCGATGGTGGTGGTGGGCAGCAGCGGCAGCTTCAGCCAGCTGGCCTGTGCCTGGGCGCGCAGCGGGTAGGGGCTGTGGCGCTGGTCGCTACCGGCAGGCAATGCGGCCAACCTTTGGGCCACGTCGGCGCGGTGGATGCGTGGGTGCTGCTGGCGCTGCTGGCGGGCAAAGTTGCTGGCGGCCAGTTCGTTCTCGATGCTGCTACGGCCGCTGTGCAGGCCGCGTTTGAGCAGCTTCAGCTCGTTGACTTTTTGTACGGCAAACGCCAGCCAGCTTTTCAGATCGACATCCAGCTTGCCTTCTTGTGCCAGGTCGAACGGGCTGTGCAGCAGGCTGCAGCTCGGCGCTAGCCATAGCTGGCTGCCCAGTGTGGCGTGCAGGGTTTCGGCTTGCGCCAGGGTGGCGTCCAGGTCGGCGCGCCAGATATTCCGGCCATCGATCAGGCCGGCAGACAGGATTTTGTCCTGCGGCCAAGCTGGCAGGAAGGCGTCCAGCTGCTGCGGTGCGCGTACCAGGTCCAGGTGCAGGCCGGCCACTGGCAGGGCTTTGAGCAAGGGGGCGTGTTGCGCCACGCTGCCAAAATAGGTGGCCAGCAGCAGCTTGAGCGGGCTGGCGGCCAGCGCCTGGTAGGTGGGGGTGAACGCGGCCAGCCAGTCGGCCGGCAGGTCGAGCGCCAGAATCGGCTCGTCTATCTGTACCCAGTCTACTTTGGCGGCGTTCAGTGCGGCCAACAGCTGCTGGTAGGTGGCCAGCAGGGCCGGCAGCAGGCTCAGGCGGTCGAAGGTGCTGCCCTTGCATTTGCCCTGCCACAACAGGGTGAGCGGGCCGATCAGTACCGGCTTGGCCTGGATACCCAGCGCTTGCGCCTCGGCGATTTGGGCCAGCAGCGGTGCAGGGTTGGCCGCAAAGGTGGTATCGGCGTGCCATTCCGGCACCAGGTAGTGGTAGTTGGTATCAAACCATTTGGTCATTTCCAGCGCGTGCTGCGTGGCATTGCCGCGTGCCAGCTGGAAATACTGGCTGGTGCTGAGTGTGGCGGCATCAAAGCCGAAGCGGCGCGGGATGGCACCGACCAGCACCTGGGCATCCAGCACCTGGTCGTACAGCGAGAAGTCGCCCACCGGGCTGATGTCCAGGCCGGCGCCTTTTTGCAGCAGCCAGTGTTTTTGGCGTAGCTCGCGTGCGCCGCCCAGCAAGGTGGCTTCGTCGATGTCCTGGCGCCAGAATTGTTCCAGCAGGAATTTCAGTTCGCGTTTGGCGCCGATGCGCGGGAAACCTAGCAGATGAATGTGGCTCATGTGGAATGCCTTTGCTGATGAATATTGTGCATTCAGCATGCGGCATCTACAATCATGAGGCAATTTCATTATTTTACTGACAATCATTAAGGTAATTCATGTCGCAAAGCCAGTTAGAGCTTCGCCACCTCAAAACCCTGCTGGCGCTGGCCGAGTGCGGCAGCGTGTCGCAGGCGGCCAAACGGGTGTTTTTGACGCAGTCGGCGCTGTCGCACCAATTAAAGGCGCTGGAAGACCATTACGGCCTGGCCTTGTTCGAGCGTAAAACCCAGCCGCTGCGCTTTACCCCGGCGGGGGAGCGCCTGCTGGCGCTGGCGCGCGAGGTGTCGGCGCTGGTGGCGGGGGCCGAGCGCGATATGGCGCGCCTGCGCGAGGGCGAGGCGGGCGAGCTGCGCATTGCGGTGGAGTGCCATACCTGCTTTGACTGGCTGATGCCGGCCATGGACGCTTTCCGCCAGCACTGGCCTGCGGTGGAGCTGGATATCGTGTCCGGCTTTCATGCCGACCCGGTAGGTCTGCTGCTGACGCGTCGCGCCGACCTGGCCATTTGCTCGGAGGCCGAGGCGCAGGACGGCGTGGTGTACCAGCCGCTTTTTGCCTACGAGATGGTACTGATCATGGCCAAAGACCATCCGCTGGCGGCCAAGCCGGTGTGGCAGGCCGATGACCTGGCGAGCGAAACCCTGATTCACTACCCGGTGCCGGATGTGATGCTGGACTTGGTGCGCAAGGTGCTGAAGCCGGCCGGGGTGAACCCGGCGCGGCGCACGTCGGAGCTGACCGTGGCCATTATCCAGCTGGTGGCCAGCCGCCGTGGCGTGGCAGCCATGCCGTTCTGGGCGGTAAAGCCGTATCTGGACCGTGGCTATATTGCCAGCGCCCGTATCGGGGATAGCGGCTTGCAGAGCGAGCTGTATGCCGCGCTTCGTCAGGATGACGCGGCGCTGGCGTATATGCGTGATTTTCTGCACACCGTGCGCGAGCAGAGCTTTGCTACCTTGCCAGGTCTGAGCGTGCTGGCTTGAAGGTTCTGCGGCTGAGCGTATCTGGCTGGGGGCTGCGGCCAACATGGCAAAACGGCACACCTTTGCAGCGTGTGCCGTTTTGCTTACGGGTGCGCTGAGCCGGCTAGGCCGGCAATAGCTTGTAGAAATAGCGGGTGGCATGCAGCTGGCCGTCCGGGCTGGCGGCGTACGCGGGGATGTCGCCAGCGTGTTGCCAGCCCAGCTTGGGGTAGAGCCGGGCGGCTGCCGACTCGCTATCGGTATCCAGTACCAAGGTGCTGCAGCCGGCGGCGTGGGCGGCATTTTCGACAGTCTGCATCAGCTGGCGTGCCAGCCCGCGGCCACGCGCAGCGCTGTGTACCATCAGCTTCTGGATTTCGCCACGGTGGCGGCCGTTGGCCTTGCCGCACAGCGCCAGCTGCACGGTGCCGATAATCTGGCCATGTTCTTCAGCCACCCAGCAGTACAGCAGCGGGCCTAGCGCGGCGGCGACACCTTGCCAGTAGGCGTGTGCTTCGGCGTGCGGCAGCGGCGCCAGAAAGCCGACCGAGGCGCCACCGTGCACGCTGTCTTGCAATAGCGCGGCCAGTGCGGCCAACTGCTGCGCATCGATGGTGTGCAGGCGGGTGATCGTCATCACTCGTGCTCCAGCCCTAGCTCCTGGATCTTGCGCGTCAGTGTGTTGCGGCCCCAGCCTAGCAGCTGCGCCGCTTCTACCTTGCGCCCGCCGGTATGCGCCAGGCCGCTCTTGATGCAGGTGCTTTCAAAGCGAGCGGTCAGGTCGTCGATAATGCCGGTTTCGCCTGCGGCCAACCTTTGGCTGACCTCGCGTGCCAGCAGCTGCAGCCAGTCGCCGTCGCCCAGCGCTGCTGCGGTATGGGCGTGCGCGCTGGCGGGCTGGGCGCTGGCGTCGGCTTCATGGCTGTGGCTGGTTGCTACAGCGTCGGGTGGGAGGCGGAACTCGGGCGGCAGGTCGGCGCTTTCCACGGTCTGGCCGGGGGCCATCACGGTAATCCACTGGCACAGGTTTTCCAGCTGGCGCACGTTGCCGGGGAAGGCGTATTGGCGCACAAAGGCCATGGCGCTATCGGACAGGCGCTTGGACTCCACCCCCAGGTTGGCCGCACTGCGCGACAGGAAATGGCGTACCAGCAGCGGGATGTCTTCGCTGCGCTCGCGTAGCGGTGGCAGTCGCAGGCGGATCACGTTCAGGCGGTGGAACAAGTCTTCGCGGAACTGGCCTTGCTTGACGCGCTCTTCCAGGTGCTGGTGGGTGGCGGCGATCACGCGCACATTGGCCTTGATTGGTGTGTGCCCGCCCACGCGGTAAAAATGGCCATCAGACAGCACGCGCAGCAGGCGGGTTTGCAGCTCGGTGGGCATGTCGCCGATTTCGTCCAGAAACAGCGTGCCGCCTTCTGCCTCTTCAAAGCGGCCGCGGCGGCTGCCCACGGCGCCGGTGAAGGCGCCTTTTTCATGGCCGAACAGCTCGGACTCCAGCAGGTCTTTCGGAATGGCGGCGGTGTTCAGCGCAATAAAGGGCTTGCTGGCGCGTACCGAGTGGCGGTGCAGCGCCTCGGCCACGCGTTCTTTGCCGGTGCCGGACTCGCCGGTAATCAGCACGGTGACGCTGGACTGCGACAGACGGCCAATGGCGCGGAACACATCCTGCATGGCCGGGGCCTGGCCCAGCAGAGCCGGCATGGCTTCCGGGCTTTCGCCGATGGCGTCGCCGCTGCGGCTTTCGGCCAGCGCGCGTTCGATCAGCGCTACGGCCTGGTCTACGTCGAAGGGTTTGGGCAGGTACTCGAAGGCACCGCCCTGAAAGGCCGAGACGGCCGAGTCCAGGTCGGAATGGGCCGTCATGATGATGACCGGCAGCGCAGGGTGCTCGGCTTTGACCTTGCCCAGGAATTTCAGGCCATCGGTACCCGGCATGCGCACATCGCTGATGATGACGCTGGGGATGGTGTCGTACAGGGCGTTCAGCGCATCGTCGGCGCTGGCAAAGCTCTGGTAGGCGATATTGCTGCGCGAGAGCGACTTTTCCAGCACCCAGCGGATGGCTTTGTCGTCGTCGATGATCCAGACCGTTTGCGTCATGTTGGCTCGCCTTGTGGGGTTATTGATCGGGGCCGAACGGCATCAGTACCGTAAAGCAGGTGTAGCCCGGCCGCGATTCGAATTCGATGGTGCCGCCGTGCTGGTGCACAAAGGTTTGCGCCAGCGTGAGTCCCAGCCCGGTGCCCTCTGCCCGGCCGGTGACCAGCGGGTAGAACACATGGTTGCGTATTTCTTCCGGTATACCGGGGCCGTTGTCGATGATCTGCAATTTTAGTGCCAGGTTGTGACGCTTTCGCGCCAGCGTGACCTGGCGTGCCACGCGGGTGCGGAAAACCAGCTCGCCGCTGCCCTGCATGGCTTGCACGGCGTTCTTGCCGATATTCAATACCACCTGGATGAGTTGTTCTTTGTCTGCGGCCAACATGGGCAGGCTGATATCGTAGTCGCGCTTTACCTGCAGGCCGTGCGGGTACTCGGCCAGGATGATGCTGCGCACGCGCTCCAGCACTTCGTGAATGTTCACGTCGTTGGCAATATGGCGGCGGTGCGGTGCCAGCAGCCGGTCTACCAGTGACTGCAGGCGCAGCGCTTCCTCGCGGATAACGCCGGTGTACTCCAGCAGCTCGGGGCGGTCGGCAATTTCGTGCTCCAGCAGCTGGGCTGCGCCACGGATGCCGCCCAGCGGGTTCTTGATTTCGTGTGCCAGGTTGCGGATCAGCTCGCGGTTGGCTTGCTGCTGCAATAGCAGGCGCTCTTCGTTGACGATGCGCAGCTGTTGCTCGATAGGGCGCATCTCTACCAGCGCCAGGCGGACCGGGCCGTCGATAGGGGTCACGGTGAGGCCGATATGCAGCGGGTGGTCACCTTCCGGCGAGATTTCCAGGTCGTGCTCGATAAAGCTGCCGGCGTGATCCAGCGCCATCTGCACGGCGTTTTTCAAGGCGCGCGGGTGGTGAAAGTGTTCGTACAGGGTGTGTTTCTTCAGCCCTTTGTGGCTGATGCCCAGCAGGTTTTCACTGGCCGGGTTGGCGTAGTGAAGCTGGCCGTTGCGCTCGACAATCATCACCGGGGTGTCGAGCAGGTCGAGTCCGGCGTACGGGTGTGGGGGCATGGTGTTGGGTCCGGTTTGCCTGTATGGCTAACAGCGCCAGGCTGGCGCGGCTATTAGCGGTGTCTTAGCAAAAGCCGCGCCCGCACGGGGGCTGGCCGGTAGCGCTTGCAGCGCTACTGATGCGCTACAAAACGGCGCACAAACTGGGTCGTTTGGGTGGGGGCGTCGTTTTGGTGAGTGTACTGCACTACTTTGGTGCGGCGCTATGGCCTAGTTCTTTATTCAGCGCATCGATATTGCGTTCACGGTCGGTTACCGCGTCTTGCAGGCGCTGCAGCTGCGCCGTGGCGGTGCCTGGTTTGCGCCGTGCTTCGCTCAAAGCGGTGCGTGCTTCGCTCAGGGCTTTTTGTTCATTCGCCAGCTCGGTTTGCAGAATGCGGCGGCGGCCTTCGTCACGGTTGCGCTGGGTGCCGGCATCTACCGACGGTACGGCGACGTTGGCCGCAGGCGCGCGCGGGCGTGCCGTATCACCGCGCGGCGTGATGCTGCCGCGTGTGCCGCTATCCGTGTTGGCGGGGGTGATGGAAATGGCCTGGGCGCCTGGCTGCGGCATATTGGTAAACGTCACATGCCCGTCTTTATCCACGTAGCGATAAATGGTGCTGGCCTGGGCCAGGGGCAGGCTACTGAGTAGCAGGGCGAACAGAGTGCGACGCATGGGGAAATAGGCGATAGTCATTGCAAACGCATGATAATTCAATCTCTTGCCGCTTGGCAGTGCTAATGCAAAAAAGCCGCACGGGTGGCCGGCTGCTTGTGGCTATCTATTGTGGGCAAATGAAAACCCCGCACCGTTGCCGGTGCGGGGTTGCAGCGTACGCGGGTCGAATCGCTTCAGGCTGTAGTACATGCCCCCTTATTGGGCAAGGCTCTCATACCTATTCGAGCTTTTCCGGTGTGAAAAACGGTGTGAGCCAGAACAGATTTTTCGATTCGGCATGTAAATGGGCCGTATCTTAACGCAGTAGCCAGGCGCAAAGCGATGTCACGTTATGTAACGGTCTTTGCCTTTTCGGGTGGTATGGCCCGCTAGCATGGCACCAACATTGGTGCAGGTGTTTCTTCTGCGGCCAGGCGCTGAATCAGTGCATACAAGTTGTTTTGCTGCTTTTCCCCCACGCGCCGCAAGGTTGCCAGTGACTCATCAAATCGGCTCAGTTCTCGCTGTAGCTCGGCCAGCGTCAGCAAGTCATCATCATTGCAATCTGCAAGCACCAACAGTTCACACAGCCGCTGCATATTGTCGATCTGTAGCGCCGTTGGCTTGAATGGTAGCGGCGGGAAAACATCGCCCCTGGCTGGGCGATAAACGGGAGCGGGGTGGCCGCGTAGCCTCTGCCACCAGCTGCGGCGGTCTGGGTTGGCTTGCTCCCATTCCAACCTCGCCCGTGCTTCGTGCAACATCCGCTGTTCGTTGTAGGTGTCACGATAGTGCTGGTTGAGAAAGCGCCAGTGCACCAGCCTGGCGGTGCGCTCAAGCTCAGTTCTCCGAGAGGCTTCGATGCATTTGGGCAGGCGGTGTGCGTCTATCGGCTCCAGATACGGTAGATTGGTATTTTCAGCTTTGCCTATGTGGACTAGATCACGGTGCCTTACCAGGTAATGGCCACACGAGCACTCGCAAAGCCCTTCGACATTGCCCCATATGTGGCCATCCTCATGCCAGCCGTCAGACCATGTATTGCTTAGATCGATACAGATCGATAAAAAGTGGGGGCTGGCATAGTGCCTCCCGCAGCAGGGGGCTTCAGAGATGGTGACGCCGCGAATCATCGTCATAGCGTATTGAACTCAAACAAAAGCATATGCTAACAGCAAGAGAGTGCCGGCTTGCAAGTTATCAGGCGCTAGTAGATGGCCAACGTGCACCCATTGGGGTCAACAGCTCGGCAAGCCGATCCATTGCGGGTTCGATCTGCTGCCATTCGGCCTCCCCATCCCGGCTACGCTGCTACAGACCGTGCAGCATCACGGCTAGCGGCAGGTCCCCATTATCGAGTAGGGCTGACTTCAGATAGGCTGCTGGAATGAGGTATGCGATGTCCGGCAATCCGTACTGTGCCAGCGTATCTGGCTTGGGGTGAAGCTCTGCGAAATTTTGCATGGCGCCCGTACGGATCTTTTTATCGCCGCGTCACTAGTGGTTATCACAATGCGACGTACATGAAAATTAAAATGGATCAATGGACAGATTTTAGGGCGGACCATATACTTTCCGCAATAAACTGTACAAGCATTCGCTAACCCGAACGAGCTAGCCAGGATGTCGAACGAACAGCTTGCAGATCTAACCCAGCCACAACGCGACCGGCTCGCGTTCGTGGAGTTGCGCGTGCGCTTCATTGGGGAGATGCGCCGCCATGACTTGGTCTCGCGGTTTGGCATCCAGTCGGCCGCCGCCTCCAGGGATCTGGCGCTGTACAAAGAGTTGGCCCCGGGCAACATCGACTACGACCCCAAGGGCAAGTCCTACGTCCTGGGGCCGGACTTCCGGCCCGTCTTCGACTTTCCACCGGAGCGGGTGCTGTCGTGGCTGACTCAGGGCTTTGGCGACGGTGAGCCGATGCGGCTCAAGGCGTGGGTAGCCAGCGAGAGCCCGTCACGGCTCACGCATCCGGATCTGGATGTGCTGGCGAGCGTGACCCGGGCGATCCATCAGGAGTGTCCGCTCGGCATCGAGTACCACTCCATCTCCAGTGGCCTCACCGAGCGGGAGATCGTCCCGTTCGCGCTGATCGACAACGGCCTCCGTTGGCACGTCCGCGCCTTCGACCGGAAGTCGCAGGAATTCCGGGATTTCGTCATCACCCGGATCAAACGCCCCGTGCTGCTCAAGGAGCAGCCAGTGGCGCCCCACGAGATGAGCGATCAAGACATTCAGTGGACCCGGATCGTCGAACTGGAGTTGGTGCCACACCCAGACCAGCCTAGGCCAGAGATCACCGAGATGGACTACAGCATGCAGGGTGGCGTGCTGCGGATGAAGCTGCGTGCAGCCACAGCCGGCTACATCCTTCGCCAATGGAGTGTGGACTGCACGCCCGACCACAGCTTGCGCGGGCACGAGTATCGGTTGTGGCTGAAGGACCACCTGGCCATCTACGGCGTGCGCAACGCCGTGCTGGCGCCGGGCTACCGATCCCCCGATCAACAACGGCTCGAAGCCGAGACGGACTGAGGGGATGAGCATGCTCGCAAAACTCGAACGACTCATCGGCGAAATCGGTGAGCTCAACAGCAAGTTGATCCTGCTGGTCGGCCCCAGCCGCAGTGGCAAAACCCAACTGCTCCGCCAATTGGGCGCCAAGCTCAATATCGAGCCGCTCAACGTTGGCCTCGAGCTGGGACGCCGTCTGGCCGCTACGCCAAGCAGTAAGCGTGGTTTCTCTGCCGGTGAGCTCCTGCGGGAGATCGCGGACAGGGAACGCGCTGAAGATCCGCTGTTGCTCGACAACCTCGAGTTGTTGTTCGAGCCCAGCCTGCAGATCAACCCGCTTGACCTCGTCAGGCGGCTGGCTCATTCCAAACGCGTCGTGGCCGTCTGGCCGGGCGAGCTGCGCGGCGACCGCTTGGTGTACGCGGACATGAGCCACCCAGAACATCGTGACTACAGCCGCGACGGCGTGGTCGTACTCGAAATTTGAAGCTACGGGGAAGAGAGAGCCATATGGCCAAGAACATGAAATACGGAGATCTGATTCAGTTCGAGCAGATCGAGTCAGTCATTCAGCTGCTCGATGCCGGGCGCCCAGACGAAGCCAAGAAGCTCGTCGCGACCTACGTCATCTCCGACGACATGGCCGAGCGGATCTCCAAGCTCATGGTTCCCCAGCTCAGCTTCGACGAGTCGGTCGATCACAAGGGCGTGCTCATCGTCGGTAACTACGGCACCGGTAAATCGCACTTGATGTCGGTGCTGTCGTTGGTGGCTGAAGACGCCGCCTACGCACCGATGATCCGCCATAACAAGGTCGCCGAGGCGGTTGCCCCGATCGCTGGCCGCTTCAAGGTGCTGCGCATCGAGGTGGGTGGCCTGCAGATGCCGCTGCGCCAGATCATTACCCTACAGCTTGAGCGTTTTCTCGAAAAGCTCGGTGTCGACTACTCCTTCCCGACCGCCGACAAGGAGCTAAACAACAAGGACTCCTTCGAGGAGATGATGGCCGCGTTCGCGGAGAAATTCCCGGATCAGGGCGTGCTGCTCGTTGTCGATGAGTTCCTGGAGTACCTGCAGTCCCGCCGCGACCACGAGCTGGTCCAGGACTTGGCCATCCTCCGTCAGATTGGCGAAGTCACCAAACACCTGAAATTCCGCTTCGTGGCTGGCGTGCAGGAGGCCATTTTCGACAGCGTGCGCTTCCAGCACGTCGCCGACAGCATGCGCCGCGTCAACGAGCGCTTCACCCAGATCCTGATCGACCGCCAGGACGTCAGCTTCGTCGTCTCTGCGCGCTTGCTCAAGAAGACGGCTGACCAGCAAAACAAGATCCGCGAATACCTGACGCCGTTCGCCAAGTTCTATGGCTCGATGAACGAGCGCATGGACGAGTACGTGCGGCTGTTCCCGGTTCACCCCGACTACCTGAAGACCTTCGAGCAGATCCACTTCACTGAGAAGCGAGGCGCACTCAAGACCATTGAGTCCGCCATGCTGGCCATCCTGGACCAAGACGTGCCCACCGATCGGCCGCTGTTCATCAGCTACGAGAGCTTCTGGAACACCATCAAGGCCAACTCGGTCCTGCGCGCTGACCCCAATATCAAGGAAGTCATGCGGGTGTCCGAGGTGCTGGAATCCCGCGTGCAGCAAGCCTTCACACGTCCGGCCTACAAGCCAATGGCGCTGCGAGTCATCAATGCGCTGGCCGTCCACCGGCTGACCACGGGCGGGGACATCCATGTGCCCATTGGCCCCACAGCTGCCGAGCTGCGCGACGCCCTTTGTCTGTTCCAGCCGGGCGTGGAGGACATGCCGGACGATCCGGCCGAGAACCTGCTGTCGATGGTCCAAACCGTGCTGCGGGAAGTGCTGAAGACCGTCAACGGCCAGTTCATCTCTAAGGCGCCGGGCACCGAGCAGTACTACCTCGACCTCAAGAAAGACATCGACTACGACGCGCAGATCGAGAAGCGCGCCGAAGCCCTGTCCGACGACGCGCTAGATCGTGCCTACTACAGCGCCGTCAAGGCACTGATGGAGTGCAGCGACGATCTGCGCTATCCCGGCTTTCAGATCTGGCAGTACCAGCTCGAATGGCAGGAACGCCGTGTCGAACGCATGGGCTACCTGTTCTTCGGTGCCCCGA
The DNA here is from genome assembly GCA_027489245.1 of Neisseriaceae bacterium. GTDB lineage: Bacteria > Pseudomonadota > Gammaproteobacteria > Burkholderiales > Chromobacteriaceae > Vogesella. The sequence continues at coordinate 133,523 of JAIYAC010000008.1, read as the reverse complement.
ACGATCGCCCCACGGCGCAGCCGGAACGCGACTTCTACGTCTACTTCATCCAGCCCTTCGACAAGCCGAAGTTCACCGACAACAGCCTGTCGGACGAAGTGTTCTTCCGCCTCACGGGCCTGGACGACGATCTCAAGCGACATCTGTCGTCCTACGCGGCAGCGCTGGATTTGGCCTCCACCGCCAGCGGCGGCGCCAAGACCATCTACCTATCCAAGGCGCAAGACTTCCTGCGTGCCATGAGCAAGTGGCTGCAGGAAAAGCAAATGACCGCCTTCGAGGTCACCTACCAGGGCAAGAAAAAGAACCTGCAGGAGTGGGCCAAAGGCGTGTCGCTGCGTGACCGTGCGCGGCTGGGCGCCGACGAGCGCATTAACTTCCGCGATGTGGTGAACGTCATCTCCGGCCTGGTGCTCGGACAGCGCTTCGTCGATCTCTCGCCGGAATACCCCACTTTCTCGGTGCTGGTGACTGAGGCTAACCGTAAGCAGCTGATTGGTAACGCGCTGCGTGCACTGGCCGGCGGCACTCGCACCAAGGATGCGGCAGCCATCCTCGATGCCCTGGAGTTGCTCGACGGCGATCGCGTCGACCCGGCCAACTCGCGCTACGCGCAGGAGGTGCTGAACCGCCTCAAGGCCAAGGGCCACGGCCAGGTGCTCAACCGCAGCGAACTGCTCTCGGGAACGTCGGACGTCGAGTATTTCGCGCCCATCAAATACCGGCTGGAGCCCGATCTGCTGGTGACTGTGCTGGGCGGCTTGGTCTACTCCGGCGACATCGTGCTGTCGATCACCGGCGACAAGATCGACTCCGGCAAGCTGGGGCAACTGGCTGAGCGCTCCATTGAAGAGCTCAAGCAGTTCAAGCACGTCGAGGCGCCCAAGGAGATCAACCTCGCGGTGCTGCGTGCCCTATTCGAGTTGTTCGACCTGCCGTCCGGTCTCGCCCAAAAGGCCAGCCAGGGCGACACCGAGCCGGTGATCAAGCTGCAGGAGAAGGTCAGTGCACTGGTACCGCGTGTGCTCAAGGCCGGTTCCGACCTGCAGCAAGGCAAGCTCGGTTTCTGGGGCCAGAACCTGCTGCGCGAGGAAGAAGCCAAAGACTGGCACGCCCGGCTAGATTCGCTGAAGAAATTCACCGAGTCGCTGGCGCCGTACAACACCGTCGGCAAACTCAAGAACCTGCGTGTCACGCAAGAAGACCTCGACGGCCAGAAAAAGAACCTGGAAGTCCTGGCCGCCGTCGAGCGCTTGCTTGAGTTGGTGGTCGAGCTGGGCAGCACGGCGTCTTACCTCTCGCAGGCCGAGATGGTGCTGCCTGCCGAGCACCCGTGGGTGAAACAGGCCGAGGCCGCACGCAAGGCGCTGCAGGAGAAGCTGAGCCAGGACCGCACGGCCGAGCACGCCGCCGAATACCGGCAGACGCTGAACCAGCTCAAGAAGGACTACATCACCGCCTACATCGCCAGCCACAGCAAGGCGCGGCTCGGTGTAGCGGAGGACAAGACCCGCAACGCCCTGCGCAAGGACGACCGCCTGCTGGCGCTGCGCGTATTGGCCGGCGTGTCACTGATGCCCACCAGCCAGCTCACCGCCTTCGAGGAGTCCCTCAACGGCCTGAAGAGTTGTTCATCACTGGATGAGCCAACGCTGGTCACCGCAGCCGTCTGCCCGCACTGCCAGTTCCGCCCGTCCGCCGAGCAGTTGGAACTGATCCCGGCGGCCAACCGCCTGCACAAGCTGGACGACGATCTGGACACATTGGTGACCAACTGGCAGCAGACCCTGTTGGAGAATCTGGAAGACCCGTTCACGCAGGACAGCCTGGGCCTGCTGCCGCCCGCGTCCAAGAAGCTGATCGACGTCTTCCTGGCTTCACGCAAGCTGCCGGACCCGATGACCAGCGAGTTCGCCAACGCCGTGCAGGAGGCGCTGTCAGGGCTGGAGAAGATCGCGGTCAAGGGCGACGAGATCAAGCAGGCGCTGCTGCAAGGCGGCTCACCAGCCACGCCGGACGACCTCCGCAAGCGCTTCGACACCTTCATGAACGAGCGTTGCAAGGGCAAGGATGCCACCAAGCTGCGCTTCGTGATCGAGTGATACGCCGTGACCACCCGATCATGACAAAAAGAATTTGAGGAACGACTGATGAGTGATCTTTTCCAGAACCACGCGGCCAAGTCCGGCCCGGTTGAATGCCTCGGGCAAACATTCCCGAGTGATGAGGCTCGCCGCGACCATTACCTGAAGTTGCTAGCCGAGAAACTCAAAGACTCCGAGTTCCGGAAGATCGAAGGCTTTCCTATTGGGTCGGACGAAGACATCCTCGCGCTATCTGATCCACCGTATTACACCGCCTGCCCAAATCCCTTTATCGAGGATTTCGTTCGGCACTATGGACAACCGTATGACTCTTCTGTTCCGTACAGCAAAGAGCCCTTCGCAGCTGATGTCAGCGAAGGGAAGAACGATCCGATTTACAACGCACACAGCTATCACACCAAAGTTCCGCATAAGGCAATCATGCGGTACATCCTGCATTACACGCAGCCCGGAGATCTGATTTACGACGGCTTCTGCGGCACAGGAATGACTGGAGTTGCAGCGCAAATGTGCGGCGATCGTTCGGTCGTGCAATCAATGGGGTTTCGAGTTGATCCGGACGGCGCGATTTACGAGCAGAGCAATGAAGATGGACGTTCGGTATGGAAGCCATTTTCAAAGATTGGAGTTCGGCGAGCCATTCTGAACGATCTGGCGCCGGCCGCGAGCTTCATTGCCTACAACTACAACACGCCGGCTGATGTCGTTGCATTCGAATCGGAGGCTCAGAAATCGCTGGCTTCTGTAGAGAGAGAGTGCGGATGGATGTATCAGACTCTTCATGCTGCTACACCTGCACAAATTGAAGATGCGATGCGTCTTGTGGACTCGGAAGATCGACCGGATCTTAGGAAAATCTGCTCAACAGGTCGAATCAACTACACCGTATGGTCTGACGTTTTTACCTGCCCTGAGTGCGCCGGTGATGTTGTGTTCTGGGACGCAGCCGTAGATGAGAAAGCTGGCGCTGTACGTGATGAATTTGATTGCCCGCACTGCTCGTCAAAGCTCACAAAGCGAGGTATGGAGCGAGCCTGGGTTAGTAGGATTGACGATGCAACCAAACAGCCCATTCGCCAGGCAAAACAAGCGCCAGTGATGGTCAACTACAGCGTCGGAAAAAAGCGATTCGAAAAGCGTCCCGACGCCGTCGATAAGGCGATCGTAGTAAAAATAGAGAATCAACCACTGGATAACTGGTGCCCGACTGATCGAATGATGGAAGGCGGCGAGTCGAGGAGAAATGATCCAAGTGGTATCACCCATGTCCACCACTTCTATACCAAGCGGAATTTGGCGGTGCTGTCGAGTCTGCGCGCCCACCTAAAGAAGTCGACGATGGAGGGGCAGCTTCTATGTTTGGTCGGCGATCAGCTGCCACGTGCGAGCAAAATGCACAAGATCGCGGTCAGTCGCCTGAATACAAATTTATCGAAGACGGCTGGAATCTTGGCTGGAACTCTCTACGTTCCATCCAACCAAATTGAGTATTCGGTTTTAGAGATGATCTCGTACCGGATTGCCGACGTAGCCTCTTACCTTGGAAAACGAGACAAGACCACGCGTCAGCTGGTGTTCACGGGGTCAACCGCTACAACGTTAATTCCCGATAACAGCCTAGATTACATTTTTGTAGATCCACCATTTGGCGCAAATATTAGCTATTCAGAGCTAAATTTTCTTTGGGAGGCCTGGCTCAAGGTATTCACCAATATTGCCCCTGAGGCTATTGAGAACCGCTCTCACGGAAAGTCGCTTGATGACTATCGATCACTCATGTCTATCTGCTTCAAAGAAGCTTTCCGAAAGCTGAAGCCAGGGAGATGGATGACGGTTGAATTTTCGAATACCCAGGCATCTGTATGGAACACCATCCAAACGTCACTGCAAGAGGCTGGATTCGTCGTTGCGAACGTTTCGGCTCTCGATAAAAAACAGGGAAGCTTCAAGGCGGTAACAACGACCACTGCAGTCAAACAGGATCTGGTCATTTCCGCTTACAAGCCAAATGGTGGTTTGGAAGAGCGATTCGCCAAGACTGGTGGAAGCGAAGATTCAGTCTGGGATTTTGTTCGAACGCATTTGAAGTACCTGCCAACGGTTAAGGTAAGAAACAGCACGCTCGAGTTCATTGCTGAACGCGATCCTAGAATCATTTTTGATCGCATGGTGGCTTGGTTCATCCGCCACAACGTGCCGGTTCCGATGTCAACCCATGAGTTTCAAGCTGGCCTCACACAGCGATTCGTGGAACGTGACGGCATGACCTTTCTGCCGGATCAGGTCACCGAGTACGACAAGAAGCGCATGCAGGTTGCCATTGCTCCACAGATGGAGATGTTCGTGTCCGATGAGCGCAGCGCGATCGATTGGTTGACCGATTTTTTGAAGCGTCGGCCGTCAACCTATCAAGAGGTCCACACCGACTTCATCAGCCAGCTCGGAGCAGGTTGGAAGAAGCACGAATCGAAGCCTGAACTTGCCGCCCTGCTCGAAGACAACTTCATTCAGTACGACGGCACGGGTGAGGTTCCAAGTCAAATTCACAGTTATCTCTCGACCAACCACAAGGATTTGCGCGGTTTGGAGAAGAACAGCCCAGCCCTCGTGGCCAAGGCCAAAGATCGCTGGTACGTGCCCGACCCGAACAAAGCACAGGACTTGGAGAAGAAGCGCGACAAGGCGTTGCTCAAAGAGTTTGACCACTATCGAGTATTTACGGGTCGCCGTCTGAAGGAGTTTCGCCTGGAAGCGCTGCGCGCTGGCTTCAGGGCCGCATGGGGTAATAAGGACTATCAGACGATTATCGATATCGCCAAGAAGGTGCCCGACGAAGCGCTGCAAGAGGACGAGAAGCTGCTCACCCTCTATGACCTCGCACTGACCCGAACCGAGGACGGAGTCTGATGACCCCACGTGGAGTAGATTGATGAATCAGGAGGAATTGCTGGCGCGGCTGAATGGCCTGGAGTGGAACGACTTCGAGTGCAAGCGTGCCCAGCGTGGTGTGCCCGAGGATGCCTACAAAACCGTCTCTGCCTTTGCCAACACCGCTGGTGGCTGGCTCGTGTTTGGCGTTAGCGAGGTCAATCACAACCTGGCGGTGACGGGCGTTGAAGAGCCGGACAAGGTGCAGAACGACTTTCTCGCGGTGCTGCGCGGCGGACAGAAGCTCAACCGCGTGATTGCGGTCCAGGCACATCGCTTTGAAGTTGATGGCAAGCATGTGTTCGCCTTTTATGTGCCCGAGATGGCTCGCGCCGACAAGCCGCTCTACCTGAAGGGTGATCCACGACAGAGTTACGTGCGCCGTGGTGCGGGTGACGAACAATGCACACAAAGTGAGCTGGAGCGCTTTCTGCGCGATGCGGCACAGGATCGCTACGACGGCGCGGTGCTGGCTGAGCTTGCTGCAGAGTCCTGCTTCGATCTGGAGACGGTCAAGTGGTACCAGGCGCAGTTTGCCCGCCGCAACCCCGAGCATGCCGAAATCACCGACCCGATTGCGTTCCTGTTGAACTGGAATTTTGTGGTCGAACAAGGCGGCAAGTTGCACCCGACCCGCGCGGGCGTGTTGCTGTTTGGCACAGCCCGTTTCGTGCGCCAAATCCTGCCCAGGCCTGTGCTGGACTATCAGCGCATCGACACCGCTTTTGACAAATGGTCGGCCGAGCAGCGCTGGCACGACCGCTATGTATTCGAGGAGAACATCTTTCAGACCTGGCAGGGCTTGGTGGCACGCTATATGCGAATTGCCGAGCATCCGTTCTCGCTTGACCCAACAACGCTGCGCCGCAACGATGATCCGCCCGACTATGTGGCCTTCCGCGAGGCGGCCATCAACCTGCTGATCCACCAGGACTACGGCGACCACGGGCGCAAGGCATCGATCAAGCTGTTTACCGACCGCACTGTTTTCTGGAACCCCGGGGATGCCTTTGCCACCGAGGCGGAGTTGCTGGACCCGACCGAGAAAGAGGTACGCAACCCGGCCATCGTGAAGGCGTTTCGCCGCATTGGTCTGTCGGATCAGGCTGGTACCGGCATTCGCGCCATTTTCCGTAACTGGCACGAGCTGGGGCGCACGCCGCCACGCTTGAAAAACGACAAGGCACGCAAGGAATTTGAGCTGGTGTTGGTGAACAAGCCGCTGGTGACCGACAGCATGCTGCGCTTTCGTCAGACCTTGGGAACCAATTTAACGCCCGAGCAGGCGGATGCGCTGGCGTTGGCGCTGTCACTGCCAGAGGGCGAGCCGCTCACTCTTACGGCGATCCGCAGCCTCGGCATCGGTACCTCCCAGCAGGCGCGGGCGGTGGCCGACCATCTGGTGCGGCAACAGTTGCTCGATCAGCTTAGCGATACGCAGTTTCATGTGCGTGAGGCGATTCGTCAGCGGTTTGCCCAAGAGGCACAAGCGCAGGCTACCGATCTAGCTGAGACCAAGTCGGGACCAAGTCGGGGCCAGGTTGGGACCAAGCCGGGACTAAGTGCCGAGCAACACACAGTGTTGGCGCAGATGACCGATGAACACGATGTTGCCACCTTGATGCAGTGGGTCGGACGTAGCAACAGGAGCAAGTTCCGCGAGGTAGTGCTGACGCCTTTGCTGGCATTGGATCTCGTCGAAATGACGATCCCTGACAAGCCTAACAGCAGCAAGCAGCGCTATCGCCTGACTGCACAAGGCAAAGCACTACGCGATGAGGTCGCTCGATGACGCAAACTGGGCGCAACTTCACCATCGGTGATTGGTGCTGGTTCACCCGGCAGGCATCGCCTTGCCGGGTGATCGAACGCCAGGACGTGTGGGGCGAGGTCGCCTACCGCGTCTGGCTGCCGGCCAAGGACGCGGTGGTGCGCGCTCAGGCGGTGGACCTGGCCTCGCTTGAAAGCGTGCGCCCGAGCGTGGAGAAGATCCTGCACACCACGGCGGCTGCCAAGTTGCTGTATGCGCTGGAGGACAACCTGCTGTTGGCGCCGATTCAGTCCAGCGTGGTGCCGCTGCCGCACCAGCTCTACGCACTGAACCGCGCCATCAGCCGCGACCGAATCCGCTATCTGCTGGCCGACGAGGTGGGCCTCGGCAAGACCATCGAGGCTGGCCTGGTGCTGCGTGAGTTGAAGCTGCGTGGCCGGGTAGAGCGCATCCTGGTGGTGGCGCCCAAGGGGCTGGTGCGCCAGTGGCAGGCCGAAATGCGCCTGCACTTCGGCGAGAAGTTCCAGTTCATCGAACCGTCCGAGCTGGCGGCCTTCCGCCAGTGGCGCAGCGGCGGCGCGGGCGAGGAAGAAAACCTGTGGCGCATGCACGACCAGGTGATCTGCTCGCTGGATTCGGTCAAGCCGCTGGAAGGCCGTCGCGGCTGGAGCCTGGAACAACTCAACACCTACAACCGCGAGCGCTTCGAGGACCTGATCTCGGCTTCGTGGGATCTGGTCATCATCGACGAAGCCCACCGCATGGGCGGCAGCACCGAGCAGGTGGCCCGCTACAAGCTGGGCGCGGCACTGGCCGAAGCGTCGCCCTATCTCTTGCTGCTGTCGGCCACGCCGCACCAGGGCAAGACCGACCAGTTCATGCGGCTGATGCAGTTGCTGGACCGCGAAGCCTTCCCGGATGAGAGCAGCGTCAGCCGCGACCGGGTACGGCCATTCGTGATTCGCACCGAAAAGCGCGTGTCCATCAACGCCGAGGGCCAACCGCTGTTCAAGCCGCGTGTCACCCGGCTGCAGGCGGTGGCCTGGCAAGCCCGGCACGGCGCGCAACAGCGCCTGTATGAGGCGGTGACCGACTATGTGCGCCACGGCTACAACCAGGCCATGGCCGCCAAGCAGCGCCACATCGGCTTCTTGATGATCTTGATGCAGCGGCTGGTGACGTCGAGCACGGCAGCCATTCGCACCACGCTGCAAAAGCGCCAGGCCCTGCTTGAAGCACCGCAGCCGCAGGCCAATCTGTTCGAGAACACCAGCGCCGACGAATGGGCAGATCTGGACGGCCAGTCCCAAGTAGATCTGGCGATGCAGTCCAGCGGTTGGGAGTTGGAGAAGTCCGAAGTCGAGATGCTGCTGGAACTGGCGCGGGAAACCGAGGCTGCTGGTACCGATGCCAAGGCCGAGGCGCTGCTGGAGCTGATCTACAAGCTGCAGCAGGAGGAATGCGACCCGGCGCTGAAGGTGTTGATCTTTACCGAGTTCGTGCCTACCCAAGCGATGCTGGCCGACTACCTAGAGAGCCGTGGCTTCTCGGTGGCGACGCTGAACGGCAGCATGGATCTGGAAGCCCGCACGCGAGCCCAGCAGGTGTTCTCCAAAGATGTGCGCGTGCTGATTTCGACGGATGCGGGCGGCGAAGGTCTGAACCTGCAGTTCTGCCATGTCATCGTCAACTTCGACATGCCGTGGAACCCGATGCGGATCGAACAGCGCATTGGCCGGGTAGACCGTATCGGACAGAAGCATGTGGTGCGTGCGATCAATTTCGTGCTTGAAGACACCGTCGAGCATCGCGTCCGCCAGGTGCTGGAAGAGAAGCTCGAGGTCATCGCGCAAGAGTTCGGCGTAGACAAGGCGGCCGACGTGATGGATTCGGTCGAAGCCGACCCGATCTTCGACGAGCTATTCGTGCATGGTCTGCAGAACCCGGACGCCATTGAGCAAGAGTGCAATGCCGTGGTGTCGCAACTGCGATCCACGCTGGCTGAGTCAAAGAAAAACAGCGACCTGCTCACCACCGAACACGACCTGGATGCCGACGACGCCCGTAAGTGGCGTGACCATCCGGCGCAGTTCTGGTTGGAGCGTGCCATCACCAGTGGGCTGGCTGCTCGGGGTGGATCGGCGACCAAGATGGGCAATGCATGGCGAGTAAAATGGGCAGACGGCAGCGAGTCGGCTCAGGCTTGCTTTGACGCCCGCACGGCGGATGAGAACCCAGAGTTGGAATGGGTCACGATGGAAGACCCACGCGCCCGGGCAGTGATCAGCGAGCTGCCGCGCTTCGTTGCCGGCCAGCCACTGCCGGTGATCCGGGTGACCGGGTTGCCCGACTCGGTGCGCGGCATCTGGTCGCTGTGGGAGATCAGCCTGGCGGCGGAAGGCTTGAGCCGGAAGCGCTTCCTGCCGGTGTTCGTCAACGTGGAAGGTCGCCCCTTCGTACCCACTGCCAAGCGCGTGTGGGACCTGCTGCTGACCGAGACCGTTGATCTTCATGCCGTGACCGGCGCCGAGGAGTCGGTGAAGTGGTTCGAGGTATCCCATGTGGCCGCCAGCGCCCAAGGCGAACGGATCTTCACCGAGCTGCTGAACGAGCACCGTACCCGACTGAAGGAAGAACGCGAGCGTGCGGTGTATGCCTTCGAAGCCCGAGGTCAGGCCATTGGGCGAATCGGGCTGCCCGCCGTGCGCGAGCATCGGCGCAAGCGACTGCAACAGGAACACGATGCGCGCATGGCCGCTCTCGATGACATGGAAGCCAGCGTGCCAGATTTGAATGCCGTGATGATGGTGCGCGTCTCCGGCGATGTGATGCCCGGAGGACAGGTGGGATGAGCCAGTGGTCAGAACGCATTCTCAGCCACTTCACGGCCGATCTCACCCGGCTATGGGTGGCGTGCGACCCTGATGATGTGTTGCTCGACGAGAAGCTGTTGGCCGAGCTGCGCAGTCGCGGCTTCGAGCTGATGTTGTATGAGGACCCGTTTGGCTTTCGCGCGGAGTATGAGGAGCGTTACCGTGCCGCATGGGATCGCGGTGAGCAAGGGCCTGCGCCCTCGCTGGTTCTGCATCTGCGCAGCGCCGATGCGAATGTCTTGCCGTGGGACATCGTGCATCACGGTCGTGTGGTCCGGCTCAGTCTTGCAGAGCTATTCCCGAAGCTGGCTTACAGCGCGGTGCAGCAAGTCGAGCCGGAGCACTTTGCCGGGCTGTTTCATGCCCATCAGACCGAGCTGCAGTCGGCCAGGGGCGAGAACGAGTCGAAGGACTTCATCCTCGAACACGTCTACCAACTGGCGCCGAGATCCATTCGCAACCCAGTGGACTTCTGGCGCGAGCTGCTGCGAATGCACTTCGCCAACCGCTCTTTGCCACCCCTGTTCGCCCAGCACGCTGCAGGCATCATTCAGGGCAAGGGGCTGTTCACTGATCTGCCCGTCGCCGCATGGCTGGCATCCAAGAGCGCGCTGCTGCGCGTGGTGCAGGATGCGTGGTACCGCTACTTGTCGAAATTGGGGCTGGATGGCACGCGCACTGGCGAACCGCCACCGCCAGACTACGTCGCCAAGATCGAGATTCCGTTCGATCACTCAGATGTGCAGGTGTTGGTCGACTCCATGTTCCTCGACGGCAGCTTGCATCCGTTGGCGGTGCACAGCGTTCCGGCGGGGATGCCGAGTTGGATCAAGGCCGGGATCGTCCAGGACCCGGCGGCACTGCAGGCCTTGGTGCTCAAAGGCATCGATGGCCTGATCGAAGCGACACCAACAGCGACCTCTTCGCACAAGGACTGGAGCGAGTTCGCCAAACGCTACTGTGAGATTCTGGCCCGCACGCATGGTCTGCCAGGCACGGAAGGCAGCGAACACTTGCCGGTGATTCGAGAGCGGATCAAGACCTTGCAGGCTCAATCAGACGAGGGTCTGCGAGCCTGGGTCGCAGCCAAGCATTACGCTGACCTGATCCTGCAGCCGGTGACCAAAGGCCCGGTGATGGTGCACCACGTGCCACGCTTCTTGCGCCATCGGCGGTCCGCAGGGGAAGCCAAGGTAGCTCTGCTGGTCTTCGACGGGCTGGCCTTCGACCAGTGGGTGCAGATCCGCGAGCGCCTGATCGCCACCACGAAACGTTTCGCGTTCGACGAGGGAACCGCGTTCGCATGGCTGCCGACCGTGACATCGGTGTCGCGTCAGGCGCTGTTCTCGGGTCTGAAGCCGCGTGAGTTCGACGACTCTATCGACCGAACGGACAAGGAGGAATCCTTGTGGAAGACGTTCTGGCAGAACGAAGGCGTCAACTCGAATGAGGTGATGTATCGACGTGCGCTGCGTCAGACCAATCAGCTCGACGCACTGGAAGCGGATTTGATCGACCGGCGCCCGAAAGTGGTGGGCCTGGTCATCGATGAGGTGGACGATCGGCTCCACAAGGAGCGATCGAAGAAGGACGTGGCGATGTGGATCGGTAACTGGTTGACGACCGGTTTCGTCGACCGGCTGTTCTCGTTATTACTGGACAAGGGATACCACATCTATCTCACGGCGGACCACGGCAACGTGGAGTCCACCGGCGTCGGCAGGCCCAGCCAGGGCGTGATTGCTGAGACGCGCGGCGAGCGCGTGCGGGTCTACCGGAGTGAGCCATTGCTGGCCGATTCCGCTGCGGCCTATCCCACCACAGTGAGGTTGGATATAGCTGGACTACCCGCGAACTTCATGCCCCTATTCGCAGGCGGACGAACCGCCTTTGTGCCGGAGGGCGAGCAGGTGGTGGTCCACGGCGGGGTGTCGGTCGAAGAGTTGATCGTGCCTTTTGTGAAGGTTAGCTATTCAGGAGATGTGGTATGACCACAAAGGTGCCACTTATTGGCTTTGATCGGTATGTAGACATTGACTGGTGTCGAAGTGCCCTTGACGCCGCTGCGACTCAAAACTCCATTGAGGTTGTTAGGGATCAGGTTGCCAAGATGCTGCCGGGTATCGAGTCACAGCGAAAGACACTAGATGTTCTCAAGCGTATGAGTACTAAGCCTTTTGAGCACCTGACTGATTTCATAAGCAGAGGCATAGCCATTTACAAGAGGCGGGGGCAATGTGTTGTGCTACCGCTGGTATGGGGTGCTTCCATAGCCAGCTATCCATTCTTTGGAAAGACTTCTGAAACTGCAGGCCGGCTGCTTGCATTGCAAGGAGATTGTTCGATTAAAGAGCTTCAGCGCCGTATGTCAGAGCAGTACGGCGATCGAAGTGGGGTCGAGAGGGCTGTGGCTAGAGTGCTTCAGTCTCAGGAAAGCTGGCAAGCATTAACTCGAGATGAGACGGCCAAACGTCTTCTAAAACTTGAAGCAGTAGTGATCGATGACGACGAACTGACTGCGTGGCTAATCGAAGCTGCCGTGCGCTACATCGGCAAGCCCGTTTCAGTACCCAGCCTGCAGTCGCTGCCCGTGCTGTTCCCGTTCACCCTGACGCAGCCCCTGGCCTACTTGGTGTCGAATAGCCCGAACCTCGACCTCCGGTCGGAAGGTCCGAGTAACCAGTTTGTCGCGTTGCGCACCACGCTCTGAGGAGGGCGTGTACTGAATTTTGTGTAAACGGACATTTGTCAGGACTCTGCCGCGGTGCCATCGGTCGATATGCGCCAGCCAGTGCCGATGGTATCGGTGTTACGCTCACCCGACACCAGCTGCCGGCTAATGATGGCCAGGTGTTCGGGAGGAGGTCACCCGTCTCAATCAGGAGAGGCCGGCTTTCTTGTGGGGCATGGACATGTCCGATCGACTGCCGGACATATCGATTGGCAGTGCGGACATGTCCGGTTTTCTGATGGAGATGTCCGCACTTTATCGGAATGGATGACTGAACCTACTTGACGTCAGGTTACAGATACTTCGCCAGCTCAGCGTCCAAGCCACACAGCTTGCCAAACTGTGCCAGGATCGGAGCTTCCAGCCGATGGTGCTCTGTAAGCAGTTTCTCGTAGGTGTACCAGTGCATTCCGGTAGGCTTGTTGCCATGCCCATTCAAGAAACCTGCTTCCCAGCCCAGGCGTTCACGGACTTTATCGAGTTTTCGGCACTGGCGGTCATGCAGGCTTTCTCTTTGCACTTCGTACGCCATCTTGTGGCAGCGACGACATGCTAGTTTAAAGCCAAGGTATAGCAGGGCCGCCTTTCTGCCGCAGTGTGGGCAAGCAAACCAAACTCGTTGATGGCCATAGTTGCAAGGCGTGGTTACCAGTTGCACCGCCTGCGCAATATGGCAGCTTTGCTCGCGGTTGCTGATCTTGTAGCGGAAGGTAATGTACGCATCCGCGATCTCAATCCATATTGAGGCTTTTAGCTCCCCCGTATGGTGGTGTTTCCACTCCCAGGCGTATCTGTAACCCGGTACTAGCAGCTTTTTTCGGGCCAATTGGCGCACATCAATGTGCCGCAGGTCGGTTGTCAGCGGTTTTGTCATACGAAATCAATAGGCAAATTAATCAAAAACTCAGCTTTGCAGCTGTGGTGCCATCGGTCGATATGCGCCAGCCAGCCAGTGCGGATGGTATCGGCGTCACACTCACCGGACACCAGCTGCCGGCTAATGATGGTCAGGTGTTCGGCCCACAAGTCATGCGGCCAACTTTCCAGCGTGGCTACTCGCGACACCAGCCCGGCCAGATCGTCGGGGATGAGGTGGGGCGGGGCGGTGCCCTCCCGTCCGCTTGTTTCTGTGCGCCTGCAAAGATTCCCGTTTTGAACGGGAACGACGGGAACCACGGGAATCGATGGTCGAAGCTCTTGCGGGGAAAGGCTTGCAGCCTGGCAGAGCGGTTCCCATTGCTGATTTTGCGCTACGGGAACTGCGGGAACTGCCAGTATGGATAGGTCTAGTTTCATTGTTCGTCCTCCCATATCTTCGGCGTTATCAGGTACACGTTCGATGGTTTGTTGCCCATGCCTGGCAGCTTGGCCTTGTAGGTGGTACGGTCATCTGATTGCGTCTTGAGCCAGCCACGGCCTGCCATCGACTTAGCCACACTTACCGGGTTGAATCCCTTGCATATCTCTTTGCGGAACGCAGCCGGCAGCACGTAGAACCACAGTCCGTCATCTTCCAAGCGCTTGAAGCCTGCTCTGTTGATCGTGCAAGCAGTGGCGGCGGGGTTGGCATCCCATGGGGTAAAGCGGCTTTCGCCGTGTGCCTCCAGAAAAGCACGTACCGAAGCAAGTCCTTCGCGGGTTTCCGCATCTCCGGCGCCGCCACGCCCGGATAGCCACTCATTGAACAGTCGCACGGCGGCGGCCATCGCCTCGCCTTCCTGCCAGCCAGTCAGCCCCCAAGTGGTGGCAATTTCGCCGGCCACAGCTACCAGGGCAAAGCGGCTGGCCGCCCTCACCACCTGGCCGGAGGCGCTGGGTGGCACGTCCTCTGCCAGAAAGCTGGCCCGTGCATCACGAATCAGAGTGGCGACGGCATCGCGCTGCTGCACCAGTTGTTGCAGGAAAGCTCGCCCGGCGGTGCCGTGCTGCCGCTGGCAGGCTGCCTTGATAGCTTGTGACAAGGCAGCTCCGCTTTCCATACCATGCAGGGTGTCGAATAGGCCAAGGCCTGCACCGGACTCGGCAGCGATATCAATCAGGCGGATTTCCTGTCCTGCCCGGCTTTGCTTGCCAGCTTCCTGCATGTGTTGTGTCAGGCTGATTTCACCCGCAGACAGCAGTAGCACGCGCCAGCGTGCTGGTGTTCGCATGGTGCCGTTGCGGCTGGCGCGGGCCTTGCCCTGGCCGTTGGCGAGATTCTCCTGCCTCGCGGGGATTTACCTGGGCCAGCTCGTCCAGTATCACCAGCAAATCATTACGGCTGGCGCAAAGCCCCTCCAAACCGTTGGACGTGGCCCGCCACTTGTAGCCGTAATCGGCAGGGCTGCCCCATACCGAAGCGGCGGCTTCCAGCGCGGTGGACTTGCCGGCGCTCGATGTGCCAATCAGGTGGAAACCGCCAGACTCGTTAGCTAACTCGGCGAGTGGTGCAGCAAAGGCCAGCGACAGTGCGAACACCAGCCGGCTGTTACCTGCGGCCAACTTCGCCACCTGCTCGCGCCAGCCAGCCGCCGTACCGGCCTGCACCATGCCCATGGTTTCATCTCGCTCGCTCTGCAAGAAGATGTCCTCGCCATCCTGCTGGCTGACTACATCGTCGTGCAGCACAAAGGCGCCGCCATGCCAGCCGGTTCTGCTGGTGCAGCGGACAAGGTGGGGTGGCGTGCAGCGGACAAGGTAGGCGTTCAGTAGCTCCCGCGCCTTGCGGGTAGGGTCGATATCCAGTCCGCCCCGTGCCAGCTCTTTTGCCATCTCGCTACCATCGCCACATGTCAGCTCGGCAGGCATGGCCCAGCGGTGCGGCCTGCCTTCGGCGTCGTCCCAGTGCAGCAGCCGGCCCCAGTTGCTGCCGCGCTCGTCTCGGGTCTTCAGGGGTGAGCATATCCAGCGGGGCGGTCTTTCGCCTTCTGGGTCTAGCCAGTACACGCCGGGGCGGTGGCCCCCATGAATCAACAAAAAACCAGGCGGTAAGCCTTGCGTGTTCCCGTGGTTCCCGTTCTCGTTTTCTGGTAACGGTAACCTGTCTATATCGCTGGAAGTCTCGCCAGTGCTGGATTCTTGATGCAGGTTCCCGTGATTCCCGTGGTTCCCGTCGATTTTAGGTAAGTCGGCATCCCCAGTAGCAGGTAGGGGTCTTTCTTTTGTCTTACTTGTCATTGAAACGTAACCCGACATATATAAATCGGTGTTTTTTTCTGGATTTGCGGGAACCTGTACCGCCTCAGTGACAGCCAGCAAGCCGGCCAGCTGGTGCAGGTCGTTGTAGTCGCTTGGCGCTTTGCCATGCTGCTGGCGGTACTGCTCGGTCTGTTCCTGGGTAAATACCGGCACCATCGAACGGCCACGGCCCTGTAGCAGCTCTGCGGCACGGCTGGCCACCCTCTGGCCGGTCAGGCTTTCGTCTGTATCGCCACACACCAGCACCTGCACATCCACCGGCAGGGCACTGGCCAGCCGGCCCGCGATCGTCACCAGGTTGTGGGCGTTGAAGGCCACAACTACCGGCAAGCCCGTGGCTTGGTGCAAGGTGCAGCCCGTGGCCCAGCCTTCACACAGCAGCACGGTATCTGCGCCCTTGATCTGGCCCAACACCAGAGAGGCACCTTTGACCTGGCCACCCGTCAGGAAACGCTTACCCCCATCAGCACCAATGATCTGCAGGTTCACCAGCTTGCCGCCGTCCCGTAGCGGGATAAGCAGCATGTCGCGCAGCTGTTTTGCACCATAGGGAATTACCCCCTTGATTTGCACATAACGGTGACTGGCACTTACATCATGGGCGCGGCTCCAGTTGGTTTGCGCTTTAACTTTGGCAATATCAGCCAACCGTTGCCGCTCTGCATCTGCCGCTGCGCGCACTTCCACCATGCGAGCTTCGAGGTCTGCCCGCTCCTTGGCGTTCAATGTCTGCCGATTGCGTAGGCTCCAGCTTTGTTGGAAGCCTGTTGACCAGTCACCAAAGCAGCCCCATGCGTCGGCACCTTCTCGATGGCCAACAAACCAACCGTGCTTCTTGCCACGTTTGCGGCCTTCAATGTCAAAGCGGCATACCTTCCCATCAAAGTTCAGCACCGGCTTAATGGGCGATAAGCCGGTATTTCTCATGGCGTCCATCAGGCTGGCTTCAGAGTGTTGATACGGGGCGTTCATGCGAAACCACCTTCCGTTATCTTACGGTTTATCAGTGCCGACACTTTGCGACGCACTGCAAAGTCATCCGATACGGCACTGGCGGCAGCCAAGTAGTAGGCCACTACCACTAAGAAGCCGCGCCGGCTATCCGGGGGCAAACCGTCCAAGGCATCGGCCAACCAGTGAGGTGCTACCACCTCGCCGGCTCGGGCCTGGGCGCGGATACGGTCTAGCACCTCAACAGCCTGGGCAGCGCCTTGGCGATACGCAGACAAGCCGGTGGCCTTGCCCGCTGGCAGGGCAATTAGCGTTTTGTTCATGTTGTTACCTCTACTGCAGGGGCGTGGCCGGCTCTACGGCCTGCTGCAAGTGCAGAGCGAAGGGTAGTAGGGCTTCTTGCGTCAGCTCCGACGGGGCCAGGCCGGTGGGGGCAAGGTAGATACGCATGATGCTGCTGCCTGGCAGACGAACACGAACTTCAATGCGCTTCATGGCAGCACCTCCAGGCCCGTGGCTTGCGTGAACAGCAAGCCGCGCATGGCGGCCTGCTCCAGATCGTTGGTCGGTTGCAGGCTGGTGGTCAGCAAGTCGCCGCCATCCAGTAGCGCAGATACCGATACCGCCATGACCATGTCCGGGTTGTTGTCCAGCTTGTGCAGCAGGAAGGCGAGGGCGTTACGAACGGCTTTTTGCTGGGCGGTACGGGCGGCGCTCATGCTTTCACCTCCGACGCAGTGAAGCCGGTAGCAGCCGGGGCGATGGCCACGCGCTTGTCTTGCGACACTTGCAGAGGTGTCATCTCCCGGCTGGCGACAATGCGTGACTCAATCCAGGAATTCAGCTCGGACTCCACCCAGCCTACGGCACCCGGGCCAAGGCTTATCGGCTTCGGGAATGTCGAGTCATAGCGGGGCGATTTGGGGTTAATGCGGTCGTAGATGGTGGTGCGGGATAACCCTGTGCGGGCTTCTACCTGCTTGCGGCGCAGGATGTTAGTGGCGTGGGACTGTGTATCGGTTGCCATAGTGACGGCTCCTATCTGCTGGGTTTCGACAGGACGCATTAGGCACAAAACGGAAGGGTGGGAGCCCCGATATCGGGCTTGGGGATTCCAGATATCGGGGTTTGAAATAGGACTGACGAGGCTTTGGCGGCTAGATAACTTCGGCTGCGGCATTCAGGTGGCTGCGAATAACATCTTCGCTGATAGCTACTCCTACGCTATCCAAGTCTTTTCTTAGATCGGCAAGGCCGGTCAATCTACCGCTTTTGATTGGTATCTTGTAAACGGCCAGTGCCATGCCCCCCACCAGTTTTAGCGCGGATGTTCTGCTCTTGCCTTGCAATAAATCGGCCTTTGCTTGTTGCAGGTCGGCTCTGCTTTGTGCGGCATCCTTCTTGGTGCTGACAAGCTCTTCGGTTAAGCCTTGCAGTTCATGGCGCAGCCTGTCACGTTCTGCTGTGATGGTTGCCAGTTCTTGCGCTAGTTGCTCGGCTTTTAGTTCTGCTTCAGCCAGGCGCTGGGAAAGATTGACTGTATTGGCTGCACCTGCACCTGCACCTGCACCTGTAACTGGCTGCACTTGCGGTGTTTGCCGCAGCGGCCAATCAAGGCCGTTTTTCAGGCACCAGGCTGCAATGGATTGATGGCTGACAAGGTGATGGTTTAGTACCTGACCGCATCCATCTGTGTCTATGCTCAGCTCGTCAGAGGCCTCCATAATGGCTTGCAACATGCTGATAACTTTGGTGGGCTCTTCATTCAATGCCCACGCATCCCACTGACTGGGATGGAAGCCCTCAATGATGCAGGCTGCTTCGCTAAGGCGGAACTGCTGGCGAAGGTAAAGCCCGCGCTCCCACTGGGTCGCTGTCGGCATTGGTGAGCCGGTGTTGCTATCGTTCAGCAGTGCCATAAATGCGGCACGATCAAAACCATAGTTTTCAAAGGCTGGGTCGCAACCCCTGAGAAATTCAGAACGGGATGTCATCGTCTATCTCGGCAGAGTGGTCGTTATGTTCTGCAAGTCGGCTTAACTGGCGACGTAGCTCTTGGGTAATCGAGTTGCTACTCAACATACCTTGCGCCGGGAAATATCGGTACGACTCTAAGCTCTTCCAGTCGTCGGTACGGTTCAGATTTAGTAGCAGCATTTGTGCCGCACCTTGCGGTGTCTTGCCCTTGGCCTGAGCAATCAGGAATAGGGCTTCGCGCAGGCTAATGAACTTCGCCCGCTCTTCTTCTGGGTCAATCATTTGCGCTCCCTTTGCGCTTCCCTGTATGGATTGCCAGCACCAGGCGGGCAGGGTTTCCCGCTTTTCGCCCCGTCGGGTTAGGTGCTGGCAAAGCTGGTTAAATCGTCAAGTTGTCCTGTCGGGTCTCCCAAAAGGGGAACGGAGAGTAATGGGAACAAGAAGGGGGGAACGACTGAAAGCCTTTCCCTGCAAGGGTTTCAGGATTCTGTTCCCACAGTTCCCACCAAAAAACAGTCACTCGGGAAAACAGCATTTCAAGCCAGGCTGGCGGCTGTTATGCCGTCTTACGGAAGGTGGCCTGTATCACGGTTTGTTCCTTCATCACGCTGTCCAGGAAGTCGGCCCATGACTGCAACATGGCCAGCCGCTGGGTTTTGTATTGTGCGTGGCTGTAGGTGCCGGCCATGCCGGGTATGGCGTGGCTCAGGGCGGTTTCTACTACCTCCGGAGGGTGGCCCTGTTCACGTAGCAGCGTGCTGGCGGTATGCCGGTGGTCGTGGATAACGTAATCGTCAATGTCTGCTGCAATGATGGCTGCCTGATGCGCTCCGTTCAGGTTATTGCTGTGCATGGGGCGTTTCAGGTTTGTTGGCATCGGCATTACCCACTCGCTGCCACTAGCCAGGCGCTTTAATTCTTGCAGCATGTCGATGGCCTGGGTGGGGAGGAAAACACGATGTTCGCGGCTGCTCTTCATGCGCTCGGCTGGTATCAACCACTCGCCGTTATCAAGGTCAAACTCAGCCCAGCTTGCCCCGCAAAGCTCACCCTTACGCAAGGCCAGCATCAACAGCAGGTGCAGGGCTAGTTTGTAGCCACGATAGCAATCAGCTTGATACAGGCCGGCCAGGTAGCGGCGTATCTCTTGCGGCCTCAGCCATCGCTCGCGCTTGCTCTTGGTCCCGATACGGGCGGCCTTGATGGCCTGTGCCGGGTTGTGCTTGCACCAGTCGTGCTCAATGGCATAGGCAAAAATTCTTGAGCACCAACCGTGTGCATGCAGTGCTGCTTGTGTGCCGCGCCGCTCCCGGATGCCATAGAACAGCTCACGCAGCATGGGGGCGTCTATATCTTCCAGCGCCAGATCACCAAGTGGCGGAAGCAAGTGATTGCGTACCGGGGCAAAGCCTTTATCGGGTGATTTCCAGTTGTGGTCTACCCATCCAGTTTTGAAACGGCTAGCCGCCTCTGCAAAGGTAATGCGTGCGGCCAAGGTCTGTTGTTTTGCCTCCGCGATGATGGCGGCCTCTACGTCGGTCAGACTGCGGCCATCGCCAATCATTTGCTTTGCCAAGTTGCTGCCCAGCACATCGGCTGGCTTTTTCCCCGTCTCTGCTAGCGCCCGTGCAGCGGCGTGCAGTCTTCTGGCGTGGTCTAGTGATATCTCCGGGTAGCGGCCGTAGGTCAGTTTATGCCGTGCACCTTGTCGCAGGAAGTCGCCGAGCCATGACTTGCCACCCGTGGCGCGGACTTTCAGTGACAGACCATCGCCATCGGTAAGGGCGTAATCCTTTTCCTTGGGCTTGGCCTTGCGGCATTGCAGATCAGTAAGAGCCATGATTCACACCGTTTTTCCATGCAATTTGGATCATTATAAAGCGGTGTGACTAGCGGTGTGAAAAAAACGCGGATTCGGTGGGCTTGAGTCGGTACGTCTAGGAATGAAAAAACCCGCAAGAGCTAGGCTACATGCGGGTTTCTGGGAATCCTCCGGCCTGTTTGGGACAGGCTTAAAGATTACAGGCTGTAGTACATCGCAAATTCTACCGGGTGGGTAGTCATGCGGGTCAGGTTCACTTCCTTCATCTTCAGTTCGATGTAGGCGTCGATCCATTCGTTGGAGAACACACCGCCACGGGTCAGGAACTCGCGGTCTGCGTCCAGTGCGGCCAGGGCTTCATCCAGCGAGGCGCACACGGTCGGGATCAGCTTGTCTTCTTCTGGTGGCAGGTCGTACAGGTTCTTGTCTGCTGCGTCGCCTGGGTGGATCTTGTTCTGGATACCATCCAGACCCGCCATCAGCAGGGCAGAGAAACACAGGTACGGGTTAGCCAGCGGGTCCGGGAAGCGTGCCTCGATGCGGCGGCCTTTCGGGTTCGCTACGTGCGGGATACGGATGGAAGCGGAGCGGTTTTTGGCGGAGTAGGCCAGTTTTACCGGTGCTTCGTAGTGCGGTACCAGACGCTTGTAGGAGTTGGTGCCCGGGTTGGTGATGGCGTTCAGTGCCTTGGCGTGCTTGATGATACCGCCGATGTAGTACAGGGCAGTGTCAGACAGGCCAGCGTAGCCGTCACCGGCAAACAGGTTTTTGCCGTCTTTCCAGATGGACTGGTGTACGTGCATGCCGGAGCCGTTGTCGCCAACGATCGGTTTTGGCATGAAGGTAGCGGTTTTGCCGTAGCTGTGGGCTACGTTGTGTACCACGTACTTCAGGATCTGGGTCCAGTCAGCGCGCTGGGTCAGGGTGCTGAACTTGGTGCCGATTTCGTTCTGGCCAGCGGTGGCCACTTCGTGGTGGTGTACTTCTACCGGTACGCCCAGCTCTTCCAGCAGCAGCACCATGGCCGAGCGGATATCTTGCGAGGAGTCTACCGGTGGTACCGGGAAGTAGCCGCCTTTTACGCCAGGACGGTGGCCGGTGTTGCCGCCTTCGAACTCTTCAGCGGAAGCCCAGGCAGCTTCTTCTGCCTTGATCTTCACGAAGCAGCCGGACATGTCGGTGCCCCAGGTGATGCTGTCGAAGATGAAGAATTCTGGTTCCGGGCCGAAGAAGGCGGTGTCGCCAATACCGGAGGCTTTCAGGTAGGCTTCGGCGCGTTTGGCGACCGAGCGCGGGCAGCGGTCGTAGCCCTTGCCGTCGGCCGGGTCGATTACGTCGCAGCTCATGAATACGGTCGGCTCGTCGAAGAACGGGTCGATTTTGGCGGTGGCCGGGTCGGCCATCAGCAGCATGTCGGAGGCCTGGATGCCTTTCCAGCCAGAGATGGAGGAGCCGTCAAACGCGTGGCCGCGTTCAAACCACTCGTCAGCGTCTTCCAGCAGAACGTGTGCCGGAATGGTTACGTGCTGCTCTTTACCCATTGTGTCGGTAAAGCGCAAATCGACAAATTTTACGTCGTTTTCGGTAATGAGCTTGACTACGTCTGCAACCGCCATGGATATCTCCTAGAGAAAAGCTAAGTGCATCAAACGAGATGGCACAAATACAGGTGTGCCGGACTAAAAGCATGAACCGTGCCAGCCATCTGGCCCGATTTCGGGTGCTGCTTTGCCTGGGCTGGCGTACCTGCCGAGGCTATTTATGTACCATTTTGGTGCGTGCTCCAATGTGGTGCGCTTTGTTGGTGCATAGCAAATCTTGCCTGTGTGCGCACCACACTGCATGATGGCCATCATTATTATGCAAATCGCGCCGTGATGTCGTGATGACAATCAACAAGCAGCGGTAGCCGGTTTCCCCCACCCCCTTGAAGGAGAGCAAGATGACTGTTGAAACCATTCTGTCCACCGCCCGCAACCGTGGTGGCGAGCTGGGTCTGTCGTATAGCGGCGCCGTGTCGCCAGCCGAGGCCTGGGCGCTGTGCCAAGGCCTGCCGGGGGTGGTGATGGTGGACGTGCGTAGTGCTGCAGAGTGGCAGTTTGTCGGGGTGGTTCCCGACGCGCTGCGTATCGAGCTGCGTAGCTACCCGGGCATGGTGCCTAATGCAGCCTTTAGCAGCCAGCTGCAGCAGCAGGTAGACAAGGCGGCGACTGTACTGTTTATCTGCCGCAGCGGTGCTCGCTCGGACGAGGCCGCCAGGTTGGCCGCAGAGGCAGGTTATGCCCAGGTGTACAACGTGCTGGAAGGTTTTGAGGGCGACCGCGACGCGCAGCAGCACCGTGGCACACTTAATGGCTGGAAGGCTGCCGGGTTGCCGTGGATTCAGGGCTGATGGCATGGCAATAGGCGGTTGCAGTTTCCTGTCCGACAAGGCAAAGTGTGTCTTCGGCCAAGCGGCTGCCACCGGCTTGCCTGACTTACCCCATATAGAGAAGTGAATCATGACTGATCGTTACGCTGTAATTGGCAACCCTATCTCGCATAGCCAGTCGCCCTTCATCCATAGCGAATTCGCCAACGCCACCGGCCAGGCGCTGCAATATGAAAAGCTGTTTGCCGATATCGGCAAGTTTGACGACGTGGTATCGGCCTTTGTGGCTGCCGGTGGCCGTGGCCTGAACGTGACGCTGCCGTTCAAGGGCGATGCCTTCCGCTTTGCCCAGGAAGTGAGCGAATGCGCCCGTTTGTCCGAAGCGGTGAATACGCTGAGCTTTCGCGACGGCAAGATCTACGGCGATAACACCGACGGCGTAGGCCTGGTGCGCGATATCGTCGAGAACCTGGACGTGGCCATTGCCGGCAAGCGCGTGCTGCTGCTGGGGGCTGGTGGTGCCGTACGTGGCGTGCTGCCCACGCTGCTGGCCGAACAGCCTGCCACCCTGACCATTGCCAACCGTACCGTGGCCAAGGCCGAAGCGTTGGCCGCACAGTTTGCCAGCCTGGGCCAGATTGAAGCTGCCGGTTATGAGGCCCTGGCCGGCCGCCAGTTCGATATTGTTATCAATGGCACCTCCACCAGCCTGCAGGGCGAGCTGCCACCAATGCCTGCCGGCATTTTTGCCGCCGGTGCGCTGGCTTACGACATGGTATACAGTCGTGGCCTGACGCCTTTCCTGCGTCGTGCACAAAGCGAACAGGCCGGCATGCTGGCTGATGGCCTGGGCATGCTGGTAGAGCAAGCGGCCGAGTCGTTCCGTATCTGGCGCGGTGTGCAGCCGGAAACGCGCAAGGTCACCAATATGCTGCGCGAGGTGCTGGCCTAAGTGCTGCGCTGGCCCTTACGCATCGGGGCGGCCCTGCTGGCCGCCCTTTTTCTGTACAACCTGTGGATCTTCGGCCACATCGTGTACTGGCGTAGTTTCAACCCGTCGGCCAGTGCCTTCATGACCGAGCAGCTGGCGCGCCTGCAAGAAGAAGACCCCGCCGCCGAGCTGCGCCACAAATGGGTGCCGTACGAGCGTATTTCCGGCAACCTCAAGCGTGCGCTGATTGCTTCGGAAGACGCCAAGTTTGTTGATCACGAAGGCTTTGACTGGGATGGTATCGAGGCGGCGTTCGAGAAAAACATGAAGCAGGGGCGGATCGTGGCCGGTGGTTCCACCATTAGCCAGCAGCTGGCCAAAAACCTGTTTTTGTCCGGCCGCAAAACCCCCTGGCGCAAGCTGGAAGAGGCCGTGATCACGGTGATGCTGGAGGCGGTGATGGATAAGCGCCGCATCTTCGAGATCTACCTGAACGTGATCGAGTGGGGCAATGGCGTATTTGGCGCCGAAGCGGCGGCGCGGCATTACTACCGTAGCAGCGCCGCCAGGCTATCGGCCGGGCAGGCGGCCAAGTTGGCCGCCATGGTGCCGAACCCGCGCTATTACGACGAACACCGTAACGCCCCGGGCTTGGCACGCAAGACGCGTATCATCCTGCGCCGCATGCCGATGGCGGATACACCGTAGGGTTCATCTGATTGATGGCGTTTCTACTGGCTCCGCTTGCGGAGCCAGTTTGCTTTCTGCCAGGGCCACCAGATCCAGCATGCTTAACAGCCGCTCTTGCTTGCCTTGCCCCACCAGGATGTGGCGCCAGCTCGCCGCCTGATTACTGTGGCGGATGTGCGGCGGCGGCGCAGCCACCTCGGCGTTATCCAGCCGTTCTTGCCAGGCTTCATCGATGGTAATCAGGCCGGGTACGGCAAAGCCGACTACGCCGTAGCGTGTTTCCACCACCAGCACGCTGGCCGTGTCGCGTACCGGGGCGAGCGGAATGCCCAGCGTACTGCTCAGGCAGTACAGCGGCAGGGTACGCCCGCGGGCAATCAGCAGGCCGGCGTGCTCGCACTCCAGGCCAAACACGGCGCGCTCGGCTTGCCAAGGGACGATATCGATAATCTGGCTAACCGGCGTGGCCACCTCAAAACCCAAATCGTAAGTGAGCAGCTGGCAGCGTTCGCCCTGCTGGCGGGCGGTGCTGCCAGGCTGGGCAGGGCTGCCATTACCGGCCTGGGCGTCGTGCGGGGTGTTCATGGCGGCCAGGCAGATCAGGTCAGGGCGGTTTTTCAGGATGTCGCCATCCAGCAGCAGATAGTGGCCGCTGGCCGAGGCATGGTGGCCCACCGAATCAGCGGGTGTTTCACTGGCCGGAATCGCCCCCATGAAGTGGTCTGGCCGCAGCAGTGACTGGGCGGGCAGCGGCAGCAGGGTGTGGCCGGTGCGTTGTACCACGTCGATGATGTGCTCCACCATAAAGGCCACATAGCCTTGGGCGTAGCGGATAACGAATGCCTGTGTCAGGGCCGGCTTGGGGTTCAGCGGGATACTGCAGGCTGCCAGCAGGCTGACGGCAGCCACCTGTTGGCCCGCGTACTGGATGGTGCCCATGCAGTAGCCGCTGCTCATGGCGTTCTGGGTGATGTGCGGGTTCAGGATGATCGTGTGGATATGGCTGCACGGCATGGCCAGCGGCACGCTGCCACACTGCATCAGCATCACGTGGTCGGGCTCGCTGCTGCTGTCATCGCTGGCTCCGGGGGCCGTGTCGGGTGCCACGCGGGCGGAGGGGATGCCCGGGTAGCCCAGCAGCGCCGCCGGGTTCAGCAAGGTGGCGCTGATGCCACCCGCCACGGCGGGCAGGCTGCCGTCCAGAATGCCGCCGTTGTCGCCACGCATGCATTGTGGCTCGGCCTCTTGCACGCCTTCCACGTCGTCGGCCAGTACGCCCAATAGCTTGTCCTGGTGCTGTACCACGACGACGCACGCGGGTAGGGGGCCATCGCCTGCCGCGCCAGACAGCAGGCGCAGGTCGGCTACCGGCAAACGTTGGCCGCGCAGGTCCATGCTGCCCAGTACATAGGGCGGGCAGCCGGGCAGCAGGGCCAGCGTGGTGGTGGGCACCGCCTCGCGCAGCGCCTCGATGGGCAGTGCCAGGTGGTTGCCGTCCAGGCGAAACAGGCCGAAGCGCGCGCTCATCGGGCGTCTTCTTCGCTATTGCGCGCCACATTGGTCAGCGCGGCCAGCAGCTGCTGTACTTCCCCGGTGACGCCGCTTTGTTGCTCAGTGCCTTGCACGATTTTCTCCACACTCTGCGCCGTACGTTCCACGCAGCCCATTATGCCCTCGAAGCTTTGCGCCGCTTGCTGGCTGATGTCGGCACCGCTACTCACATGGCGGACCGATTCGTCGATCAGCTGGGTAATTTCCTTGGCCGCTTGTGCACAGCGCTCGGCCAGTTTGCGTACTTCGGCGGCGACCACCGAGAAGCCCACGCCATGGTGCCCGGCGCGGGCGGCCTCGATGGCGGCGTTGAACGCCAGCAGGTTGGTCTGGCTGGCAATATCGCTGATCACGCGTACCACTTCGGCCACTTTCTGCGCGCTGTGCTGGCTCTGGCTGATGGCGGTAATGGCCTGGCGCAGCGCGCCAAAACCGTGTTCGGCGTTGCGGGTGGACTCGCGCGCCAGGTCGGACGCCACGCTGGCGTTGGCCGCAATAATGTCGATGCTGCCGATCAGGCTGTGCAGGTTGCCGCTCATTTGTGTGGACTTGCTCAGAATCTGCTGCTCCAGCTTCACCTCGTTGGTCACATCATGTGCGTACTTGATGATCTTCACCACGGTGCCGTTCAAGTCGCGGATGGGGTTGTAGCTGGCTTGTATCCACACGTCGCGGCCAAACTTGCCCACGCGGTGGAAGCGCCCGCTGACAAACTGGCCCTCGCCCAGGCGCAGCCAGAAATCGCGATAGGTCTTGCTGTGCGTGTACTCTGCGGTACAGAAAATACTGTGGTGCTGGCCCTGGATCTCGCGCTGGGTGTAGCCCATGGCGGCCAGGAAGTTGCGGTTGGCACGCAGCACGTTGCCGGCCAGGTCAAATTCGATCACCGCTTGCCCCAGCTCGATGGCCGAGACTTTGGCTTCGTACTCGGCGGTATGCAGCTTGGCCTGGGTAACGTCCGAGGCGAATTTCACCACTTTTACAGGTTGGCCGCGCGGGTCGAAAATGGGGTTGTAGGTGGCTTGTATCCAGACTTCCTTGCCGCCGCAGCCGATACGTTTGTACTCGCCGGCAAAGTATTCGCCGCGTGACAGCCGCTCCCAGAAGCTGAGGTATTCAGCGGTGGCTGCGTACTGCGGGTCGACAAAAATGCGGTGATGCACGCCCTGGATCTGTTCCAGGCGGTAGCCCATCAGGTTCAGGAAGTTGGCGTTGGCGTGCAGTACCTTGCCGCTGAGGTCGAACTCGATCACCGCCTGGGCACGGTCGATGGCGTCCAGCTTGCCGCCGGCGTCCAGCTGGGCCAGTTTGGCCGCGGTGATGTCGCGGGCAATCATCACCACTTTGCTGAGCAGGCCATCCAGCCCGATTACCGGGCTGAGCATGCTGCCCAGCCAGACCTCCCGCCCGTCCAGCGCACGGCGGCGCAGCTCGCAGGCTACCGGCTGGCCATTGCGCAGCTGTTGCCACTGCGCCTGGCTGGCGGGGCTGTCGATGTCTTCTTCGAACATCAGCCGGCTTTGCGGCAGGCCGCGCAGCTGCGCCAGGCTGTAGCCCAGCGCTTGCTCCATCAGCGCGTTGCCGTCCAGCACATTGCCCAGGCGGTCCAGCTCCAGCAGGCAGCTGCTATTGCTCACGGCGCTCATGCGTGCCGCGTTTTCGATGCTGGCCAGCTTGCTGGCGGTAATGTCGGTGCAGTACTTCACTACTTTTACCGGCTGGCCTTCCAGGTCCAGAATGGGGTTGTAGCTGGCCTGTATCCATACGCGGCGGCCATCTTTGCCAAAGCGCAGGTACTCGCCGCGGTCGAACTCGCCGCGCCCCAGCTTTTGCCAGAAGCTGCGGTAGGCAGCGCTGCCGGCTTCGTCGCGATCGACAAACATGCGGTGGTGCTCGCCGTGGATCTCGTCCAGGGTGTAGCCCATCAGCTGCAGGAAGTTGTCGTTGGCGCTCAGTACGTGGCCGCCCATATCGAACTCGATGACGCCTTGCGAGCGCGAAATGGCCGCCACCTTGCCATCGTCTTCCAGTGATTTGCGTTTTACTGCGGTAACGTCGCTGGCAAATTTCACGATTTTGCACAGCCGGCCATCGGGGGCGTACAGCGGGCTGTACACCGCGTGCAGCCACACTGCCTGGCCTTTGCTGGTCAGGCGCATGAACTCGCCGTGGTGCTGTTCGCCGTTGCGCAGTTTTTCCCAGAAAACCTGATAGTCGGGGCTACCGGTTTCGCTGGCCGGGCAGAAAATGCGGTGGTGTTGGCCGCGAATGCCGTCCAGCGTATAGCCCATCAGCTGCAGGAAGTTATCGTTGGCGGTGATGACGGTGCCGTCTGGTGCGAATTCGATAATGGCCTGGGTGCGGTTCAGTGCCTGCAGCTTGCCAAAGTCTTCGTGTAGCCGCAGTTTGGTGTCGGAGATGTCGGTGGCAAACTTCACCAGCTTGTAGGGGTGGCCGTTCTGGTCGCACAGGGGGTTGTAATGTGCCTGGATATACACGCTGCTGCCGTCCTGGCGCCGGCGGCGGTATTCGCCCGATACCGGCTCGCCCTGGCACAGCCGGTGCCATAGCGCGTCGTATTTGCCGGCTTCGACGTCTTCGTCGGTCCAGATGCGGTGGTGGTGCTGGCCTAGCAGCTGCTCCCGGCTGTAGCCGAACATGGCCAGAAACTTGGGGTTGGCGTCCAGAAAGGTGCCATCGGGTGAAAACTCGGCCATGGCCAGGTTGACATGCATGGCACCCAGCAGGCCTACGATGTCCTGGATTTCCCGGTTGCTATCCAGCCCGGTCTGGTGCAGGGCATCGCGTAATACGGTGAGCGTGGAATCGTGCATGGTAACCCTCCCTTTTGTTTAGGATGTATAGCAAATAGGGCTGGTTTTTTATAAGAAAACTCAGATTTATCGCCGGGTTTTCGCGCCCGCCTGCGCTGGTTGCGTGCCGCTTCGCATGCTACAATTTCGCCTCTTTCGTGATAGCTGCGCAGGAGCGCGGTGTAACTCATGGACTTACCCAGTTATTACTCATCTGATTTAGCCATTACGGCTCACTACTAGCCCCGCCTTTTTGCCGGATGCAGCGTCATTCCCGCCAAAGGCGGAAGGAGACGTGCATGACGGTTGTCGACAAGAAACAACCCACCGATCGTCTGCAGGACAGCCTCACCCAGGTGCAGCGCCTTATCGAGCGCCATCGCCTGGTAGAGGACCTTGTACACCGCCAGGACATGCCACGGCATGACCTGGTGGAGTCGCTCGTTCACAAACAAAACCTGGCCGAGCTGGAGCACAAGCTCGAAGCGCTGCACCCGGCGGATATCGCCTACATTCTGGAAGCTCTGCCACTGGAAGACCGCCTGCTGGTGTGGAACCTGGTGGATAGCGATGACGAAGGCGACATCCTGCTGGAGGTGTCTGACGCCGTCCGCGAATCGCTGATCGAATCGATGGAGCAGCACGAGCTGGTGGCCGCTGCCGAGCAGCTGGACGCCGACGAGCTGGCCGACCTGGCCGCCGACCTGCCGCGCCAGGTGGTGTACGAGGTGATGGGCGGCCTGGACGAAGAAGAGCGCCAGCAGCTGCAGTCGGTGTTGTCGTACGAGGCGCACCAGGTGGGGGCCCTGATGGACTTCGACCTGGTGAAGATTCGCGCCGACGTGAGCTGCGAGGTGGTGCTGCGCTACCTTCGCCGCTTTGACGAGCTACCCAGCCAGACCGACAAGATTTTTGTGACCGACGAAGAGGGCGTGCTCAAGGGCGTGCTGCCGGTGCGCAAGCTGCTGGTGTCCGACACCGACGCGCTGGTAGAAGAAGTGATGGCCACCGAGGTGGTGAGCTTCCGCCCGGAAGAAGACGCCGCCGACGCCGCGCTGGCTTTCGAGCGCTATGACCTGGTCACCGCCCCGGTGCTGGACGAGCACGGCGTGCTGATTGGCCGCCTGACGGTGGACGAGATGGTGGATCTGATCCGCGAAGAGTCGGAAACCGAGGCGCTGAACCTGGCCGGCCTGAAAGAAGAGGAAGACCTGTTTGCCCCGGTGATCGACTCGGTCAAAAACCGCTGGGCCTGGCTGGCCATCAACCTGTGTACCGCCTTTGTGGCCAGCCGGGTGATTGGTGCCTTTGAAGGCAGTATCGAAAAGCTGGTGGCACTGGCGGCGCTGATGCCGATCGTGGCCGGTATTGGCGGCAACTCTGGCAACCAGACCATCACCATGATCGTGCGCGCACTGGCCATGGGCCAGCTGCAGCCGGGGCAGGCTAACCGCCTGTGGCGCAAAGAGCTGGGCGTATCGGTGATTAACGGTGTGGTATGGGGCGGCGCGCTGGGCGTACTGGCCTGGATGCTGTACGGCAACTTCGCGCTGGGCCTGGTGATGTTGGCCGCGACCACTCTGAACCTGATGTTGGCCGCGTCCATGGGGGTGCTGATTCCTACCATGATGGAACGCTTCGGCAAAGACCCGGCCGTAGGCAGCAGCGTGCTGATTACCGCGTGTACCGACTCTGGCGGTTTCTTCATTTTCCTGGGCCTCGCCAGCCTGTTCTTGCTGTAAACCATGCCTACGCTAAACGACGCATTACGCCATTTTGACTTGCCACGGCTGGAAGCGCGGCTGCTGCTGGCACACGTTAGCGGCCTGAGCCACAGCGCCATGGTGTCGGCTGGCCCCGAGCCACTGCCTGATGAGCATTGGCAGGCGTACAGCCTGCTGGCCCAGCGCCGCCTGGCGGGCGAGCCGGTGGCTTACCTGCTGGGCGAGCGCGAGTTTTACGGCCGCCGCTTTGCCGTGAGCCCGGCCGTGCTGATACCGCGCCCGGAAACCGAGCACCTGGTAGAGGCCGCGCTGGGCAAGGTTGGCCGCAAGGCTGCCGCCCGCGTGGTGGACCTGGGCACCGGCAGCGGTGCCATCGCGGTGACGCTGGCGCTGGAGGCCTCCGCCTGGCAGGTGGCGGCGGTAGACCTGTCGCCGGATGCCTTGGCCATGGCCGCGACCAACGCTGCCGCGCTGGGTGCCCCGGTGGTTTTTCATCACGGTAGCTGGTTCGACCCGCTACCGGCGGATGCGCAGTACGAGCTGATCGTCAGCAACCCGCCGTATATCGATGCCGCAGATCATCACCTGGGCGAGGGCGATGTGCGCTTCGAGCCGCGCATGGCGCTGACCGATGGTAACGATGGCCTGGATTGCCTGCGTGCCATTGCCGCCGCCGCCCCGGCCAGGTTGGCCGCAGGCGGCTGGCTGATGGTGGAGCACGGTTACGACCAAGGCCCGGCTTGTCGATTATTGTTCGAGCAGGCTGGCCTGCAGCAAGTAGACACCCTGCCGGATCTGGCGGGGCTGGATCGTGTGACGCTGGGGTGCAAAGCATGACGCGCCTGATGGTGCTGCTGTTGTCCGCACTGGCGCTGCTGGTGTGGCTTGCCGGGGTGAATCAGCCGCTATTCATTACCCTGCATCACGCTTTGGCCGTGGTGCCGGGCGTGGTCTGGCGGCTGCTGAGCATGGCGGGCGAGTGGACGCTGGTCATCGGCATGTTGCTGCTGTTGGCCGCACGGCAGCCTGCCTTATTACCGCGCATGGTGGCGCTGGGGCTGGCCGGTGTGCTGGCCAGTATCTGGCTGAAAGCCGGCTTTGACGTGCTGCGCCCGCCGCTGGTACTGCCGGCCGGCACGGTACGCTTGCTGGACGTGCTGCCGGGTAACGCTTCGTTTCCTTCCGGCCATGCCATTGCAGCTGGGGTGCTGGCCGGTGTGCTGATGCCGCGCCGCTCGCTGCCTACCCAGCTTGGCCTGGCATTGTTGGCCTCACTGGTGTGTGTGTCGCGGCTGGCGATCGGGGTGCACTGGCCGCTGGACGTACTGGTTGGTGCCGCTTGCGGCTTTGCCTTGGCCCATCTGGCCGGGCGGGTAGGCAAAAGTGCCGCACCCATAGCCTTGCTGCTACAGGCGGTGAAAGCCCTGGCGCTGGTGCTGGTGGCGGTAACGCTGTGGAAGCTGGGGCAGGGCAGGCCGAATGAGGCGTATGTGCTGTATAACCTGCTCACGCTGGGGTTGTGCGTGGCGGTGCTGCGCGCTAAAGCTGCGCCTGCCAAGTAGCGTGGGCGCAAAAAACGGGGCTGGCGCCCCGTTTTGTCATCAGTATGCCTGCGGAAGGCTTAGTGATGGTGGCCGTGCTCGCCGTGGGCGTGGCCGTGGGTGATTTCGTCCGGGGTGGCCGGGCGAACTTCTGCCACGGTCGCCTGGAAGCGGATGGTCAGGCCAGCCAGTGGGTGGTTGCCATCCAGGACGGCTTTGCCGTCGGCGACGTCGGTAACGCGGAACAGGATCACGTCGCCGGTTTCCGGGTCGTCTGCTTCGAACATCATGCCGACTTCCACTTCTTCCGGCAGTACGTCCAGCGGCTCTACGCGCACCAGCTCTTCTTCCGGCTCGCCAAAGGCATCGTCCGGGGTCAGGGTTACGGTGATGGATTCACCCACAGCCTTGCCGTGCAGTGCTTCTTCCACCAGCGGGAAAATGCCGTCGTAGCCGCCATGCAGGTAAGCAATTGGCTCTTCAGTTTTGTCGAGCAGGGTGTTGTCGGCGTCGTACATTTCGTAGTGAATGGTTACGACCGAGTTTTTAACGATTTGCATGAGGCGGTACCGTCGTAGAGAAAAGAAAGGGAATCTTGATGCATCGCAGGCCGGCAAGCCTTGGGCTGCAGCAAAATCCGGCGCAAAACAGATATCCCCGTATTGTAAACCATTGCCTGAATGCGTAACGAGAATCTGCCATGAAACCAATCGAACTGCTGGGCGGCATGACCGCCGAGACCTTTTTAAAAGAGTACTGGCATAAAAAGCCCTTGCTCATCCGCGGTGCCCTGAAAGATGTCGGCGAGCACGTGGACTACGCCTGGCTGGCCAAGCTGGCCGCTGATGAAGATGTGGAATCGCGCCTGATCGAATACAAGCAGGGCAAATGGCATCTGGAACGCGGCCCTTTCCGTGCCGGCCGCTTGCGCCGCCTGCCAGAAACCGACTGGACCATCCTGGTGCAGAACGTCAATCACCACCTGCCGCATATTGCCGATATTTTGTGGCGTTTCGATTTCATGCCGTATGCGCGTCTGGATGACCTGATGATCAGCTACGCCCCGCCTGGCGGGACGGTCGGCCCGCATTTTGACTCGTATGATGTTTTCTTGTTGCAGGTAGGCGGCCGCAAGCGCTGGCAGATTTCGTCGCAACAGGACGAATCGTTCATCGAAGATGCGCCGATCAAAGTGCTGAAAGATTTTCAGGTAGAAGAAGAGTTCATCCTGGAGCACGGCGACATGCTGTACCTGCCCCCCAAGTGCGCGCACTACGGTGTGGCGCTGGAACCCGGCATGACGTACTCGATCGGTTTCCGTGCCCCCTCGGCGCAGGAAATCGCCACCGAGTTTCTGGTGTACCTGCAAGACCGCATTTGCGTGCAAGGCCGCTATGCCGACCCGGATTTGCAACAACAGGCTGCGCCAGCACAGATTAGCGATGCTATGGTGGAGCAGGTGAGCCAGATGCTGCAGCAGATCAGCTGGGATAAAAAAGTGGTGGCCGACTTTCTGGGCCACTACCTGACCGAACCCAAGCCGCACGTATTTTATGAAGGGGCAGAAGAGGAACTGGATGAAGAGGCTTTTGCAGAGCTGGCAAAAGAGCATGGCATTGTTCTGGATTTGAAAAGCCAGATTCTTTATGTTAATGACATGCTGTACTGCAACGGACAGCTGTTGGAATGCGAACCGGCACAGTTGGCCGCCTGGCAAAGGCTAGCTAATGCACGGCAGCTAGAATCTGCCGGATTGTCTGACAGTATGATGCCTTTGTTGTTCGAGGGTTATCTGTCTGGTTGGTGGCATATCGCGGCTTAGCGTAATCGTGCTGTAGCATGAATGATGCAAGGTAAGTGATCGTAAACGAAGATTTTTTATCGAAACAAGGCGGCTTGGCGTTAGAGATATGTTGCGATGCAGCATCGACAATGCAAATATCCGCAATAAATTAGCGTTTACCCCCTTCCCAACAATTTTATTCGTGCTAGAATTTGCGCACTGACAGTATCTACACTGCTTTCTCTGTCTGGAATTTTTTTGAGAGAGAGTAGTGAACCAGACGTCTTGTTCAACACTTACTTTCAAAGGTAATACACAAATGAAACAGTCGCTCATCGTTGCTGCCCTGCTGGCCGTTGCTCTGTCCGCTTGCGGTAAAAAAGAAGAAGCTCCAGTTGAAGCTTCCGCTCCTGCTGTTGAAGCCTCCGCTCCTGCTGTTGAAGCTTCCGCTCCTGCTGCTGACGCTTCCGCTCCGGCTGCTGACGCTTCCGCTCCGGCTGCTTCCGCTGCTCAGTAATCACGTTTTCGTGATTGCATGAAAAACCGGCCTTCGGGCCGGTTTTTTATTGCCTGCTGTTTCTGTTTTGCTTCTTTTTGTTTTTCCCATTTTGTCTGTGGCGAATGCTGCTTGTACCGCCTGTGCGCTGTTGCAAAATATTTTCATACAAAATGGATTGCATCTATACCGGTGCACTTTCTTGCCGGGTTCAGGTGTGCCGTGATGTTGGTCACAAGCCGCCTGCAGGGCCTGTGATATGATGGCTGCCGTTTTGAACCGCTGCGCCGGGTAACGGTCGAAGTGGCTCGCTTATCTTTCTCCGCATCTCGGGCAGACATGGACATCCTGCAACTCCTTCTCGACTTCTTTACCGGGTATGGCTACTTTGCCGTATTCATCGTGTTGTTGGTCTGTGGTTTTGGCGTACCGATTCCGGAAGACATTACCCTGGTGGCTGGCGGCATCATTTCCGGCCTGGGTTACACCAATGTGCACTGGATGTTTGCCGTAGGCATGGCCGGTGTACTGGCAGGCGATGGCATCATGTTTGCAGCGGGCCGCCTGTACGGCGAGCGCGTGCTGCGCTTTCGCCCTGTAGCCAAGATCATGACCCCCGAGCGTTTTGCTGCCACCCAGGAAAAGTTTGCCCGCTACGGTAACTGGGTATTGTTTGTGGCGCGCTTTTTGCCCGGTTTGCGTTCGCCCATCTTTCTGACGGCAGGCCTGACGCGGCGTATCCCTTACTGGCGTTTTCTGATGATGGACGGTTTTGCGGCGTTGATCTCGGTACCGGTGTGGGTTTACCTGGGTTATTTTGGCGCGCGTAACCGCGAATGGCTGATGCACATGGTACACCGTGGCCAAGCCGGCATCCTGATTGCACTGGCGCTGGCCGGGCTGGTATTGGGTGTGTATTTCTGGCGTAAAAAGCGCCAGGCGGCGAAGGCCGAAGCTTAAGGTTGGCCGCATGTATGAAAAACGCCCCGGGCACAGGCCGCGGGGCGTTTTTCATGGCGGGCAGGCTTAGCCTACCTGCAGTAGCTCTACTTCGAATACCAGTGTGGCATTGGGCGGAATCACGCCGCCGGCGCCGCGCGCGCCATAGCCCAGCTCGGCCGGGATGGTCAGTTTGCGTTGGCCGCCTACTTTCATACCCAGTACGCCCTGATCCCAGCCCTTGATCACGTAGCCTTCGCCCAGCGGGAAGCTGAACGGCTGAAAACGGTCTTTGCTGGAGTCGAATTTGGTGCCGTCAGTCAGCCAGCCGGTGTAGTGCACGGTGACTTCTTCGCCTGCTACTGCTTCTTTACCTTCGCCTGTCACCAGATCTTCGATGATCAGTTCTGCCATTGTGATGTCCTTCGTTACCGCATTGATCAGGGCGCCATTCTAGCAGCCATGCTGGGGCCTGTGGGCGACTGCTTTTGTATATGCCAATCAGTATCTTATAAAAAAGGAACAATCAACTAATAGAAGCACTGAAGGGAGTGGGACGATGACGCTACTTTGTCTGGCTACGCAGCAGCATATCGTGGTGCAGCGCCAGGGCTTGGCCGCCCCTTTGCGCTGGCTGAAACTGGGCTGGCGTGACCTGCAGCGTACGCCCGCAGATGCCTTGCTGTACGGGGCCGGCTATGTGCTGATGGCCTATGGTCTGGCGTATTTGCTGCAGTATTTTCCCGAGCTTGCGCTGGCGCTGGGTGGGGCTTGCTGGGTGCTGGGCCCGTTCTTGGCTGCCGGTCTGTACGATATTGCCCGACAGCAGCAGGCATTTAACGGTGGCCGCGTGATGCTACTGCACAGCGCGCTGGCTTGGCGTGCCAACCCCGGTGCATTGGCGCTATATGGCTGTGTGATGGCGCTGCTGTCCTGCGCCTGGGGCGCTAGCTCGCTGCTGCTGTTTGCCCTGTTTGACGCTGGCCAGCTGCCACGACTGGAGTCCCTGCTGCCGGGCTTGCTGCGCGGCGATAACCTGGCCTTGCTGCTGAGCTGGGCGGCGATGTCGCTCCTGTTTGTGCTGTTGTTGCTGGCGCTGAGCATCTGTACCTGTGCCATGTTGCTGGATAAAGAAATCGATGCGGTTACCGCCATGCAGGCCAGCCTGCAAGTGGTTGCCCGCAACGGGGTGACGATGGTGGTGTGGGCGGCTATGATCGTGGCACTTGTTGCGATAGGCTTGGCCAGCCAGTTTGTCGGGCTGTTGCTGGTGGCCCCCTTGTTGGGCTTGTCGAGCTGGCATGCCTACCGCGCCCTTATTTCCTACGAATGCTGAACCCGCCATGACCCCCTTGCGTATTGTGTTTCTGGACCGAGACAGCCTGCCGGTCGCGCTGCCGGCGCTGCCTTTTGCCCACGAGTATGTCGAGCACCCCGCCTGCAGTCGCGACGACATCCTGGCCCGCTGTGCCGAGGCTGATGTGATCATCACCAACAAGGTGCCCTTTGATGCAGCCACCCTGGCGGCATTGCCACAGCTGAAAATGCTGGCGATCGCCGCCACGGGCTACAACCATATCGATATCGACGCCTGCCGCCGCCAGGGCGTGGCGGTGGCCAACATCCGCCACTACGGTGACGAGACCGTGGCCGAGCACGCCTTTATGCTGATGATGGCGCTGATGCGCAACCTGCCGGCCTACCAGCGCGATGTGGCCGCCGGCGTGTGGCAAAACGCGCCGCAGTTCTGCCACTTTGGCGCGCCCATACGCGACCTGCAGGGCGCGACGCTGGGTATTTTCGGTAGTGGTGGCATCGGCCAGGCCATGGCCAGCCGTGCCCGGGCCTTTGGCATGCAGGTGCAGTTTGGCGAGCGCAAGGGGGCGGAGGTGGTGCGTGATGGCTACGTGTCGTTTGATACCCTGCTGGCCACGTCCGACGTGATTTCCCTGCATTGCCCGCTGAACGACAGCACCCGCAACCTGATTGCCCAGCCAGAGCTGATGGCGATGAAGCCCGGTGCCATTCTGGTGAACACCGCACGCGGCGGCCTGGTGGACGAGGAGGCACTGGTCGCCGCGCTGAAGTACGGCCAGATCGGCGGTGCCGGCTTTGATGTGCTATCGGTAGAGCCGCCGCGCGAAGGCAACCCGCTGCTGAAAGCGCGCCTGCCGCACCTGATTGTCACCCCGCACGTCGGCTGGGCCAGCCGCGAAGCCATGAGCAGGTTGGCCGCACAGCTGGTAGCCAATATTACGGCGTGGCAGCAAGGCCACCACCAGAACCGGCTGGATTAAGTGGCACTGGCCTGTTGGCCGCGAATCAACAAAAAACCCGCGAAAGCGGGTTTTTTGTTGAACTAATCTATTTTGTACAGTACAAAGCATATACAAGATAATCATTATCCAGCGTTAACTTGCCTTGACGCTAGGCACAAGGAAGACAACATGCACATTGCAGTAGCGGGAGCAGGCATCGCAGGCTTGTCGGCAGCCTGGTTGCTGGCGCGCAGCGGCCATCAAGTTACCCTGTTCGAGGCGGGTAGCTACGCCGGTGGCCATAGCAACACGGTGGACGTCACGCTGGATGGGGTAACGGCACCGGTTGATACGGGTTTTCTGGTACACAACGACCGTACCTATCCTAACCTGATCCGCCTGTTTGCCCTGCTCGACGTACCGGTATACCACACCGAAATGACCTTTTCGGTGGCGCTGGAGCAAGAAAAGCTGGAATGGGCCGGCAGCGACCTGTTTACCCTGTTTGCCCAGAAACGCAACCTGCTGCGCCCGGCGTTCTGGCACATGCTGCGCGATATCCTGCGCCTGCACCGCCAGGCACCGGCGCTGCGTGACGAAGCCCGCGCCACGGGCGACACCCTGGGCCAGCTACTGAACCGCCACGGCTACGGCCAACCACTGCGCGACTGGTACCTGCTACCCATGGGCGCGGCCATCTGGTCCAGCTCCACCCGCGACATGGCGGCCTTTCCCGCCGCGACCTTCTTTGATTTCTGCCTGAACCACGGCCTGATGCAGGTGCTGGACCGCCCGCAGTGGAAAACCGTACAAGGCGGCTCGCGCGTGTACGTTCAGCGCATGCTGCAAGACCTGCCAGGCTTGCGGCTGGACAGCCCGGTGCAGCGTGTACAGCGCGATGCCCACGGCGTCACTGTGCATAGCCGCCACGGCGAGGAGCGCTTCGACCACCTGGTACTGGCCTGCCACAGCGACCAGGCGCTGGCCCTGCTGGCCGACGCCAGCCCGGCGGAAACCGACGTGCTGTCGCGGCTACGCTACCAGCCCAACCGCGCGGTGCTGCATACCGACGCCAGCTTCCTGCCTGCGCGCCAGCAAGCCTGGGCGGCGTGGAATTACCGCGTTGGCCGGGCGGGGGAGAGCGATACCCCGGTGATGGTGAGCTATCTGCTCAATACCCTGCAGCAGCTGCCCTTCCAGCAGCCCGTCATCGTCACGCTCAACCCCTACCGCCAGCCGCAGGGCGTGCTGGCCGAGTTCGACTACGCCCACCCGGTCTTCGACCGCGACGCCATTGCCGCGCAGCAGGCACTGGCGCAGATCCAGGGCCGCCAGCGCACCTGGTTTGCCGGTGCATGGGCGGGCTATGGTTTTCATGAAGACGGCCTCAAGGCCGGCATGGCCGTGGCGCAGGGCCTAGGTGCCAGCGTGCCGTGGGACATCAGCCAGCCGGTGGCCGCGCACGCGCCGCTGCCGCAGCTGGCCGGAGCCGCACCATGAGCGTGCAGCTGTACGCCGGCCAGGTATGGCACGGCCGCCGCCAGCCGGCGCAGCACCAGTTTGCTTACCGCCACAGCTGGGTTGCGGTGAGCCTGCCCGACGGTGATGCGCCCGAACACCGCCTGGCCCCCGGCGTGCGCTGGCTGCGCCGCCGCCACGGCCCGCGTGACGGTAGCGCCCTGTGGCCGTGGCTCACGCAAAGGTTGGCCGCAGCCGGCTTTCACGACGCCAGCCGTATCGAGCTGCACACCCTGCCTGGCGTGCTGGGCTACGCCTTTAACCCGGTGAGCTTTTATCTGGTGTTCGACCGCGCCGCCGCGCTGCGGGCGGTATGGGTAGAGGTCAGCAATACCTTTGGCGAGCACCACGACTACTGCGTGCATCACCCGGACTGGCGCCCGATGCTGGCCCGCGAAAGCTTTACCGCGCCCAAGGCGCTGCACGTGTCGCCGTTTTTCCAGGTGGAAGGCAGCTACGGTTTTCGCTTTGCGCGCCAGGCCGACGGGCGCTTCAGCGTGCGCATTGCCTATAGCCGCGATGGCGACACCACCGACTTTGTCGCCACCCAGCAGGGTTGGCCGCAGCCGCTGAGTGCGGCCAAGGTATGGCGGCTGGTGCTGGGCTGCGCCACGCTGACCTTTGCCGTGTGGGCGCGCATTCACTGGCAGGCGCTGCAGCTGTGGCGCAAAAGTGTTCCCTTTTTTGGCAAACAAGGCGTGCCCGCTACGCCGCCAACCGATTCCCGGAGTGTGTGATGACTACCCTGAATCCCTCGCTGAACTCGCAGGCGCTACGTGCGCCATGGTACGCCCGCCCACTGCTGGCAGGCCTGAGCCGGCTGCTATACGGCCAACTATTACTGGTAGGGCCGGATGGCAGCCAGCAGCGCTACAGCGGCCGCCACGCCGGCCTGGACGCCGCTTTGCATATTCACGACTGGCGGGCGCTGCGCCGCATTGCCCTGGCCGGTGACATCGGTCTGGCCGAAGCCTGGCGCGACGGCCAGGTCAGCTCCCCGGACTGGGTAGCGCTGATGCGCCTGGCCCTGCAGAACGAAGCCGCGGTAGAGCAGGCCATCCACGGCAGCTGGCTGGGCAAGGTGGGCTACCTGCTGCGCCACCTGACCCGCGCCAATACGCGCAAGGGCAGCCGGCGCAATATTCACGCGCATTACGACCTGGGTAACGAGTTTTACAAGCTGTGGCTGGACCCCAGCATGAGCTACTCCTCGGCAGTATTTGACGGTAACTATCGCCAGAGCCTGGAGTCGGCGCAGTGGGCCAAGTACGAGCGCATCCTGCAGCGGCTGGACGCGCAGCCCGGGCAGCGTATTCTGGAAATCGGCTGTGGCTGGGGCGGCTTTGCCGAATACGCCATCCGCACCCGCGGTGTACACGTTACCGGCGTGACGCTGTCTACCGAGCAGCTGGCCTGGGCGCAGCACAGGTTGGCCGCAGCCGGGCTGGCCGCACAGGCCGACCTGCGCCTGCAGGACTACCGCGATATCGAGGGCGAGTTTGACCACATCGTGTCTATCGAGATGCTGGAGGCGGTGGGCGAGCGCTGGTGGCCGTCCTACTTTGCCACCCTGCACGCGCGGCTGAAGCCGGGCGGCAAGGCCGTGGTGCAGGTGATTACCATTGGCGACGAATACTTTGCGCGCTACCGCAGCAGCACCGACTTTATCCAGCAGTTCATCTTCCCCGGCGGCATGTTGCCCTCGCCCGGCCAGCTGGACCAGCACATTGCCAGCGCCGGCCTGCGCCTGAGCGACCGCTACACCTTTGGTGCCGATTACGCCGAAACGCTGCGCCGCTGGCTGGCAGATTTCGACGCCGTGCAGCTGCGCGTACGCGCCCAGGGCTTTGACGAAGCTTTTGTGCGGCTGTGGCAGTTTTACTTCTTTTATTGCATTGCCGGTTTTGACGCCGGCCGTACCGATGTGTGCCAGCTGGAGATGACACGTCATGTCTAGGTGGGTGGCTACCGGCGCCTTGCTCGCCGGCTTGATGGTAACGGAGGTGGTGATGGCCCTGCCTGCAGAGCTCGCTAACCTGCGCCCGCTGGGGCAGGGCAATTTGCGCTGGTTCGGTTTCAAGCTGTACGACGCCACGCTGTACACCCAGCAGGGCCAGTCATTTGACTGGGCGCGGCCGTTTGCGCTGTCGCTGCGCTACGCACGGGATATCCCGTCGGCCAAAATCGTCGACATCAGCCTGGAAGAAATGCAGCGCTACGGCCTGCCGGAAAACCGCCGCACCCCTTGGCGCGAGGCGCTGAAGGCGGCTATCCCCGATGTGCAGCAGGGCGATGAAATCGTCGGTGCCTTCGATGGCAACAGCCTGCGCTTCTGGCACAACGGCCGCCATACCCGCACGGTAGACGACCCGCTGCTGGCGCGGACTTTCTTTCGTATCTGGCTAGACCCGGCCTCGCGCGCGCCTGCGCTGCGCGAGCAGCTGCTGAACGGCCGCGGATGACGCCGCTGCAGCTGGCGCTGGCCGGCCTGGCCGCCATGCCGCTTGCCATGCTGGCCCTGCCGGTGTACCTGCATCTGCCGGCGTTGTACGCACGGGATTTTGGCATGGCGCTATCCAGCCTGGGCTTGCTGCTGTTTGTGACCCGGCTGCTGGACACCGTGCTGGACCCGCTGCTGGGGCAATGGCAAGACCGCCTGGCGCGTGGCGCGCTGCGCCTGGCGGCAGGGTTGGCCGCCATGGCTGCCGTTGCGGGCTTTGCCTGGATGTTGTGGCCCCAGCCGGGTTGGCCGCTGTGGCTGCAGCTATCTGGCGCGCTGCTGCTGGTGTACCTGGCGCATGGCTGGCTCACCATTGCCCTGCTGCGTTACGGCGCCGCGCTGTGGCCTACGCCTGCCGGGCGGGCACGTGTGGCGGCCTGGCGCGAGGGCTGGGGGCTGGCCGGCGTGCTGCTGGCGGCAGCGCTGCCGGCGTGGTGGGCCAGCAGCGTGGGCGAGCTGGCTGCCATGCAGCGCTTTGTCTGGGTGCTGTTGCCCCTGGCGGTGCTGGCCGGGTTGGCTGCAGTCTGGGCGCCACGGCCCCCCGCGCCTGCCGCGCAAGAGGCCGCCGCGGCAGCGGGGCCACCCTGGTGGCGTGATAGCGCCCTGCGTGCCGCCGGCGTGGTGCTGCTGCTGAATGCCGTCGCCATGGCCATACCGGCGACCTTGCTGAACTTTTACGTGGCCGACGTGCTGCAGGCCAGTGCACAGACGGGCGTGTTTTTGCTGGCGTACTTTGTGGCGGCGGGTGTATCGCTGCCTGGCTGGGTGTGGCTGGCCGACCGCATAGGCAAGGTGCGCGCCTGGCGCGTTGGCATGGCGCTGGCCCTGCTGGGTTTTCTGCCGGTGCCTCTGCTGGCCGCAGGGGAGAGTGCCGGCTTTACGCTGGTGTGCGTGCTGACCGGCGTGGCGCTGGGCGCCGACCTGGCCTTTGCCAGTGCGCTGGTGGCCGACGCGCTGGGCGCGCGCGTGCAGCAGGCCGGCGGCGCGGTGTTCGGTGCGGTATCCATGCTCAACAAGCTGGCGCTGGCCCTGGCAGCAGGGGTGGCACTGCCGCTGGCGCAGTGGGCCGGCTATGTGCCCGGCCTGGCGCCCGGTGGCCTGATGTGGGTGTACGCGGCATTGCCGGCATTATTCAAATTGATGGCGTTGGGGTGGTTGCTGTACCGGCCGCCAACACAAGGAGCAGCATGATGTGGAAACGATGGGCTTGGCTGGTGGCCGCGATGGCGGCACTGGCACTGGGCGGCTGCAGTACCGCCAGTATCGACGACTACCGCGGTACGCGGCCAACCTTTGACCTGAAAACCTACTTTGACGGCCCGGTGACGGCGCAAGGCACCTTTCAGGACCGCAGCGGCAAGGTGATACGCCGCTTTACCGTGCAAATGAACGCCAGCTGGCAGGGCGATACCGGCGTGCTGGACGAGCACTTTACCTACGACGACGGCGAAAAGCAGCGCCGCATCTGGACACTCAAAAAGCTGCCCGATGGCCGCTACACCGGCACCGCGGATGACGTGGTCGGCCAAGCCAGTGGCCGCACCGAAGGCTTTGCCCTGTTCTGGGATTACACCCTGCGTCTGCCGGTAGACGGCACCGTGTACGAAGTGCGCTTCGACGACTGGATGTACCAGCTGGACGAGCGCACCGTGCTGAACCGCTCGGTGATGAGCAAATGGGGCATCAAGCTGGGCGAAGTCACGCTGTTCTTCCGCAAAGGGGCACAGCCGTGAGCCTGAACCCCAAACTGCGCCACTGGCACGGCCAGCGCGTGTGGCTGGTGGGCGCCGGCCATGGCATTGGCGCGGCGCTGGCGCTGGCCTTGCAGCAGCAGGGCGCTCACGTGGCGCTCTCTGGCCGCACCGAGGCTGCGCTGCAAGCGGTGGCGGCCGGGCACGAGCGCATGCAGGTGCACGTGATGGACGCCACCGTGCCGGAAGACTGGCAGCGCGTGCGCGACACCTTGCTGGCCAGCTGGGGGCGCATCGACCTGGTGGTGATGCTGGCGGGCGACTACACCCCGCTGCGCGCCTGGGAGCTCACGCCGGAAGCCGCACAGCGCATGGTGAACGTGAACCTGCTGGCCAGCCTGTACGGTGTTGCGGCCAACGTGCCGCAGCTGATGGCGCAGCAGGGCGGGGGGCTGGTGCTGGTGGCCAGCGTGGCTGGCTGGGCCGGCATGAGCAATGGCCTGGTATACGGTGCCACCAAGGCGGCAGTAAACCACCTGGCGCAAACGCTGTACCTGGACCTGCACCCGCACGGCATCGGCGTGTACGTGGTGAACCCCGGCTTTGTGACCACGCGGCTGACCGCGCAAAACGACTTTGCCATGCCCGCGCTGATCAGCCCGCAGCAAGCCGCCGATGAAATCTTGCACGGCCTGGCACGCGGCGAGTTTGATATCCATTTCCCCAAGCGTTTCACGCGTGCGCTGAAGTTGGCCGCACATCTGCCCTACCGCCTGTATTTCTGGCTTGCACACAAGGTAACCGGACTATGAACCCCGCACTTGCCCGCCACCTGGACTGGTTTGCAACCCTTTCCCCCGCCACGCTGGACGAGATCGACGCGGTGTATGCCGACGGCGCCAGCTTTCGCGACCCCTTTAACGCTATCAAGGGGCGCTCGCAGATCAAGGCGCTGTACGCGCGCATGTTCCGCAGCCTGGCCGAGCCGCGTTTTGTCATTGGCGAGGTGATCGGGCAGGGCGACAAGGCTTTTGTCACCTGGGACTTTACCTTTGCCATGCTGGGCAAGCCGCAGTGCATCCACGGCGGCACCCTGTTTGTGCTGGGTAGCGATGGCCGCATCGTAGACCACCGCGACTACTGGGATGCCGCCGAAGGCCTGTACGAAAAGCTGCCATTACTGGGCGGCCTGCTGCGCTGCCTGAAACGGCGCGTGGCATAATGCCCGCCTTTGTTAATGTATTGTCGCTTGC
This sequence comes from Neisseriaceae bacterium, assembly GCA_027489245.1. Classification (GTDB taxonomy): domain Bacteria; phylum Pseudomonadota; class Gammaproteobacteria; order Burkholderiales; family Chromobacteriaceae; genus Vogesella. The sequence goes on along the minus strand of JAIYAC010000008.1, from coordinate 89,129 downwards.
GGCCCTGTACAAATCATGAACGAACTGCCCGAAAACGACGCCACCGGCCTGCCCATTGCCGCCATTGAGCGCGAAACCGGCATCCCCAAAGACCTGCTGCGCATGTGGGAGCGCCGCTACGGCTTCCCGCAGCCCGCGCGCGACGCCGCCGGCGACCGCCTGTACTCGCAGGCCGATCTGGCGCGGCTGCGGCTGATCCGTCGCCTGCTGGACCTGGGTTTTCGCCCCGGCAAGCTGATGGCCATGAGCGATGCCCAGCTGCAGGCGCTGACCACCGAGCACACGCCGCAGCGCCAGGCCTCCGACGTGTGCCAGGGTTTGCTGGCCGCGCTGCAAAGCCACGACGCGCAAGCCACACGTGCCTACCTGCGCCACCGCATGCTGGAGCTGGGTTTGCGCCGTTTTGCCTGCGACTTTTTGCCCGAGGCCAACCAGCTGGTGGGCGAGGCCTGGATGCGCGGCGAGCTGCAGATTGCCGAAGAACACTTGTATTCCGAGGCGGTAAGCCGCGTGATGCGCGAAACCCTGGCGGCGATCCCGGCCGGGGTCATGTCGCCACGGGTGATGCTGACCACGCCGCCGGGCGAGCTGCACGTACTGGGCCTGCTGATGGTGGAAGCCCTGCTGCGGCTGGACGGCTGCGAGGCGATTGCCTTTGGCGCACAGATGCCGCTGCAGGACATTGCCTTTGCTGCGGCCAAGCACCAGGTCGACGTGATCGTGCTGTCGTTCTCAGGCGCGTACGAAGGTAACCCGGCCAGCGCCATCGAGCTGCTGGCCAGCCAGCTGCCTGCCGGCGTGATGCTGTGGGTAGGCGGCGGCGGCTGCCGTAGCCTGCGCCAGCTGCCCGCCAATGTGCGCCACTTGGCCGAGCTATCGCAGCTGGACGGGCTGGTGGCGCAGTGGCGTGCCCGGCCTGCCGGCTAGGGTTTGCAAAAACGGGGTGACTTGACCATAACAAAGGGGCCAGCAGTGTGGCCCCTTTTCATCAACCAGGCCGGGTGGCCTAGTCGTCCATGTCTTTCAGGTTCAGGCGGCGTTCGTTCTCCGGGTCCAGGCCCAGTTTGCCGCGAATACAGGACAGGTACACGTTCACATCCGGCCCGCCGCCGTAGCGTTGCGCCTGCCAGATCATTTCGCCCAGGCAGTCGATTACCTCGTGCTGTGCGTCGTGCTCGCTGCCGGTTTTGGCCAGCAGCTGCTGGTACAGGGTGCGAATGCCGAAAGGCTGGTCGATGGACAGCTGTTCTTCCACCGCCAGGTGCATGCTCATGTGCATGAAGGGGTTGGTTTCGCCTTGCTCCGGCAGCCATTCGCGCTCGCCGTACTGCTCGGGGCGGCTGAGGATGGCGTGGTACTCGGGGTGGGCGGCGATCACGCTGGCCAGCAGCTTTTCCAGGTCGCTGAGCGGGTGGCCGGCTTGCTGTTTTTGCCAGGTATCAAAAAAGAAACGACGGGCATCCTGCCGGCTGGGTGCAAACATGATTGTTGACTGATTTGTTCGGGAAATCAGCATTATACGGAGACACACGCACCATGACCACGCTTGCCAGCTTTGCGGCCAACCTGGCCGATGGCCGCTCGCAGCCCCTGGCCGATTATCTGGGCCAGGTGGTGCTGGTGGTGAACACCGCCAGTGAATGCGGCTATACCCGCCAGTACCAGGGCCTGCAGGAACTGCAGGCCGCGCTGGCCGCGCGCGGCTTTACCGTCCTGGCTTTCCCGTGCAACCAGTTTGGCGGGCAGGAGCCGGGCAGCGCAGACGACATCGCCGCGTTTTGCCAGACGCGTTTTGGCGTGGACTTTCCGCTGTTTGCCAAAGGCGACGTCAACGGCCCCGCCGCCAGCCTGCTGTGGCAATGGCTTACCGGCGTGGAAAGTGGCCACCCGCACCCGGTAAAGTGGAACTTCACCAAGTTCCTGATCGACCGCAAAGGCCGGCTGGTCAAACGCTACGAGCCAGCGGCCGAGCCACACGAGTTGCTGCCGGATATCGAAGCGCTGCTGGGCGGCTAGCTGCTAGCGTTATAGCTAACAAAGACGGCCAGCCTGTTGCCAGCCTGGCCGTCTATTTCTTCACGCTTACCCGTGTCTTACTTGCGGGTAAAGATGATGTCCCACACGCCGTGGCCCAGGCGGATGCCGCGGGCTTCGAACTTGGTCAGCGGGCGGTAGTCCGGGCGCGGTGCGTAGGCCTCGGCGGTGTTTTGCAGGTCGGTGTTGCCGTTGAAGACTTCCAGAATCTGGATGGCGTAGTCTTCCCAGTCGGTAGCGGCGTGCAGGTAGCCGCCCGGTTTCAGCTTTTTCACCAGCTTTTCTACCAGCGGGGCCTGGATCAGGCGGCGCTTGTTATGGCGCTTTTTGTGCCATGGGTCGGGGAAGAAGATATGCACGCCGTCGAGGCTGCCATCGGCCAGCATATTGTCCAGCACTTCTACCGCGTCGTGGCGCAGCAGGCGCAGGTTGGTGAGCTGCTTTTCTTCGATCAGCTTGAACAGGTTGCCCACGCCTGGGCTGTGGACTTCTACGCCCAGATAGTCGTTATGCGGCATGTTGGCCGCAATCTCGGCGGTAGCGCCGCCCATGCCAAAGCCGATCTCCAGAATCTTGGGCGCGTCGCGGCCAAAGGCCTGGGCCAGGTCCAGCTGCTCGGGGCGGTATTCGATACCCCAGCGCGGCATGCCTTCATCGATGGCGCGTTGCTGGGAAGCGGAGAGGTGGCCCTGACGCAGTACAAAGCTGCGGATGGCGCGCTTGAAGCCTGGATTTTCCATGGTGCGAACTCAAAAACTGCAAAAAGATCGCGATGTTACCGAATCTTGCGCTTGCGGGATAGCACGGGCTGCTTTGCCCCCGCCGCTATGGCACCAGCGTGCGTAGCAGGTGGCCTACCGTGGGGTAATGCAGGCAGCCGGGCAGCTCGCGCAGCAGGCGGGCGTTGCTCAGGCGGCGGGACTCGGCCATGAAGGACCACAGCCCGGGTGATACCTGCTGCTGCACCTGGGCGCGTGGCAGGCGCGGTGCGCGCGGCAGGCCCAGGGTATCGGCCAGCTGGTCGTACCATTCGCCTACCGGCAGCGGCTGGCTGTCGCAGGCGTTGTACACGCGAATGCCGCTGCGGCGGCGCTGCAGGGCGGCGGCGCACAGGCGCGCCAGGTCGCTGGCGTGGATGTGGTTGCTGATGCTGTCCTCGCTGGCGGCGATCAGCGGGGTGCCGTTATGCAGGCGGGCCAGCGGCAGGCGCTCGGCGGCGTAGATGCCGGGGGCGCGCAGGATGGTGAGTGCGGTGCCGTGGGCGACGGCAAAGGCGCGCAGGCAGCGTTCTGCGTCGACCCGGCGTTGCGCGCGGAGGGAGGTTGGCCGCAGCGGGGCGGTCTCGTCCAGCCACTTGCCATCGGCATTGCCGTACACGCCGCTGGTGCTGATATAGACGATTTGCTGTGGTAGACTCCCCGTTTTTGCCAGCTGCGACAAGACCTTGCGCATTCTGGGGTCTATGCGGCCTTGCTCTGGCGGCGGTGCGGTGTACAGCACGGCGTCGGCCAGGCCGGCGATACGCGACAGGCTGTTTTTGTCGTCCAGGTTGGCCAATAGCGGCAAGGCGCCATGCGCTCGCCAGGTGGCGGCCGCTTCCGGGCGGCGTAGCAGTGCAATGACCCGCCAGTGTGGCGTCAGCAGGGGAAGGGCGCGCAAGGCGACATCGCCGCTGCCCAGTATCAACAAGGTTCGCATGCCGGCCATTTTAGCGAAGTTTAAGGGAAGAAGATGACGTGTCAGGTAAAGGTGCTTCCAAGCGGCCATTCTTTTGGCGTAGAAGCGCATGAAACCATTCTGGAAGCGGCGTTGCGCCAGTCCGTTGGCCTGCCATACGGCTGCCGCGACGGTGCTTGTGGCGCTTGCAAGGGCAAGGTAGTGGCGGGCGAGGTAGAACACGGTGGCGCGCAGGATAAGGCGCTGTCGGCAGCCGACCGCGCCCAGGGTATGGCGCTGTTTTGCTGTGCCAAACCCAAGGGCGATATCACTATCGAGGCGCGCGAAGTGGCTGGTGCGGGTGATATCCAGATCAAGACCCTGCCGTGCCGCGTGGAAAAAATCGACAAGATCCACGATGTGGCCGTGCTGAAGCTGAAGCTGCCCGTGTCCGAGCGCCTGCAGTTCATGGCCGGCCAGTACATCGATATCCTGATGAAAGACGGCAAGAAGCGCAGTTTCTCCATTGCCAACGCGCCGCACGACGACGCTTTCATCGAGCTGCATATCCGCCACCAGCCTGGCGGTTCGTTCTCTGACTATGTGTTCAACACCATGAAAGAGAAAGAGATCATGCGCTTCAAGGGCCCGCTGGGCTCGTTCTTCCTGCGCGAAGATTCCGACAAGCCCATCGTCATGGTGGCCAGCGGCACCGGCTTTGCCCCGATCAAGGGCATTATCGAGCACGCTATCCATCAGGGCATCACTCGCCCTATCGTGTTCTACTGGGGTGCCCGTACCCCGGCTGACCTGTACATGGCCGAGATGGCCGGCCAGTGGCAGGCGCAGAACAGCAATATCACCTTCATTCCGGTGGTGTCCGACGCACTGCCCGAGCACAACTGGCAAGGCCGTACCGGCTTTGTCCACCAGGCCGTGCTGGATGACTTCGACAGCCTGGCGGGCTACCAGGTGTACGCCTGCGGCGCGCCGGTCATGGTAGAGGCGGCGCACGCTGCCTTTATCGGCGAGCGCAGCTTGCCGGCAGACGAGTTCTTCTCGGATGCGTTCTTTTTGTCCAAGGATATGAGCGGTAGTAAGTAAGTTTTATTGCTATGCGTAGATTGCAACGCCCCAGCCTGCTGAAAGTAGGCTGGGGCGTTGTCTTTCGACAAATGCTTGGAGCTTAGGCCGAATCTTTGCTTTATTTAACTATCGATCGGCCTATCCGCTGGTTTCATGCAAAGGCATCCGGATACTTCATGGCACTGGACAGAGTAAACCCCCACTTTTTGGCCAATCTGGAAACGGCCGGCAATACGCTGACTGTTCGTGCCAGCCAGGATATCTATGCGGCCAACGGGATGAAGCTGGTGGCGCGTGGTGCCAGCATTGATGCCCGCACCAGCGAGCAGCTCAGCATCCATCGCTTGCGCCAGCCGCTGGAAAGCCAGCTACAGCTGGATACCAGCCAGCTGTTGGCCCAGCTGCGCGATGGCATGCAGCAACTCTTGGCCGAGGATGCACTACTCGCTGGCTGGCTGGGCAGCCAGGCCAGGGTATTGCAGCGCGAGCTGGCGGTGTTGTCGCTACCGCCTTTGGCCGCTCAGGCCTTGCAGCTGCTTGCCAGCCGTTTTCCCGATGTCTTTCGTCACAGCCTGCGCGTGGCTGCGCTGGCGTGGAGCCTGGCGCCCTCCACGCGTGATGCGCAGCTGTTGCTGTGCAGTGGTTTGCTGCACGACGTGGGGTATTTGTACCTGGAGCCGGCAATCTGGCAACACAGCGGCCCCCTGAGCGCAGATGAGTGGCGCCAGTTTGATGCCCACCCCTTGGTGGGCTTTGTCTGGGCCAGCGAGCTCAAGGCGGTACCCGCCGATGTGGCACAGATGATTTTGCAGCACCATGAGCGGGTAGATGGCAGTGGCTACCCGCGCCAGCTACGTGGTGACGCCGTGGGGCAGGCGGCAGAAGTGCTGGCGCTGGCCGAAATGGCGGCCGGTATTTTCGAGCACGCCCGCCAGCCCGTGGGCCAGCTGCAGACTGCCCTCAAGCTGCTGCCGGGGCAGTTTTCTGCTGCGGTACGCTTGCCGGCACAGCTGCGTGCCGGCAGCCTGCCGCGCGAAGCCGGGCTGCTGCAGCCGGTGGATGCCCTGCAGTCGTCCCTGCATCAGCTGCTGATGCGCTTTGCCCGGGTGCATGAGGTGATGCAGCAGATCGAAGGGCAAACATTGAGCGAGCCGGGCTGGCAGCTGTTTGGCCACCTGGCGTTGCGGCTTAACAGCATTCAGCGTGCTTTTAACAGTGTGGGCCTGGACATGCTCAGCAAGCATGCCATGGAGGGGGAGGATACCCAGGCCATGTGGCAAGAGCTGTCCTGGGTCATGCATGAAACCAACTGGCTATCGCGCCATCTGGCGCGCGACCTGACCCGGCAGCGTTTGCACCTGCCCCAGCCCGAGGCCGAGTTATTCGAGCCGCTGGCCGTGCTGTTTCTCGGGCTAAGCAGCAAAACCGCCGCCGTGGGGCTATAGCCAGCCAGCTTGCCACTGGCTGCTGTCGCCCAGCTCACGCCAGGGCAGGGTGAAGTGGCGGCGCGACAGTACCGCCTCCAGCGTGACGCGCAGTACTTTTTGCGGGTCCTCCGCATCGTGCTCTACCTGTACCACCAGAAAATGCTTTTCGCGGTTGTGCGGGGTGGTGGCGGTCCATTTGCTGCCTTGCAGCTTCTTGCTGTTTACCGGCATGGTGTGATCCTGGTGGGTGATGGCATAGCAAGTGGGGCCGGCGCCGCCAAAAACAACGCCCCCGGCTGCAGGCAGCGCGGGGGCGGGGCGTGTGACCAGGGTTGGCCGCAGGCTTGGAACTTGTTCACGATCTGCTGCGCGTTGGCGATACCGCGTTAAAAACGCCTTGTCTCGCTGTCGCGCGCGATCGTGAAGACGCGCTTAGGCGCCGGCTTTTACGTGCGGGGCGATCAGCGGCAGCAGCTGGCCCAGTACTTTCGGGGCGGCAGCCACGATGTCGCCGCTTTCAAACCAGCCGTCTTCGCCGTGCATATTGGTCACGATGCCGCCGGCTTCCTGCACGATCAGGCTACCTGCCGCGATGTCCCAAGGCTTCAGGTTGAACTCGAAGAAACCATCCACGCGGCCGCAGGCCACGTTGCACAGGTCCAGTGCGGCAGAGCCTTCACGGCGTGCGCCGGCTGTTTTGCCGATTACGTCTTTCAGGATGGCCAGATGGGTGTCCAGCATGCTCTGGTCGACTACCGGGAAACCGGTGGCGATCAGGCATTCGTTCATGTTGATGCGTTTGGAAACGCGGATACGGCGGTCGTTCAGGAACGAGCCCACGCCACGGCTGGCGGTGAACATGTCGTTGCGGTTCGGGTCGTAAACCACGGCTTGCTGGATCTGGCCGCGGTGCGCCAGCGCGATGGAAATGCAGTATTGCGGGTGGCCGTGAATGAAGTTGGTGGTGCCATCGATCGGGTCGATGATCCACTCGTACTCGGAGGTGCCCAGACCGCGGCCGCCGGACTCTTCTGCTAGAATCGCATGCTTCGGATACGCATCCAGAATGACATCAATGATGGCTTGTTCGGCAGCTTGATCAACTTCGGACACGAAGTCGTTGTGTTTTTTCTTTTCAACACGCACGGTATCCAGGTTCAGCGATGCACGCTGGATAACGTTGGCTGCACGGCGAGCGGCTTTTACCGCGACATTGAGCATTGGATGCATTGACGGCCTCTAAAATCATACAAAACAAGCGCAGCCCCTTCGTGGGGTGCGCGCTTGTCGTAAACTGTCTGGGTTAAGGAACGATAAACACCGCTTTTGCAGCGGTGTTTTTGAATAGCCCGCGATTCTACTCAAAATTACCCGATGAATAAACCCCAAGTACCTGATTTTTTAAAGAACATTCGCGTCGTACTGGCACGCCCCAGCCACCCGGGCAATATCGGCTCGGCGGCACGCGCCATGAAAACCATGGGCCTGACGCGCTTGTATCTGGTTGAGCCGAAAGTGTTTCCCAGCGAAGAGGCCAACGTACTGGCCTCCGGCGCGGTAGACGTACTGGCGCACGCCACCGTGGTCAGCAGCCTGACCGAGGCGCTGTCGGATGTCACCGTGGCCTGCGCGCTGACCAGCCGCCGCCGCGAGCTCACCACCCCGCTGTCTACCCCGCGCGAAACCGCGCCCGAGCTGATTGCCCGTGCGCGCGAGGGCGAGCAGGTGGCCCTGGTGTTTGGCAACGAAACCTTCGGCCTGTCGATAGAAGAAGTGGAAATGTGCAACCGCCTGGTGACCGTGCCCGGTAACCCGGACTACTTCTCGCTGAACCTGGCCATGGCAGTGCAGGTGATGACCTACGAGCTGTTCAGCCACACCGGCGTGGATGTGAACTACCTGAAAGCCGAAGGCGAGGCCGCCAGCATGGCCGAGGTAGAAAGCATGTGCGGCCACCTGGACAACACGCTGGAAGCCATCGGCTACTACGAGCGCCGCAACAGCGAGCGCCTGATGCGCCGCATGCGTGCGCTGTTCAACCGCGCCGGCGTACTGCGCGAAGAAATCGACATCCTGCGTGGTTTCTTCAAGCAGGTGCAGCGTGTCGCCGACGGCAGCCTGCCGCCGCGCGACAAGCAGGGCGAGTAAGCCATGCTGCCCGGCCTGGCACAGTGCGCGCAGCTGCGCAGCCAGCCGGTGCGCGACCTTGCCTACCTGCTGACGGCGCCGCCACCCTGGCACAGCGGTGTGGAAATCAGCTGCCAGCGCCTGCTGGGGCCGCAAGGTTGGCCGCAGCTACTGGCGCTGGATGCCGACCCCGGCCCGCTGCTGGCGTGGCTGGCAGCGCGCCCCACGCGCCGCCTGGGGCTGTACGCCGAAGCCCTGCTGGCGTACTGGTTCAGCCACGCGTCGCATATCGAGCTGGTGGCGGCCAACCTGCCCGTGCGCGATGCTACGCAGACGGTGGGTGAGTTTGATTTTTTGCTGCGTCTAGACGGCGAGCCGTATCACCTGGAAGCCGCCAGCAAGTTCTACCTGCAGCTGGATAGCGCCCCGCACGCGCTGGTCGGCCCCGGCCTGCGCGACGCGTGGTGGCTGAAATACCGCAAGCTGGCCAGCCAGCTAGCCCTGGCGCAGCACCCCGCCGCCAGGCTGCCAGCCAGTTTTGAACAGGCCGCTGTTTGCAGCCGCCTGACAGGCTGGCTGTTCTTTCCTGCCCACGCCACCACCACCCATCCCGCCATCAATACGGCAGCCTGCCGCGGCTGGTGGTGCCGCCTGCAGGATAGTTGGCCGCAGCAGCACCCACATAGCCGCTGGCTGGCCCTGCCGCGCTTGCAATGGCTAGGCCCGGCGCAAGCTGAAGAAGCCGCCACGCAGAGCCTGGCCGCCATGCGCGCGCAGCTGGCGCAGGCCGACGGCCCCTGGCTGCTGGCCGAGCTGCTGCCGGACGCACAGGGCGTCTGGCAAGAGGTCGCACGTGGTTTTGTGGTGCCCGATAGCTGGCCAGATCCTGATTTGCTGGCTACCTTGCTACCCAGGTTGGCCGCATGAAGACGCTGCTGGTGCTATGGAGCAGCCAGACTGGCCATACCCTGCTGCTGGCCAAGGCGGCGGCTGCGGCAGCGCTGCAGGACGGCAGTGTGAAGGTACGCATCATGCCCGCCCTGCAGGCAGGCATGGACGAGCTGCTGGCTTGTGACGCGCTATTGCTGGCCACGCCAGAAAATTTTGGCTACATGGCTGGCGCACTAAAAGATTTTTTCGACCGCACCTACTACCCGGCGCAGGGCAAAGTGGCCGGCTTGCCATACGCGGTGCTGATTAGCGCTGGCAACGACGGCCTGGGTGCGCAGCAGGCCATCGAGCGTATCGCGCGCGGCTACGGCTGGCGTCTGGCCTACCCGCCGCTGCTGGTACGGGGTGTGCCGGCCGCGGGGGATGTTGCCGCCGCTGCCGAGCTGGGCGCCACCCTGGCGGCGGCGCTGTCCATCGGCATGCTGTAGGCCACAAAACAAAACGCCCCGTGAGGGGCGTTTGGCATTCGTAGCGGGCGATCAGTGCTGCGCTTGCGAGCAGCCGGCGACCAGTTCTTTCAGCGCTTCCGGCTTCACCAGCTGGATGTGCTTGTGGTCTACCACCAGCCAGCCTTGCTGCTGGAATTTGGACAAGGTACGGCTGACGGTTTCCAGTTTTAGCCCCAGGAAGCTGCCGATTTCCTCGCGGCTCATGCGCAGGATGAAATCGTTGGCCGCAAAGCCGCGAGCTGATAGGCGCTGTGACAAGTTCAGCAAGAAAGCCGCCAGGCGTTCTTCGGCTTTCATGTTGCCTAGCAGCAACATTACCGACTGGTCGCGCACGATTTCGCGGCTCATCAGGCGGAAAAAGTGGTGCTGCAGGCTGGGGATGTCGCGGCCCAGCGTTTCCATGCGGTTGAACGGCAGCTCGCAGACCTCGCTGTCTTCCAGCGCGATGGCGTCGCAGCCGTGCAGGTTGGACGAAATGCCGTCCAGGCCCATCAGCTCGCCCGACATGTGAAAGCCGGTAACCTGTTCGCGCCCGTCCTGGCTGGACACGCAGGTTTTGAAGTAGCCGGTACGCACCGCGTACAGCGAGCGGAAGCCCTCGCCGGAGCGGAACAGGTATTCGCCACGTTTCAGGCGTCGGCTTTGACGGATCACGGCGTCCAGTTGCGCCATTTCATCGCGGTTCAAGCCTACCGGGAGGCACAGTTCTCGCAGGCTGCAGTTGGAACACGACACTTTGAGTGCGTGCATTGGGTGTGTGTGGTCAGTCATAGAGTGTGTTTTCGCCAAGCAAGCGGGCTTGCTTGATACGCGTCAAAGCAAGAAAAGTGGTAATTGCGCAAATTTACCAGCCCACCACCGGTTTTCCAACCAGATTCAATATGACACCCACCATAAATTTCACGCCGACACAGTGTATTTTCGATAGAGAACTTATCGAAAGGCTGGAAGGCTCTGGCCCGCGTTACACGTCCTACCCCACGGCAGACCGTTTTCACGCCGGTTTCGGGGTGAGTGATTACGAGCAATGGCTGGCGCACCGCGCGATTGGCGCCAACCATCGGCCGATCTCGCTGTACGTGCATGTGCCGTTCTGCAACACCATTTGCTACTACTGCGGCTGTAACAAGATCATTACCAAAGACAAAAGCCGTGCCGATGCCTACCTGGACTACCTGGAAAAAGAAATCCGCCTGGTAGCGGAAAAACTGGGTAGCCGTGAGAAGGTGATCCAGCTGCATTTTGGTGGCGGCACGCCTACCTTCTTGTCGGACGAGCAGCTGGACCGCGTGATGGGCATTATTCGCCAGCATTTCGAGCTGTTGCCGGAGGGCGAGTTTTCTATCGAGATCGACCCGCGCAAGGTTGGCCGCGACACGGTGCTGCATCTGGCACGGCTGGGTTTCAACCGCATGAGTATCGGTATCCAGGATTTCGACCCGGTGGTGCAGGAGGCGGTGAACCGCATCCAGAGCGAGGAAGAAACCCGTGTGGTGATGGATGCGGCGCGCGAGGCCGGCTTCAAGTCCATCAGTGTGGACCTGATCTACGGCCTGCCCAAGCAAACCGCGCATTCGCTGGAGAACACGGTCAGCCGCGTGATTGCCATGTCGCCAGACCGCATTGCGCTGTACAACTACGCGCACTTGCCTACGGTGTTCATGCCGCAGCGCCGCATCAACGAGGCCGATTTGCCCACATCGGCCACCAAGCTGGATATCCTGCAAAACTCGGTCCGCCAGCTGGCGGACGCAGGCTATGTATTTATCGGCATGGACCACTTTGCCAAGCCGGACGACGAGCTGACCCGTGCTTTGCAGCAGGGCCGCTTGCAGCGCAATTTCCAGGGCTACTCTACCCATGCGGATTGCGACATGATCGGCCTGGGTGTGTCGTCCATCGGCAAAGTGGGGCCGTGCTACACGCAGAACGAGAAGGAGCTGGACGCCTACTACGCCGCGCTGGATGCTGGCCACCTGCCGGTACTGCGCGGCATGACGCTGACCGAAGATGACATCTTGCGCCGTAGCGTGATCCAGGCGCTGATGTGCCGCTTCTCGCTGTCGGTCGAGGCGATCGAGCAGACCTTTGCCATCAATTTCGCCGACTATTTTGCCGTAGAGTTGCCGCAGATCCGGGCGTTCCAGAGCGAAGGCCTGCTGACCTTTGACGGTGACTTTCTGATGGTGGCGCCAAAAGGTCGCTTCCTGATTCGCAACATTGCCATGATTTTTGACCGCCACCTGCGCGAGCGGGAAACCAAGGCGCGTTATTCACAGACGATCTGACGCATCGTTTCACAAGAAAAAAGCCGACAGCCCCTTGGCAGGGGTGTCGGCTTTTTTACGCAGGCAAGAAAAAGCCCGCCTTGTGTGGCGGGCTGATGGGGTACGCGATGCTTATTTCAGCTCGTTGACCATCTGTTGCAGCAGTGCTTCCAGGCCTTTGTCCGTGACGACGGCATTGTCGGCGGTGCGCAGCTCTATACGCACTTGCTGTTCGCCCTGACGGGTCAGCTGTACGCGCAGGTTGGGCACGCTGGCGTTATCACCCGGTTTGCTGTCTTTCCAGAACGCCAGCTTGGAGAACAGGCCGCCACTGCTTTGCGCATTGGCTTTTTGTACATCATCGCTGCCTGGCTTCACGAAGTAGGCACCCAGTGTACGGTCACGGTCGGTAATGGCCAGGCCGTTATGCTCCAGCACCAGGCCCACACGGCGCCATGCGCGATCGTAGCTGTCATCCAGCTCGATGCCGCCTTTTACCAGGCGTGCACGGGCGGTGTTGGCGCTTTGCTCTTGACGCACGGTTTTCGCTGCAGTGGCTTCATCCATCCCCAGGCGTACCAGGAAGCGGCTCAGGAAGACTGCTTCGATTTCCGGGTCGGTAGGGCGAGGCTGCCAGCGGGTGTCTTCTTTTTCTTCGTTGATGTAGATCTCGTACATGCCGCGATGGCTGAAGAAGACATCCGTGCCATTGGCGGTTTTTTCGATGCGGATACGGAACTTGTCGCGCTCCGGCGTAGAAAACACGCTACCCAGGCCCACGGTTTCCAGCAGGCCACGTACGGTAGTTGCACCCAGTTTGGCACGGTTTTCTGCCCAGTCGGTTTCCATGTAGCCGATATCGGCTTCTTCGTTCTGGATGACAAAACCGTTATCCAGCCAGAATGCTTTCAGCAGTGGCCATACCTCTGCCGGGCTCTTGCCCGGGATGCTGACCCAGCGCTGGGTACCGGCGCGCTCCACTGCTGCGCTGGCCGGTACGGCCTGTGCTGCCGGGGTAGCCGCAGCGGTAGCAGCGGGCGTGGCCACGCTGCTGGTGCTGCTGGTGTTGACCTGCGGAATCGGGTAGCGGTCTTGCTGCGCCGGGGCGCTCAGGTCGGGCGGCACTTCCAGCGTGGATTTCGGTTTCGGGCTGTCCGACTTGAACTCGTATTTCAGGTCGGGGTTGCTGCTGGCGCAGGCGCTCAGCAAGCCTGCACATAGCAGGCCGGAGATCAGGGTTTTGTTCATTGCGTGCTTCATGGTTTACAGGGTGTTGGCCTGTTTCATGGCGGCTTCGATGATGGCGACCGAGCCCTGGCTTAGCGGGGTCAGTGGCAGGCGCAGGCCGGCGGGCATCAGGCCCATGCGGTGCAGTGCCCACTTGGCCGGAATCGGGTTTGGCTCGCAGAACAGCTGCTTGTGCAGGCCCTGCAGCTGATCATTGATGGCGCGGGCGGCGGTGGTGTCGCCACGGCGGGCCGCTTTGCACAGCTGGCTCATTAGTGCCGGTGCTACGTTGGCCGTTACGGAAATGACGCCGTGGCCGCCGCACAGCATGAAGGCCATGCCGGTCGCGTCATCACCGGAGTACAGGGCAAAGTCGGCGGGGGCGCGCAACACCAGGTCGCAGGCGCGGCCGATATCACCGGTAGCGTCTTTCAGGCCCACGATATTGTCGATCTGGGCCAGGCGCAGTGCGGTGTCATTGCTCATGTCGGCCACGGTACGGCCTGGCACGTTGTACATGATCAGCGGGATGTCCACTGCCTCGGCAATGGTGCGGTAGTGCTGGTAGATACCTTCCTGCGTGGGCTTGTTGTAGTACGGCACCACGGACAGGCTGTGGCTGGCGCCGGCCTGTTTGGCCAGTTGGGCCAGCTCGATGGCTTCGGCGGTGGAGTTGCCACCGGTGCCGGCTACCACGGTAACGCGGCCGGCCACATGTTTGGCCACGGCCTCTACAACTTGAATGTGTTCTTCCACGCTGAGCGTGGCGGATTCGCCGGTGGTGCCTACGGCCACAATGCCGTCTGTACCGTTATCGATGTGGAAGTCTACGAGACGTTTGAGCGATTCGAAATCGACCTGGCCGTCCTCGAACATCGGGGTGACCAGAGCAACAAGGCTGCCGGTAAGCATAGCTTCTGCCTATATGTAATGGATTAAGTAAGGTGTTTGATTGTAACGGAATTCCGCTATTGCGGCGCAAGCAATGCAGGTTGGCCGCAACACGCTGATTGCAAGGGTTTTTGTGCTAAAATACACGGTTTTCCGGTACACATTCAGAGACTGGCAGAGGAATTATCCGCGTGATTACGACAAGCAACATTACCATGCAGTTCGGCGCCAAGCCGCTTTTCGACAAAGTTTCGGTCAAGTTTGGCGAGGGTAACCGCTATGGCCTGATCGGTGCCAACGGCTCCGGTAAATCGACCTTCATGAAAATTCTGGGTGGTGACCTGGAGCAGACCAGTGGCGAAGTGGCCATCGAAAACGGCCTGCGTCTGGGTAAGCTGCGCCAGGACCAGTTTGCTTACGAAGATCAGCGTGTAATCGATGTTGTCCTGCAAGGCCATACCGAAATGTGGGCGGCCATGAGCGAGCGTGATGCCATTTACGCCAACCTGGAAGCGACCGAAGACGACTACATGCATGCGGCCGAACTGGAAGCCAAATTTGCCGAATACGACGGCTATACCGCCGAAGCCCGCGCAGGCGAGCTGCTGATGGGCGTGGGTATTCCGGTAGAGCAGCACTTTGGCCCGATGAGTGAAGTGGCACCAGGCTGGAAGCTGCGTGTACTGCTGGCACAGGCACTGTTCTCCAACCCCGACATTCTGCTGCTGGACGAACCGACCAACAACCTGGACATCAACACCATTCGCTGGCTGGAGCACGTGCTGAACGAGCGCAACGCCACCATGATCATCATTTCGCACGACCGACACTTCCTGAACTCGGTCTGCACCCACATGGCCGATCTGGACTACAACACCATTCGCATCTACCCGGGTAACTACGACGACTACATGATCGCGTCCACCCAGGCCCGCGAGCGCCAGCTGGCATCCAATAGCAAGGCCAAAGAGCGTATCCAGGAGCTGCACGAATTTGTGGCGCGCTTCTCGGCCAACAAATCCAAAGCCCGCCAGGCCACCAGCCGACTGAAGCAGGCGGACAAACTGAAGGCCGATATGGTGGAAGTGAAGCCATCCAGCCGCCAGAGCCCGTTCATTCGCTTTGAAATGGACGACAAATTCAAGCTGCACCGCCAGGCCGTCGAAGTCGACAGCCTGAACAAGGCTTACGACAAGAAGGTGCTGCTGAAAGACCTGAGCTTTATCCTGGAAGCCGGTGCACGCCTGGCGATCATCGGCCCCAACGGTGCCGGTAAATCCACGCTGGTGAAACTGCTGGCTGGTGCCTTCGACGCGCCATTGGCCGAGGGCATTACTGCCGATTATGGCCAGATCAAGTGGGCTGAAAAAGCACAGGTGGGCTACTTTGCCCAGGACCATGAAGCCGAATTTGCCAGCGACAGCACGCTGACCGACTGGATGCGCGAGTGGGGCCAGGAAGGCGACGACGAGCAGATTATCCGTGGCACGCTGGGCCGCCTGCTGTTTGGCAGCAACGACGTGGACAAGCCGGTGCGCGTACTGTCCGGTGGTGAAAAAGGCCGCATGCTGTACGGCAAGCTGATCCTGCAAAAGCCGAACGTCATGATCATGGATGAACCGACCAACCATATGGATATGGAGTCGATCGAAGCCCTGAACATGGCGCTGGAAAAGTACAAGGGCACCCTGATCTTTGTATCGCACGACCGTCAGTTTGTGAGCTCGCTGGCCGACCATATCCTGGAGCTGGATGGCAAAGGCGGCTTCGACTACTACACCGGCAACTACGAAGACTACCTGGCCAGCAAAGGTCTGGAATAAATCTGCCCCGCACGGGGTAAGCATCAAGGCAGCTACGGCTGCCTTTTTTCATGTGCTGCGGGTTTGCGCGTGGGGTAGTCCGGCGGGCTTCCCGGTTGTGGCTTTCATGGCCACTACGCGCAAATGCCTGTTTTTCCGTAAATTTTTTTTGCACTGCGATAATCCCGCCACAGCCTTGCCTGCCGTGATGACAGGCGATAGAGCGTTTGCTTTACCGCTACCGAGCGCTTGCGTTATATTGCAGCGCAAGATGGTTGTGCGCTGCAAAATGCGGCAGTGGCAACCGGCATAACAAGACAAGACAGACAATAAAAACAGGGACTCGGCCTTGAGGGTCGGTGGTGGAGCAATATCCGGTCGACAATCGGGTCGCCTGCAACTGAATGCAAAGGAAGAATTATGCGCTTGAAAGGGAAAGTCTCCATCATCACTGGTGGTGCCAGCGGTATTGGTAAAGCTACTGCCGAAAAATTCATCAAGGAAGGCGCGATCGTTGCTGTATGCGACATCAACCTGGACGCCGTTAATGCGGTGGTGGAAGAGCTGAAAGCAGCCGGTGGCGAAGCGGTAGGTTACAAAGTGGACGTGACCGACAAAGCCCAGATCGCCGACATGGTTGGCGCGCTGAAAACCCAGTTTGGCCGCATTGACGTGCTG
This sequence comes from Neisseriaceae bacterium, assembly GCA_027489245.1. GTDB lineage: Bacteria > Pseudomonadota > Gammaproteobacteria > Burkholderiales > Chromobacteriaceae > Vogesella. The sequence goes on along the minus strand of JAIYAC010000008.1, from coordinate 72,534 downwards.
GTGAACAACGCCGGTATCGTGATGGACGCCCAGCTGATCAAAATGACCGAAGACCAGTTCGACAAGGTAATCGACATCAACCTGAAGGGTGTCTACAACTGCACCAAGGCCGTGGTGGATACCATGATCGAACAGGGTGCTGGTGTGATCCTGAACGCTTCCTCTGTGGTAGGTGTGTATGGCAACTTCGGCCAGACCAACTACGCTGCTTCCAAGTTTGGTGTGATCGGCTTTGTGAAAACCTGGGCGAAAGAGCTGGGCAAGAAAGGCATTCGTGCCAACGCCGTATGCCCTGGCTTTGTGGCCACACCTATCCTGAAATCCATGCCGGAAAAAGTCATCCAGGCCATGGAAGACAAGGTGCCGATGAAGCGTATGGCGCAGCCGGAAGAAATCGCCAATGTGTACGCCTGGCTCGCTTCCGACGAAGCCAGCTACATCAACGGTGCAGCCATCGAAGTGACCGGTGGCCTGACACTGTAAGGTTGGCCGCAAGGCACACTGTAAAAACCCGCCAATCGGCGGGTTTTTTCTTGTGACGCTAGCGTCAACATACCGCGCGTTGTTGCCGTGAAGCCGCGAACCGTCTACCGCTTTGCCGTACAGGTGCGGGGCAAATAGCTCGATAAAGGTGCAGGCATCGCCACACAGGTGGGCGTCTTGGTGAAGGTTGGCCGCAGTGCTATCGCCACATGAAAAAACCGCCAATCGGCGGGTTTTTTGTGTTGACGCCTACGTCAACTCATAGCTCGTCATCACCGTGATGTAGCGCGCCGTCTACCTCTTTGCGGTGCAGGTGCGGGGCAAACAGCTCGATAAAGGTGTATGCATAGCCGCGCAGGTAGGCGTCTTTGCGGATGCCGATCTTTGTAGTGGACGGCTCGAACAGATGGCTGGCGTCCAGTGCCTGCAGGCCGGTATCGCGCTCGGGCTCGAAGGCCATGCTGGCGATAATGCCCACGCCCAGGCCCAGCTTGACGTAGGTTTTGATCACGTCGGTGTCGATAGCGGTCAGTACCACGTTCGGGGTCTTGCCCGCATCGGTAAACGCCTGGTTGATGCGCGAGCGCCCGGCAAAGGCAAAGTCGTAGGTAATGATGGGGAAGCTGGCGATATCTTCCAGCGTAAGCGGCCGGCCCAGCGCCAGCAGCGGGTGGCCATCCGGGGCTACGATGCTGCGGTTCCACTCGTAGCAGGGCAGCATGGCCAGCTCTTTGTAGAGCGAAATGCCTTCGGTCGCGATGGCCAGGTCTGCTTCGCCCGACACCACCATGTCGCAAATCTGGGTCGGGCTGCCTTGCTTGATCGACAAGCGCACCTTGGGGTAGCAGCGCACAAATTCGGCAATCACCCCAGGCAGCGCATAGCGGGCCTGGGTGTGGGTGGTGGCGATGGTGAGCGCGCCTTCGGCTTCCTTGGAGAACTCATCGCCGACGCGCTTGAGATTTTGCGCCTCGCGCAGGATGCGCTCGGAGATGCGCAGCACCTCTTTGCCTGGCTCGGATACCGCCACGACACGTTTGCCGTTACGGATGAAGACCTGAATGCCCAGCTCGTCTTCCAGCAGGCGAATCTGTTTGGAAATACCCGGCTGCGAGGTGTGCAGCTTTTCTGCCGCCTCGGAAACGTTCAGCCCCTGTTTGGCCACTTCCACCAGATAGCGCAATTGCTGGAGTTTCATGTCTTGGTCTCTTAAAACTGAAAGTAATTAAATACTAACACAATATTCTTTTCCGATTTAAAGCCTTTGGCTACCATGGCAAGCTCTGTCCGTATGCCCTGGAGGCACCCGATGAGCCTTGCCGACAAGCTAGCCCAGACCGAAGCCCTGCTGCAGGAAATCGCCCGCACGCATGGCAAGGTGGCCCTGGCCAACAGTTTTGGCGCCGAAGACATGGTGCTGACTCACCTGATCGCCAAGCTGGCGCTGCCGATTACCATTTTCAGCCTGGATACCGGCCGCTTGCCGCTGGAAACCTACGACCTGATGCAGAAAGTGGGCGAGGCCTATCCGGCTTACCCCATCCGTGTGTACTACCCGGACGCCGCCGCGCTGGAAGCTTACGTCAACGAAAATGGCATTAACGCCTTCTACAACAGCGTAGAGCAGCGCAAATCCTGTTGCCATATCCGCAAGATTGCCCCGCTTAAGCGGGCGCTGTCCGGCCTGGACGCCTGGATTACCGGCCTGCGCCGCCAGCAGTCCCCCACCCGCCAGGACCTGGGCGACCGCGAGCACGACGCAGACAACGGCCTGATGAAGTACAACCCGCTGATCGAGTGGACAGAAAAAGACATCTGGGCGTATATCCGTGAACATGGCGTGCCATATAACGCCCTGCACGACAAGCACGTGCCGTCCATCGGCTGTGCCCCCTGTACGCGCCCCATTGCGATGGGCGAGGACATCCGCGCCGGCCGCTGGTGGTGGGAAAACCCCGAATCCAAAGAGTGCGGCTTGCACGTGAAAGCCAGCCCGCTGAAACGCCCCGACTAATACGGAGACGTTGGCCGCAGCATGCGGCCAACCTTGATCAAGAGAGCACGGCATGTACAAGTACGATGAAGTCGATTTCCGTCTGGTGCGCGAGCGGGTAGAGCAGTTCCGCAGCCAGACCCAGCGCTACCTGGCCGGCGAGCTGGCGGAAGAAGAATTCCGCCCGCTGCGCCTGATGAATGGCCTGTATATCCAGCGCCACGCCCCCATGCTGCGCGTGGCCATCCCTTACGGCCACCTGTCCAGCCTGCAGATGCGCAAGCTGGCGCACATCGCGCGCACCTACGACCGCGACTACGCCCACTTCACCACGCGCCAGAACATCCAGTTCAACTGGCCAGAGCTGGCGTGCGTGCCGGATATCCTGGCCGAGCTGGCTGACGTGGAAATGCACGCCATCCAGACCTCGGGCAACTGCGTGCGCAATACCACGACCGACGCTTTTGCCGGCGTGGCCGCTGACGAGCTGATCGATGGCCGCGCCTACTGCGAGATCATTCGCCAGTGGAGCACGCTGCACCCCGAGTTTGCCTACCTGCCGCGCAAGTTCAAGATTGCCGTGTCTGGCAGTGCGGACGACCGTGCGGCCACCCAGGTACACGACATTGGCCTGCACGTGGTGCGTAACGAAGCTGGCGAAGTCGGCTTCCGCGTACTGGTGGGTGGTGGCCTGGGGCGTACCCCTATCGTGGGCAAGGTGGTGCGCGAGTTCCTGCCGCCGCAGCACCTGCTGACCTACCTGGACGCCGTGCTGCGCGTGTACAACCGCTACGGCCGCCGCGACAACAAATACAAGGCACGCATCAAGATCCTGGTGCAGGCCATGACGGTAGAAGCGTTTGCCGCCAAGGTGGAAGACGAGTGGCTGAATCTGAAAGATGGCCCGTCTACCCTGACCGAGGCTGACGTGGCCTACTACGCCGGCTTCTTTACCGACCCGGCTTACGAAAGCTTGGCGGCCAACCCTGCTGCGTTCACGGATAAGCTGGCCGAGCCTGCGTTTGCGCGCTGGGTAGAGCGCAACACCCGTGCCCACAAACGTGCCGGTTATCGTTCGGTAGTGCTGTCGCTAAAGAAAACCGGTGTGCCACCGGGGGACATTAGCGCCGACCAGATGGACGCCGTGGCCGATATGGCCGACCGTTTTGGCTTTGGCGAGATCCGTTCCGCCCACGAGCAAAACCTGATCCTGCCAGACGTCAAAGAAAGCGATTTGTACGAAGTGTGGCAGCTGGCCCGCCAGCACGGTTTTGCTACCCCGAACATCGGCCTGCTCACCGACATTATCTGCTGCCCTGGCGGCGATTTCTGCGACCTGGCCAACGCGCGCTCCATCCCGGTAGCCGAGGCGATCCAGCGCAAGTTTGACGACCTGGACTACCTGTTTGACCTGGGCGATATCGACTGCAACTTCTCCGGCTGCATGAACGCCTGTGGTCATCATCACATCGGCAATATCGGCATTCTGGGGGTGGATAAGAACGGCCAGGAGTGGTACCAGATCACCCTTGGTGGTAGCCAGGGCAATTACACGGCCATTGGCAAAGTGATCGGGCCATCGTTTGCCCAGGCCGACGTACCGGCCGCATTTGAAAAAATCATGACCCTCTACGTGGAGCAGCGCCAGGAAGGCGAGCGCTTCATCGAAACTGTACGCCGTATCGGTCTGGACCCGTTCAAGGAGCGCGTTTATGCAAAATCTCATTAAAAATCGCGCACTGGCCAGTGATGATGGCTGGCGCCTGATTCGCAGCGCCGACGATACTTTTTCGGTAGAAGAAGATGTCATTCTGCCGCTGGATGTCTATCTTGAACGCAAAGATTCACAGCACGCTGGCAAGCTGGCGGTATGGCTGGCACCCGAGCAAGACCCTGCAGTGTTGCAGGCGCATCTGGCCGAGCTGTCGCTGATTGCCATTGACTTCCCGGCTTTTACCGACGGGCGCGGTTACAGTCATGCGCGTCTGTTGCGGGAGCGCTATGGCTACCAAGGTGAGTTGCGAGCCATTGGCGATGTACTGCGCGACCAGCTGTCCTACATGGCGCAGGTAGGGTTTGATGCTTTTGTGATTCGTGCCGACCGCGATGCGGCGAGTGCCTTGGCTGGCTTGGCTGACTTTAGCGAGCAGTATCAGGCGACGGTGTTGCAACCAGTACCACTGTTGAAACGTCGGGTGTCGTTAATTGTTGCTTGATTGCAACTTGGCTAGATTTGTTTCGATAAGATTTGCCTCAAAGGTGTTGTGTTTTTGTGTGAACTTTGGGTACTTGGCGTTGACATAGGCTAAGCTGCTTACCTATAGTCACAGAAAATGTCTTAACCGATTATGCCGTTTTTTCGATATTCGTTCTGTGGTGCCACGTTGAAGCAGGTTGTCACGATCTGTTTAAACAATGGTGGAACGCGTTTCAACAAAGAGGAAGTAAAATGAAAAAATCGATCAAGCTGAGCGCTCTGCTGGCTACCCTGCTGCTGACCGGCAATGCTTTTGCTGCTAACGATGGCTACGCCAATAACCAGACTGGTTCCCCGGTAGTGAAAAACGCCTACGGCGAATGCTGGCGCTTGCCGACCACTTACGACAAAGCGCGTGATGGTCTGGTAGAGTGCGGCGATCGTGAAGCGGCCAAGCCGGTACCGGCTCCTGCTCCGAAACCAGCTCCGGCTCCGGCACCCGTTGTCGTAGCACCTAAGCCACAGACTGTAATCAAAACCGTTAGCCTGTCCGCTGAAGGCCTGTTCGGCTTTAACAGTGCACAGATCGTTGCTGGCAACCAGCAACTGGAAGCACTGGTATCCAGCCTGAAAGCTGACAAGCTGCTGAAATCCGTTGCGGTAGAAGGCCACACCGACTACCTGGGTTCCGAGAAATTCAACCAGGCTCTGTCCGAAAAACGTGCCAATGCCGTTAAAGACTACTTCGTTGCTGCTGGCGTACCGGCTGACAAGGTAACTGCAGTAGGCAAAGGCGAAACCGAAGCCAAACTGACTGCAGAATGCACTGCCAAGAAATTCAAGAAGCGTGCTGACCTGATCGCTTGCCTGGCTGGCGACCGTCGCTTTGACGTGACTGTAGAAACCGCCAAGGAAGTTCAGCAGTAATCTGCTGATCTTGCTGCAAAAGCCCCGGCTAGTCCGGGGCTTTTTTGTTTTTCGCTATCGCTGGCAATGTTGGGGTTGGCTGGTTAAAATCGGATGTTTTGATCTGTTATCGAGCCGCCCATGCGTGCGTTTTTGGGGAACCCCCGCCGTTTTGCGTTACCCCCTTGTGCCCTGACCATCGGCAACTTTGACGGTGTCCACTTGGGGCATCAGCGTATGCTGACCCGTTTGCGGGAAGAAGCAGCGGTGCGTGGCCTGCCTGCGGCTTTGCTGACATTCGAGCCGCACCCGCGCGAATTTTTTGCGCGCCAGCAGCCGCCAGCCCGTCTGGCCGTACTGCGCGACAAACTGCAGTTTCTGGCGCAGCAGGCGCAGCTGGATTATGTATTTATCTACCGTTTCAACCATGCGTTTTCGCGCATGCCTGCCGGGCAGTTCATCCAGCAGGTGTTGCTGGACGAGCTGCAGACACGCTATTTGCTGATTGGCGACGACTTCCAGTTTGGCGCCGACCGCAAAGGGGATTTTGCCCTGCTGCAGCAGCACCCCGGTTTTGTGACCGAGGCGATGCCCTCGGTACTGGTGGCCGGCGAGCGTGCCTCCAGCACCCTGGTGCGCGACAGGTTGGCCGCAGGCGATCTGGACAGTGCAGGCCGGCTATTGGGGCGGCCCTACCAGATCAGCGGCAAAGTCATGCATGGGCAAAAGCTCGGTCGTACTATTGGCTTCCCTACGGCAAACGTACACCTGCCGCATCGCCGGCCCGCCCTGGAAGGTATCTTTGTGGTGCAAGTGGATACGCCGCATGGCCGTATGGGTGGGGTGGCGAGCCTGGGCAAGAACCCGACGGTCACCACCACCCAGAACTATAAGCTGGAAGTGCACTTGTTCGATTTTCATGGCGACCTGTACGGCCAGCGGATATCGGTGCATTTCCTGAAAAAATTGCGCGATGAAGCGCGCTACGATGATTTTAACGAGCTGGTGGCACAAATCGAACGCGATGCCGCCAGTGCCAAAACCTATTTGACCAGTTTGCAACGAGATCAGGCATGAGCATCGACTACCGTAAAACCGTCAACCTGCTGGATACACCGTTCCCTATGCGCGGTGATCTGGCCAAACGTGAACCCGCCTGGCTGAAGCGCTGGACCGAGCAGCAGCGTTACCAGAAGCTGCGCAAGCTGGCCGCAGGCCGCCCCAAGTTCATCCTGCACGATGGCCCGCCATACGCCAACGGTGACATTCACATTGGCCACGCGGTCAACAAGATCCTGAAGGACATCATTGTCCGCTCCAAGACCCTGTCCGGTTTCGATGCGCCTTATGTGCCCGGTTGGGATTGCCACGGCCTGCCGATCGAGCTGATGGTAGAAAAACTGCACGGCAAGGATATCCCGGCCGCCAAGTTCCGCGAGCTGTGCCGCGAGTACGCGCACGAGCAGATTGCCCGCCAGAAGAAAGACTTTATCCGTCTGGGCGTGCTGGGCGACTGGGACAACCCTTACCTGACGATGGACTTCAAGACCGAAGCCGACATCGTGCGTACGCTGGGCAAGATTTTTGAAAACGGCTACCTGATGAAGGGCGAAAAGCCGGTGCACTGGTGTATCGAGTGCGGCTCGGCCCTGGCCGAGGCCGAGGTGGAGTACGAAGACAAGACCTCGCCCGCCATCGACGTAGGTTTCCGTGTGGTGGATACCGACAAGCTGGCCGCCGCTTTTGCTGCGGCCAACGTAGACGGTGCCATGGCGGTCATCTGGACCACCACCCCCTGGACCTTGCCTGCCAACCAGGCGGTATCGGTCAGCGCCAAGCTGGCTTACCAACTGGTGGAGTGCACCAAAGGCAAGCTGATTCTGGCCAAAGACCTGGTGGAAGCCACCATGAAGCGCTACGGCGTGGAAAGCTACACCGTACTGGGCGAGACCACGGGCGACCAGCTGGAGATGCTGCGCCTGGCGCACCCGTTCTACGCCCGCGAAGTGCCGGTGATCTGTGGCGACCACGTGACCACCGACGCCGGTACCGGCCTGGTGCACACCGCCCCGGCGCACGGCCTGGAAGACTTCCAGGTTGGCCAGGTGTACGGCATCCCGGTGGATAACCCGGTGGCCGACAATGGCCGCTACAAATCCACCACCGAGCTGTTTGCCGGCCTGTCGGTATGGGAAGCCAACCCGAAAGTGATCGACGTGCTGCAAGAGCGCGGCGTGCTGGTACATCAGGACAAGCTGTTCCACAGCTACCCGCACTGCTGGCGCCACAAGACCCCGATCATTTTCCGTGCCACCCCGCAGTGGTTCATCGGCATGGACAAGGCGGGTAACGATGGCCAGGTACTGCGTCAGCGTGCCAAACAGGCCGTGGACAGCACCGAGTTCTTCCCGGCCTGGGGCCGAGCCCGCCTGGAAGCCATGATCGGCAACCGCCCGGACTGGTGCGTATCGCGCCAGCGTAACTGGGGCGTGCCGATGACCTTCTTTATCCACAAGGAAAGCGGCGAGCTGCACCCGCGTTCGGCCGAGCTGCTGGAGCAGGTTGCCCTGCGCATCGAGCAGCAGGGTATCGAAGCCTGGTTCAGCCTGGACGCTGCCGAGCTGCTGGGTGACGATGCGGCCAACTACCGCAAGCTTACCGACACGCTGGACGTGTGGTTCGATTCCGGCTCCACCCACTTTGCCGTGCTCAAGCAGCGCGCCGAGCTGGCGTGGCCGGCCGACCTGTACCTGGAAGGCTCCGACCAGCACCGCGGCTGGTTCCAGTCCTCGCTGCTCACCGGCTGCGCCACCATTGGCCGCGCCCCGTACCAGCAGCTGCTCACCCACGGTTTCGTGGTGGATGGCAAGGGCCTGAAAATGTCCAAGTCCAAGGGCAACGTGGTGGCCCCGCAGAAGGTCAACGACAGCCTGGGCGCCGATATCCTGCGCCTGTGGGTCGCCTCCACCGACTACTCCGGCGAGCTGGCGATTTCGGACGAGATCCTCAAGCGCGTGACCGAAAGCTACCGCCGCCTGCGTAACACCTTGCGTTTCCTGCTGGCCAACCTGTCGGACTTCAACCCGATGGAACACGCCGTGCCGTACGAGCGCCTGAGCGAGATCGACCGCTACGCGCTGATGATGGCCAAGGAAATGCAGGAAAAAATCACCGGCGAGCTGTACCCGCGTTATGCCTTCCACCACTCGGTGCAAGACATCGTGAACTACTGCTCGGAAGACCTGGGTGCGTTCTATCTGGACATCCTGAAAGACCGCCTGTACACCACCGCTGCCGACAGCCACCCGCGCCGCAGCGCCCAGACCGCGCTGTACCACATCACGCGCAGCCTGCTGCTGTTGCTGTCGCCTATCCTGTGCTTCACCGCTGACGAGGCGTGGGAAGTGCTGCTGGGTAGCGACGAAGAAACCCCGCTGTTCCACGTATGGCACGAGTTCCCGAACCCGGCCGTGGGCGCCGAAGAAGCGCTGGTCGCCAAATGGCAAGCCATCCGTGCCTTCCGCGCGCAGGTGAACAAGCAAATCGAAGCGCTGCGCAGCGCCGACCAGCTGGGCTCTTCGCTGCAGGCAGAGCTGGTGGTTACCGCCGATGGCGAGCTGTATCAGCACCTGGCCAGCCTGGGCGACGAGCTGAAGTTCGTGCTGATGGTGTCGCAAGTCAGCGTGACCGAAGCTGCCGATACCACCATCAGCGTGACGCCATCCAGCCACGAGAAGTGCGACCGCTGCTGGCACTACCGCGCCGATGTGGGCACCCACGCCGGCCACGGCCACGTGTGCGGCCGCTGCGTAGACAATATCGATGGCAAGGGCGAGGCACGTCTGCATGCTTGAGCAAGGCAAAATGGCCGGGGCAGCTGCCCCGGCTGTGGATAAAGCCGCCAGCGTCGCCAAATGGTTTGTGCTGGCCGCGGTCATCATCGTGCTGGACCAGCTGACCAAGGTGTATTTCAACGGCAGCTACCAGTACGGCGAGCAGCGCGAGGTGATTCCGGCACTGCTGAACTTTACCCTGCTGTACAACCCCGGCGCCGCATTCAGTTTTCTGGCCGACGCCGGTGGCTGGCAGAAGTTCTTTTTCAGCGGCCTGGCGTTTGCCGTGTCCGGCTGGCTGGGCTGGCAGATACTGCAGCGCCAGTTCAGCAGCCTGATGAACCTGGCGGCCGCCTTTATCATGGGCGGGGCGCTGGGCAATGTGATCGACCGCCTGATTCACGGCCACGTCATTGATTTTATCCAGGTGCACTGGCAGCAAAGCTGGTACTACCCGGCGTTCAATATTGCCGATAGCTTTATTTGCGTGGGCGCCGTGCTGATGGTGCTGGACAGCTTCAAACAAGCCAAACGCTAAGCCAGGTTGGCCGCATGCGGCCAACCTGGGCTGACGGGTCGCCTCAGGCGGCCCCTTTCATGAAAAGGATTACCGATGACGAAGACCATCATGCTGGCCAACCCGCGCGGCTTCTGTGCCGGGGTGGACCGTGCCATCGCCATCGTCGAGCGGGCACTGGAAAAATACGGCGCGCCCATCTATGTGCGGCACGAAGTGGTCCATAACCGTTTTGTGGTGGATAACCTGCGCGCCAAAGGCGCCATCTTCATCGAAGAGCTGAAAGATGTGCCCGCTGGCAGCACGCTGATCTACTCGGCGCACGGGGTGCCGTTATCGGTACGCCAGGAAGCCGAAGCGCTGGGCCTGACCGTATACGACGCCACCTGCCCGCTGGTGACCAAGGTGCACGTAGAAGTAAAACGCATGCACCAGGCCGAGATGGAAATCATCATGATCGGCCACAAGGGCCACCCCGAGGTGGAAGGCACCATGGGGCAGGTGAATAGCCGCATGTACCTGGTGGAGTCAGTGGACGATGTGGCGACGCTGCAGGTGGCCAACCCGACGGCGCTGTCTTACGTGAGCCAGACCACGCTGTCGGTAGACGAAACCCGCGACATCATTACCGCGCTGAAAGCCCGCTTCCCGGCTATCCACAGCCCGAAGAAAGACGACATCTGCTACGCCACGCAAAACCGCCAGGACGCGGTGAAGGTGCTGGCCGACGAGTGCGATATCGTGGTGGTGGTGGGGTCGCCCAACAGCTCCAACTCCAACCGCCTGCGCGAAGTGGCGGCACTGAAAGGCGTGGACGCCTATATGGTAGACAACGCCAGCCTGTTGCAGGCGGCGTGGTTCGACGGCAAGCAGCGCGTGGGCGTGACCGCCGGCGCCAGTGCGCCCGAGGTACTGGTACAGGCGGTGATCGAGCAGATCAAAGCGTTTGGTGCCGAGCAAGTCAGCGAGCTGAACGGGGTAGAAGAGCACATTACCTTTGCGCTGCCACCCGGCCTGCGTGATAGCAAGCCTGCTGCCTGATTGACGCTAGCGGTGTGAAAAAGCGGCCAACCTGATCAAGGTTGGCCGCTTTTCTTATGGCACGCTGGCGCAGGCTGCGGCTCAGGCGCGCGCCGGGCGCAGGCCGGGGATAGGCAGCTTTTGCAGTAGCAGCCCGCCCAGGATCAAGCCCAGGCCGGTGAGGGTGCTGGGCAGGATGGGCTCGCCCAGCAGGGTGCTGATCAGCACCAGCGACAGCATGGGCGACAGGAAAATCAGGTTGGCGATGCGCGCCGTGCTGCTGGTGAGCTTCATGGCCGACAGCCACAGCACAAAGGTAAAGCCCATTTCCAGTGCGCCCACATAGGCTGCACCCGCTATGCCTTGCCACGCTACCGGGGTCAGTTCACCGGTGGCGGCGCACCAGATCAGCGTCAGTGGCAGAGACAGCAGGAAGTTCAGTGTCAGCCCCATTACCGGCTCGCGCTCATCTTTGGCATTAAACAGCCAGTAGCCCGCCCACAGCAGGGTAGACAGCAGGGCAAAGCCGACGCCGCCCAGGTTGCTGAAATTCAGCGCCAGCGGCGCGCCACGGGTGGCGATGGTCAGCACGCCGCTATAGCACACCAGTGCCGCCAGGCTGTCTTGCAGCTTCAGCTTTTGCCCCAGTACCGGTACCGCCAGCAGCGTCATGGTCAGCGCCCAGGTGTAGTTGATGGCCTGGGCTTCCTGCGCGGGTAGCAGGTCGTAGGCCTGGAACAGGATCAGGTAATAGGCGAAAGGGTTCACCGCGCCCAGGATGGCCGAACGGCGCCAGTGCTGGCGCAGGGCTGCCGGCAGGCTGGCCAGCCGACCCTGCCAGCCCAGAATGGCCAGCAGCGACAGCAGCGAAAACACGCTGGCGTATAGCACCAGCTGTGCCGGGCTCAGGTGGGCCAGGCTGAGTTTGAAGGCGCTGGCCACGGTGGACCAGGCGAGTACGGCGGATAAACCAAATACGTAAGCTTTGTGTTGCGAAGTCAAAATGCGGGGGCTCCTGCCTGTTTCAGGCGCTGGTTCAGTTCATGGGTCATCAGCTGCAGGGTGGTGGTGGCGCTTAATCCGATGGGGCCACCTTGTGCCGCTTCGTATTGTTCACCGGCGCAGGCATGCAGGTCGGCCGCCAGATGGGCGGCATCCAGCAGGGGCATGCCTTGCGCCAGCAGGGCGCAGATGGCGCCGCCCAGCAGGTCCCCCTGGCCTGCTACAGCCAGCGCCGGGCTGCCATGGGTCAGCAGGCGGAAAGGTTGGCCGCTGGTGGCCAGCAGCGTGCCACTGCCTTTGAGCAAGACGGTGCAGGCAAACTGCTGTGCCAGCTGCTGGGCGGCGGCGATACGGTCAGCCTGCACCTGCTCGGTACTGCAGTCCAGCAGACGGGCGGCTTCAGTGGGGTGGGGCGTTAGCAATACCGGGTGGCTACGCTGGCGCAAACGCGCCTGTAGCTGGCTATCCGCCGCCAGCAGGTTCAGGGCATCGGCGTCCAGCACCAGGGTGTTGTCGTGCAGCAGCAGGGCAGCCAGTGTCTGGTGGGCCTGGTCGCTCAGGCCCAGGCCGGGGCCGATCAGCATGACGTTGGCCGCAGGGACATGGATGCCGTCTTGCCAGGGGCGCAGCATCAGCTCGGGCGTGGCCGGGTCCAGCAGCAGGGCGTCTTGCGTGTGCACAAACACTTTGCCGGCACCCAGTGCCAGCGCGGCACGGCCTGCCAGAATGGCGGCGCCGCTCATGCCGCGTGCGCCACCAATGATGCTGACGTTGCCGTAGCTGCCTTTGTGGCTGCTGTGCCGGCGCCATAGTGGCTGGGCCGAGGGCACGGCGATACTGCCGCTGGCAGGCGGGTAGTAGCCTGGCGGGCAATCCAGCAGGTCTACGCTGGTTTGGCCGCAGTAGTCGCGGCCCTGTGCGGTGTACAGGCCGGGCTTGGGGCCGAGCAGGCTCAGGGTGTGGCTGGCACGCAGGGCGGCGCCGCGTGGCTGGCCGGTCCAGGCGTCCAGGCCGCTGGGGATATCGATAGCCAGCTTGGGGCAGGGCAGGGCATTCAGGCGGCGAATCAGGTGCAGCCATGCCCCGCCCAGTGGCCGGCTCAGGCCCACGCCAAACAGGCCATCCAGCAGCCAGGCAGGCTGTGCATCGCCCAGAGTTGGCCGCACGCTGCCACCTAGTGCCTGCCAGCGCTGCAATGCCGCCTCTACTGCATGATTCACCCGCGGCTCGGGCAGCAATACGTCTACCTGATAGCCTGCTTCTTTGAGCAGGCAGGCAGCCAGAATGGCGTCGCCACCATTATTGCCGGGGCCGGCGGCGACCATAATGGCAGCGCCGGGCGGGATATGTGCCTGGCACCACTGGGCAATGGCTTGCGCGGCGCGCTGCATCAGCGCTAGGCCGGCGGCGTCTGCTTGCTGCTCCAGCTGGCGTAAGGCTGGCAGGGCTAGCAGGCTGTGTTCGGGGCTGTTCATGCGCGTTCTTCTCCCCAGCGTGGCAGCAGGGTATGTGCCACGCCGACTTGGTCCATGATGCGCGCCACGACAAAGTCCACCATGTCTTGCACGCTTTGCGGGTGGGTGTAGAAGCCGGGGCTGGGCGGCAGGATGCACACGCCCAGGCGGGCGAGCTTCAGCATGTTTTCCAGATGAATGGCCGATAGCGGTGCCTCACGCGGTACCAGCACCAGCTTGCGCTGCTCCTTGATGCTGACATCGGCGGCACGCTCGATCAGGTTGTCGCTGCTGCCTGCCGCAATGGCGGCCAGGGTGCCCATGGAGCAGGGGCATACCACCATGGCGTCGGCCGGATTGGAGCCTGATGCCGGCGGGGCAAACCATTCTTCGCGCCCGTACACGCGCAGCAGGCCCTCTGCCGGCTGGTATTGCGCCTCCAGCCAGGCCTGAAAGGCAGCCGGGCGCGATGGCAGGGTCAGGTTCATTTCCTGCTGGGCGACCACCTGGGCCGTCTGGGAGTACAGCACCCACACGCGGACACCGGCAGCGAGCAGGCACTCGATCAGGCGCAGGCCGTAGGGCAGGCCGGAGGCGCCGGTGAGGGCTACGGTAATGGTTTGGCTTGGCATGAGGGGTGTTGCTCCAGCAGTGTCAGGGTGAGCAGGCCGGTGGCCATACTGGCCAGCAGGCTGCTAAGCATTAAAGGGGGCAGCAGCTGCCAGACCCCATCGTGGGGGATGAGCCAGAGCCGCGCCAGCAGCAATTGTCCCGCAAGATGGGCCATGCCGGCCAGCATGCTGTGGCTGAGCAAGCTGAAATAGCGCACAGGCAGCCGGCTAGCCAGCCCCAGCATCAGCAAGCTGCCGGTGCCGCCGGCCAGACTGAGCCAAAAACCGGGGGTAAACAGGCTGCCCAGCAGCACTCCTGCCCCTACGATACGCAGCAGGCTTACCCACGCGGCGGCTCGCCAGCCGAGCTGGTGCAGGGCAATCAGGGTAACGATGTTGGCCAGGCCGGGTTTGATGCCGGGTAGCGGCGAGGGGATGGCGCTTTCCAGCAGCGACAGCGCCAGGCCAATTGCCGCCAGCCGGGCCAGCTGCAGGTCATGGGCCGTGGCATGTGGTGGGTCAGAACGCCAGTGAGTCATGGCCGCTATCGCCTTCCAGGGTGATGGCTGTACGGTTGGGCAGGCACAGGGCGGTACTGCCCGGGCGGCTTAGCCAGCCCTGCTGCACGCAGTACTGGCGGGGGCTGGGGTCGGCCGCGATGCGTGCGCGCCCTTGGCGTATTTCCACCAGCGTGGCCCCCAGCGGGCCGTGCAGGGCAAACTGGCTATCCAGCCGCAGCGGCCAGCGCTTTACCAGCTGGCCATGCTGATAGAGCAGTACATGGCTGGCCTGGCCGCGCTGGTACCACAGAAAATAAAAGCTGCCGAAGCAGCTTGCGGCCAGCAGGGTGGCGATCAGCAGGTCACCGGCCTTGAACAGGGCCAGGCGCATGGCTAGTGGTCGCCGCTGCGGCCACCCAGCTGTCGGTGGCGAATCAGCACCTGCTCGTCGGCAAAGCTGGCCGCTAGCCGTTCGGTCAGGTAAACCGAGCGGTGCTGCCCGCCGGTACAGCCGATGGCGATGGTGACGTAGCTACGGTTGTCCTGTTTGAAGCGCGGCAGCCAGGTGGCAATAAACTGCCGGATGTCTTCTTCCATTTGCTGGACTTCGGGTTCGCCGGCAAAAAAGTCGCAGATGGCTTGGTCACGGCCGGTCAGCGGGCGCAAGGTTTCTTCGTAGTAGGGGTTGGGCAGGCAACGCACGTCAAACACAAAGTCGGCATCCAGCGGAATGCCGTGTTTGAAGCCGAACGACTCGAACACCACGGTCATGCGGCTGCTGTCTGCACCGGCCAGCAGCTTCACGTAGCCGCGCAGCGCATTGGCCGACAGATGGCTGGTGTCGATACGATGGCCCAGCTCGCCCACGTGCTCCAGCATCTCGCGCTCCAGGCGGATGCATTCTTCTACCGTGAGGTTGCCATTGGACAAGGGGTGGCGGCGGCGCGTTTCGGAAAAGCGCTTGACCAGGATGTCGGTACTGGCTTCCAGGTACAGCAGCCGCACATCGATGTCCAGTGCGCGCAGCGCCTTGATGGCATCGGGCAGGGCGGCCAGGGTCGGTGCCGAGCGGGTATCCACGCTAATGGCAATCTGGCTATGGCCGTGTTCGTGGTATAGCGCGATGGCGTCAGCCAGCATGCTCGGTGGCAGGTTGTCTACGCAGTAGTAGCCGCTGTCTTCCAGCACGCGCAGTGCCACGGACTTGCCAGAGCCGGACAGGCCACTAATCAGAATCAGCTGCATGTTCCTGGTCCCGTAGCAGGTTGGTATGGCGGTCGATGAACTCGCGGGTGCTATCTATGCCGCGTAGCTGTAGGATGTAGTTACGCACGGCAGCTTCTACCAGTACGGCCAGGTTGCGGCCAGCGGCTACAGGTAGCACGACCTTGCGCACGGTGACGCCGAGTATGTCTTGTGTCTCGGACTGGATATTCAGCCGGTCCAGCGCCTGCATGGCCTGGTCGTTGGCTTTCATCAGATGGATGATGAGCTTCAGGACCTTTTTGGGGCGCACAGCCGTTTCGCCAAAGATGGTACGGATATTCAGGATGCCCAGGCCGCGTACTTCCAGAAAGTCGCGTAGCAGGGGCGGGCAGCGCCCTTCCAGGGTTTCCGGGCCGATACGGTATAGCTCTACCGCATCATCGGCTACCAGGCCATGGCCACGCGAGATCAGCTCCAGTGCCAGCTCGCTTTTACCCATGGCCGAGTCGCCCATGATCAGCACGCCGATTTCCAGCACATCCAGAAACACGCCGTGCATCACCGTGGATACAGCCAGGGCGCGCGCCAGGTAAATGCGCAGCACGTCCATCAGGTAGGGGCTTTCCAGCGGGGTGCTCATCAGCGGCACATTGTGCGTCTGGCAGTAGTCGTGCAGCAGCTTGGGCACGGGCTGGCCATTGGCCACGATCACCACGGCCATGGTCTTGTGAAACAGCTGGTCCAGCGCGGTACGCGCAGCGGCTTGCTCCAGCTTGTTCAGGTATTCCACCTCGGCCAGACCCAGTACCTGCACCCGGTTGGGGTGGATAAAGTTCAGGTGGCCTACCAGCGCCTGGGTTGGCCGCTGTTCTTCGTTGGAAATCAGGTTGTCAGAGCCGGCACGGCTGGCCACCCAGCTCAGGCTCAGCTTGTGCTGGTTGTCCTGATACAGGCGGCGCACACTGATATTAGGCATGGGGGGCGTTTCCGGTGAGTAACTCGTGCAGGGTTACAGCGTCGCAACTGGCCATTTTCTCGCGCAGGCTACGGCTGGAAAACAGCTGGGCCAACTCGGACAGTACCTGCAAGTGCAGGTCGGTAGCCTGCTCGGGCACCAGCAGGACAAACAGCAGGTTGACCGGCTTGCCATCGGGTGAGTCGAACGGGATAGGGCTGGCCAGGCGGATAAACACGCCGGTGGCTTCTTTCAAGCCCTTTACCCGGCCATGTGGTATGGCTACACCCTGGCCCAGCCCGGTGGAGCCCAGCTTTTCGCGGGCAAACAGGCTGTCAAAGATGTCGCTGCGGGCAATGCCATGGCTGTTTTCAACCATCAGGCCTACCTGTTCGAACAGGCGTTTCTTGCTGGATACGTCTACATCCGCCAGCACGTTGTGCTGCGGAAGAATCTTGCCAATCAAGCTCATGATTTACATTTGCCGGAAAAAACCGTCGGCCATTCTACGCCGAGTCGGCTGTTTGCAATAGGGCAGGATAGGACCCGCCTGGGCCGGATAAGTGCCGCAGGCCAAACACCCGGTACGCGCTGGGGCGGGGTAGGCTGCGGGTACTGCTTGAAACATTAGGCCAGCTGCTTTGGTGCATGGCACAGTCTGGCTTGGTGCGCCAAATAGGGGCATGCGCATTTTGCCCTGTTTGGTACACGGCGCAGCATTGAAATCAGTGCGACAGGTAAAAAAATGGTCATGCTGCGGCAGGAAAACAAAAACGGGAGCCTGCTGGCTCCCGTGTTGTGCATCATCGTGCCTTACAGGGTGGCGTTGACCTGTTGGGCGTTAACCCGGTGTTCACCCTGTTTTTCCTTGAACTTCAATACCTGACGGTCCAGTTTATCCATCAGTGTGTCGATGGCAGCGTACATATCGGCTTCTTCCGATTCGACATGAATGTCTTTGCCTGCCAGATGAACGTTGACCTCCGCTTTTTGTACCAGTTTATCAACCGACAGCGTCACGTTAACGCCAATGACATTATCTACGTGGCGGGTGATGCGTTCTAGTTTGCTCTCGATGTATTCGCGAATCGATGGGGTAACTTCGAGGTGTAGACCGGTAATTTTGAGGTTCATACCCTGACTCCTTCTGTTAACAGTGCGGTCGGGCTGGCCGCACCGGTGTTTTGGCACTTCTATAAGGCCTTGCGAAGGCTAACTGGCGGAATCTGCATAGCTTCACGATACTTGGCAACCGTACGTCTGGCAACCTGAATACCCTGTGCCGTGAGCTTGTCGGCGATGGCGCTGTCCGATAGCGGTTTTTTGCCGTCTTCGCTATCGATGATCTGGCGTATCAGCGCCTTGATGGCTGTGGCAGAACACTCGCCGCCACTATCCGTTTCCAGCGCATTACCAAAGAAGTATTTCAGCTCGAACAAGCCCCTGCTGCACAGCAGGTACTTCTGGGTAGTCACCCTGGAAATGGTGGATTCATGCAAACCCAGCTCATCTGCGATGTCTCGCAATATCAGCGGGCGCATGGCCACTTCACCGTGTTCAAAGAACGCTTGCTGCCTTTCAACTATAGATTCCGACACTTTCAGGATGGTGTCAAACCGTTGCTGAATGTTTTTTACCAGCCATCTGGCCTCTTGCAGTTGGCCGGAAAGGTTATGGCTATTGTCCCGTTGCTGCAGCATGTTTGCATACAGCTGATTTACTTGAAGTTTTGGCAGCGAGCCCCGGTTAAGCTGGGCTACCCAGCGCCCGCCACGGCGTACTACATGGATATCCGGCGCGACATAATGTGTCTCACCCTGGTCAAAACCACTGGTGGGCCGGGGTCTCAGCGTGGCAATAAGACTATGCGCCGCGCGTAATTCGGCTTCGCCCACCCCCAGGATTTTCTTCAGCCGGGTGTAGTCACGGCTGCCCAGTAGTGCCAGGTGTTCGCCTGCCAGCTTGCGTGCCAGGGGGAGCGAGGGCGTGTGCGCCGGCAGGTTGCCCAGCTGCAGCGCCAGGAATTCCCCCAGGTCGCGGCTGCCTATGCCCATGGGCTCAAATTGCATCATGAGCTTGCGCAGGGTTTCCAGTTCTTCGGCTTCAACATCCAGCTCTAGCGGCAGTTCGGCCGCTACGTCTTCCAGCGGGGTTTGCAGGTAGCCGTCGTCGTCCAGCTCGTCAATCAGCAAGGCCAGCAGGGCGCTATCGCGGCGGCCTAGCTGGGTTTCCCTCATTTGCGCCGTGAGATGCTCGCGCAGGGTGGGGCGGCAGGGGGCATTGAGAATGGGGTCGAACTCGTCGTCGCCATCGTGGCTGCCGCCACCACTACCGCTGCCCCAGTCAGTCAGCTCCATGCTGTCTTGCTGGCGGTCTTCTGCGGTGTCGTTGCTGCTTTCCTGGGTTGCCGGGGCGTCACCTTCTGCCGGTGGGCTATCGCTGCCGTCGCTGCGTTCCAGTAGCGGGTTTTCCAGCAGGTAGCGCTCCAGTTCGCTGGATAGATCCAGTGTGGACATTTGCAGCAGTTTGATGGACTGCTGCAGTTGCGGGGTCAGGGTAAGCTGCTGGCTGACTTTGAGCTGGAGAGTCTGTTTCATTTCGCTTACAGGTGGAAATGCTCGCCCAGGTAAACCTGGCGAACCTGTTCGTTATTGACCAATTCGTCTGGCAGGCCGGAAGCCAGTACGCGGCCTTCGGAAATAATATAAGCGCGGTCGCAGATGCGCAGCGTTTCGCGCACATTGTGGTCGGTAATCAGCACGCCGATGCCGCGCTCTTTCAGGAAAGAGATAATTTTCTGAATGTCGATCACGGCAATCGGGTCGACGCCGGCAAAGGGTTCATCCAGCAGGATGAAGCGCGGCTTGGTGGCCAGTACGCGGGCAATTTCCACGCGGCGGCGCTCGCCACCAGACAGGGCCATGGCATTGGTTTCGCGCAGGTGGCCGATGTTCAGGTCGTCCAGTAGCAGCTGCAGCTCATTGGCCAGTGCTTCGCCGGACAGGCCGGCGACTTCCAGCACGGCCTGGATGTTTTCCTCTACGGTCATCTTGCGGAAGATGGACGCTTCCTGCGGCAGGTAACCCAGGCCCAGCCGGGCACGTTTGTGGATGGGCAGGTGGGTGATCACTTCGCCGTTGAGGGTGATTTCACCGGCTTCGGCGGCCACCAGCCCTACCACCATGTAAAAGCTGGTGGTTTTGCCTGCACCGTTGGGGCCGAGCAGGCCGATGACCTCACCGCTGGCGATGTCCATGGACACGTCACGCACCACGGTACGTTTCTTGAAGGTTTTCTTCAGGTGCTGGATGCTCAGCCGGCTTTGGCTCATGGTTTTTCCTGCGGCTGAAGAATAATGGTGACGCGGCCGGCTGTATTGCTGCCGCCCTGGCCTTTCACCTGATAAATCTCGGTGGCGGTGTTGTAGGTAATCTGTTCGCCGGTGACGACATCCTTGCCGCGCTTGACCTGTGCCTTGCCGGTCAGTACGACAGTATTGCTGGCCGAGTCGTAGTCCACGCGGCTGGCCTGGCCGTCTACATATTCAGCCTGGCCGTCCAGTTTTTGGCGGAAGTACACCGGGCTGCCGGTAGCTTGCAGCTTCTGGCGGCGGTTGGCGTCTTGTGTGGCAACGGTTTTTTGCGCACGCAGGCTCAGGGTACCTTGGGTAATGATGACATTGCCCTCAAACACGTTGATACCCTGTTTTTGGTCCAGCGATGCGCTGTCGGCATTTACTTCGATAGGTTTGCTGCTGTCGGCTTTTTCGGCGAATGCAGGGGTGCATACGGTACCGAGTGCCAGCGCAAGCATCAGGCTATGGCGCATAGGAAATCCTTACTCGAGATAGCAGTTTCAGCTGCCCCGCCGGGTGGTTGTAGTAGAAGCCAATAGCATTGATACGCGACTGCCCATCATCAATGGTCACCGGTGCCTGGTTGCTGAGAATGCCACTTTGGCTGTTTACCCGTAGCGAGGGCGTTTGCAGATGAATGGCGGCTTGCTGGCCCATGGGTTGGCGCTGCATGTCTACATGGCCGTCAAACAGGCCGATGCCGGTACTGCGTGCGTAGCGGCCTTGGTCGGCACGCAGGGTGTAGTCCAGCTGGCCGTTACGGTACTGTTTTACATCTGGCTGTTGCATGTACACCTGTTCGGTTTGCGGCAGCTTCCACATTTTGCTGGCGTTCAGGCGCTGCAGTGGCTGGCCTTGTTCGTCGAAACGGGTAGCCTGCAGCTTGTCGATGGTGTATTCGGGCTGCGTGGGGTCAAGCTGGTGCTGCGCTGGCGTACGCCATTCGGTAAGCACATTCAGCCAGAACGATAGCAGGCCCATGGCCAGCATCAGGCCGATGGGGAACAGTCTTGCTGCGCGGTTCATTCTAGGTAGCTGGCCATGACGCGGTCAAAGTTGCCCTGGGCTTGCATGATGAGCTCGCACAGCTCGCGTACCGCCCCGCGCCCGCCCCGGTTGCCGGTGACAAAGTGGGCGTGCTGGCGCACAAAGCTGGGGGCATCCGGCACGGCTACGGCCAACCCGACGCGGCTCATGACCGGCAGGTCGATGACATCGTCGCCGATATAGGCGCAGTCTTCGGCGGCGATGCCGGTTTTGGCCAGCAGCTCGGCAAAGGCGGTGCGTTTGTCGTGCACGCCTTCGTAGTAGTGGTCTATGCCCAGGCCACGCACGCGGTGTGCCACGCTGGGCGCGGCACGGCCGGTGATGATAGCCAGCTGTACGCCGGTGGCTTGCAGCATTTTCAGGCCGTGCCCGTCCAGGGTATTGAAGGCTTTGAACTCTTCGCCGCTGGCGGTAATGAAGATGCGGCCATCGGTGAGCACGCCGTCTACATCCAGGATCAGCAGGCGGGTTCGTTTGGCCAGGTCGGTCATTTTTTGCATGGGGGTCCTTACACCACGCCTGCCTTGAGCAGGTCGTGCATATTCAGTGCGCCAATCAGGGCGCCGTTGCCGTCTACCACCAGCAGGCCGTTGATCTTGCGCAGCTCCATTTCTTTTGCGGCTTCGGCAGCCAGCAGGTTGGCCGCAATGGTGCGTGGCTGGCGGCCCATGACGTCATCGATCGTGAGGCCGGCCAGGTCCAGGGAGTGGTCCAGCGTACGCCGCAAGTCGCCATCGGTAAAGATGCCTGCCAGGCTGCCATCCGCAGCCAGGACGGCCGTCATGCCCAGGCCTTTGCGGGTCATTTCCAGCAGGGCGTCTTTGAGCGATGCGCCGCTGCGTACCACCGGCAGGGCGTCGCCACTGTGCATCACGTCGCTGATATGCACCAGCAGGCGGCGGCCCAGGCTGCCACCGGGGTGGGACAGGGCAAAGTCTTCCGGTTTGAAATCGCGGGCATCCAGCAGGGTCACGGCCAAGGCATCGCCCATGGCCAGTGTGGCCGTGGTACTGGTGGTGGGTGCCAGGCCCAGCGTGCAGGCCTCTTTTTCTACCGCCACGTCCAGGTGCACATTGGCCTCTTGCGCCAGCGTGGAGTGCGGGCGGCCAGTCATGGCGATAATGGCAATGCCTTTGCGCTTGAGCGCGGGCAGCAGGGCAATGATTTCGTCGCTTTCGCCCGAGTTGGACAGCGCCAGAATCACGTCGCGCGTGGTCACCATGCCCAGGTCGCCGTGGGCCGCCTCCGCCGGGTGCATGAAGAACGACGGCGTCCCGGTGCTGGCCAGCGTGGCGGCAATCTTGCGGCCAACATGGCCCGATTTGCCGATGCCGGTGACAATCACGCGGCCCTGGCAAGCCAGTACCAGGCTGACTGCGTCCAGAAAGGCGTCGCCCAGGCGCGCTGCCATGCTGTGGATGGCATCCGCTTCGATGTGTAGCACCTCGCGCGCCAGCGCCAGCTGCTGTTGTTTTTGCTCAATATCCATAGTTGTCAATTATATCAGCTTATAATCGTTCGACCTTACCTGGCGGGTGCAAGTTTTGCTTGGCCTGTTTTTTGTCGCGAGGAGCACTCCCCCACGATGCATTCCCTGTTTCCCATAGTAGTGGTGTTGCTGGTCGCCGTGCTGGCCGTTACCGCCTGCCGTAGCCTGCGTGTGCCGCCCATGCTGGGCTATCTGGTGGTGGGCTTTCTGGCGGGCCCGGGTGTGATGCACCTGATACCGGAAGGCCCCGAGACCGAGTTTCTGGGTGAAATCGGCATTGTCTTCATGATGTTCTCCATCGGGCTGGAGTTTTCGCTGGCCAAGCTCAAGGCCATGAAGCACCTGGTGTTCGGCGTGGGGCTGGCGCAGGTGGTGGTGACGCTACTGCTGATTACCGGTGCCGTGGGCTGGCTCACGGGCAGTACGCTGGCCGGCTTTGCCATTGGTGCCGCGCTGACCATGTCGTCTACCGCCATTGTCAGCAAGCTGCTGGCCGAGCGCCTGGAGCTGGCGCAGGCGCACGGGCAGCTGGCCATGGGCACGCTGCTGTTTCAGGATATTGCCGTGGTGCCGCTGCTGATCCTGCTGCCGGCCTTTGCGGCCAACTCTAGCCACCTGGCCGCCGACCTGGGCATGGCGGCAGTGAAGGTGGTGCTGGTGCTCAGCCTGCTGCTGGTGTTTGGCCAGCGCCTGATGCGGCCGTGGTTCCATCTGGTGGCGCGCCAGCGCTCCAGCGAACTGTTCATGATCAATGTGCTGCTCATCACCCTGGGGGTGGCATTTATCACCCAGCAGGCTGGCCTGTCGCTGGCACTGGGCGCGTTTGTGGCGGGCATGCTGATTTCGGAAACCGAATACCGTTTCCAGGTAGAGGAAGACATCAAGCCTTTCCGCGATATTTTGCTTGGCTTCTTCTTTATTACCGTTGGTATGCGGCTGGATGTGGGCGTGCTGTTCGAGCAGTCCGGCGCCGTGCTGCTGATGCTGGTGCTGCTGCTGCCAGTCAAGCTGCTGGTGGTGTTTGGTCTGGCACGCGCCATGGGCCACCGTGCCAACGACGCGTTCAAGGCAGGCCTGGCGCTGGCACAGGGCGGCGAGTTCGGCTTTGTACTGCTGTCGCTGTCCGGTAGCCTCAAGCTGTTGCAGCCAGCCACCGAGCAGGCGGCGATTGCCGGCATTTTGCTGTCCATGCTGGTGGCGCCGTTCCTGATCCAGTACGCCGACCGTATCAGCAAGCGCCTGATCAAGCAGGACTGGGCGCTGATGTCGGTCGACCTGCACCAGATCCTGGTGCAGACCATGAGCAAGAACGAACACGTGATCATTTGCGGCTACGGCCGTAGCGGCCAGTACCTGGCCCGCCTGCTGGAAAGCGAAGATATTTCCTTTTTTGCGCTGGATCTGGACCCGGAGCGCGTGCGCGAGGCCGGCGAGGCGGGCGACCCGGTGGTGTTTGGTGATGCCGCCAAGCGCGAGGTGCTGACCGCTGCCGGCGCGCTGCGCGCCAAGGCGGTGGTGATTACCTTTGCCGACACCCATGCCTCCGAACGCATTATCGATGTGGTGCGCCAGCTGCGTAGCGACCTGCCGGTGATTGTGCGCACCATCGACGACACCGATATCGAACAGCTGCGCCAGGCCGGCGCCGACGAGGTGGTGTCCGAGGTGATGGAAGGCAGCCTGATGCTGGCTTCGCACGCGCTGGTGGTGCTGGGCGTGCCGCTGGGTCGCGTGCTGCGCCGTATCCGCACCGTGCGCGAAGAGCGCTACAACCTGTTCAAGGGCTTCTTCCGCGGTGCCAGTGACGAAGTAGACGGTATCGACGATAGCCAGATGTCGCGCCTGCATAGCGTGCAGCTGGTGAGTGGTGCGCACGCCATCGGCTCACCGCTGGGGGCCATCAAGCTGCCCGACAGCCAGGTAGAAGTGAAGGCCGTGCGCCGTGGCCACACGCGCTATACCGAGCTGACACCGGATTTCGAGCTGCGCGAAGGCGATGTGCTGGTACTGCTGGCCAAGCCGGAACAGCTGCTGCTGGCAGAAACCCTGCTGCTGCAGGGCTAGCCGGTAGCCTGCCCGCCATGGCGGGCAGGGAGCATGAAAAAAGGTTGGCCGCATGCTAATGCGGCCAACCTTATTTCATACGCCGCCAGCTTACTGCTTGCTGCCTGGCAGGATGGTGGTGATCTGTTTGGTCAGCTCTTTTTTCAGCGCCTGCTGCTTTTCGCCTTCGGTTTTCTTGCCTTTTACCATGGCGTTGAAGTCCAGCGAGTAGGTGGGCTTGTTGATCTGGCCGGTGATTTTCAGCGGTACATTAATGCCGTTCAGCTGCTTGAAGGCTTGCGGGTTGGCGCGCACATTCAGCGTGTAGTCCACAATACTCTGCGTCAGGTCGAACTTGCCCCCGCCTTTCACATTCACCAGCGACGATTCCAGGTTCAAGTCCTGATTGCGGGCAATGCCGTTGTCCAGCTCGAACCCGGCCGACAGGGCCGAGAAGGTGGTTTTCTGGTCTGCCTGCGCCACCATGGTGTTGTTGTTCCAGTCTTTCAGCTCGCCCGGCAGGTCGCGCAGGGCCGAGACCAGGTCGATGCCGGTGAGCGCGCCTTTTTCCAGCCGCACCGCCACTTTGCCGCTCAGCGTATTGCGCAGCGCAGCCAGCGAGTTGCCGTGGGCGTTCAGCTGTACCCAGCCGTTGCTGGCACCTTCCACGCGGTTGAAGTCGAACAGGTCCAGCATCAGTGGTTTGATCTGCATGCCGATCAGCTGCTGCGACAGCTCCACGCGTGGCTCTTTGTCGCGCAGCAGCTTCATGCTGCCCTTGAGCTTGCCGTCGTAGATCTCTGCGCCCAGCTGGTCCAGCGTGATGCTTTCCGGCCGTGCCTTGATATCGGCGGTAATGCCTTTAATGCGGAAGCGGCCCATGGCCAGCTCGCCCACCGACAGCTTGCCGTCCACATTCAGGAAATCCATCCAGTCCAGGCGGAAAGGCGTGCCGTTCTGGAACAGCGCCACGGCTTTTTCGGCTTGGTTTTCCGGCAGATAGCGGTTCAGGTCCAGCTTGCCTACCGTCAGCGTGGCTTCGTGGCGTGGCTGCAAGAAACCGTACTGCGTGGCGGTGGCCGCCAGCGCAGCGCCGTCCAGCTGGCCCGCTACGCGCAGGTTCAGCCGGCTTTCGGCCAGGTCGCCATCCAGTGCGCCTTGCAGCGACGCCTGTAGTTGGCCGCGTGGCAGCACCGGCGTTTTCAGGTGGGCGGTTAGTGCCAGCGGCTCCAGGCGCAGCTGGTGGTAGGCCGCCAGGCTCAGCGGTGCGCGCAGGTTCATGTTGATGGCGTGGCCACCTACCGACCAGGCAAAGTTGCCCAGCATCTGGTCGGCAAATGCGCCTTCACGATTCAGCTTGATTTCAGCCAGCTGGCTGGAAAAACGGTATTGCGTGCGGGCGTAATTCACCGAACCGGTAATGGCGGCAGCCGGGGTGGACAGCTCGGTCAGGCTGGCGCTTACCTGCGGCAGGCGCGCTTCGGCATGGCCTTTGGGCAGCGAGGTGTCCAGCGTCAGTTTGATGTCCTCGCCGCTGGCCAGCAGGGTGCCAAAGTTCAGCTTCAGGCGGCCTTCCGCCCCCAGGCGTACTTCGCCCAGCTTGTCGGTGCTGCTGATGGCCAGTGCGTCCAGCTGGTCGATGCTGACCTGGTCATCCTGGCGGGTAAACGGTGCTTTGACGGCGACGCTGACGACGTGGTTGTCGCTAACGATACGGCCACCGAACGACAGCCGTGCGTCAGACTTCAGCCCTTCGATGTCCAGGCTGCCTTCTTCCAGGCGGCTCAGGCGGCCGTTTACGCGGTCGGACAGCGTCATGCTGGTGCCACGCAGGGTCATGGTGTCCAGGTCCAGCTTGAATTTGCTGGTTTTACGGCGGCGCAGCAGATCGGCAAAGTTCATATTGCCATCGCTGTTACGCACCAGGTCCAACTGCGTGTCGTGCAGCGACAGGTGGGTGATTTCCAGCTCGCCAAACAGCAAGGGTAGCCAGGCCAGGCGGGCTTCTACTTCGCCGATACGCGCAAAAGATGCCTTGCTGCCAGGCTCGCTCACTTCCAGCCCGCCAATGGCCAGGCCAGGCGAGGGGAACAGCATGGGGGAAATCTTGCCGTTGATGGTAACGGTGCGTTGGGTGTCTGCCAGCGAGTTTTGCAGGTTGTTGCGTACGCTTTGGCTATCGAAACGCAGGAAAAACAGAATCAGCCCGATGGCCAGCAGCGAAACCAGGGCAACGAGACTATAGACAGCGGTTTTGAGCCATAGCCGGCCAGAGTTCCATTTCATGGGCATTGGGTCTGCGGCGTGATTGATAAGGCAGGATGGAGCGGGTGAAGGGAATCGAACCCTCGTCGTAAGCTTGGGAAGCTTCTGCTCTACCATTGAGCTACACCCGCACTCAGGTGAAGCGCGAGTATACGCATAGCAGCGGGGCTAGGCAAGGCTGTGGCTGACGCAAAAGCGGCGCCATGGTATTTTATGTACTGTATTTCGTATACAAAACCGCCAGGCAGGCTGTGCCGCTGGCGGTTCTGGCTTTTTAGGGCCAGTGCGTTCCGCCCGCCTGCGTGGCACCCGCGGCCAACCTGGCTGCCCGGTGGCCTGCACCCAGGGCCAGCCTACCCGGCTGCTGCAGGACCTTGCCCGTGCTACCCGCCGTGGCAAGACCGGCAACGAGCGTGTGAATCGCCATGATGCTTACCGGCAGCGTGGCGCTTGCGTGGGGTGCTTACCGGCAGCCCTGTTTCGTTACCGTTTGGAAGTGAAGTCTGTATGTCTCGATCTCAATGGGGCTCGCGCCTCGGTTTTATTCTTGCTGCGGCGGGTTCCGCCATCGGCCTGGGGGCCATCTGGAAGTTTCCGTACGTGGCGGCCACCAATGGCGGTGGTGCGTTCCTGTTTATTTACTTGCTCATTTGCATGACCGTGGGCCTGGCGTTGATGCTGGGCGAAATGGCGCTGGGCCGTGCGGCCAACAGCAATGCCGTGGGCAGCTTTCGCCAGCTGGGCGGCCGTGCCTGGCCGTGGGTGGGCTTTACCGGCGTGCTGGTGTGCTTCCTGATTTACTCTTTCTATAGTGTGGTCGGTGGCTGGACTATCGCCTATATCGGCAAGTCGCTCAGCGGTAGCATCCTGACCAGCGATGCCAAGGTGCTGGGCGATACCTTTAATGGCTTTATTACCGACCCGGTACAGCCGCTGATCTACCATGGCCTGTTTGCCGGCCTGACGCTGGCCGTGGTGCTGGGCGGCGTGCAGAAGGGCATCGAGAACCTGTCCAAGTTTCTGATGCCGGCCCTGTTTGTGCTGATGCTGGTGCTGATCGTGCGTGGCCTCACGCTGCCAGGCGCCATGGATGGCCTGCTGTATTTCCTGACGCCGGATTTTGGCAAAGTCACCGGTACCATGCTGGTCGACGCCATGGGCCTGGCCTTTTTCTCGCTGTCGCTGGGCATGGGCGTGATGATTACCTATGGCTCTTACGTTGGCCGCGACACCCCGCTGCTGGGCTCCTCGCTGTGGGTGATCGCCCTGACCGTGATGACCTGCTTCCTGGCCGGCCTGATGGTGCTGCCTGCGGTGTTCGCCTTTGGCTTCGACCCGTCCGCCGGCCCGGGGCTCACCTTTATCACCATGCCGGCGGTGTTTGCCCAGATGGCCGGTGGCCAGCTGTTTGCCGTGCTGTTCTTCTGCCTGCTGCTGGTGGCGGCGCTGACCTCGTCGGTATCGCTGCTGGAGGTGGTGGTGAGCGCGGTAATGGACGAATTCAAGCTGCCACGCCGCCGTGCCGCGCTGCTGGTGTCTGCCGGCGTGTTTCTGCTGGGTATTCCGGCGTCGCTGTCGCTGGGTATCTGGCGCGAATACACCGTGTTCGGCAAGGGTGTTTTCGACCTGCTGGACTACATCACGTCCAATCTGCTGATGCCGCTGGGCGAGGTACTGCTGGCGGTGTTCGTGGGCTGGCGTGTCTGGCCGGTCGTGCAGGGCGAGCTGGCACCGGGCGGGCGTAACCCGCTGTGGCTGCGTGCCATGCGCGGTTTCTGCCGCTACCTGGCCCCGGTGTTGATTCTGGGCATTCTGGTACACAATCTGTAATGCACATCCAAACGGCGTTACCCTTCCGGGGACGCCGTTTTTTCATAAGGAGCATGGCGCGTGAGCAAACTGTTGATTCTTTACACCGGTGGCACCATCGGCATGGCCCCCACCCCCGCTGGCCTGGCACCCGTGCCGGGCTACCTGCCCGCCCAGCTGCAGCGCCTGGCACGCGACGGCGTTAGCTGGGATGTGGTGGAATACCCGCAGCTGATCGACTCGTCGGCCATTACCGTGGCCGACTGGCAAAAGCTGGTAGCCGACCTGGCGGCGGCGTACGACCGTTACGACGGTTTCGTGGTGATCCACGGCACCGACACCATGGCCTACACCGCCAGCGTGCTGGCCTTTGCGCTGGAAAACCTGGCCAAGCCGGTGATCGTGACCGGCTCGCAGCTGCCGCTGGGCCACCCGCGCAGCGATGGCTGGGGCAACCTGGCCGACGCCATCGAGGCTGCCTGCCAGCCTGCGCTGCACGAGGTGGCCATCGCCTTCAACCGCCTGCTGCTGCGCGGCTGCCGTGCGCGCAAGGTAGACGCCGCCAGCTTTGCCGGCTTTGATAGCCCCAACGCCGCGCCGCTGGCCCGCTTTGGCATTCACGCTGGCTGGGACACCGCACAGTGGCGCCGTGGCAGTGGCAGCTTCCGCGCCGTGCTGCCGCAGCCGGCCAGCATCCGCAGCGGCTTTTTGCTGCCAGGCAGCATGGCGGGCGACTTTGGCCGCTGGTTGGCCGCAGATACCCCGCAGGCTTCCATCCTGCACAGCTACGGCAACGGCAACACGCCAGACGACGCCGCGCTGCTGGACGGCGTGCGCGTGGCCAGCGCGCGCGGCTGTCTGGTGGTCAATCTGACCCAGTGCGGCAAAGGCGCCGTAGAAGTGGGTGCCTACGCCGCCAGCCAGCCGCTGGCGCAGGCCGGCGCGCTAGCCGGTGGCGACATGACGCCGGAAGCGGCCAACGCCAAGCTGCTTTACCTGCTGTCGCAGGGCCTTGGCGCAGAAGCTTTGCGCCAGGCGTGGGCCGCTAATCTGCGCGGAGAAGTCTCGCTGGCTGATTAAAAAATGTGCAGTGCCGGAAAAGCATTGTGCGTCATGGGTTTACCGCATTTGTCCACAACCACCCCACAGCGCTTTCCAGCGCTGGCGTGCATAAAGCACGGTGGGTGATTAAAAAATAGTCACCCGCGCTTTGTGCCTGCTGTTTCAAGGACTTGCCTGGCTTTTCCACAGCCCGCCCACACCCTTGCTCCCACAGGGTGTGGGCGTTTTGGCTTGATCTGTTACCACGGTGTGTCTGGCAGCGTGGGAATGGCCAAGGTGTGGCATGCTACGCAGGACTTGCTTAAAAAATAGGCTGCTGGTGTTTTGTTTCGATAAAACATGAACTTGTGATGCTTTTCCACAGCCCGCCCACACCCTTGCTCCCACAGGATGTGGGCGTTTTTACGCATACTGTGGATAGCCAGGCCAGGCGTGCGGGCCTGTGCTGCAGGCGGGTAACAGGGCAGGGCGGTTGCCGCGTATAATAGGCGGCATATGTCTGACGTTTGCTCCCCTGTACGCATTGCCATTGTCGGCCCCGAATCCTGCGGTAAAAGCACGTTGGCCGCGCAGCTGGCCAGCCGGCTGCAGCAGCACGGTGTGGCGGCGGTAGCGGTGGCAGAGTACGCCCGCGCCTACTATGCCCATCGGCCCTACCAGCCCGCTGCTGCCGATATCCTGGCCATTGCCCGCGGGCAGCTGGCCGCCGAGCAGGCCGCCTGCGACGCCGGTGCCACGGTATTGTTGTGTGATACCACGGTGCTGACCTGCCGTATCTGGGCCGAGGTCGCCTTTGGCCAGGCCGAGCCGGCACTGCTGGCCATCAACCAGCCGCACAGCTACACGCAGACGCTGCTCACCGCACCCGACCTGCCATGGCAGCCGGACCCGCTACGCAGCCACCCCGATAGCCGCGACTGGCTGTTTGGCCTGTACCGCGAAGCGTTGCAGGCAGCCGGCGTGCCGTATCAGCTGGTGGCAGGGCAGGGGGCGCAGCGCCAGGCCGCCGCGTGGGCGGCGCTGCGGCGCGTACTGCCGCAGCTGCCTGTTTTTTAGGCAGGCGTGGCTTTCGCCTTATGGCTCAGCCAGTTAGGCGCTTTGTCCACAGCCGGTGCACAAGCCTGTCCCGCTGCGGTGTGGAAAGTAAAAAGTGGCTGCTGAAAAAATAGTCAGCCAGAAAATGGCAAGAACAAACAAAGGCTTGTGGCAATTGTCCACAGCCGGCACACAGCCCTGTCAAAAGGCGGTGTGTACAACCCCTGTGAACAGAACCATGAACGAAATCTACGAACTGAGCGGCGACTACATCCCGCTGTGCGACCTGCTGAAAACCTGCGGTGTGTGCGACACCGGCGGCATGGCCAAACACTTTATTGCCGAGGGCAATGTGCTGGTAGACGGCCAGGTAGAGCTGCGCAAGACCAACAAGATCCGCGTAGGCCAGCTGGTGTCCGGCGACGGCTTTACCATCAAGGTGGTAGCCGCAGCGTGAGTACCCTGCAAGCCATCGGCCCCGAAGCGTTCGACGACGACTTCGACCCGCAGCCAGCGCCCCCCGAAGCACCGGACGACTACGCCTGCTGCCATAGCGGCTGCCAGCCCTGCGTCTGGGATATTTACGATTCTGCGGTCAGTGAACACCGCCAGAAGCTGGCCGCCTGGCAGCTGCGCGAAGCCGCACGCCAGGCCCAGGCGGCAAACAAAGGCCCTGATGAACAGCATTGACCTGCACTTTCACTCCACCGCGTCCGACGGCGGGCTCCCCCCGGCCGAGGTGATACGCCGTGCCGCCGAGCGCGGCGCCACCCTGCTGGCGCTCACCGACCACGACTGCACCGCCGGCCTGGCCGAGGCTGCCGCCACCGCGGCCGCCTGCGGCGTGCCTTTTCTGAACGGCGTCGAGGTATCGGTCAGCTGGCAGCAGCGCCATACCGTGCACATTGTTGGCCTGGGCATCGATGCGGCCAACCCGGTACTGCAAGCCGGGCTGCAATCCATCCGCGATGGCCGCGTAGAGCGTGCGCGCCAGATGTCGGCCTCGCTGGAAAAAGCCGGTATCCACGGCGCGTTCGATGGTGCCATGCGCTTTGCCGGTAACCCGGAAATGGTTGGCCGCACCCACTTTGCCCGCTATCTGGTGCAAAGCGGCGAGGTCAAAGACGTGAAAACCGTGTTCCGCAAATACCTCACCGCCGGCAAGCCCGGCTACGTGCCGCACGAGTGGGCCAGCCTGGAAGACGCTGTGGCGTGGATACGCGCCGCCGGCGGCATGGCGGTGATCGCCCACCCGGGGCGCTACGATATGGGGCGCACGCTGATCGAGCGGCTGATTCTGGATTTCAAGGCCGCCGGCGGCGAAGCCATCGAAATTGCCAGCGGCAGCCACAGCCTGGACGACATGATCAAGTTTGCCCTGCACGCCCAGCGCCACGAGCTGTACGCCAGCGCCGGCAGCGACTTTCACGCGCCGGGCGAGGGTGGGCGCGACGTCGGCAGCACCCAGCCGCTGCCCCCTATCTGCCAGCCGGTCTGGCTACCGTTGGCCGCGCGCATCCAGCAGCCTGCGGCCAACCCTGCGGCCAACCCCGCGGCCAACCTAGCGAGCTAATGCCATGTCCCAGTTCTTCATGATTCACCCGGAAAACCCGCAGGCGCGGCTGATACGCGAAGCCGCCAAGATCATCCGCGACGGCGGCGTGGTGGTGTACCCCACCGATTCCTGTTACGCGCTGGGCTGCCACCTGGGCGACAAGAAAGCCATGGAGCGCCTGCTGGCCATCCGCCAGATCGACCTCAAGCACCACCTGACGCTGGTGTGCGCCGACTTGTCGTCGCTGGCGGCCTATGCCCGCGTGGACAACGGCCAGTTTCGGCTGCTGAAGGCCGCCACGCCGGGCAGCTTCACCTTTATTCTGGAAGCCAGCCGCGACGTGCCCAAGCGCACGCTGCACCCCAAGCGCGCCACCATCGGCCTGCGCGTGCCAGACCACGCCGTGGCGCTGGCGCTGCTGGCAGAGCTGGGCGAGCCCATTTTGTCCTGTACCCTGCAGCTGCCGGGTGACGACGCGCCGCTGACCGACCCTTACGAAATCCGCGAGCGGCTGGAACATCTGGTGGACCTGGTGATCGATGGAGGCTGGTGCGGCACCGAGCCCACCACTGTTATCGACATGACCGACGGCGTGGCGCTGATTCGCCAGGGCAAGGGCGACCCCGCGCGCCTGGGCCTGTAACCCTGCAAGGACCGCATCTTGGAAGAACTCAACCTGATCCAGAAGATTTCCGTATACGCACTGCCGGTATTGTTTGCCATCACCCTGCACGAAGCCGCGCACGCCTACGTGGCCAAGTACTGGGGCGACAACACCGCCTACAATCTGGGCCGCGTATCGCTGAACCCGCTGCGCCATATCGACCTGGTGGGCACCATCCTGCTGCCGCTGATGTGTCTGGCCGTGGGCGGTTTCCTGTTTGGCTGGGCCAAGCCGGTGCCGGTACGCTTTGGCAACCTGCGCAATGTACGCGCCGGCATGCGCTGGGTTGCGGCCGCCGGCCCGCTGGCCAACTTTGCCATGGCGGTACTGTGGGTGCTGCTATTCAAACTGGCTGTGGTAATGAACAACAGCTACAGCGAGCCGCTGGCGCTGATGAGCCAGGCCGGTATCGGCATTAATGTGGTGCTGATGGTGCTGAACCTGATGCCGCTGCTGCCGCTGGACGGCGGCCGTATCGTGGAAAGCCTGCTGCCGCCGGGGCTGGCGTACCAGTATTCCCGGCTGGAGCCGTACGGCATGTGGATACTGCTGGCGCTGGTGTTTACCCGTACGCTGTCGCCCATCCTGAGTCCGTTTATCGAAATCGTACTGAACCTGCTCTACCTGCTGGTAAGAGCCTGACCTTTTTCTGAAAGCCATACATGTTTGCCAACCGTATTCTTTCCGGCATGCGCCCCACCGGCAGCCTGCACCTGGGCCACTACCACGGCGTGATCAAGAACTGGGTAGAGCTGCAGCACAGCCACGAATGCTTCTTCATGGTGGCCGACTGGCACGCGCTGACCACCAACTTTGACGACGTCTCCATCATCGGCAAATCCATCAACGAGATGGTGATCGACTGGCTGGCCTCGGGCGTAGACCCGGAAAAATCCACCATCTTCGTGCAGTCCAAGGTGCCACAGCACGCCGAGCTGCACCTGGCGCTGTCCATGGTGACGCCGCTGGGCTGGCTGGAACGCGTGCCCACCTACAAAGACCAGATGGACAAGCTCAGCCACAAAGACCTTACCACCTATGGCTTCCTGGGCTACCCGCTGCTGCAGGCCGCCGACATTCTGGTATACAAAGCTGGCCTGGTGCCGGTAGGCGAAGACCAGGTGCCGCACATCGAGCTCACCCGCGAAGTGGCCCGCCGCTTCAACCACATGTTCGGCCGCGAGCCGAACTTTGAAGAGCTGGCCAAGGCCGCGGTGAAGAAAATCGGCAAGGCCGGCAAGCAGTTCGAGCAGCTGCGTACCGCCTACCTGCAGGACGGCAACGCCGAGTCGCTGGAAAAAGCGCGCGAGATCCTGGCGCAAAGCCAGAATCTGGGCGGCGCCGACCGCGAGCGCCTGCTGGGCTGGCTGGAAAACAAGGGCAAGATCATCCTGCCGGAGTGCGAGGCCAAGCTGACCGCCGCTTCCAAAATGCCGGGCCTGGACGGGCAGAAGATGTCCAAATCCTACGGCAACACCATCACCATGCGCGAAGCGCCGGAAGCGGTCACCAAGAAGATTCGCGGCATGCCCACCGACCCGGCGCGCGTGCGCCGCACCGACGCCGGCAACCCGGCCAAGTGCCCGGTATGGCAGCTGCACGAGGTGTACAGCGACGGTGCCACCAAAGAGTGGGTGAAAGCGGGCTGTACCAGCGCCGGCATCGGCTGCCTGGACTGCAAGCAGCCGGTGATCGACGCCGTGGTGCGCGAGCAGCAACCGATGTTCGAGCGCGCCGAGAAATACCTGAGCAACCCCAAGCTGGTGCAGGAGATTCTGGCCGCAGGCAACGCCAAAGCCGAGCAGGTGGCCCGCGCCACCATGAACGACGTACGCCAAGCCATGGGCCTGGGCTACTGATGCCATAACGGGCACCACCCGTAAAAAAGGTTGGCCGCATGCCCTGCGGCCAACCTTTTTTTACGCCCCCGGCCAGGGGGCCGTGGGCGATGGCGTCAACTGCGCCTAGTGTGTCTGTGTCAGCAGGTGCGGTGCCAGCAAGGTATCCCAGCTATGCCGTATCTGCCGGTATTCATCGGCACAGCCCTCGGCCCGCTCGGCCGGTAGCTGGCCGCTGACAATCATGTCGTCAAACGCCTCGGGCTGGGCGCCGTATAGCCAGCACATCACGTTATAAAAGCGCTGCTCATCCAGCGCGTGGCTGTCGGCCAGCGCCTCCAGTTCGTACTCGCCGCTAGCGTTCAGCTGGAACCAGGTTGCCACATGGCCGATCTGCGCCACGCTGTTGGCAAAGGTCTGCTCGCTGTCACTATCCGGCTCGCCCAGTAGCGACACCACGGCCAGCTGGTCGGCCACGTCTTCTTCGCGCCCGGTAGCCGGCAGCGCCAGCTCGTGTACCAGCGCGTGCCCCAGCTCGTGGATGAACACAAAGCTGAGCACCCCTTCCAGATACGCTTCTTGTTCGACCGTGGGCAGCTTTTGCTCCAGTGCCTGCTGCTGCAGCTCCACAATCAGCTCGTAGCACAGCGTGATGCTGTGCGCCTCCGGGTCGAAAAACGCATTGCTGACACCGCACTCCGCCGTGGCGACGTCGATATCGCGCGGCAGGCGAAACTCGGTATTCAGGCTGTGCACCATCTCATCCAGCCAGCGCTCCTGTTTGGCCTGCTTGTACAGGCTGTGTAATGCCGGGGTTTGCGGTGCCAGGTAAACCGCGACAAAGCGCCCGTAGGCCGGTAGCTGGGTACGCGAGGCTGACGCCTGCGTGGCGGCCGCATTGGCATCAGGTTGGCCGCAGCCGGGCAGGGTAGCCAGCAGGGCAAGAGCAAGCAGAAGCGTGGCTAGGCGAGTCATGGTGAACCTGGCGTACAATGGGCGTCTGGCCAGTATAGGGGCGCCTCGCAGGGCCCCGGATTGTTCAATAAATGCATATTGCCTGCCGGCCAGCGCGCCTGCGGCAGGTAAGAGACACCATGACCGACACCGCCTTCCAGCTTACCCCGCCCGCCCTGCCTGCCAGCGTGCCCATCGCCCATGTTTTCGGCCAGCCGGTGCTGGAAGTCCCGCAAGACCTGTTTATCCCCCCCGACGCCCTGCAGCTGATTCTGGAAAGCTTCGAGGGCCCGCTGGACCTGCTGCTCTACCTTATCCGCAAGCAGAACCTGGACGTGCTCAACATCCCCATGGCCGAGGTTACCGCGCAGTACATGGGCTATATCGACGCCATGCGCGACGGCCGGCTGGAGCTGGCCGCCGAGTACCTGCTGATGGCCGCGCT
The DNA here is from genome assembly GCA_027489245.1 of Neisseriaceae bacterium. GTDB lineage: Bacteria > Pseudomonadota > Gammaproteobacteria > Burkholderiales > Chromobacteriaceae > Vogesella. Next base: position 36,296 of record JAIYAC010000008.1, on the reverse strand, counting down.
GCTGATCGAAATCAAATCACGCCTGCTGCTGCCGCGCCCGCCGGTAGAAGGTGACGACGACCCGGACGACCCGCGCGCCGAGCTGGTGCGCCGCCTGCTGGAATACGAACAAATGAAGCTGGCCGCGCTGGAACTGGACAAGCTGCCGCAAGCCGACCGCGACTTTGCCTGGCTGGCCGTACTGGTAGAACAGTCCGCCGAGCAGCGCCTGCCCGACGTCAGCCCGCTGGACCTGCGCCAGGCCTGGCTGGCCATCCTGTCGCGCGCCAAGCACAACCGCCACCACAAGGTAGAAAAAGACGAGCTATCGGTACGCGAGCAAATGAGCTGGATCCTGCGCTACCTGGACGGCCGCGACTACGTGGCGTTTGAAGAGCTGTTCGACATCCACAAAGGCGTCGCCCACCTGGTAGTGAACTTCATCGCCGTGCTGGAGCTGGTGAAAGAGGGCATGGTGAAAGTCAGCCAGGACGAGCCGTACCAGCCCATCTACGTACGCTTGGCGCTGGTGTAGCGGGGCTATCATCGGGGCAGGTGATTGGCGCAGGGTGGGCAAAGACCCAAGGCCGTACCCGCCTTGCGCATTGCTACATCATCACTGGCATCCTGGCTGTACCAGGCTTGATGCGGCCAACCTTGATTCGCGGTACACGTCGGACTTCACTGAATACAGCCAGGCAACCGGGCCGAAGGCCGTGCTGGCCAAAATCAGGCAGGCTATGTGTTGTCTGCTTGTGTTTTCTTGATCGTGCCGTTGCGGGACTTCCACTGTTTTGGAGATAAATCATGGTCACACATACTGTCCGGCTTCACCGCGTACTCAAGGCTTCACCAGAGCGCGTCTATCGCGCGTTTCTGGATGCCGCAGCCATGGCCAAGTGGCTTCCGCCAAACGGTTTTACTGGCAACGTGCATCACCTGGACGCCAAGGTTGGCGGGCGCTACGACATGTCGTTTACCAACTTCACCACTGGCCACAGCCATGCTTTCGGCGGCGAATATCTTGAACTGGTACCACATGAACGAATCCGCTACACGGCCAGGTTCGACGACCCCAATCTGCCAGGAAGGATGCAAACCACGGTATCCCTGAGAGCGGTGTTCTGTGGCGTGGCGCTGGATATTGTGCAGGAAGGTATCCCCGAGGCCATTCCGCCGGAGGCCTGCTACCTGGGGTGGCAAGAGTCGCTGGTATTGCTTGCCCAGCTCGTCGAAGCGGAAATTCGTGAATAAGAAACAAAGGCGGAAGGCCGTGCCCACCGTACAGGCAAGTTAATACACCATCGCTAGCGTCTTTTATTTCCAAGGCTTGATGCGGCCAACCTTGATTCACGGTAAACATTGGGCCTCATATCATTCAGTCCAAACTAGCGCGCTGAAACCGTGCCCATCAGTATCGGGGAGCGTAGTGGGCACGCTGCGTTCTGCCCACCTACTTGCTATCGGTGTCTTCTTCAAAAACCAGAAAGCCTTCGCCATCATAAGCACCTACGATCATCAGGGTGTTGCCTTGGCGTAAGTGCGCTAGTGCAAAGAAAAACCAGGTGACAAGGTTTTTCGCCACGGCGGTGATCAGCGTGTGTTTCAGAAATCGCGTGCTCGAATAAAGGTAGTAGATATCACCGTCTATCAGATGGGCGGGTAAGTCGGCTTCGCCAATGTCCAGATACGGTTCCCGAACCAGTAGCTCGGTGACGTGCCGTGCCTGCAGGTAATCGGCGAGTATGGCTGTACCGTCATCTGCTGAAGATCCGCGGCCGTTGCTAAAACTGCCATCCGGTAGTGGCTGTCCGTTTATGCTGGTGACCCGCAGTGAAGCGTCAGAAGAAGGGCTTACCGGTAAGCTGAAGTCTGCCGCAAGCGCCTCAAGGTATGCGATGGCGGCGGTTCTTGCCGGGCCATGCATCAGGGGGATGACTTGATGTTGATGGCTGGGTGCCATTCGGTTTCCTTCATACAAGACGGTATCTACGCCTAGCTATCCGTTTGATGATACCGTCAAATGCCATGCGGGCAAAATGCCTTGCGGCCAACCTTGCTTTACACTCCATCTCGCGCCCATCACACCTGCCGTGGCATCATGCAGCCCGTCGTACCAGCACATCCCTGAACCACGGCCTACGCCGCACCCTGCTTACCAGAACGAGACCTCATGCGTACTTTTGCCCTGTTTGTTGTGACCGCGCTGGCCGAGATCATTGGCTGCTATTTGCCGTGGCTGTGGCTGAAGCAGGGCGCGTCGGCATGGTTGTTGTTGCCGGCGGCGGCGAGCCTGGCGTTGTTTGCCTGGCTGCTCACGCTGCACCCGGATGCGTCCGGCCGTATCTACGCGGCGTATGGCGGGGTGTATGTGAGCGTGGCGCTGTTGTGGCTATGGGCGGTGGATGGCGTGCGGCCAACCTTGTGGGATGCGGCCGGGGTGGCGCTGTGCCTGGCCGGTATGCTGGTGATCATGCTGGCGCCACGTGGCTAGCTTGCTACCCGAAAGAGATAAACGCTACGATATCGATAAATGGTCGACAGGTGTCCATCGTGCGTATCGAAGCCGCCAGCGTGCTGCACAGCCACGCTTACCCCGCGTATTTCCAGCAATGCCGCGCTGCCGGTTGCAGCCATTACCGCGATAGCGATGACAGCGCGGCGGTGTTTTACCAACGCGTGCTGGACCGCGCCGCCGGACGCCAGCTGCCGCCAGGCGAGCTGCCTACCCAGACCTGGTTTGCGCTGGACGCGCAGGGCGGCATCCTGGGCGCCATCCGCCTGCGGCACGGCTGCACGCAGTTCATTCTCGATCACTGCGGCCACATCGGTTACGAGGTTCACCCGGCAGCACGGGGGCGTGGCGTGGCCGGCAGCCTGCTGGCGTACGTGCAGCGCCACGGCGCACCGCAACTGGACGGCGGTTGGCTGATAACCTGCGACGATGACAACGCCGCCTCGCAACGCGTGATCAGCCGCGCAGGCGGCGTGCTGCTGACCGCCACGGCGCAGGGGCCGGGCGAGGCCTGGCTGCGCTACTACCATCTGCCGGCGCAGCGCTATGGAAACAGCCGTACCGGTGGGCAAAAAATCGTGTAAAATCCGCGCCTTCCGTTCTGTTTTGCCCGTCTCGCGGCTGTCATGTCCACCATTACCGACCTCAATTACCTGAAGATCGTGCTGGAAACCGCCCTGCTTACCGCGCAGGAACCGTTAACCGTGGGCCAGCTGAAAAAGCTGTTCACCGAAGACGTGAAAGCGGCCTTGATCAATGACATCCTGGACGAGGTGCAGCAAAACTGGAAAGGCCGCGGGGTAGAGCTGGTCAAGCTGGCTTCTGGCTGGCGCTTTCGCGCCCGCGCCGAATTTACCCCGTACCTGGCACGGCTTACGCCGGAAAAGCCGCCGCGTTATTCGCGCGCGGTCATGGAAACACTGGCCATCATTGCCTATAAACAGCCGGTTACCCGTGGCGATATCGAAGCCATACGCGGTGTATCGGTGTCTACCAGTGTGATGCAGACCCTGCTGGAGCGGGGCTGGATTGAAGTCATCGGGCACAAAGACGTGCCCGGACGCCCGGGGCTATACGCCAGCACGCACAAGTTTCTCGACGACCTCGGGTTTCATACCCTGCGTGATTTGCCGCCATTGGCCGAGCTGTCCACCCTGGTGGTCAGCGAGCCGGCGCCACCGGACGAAGAGCCCCTCGCTGATGAGGCGCCCCAATAAGCGCATCGCCCACACCGGCCCCGCCGGGCAAGGCCATGCCGGGAAGGCAGTACTCAGCCTGCGCATGCAGCTGCCTTCCGCACAGCTAAACAGGAAACACCATGTCTAAAGGACAACGCAATACCTCCCGCCAACCCGTGGCCCGCGTACGTGGCCAGGAAAGCGGCCAACCCCGCCAGCCCGATATGGGCCGTAGCGGTGGCGGCAGCAAGCCGTCTGGCCGTGGCAAACCCACCGGCAGCTTTCTGACCCCGCGCAACGCCCCGGCCGCGCCGCAGGGCAAACCGGCCCCGGCCGCGCGCCGCGATGCCGCGCCGATCAACCCGGAAGGCCGCCGCGCCCCGGTAAACTACGATACCCGCCGCGCCGCGCCCGTACGCGGCGAGGCCGCGCTGCAGCACGAGCGCCGCTTTGGCAATAAAAACGCCGCCATGCCGGCCACCGACGCCCCGCAGCCGGAATTCGGCAAGGCCCGCCGCGAAGGCCCGGCCCCGAAAGTACAGCGCGCCAAAAAACTGGCACTGCGTGCGCCAAAACAGGAAATCGTCGACCGCTCCGCCCGCCTGCGCGAAACCCGCGTGGATTACAGCAAGATCGAGCCGATCCGCCTGCAAAAAGCGTTGGCCGCATCCGGTGTGGGCTCGCGCCGTGAAATGGAAGAGTGGATCGAAGCCGGCTTTATCACGGTAAACGGCAAAAAAGCTGCGCTGGGTGACAAGGTTGGCCCGCAAGACCGCGTGACCGCCAAAGGCAACCCGATCAAGCTGAAGTGGGCCGACCGCCTGCCTCGCGTGATCATGTACCACAAGCAGGAAGGCGAAATCGTTACCCGTGACGACCCGGAAGGCCGCGTCACCGTGTTCGATCGCCTGCCGCAAGCCAAATCCAGCCGCTGGGTTGCCATCGGCCGCCTGGACGTGAACACCTCCGGCCTGCTGCTGATTACCACCAGCGGCGAGCTGGCCAACCGCATGATGCACCCCAGCTTCGAGTTCGATCGTGAATACTCGGTACGCGTGCTGGGCGAGCTGACACGCGAGCAGATGCAGGAAATGACTAAGGGCGTTGAGCTGGAAGACGGCCCGGCGGTATTCCAGCGCGTGAGCGAAAAGGGTGGCGCGGAAGAGGGCGCCAACCGCTGGTACAACGTGGTGATCCGCGAAGGCCGTAACCGTGAAGTGCGCCGCATGTTTGAACACTTCGGCCTCACCGTAAGCCGCCTGATCCGCGTGCGTTTTGGTAACATCGGCCTGCCCCCACGCCTGAAGCGTGGCCAGTACTATGAGCTGAACGAGGCGGAAGTAGCAGCGGTCATGAAATGGGCGGGCCTGACGGCGACCGGCCAGGCTAAAACCGGCAAGCGCGACTAGACATCACGCTGATAACGCCTCCGCTTTTGCGGGGGCGTTTTGTTTTTGTAACGAGGTAACCATGAGCAAGGCATTTACCCGAGAGCAGGACGAAGACGCCGACGACGATCTGCCGGCAGAGCAGCGCCTGCCTGCGTCGACCAAGAACTACATTACTCCCGCCGGCTGGGAGCGCCTGCGCCAGGAGCTGAACCAGCTGGTGAAACACGAGCGCCCGCACATGACCCAGGTGGTGAACTGGGCGGCCAGCAACGGCGACCGCTCGGAAAACGGCGACTACCTGTACGGCAAGCGCCGCCTGCGCGAGATCGACCGCCGCATCCGTTTTCTGACCAAGCGGCTGGAGCTGGCCGAGGTGGTGGACCCGGAGCGGCGCGAAGCCACCGACCAGGTGTTTTTCTCGGCCACGGTGGATATCCTGCGCGGCAATGGCAGCGAGCAAACGCTCAGCATTGTGGGGGTAGACGAGATCGACCTGGCGCGCGGCCATATCAGCTGGATTTCACCCATCGCACGCGTACTGCTGAAAGCGCGGGAAGGCGATACCGTGTATTTTCGCGGGCCGGATGGTGAGGAGGAGATCGAGATTCTGGCGGTGCGCTACCAGCGCATCGGGGAGTAGAGGCTGTCTATTGTATGCAGCGGTGGGGCGCGTGCAGGGTAGCTGGCGCAGTAGCCAGCTTGGCCTGCGCTCAGGCTTGGGGGCGGGCCATGACCTGGTTCACCTTCAACCAGCCTTCGGTGGCCTGCTGGCCGGCTTCGCCAAAGGCTTGCAGCAGCAGGCGCGCCTGCTCGCGGTGTAGCGCTTCTTCCAGCTTGCGGCCTTCTTCGGTCAGGCGCAGCTCTTTCACGCGCTTGTCGTGTTCGGCGGTGCCTGCCTCGACCAGGTCCATTTCCATCAGCTGGCGCAGTGGGATATTAATCGCCTGTTTGGTCACGCCCAGACAGGCCAGCAGGTCTTTTACCGACAGCCCGGGGTGCAGGGCCACAAAGAACAGAATGCGGTGGTGTACGCGCGCCAGGCCACGTTTGGCCAGCATTTCGTCCGGCTTGTCGGTAAAGGCCTGATAGGCATGAAAAAACGCCTTCATCGCATCGCGTAACAATGTGTTTGTGGGGGTGGAATTCATGTTGACGTGCTCGTCACAAAGCGTTAATTTGGTCAAACAGTTTGACTAAAAACAATACGTGTCTGCCAAGGAGAGTAACATGTTTTCAGAACGCATCGAACGCCTGTCCGGCTCGCTGATCCGCGAGATTCTCGCCGCTGCACAGCGCCCGGAGGTGATTTCGTTTGCCGGTGGCCTGCCTGCGGCAGACTGTTTGCCCAAGCTGGATTTCAGTGGCGTACCGCCGCATCTGGCGCAGTACGGCACCAGCGAAGGCGAGCCGGAATTCCGCGCCGCCATCGTGCAGGAGCTGGCACGTATCGGCCTGGATATCGATGCCTCGCAGGTGCTGGTGCTGTCCGGTAGCCAGCAGGCGCTGGACCTGGCCGCCAAGCTGTTTATCGACCCGAACACCCCGGTGATTACCGAAGGCCCTACCTACCTGGCCGCCCTGCAGGTATTCAAGCTGTTTGGTGCCGACATCACCACCGTGCAGCAAGAGCAGGGCCAGCTGCCGCCCGCCAAGCTGGCCGAGGCCATTGCCGCCAGCCAGGCCAAGCTGGCCTACCTGATTCCGTCGTTCCAGAACCCGTCTGGTGCGTGCTATAGCGAAGAAACCCGCCGCGGCCTGGCCGAGGTGATCGACGCGGCCAACCTGCCGGTGATTGAGGACGACCCGTACCGTGCGCTGTCTTATGATGGCGAAGCCCCGCGCCCGCTGGTAACGCACCTGAAAAAAGCACCGTGGATCTACTGTGGCTCCTTCTCCAAGACGCTGGCCCCTGGCCTGCGCATCGGCTACATGGTGGCCTCGCCAGAGTTGATGCCGTATCTGCTGAAGCTGAAACAGGCTGCCGACCTGCACACCAACCGCCTGGGCCAGTGGTTCAACACCCAGTGGCTGAACAGCGGCGACTACGTTGGTCACCTCAAAGAGCTGCAGCAAAGCTACAAGGTTGGCCGCGACGCCATGCAAGCCGCGCTGGAAACCCACTTTGCTGACCTGGCCGACTGGCTGGTACCGCAAGGCGGCCTGTTCTTCTGGCTCACGCTGAAGCAGCCACGCGACACCCGCCCGCTGCTGAAGGTGGCGCTGGAAGAAAATAACGTGGCCTTCATGCCGGGTGAGGCGTTCTACGCCAAGCCGGAAGAGGGCATCGGCCACCTGCGCCTGAACTTCAGCCATGCCTCGCCAGAGCGCATCGAAGAAGGCATCAAGCGCCTGGCCGGTGTGATTCGCGCCGCGCAGTAAGCCATCACCAAGGCAGGTTGGCCGCGGCCAACTTGCCATGCAACAAGGCCGCCAGGCATGCCTGGCGGCCTTGTGTCGTCTGCGCCTGCGCGGTGGCTATCAGGCGCTGATGGCGTTGTCTTCCAGCATGGTGACGCTTGGTAGGCCAGAGCGGAATACCGCCTGCTGCAGTGTCTCGATGGCTTTTTTACGGAAGAACTGCCGACGTGTTACCAGTAACACCCGGCGCTGTGGTGCCGGTGCCTGGAACGGAATCACCGACAGCAGCCCTTCATCTGCAGGGCTAACCGACGTCGCTGGCAATACCGTTACCCCCATGCCGCTGGCGACCATGTGGCGGATAGTGTTCAGCGAGCTGCCCTGCACGGTGGAAGCCAGGCTGTTGGCTTGATATTGCTTGCTGGCTACCTCACTGCAGGCTTGCAGTACCTGGTCGCGGAAGCAGTTGCCTTGCGATAGCAGCAGCACGCTTTCCTCGCGCAGGTCGCAGGCCTGGATGCGCTCGCGCTTTTCCCATGGGTGGCCTTTGGGTGTGGCCACCATGAAGGGCTCGTCGTACAGCGCGTAGGCTTCGGTACCCGGTTCGTCAAACGGGTCGGCCACGATGATGGCGTCTACCTCGCCGCGCTTGAGCATTTCGGCCAGCCGTGCGGTGTAGTTTTCTTCCAGGATCAATGGCATGTCCGGCGCCAGAATGCGCAGTGCCGGGATCAGGCGCGGCAGCAGGTAGGGGCTGATAGTAAAAATCACCCCCAGCTTCAGCGGGCCAGCCAGCTCGTTCTGGTGTTCGCCGGCCAGGCGTTTTACCGTGTCGGCTTCTTCCAGTACGCGCTGCGACTGTTCGATGATGCGCTCGCCGATTTCGGTGACAGACACCTCTTGCCCGCCGCGCTCAAACAGCGTCACGCCAAGCTCGTCTTCCAGCTTCTTGATGGCGATGGACAGCGTGGGCTGGCTGACAAAGCAGCTTTGCGCCGCGCGGCCAAAGTGGCGCTCGCGCGCCACTGCCACGATATAACGCAGTTCGGTGAGGGTCATGATTAGCGCTGGTGTTCCGGCAGCACGATATTGACTTCCAGTACCTCGAAGTCGTCCTGGCGTTCTACTTGTACCTTGATATCGTCCAGGTTGACCGAGACATACTTGGAGATCACTTCCATCAGCTCGCGCTGCAGCGCGGGCAGGTAGTCGGGTGCGCTGCGGCCGTTGCGCTCGTGCGCCAGGATGATCTGCAGGCGTTCGCGGGCAATAGAGGCGGTTTTCTGGCGTTTGCCAAAAATCATATCGATCAGGGACATGGCTTAGCCTCCAAACAGACGCTTGAGGAAACCGATTTTTTCGGCTTCCAGGAAGCGCATAGGGCGGTCTTCACCCAGGAAACGGGCCACCACGTCGGCGTAGGCCTCGGCTGCATCGCTGCCTTTCAGGTGGATGGCCGGGGTACCGGAGTTCGAGGCCTGCAGAATGGCCTGCGATTCTGGAATCACGCCGATCAGGTTTACGCGCAGGATTTCTTTGACGTCGTCTACCGACAGCATTTCACCCTTGTCCACGCGGCTAGGGGAGTAGCGGGTAATCAGCAGATGCTCTTTTACCGGCTCGCGGCCTTCGATGGCGCGGCGGGATTTGGACGACAGAATGCCCAGGATACGGTCGGAGTCGCGCACGGACGAGACTTCAGGGTTGGTGACCACCACGGCTTCGTCGGCAAACAGCAGCGCCAGCAGGGCACCTTTTTCGATACCGGCTGGCGAGTCGCACACAATGTACTCAAAGCCCATGTCGGCCATGTCTTTCAGTACTTTTTCCACGCCTTCTTCGGTGAGCGAGTCCTTGTCGCGGGTTTGCGAGGCCGGCATCACGTACAGGTTGTCGCAGTGCTTGTCCTTGATCAGGGTCTGATTCAGGGTGGCTTCGCCGTTGATCACGTTGATCAGGTCGTATACCACGCGGCGTTCGCAGCCCATGATCAGGTCCAGGTTACGCAGACCGACGTCGAAGTCGATCACCGCAGTCTTGTGGCCGCGCAGTGCCAGGCCGGATGCAAAACTGGCGCTGGTAGTGGTCTTGCCCACACCACCCTTGCCGGAGGTAACAACAATGATTTTTGCCACGATGGTCTTCCTTGCGTCGTCGTGATTCGTGTTATTCGCCAAGCGCCGTCATGACGAGGCGCTCGTTTTCTAGATAAATCTGGGTCGGTTTGCCCTGAATACTGTCAGGCAGTGCTTGCTCTATGGTGCGATAGACACCGGCAATGGATACCAGCTCGGCTTCCATGCCCTGTACAAAGATACGTGCCTGGGTATTACCACGCGCACCGGCCAGCGCACGGCCACGCATGGGGGCGTATACGTGGATGCTGCCATCGGCGATCAGCTCGGCCCCCACGTTTACGGTGGCCAGTACCACCAGGTCGCCGCCTTTGGCGTAAATCTGCTGGCCGGCGCGTACCGGGCGATCGACGATCAGGGTATTCGCTGCCACCGGTGCAGCAGCTGGCGCGGCGACCGGGGCGGGCTGGCTGGCGGGTGGCGCGGCCAGCTCGCTACGCGGGCTGGCGCTGGCGTTGACATAAGCCAGGCCGTACAGGCGGGCCAGCTCGGCCACGGCCATATCGCGGTGGCGCAGGGCGATGATGCGAATGCCCTTGGCCAGAAACAAGGCGCGAATCTGATCCAGATCCAGGCTGGCTGGGTTGTCTATGGCGTCCAGGTCCAGCAGGAAAGCTTCGCTTTGCGAGGCATCGATCTGGTTGCCAAAGCGGGCTTCCAGCGCCGCTTCCAGCTGTGCGCAATCACCACTGCGCAGCAGCACTGCCAGCAGGTCCAGGCTGGCAGACTTGATATCAAAAGGGTTGGCCGCAGGGCTCATTGTGTGGCTTCGCTACCGGATAGATTTAATTTATCACCGGAGTGTAAAGCTTTGGCGACGGCCTTTCAACGCATGCATGACATATTCGTTCGCCCCGATGGCAAAAGGCAAAACTCCCTGTGGTGTTTTGTGCCTTGCCGCTACGGCGGGGCATTTCTGCCGTGGCTGGCTTCACGATTTTGTCATTTTTTCTGGCCATGATGCGGCAAAAGCTGTTGTAAAAAGAGAGCCTTACTTGCAGTGCAGATTCAAATCTTCTTGACATTGCTGCGCTGCAATATAGAATCCGTATTGCTGCAATGCAGCAACGAGACTAAACGACGGTTTTGCTGCTGAGTTCTCACATTCGAAAAGGATCATGTCCATGTTTACCAACGCACAAGAATTTTCCGCTTTCGGTCAGGCACAGTTTGATAAAGCCGTTCGCCTGTCCACCATTTTCCTGTCCAGCGCCGAGCGCCTGACCAACCTGCAGCTGGAAATCTCCCGCAAGCTGCTGGCTGCCAACGCTGAAACCCTGAAGCAGCTGTCCGCCATCAAAGATCCGAAAGCATTCGCTGAATTCCAGGCTGGTCTGGCCCAGCCTAGCCTGGACAAAGCACTGACCACTGCCCGCGAAGTGTACGACGCTACCCTGGTAACCCAGACCGAGCTGACTTCCTTTGTGGAAGAGCAAGTGGCTGAAACCAACAAGCAAGTACTGGACGTACTGGACCGTTTTGCCAAAAACGCCCCAGCTGGTTCCGAGCCTGCTGTACAGGCACTGAAAAATCTGGTGACTTCCAGCAGCGCTGCTTTTGAAAATGCTTCCAAAACAGCCAAAAAAGTAGGCTCCGAGTTTGCTGAAGCCAGCGTAGAAGCTGCCGAAACATCGGCCAAAGCGGCTAGCGCTGCTGTTAGCCGCGCTCGCAAGACTCCTGCTACGCCAGCTGCCTGATCGCTCGCTAGTATATGAAAAGCCCGCTTCGGCGGGCTTTTTCCATTTTATGTGTGTGTTTGTGGCAGCAGGCTGTCAAACAGCTTTCTGGCGGGCTCGCCCAGCTCCAGTGCCAGTGCCAGTAATGTGGCCAGTGTCAGGGCGTAGTGGGCTTGCTGCTGCGGCGGCTGGCGGAAGCGGTCCAGCACGCTATTGGCATCCTGTGGCAGTTGATATACGCCATGTTGTGTTAGGTAATGCCGGCATAGCGCCGCCAGCTTGTCGGCCAACTGTTGCTGTTGGCGCACCAGACTGAGCCAGTCTATCTGTACCGCAGCGCCCTGTGCCTGGCTGGCATGCTGTGCCAGCGCCGGGCCGGCCAGGTAAAACAGGCTATCAAAGACGCGCTTGCACAAGCCTGCAGCGCCTGTTGGCCCGCAGTACAGCCAGGGTTGCCCGGCGCCGGCCAGGCTTTGCAGTAAAGGCTGGCACTGCTGGTGTTTGGCCGGGTGACCCGCTACCAGCAGGGCGGTAGGGGATTCGGGCAAGGGCTGCCAGAGCAGGCATAGTTCCATGTGATCGCCAGGCTTGCTGGCATCTAGCGGCAGGGGGCGGCAATGCAGTGTGATGCCTTGCCAGATGAACAGGTCATGGCCTTGTGGCGTGCACAGTACGGCTTGCTCGGCGGGCAAGCGGTGCAGCAGGGTATCGCGGTCATGACTGGGTGCAAGCATGGTAGCGGCTAGCTAAGTTTCCATTCGAATGTCTGCAGCCGCTTGATGAACCAGCCCAGCGCCTGGCCAGGCTGGCTTTCTTTCCATGCGTAGTGCAGCTGTACTGGCGCGCGCTTTTCTTCTACTTCCTTGATCACCAGCCGGCCGGCCGCTACATCTTCATGGATACGGCAAAGTGGTAAGAAACCTACCCCAAGGCCGGCGCGTTGAACAGCGATTTTGTCTTCTACTGTGGCAACGGTCAGACGGCTTTGACCTTCCTGTATCGAAACGCTGCGTGGAGGCAAACTGCGTGATGTATCTGCCGCCACGGCCACGCGGTAGCGGCGTATCAGATGCTGCGGAATCGGCTCGTCTGCCGTGGCCAGGGGGTGGTCGGGTGCCACGCAGAACACAAACTTGGTCTTGCCCATGCTGCGGGTCTGGAACACACCGCCCTGGCTGTTTTCGGTGGCGCCAATGGCCAGATCCGCCCGGCCATCCACCAGCGCATCCCAGGTGCCGCCAAATACCTCGCGTGTAATGCGCAGCTCGGTATCGGCCCCGAGCTGGTTGAACTCTTCCAGCAATAGCAGCACATCGTCAAAGAACAGCAGGTCGGACATGGCAATGCGCAGCTCGCCTTCCCAGCCGGTGGCGTGCGTTTTGACGCGGCTTTCTATCATGGCTGCCGAATCCAGCAAGGAGCGGCCTTCCTTCAGCAGCAGCTCGCCGGTAGACGTCAGCCTGGCTTTGTGGCCGCTGCGATCAAACAGCTGCACGTTCAGGTCTTGCTCCAGCTTTTGCACACTGTAGGTGATGGCAGAAGGGACGCGGTACAGCTCTTCTGCGGCGGCGGCAAAGCTGCCGCGCCGGTCGATGGCATCCAGCACCATCAGGGCATCAAGGGATAGTTTCATCTTCAGAATATCTGAAAAAAAGTGTCAGAAAGTTACGCTATATCCATCACTGGCACAGCAATATACTGCCAATGACAGTTTGCTGCAGTACAAAGCGTTGGTTTGTCAGCCATTTTTGATATTGGCACGGGTGCTTTGCTATTGCCGGATTTTCTGAATTAGCGTGTTGTTGGCCAGCCAGACAGATGGTGCAGCCATGCTATGACTTCGTTCTATTTATATAGGTGAAATGCGATGACTACCAAACTTGCCGTTGTTTATCACAGTGGTTACGGCCACACCGCCAAGGTGGCAGAGTACGTGGCCGAGGGCGCCCGCGCCCACGCCGAGGTGGTACTGTTCAATGCTGACGAGGCGACTGCGCGTATTGAAGAGTTGGCCGCATTCGACGCCATCGTGTTTGGTGCGCCGACCTATATGGGTAGCGTGTCTGCGCCGTTCAAAGCCTTCATGGATGCCAGCGCCAAGGTGTGGTACAGCCAGGGCTGGAAAGACAAGATCGCCGGTGGCTTTACCGTGTCCAACAGCCCGAGTGGCGACAAGCTGAACACCCTGCAGCAGCTGTCGGTGTTTGCTGCCCAGCACAGCATGATCTGGGTCGGTACCGGCCTGATGCCCGGTGGCACCATTGGCAGCGACATCAACCGCTACGGCAGCTCGCTGGGCCTGATGACCCGTACCGACAACGCGCCTGCTGAGGTGACACCGGATGCGGCCGACCTGGAAACCGCGCGCCTGTTTGGTGCCCGTCTGGCCGACAAAGCCGCGCAGTTCAAACGCGGCGCCTGATGCGGCCAACCGTGCAGCAGGCAACAAAAAAGCCGGGGTAACCCGGCTTTTTTGCGTGCGTCGGCAGGCTTAGCCTTGCTTGGCGCGCTCGATACCTTCGTTCAGCTCGCGGGTAGCATCTTCCAGCGTGCCCCAGCCGTTGATCTTGACCCATTTGCCTTTTTCCAGATCTTTGTAGTGCTCGAAGAAGTGCACCATCTGGTCACGCAGCAGCTGCGGCAGGTCTTCCAGTTTCTGGATGTCCTTGTACATCGGGCACAGTTTTTCTACCGGCACGGCGATCAGCTTGGCATCCACGCCGCCGTCGTCTTCCATCTTGATCAGGCCCAGGGCGCGTACGCGGATCAGCACGCCAGGTGGCAGCGGGAACGGGGTCACCACCAGCACGTCTACCGGGTCGCCGTCACCGGCGATGGTTTGCGGTACAAAACCGTAGTTGGCCGGGTAGAACATGGAAGTGCCCATGAAACGGTCTACACACAGGGCGCCGGTTTCTTTGTCGAATTCGTATTTGATCGGTGCGCTGTTGGCGGAGATCTCGATCACAACGTTGATGTCGTTAGGCATGTCCTTGCCCGGGCTGATCAGGTCGATATTCATACGCGGTGTCCTTGTTAGGGTAGGGTAGAGTGAAACAAACCACGGGATTATAACAGCAGCACCGGCAAGGTATAATCGCCACTATTGATGACTGCCATAAGCCAGCATGATGCTAGACAAACTGATTACAGAATTCGATCGCGGCCTGCGCACCCTGTTTGCGCCGGCAGTCAGCAGCCGCCCCCGCCCGGACCACGCGGTAGCCGAGGCGGAGCTGACGGCAGCGGAAAAACAACACGCCATCGGCCTGATGCGGGTGAACCACTGCGGCGAGGTATGTGCCCAGGCGCTTTACCAGGGCCAGGCGCTTACCGCGCGCAACCCTGCCGCACGCGAAGCGCTGCGCCATGCCGCTTTTGAAGAGGTAGAACACCTGGCCTGGACCGAGCAGCGCATCCGCGAGCTGGGCGGCCGCCCCAGCCTGCTGGGCCCGGTGTGGTACACCGGCTCGCTGGCCATCGGCGTCACGGCTGGCCTGCTGGGCGACAAGTGGAACCTGGGCTTTCTGGAGGAAACCGAAAAGCAGGTCGGTGCCCACCTGGATAGCCACCTGCAGCAGCTGCCGGACCAGGACGCCAGAAGCCGCGCCATTGTGGCGCAAATGCGCGACGACGAGCTGAAGCACGCCGACATGGCACACGATTTTGGCGCCGCGCCACTGCCGCTGCCGGTAAAAGGGCTGATGAAGCTCACCGCCAAGGTGATGACCGCCACCAGCTACCGCGTGTAAGCCACCCCGTAGCACCCAATAAAAAAGCCCGCGAAAGCGGGCTTTTTGCTGATGCATACGCCATGCGGCCAACCCCAAGGTTGGCCGCAGCCGCTTAGAAAAACACGAAAGTCAGCAGCACAAAGGTAGGAATCAGGAACAGGCAGGCCCAGCCGATGTAGGCAAAGAAGCTGGGCATGGCCACGCCGCGTTCTTCCACGATGGCTTTCACCATGAAGTTCGGCGCGTTACCGATATAGCTGTTGGCCCCCATGAAGACGGCACCCATGGAGATGGCCATCAGCGTGGCCGCGCCATCGTGCATCAGGTAGGCCGCGTCGCCACCGGCCAGGTTGAAGAACACCAGGTAGGTGGGGGCGTTATCCAGGAAGCTGGACAGCGCGCCGGTCAGCCAGAAATACGCACCGTTGACCGGGGCACCGTCTGGCGTGCTGACCATGCTGACCAGCTCGGCAAAAGCGCCGGCCTTGCCGGCTTTCAGCATCGCCAGTACCGGAATCATGGTGATGAAAATGGCGGCAAACAGTTTGGCCACTTCCAGCATCGGGCCCCAGTTAAACGCATTGGCCTGGCGGCAGCGGCCCGGGGTGAGCTTGAGCGACAGCAGGGTTACGCCCAGCAGCAGGATGTCGCGCACCACGTTTTGCAGCGCGATATCCAGGCCGGCAATCTGCCAGCTGATACCCGGCTTCCAGATGCCGGACAGCAGGACGGCCACCACAATGCCGCCCAGCAGCGCAAAGTTCACCTTGCCTTCAATGCTCACGCGCGAATCCGGCGTCGGATCCGGCAGCGGCGGCAGGTCGTCTTCCTTGTGGTAGTAGTGGCGGTCCAGTAGGTAGAACACCACCAGCAGGATGGTGCTGGCCAGCGCCATCGGTGCCAGCATGTGCACCATGGTCCAGCCAAAGCCCACGCCCTTCAGAAAGCCCAGAAACAGCGGCGGGTCGCCCAGCGGTGTCAGCGAGCCGCCGATATTGGCCACCAGAAAGATGAAGAACACAAACACGTGTGTTTTGTAGCGGCGGTTGTCGTTGGCGCGCAGCAGCGGGCGAATCAGCAGCATGGCCGCGCCGGTGGTGCCGGTAAAGCTGGCCAGCACGGTACCCACGCCCAGAAAGCCGGTATTCAGCAGCGGCGAGCCGTGCAGGTTACCGCGCAGGTAGATACCGCCGGCCACGGTAAACAGCGATACCAGCAGGATGATGAACGGCACGTATTCCAGCACCAGGGTATGGGCCATTTCGTAGGCGGTAGCGCCCAGGCCGTGGCTGGCGGCAAACGGCACGATGAACAGCAGCGACCACATGGCGGCAATCTTGCCGAAATGGTGGTGCCACAGGTTGGCCGCCAACAGCGGCAACAGGGCAATGGACAGCAGCATGCCGGCAAACGGCAGTGCCCAGGCAATGGCCAGCTCGCCGCCGTTGATGCTGGCCTGCGCAAACGCAGGTAACAGCAGCAGGGCGCCGGCCAGCAGGTGCGGCAGACGGGTAAGGTTCATGGTGAATCCTGTGTTGTCGGTAACGCAGCCCGTTCCGGCGCCGGATGCGTCGTCCTTTATGGTTTGCTCTGTCAGGGGAAACCGGAAGCGCGGCAGTTTACCAGCATCTGCCGCCGGCGGGGCTATCGGGGCTTTCCCCCTGCTGTTGCAGAATGTAAACAGCTGATATGCCACGCAAAATGGCACCGCCTATTGCTGCGGTGCCATGGTGTGATGGTGTGCGTATTCAGGCGGGTAAGGCGGGATGGGCGCGTGCCAGCAGCGCGGCCCAGCCGGGCTCGGCTGCGCTACCGTCTTTCAGCGCCACGCCACTGCCCTGCTGCAGCGCGGCGCGCAGCAGCCACGCCAGCTTGAACGCGGCCAGCGGGTAGGGTAGGCCGGCGGGGCGCACATTAGAGATGCAGTTGCGTTCCGAGTCCATGCGGCCAACCTTGGGCGCGCAGGTCAGGTACACGCCCAGGCTGTCCGGCGAGCTCAGGCCAGGGCGCTCGCCCAGCAGCATCACCACCAGCCGCGCCTGCAGGCATTCACCGGCTTCGTCGGCCAACGCCACGCGGGCCTGGCTGGCGATGACCACCGGGCCGACGCTCAGGCCTGCCTCGGCCAGGTAGGGCAGGGTGGCGGCCAGCAGGGGCGCGGCGTGGCTGGCGGTGGCCAGCGACGACAGCCCGTCGCCCACCACAAACAGCACGTCGCAGCCATCCGCAGCGTGTGTCAGCAGCTGCGCGCGGCTGTCGGGGTGCAGCCGGCGGCCCAGGTCGGGGCGCTGCAGGTATCGTGCACGGTTGGCCGCAGCCGACTGCACCTGCAGCACGCGGTGGCCAGCCTGTGTGAGCGTGGCGGCCAGCGCGGCGCTGTCCAGCGGCGTGTGTACCGCGTCGCGCGCTTGCGCGTGGGCCAGCGCAAAGCGCAGCGTTTCGCGGGTGGGCAGGCTGGCGCCGGCGCGGCCCAGCGCGATGCGCGCTACCGTGTGCTGGCTCAGCGCCTGCCAGCTGTCTTCGGTAATGGTGTCAGGGTTGGCCGCAGGGCCGGGGAAGGGGATGACGCTCATGCTACTGTCTCCATCAGGCCCAATAGCGGCGGCTGCTGGCCGTGTGCCTGCAGGCGGCCAGCGCGGGTAATGGCCATGGTTTCCAGCCAGTCTTCGAATTCCGGCGCCCGTTTCAGGCCCAGCAGCTCGCGCAGGTACAACGCATCGTGGAACGAGGTGCTCTGGTAGCCCAGCATGATGTCGTCGGCGCCGGGCACGCCGATGATGAAGTGGATGCCCGCGGTGCCCAGCAGGGTGAGCAGGGTGTCCATATCGTCCTGGTCGGCTTCGGCATGGTTGGTGTAGCAGATGTCGCAGCCCATGGGCAGGCCCAGTAGCTTGCCGCAGAAGTGGTCTTCCAGCCCGGCGCGGATGATCTGCTTGCCGTCGTACAGGTATTCCGGGCCGATAAAGCCCACCACGGTATTGACCAGCAGCGGGCTGAAATGCCGCGCCACGGCGTAGGCGCGGGCCTCGCAGGTTTGCTGGTCGGCCCCCCAGTGCGCGCCGGCGGATAGCGCGCTGCCCTGGCCGGTTTCGAAATACATCACGTTGTTGCCCACCGTGCCGCGCTGCAGGCTGCGTGCGGCGTCGTGTGCCTCTTGCAGCACCGCCAAGTTGATGCCGAAGCCGCTGTTGGCGCGCTCGGTACCCGCTACCGACTGGAACACCAGGTCCACCGGCGCACCGCGGTTTATTAGTTCCAGCGTGGTGGTGACGTGGGTCAGCACACAGCTTTGCGTGGGGATGGCGTAACGCAGGCGCACCTCGTCCATCATCGCCAGCATGGTGTGGATGGCCTCCGGGCTATCGGTGGCCGGGTTGATGCCGATCACTGCATCGCCAGCGCCGTACAGCAGGCCGTCCAGCATGGCAGCGGCAATGCCGCGCGCGTCGTCGGTGGGGTGGTTGGGCTGCAGGCGCACGCCCATGTGGCCGGGCAGGCCCTGGGTATTGCGAAAGGCGGTGACCACGCGGCACTTGCGCGCCACCAGAATCAGGTCCTGGTTGCGCATCAGCTTGCTGACGGCGGCGGCCATTTCCGGCGTGATGCCGGGGGCCAGTGCGGCCAAGGTGGCAGGGTTGGCCGCATCGGACAGCAGCCAGTCGCGAAAGCCGCCCACGGTCAGGTGGGCCACGGCAGCAAAGGCGGCGGCATCGTGGCTATCGATAATCAGCCGGGTGATCTCGTCGTCTTCGTACGGGATGATGGGGTGCTGCAGAAAGTCGCGCAGCGGTACGTCGGCCAGGCAGTAGCGTGCCGCCACGCGTTCTTCGGCGCTGGCGGCGGCCACACCGGCTAGCAGGTCGCCGGAGCGCAGCGGCGAGGCGCGGGCCAGCAGGGTTTTGAGGTCGGCAAAGTGGTAACGGCGCGGGCCGATGGTGATGTGGTACATGGTGCTTCAGGGCCGGCGCTGCCGGCCCTGCCTCGACGGGTATTAGGATGCTTCGGTGGCCAGTACGGGTTTCACTTCTGGCGTTGTAGCCTCGCCGTGCAGCAGCGCGTCGTGTGCGGCAGCGGCACGCTGGCGGTGGGTCGCCAGGTAGTAGGCAAAGCCGGCCGCCATAATGGCCAGGAACAGGCCGGTGAGCATGGTGTTGTAGTACACCATGGCCACCAGGCACACCAGCGCGCAGCCCAGTGCAATGGCGGGCAGCATGGGGAACAGCGGCGCGGCGTAGGGGCGTGCCAGCGCAGGCTCGCTGCGGCGCAGTTTGAACAGCGATAGCATGGACACGATGTACATCACGATGGCGCCGAACACCGACAGCGTGACGATGTTGGCGGTGAGCGGCAGGCCGCCAATCTGGATAAAGCTATCGCTGAAGATGGCGGCGATACCGATCACACCACCTGCCAGAATGGCGCGGTGCGGGGTCTTGAAGCGCGGGTGCACCACGGCCAGCGCGGGCGGCAGGTAGCCGGCACGGGCCAGCGCAAAGATCTGGCGCGAGTAACCCATGATGATGCCGTGGAAGCTGGCGATCAGGCCGAACACGCCCAGCCATACCAGCATGTGCAGCCAGCCGCTGTCACCGCCCACAATCACCTTCATCGCCTGCGGCAGCGGGTCGTTGATGTTGGACAGCGTGCGCCAGTCGCCCACACCACCGGCCATCACCATCACGCCCAGCGCCAGCGCCACCAACGTGAGGATGCCGGCAATATAGGCGCGCGGAATGGTACGCACCGGGTCGCGCGCCTCTTCGGCGGCCATGGCGGCACCTTCGATGGCCAGAAAGAACCAGATGGCAAACGGAATCGCCGCAAAAATACCGCCAATGGCCGCCAGGCTGAAACCATCGCTACCGGCCCAGCCGTGGGCGGTAAAGTTGGCCCAGCTAAAGCCCGGCGCCACCACGCCCATGAACACCAGCAGTTCGAAAATGGCCAGCAGGGTGACGCACAGCTCGAAGGTAGCGGCAATGCTCACCCCCACGATATTCAGCGTCATGAACACCAGATAGGCGCCGCAGGCAATCCACTTGGCGTCCAGCGCCGGGAACTGCACGTTCAGGTAGGCACCAATCGCCAGCGCAATAGCCGGTGGCGCAAACACGAATTCGCACAGCGTGGCGAAACCGGCCACAAAGCCACCCACCGGGCCAAAGGCGCGACGGGCGTAGGCAAACGGCCCGCCAGCGTGCGGGATGGCGGTGGTGAGTTCGGTAAAACTGAAGATAAAGGCGGTGTACATCAGCGCCACAAATAGTGTGGTGGCCAGAAAGCCCAGCGTGCCTGCCTGTGCCCAGCCGTAACTCCAGCCAAAGTATTCGCCCGAGATCACCAGCCCGACGGCGATGCCCCAGAGCTGCCAGCCGCCCAGCTTGCGTGCCAGGCCATGGTTGCTTGTGCTCATTGTGGTTGCTCCATGCTTGTTTGCTCCCTGCCTGCAGCACCCGCTGTCAGGCCCTCAACGCCATGGTAGGAAGCGGGCCGCCGGGGCCGGTATCGCAAAACGGAAATTGCACCGGGCATTCAGGGGGCGCGTGGCCGCTTTTGCTGCCATGCAGCAAATGTCCTGCCGGTGGTCTGCCCAGCGGCAGTGCAGTTGGCCGCTAGCGTGCCCCCGCGCTGCACCGGGCTGGCGCATGCTGGCCACCCGGCGTGCACAAGCATGGCGAATTTGCCGGTTTTGGATAGCCAATGTCATGCCGGCGAGCTGGTGTGGATATTGCTGCGGACCACTGTGGTTTTTGATAAACGGAGGATGCCATGCAAGCACTCACCGGCATGGCCAGCATGCAGCTGACCACCCGCATGGCCGAAGACGCGGCCGATCACGCCGCCTTTATCACCGGCTGGCAGCAGGACTACGCCCAACTATCCTGCGGGCGTTACCAAGGGCGGCTGGACGAGCTGTGCCTGCCGCGCCTGCAGCTGTTTCGCGAGTTTTCGCTGTGCGAAACCTGGCAGCACTGCCAGCCGTGGGCGGATGCCGTGTGGTTTGGCATACCGCGCCCCGGCAGTAGCGGCCCGCTGCGCTATTGTGGCCGCAGCGTGCCGGCACACACGGTGCTGCTCTCGCCTGGCGGCAGCGACTTTACCTTGCGCACGCCACCGGGTTTCCTGATTTACGGCATGGTGCTACCGTTGGCGCTGCTAGACCTGCACGCCCAGCTGCTTAGCGGCCACGATGCCCCGGCTGCCTGGCGCCATAGCGGCATGCTTACCCTGCCGGCGGCGGCGTATGGCCAGCTATGCCAGACACTGGACAGCATTCTCGATACCCCGGCCGACAGTGCCGCGCCGTCGCGCCTGGCCCAGGCCAGCATCACTGCGCTGGTGCAGGCGTTGTTGCACGGGCAGGGTGGTGGCCACGTTGGCCGCAGTGTCATCCAGCAGCGCCATCTGGACTGGGTAAACGCAGCCAGCGCACTGGCTGCCAGCCCGGCGGACACCCTGCCGACGGTGGATAGCCTGTGTGCGCAGCTGCACGTGACCCGCCGCACCCTGCAAAACGGCTTCCAGGAGGTGGTGGCCACCAGCCCGCTGCAGTGGCTGCGCGCGCTGCGCCTTAACCACATCCGCCAGGCACTCCGCCACCACCCGCAGGACGATACCCCCATCAATGATCTGGCTGCCGCCTGGGGCTTTGCCAGCCCCAGCCACTTCAGCTACGACTACCGCCGCCTGTTTGGCGAAACGCCCAGCCAGACGCGTCTGCACGCCGCTGGCCTGGCCTCCGCCTAGGTTCTCTCCGCCTGGCCGCCCTGCGCCTGGCAAGATGGCCGGTGCCGGTAACGATATATGCGCTACCCCCACCACCCGTATCCCGGCTGCGCTGCCCGACTGGCAGGGTTGGCCGCATCTCTGTCGCTGGCGCGATAAACCGCCTGTCTGTGTTTGACACCGCGCGTTCTGCTGTTCTCTGCTTGAAAAGCTGTATGACATGGGCCTTGATTGGTAGATAATCTTGGCTTTGTCATTCGACAGTTAACGCTAAAAAACGTGGCCGTTTTTACTGCGAGTTTTTATTGCTCAATTTATTGATTGCAAGCGATATCGGTCTTTGTGCGCGAAGGGTTGGGGTAGAGAATGCTAACGATGGAATCTGGATGCCTGCTACACAGGCTGGCTGGCCAAGGTCGGTACAAGCGGGTGGCGGTCTTGCTATGGTCTACTGTCGTCGCGACGATCGCCGGGCCCGCCTGGGCGCTGGACGTGCCCGTGGTACCCCTGGTAACGAATGCGTCAACGCAGACGCCATTAAACCTGTTGGTATTGGGTAAAGACCACAAACTGTTTTACGAGGCCTACGACGACGCTTCCGACCTGGATGGCGACGGCTTGGTGGATACGCGCTACAAGCCGGCTAGCATTGACTATTACGGCTACTTCGACAGCAATAAGTGCTATGTGTACAGCAGCAACGGCCGTTTCGACCCGGTGCAGACCACGACCAACAAGCAGTGCAATAGCGGCGGTGACACTGAGCAATGGTCCGGCGACTTTCTGAACTACCTGACCACCGCGCGTATCGATGCCCTGCGGCGCGTGCTGTACGGCGGCAGCCGCTATCAGGATGCTGCCGTTTCTGGTAGCCGGCCAAACGGCCAAGTGGTGCTGCAGCGCGCTTATATCCCGCAAGACGCCCACGCCTGGGGCAAGCAATACACCAGTAGCGCGGTGGACGGGTACGACCTGAGCCGTTACGCGCCTACCGCCTGGCAGCCCGCTAGTGGCGAGCGCACCTTGTTTGCCAACGTCACCATTGGTACCGAGACGGATGCCCCCCTGCTGCGCGTGGTCAAAGTGTCTTCCTCCGTCAATATATGGAACTGGCTAAGCAAGGAACGGCCGGTAGCCGGTAACAGCTACAACGCGGGCAGTGGTGATGTGTCGATCAGCCCTAGCAATTTTAACGTACGGGTCCGGGTGTGTGACGCGAGCTTTCCCGAAGACAACTGCAAGAAATACAGCGATGGCAGCCTGCGCCCATCCGGCCTGCTGCAAAAGTACGGCGACAGTAACCGCATGCGCTTTGGCCTGCTGACCGGTAGCTTCGACCAGCCGCTGGATGGTGGCGTGCTACGCAAGAACGTGGGTGATCTCGGTGATGAAATCAGCGCCACTAGCGGCCAGTTTCTGTCCTCCAGTAACGGCATCATCAGCACGCTGAACAAGCTGCGGGTGGTCGGCTTCAATAACTCCGGCTGGTCCTACAGCTGCGGTTGGGAGCTGTCCAACGACCTGGGCAATATCGGCAAATGCCGTAACTGGGGTAACCCGCTGGCCGAGATGATGTACGAGGCGCTACGCTACTACGCTGGCCTGGGCAAAACGTCGGCGTTCAGTACGTCCACTTCGGAGGATAGCGGCATGGGGTTGCCCGTTGATGTGAACTGGCAAAACCCCTACGGCCTGGATGGCAATAACAAACCGCGTAATTACTGGTGCGCTAAACCCAATATCACCCTGATCAGCGACGCCTACACCTCTTACGATACCGGGCTGCCCGGCTCGCCGTTTGGTAACGAGGGGCGGGCCAGTCTGGGTTCTTTCAGCATGCTCAGTGCAGGCAATACCCTGTGGAACTGGGAGTTTGCCGACGGCAGTACCCGCAGCCGCAACATCGCCATTGGCGAGCTATCCACGACCAGCGCAAACGACCTGGCGCCAACACTCAAAACGGCCAGCTCCTTTGCCACCATCCGCGGGCAAACACCGGGGGAACCCACGCGCCAGGGGGGCTTTGGCACATCATTGCTGGCTTACTATGCCCGCAGCAATACCCTGATCAACCCACCCGGCAGCAACACGCCTAGTAACAGCAGCCTGCTGCCCAAGATCAACACCTACGCTGTATCTTTGTCTTCCCCCGCGCTGAAGGTGAGTATCCCGCTGGCGGGCAAGATGGTCAGCATCCAGCCCTTTGCCAAGTCGGTGAGTGATGGTGGCAGCGGCATTCCCAAAAATGGTTATTACCCTACCGACCAGATTGTGGATTACTACGTCACCCAGGTGGCCAATACCGTGCCGTCCAATTACGACGCCAGCGTCAACGGTGGCCGGCCTTACTACAAGTTTTCCATCAACTATGAAGACGTGGAGCAGGGCGCTGACCACGATATGGACGCCATTGCCCAGTACACCATTGCAGTGACCAGTACGGGCAAAGTGAGCGTGACGGTAGATTCCACCTACGCTGCTGGCGGCATCGACCAGCATATGGGTTACATCATTACCGGGGTAAAACCAGTCAAGAATGGCCGCAGCGATGGTCTTTATCTGGTCGTGAAAGACCAAGAAGGCAGGTCCATCAATTACGCCCTGGACTACCGCGATACCAACAATAACAGCTGCAAGGCAACGACCAATGATTTGCCACTGAAGTGCACGCTGGAGTTCGACGTGGACACCAGTGCGTCGGCGGTCACCACGCTGAACGACCCGCTGTGGTATGCCGCCAAGTACGGCGGCTATGCGGACAGTACGCTGGCGAACAGCCCGTCTGCTTTCAACCAGATCTGGGATAACGATGGCGACGGTACGCCGGATAACTACTTTCTGGTGGTGAACCCGCTCCGGCTGGAGGCGCAGCTGGCTGCTGCCTTCGACAGCATCGCCCGGCGTGCCGGGTCGCTGACTTCCGGCAGTGCCACTTCGCTCAAGGTGATGGCCGATTCGCTGTATTTCGAAACCACCTTCGATTCCGCCAACTGGACTGGCGAGCTGTCGGCCTACAAAGTGAACCTCAGCAGTGGTGTGGTCGATACCGGTACCACGTCTACCTTGCAGTGGTCTGCTGGTGGCAAGCTCACGTCAGAGAAAGTGGCTGGTGCAGACCGCAAGATCATCGCCGGTAGCAATAGTGGCGGCATACCGTTCCGTGCGGCCAACCTGCAGACTGCCGGGGTGCTATCCAGCTTGCGTGAGGCAAATGAAAGCAATAATACCAACGCTCAGGTACGTCTGGATTACCTGCGCGGCAGCAGCAGCAACGAAGGCACCGGCAGCGGCCAGTACCGCGCCCGCACCCAGACCAAGCTGGGCGACCTGCTGCGCTCGGCGCCGCTGTATGTTGGCGCGCCTTACTACCAGGTAGAGCAGAGCAGCGACTACGAAACCTTCCGCAGCAATAACCTTACCCGCACCCCCATGGTGTACGTGGGCGGCAACGACGGCATGCTGCATGGTTTCAAGGCCAGCAGCGGCGAGGAAGCCTTCAGCTTCATTCCCAAAGTGTTCCTGAAGTCCACCGAGCGCTCCAAACTGGTGGATGTGGTACGGCAAGGCTACGCCGCCACGCACCAGAACTTTGTGAACGGCCAGCAGACCCGTGCCGAAGCCAAAGTCGGTACCCAGTGGCGCACCCTGCTGGCCGGGGCACTGGGCGAGGGCGGGCGCGAGCTCTACCTGCTGGACATCACCCAGCCGGACAGCGTCTCGGAAAGCATTGCGGCCAACCTGGTGAAGTGGGAGTTTACCCATAGTGACGACAGCGACCTGGGCCTGACCTTTGGCCGGCCCTACATTGCCAAACTGAATGACGGTAACTGGTACGTGCTGGCCCCCAATGGCTATTACGACAAGAGCAGTTTCCCCGCTACCGATACCGCCGCCACACGCAAGGCCGGGCTGTTCATCCTGCCGGTTAACAAGAGCGGTGCCTGGGTCAATCAGCCTGGCAACGCTAGCGGCAGTAGCTACTTCAAGCTGATGACGTCGGTGGTCGGCGAAAATGGCCTGTCCGAGCTGCGCCCGGTAGACCTGAACAAGGATGGCAAGGTGGACATGGTGTATGCCGGTGATCTGCGTGGCAATGTCTGGAAGTTCGACCTCAGCAGTACCACGCCTGCACAGTGGAGCGTGGCAAGCCAGCCGCTGTTTACCGCCACCGGGCCAGACGGCAACATCCAGCCCATCGTGGTGGCGCCTGCCGTGGCGTATAACACCGAGCGTAAAGTGGATAACCCTAGCGTGAGCAAGCCCGGCCTGATGGTGTTTGTCGGTACCGGTAAGTTTATCGAGCAGTGCGACAAAAGCGCGGGCGAGTGCGGCAAGAACGACCTGGTACGCAAACGCGAGTCGGCGACCAATAGCGTGTACGGTATCTGGGATTACGGTGGCCCCGTGTGTGGCCGTCACGAGCTGCGGGCCCAGACCATTGGCCAGTACACGGCGATCGGCGGCACGGTGTACCGCACGCTTACCCGGAATGCGGTGGCGTTTCCGCCTGCGAATATCATTGCCACCTCTTGCAGCAATAACGGCAGCCCGCGCACCTTCGTTACCGACAAACTGCTAGGCGGCACCCAGTACCCGTTTACCGCTACGCCCCTATCTACCGACTACCGTCTGGGCTGGTATCAGGATTTGCCATCCAATGGCGAGCGGGTGATCACTGACCTGACGCAGACTGCCAAGCAGCTGCAGTACCTGACCTATATCCCCGATATCTCGGTAAATGGCTGCGCCACCCAGGCGGCAGAGGGCTACCTGATGGCGGTGAATACGCAGACTGGCGGGGCGTTCAGCAGCGCATCCATTGTGATAACCGACCAGGTTGATGCCGCTAACAATGACCAGCTGTCGTATACATCGGGTGTGAAAGTCAATGCGGCCTTTGGTTACAACCTGTTTGATGCCCCGCGAGGCAGCAGCTTCTACAGCATGCAGGACAAACCCTACCAGCCATTTCTGGTGGGCAAAAACAATGAAGGCTGTGCCAATAACGTCAAGACCAGTGCCGGGCAGACTGTACGGCTAAACGCCGGTTCCAGCTGCAACCGCACCGTACAGCGCGTAAGCTGGCGCGAGGTGGTGGACGACTGACCGCCTGCCCGGCGTCGCTAGCCGGGTGGGCCGCCAAGGTTGTCGGGTGGGGCTTACCACAGGTGGCCGGGGACATAGGTCACACCGGCTACCAGTGGCCGGGCGGTACGTACCACGCCAGTTTTGCTGATATGCGGCCAACCTTCGGCGTCCAGGCCATCCTGGCAGACTTGCGTCTGTAGCTGGCCGCCGGGGTGTTCTATGGTGACCTGCTGTGGTGTCGCCGGGTCGAGTTGCGCCAGGCGGTGTGCCAGATGGCCATTCCGTTCTTTATCCTGGCCGGTAATGTCCTGACCCACGGCGGGGTAGCGCGGCGCATGATCAACTTTGCCACTAGTATGGTGGGCCACTGGCACGGCGGCCTGGGGCTGGCTGGTGTACTGGCCTGTGCATTGTTTGCCGCCGTATCAGTTTCCAGCCAGGCCTGCGTGGTGGCCATCGGCTCCATCCTGCTGCCGGCCATGGTGAAGCAGGGCTTCCCGCCACGCTTTGGCGCCGGCGTGATTACCACTTCCGGTGCATTGGGTATCCTGATTCCACCGTCCATCGCACTGGGCATCAACCCGGTGCACTTCGGCATCCTGATTGTGGTGAACATGGAAGTAGGCATGTGCCACCCGCCGGTGGGCCTGAACCTGTACGTGGCATCCGGCATTACCAAAATGGGCATTACCGAGCTCACCATCGCGGTATGGCCATGGCTGCTCACCATGCTCGGGTTCCTGGTGCTGGTGACCTACGTACCGTCTATCTCGCTGTGGCTGCCCAGAACGCTGGGCATGATGTAATCCTCTGCTCGGGCGCTGCCCATGCCTTGCCCCGCGCGCTGCGCGGGGTTTTTTTATGCAGCTTGGCCGTGGGTAGGGGCGAAGCAGGGCGAGCCCCTCCATGCTCCTGATGCCCCAGCCTTTTCTGTAGGGGTTATGCGCTATTTTTGCCGGCTGCCATAAGAAAATTCCCCCTGTTCTTCCCGCAATACGGGGGAGGATAGGGGGGAATATTTTGTTGCCACAGGGGCGGGTTTTCAGCGTATGGGGCGCTATGCCCGGTTAGCTTGGCACCCTAAGCGTGGTATCAAAGCAGCTTGGAAATATCCTTCGCGTCCCAGTGCGGGAAGTGCTTGCGCACCAGGGCGTTGAACTCGATCTCGAAGGCGCGCAGGCGGGCCAGGTCGTTCTGGTCCTGGCTGGCGCTATCGATCTGCGCTTCGCCGCGAATCATGCCGGCGGCCGAGGTGGCGTTGGACAGGCGGTCGATCACGATCAGGCTGCCGGTGGCGCGGCACTGGGTGTAAGGATCGAACACTACCGGGGCGGTGAAGGCGATGCGTACCAGGCCGATTTCGTTCAGCTGCAGTTTTTCGGCTTCGAAAGCATCCAGCGTGTTCACGTCTACACGGTGCACGATGCGCTCCACGCGGCCGGTAACGGTTTTGCCGCCCAGCTTGAAGCTGTAGTCCTTGCCCACGGAGAGCGGGGTTTCGTCCATCCACACCAGATGGGCTTCTACCGCCTGGCTGACCGTCGGGGCGATTTCGTCGGCGCGCACGATCATGTCACCGCGCGAGATGTCGATCTCGTCTGCCAGTGTCAGGGTAATGGCCTGGCCGCTGCTGGCGACATCAAGATTGCCTTCGTACACCACCACGTTTTCTACCGTGCTTTGCTTGCCGGATGGCAGCGCCACGATGCGGTCGCCGGGGCGGATTTCGCCGCTGGCGATGGTGCCGCAGAAGCCGCGGAAGTCCAGGTTGGGGCGGTTGACATACTGTACCGGCAGGCGGAAGGCGCTTTGTGCTATGTCGTGGTCGACTTCCACGCTGTCCAGAATGCCCATCAGGGTCTGGCCGTCGTACCACGGTGTGCGCTCGCTGGCGCTCACCACGTTGTCGCCACGCAGCGCGCTGATCGGCACGAAGCGGATATCGGCGATGCCCAGGTTGGCCGCAAAGGCCAGGTATTCGTCGCGGATGCGGTTGAAGACGGCCTGATCGAAGTCCAGCAGGTCCATTTTGTTGATGGCTACCACTACGTGCTTGATGCCCAGCAGGCTCACGATATAGCTGTGGCGACGGGTCTGGGTTTGCACGCCGTAGCGGGCGTCGATCAGGATCACCGCCAGGTTGCAGGTGGAGGCACCGGTGGCCATGTTGCGGGTGTACTGCTCGTGGCCCGGGCAGTCGGCAATGATGAATTTGCGACGGTCGGTGCTGAAGTAGCGGTAGGCCACATCGATGGTAATGCCTTGCTCGCGTTCGGCTTGCAGGCCGTCTACCAGCAGGGCCAGGTCGATGTCTTCGTCGGTGGTGTTGTACTTTTTCGAGTCGCGCTGGATGGCGGCCAGCTGGTCTTCGAAGATCAGCTTGGAGTCGTGCAGCAAGCGGCCGATCAGCGTGGATTTGCCGTCGTCCACGTTGCCACAGGTGATGAAGCGCAGCATGTCTTTGTTTTCGTGCTGCTTCAGGTAGGCCAGGATGTCGCTGGCGATCAGGTCGGATTGGTGTGCCATGAGCGTATGCCTTGCATCAGCAAGGTTGGCCGCGTGCGGCCAACCTCAGGATATTCGGTAGGGGCGAAGCGGGGCTTAGAAGTAGCCTTCCATCTTCTTTTTCTCCATCGAGCCGGACGAGTCGTGGTCGATCACGCGGCCCTGGCGTTCGGAGGTTTTGGTCAGCAGCATTTCCTGGATGACCTCGGCCAGATTGGTGGCCGTGGATTCTACGGCGCCGGTCAGCGGGTAACAGCCCAGGGTGCGGAAGCGCACGTTCTTGTGCTGGATCTGTGCTTTTTCTTCTTCGCTCAGATACTGCAGGATGCGCTCGTCGTCGATCATGATCAGTGTGCCGTCGCGGTCAATAACCGGGCGTTCGGCGGCAAAGTACAGCGGTACGATCTCGATGTTTTCCAGGAAGATGTACTGCCAGATGTCCAGCTCGGTCCAGTTCGATAGCGGGAACACGCGGATGCTTTCGCCTTTGTTGATCTTGGCGTTGTAGATGTTCCACAGCTCCGGGCGCTGGCTTTTCGGGTCCCAGCGGTGGTTCTTGTCGCGGAAAGAGTACACGCGCTCTTTGGCGCGCGATTTTTCTTCGTCGCGACGCGCGCCGCCGAAAGCAGCATCGAACTTGTACTTGTTCAGTGCCTGTTTCAGGCCTTCCGTTTTCATCACGTCGGTGTGCTTGGCACTGCCGGCGGTAAACGGGTTGATGCCGGCGTCTACGCCGTCCTGGTTTACGTGCACGATCAGGTCCCAGCCGTATTCACGGGCCTGCTTGTCGCGCAGCGCAATCATTTCCTTGAATTTCCAGGTGGTATCCACGTGCATCAGCGGGAAAGGCGGCCGGCCTGGGGCAAAGGCTTTCTGGGCCAGATGCAGCATGACGGCAGAGTCCTTGCCGATGGAGTACAGCATCACCGGGTTATCGAACTCGGCAGCGACTTCACGGATGATATGGATGGACTCGGCTTCAAGTTGCTTGAGGTGAGTCAGCCTCTCCTGACTGATTTTCATCTTTGCGCTCAATTCTCTGGCTGTTTGCATCGCGGCACCCGGGCAGGCGCCGTGCCGGACTTTCCGGCAGTGCAAATGTACCGGAGAGCCGCTACCCCCGAAAGAATGAATATATATATCTATATGCTATATATGGGGTGATTTGGTGCTATTGCAGGAATATAGACGTTTTGTGATTAGATAAAATTATCGACTAAAGCGGGTTTTTACTTAACGAACTGTGGCTAGAATGAAGGGTGCAGGCCCCATAGTGATTCAACATAAAAGCCATGGCAGGTGCCCGATGAGCGACAAACCGCTGATTATTGTGATTGACGATGATGTGCTGACCACGGAAATGATCAGCGATGGTCTGGAGGATCAGTACAGCATTCGTGGTTTTACCAACCCGCTGGAGGCATTGGCCCAGGTGGGGGCGCTGCAGCCCGCGCTGGTCCTGCTGGATATCAACATGCCGCAAATGGACGGCTATGAAGTATGCCGTCGCTTGAAGGCGGATTTTGATACCAGCGATATCCCGGTGGTGTTCCTGTCTGGCCTGACAGCGCTGGAAGACCGCGTGGCGGCCTACGATGCGGGTGGCGAAGACTTTACCTCCAAGCCGCTGAACCTGGCGGTGGTGGCCTCGCGCATCGATGCCATTTTCCGCCGTCAGCGCGAAAAGGCGGCCTTGGCCAACCAGGCCAGCTTTGCTACCGCGACAGCCATGACGGCGATGAGTAATGCTGCCGAGCTGGGCCTGGTGGTGGATTTTTCGCGCCGTGCCATGGCCTGTGCCGACCTGATGCAGCTGGGGCGCACCCTGCTGGATACGGTGCAGGGTTTTGGTGTGAGCGGTGCCGTCGCACTGGCTAGCGGGGGCGAGCGGCTTGCCCTGAGCCAGGAGGGGGAGGTGAGCGAGATGGAGCGCGGCGTGCTGCAGCTGATTGCCGACTGTGGCCGCGTGGTGGCGCTGGGCAAGCGTGCGGCGTTTAACTACGAAGGGGTCACGCTGCTGGTGCGCGACCTGCCGGTAGGGGACGAAGACCGCGCCGGGCGGCTACGCGATCATTTTGCGGTACTGGGCGAGCTGGTGGCCGAGCGCCTGAAAATCCTGGCGCTGCAGCAGCGGGCGGCCCGCCAGGAAGCGCAGCTGCGTTCTTTGCTGCAAACCATTCGCGATGGTATCCATAGCCTGGATGCGCAGCGCTGTGAAGATCGCATGGCGGCCAGTACTTTTCTGGAGACGTCGCTTGGGCGGGTGGAGCGTGACCTGGTGCACCTGGGGCTGACCGAGTCGCAGGAGGAGCAGCTGGTGTCTACCCTGCGCGAAACCAGCTACAAGGTGCTGGACCTGTACCGCGGCGACCCCAAGGCGGTAGAGGCCTTGAAACAGGCACTGGCCGCGCTGCCGGATCTGTAAACACACGGGGTTGGCCGCCAGGCCCGCCCCGTTTTCACGTCTGCGCCCACTAT
Source organism: Neisseriaceae bacterium (assembly GCA_027489245.1). Classification (GTDB taxonomy): domain Bacteria; phylum Pseudomonadota; class Gammaproteobacteria; order Burkholderiales; family Chromobacteriaceae; genus Vogesella. The sequence continues at coordinate 4,533 of JAIYAC010000008.1, read as the reverse complement.
GTCGATACGCCATCGTTTACTGCTGTGGTTTTTGCTGGGCAGCTTGCTGCCCGTTGTGTTTACCGGGGTGGTGGCTTACCAGCAGGCGCGCGAGAGCTTGCTGGCCGGCTTGTTCGACCAGATGCAAGCGCTGACCGAAGACCGTGTGCGCGAGCTGCAGCACTGGCGGCTGAGCCAGGCAGACCATGTGCAAGTTCTGGCGGCCAACCCTGCCATCCAGCAGTGCCGGGCCAGCCTTGGCCAGGCGATGCGCCAGAGCGGGCCGCTGTCGGCAGCCTATGGTGTGGTGCGTGCGGCGTGTGCCCAGGCGCTGGACCTGGGTGGGCTGGAGGGGGTGGACGATATTTTGCTGGCCGACGCCGCTGGCCGGGTGGTGTACAGCGCCAAGGGGCGGCGGGATTTTGGCTCGGAGCTGTTTCAGGGCGAGCTGGGCCGTACCATGCTGGCCGACGGGGTGCGCAAAGCTTTGCGTCAGCCTGGCATGTATTTTGTGCCTTACGATTTTTACTCACCCAGCGGCCGTGAAACGGCGTTCTGGCTGGCCACCATGGTGGAGCAGGGCAAGGTTGGCGGCTTTTTCATTATCAGTATCAGTGATGCGTCGCTTAACCCCATTCTGGTAAGCCGCACGGGGCTGGGGCAAAGCGGTGAAGTGATGCTGGCCAGGAAGGAGCCGGATGGCAAGGCGCTGGTGATGGGCCCGCTGCACCACCATCCGGACGCGGCTTTCCATTTGCGCATTAGCCGCCGCCATAGCGAGCCTCAGCCGATATTTGATGCGCTACAGGGCCAGCGCGGTGCGGGTTTGCGGCTGGATTACCGTGGCGAGCCGGTGTTGGCCGCCTGGGCCCCGGTGCCAGGCCTGGGCTGGGCAGTAGAGGTGAAGATAGACCAGCAAGAAGCGCTGGTGCCGCTGCGCCAGCTGCAGTGGCAGGTGCTGCAGGTGTTGCTGCTGGTGGCGTTGGTCATCAGCGTGCTGGCTTACTGGGCCTCGCAGCGTTTGCTCCACCCTTTGCAGGCTTTGGTACAGGCTAGTGTGCGTTTGGGCGAGGGGGATATTCATACCCGTGTCCAGCACCCGGGGACCGACGAAATAGGTGTGCTGGGGCATAGTTTCAACAGCATGGCAGAACAGCTGGCGCAGTCGCAAAAGCGGCTGTGGAACTATGCATTCGAGCTGGAGGCCAAGGTGGCCGAGCACACTGCTACCCTGCTGCAACGCCAGCAGCAGCTGGAAGATGCCGAGCAGATGGCCAGGCTGGGCTATTACATTGCCCATTTGCAAACCGGCGAGGTGTCATGGTCGCGGCAGATGGCCGAGCTGCTGGGCTACCCGGACCAGTTCGGCGCCAGCGAGGTGCTGTTTCGCGCGCGTATCCACCCGGATGACCAGGCACGTGTGCTGGATACTTACCAGCGTACCCAGGCAGGGCAGTACCGCCTGAACTACCGGCTGCAGCTGGCCGGGGAAGTGAAATACGTACAAGAGTACGGGCGCTACGATTTTTCAGACGATCACCAGCCTGTACGGCGTATGGCGGTGATACAGGATATTTCGCACTACGTCGCGATTCTGGAAGAAAAAACCGCCACCTTGAAAGCGCTGGAGCAGGAGCGCCTGGCGCGGGCAGAGCAGGCCGTGGGCCATGCCGAGGCCAAGGCGCAAGCCATTTTGCACGCCATCGACGACGGTATCATCGGCCTGAGCATGGATGGCCTGGTGGTGTTCAGTAACCCGGCGGCTGCCGGCATGCTGGGGCTGGTGGTGGCCACGCTGACCGGACGGGTACTGGACGATGTGCTGCAGCACCATAACCCGGAAGGGGAGCCCTACGGTACCCCCGGGCCGTTGGCGCAAGCGCTGGCATTGGGGCAGCCTTGCGCCAGCCAGTGGGAGCTGTTTGGCAGTGAGCAACGGGCGGCTTTCCCGGTGGCCTACGAGCTGCACCTGCTGCCGGAAGGGCACGGCAACCTGGCGGCCGTGCTGTATTTCCGTGATATCAGCGCCCAGCGCGCCAGCGAGGCCCGGCTGGAACAGATGTCGCGTGCCGTGACGCAGAGCCCTGCCGGGGTGCTGATTACTGATATCCAGGGCGTGATCGAATATGTGAACCCGCGCCTGATCGCCATGACGGGCTACGCCGAGCGCGAAATCCTGGGGCAGACACCCCAGTTGTTCAAGTCGGGCCACACCAGTGAGCAGACCTACCAGGATTTGTGGCAGGCACTGCGACAAGGTAACAGCTGGCACGGCGAGATGCTGAACCGGCGCAAAGATGGCAGTGAGCTATGGGTGATGCAGATGATCTCGCCCTTGCGCGATAGCGCCGGGCGGCTGACGCACTTTATCAGCATCCAGGAGGATATCGGCGAGCAGAAAGCCCTGGTGCAGCAAATGGAGGCTGCCAGGTTGGCCGCAGAGGCGGCCGCCGCGACCAAGAGTGCTTTTCTGGCCAATATGAGCCATGAAATACGCACGCCGATGAATGCCATCATCGGCATGGCCGACCTGGCGCTACGCGACACCTTGCCCGAGCGTACCCGGCAGTTTCTGCAAAAGCTGCTGGGCTCGGCCCGCGGGCTGCTGGATATCATCAATGACATTCTGGATTTTTCCAAGATCGAATCCGGCCACTTGCAGGTAGAGCAGGTGCCGTTCGACATGGAGGACGTGCTGGGCTCGCTGGCCGATATGCTGGCCATGCGGCTGGAGGGCAAGCCGGTGGAGCTGGTGTTTGATATCGACCCCACCGTGCCACCTGTGTTGATCGGTGACTCGCTGCGCCTGGGACAGGTGTTGCTGAACCTGCTGGGCAACGCCGTCAAATTTACCCGTGAAGGCGAAATCATCCTGCGTGTCCGCCCGCATGACGCTGGCTGGCATTTCAGTGTCAGCGACACCGGCATTGGCATGAGTAGCAGCCAGCAGCAGGGCTTGTTCCAGCCCTTTAGCCAGGCCGATGTGTCTACCCAGCGCCGCTACGGCGGTACCGGCCTGGGCTTGGTGATTTCCAGCCAGCTGGTGCGCCTGATGGGGGGCGAGTGTATTGATGTCGTCTCCCAGCCTGGCGTGGGCAGCACCTTCAGCTTTACCCTGCCGCTCGCAGCGGGTAGCGGGCTGAAGCAAGCCGGGCCACTCGTGGTAAACCGCGTGCACTTGTACGGCGTGCGGCCAACCCTGGCAGCGGTGCTGCAGCGGCAGTTTGCCGCCATGGGCTTGCCGGTGCAGACGTTTGCCGGGGTCGGCACGACTGTGTGCGCACTGGCAGAGCAGCGGGCGGGCGATGTGTGGTTGGTAGATATCGACCAGCCAGGCTGGGCGCATGTTTTCCAGGATGTGCGCTGGCAGCCGGCGGTCTGGTGTGTCTTGCTGAGTGCGCGTCACTTGAGCCTGGCCGAGGTCGGCCCCTTTGCACCGGCAAGCATGCCGGTGGCTGCTGTCTGGGTGAAACCGCTTACTCCGCAGCGCCTGCGCCACGGCCTGAAACAACTGGGCCGTCAACCCGCGCAGGGGCAGTTGGTACACCAGATGGCGCATGAACAGTGCCTGGCGGGCCGTCATGTGCTGGTGGTGGATGATGTGTTGCTCAATCAGGAAGTCGTGGCAGCCTACCTGATGGATGCCGGCGCCCGGGTGAGCTATGCCGGTAATGGCGAAGAGGCTTTGCACCGGCTGGCAAGCGAACGGCCAGACGTGATCCTGATGGACTGCCACATGCCGGTGATGGATGGCTTTACCGCCACCGCACGCATCCGTGCCCACCCGCTGTGGTCTGGCATACCGGTTGTGGCCTTGACGGCCAACGCCTTGAGCGGTAGCCGCGAAGAGGCCATTGCAGCCGGCATGGACGACTACATCAGCAAGCCGATCGACCCTGAAAAACTGTTTGCTGTTCTCGCCAGGCTGGGTGTGTCCACCCCGCCTGCCGGCGAAGCGGAAGGCTTGCCCTTGCCTGCCGTGGATATCGCTGCCGAAGCGGTGCCCCCTGTTTCTGAAGACGATGCCTGGCAAGCCTTGGCGCGCACCGGTGTGCAACTGCAGGAAGGCCAGACGCGGGCCATGGGCAAGCGCAAGGTGTATCTGAAATGGCTGCGGCTGTTTGCCCAGAGCCAGGAACCCTTCCCGCAGGAGGCCGCGCAGGCGCTGGCCCAGCAAGACCATGTGTTGTTGCAGCGCCTGGCGCATACCTTGAAAGGGGCGGCCAGCAATGTGAGTGCAGAATCGGTACGCGAGTTGGCAGAGCAGCTGGAAAGTAGTGTGCGTGATCAGCAGCCCGAGGCGGTGCTGGCTGGCCAGTTGGCCGCATTGGTGCCGGTATTCGAGGCGTGCAGGCAGGCTATCGTGCAGCTGCCGGATAGCGAGTAGGCAGCGCAAAACAAAAAAGCCACCTTGCGGTGGCTTTTTTGTCGAATCCTGGCGTCCCCACGGGGATTCGAACCCCGGTTACCGCCGTGAAAGGGCGATGTCCTAGGCCTCTAGACGATGGGGACAGATTGTGGCGCACCCGGAGCGATTCGAACGCCCGACCCTTT
>JAIYAC010000005.1 GCA_027489245.1 Neisseriaceae bacterium | reverse complement strand
CGCCTTAGCCTGCCCGGCGGCTTCGACCTGGGGCGCATGTTTCTGTGGCTGCGGGTGGTGCTGGCGCCGGTGTTCTTTATCTGGGGCCTGGGCCATTACGCGTCGCTGCTGCTGAGCTACGAGCCGCGCTTTCCCAAGGCTATCCGCGTAGCCAGCCACGAATCGGAAGCCCGTTCGCTGCTGGCGCTGCTGGGCTACAACCTGCTGCCGCTGCTGTATACCGCCGCAGGGCTATGGCTATGGTTTGCGTGGCAGCACGGCCTGGACTGGCGCCTGCCGTGGCGATGGCTGGGTGGGCGCTAATGCGATACCGATTGAATGACTGTAGGCCTTGCCCGATGTCGCTGATACCGGCCATGGTCATGCTGCAACCCGATAGGGCCTGATGATGCTTGAATCCCTGCTTCCCTATTACGAACGCGAGCTTGGCCATTTGCGCGAGCTGTCGGGCGAGTTTGCCCGCCGCTACCCCAAGATTGCCGGCCGCCTGCAGCTGGAGGGCGACCAGTGTGCCGACCCGCACACCGAACGGCTGATAGAGGGTTTTGCCTTTCTGGCGGCACGTATCCACAAGAAGCTGGATGACGACTACCCCGAAATTGCCGGTAGCTTGCTGGATGTGCTGTATCCGCATTATCTGCAGCCCATGCCGGCGGCCACCATTGTGCAGTTCGAGTGCGACCCGCTGCGGCCGGAGATCGGCAAGCGCTACCGTATCGAGCGCGGCCAACAGGTGCAGTCGCCTGGCGTGCAGGGGGTGGTGTGCAAGTTTCGGACGGTTTACCCGGTAGACCTGTACCCCTTGCAGCTGCAGGAGGCCAAGCTGGAGCTGTGCAGTGCTTCGCCGTGGCTGCGGGCATTGGCACCGGATGCGGCTGCCGTGTTGACCTTGCGCTTGCAGGGGCAGGGCGGGGTGGGGCTGGGGGCGATGGGGCTGGATAACTTGCGTTTCTTTCTGGATGGCGAGCCGGCGCTGATGCACCTGCTGTACGCGCTGCTGTTGTCGGATGTGCTGCGGGTAGAGGTAAGCGATGGGCGCGATGACCCGGCATTCAGCCATACCCTGCCTGCCGACGCGGTACAGCCGGTGGGGTTTGCGATGGACGAGGGCATGCTGCCTTACGATGAGCGGTCTTTCACGGGCTACCGCTTGCTGTCGGAGTACTTTAGCTACCCGGACAAGTTCCTGTTTGTGGCGCTGGGCCAGCTGGGGCCGCTGGTGGCCGGCTGGCAGGGCGATACCTTGCAGCTGCGTTTCATTTTGCGTGATTACCCGGACAGCGAACGGCATCACCGGCTGCAAACCCAGCTGCAGGCCAGCCATCTCAAGCTGGGCTGCACCCCGGTGATCAACCTGTTTGCGCAGGCGGCGGAGCCGATCCGGGTGACGCATCAGCAAGCCAGCTACCCGGTGGTGGCGGATGGCCGCCGCCCCATGGCGTATGAGGTGGTGCAGATTCGCCGGGTGGTGCGGGTGGAAAAACAGGGTGGGGTGGAGGCTAGCGCGGAGGTGCCGCCTTTCTACGCCATGCATCATGGCGGGGGCCAGGCACAGGCACGGTTTTACTGGCATGCCAGCCGGGAGCCGGCCATTGCGCAGGGGGACAAGGGTACCGATATGGCCCTGCATTTGGTGGACTTGCAGTTTGATGCGGTCCGCCCGGCTGCCGAGGTGCTCAGCCTGGACTTGTTATGCAGTAACCGCGACCTGCCGGAGCAGATACCGTTTGGCGGTAGCCAGGCTACCCAGCGTACCGACTTTGTGTTGCCCGGGCATTCTGTGGTGAAGCGGGTGCGTTTGCTGCGCAAGCCTTCGGCAAGCCAGCGTGTGTTGCTGGGCCGTGCTTTGCAGTGGCGGCTGATTTCGCATTTGTCGCTGAACTATCTGTCGCTGGTGGAGGCCGGGCGCGATGCGCTGCAGGAGATGCTGTCGCTGTACAACCTGAGCGATGCTGCGGCCAACGTACGGCAGATTCAGGGTATTGCCGCTATCGGTAGCGAGCCAGCAGTGTGCCGTGTACATGGCCGGCATTTCTCGGGCTTTGTGCGGGGGACAGACATCAGGCTGACGCTGGATGCCGATTATTACGTGGGGGGCAGTGTGTATCTGTTTGCGTCGGTGCTGGAGCGCTTTTTTGCGCTGTATGCGGCCCCCAATAGTTTTACCCGCTTACGGGTCAATACGGTCCAGCGAGAAGAAGAGGAGATGGCATGGCCAGCCAGAGCGGGCGAAGCCCTCGTGATCTGAGGCAGGCGCTGGCGCAGGATGCCAGCCAGTTCGGGTTTTTCCAGGCGGTGCGGGTGCTGGGCTTGAGTAGCCCGCGCCGCCGTGGCCCTTTGCCGGCGAATTTGCGCTTTCGCACCATCGCGTCGTTGTCGTTTCCGGCTAGCGAGCTGCGGCGCTATCAGCCGGATGCGGCGGGGCAGGATGAGCTGACGGTGAGTGTCATGGGGCTGACCGGCCCCTGCGGGGCACTGCCGGTGTCGTATACCGAACTGCTGCTGGAGCGCAAGCAGCACTACCGTGATGACACATTGCATGCCTTTTTCGACATGTTCAGCCATCGCGCCATGGCGATGTTTTATGGCGCCTGGCGCAAGTACCGTTTCTGGTTGGCCGCAGAGGAGGGTGAGCAGGATGACTTTAGCCGCCATCTGCTGCACCTGGGGGGCGTGGGCCTGGGGAAGTCACGGCAGCTGGCGACGAGCGACGGTGCCGTGCACGAGCATCTGTTTCTGTATTTTGCCGGCCTGCTTAGCCAGAAGCCTTTGTCTGCCCAGGCTTTGCAAACGGTGGTAGCGGGCTTGTTTGGCATACCTGCTGCGCTGGTGCAGTTCGATGGCCAGTGGCTGCCGCTGCCGCCTGCGCAGCAAAGCCGGCTGGGGTTGGGTGAGTGCGAGCTGGGGGTGTCGCTGTTTTGTGGTGAGCGGGTGTGGGACAGGCAAACCAAGATGACTTTGAGGCTGGGGCCGATGAGCCTGCAGCCGTTTACAGCATTACAGCCTGGCGGCGAGGGGGCGAAGGCGCTGCGGGCGTTGCTGCATTTTGCGGTAGGGCACCAGCTGGCTATCGATGTGGTGCTGGTGTTGTCCCGCCAGGCGGTGCCGCCACCGCAGCTGGGTGGCACACAGCCCCTGCGTCTGGGGGGCAATAGCTGGCTAGGCAAGCAGCCGGTAGACCCGGACTGCATGCGCTATGCCCTGCTGCATTGAGCGGGTGTGAACCCAAGCCGGGCTGCAGGCCCACAACAGTATTGAACACCGATATTTGCGGAGAAAAGCCATTATGTCAGTCCCCCTGAAGGCCTTGATCGAACGCCTTACCCCGCCAGCCCGGCAAAGCCTGGAGCAGGCAGCCAGCCGTGCGCTGAGCCGTACGCATTTTGAGATTGAGGTGGAGCATGTGTTGCTGGCCATGCTGGCGCAGCCAGGCAATGCGGCCTTGTCGGCACTGGCGGCTGGCGGGGTCTCCTTGGCCGCCTTGCAGCAGGGGCTGGAGCAGGCGCTGGACAGCTTCCGCAGCGGTAATACGCGTAACCCGGTGTTGTCGCCCATGTTGCCCAAGTGGCTGGAGGCGGCCTGGCTTAGCGCAAGTGCCGCTTATGGCCAGCAAGAGGTTTCCACGCTGGACCTGCTGCTGGCGCTGTGTCAGGACGCGGACCTGCGTGCGTCGGTGCAGCCAGCGTTGCCGTCTTTATTCCGTCTGGACCTGCTGGCCATGCAGCAAGCCTATACGCGCTTGCGCCAGCACGGTGAGGAGCCCGCCGTGTCAACGGGGCAGACAGCCACAGCCGACAAGGCAGAGCCCGACACGGATAATGTGGCTGCCCAGCCCGCTGCCAGGCGTGCTGCCGCACTGGATAAATACACGATAGACCTGACGGCACAAGCGCGTGCCGGCAAGATCGACCCTGTGCTGGGGCGAGATGCCGAGATACGCCAGATGATCGATATCCTGATGCGGCGTCGGCAGAACAACCCCATTCTGACGGGTGAGCCGGGGGTAGGTAAAACGGCGGTAGTCGAGGGGCTGGCACGCAAGATTGTGTCGGGGGATGTGCCGGCGGTACTGGCCGATGTCACGTTGCGTACGCTGGATCTGGGTTTGCTGCAGGCCGGTGCCAGTGTGAAAGGCGAGTTTGAAAACCGTTTGCGGCAAGTGATTGATGACGTCAAGGCGTGTCCGACGCCGGTCATCCTGTTTATTGACGAGGCGCATACCCTGATTGGTGCCGGCGGGGCTGCCGGTCAGAATGATGCGGCCAACCTGCTCAAACCTGCTTTGGCCAGGGGCGAGCTGCGCACGATTGCGGCGACCACCTGGGCGGAGTACAAAAAGTACTTTGAGAAAGATGCGGCACTGGCACGGCGTTTTCAGGTGGTGAAGGTGGAAGAGCCCGCACCCGAGATGGCAGTGCAGATGGTGCGTGGTTTGGTCGAGGCCATGGCCCGGCACCATGGCGTGGAAATATTGAATGAAGCCGTGGCATCGGCGGTGCATTTGTCTGGCCGCTACATCACCGGCCGACAGCTGCCGGATAAGGCCATCAGCGTGCTGGACACTGCATGCGCCCGGGTGGCTTTGTCGCGGGCAGGCAAGCCCGGCCCGCTGGAAGATGTGCTGGTGCTGATGGCCAATCTGGCGCGCGAGATGGCTGCCCTGCAAAAAGAAGAGGGGCATGCGCAGCGTCTGGCCGAGCTGCAGCAGCAGCGAGAGGGCCTGCAGCAAGACCTGGTGCGCTTGCAGGACGCATGGCAAGTCCAGCAGCAGCTGGTAGCGGAAATCGATGCGCTCAAGCAGGCACCGGACAAGGCCAAAGACGGCAAGGGGAAGAAACCCGGGCCTTTGCATGCCAAGCGTCTGGCGCTGCGCGCCCTGCACAAGCAACAGCCGCTGGCATTCGAGTGTGTGGATGAGGGGGTGATTGCGGATGTGATTGCCGCATGGACCGGCATCCCCTTGGGCCACATGGTGAGCAACGAATTGCAGCAGGTGCAGCAGCTGGCGGGTTTGCTGGCCAAACGTGTCATTGGCCAGGACCATGCGCTGGCGCAGATTGCCGAGCATGTCCAGATTGCCAAAGCCGGTCTGGATGACCCGGGCAAGCCCAAGGGGGTGTTTTTGCTGGTGGGGCCCTCCGGTGTGGGCAAGACCGAAACAGCGCTGGCGCTGGCCGAGTCGCTGTACGGCGGCGAGCGCAACCTGATTACCATCAATATGTCGGAGTACCAGGAGCCACACAGTGTGTCGGGGCTGAAAGGCTCGCCACCCGGCTATGTGGGTTATGGCGAAGGTGGCGTGCTAACCGAAGCGGTACGCCGCAAGCCTTATTCGGTGGTGCTGCTGGACGAGGTGGAAAAAGCCCACCCCGATGTGCTGGAGCTGTTCTTCCAGGTGTTTGACAAGGGGGTACTGGAAGACAGCGAAGGGCGCGAGGTGGACTTCCGTAACACCATCATTCTGTTGACGTCTAACGCCGGCAGCGACCTGGTGATGCGGGCTTGCGAACGGGGTGTCACGGTGGGCGGCGAGGCCCGCTTCCCGACGGCGGACGATCTGGTCGAGGTGCTGCGGCCAACCCTGCAACAGGTGTTCAAGCCTGCTTTTCTGGGCCGCCTGGCCATCGTGCCGTATTTCCCGATTGCAGACGATGTGTTGTTGCTGATTGTGCAGCTCAAGCTGGAGCGCATCCGGCAGCGCATTGCGGCCAACCATGGCGCGCAGGTGCAATTTCCCGACGAGCTGGCGGCCATGCTGGCCGCGCGGTGCATGGATGTGGAAAGCGGCGCCCGCAACGCCGATGCCATCCTTACCCGTACTTTGCTGTCGCAGATGTCCAGCGACTTGCTGGCCCGCATGGCCAGTGGCAAGCCGGTCAAGAAAATTGCCGTCTCGCTCAAGGGTGAAGCGGTCAAGGTTCGCGTGAGCTAAGGAGGGATACCGATGTTCAGCATACTGTCCGTTTTGCTGGGCAGTACCGTCGCCAGCTGGGGGCTGTTGTGGTTTGTGGTGCCAGTAGACTGGCTGCAAACCAGCCCCACAGCCGTTCTGATCGTACATGTGCTGCCGCCGCTCTTGCTCACGCTGGGCTACTACCTGTGGCAGCGCGGCAAGGCTGCCAGGGAAGCTCTGGCAGCCAGTGCGCAAGAGGAACGGGCAGAAGCCGAGCGCCAGCAGTTGCGGGAGGCTGCCCGTCTGCAGCATCAGGCTGCTTTGGCCGCCCGCCAGGCTGCAGTGGATTGCCGCTGGCTGTGGGTTTGCACCCATGCCGGCGAAGCCTTGCCTGACTGGTTTCGGGAAATGCCTGATGGGGTGCACTGGCAAACCTCGTCCAATGATAGCGAGCCGTTGTCATCAGACTTGCTGGACTATCTCGACACGCCGGTTGTTGAAGCCTTGGCGACGCTTTATCGCGAGCTGCCTGGCGCAGCTTGCCTCCCCTTGCTGTTGCAGCCTGTGCCGCAGGTGTCTGGTATCGAATACGTGCAACGGGTCAAGGCGTGGCAGCAGCAAGCCTGGCAGCAGGCCTGCCCGGCGCGGAGCCTGCCGCCGGTTGAGTGCCGTTTTCTATCGGGCGGCGGCGGGCTGGCCGACAGCATCGTGTCCTGCCTGCAGCATGACCCGAGTTTACCGGGTGTCGTGGTGCTGTCGGCGGATGCACCGCTGCTATCGGCTACAGAAGATGAAGGTGACTCGGTTCAGCAGAAACGTGCACAGGGCGAGCCCGGGGCCGCGCTGGTGCTGGCTGTGTTCTTGCGCACCGACCTGCCAGTGCCGGCCGGGATGGCGTGGCAACCGGCGGACGAAGCCGACCTTTATCAGCCCTATTGGGAACGACCCGCGGTGCTTGTTGGCGATGCTGCCTGGGGCGCTGTCCCCGATGTCGACCAGCCGGCATTCCTGCAGCAATCCCTGCAAGTCCGGCTAGCGCAGTCCAGCCAGGCGCCGCTACCCAGTAGGGGGATGTTGCAGCTGACCCGGGCTTTGCACCCTGCGCTCGATGATGCCTTGGTGAACGCCGGTTTACTGGATTACGCATTTTCCCCCGACGAGGCCTCGCCCCAGCAGAGCCGGCGACACGAAGTCGCCTGGCTAGTGCATAACAGCGGCGATCGGGATAGGGGGGGGATGCGCCTGGCGGCCATTGCCAGCAATTTGTCCCGGCAAGGGATGGATATTCAGCCTATCGACCAGGCCAGCAACACCGTGCGTGAGTGGGGGGATACCGGCTCAGCTGCCAGCATGTTGTTGCTGGCTACTGCGGTAGTACAGGTACATCGCCTGCAGGCACCGGTGGTGCAGGCGTATTTCGAGGCCGATCAGGTGTCTGTCGCCGTTGCTTACCCTGCTCACAGTAAGGAGCCTGCATGAAGCGCGCTATCCGTTTGGGCGACCCCACCAGTCATGGTGGGTCGGTTCTGAGTGCCGCCAGTAAAACCAGCCTGTTTGGCAAGCAGGTGGCTTGCAAGGGGGATGCGGTCAGCTGCCCGATGCAGGGGCATGTGAACTGCACCATTGTGGAGGGGGATGATAGCTGGCTGGTGGCTGGCAAGCCGGTAGCACTGGAAGGCCACCAGGTGAGCTGTGGTGCAACACTGATTTCAACGCTGCCCGATCTGGGCAAAGGCTAAGGCAAGGCCAGAAAGACTGATCAAGGCATGAATGACGCGATAAACGATTTGATGGCCCCGATACCGGGTGGCAATCCGGCGGGTGAAAACCTGAGCTATTCGCCGGTTTTTGACCAGATACGCGAAGCACGCCGCCAGGATGACCCTAGCCTGGCGATGGGCGAGTGGGAAGTGGCTTTGAAAGTAGCGGATTGGCCACGCGTAGCAAAGTTGTGCGAAGGCACCTTGCAGCATCAAAGCAAAGATCTGCAATTGCTGGTGTGGTATGCCGAAGCCATGGTGCACCACCAAGGGTTTGCCGGTGCCAGCCTCGGTTTGCGGGCCATTGCCGAGTGGTTGAGCGATTACTGGGAGCTGGGTTTTCCGGAATACAACTCGCCAGATCTGGATGAGCGTATCGGCAAGTTCGAGTGGCTGAATCAGCATCTGGCGCTGGCCCTCAGGCAGGTGCCTGTGGTGTCGCCAATGAATGGGGGCTATCACTGGCTTGACTGGTACCAGTCAAGAGAGGTGGATAATCTGGGGCTGAAAAGCCCCGATGCCAAACAGGCTGCGCTTGAAGAGGGAAAGCTCTCCGGGGATATGTTCGACAAGTCTGCCATGGCGAGTGGTCGTCAATGGTTTATCGGCTTGGCGGGGGCATTATCCGAACTGGTTGCGGCCTATGCGTATCTGGACGAACAGGTGGTATTGCGATTTGGCGAGCAGGCGCCGGCCTTGGTCGATATCAGGGACACCATTCATGCCTGCCAGAACCTGATCATACAATATCGCCAGCGGTGGGATGATTCCCCCTCCCAGGCCGCGCCGTCACTGGCCATGGCCGATACAAAACGCCTTGCTTCCCCGGCGGCAGGCAGCCCAGGGGTCACGATGATGCCCGATCAAGCCCCCCCGACTTTTACTGGCCACATTCACCATCGGCAAGATGCCGTATTGATGCTGCGTGACGTAGCCCGTTACTTCCGTGAGCACGAGCCGCATAGCCCGGTGGCCTTGCTGGCCGAACGAGCGGCACGCTGGGCAGAGATGAGCCTGGAGCAGTGGCTGCTGCATGTAGTCAAGGACGACTCGACTTTGCAGCAGCTTCGAGAGTTGCTTGATCTCAGGGAAGGATAAATCCCTGCTTGGCTAGTGTGGCCCACAGGCAGCTTGGAGCGCGCATCTGCGTAGCACTAAGCTGCTTTTTTTTATGCTTGTTGCGGGTGGCGCCTGCACGCGGCAGGGCACCTTGGCAGCGCCCGGCTGCGATGGGAAGGACAAGACTGGTCGGGCGGTCAGCGCCACCGCTGGCGTGGCGGCTGGCGCTGCGGCATGATGGCGTTTTGGCTTGGCAGGAGCGTGTATGAACATTGCCGTATTTGATACCAAACACTACGACCGCATGGCGCTGGACCTGGCCAATGCCCGTTTTGGCCATACGCTGGGCTATCTTGAGCCACGGCTGAACCGTGCGACGGTAGAGCTGGCCGCCGGTTACGACGCGGTATGCCCCTTTGTGAACGACAAGCTGGACGCTGCCGTGGTGGCCAGGTTGGCCGCACTGGGTGTCAAGCTGGTGGTGCTGCGCTGTGCCGGCTTTAACGGCGTGGACCTGGCGGCTTGTCGCCAGCACGGTATTCGCGTGGCGCGGGTGCCGGCCTATTCGCCGCACGCGGTGGCTGAGCACGCTTTTGCGCTGCTGCTGGCGGTGAATCGCCGCATCCACAAAGCCTATGTGCGCGTGCGCGAGATGGACTTTTCGCTGGATGGCCTGGTGGGGTTTGACTTGTACGGCAAGACCTTTGGCGTGATCGGCACTGGCCGTATCGGCGAGGCGGCTATCGGCATTGCCCGCGGTTTTGGCATGCGCGTACTGGCCTGCGACCCGCAGCAGGATACGGCGCTGGCGGCGCGGCTGGGGTTCGAGTACGCCCCGCTGGCCGAGGTGCTGGCGCAAAGCGACGTGCTGAGCCTGCACGTGCCGCTGCTGCCGGCTACGCGCCATATCATCGACGCGGCGGCCATTGCTGCCATGAAACCGGGGGCGATGCTGATCAACACCAGCCGCGGTGCGCTGGTGGATACGCCTGCGGTGATCGACGCGCTGAAAAGCGGCCAACTGGCGGGCGTGGGGCTGGACGTGTACGAAATGGAGGAGGGCGTGTTCTTTGAGGACTTGTCCGATACCGGCCTGCAAGATGACCAGCTGGCGCGGCTGCTGACCTTCCCTAATGTGCTGGTGACCTCGCACCAGGGTTTCCTTACCCGCGAGGCGCTGGCCAATATCGCCGACACCACGCTGGGTAATGCCACTGCTTTTGCGGCGGGCGAGCCGCTAGTGAACGAGGTGCTGCCGCAGTAGCGGGCAGCCTGCCTGATGAAAAAGGTTGGCCGCGGCCAACCTTTGTCTTGTAAATAGGAGGGCTGCGGGCTCAAGTACGGATGTGGTGCGGCCCGGCTTGGCCGGGTTCGCTAAAACCTGTGCCAGCACTTTGGCAGCAGTCCGGAAGGTTGGCCGCGGCCAACTTTTTTGCTGTCCGCCAGCCTTATTGCGCCAGCGGGTCGCGGCGGAATACCCAGTGCGTGGCGTCGGAGGCGTTGGCGTCAAAGGCATAGCCTTCGCTATTGAACGCCTTGAGTGCCTCGGCATCGTTGACGGCGTGTTCTACCGCCCAGCGTGCCATCAGGCCACGCGCACGTTTGGCGTAGAAGCTGATGATCTTGTACTGGCCGTTTTTCAGGTCCTGGAAGACGGGGGTAATCACGGTGGCCTGCAGTTTCTTTGGCTTCACCGATTTGAAGTATTCGTCGGATGCCAGGTTCACCAGCTGCGGCTGCGCTTGCTGCGCCAGCTCGGCGTTCAGCGCCTCGGTGATGATGTCGCCCCAGAACTGGTACAGGTTGCTGCCGCGCGGGTTGGCCAGGCGCGTGCCCATTTCCAGGCGGTAGGCCTGCATCAGGTCCAGCGGGCGCAGCAGGCCGTACAAGCCGGACAAAATGCGCAGGTGCTGCTGCAGCCAGCCTAGCTGCGGCTCGCTCAGGCTTTTGGCATCCAGCCCTTCGTACACGTCGCCCATAAAGGCCAGCACTGCCTGTTTGGCGTTTTCTGGTGTAAATTCACCGCCCCAGTCGTGAAAGCGCCCGGCGTTGAGCGTGGCCAGCGCGTCGCTGATGCTCATCAGCTGGCCGATGTCGGCCGGGCTGAGCTGGCGCAAGGTGGCCACCAGCTCGGCACTGTGGGCCAGAAAGCCTGGCTGCGTGTGGCGGGCGGTGTGGGCAGGGGTGTCGTAGTCCAGCGTTTTGGCTGGCGAAATAACCATCAACATGTCACGTCCTTTGGCGGTGGGCGGCGGCCATTCTAATGCATGGCGGCGCAGCCGGTGAATGGCAATCAGGCAGGAAAGGCAAGCATGCGGGTATTGGTACAGCGCGTAACCCAGGCGTCCGTTACGGTAGAGGGCAGCATCACGGGGCAGATTGGCCCCGGCCTGCTGCTGCTGGTGGGGGTAGAAGAGGCAGATACGCCCGCCGACATCGACTGGCTGGTGCGCAAGGTGAGCCAGCTACGTATTTTTAATGACGAGCAGGGCGTGATGAACCGCTCGGTGCTGGACGCGGGCGGCCAGGTGCTGGCGGTAAGCCAGTTCACGCTGTTTGCCAGCTGCAAAAAGGGCAACCGCCCCGGCTACAGCCGCGCGGCACGTGGCGAGATCTCGCAGCCCATGTTCGACCGTTTTGTGGCCACCATGGCGGCCGCGCTGGGCAAGCCGGTACCTACCGGTGTGTTTGGCGCCGACATGCAGGTGGCGCTGGTAAACGACGGCCCGGTCACCATCGGGCTGGATAGCAAGGCGCCGGAATAAGCAGGGCAGGGTTGGCCGCAGGGTGCGGCCAACCTATATGCGGGAAGTGCAAACGCAAAAAAGCCGTTGACTGTGTCAACGGCTTTTTTAACTGGTGCCCAAGAGAAGACTCGAACTTCCACACCCTTGCGGGCGCTAGGACCTGAACCTAGTGCGTCTACCAATTCCGCCACCTGGGCTTAAACCTGATTGTGTGCTGCCGACTGCTATCTGACAAAAAGTAATGGTGCCCAAGAGAAGACTCGAACTTCCACACCCTTGCGGGCGCTAGGACCTGAACCTAGTGCGTCTACCAATTCCGCCACCT
>JAIYAC010000019.1 GCA_027489245.1 Neisseriaceae bacterium | reverse complement strand
CCGAAAACTCGGTACTACTAAATTGTATGGTTGGCGGAGCGGACGGGACTCGAACCCGCGACCCCCGGCGTGACAGGCCGGTATTCTAACCAACTGAACTACCGCTCCAACCGTAAAACTTGGTGGGCGTTGACGGAGTCGAACCGCCGACATTCTGCTTGTAAGGCAGACGCTCTACCAACTGAGCTAAACGCCCTGAAATCTGGCTCGTCTGAGACGCTGTTTTTGCTGCGTCGTTCAGCGAGGAGGCGAATTAAAACACAGGCTGGGCGGGCCTGCAAGGGGTTATTGCAAGAAAAATGCAGGTTTTCTACAAGCGTCTGTTTTTGCTGTGTCTGATGCTAACCGCATTTTGTCGGACAGGGTGGTGCGTGATGCAAACCGCTCATGTATCATTGCCCGATTGTCCCTAATCGGAACCTAAGCATGAAGCCGACCTTTCTTGATTTTGAGCAGCCCATTGCCGAGCTCGAGAACAAGATAGAGGAACTGCGTTTCGTCCAAGACGATTCCGTCCTCGATATCTCGGAAGAGATTTCGCGCTTGCAGAAGAAGAGCCAAGAGCTGACAAAAACCTTGTACAGCAAATTGACCCCTTCCCAAATTGCAATTGTGGCGCGTCATCCGCAGCGTCCTTATACGCTGGATTACATTAACAGCCTGTTTACAGACTTTCAGGAGCTGCATGGTGACCGCTCTTTTGCCGATGACCCGGCAATCGTAGGTGGCCTGGCGCGCTTCAATGAACAGCCTGTGATGGTGATTGGCCACCAGAAAGGCCGCGATACCAAAGACAAGATCTACCGTAATTTCGGCATGCCTCGCCCGGAAGGCTATCGCAAGGCATTGCGCCTGATGCGTACGGCCGAAAAGTTCGGCCTGCCGGTGATTACCTTTGTTGATACACCGGGCGCCTACCCTGGTATTGGCGCAGAAGAGCGCGGCCAGTCCGAAGCGATCGGGCGCAACCTGTACGAAATGGCCCGCTTGAAGGTGCCGGTCATCGTCACGGTTATCGGTGAGGGTGGTTCGGGTGGTGCGCTGGCGATTGCCGTAGGCGACTACGTGAACATGCTGCAGTACTCTACCTACTCGGTGATTTCGCCAGAGGGTTGTGCCTCCATTCTGTGGAAAACCGCAGAGCGTGCGGCAGATGCGGCCGAAGCGCTGGGTATTACCGCGCCGCGCCTGAAGACCCTGGGTCTGATCGACCGCGTGGTCAACGAGCCACTGGGTGGTGCGCACCGCGATCATGCTGCCATGATGACGGCGCTGAAGCGTGTACTGCAAGACCAGCTGAAAGAGGCTAACGGCCGTGGCGTGGACGAGCTGCTGAAAACGCGCTTCGATCGCCTGATGAGCTACGGGCGCTTCAAGGAAAATGCAGCCTGATCTGCTGAATGCCTTGATCCAGAACTGGCCGGACACTTTGTCCGGCCATTCTCATTTGGACGTGGCGCTGTCCGGCGGGCTGGATTCCATGGTGCTGCTCGACTTGCTTTGCCGCTGGCGCGACGAGCAGGGTGGGCCGCAGATATCTGCCACCCACGTGCACCATGGTATTAGTCAGCAGGCCGATGCGTGGCTGGCGCATTGCCAGCAGCAGTGTGCCCAGCGCCGTGTGGCGCTGCGTGCCGAGCGGGTGCAATTGCACCGGCAGGGGGGCGAGAGCCTGGAGGCGGTGGCACGCGATGCGCGCTACGCTGCATTGGCGCGCTCGCCGCAGCAGGTGCTTGTATTGGCGCATCATGCCGACGATCAAAGCGAAACGGCATTGCTGCAGCTACTGCGCGGTGGCGGGGTAAGAGCATTGGCTGCCATGCCAGTGCTGCGCCAGTGGCAGGGCAAGTGGCTGTGGCGCCCGCTACTGGCTTGTAGCCGCGCCCAGCTGGCTGCCTATGCCAGGCAGCATGTCCTGCTGTGGGTGGAAGACGATAGCAATGTGGATGCGGCCAACTATCTGCGCAATTATCTGCGCTTGCATACCCTGCCTGCGCTGCGGCAGCGCGTAAGCGGGCTGGATGCCAGGCTGGCCCGCAGCGCGGCGCAGATGGCAGATGCGGCCAGTGTGCTGGATGAGATGGCGGCGCAGGATGCTGGACAGTGCCTGTCGGGCAATATCCTGCAGCTACCCGGCTGGCTGGCTTTATCGCCGGCTAGGCAGCGTTTGCTGTTGCTGCACTGGCTAGGTCAGCTGGGGTGGTCTTCGCCGGCGCCTGCTGCCATGCTGGCTTTCCAGCAGGCTGTTCTGGCGGGGGGCGCCGCCAGGCTGCAGCTGCCGCAAGGTCAGCTACTTTGCTATCGGCAGCAGCTGATGGCGGTGGCCTGGTCTGATGGCCCGCTTGTCTGGCCATTGGCTTGCCAGCCGGGCGAGCCAATGGTGACACCACTAGGCAGGCTTGACTGGGTATGGAAAAAAGGCGGTTTGTCTGCGGCGTGCGCAGAGCATGTTGTGTGGCTGACGGCGCGTAAAGGAGGGGAAGCCCTGCCGCAAAAGGTTGGCCGCGTGGCACTGAAAAAGCTGTTCCAGACACAGGCGGTACCTGCTGCGCTGCGCGACGCTTGGCCGCTGCTGCGCAGTGCCGATGGCGTGTTGCTGGCCGTGCCGGGGCTGGGTGTCAGTACCGGCTATCAGTCGCAGGATGAGGGATGGTGGCCGCTGTGGCAGCCCACCGCGATACCCAGGCAGGCTAGCGGTTAAAAAAGCGGGTTGGCAATGAGCCAGCCCGCTTTTTTTACGTGCGCAGTGTACCTAGCCCAGGTTTTTCGGGCCAAACGCGCCAGGTAGCAGGGCGTCCAGTGTGGTATCGATGATGTCGCTGCCATCGCAAATGGCGCGCACCTTCATGGTAGGGCCAAACTCGTTCAATACCTGGCGACAGCCACCGCATGGCGGGGTAGGTGTGGCGGTTGGCGTGTAGATGCACACTGCCAGCACCTCTTCCATGCCCTCTGCCCGGGCCGTGAAAATGGCAGTGCGTTCTGCGCAATTTGTCAGGCCATACGAGGCATTCTCTACATTGCAGCCGCGTACGATCTTGCCATCTGCCGTCAGAATGGCGGCACCTACAGTAAAGCGGCTATAAGGCACATAGGCATGGCGTGCAGCTGCACGAGCTTCCTTGGCCAGGGTATCCCATGGGATGGTGTGTTCCATCAATGCTCTCCGCGCAAAAGGGCGAGGGATATTCCTGCCGGCGGGCAGTGCTGTCAATCATTTCTTGCGATGACACCTGCCGACCGCTTGCTGTGTTCGTCATGCCGAACCTGGCGTGCTGCCAGCAATGCTTCACCCAGGGCACGGGCAATGGCCGGCTCCGCGCGCCAGTGGTGCCAGTAGAGGGGGAGATGCAGCGGTGCACCCAGCGTAACCAGCCTGTCATTTTCAGCCATGTGGTCCAAGAACTCTTGAGGTATCAGCCCATAACCCAGCCCAGTGTGGATGAAATCAAGCATGGCATCCGGCGTAGGCATACTGGAAAAGGGAAAGCCGCCTTGGTAGCCCACGAGCTGCTGCAGGTAGTCAGCATGCCGCGTTTGCTGGTCATGCAACACGACGGCGTGCGCATGTGCCAGTGAGGTTGGGGTCATGCCGTCCGGGAAGTGGCTTTGACGATATGCAGGTGTACAGACGCACTGGTAGCGAACCATGCCCAGGTCTTGGCACTGGCTGCCATGCGCGGTGGTGCTGTCATGGCTTAGCCAGCCGCACAGATGAGCCGAGTTCTGGCGCGTGGCTGGGTCGGTCAGGTGCTCGCCAGGCAGGATGCGCAGCTGCAGTTCATGCTGCTTTATCAGCGGCAAGAGCGCCGGCATGAGCCAACTGGACAGGCTGTCAGCATCGGCACCGATACTCAGCATATTCATCGTACTGATGTCGGCCTGGGGCTTAAGGTGCTGCATCAGATCAAGCTCTAGCAGCTTGATCTGTTTGTAGTGTTGCAGCAGGGTTTTTCCTGCTGCGGTCGGCTCCAGGGGCTGGCTGCGGACTAGCAAAGGCCGCCCTACCATCACCTCCAGCTGCTTTATCCGTTGCGATACCGCAGATTGGGTCACGCCCAGTTGTGCAGCTGCGCGTTCGAAGCCATTGGTTTCTATGACGGAGGCCAGCGTTTGCAGAAGTTTGCTGTCAAGCATGGTGATATGGAGCCGTAGTTGTCATGCGTAAAGGGGAGAAGATCTATGCAATAAGGTTAAATTGTTTGTCATTGATCGTTTGAAGTCAATCATTTACATGCGCAATAATGGCTGCTTGAGTGGCAGTAGTCGTATTTTCCGGCTTCTGTTTTGAAGGATGGTAGTTATCTGATTGCTTTGATTTAAGGCGATGACATGCAGCAAATTGAAGTCAATTGCATGCACAGCCTCTAGCCAAACAGGGAAAATTTGCGTAGTATGCGCAGCTCTTGAAGGCATCAAGCCCAAGAAGGAAGCGTGGCCGAGTGGTTTAAGGCAGCGGTCTTGAAAACCGCCGAAGGTGTGAGCCTTCCGTGAGTTCGAATCTCACCGCTTCCGCCAGAACACCTTAAAAGTGCGTCAACACCAGTAACAAAAAGGCTTTGAAGCCTTGCTGGTTTTGGCGCACTTTTTTCGTCTGCTGCCTCACTATGCGCAAACCGTTTGGCTGGCAAACAGCAGATGCTTCCAAGCCAACCGTTTGCTAGCCTGCCTGACGACGAGCTCCCGCTATACCGCAACATGCCGGCCCGCTGTGGCCAGTGTTACCGGCTGATAAGTTATTCACTTTTGCTTGTTTCACAGCCGCGCCAGGCCGCTTTAGAGTGTCCCCATCGCATCACGACACGATGAAGGAAACCCACATGAGCCTGCGACTTGGTGATACCGCCCCCGATTTTGAACAAGCTTCCAGCGAAGGCGACATCCGCTTTCACGCGTGGCTGGGGGATAGCTGGGGCGTGCTGTTCTCGCACCCTGCCGACTTTACCCCGGTGTGCACCACCGAACTGGGCCAGACTGCCAAGCTGAAGGATGAGTTTGCCCGCCGTAACGTGAAGGTGATTGCGCTGTCGGTCGACCCGGTGGCGTCGCACCTGGCCTGGATCGAAGACATCAACGATACCCAGCAAACGGTGGTGAATTTCCCCATCATTGCCGACGCCGACCGCAAGGTGTCCGAGCTGTACGACCTGATTCACCCCAACGCCAGCAGTACGCATACCGTGCGTTCGGTGTTTGTGATTGACCCGGCCAAGAAGATTCGCCTGACACTGACGTATCCTGCCAGCACCGGCCGCAATTTCAACGAACTGCTGCGTGTTATCGACTCGCTGCAGCTTACCGAGTATCACAGCGTGGCCACGCCGGCCAACTGGCAGCAGGGTGACGAAGTTGTTATTGTGCCATCGCTGCAGGACGAAACGGTGATCAAACAGAAATTTCCGCAAGGCTACCGTGCCCTGCGGCCTTACCTGCGCCTGACTGCGCAACCGCAATAGTTTTTTCGGGTTGTAAACGCTTCATCTCTGTAGTATCTCTCCTTTGCATTTTCCCGTTGCAATTGGCCGCACCCAAAAGGTGCGGCTTTTTTTATTTGTCGCGGGTAGGTGGATAAATAAAGCAGTATTTTTTCTTAGCAAAAACAGTGAAAAACAGCGCAGTTTTATTTGGTTCGTACCGGTGAATCAGGCTGCTAATGTGGTGTCACTTTATAACACCCACCGTGAATAGCCATGAAAATCGTCGCCATTTCCGGCAGCCCCAGCCGCCAATCCAAAACAGCCCGTCTGATTGATCATGCTGCTGCCCGGCTGGCGGCGCAGGATATCGAAACCCAGCGTTTCAGCGTGTACGACTTTGCCGCAGAAGAGCTGCTGTATGGCAATTTTGCCGCCGACAACGTCAAGGCATTCCAGCAAGCAATAGCGCGTGCCGACGGCGTGCTGATTGCCACCCCGGTATACAAGGCAGCTTACGCAGGCGCGCTGAAAGTGCTGCTGGACCTGATTCCCGAAGGCGGTCTGGCCGGCAAGCCGGTATTGCCGCTGGTCAGCGGTGGCAGCCCTGGCCACCTGCTGGCGGTGGAATACACCCTGAAGCCGGTACTGGCGTCACTGAAAGCCAGCGAAATCCACCAGGGCGTGTTTGCCGTAGAGCAGCAGATTGCGGTGTCGCCGCAAGGCCAGGCCACGCTGGCCGACGAGCTGCGGCAACGGCTGGACGAGGCAGTGGACGACCTGGCCGCCTTGCTAAGGCCTGCCGCCAGGTTGGCCGCACCACGTGGCCACGATTTCATTTCCCGCACCATCAGTCTCTGACCCAACCCAGGACAAAAACATGAAAACACGCACACTCAAACTGAGCCTGCTGGGCACCTTGCTGGCGTTTGCGCTGCCGGCCCAAGCGCTGGACCTCAATATCGGCTACCAGAAGAGCGCCCTTAATCTAGCCTCGCTGAAGGCGCAGGGCACGCTGGAAAAACAGCTGAAACCGCTGGGCGTCGACGTGAAGTGGTTCGAATTCCAGGCCGGCCCGCCGCTGCTGGAAGCTATGAACGCCGGCAGCGTCAGCATTGGCATGACCGGGGATTCGCCACCGGTGTTTGCCCAGGCTGCCGGTGCCGACATTGTCTACATCGGGCAGGAGCCGGCCAAGCCTGACTCGTCTGCCATCCTGGTGCCGGCCAATTCGGCTATCAAAACCCTGGCTGATCTGAAGGGCAAGCGCATTGCCTTTACCAAGGGCAGTAGCGCGCACTATCTGACGGTGGCGGCGCTGCAAAAAGCCAAGCTGGCTTACACCGATATCACGCCGGTGTACCTGTCGCCGTCCGAGGCACGCGCCGCGTTTGAGCGTGGCAGCGTGGATGCCTGGACCATCTGGGACCCGTACTACGCCGCCGCACAAAAAGCGGGGGGTATCCGTGTGTTGTCCACCGGCAAGGGGCTCACCGGCAACAACACCTTCTATCTGGCGCAGCGCGCTTTTGCCAAGGCCAACCCCAAGGTGATCGATGTGGTGTTCAAGGCGCTGTCGGCCAACGACGAGTGGCTGAAGAGCGACGTCAAGAAAGTGGCGGCCACGCTGTCCGGCTACACCGGGCTAGAGGCGGAAACCTACGAAGCCATGCTGTCGCGCAACCCCAGCTATAGCGTGAGCTACCTGCAGCCGGGCGTGGACGCACAGCAGCAGAAAGTGGCCGACGCCTTCTACAGCCTGGGGCTGATCCCCAAAGCCATCAAGGTAAAAGACGCCTTCTGGAAACCGTAAGCCGCCTGCGGCCAAGGTTGGCCGCAGCACCACTCAGGACACACAGCATGCAAGTATTCTGGTTTTTCCCCACCCACGGCGATGGCCGCTATCTGGGTAGTGCCGAAGGCGCCCGCACCGTGGACCACGACTACCTGACCCAGATCGCCCGCGCGGCGGACAGCCTGGGTTTTGACGGCGCACTCATTCCCACCGGCCGCTCGTGCGAAGACCCGTGGGTGACGGCTGCCAGCCTGATTCCGGCTACCCGCCGCCTGAAGTTTCTGGTGGCGGTGCGCCCCGGCATCATGCAGCCCACGGTAGCCGCGCGCATGGCCGCCAGTTTCGACCGCCTGTCGCAGGGCCGTCTGCTGGTGAACGTGGTAGCTGGTGGCGACGCCACCGAGCTGGCCGGCGACGGCAGCTGGCTGAGCCACGACGAGCGCTACGAGGCCGCCAGCGAGTTCCTGCACGTGTGGAAGGGCGTACTGGCCGGCGACACGGTCAGCCTGGATGGCAAGCATATCAAGGTAAAAGACGCCAGCCTGCTGTACCCGCCGGTGAGCAAACCGTACCCGCCGCTGTACTTTGGCGGCTCGTCCGACGCGGCCCACGACCTGGCTGCCGAGCACGTGGATGTTTACCTGACCTGGGGCGAGCCGCCAGCCGAAGTCGCCAAGAAGATTGCCGACGTGAAGGCGCGCGCGGCCCGCCACGGCCGTACCGTGCGCTTCGGTATCCGCCTGCATGTGATCGTGCGCGAAAGCAACGAGGCAGCCTGGGCGGCCGCCGACGCGCTGATCAGCAAGCTGGACGACGCCACCATCGCCGCCGCGCAGAAAACCCTGGCCCGCGCCGACTCTGAAGGCCAGCGCCGTATGGCCGCGCTGCACGGTGGCCGCCGCGACCAGCTGGAAATTGCGCCCAACCTGTGGGCCGGCATTGGCCTGGTGCGTGGCGGCGCCGGTACCGCACTGGTAGGCGATGGCCCGACGGTGGCCAAGCGCATGCAGGAGTACGCCGACCTGGGCATCGAGACCTTTGTGTTCTCCGGCTACCCACACCTGGACGAAGCCTACCGCGTGGCCGAGCTGCTGTTCCCGCACCTGCCGGGGCGTGGCCTGGGCCAGGCGGCCAACGATAGCGGCCCGGCTGGTGAGGTCGTCGCCAACCAGCTGCTGCCCAAGCAGTCGTCCGCATCCTGAAAGGGGCAAACATGAGCCAGAGCTTTCTGCAGCGCCACGCGGCGCGTGTCATCCCCTGGCTGGTGCCGGCGGCCTTGCTGCTGGCCTGGCAGGTGGCGTCCAGCATGGGCTGGCTGAACCACCGTGTGCTGCCAGCCCCCAGCGAGGTGTTGGCCGCTGCCTGGCGGCTTACCGTCAGCGGCGAGCTGTTCACCCACCTGTACAGCAGCTTCTGGCGTGCCGCCAGCGGCTTTGCCATCGGCGCCGGGCTGGGCCTGGTGCTGGGGCTGATTGCCGGCCTGTCGCGCCTGGGCGAGGCGGTGTTCGATACCACGCTGCAAATGCTGCGCAACATCCCGCCGCTGGCCATCTTGCCGCTGGTGATCCTGTGGTTCGGCATCGATGAAACCGCCAAGGTGTTTCTGGTGGCCTTCGGCACGCTGTTTCCGGTGTACCTCAACACCTATCACGGCATTCGCTCGCTGGACCCGGCGCTGCTGGAAATGGCGCGCAGCTACGGCGTGACCGGGCAGGCGCTGTTTCGCCAGGTGGTGCTGCCCGGCGCGCTGCCGTCCATCCTGGTGGGCGTGCGCTACGCGCTGGGCATTGCGTGGATCATCCTGATCGTGGCGGAAACCCTGGCCGCCAGCAGCGGTATCGGCTACCTGGCGGCCAACGCCCGCGAGTTCCTGCAAACCGAGATCGTGGTGCTGTCCATTTTGCTGTACGCCTTGCTGGGCAAAGTGGTGGACGTGGCCGCTCGGCTACTGGAACGGCGCTGGCTGCAGTGGCACCCGTCTTACCTGAAAGCCTGAGGAGTACGCCATGAAACGCGAAGACTTTACGCTGCCCGGCAGCATTCAGCTGCAGGGCCTGCAGCGCCGCTTTGGCGCCCGCACGGTGCTGGACGGGCTGAGCCTGCACATCGCCCAAGGCGAGTTTGTGGCGATTGTTGGCCGCAGCGGTTGCGGCAAGAGCACCTTGCTGCGCCTGTTGGCCGGGCTGGATGCGCCTGACGGCGGCAGCTTGCAGCAGCCGGCAGACCAGACCGTGCGGGTGATGTTCCAGGACGCGCGCCTGCTGCCGTGGAAAACTGTACTCGACAACGTGGCGCTGGGGCTGGCGGGCGCCGACGCCCCCCAGCGTGCCCGCGAGGCACTGGCCGAAGTAGGCCTGGCCGACCGTGCCAGCGAGTGGCCGGTGCGCCTGTCCGGCGGCCAGCGCCAGCGCGTGGCCCTGGCCCGTGCCCTGGTGCACCAGCCGCAGCTGTTGCTGCTGGACGAGCCACTGGGCGCACTGGACGCGCTGACGCGGCTGGAAATGCAGGCGCTGATCGAGCGCCTGTGGCAGGCCCATGCACCTACCACCGTGCTGGTAACGCACGACGTGAGCGAGGCCGTGGCGCTGGCCGACCGCGTGGTGCTGGTAGAGGAGGGCAGGGTAGCGCTGGACGTGCGCATCGACCAGCCACGCCCGCGCCAGCACGGCGACGCCCGCTTTGTCGCTTTCGAACAGCACATCCTGCAGCGCGTGCTGCAGGGCCCGGCTTACACCGGCCAGCTACCGGCCGAGCCAGTACAACCGTATCGATTCAACCAGCTTAACTGGGCGCTGTAGCCCGGGCTTACCCCAGAAAAGGACACATCATGAGCATCAAATCCATCAACGTACGCAACCAGTTCAAGGGCACCATCAAGGAAATCATCGAAGGCCCGGTGCTGTCCGAAGTGGACGTGGAAACGCCGTCCGGTATCGTCACCTCGGTCATTACCACCCGCTCGGTCAAAGAGCTGGAGCTGAAAGTGGGCTCCGAGGTGATTGCCTTTGTCAAATCCACCGAAGTGTCCATCGCCACCCTGTAAGGAGTACCGCATGTCTGCCCCCCTTTCCCGCGAGGCACTGGCGCAGCTGTTTACCGATGCGCGCTCCTTGCACAGTTTTACCAGCCAGCCAGTCGCGGCTGACACCATCCAGCAGCTATACGAGCTGCTGAAATGGGGCCCCACCGCCTTTAATGGCCAGCCCGGGCGCTATGTGTTCCTGCAGTCGCACCAGGCGCGGCAGCAGCTGTCGCCGGCCCTGTCGGCCGGTAACCGTGACAAGACGCTGGCCGCGCCGCTGACGGTGATCGTGGCTTACGACACCGCATTTCACGAGCAGCTGCCTACGCAGTTTCCGGCCTTTGACGCCAAGGGTTTCTACGACAACCTGCCGCACCTGATCGAGCCGGGCGCACGCAGCAACGCCACGCTGCAGGGCGCCTACCTGATTCTGGCGGCACGGGCGCTGGGGCTGGATGCCGGCCCGATGACCGGCTTTGATGCCGAGGCGGTGGACCGTACCTTCTTTGCCGACGGCCGCTACAAGAGCCTGCTGCTGGTGAACCTGGGTTATGGCCAGCGCGAGGGGCTGTACCCGCGTGGGCCGCGCCTGCCGTACGAGGAGGTGGTCACCATCTTGTAGTCCCTGTTTTATGTCCCCGGTTTTAGTCTGGCCCGCATACATTGCGGGCTTTTTTTTGATTGTCTGGCCTGTTTTCTGTTTTGTTGATACGGATATGACTTTGTTTTATTAGCAGTAAAACACAAAAGCTAGCCAGATTATCTTGGTTTGTTTCTGCTGCCTGTATCGATAAATTGGAACGCAGTAAAGCACAGGTATTGCTTAATGAGGCTAATCAGCAGACTTTCAGGGTACGGCAGTAAATGGCAAGTATTTATTTGCCACATACGCCAGTTATTCATTTTGCCGCCTGATTCACCTGTCAAACCATTACCGCTGTATCTGGACGTTTCCATTTTTAGATAAGGGCCGATAGATGAAACAATTTACCCGTCGCCGTTTTGCCGTACTGGCCGCGGTCACTCGCCCGGCCTGGCTGTAAGGAGGGGGTATGAACGCACGCGTTGAAACCTTCCCCCTGCGCGAGGCTGCCGCGGCCAGCGCTGCGGTGGCTACCCCGCCGCTTCATGACGCCTGCGTCAGGTAATGGCCCTGCTGGGTGACGGTGTTGCGGATGGGCACGTAGTCTTGCTGCGCCGTGGTGGAGGTGTACAGCGGCTGCCACCAGGCGTCGTGAATCAGCCCGGGCTGGTTGTCGCGATCTTTCTTGGCGTAGCGGAATACCACCTCCTGGAAGCGCGTTTTCTGCGCGGCGTTGGCAAATTCGCCGTTGCTCGGGTCGGACGACAGCACCACGCCGTACTGGTCTTCCAGATATTGCTGGTAATCCAGCGCCTGTTGCAGCGGGGTGGCCGCGTGGGCAAAGGTGATGCCTGCGATGAACAGGGCGCTGGCCAGCAGGTGGCGGGTGCCGGGGAAACGGGCAGTCTGTTTCATGGTGTTTTCCTTGATCGATTAAAAGCATCAAACGCAATGAAACGACTGTAAACAGCTTTGCCCGGCGACTGAAATGATGAAAAACGGCTAGCTTATCGGCCGGCTGGTGATATCGAAATCTGCTGCGTTCCTATATCACCAGCGCCTGTGGCAGCAGCCCGCTGCCCGGTTGTAGCGTGTCAGCTTGGCAGCCCGCTCAGGGTGCCGGGTTGGGTAGGGCGGTGTGGATGGCATCGATGGCGGCCAAGGTGTCGGCTTCCAGCGTCAGGCTGAGGCTGGCCAGGTTTTCCTGCAGCTGGGCCAGCGTGGTGGCGCCGATGATGTTGCTGGTGACAAAGGGGCGGCTGTTGACGAAGGCCAGCGCCATTTGTGCCGGGCTAAGGCCGCGCGCTTCGGCCAGCGCCACATAGCGCGCCGTGGCGGCTTCGGCCTGCGGGTTGCTGTAGCGGGTAAAGCGGTCGAACAGCGACAGCCGCGCACCGGCCGGGCGGGCACCGTCACGGTATTTGCCGCTGAGCATGCCGAAAGCCAGCGGCGAGTAGGCCAGCAGGCCCACGCCATCGCGGTGGCTGAATTCGGACAGGCCGTTTTCGAAGCTGCGGTTCAGCAGGCTGTAGGCATTCTGGATGCTGGCAATGCGCGGCAGGCCGCGGTACTCGGCGGCGGCCAGAAAACGTGCCACGCCCCACGGGCTTTCGTTGGACACGCCGATGGCGCGTACCTTGCCGTCGCGGATGAAGTCCTGCAGCACGGCCAGCGTTTCTTCGATGGCTACGCTGCCGGCCGGGTCGCCCTGGTAGGGGTATAGCGCCTGGCCAAAGATGTTCACATTACGGTCTGGCCAGTGCAGCTGATACAGGTCTACATAGTCGGTTTGCAGGCGGCGCAGGCTGTCGTGCAGGGCTTCGGTAAGGTTGGCTCGGCTGAAGTGCGTGCGGCCATCGCGGATATGGCTGGGGCGCTTGGGGTCGCTGCTGGGGCCTGCGGCCTTGGTGGCCAGTACGATGCGTTCGCGGCGGCCGCCGGCGGCCAGCCAGCTGCCGATGTACTGCTCGGTGCGGCCCTGGGTTTCCGGGCGCGGTGGCACCGGGTACATCTCGGCGGTATCGATCAGGTTAATGCCGTGCTCCAGTGCCAGATCCAGCTGGCTGTGGGCGTCGGCTTCGCTGTTCTGTTCGCCCCAGGTCATGGTGCCCAGGGAGATCAGGCTCACGTCGATGCCGGTGTGGCCTAGTGTGCGGTATTGCATGGGGTGCATGCCTTCTGTCGGGTGGCGATGGTGTCGAGGTGGCAGTGTACGCCGAGGGGGCGAAATGACAAACCGGCAGTCTGGGCTGCCGGTTTGCCTGGTGTCTTGCCGGGTCAGAACGGCTTGTCACCCAGAATAGTGGCGCGGTGCATGATGCGGTGCGCCGGGCGGTAGTCGTCCACCGCGTAGTGCTGGGTGACGCGGTTGTCCCAGAACGCCACATCGCCCGGCTGCCAGCGCCAGCGCACGCTGTATTCCGGCTTGGCAAAGTGGGCAAACAGGAACTGCAGCACGGCCTGGCTTTCGGCCGGCTCCAGCTCGTTGATGTGGGTGGTGAAGCCGTCGCTGACAAACAGCGCTTTTTCGCCGGTAACCGGGTGGGTACGGATCACCGGGTGCACCACCGGCGGTGTCTTGCGGCGCGTTTCTTCGTAGTTGGCCAGCGCCTCTGGCGTATGGCCGAAGCGCGACAGCGGGAACGATTTGGTGAAGTCGTGCGTGGCGGTGAGGCCGTCCAGCAGCTGCTGGAAGTAGGGCGACAGCCCGCGCCAGGCGGCTGTGCCGCTGGCCCACAGCGTGTCGCCACCGTAGTCGGGCAGCTTGCGCGCCACCAGTACCGAGCCCAGCGGCGGGGTGTCGATAAAGGTGACGTCGGTGTGCCAGATGGCGTTGTCGCGCAGGTCGTTCAGTGCGGTGTCCAGCACCATGATCTGTGGCGTGTCGTCGATCTTGGGGTACAGCGGGTGGATGTGCAGGTCGCCGAACCAGGCGGCAAAATCGCGCTGCTGCTGCGGGCTCACGTCCTGGCCACGGAAAAACAGCACCTGGTGTGCCAGCAGGGCATCGCTGATGCGCTGGCGCAGCTCGTCGTTTAGCGGTGTGGCCAGGTCAAAACCTTCCACGATGGCCCCCAGCGCCGGGCTGAGGCGGGTAAAGCGCAAGCTCATGATTACTCCTTAATGGGTCTGGCCGTGCCAGGGGGTAAGGCGGCGCTGCAGGCGGCGTAGGCCCAGCTCCAGCGCAAAGGCCACCAGGGCGATGACGATAATGCCCAGCACCACGACGTCTGTGACCAGAAACTGCGCGGCGGACTGGATCATGAAACCCAGGCCGCGGGTGGCGGCGATCAGCTCGGCAGCGACCAGCGTGCTCCAGCCAGCGCCCAGGCCGATACGGATACCGGTAAGGATGTCGGGCAGGGCACCAGGCAGGATCACGTAGCGCAGTAGTTGGCCGCGGCTGGCGCCCAGCGACAGGGCGGCCTGCTGGCGTACCAGGCTGACGCTGCCCACACCGTGGGCGGTGGCGATCAGCACCGGTGCCAGAATGGCCAGAAAAATCAGCAGTACCTTGGACAGCTCGCCAATGCCGAACCAGATCACGATCAGCGGCAGGTAGGCCAGCGGTGGTAGCGGGCGGTAGAACTCGATCAGCGGGTCCAGCAGGTGGCGTACGCGCGGGTAGGTGCCAATGGCAATGCCCAGCGGAATGCCCACTGCCACGGCGGCCAACAGCGCCAGCACGATGCGCTGCAGGCTGGCCCACAGGTGTTGCTGCAGGGTGGCGTCCATATAGCCGCTGCTGACCAGGGTGCCGAACTTGGCCAGTACATCACCGGGTGGCGGCAGGAACAGCGCCGGTACCAGGCTGCTGGCGGTAATCGCCCACCACAGCAGGGTAATGCTGCCGATACTGATCAGGCTCCACTGCGTGGGGGACAGCGGGCGGCGGGCGCGTTGGCTGGCGGGCAGGGTGTCGGGTACGCGCGTCAGGATGTGTTCGTTGGCAGACATCAGGCGGCCTCCGCTTGGCGTTGGGCAAACAGGCTGCGCAGCAGTTGCTCGCGCAGGGCAATAAAGGCCGGGTCGGACTTGATGGCGCGCACGTCTTCGCCATCGCGGTAGCGCTGGCTAAAGCCGGGGCGCAGCCGCTGCACGATACGGCCGGGGCCGGGCGACATCAGCACCAGCTCGGTGGCTAGGAACAGTGCTTCTTCGATGTCGTGGGTAATCAGGAAGATGCCGCGCCCGGCGTGCTGCCATACCGACAGCAGCAGTTGCTGCATCTGTTCGCGGGTAAAGGCATCCAGCGCGCCGAAGGGCTCGTCCATCAGCAAAATCTTGCTCTGGCTGGCAATGGCGCGGGCAATGCCCACGCGCTGGCGCATGCCGCCGGACAGCTGCCAGGTGTACTTGCGGCCAACGTCGGCCAGGCCCACCAGCTGCAGCGTGTCGGCCACCACCTGCTGGCGGCGCGCCTTGTCCACGCCCTGCAGTTTCAGGCCGAATGCCACGTTGTCGGCCACGTTCAGCCATGGCAGCAGCGCATCGTGCTGAAACACCACGGCACGCTCTACCCCTGGCGCCACCACCGGCTGTCCGTCAAAGCTGACGCTGCCTTCGCTGGGGGCGATGAAGCCTGCCAGCACGCCCAGCAGCGTGGATTTGCCGCAGCCGGACGGCCCCAGCGCCACCACCAGGTCGCCTTCGCCCAGCTGCAGCGACACGTGCTGTAGCGCCGGGCTGGCCTGGCCGGGGTACGTTACCCCCAGATTGTGTGCTTGTAGCAGGCTCATGCTGGCTCCCCGATTACTTCAGTGCTGCGTTGACGAACTGGTTGGTGACAAACGGGGTGTAGTCCGGCTGCAGGCTGTCTACCTTGCCTTGCGATTTCAGGAAGGCAGCGGTATCGGTAACGGCTTTCACGAACGGCTTTTGCAGCAGGGCGCTTTGCTCTTTCAGCGACGGGTACTTGTTGCCAGGCAGCAGGGCGGACACTTCTTCCGGTTTGCTGCCGGTGAGGCGGGCGATCTTTTCTACGTTGGCCGCATCATTGGCAAAGGCTTTTGGGTCTTTGTTGTAACGGTCGAATACCGCGCCGGTGACCTTGGCAAACTGTTTCAGGAAGGCCGGGTTTTTCTCGGCAAAGTCTTTGCGCACGATCCACAGGTCGTAGGTGGGCGCGCCCCATTTGCCGACTTCGGCCGAGCTGGTCAGTACCTTGCCGCTGGCTTTGACCTTGCCCAGTGCCGGGTCCCACACGTAGGCGGCATCGATGTCGCCACGCTGCCAGGCAGCGGCAATCTCGCTAGGGCGCAGGTTGAGGATGTTTACCTTGCTGGCGTCTACTTTCCAGTGTTTCAGTGCGGCCAGCAGGCTGTAGTGGGTGGTGGAGACATACGGTACGGCAACCTTCTTGCCCACCAGGTCGGCCGGCTTGCTGATGTTGCTGCCATTGCGTACCACTAGCGCTTCGGATTCGCCGATCACGCCGGTAATCAGGAAGGTCTGGATAGGCAGGCCACGGCTGGCGGCGGCGGCCAAGGGGCTGCTGCCGATATTGCCGATAGGCACGTCGCCGGACGCTACGGCGGCCACCACTTCGGCACCGCTTTCAAACTTGCGCCAGTTGATCTTGCTGCCGGTGGCTTTTTCAT
The DNA here is from genome assembly GCA_027489245.1 of Neisseriaceae bacterium. Classification (GTDB taxonomy): domain Bacteria; phylum Pseudomonadota; class Gammaproteobacteria; order Burkholderiales; family Chromobacteriaceae; genus Vogesella. The sequence continues at coordinate 17,767 of JAIYAC010000019.1, read as the reverse complement.
ACTCGCCATTGGCTTGCGGCACTTTGGACGGGTCGATGCCGGTCTGGTAGGCAATGGTCACGTCTTCTGCCAGGGCAATGCCAGAGGCGAAGGCCAGGGAAACAAATAGGGCGGTCAGGCTGGGGCGGGTCATGGTGGTGTCCTTGTGCGTGTTGGTGTGATGACCCTATTAGAAAGAAAAGTGTTACAGGGTGGAAATAAGTAATATCGCAATATATATCGCTGCTTTTTTATAAAGCTATTCATTAAATTGAATAAGTTGCAGGTGCTTGTTTTGTCAGGTTTTGGCGGTGTATTGGCGGATTGCGAGAGAGCTTATCTGAATTGCTTATATAGCTGCTGGATAAAAGCGCCTACATTAATGGCATTGCGCTCTTATTGAATCCTTAGAATGAAACGCTTTAAAAAGAGCAAGACAACGCCAGCGGGTTTCGACCCTGCGTTATTACAGTATTGTCAGGGCCTGCTGGCAGACCTGCCGGGCAGCTACCGGCTAGGCTGGAACGACAAAGAGGTGTTTGCCTGGTTTGACGGCTGGTGGCTCACCAGCGAGTTTTTCCCCGTGGCACAGGCAGATGTGGACGGCTATCAGACGGTTTACATGGCGGCGCGGCTGCGCATTCATGGCCAGTTTGGCCAGACGCTGCCGGCAGACTGGCTGTTTGCCATGAACTACGCCGAAACCAAGGCGGTGGTGCTGCTGAAGCTGATCCGCATCCTACATTTGCTGAATCATCTGGGCCGCAACGGCCGTGCGCTGCCGCTGCGTATCGACCTGGACCCGCGCATTTGCCACGCCTTCAGCGACCGTATCGTGGATTTCACCACCCAGCTGCTAGAGGGCCTGGGCTTGGCCAGTAGCCAGGTGTTGTTCTTGCTGTTTATCGACCGCGACACCACCGACCTGGGGCGTGCATTGATGCAGCGCTACCGCGAGAACGCCCACCAGGTAGGCCTGGGTGGCTTTGGTGAAAGCCCGCATGACCTGCACCGGCTATGGCTGCTGGAACCCGACTTTGTCTGCCTGGCGCCGCGTTTTATCCGCCGCGCCATCATGTACCCGCAGGTGCGCGAGCAGCTGCTGCAGCTGATGCCACAGCTGGTGGAGCAGGGCTATGTGTTGGGGGTGGAGGAAATTGTCTGTGGCAATATGCTGGCCATTGCCCGCCAGATGGGCGCCCGTTTTTATACCGGGCAGTGGGTAAGCCAGCAATTGGCGCTGGACGCCGCACCGTTACCCGCGGAAACCCCCTTGCCGGATGTCGCCCTGTCACTGCCCGCCGTGTAAACCGCGCACCATGTAATAAACCCCGGCATGCCGGGGTTTATTTCTGTGCGGCCACTTATTAGCAGCCGCAACGGGGTTTAGCGGGTAATGATCTGGTCAAAAATGGCGCCATCGTCAAAATGCACTTTTTGTGCTTTGGCCCAGCCGCCGAATACCTGGTCGATGGTAAACAGTTTTACCTTGGCAAATTTACCAGCGTATTTGGCGGCCACTTTCGCATCACGCGGGCGGTAGTAGTTGGCCGCAGCCAGCTCCTGGCCTTCCGGGGTGTACAGGTACTGCAGATACGCCTCGGCCACCTTGCGCGTGCCGCGCTTGTCTACCACCTTGTCCACAATGCTCACCGGCGGCTCGGCCAGAATCGAGATGGATGGCACCACGATGTCGAACTTGTCCGGGCCCAGCTCCTTGGTGGCCAGATAGGCTTCGTTTTCCCACGAGATCAGCACGTCGCCGATATTGCGCTGCGAAAAGCTCACCAGCGAGCCACGCGCACCGGAATCCAGCACTTTGACGTTCTGGTAGATCTTTTTCACCAGCTCGCGGGCGCTGGCGTCATTGCCGCCCGGCTGTTTCAGCGCGTAGCCCCAGGCCGCCAGGTAGTTCCAGCGCGCACCGCCGCCGGTTTTCGGGTTGGGTGCGACCACCTCTACCCCCGGGCGTGCCAGGTCGTTCCAGTCCTTGATGTTTTTGGGGTTGCCCTTGCGTACCAGCAGCACGATGGTGGAGGTATACGGCGTGCTGTTGTGCGGCAGGCGGCTTTGCCAGTTGGCCGGTACCAGGCCGCCGTTTTTGTGCAGCTCGTCAATATCGTTGGATAGCGCCAGCGTCACCACGTCGGCTTCCAGGCCATCGATCACCGAGCGCGCCTGTTTGCCGGAGCCACCATGCGACTGCTTCACGGTCACGGTTTCGCCGGTTTTGGTTTTCCAGTATTTGGCAAAAGCCACGTTAAAGTCCTGATACAGCTCGCGCGTGGGGTCGTAGGACACGTTCAGCAGGCTGACATCCGCCAGGGCCAGCGGCGACAGCAGGGAAACCAGCAGGGTAGAAACAAGCGTACGGCGTAGCGTCATGGTGTGCTCCTTATGGTGATGCTGGCAGTGTACGGGCCAGCCTGGCGGCACCGAACCAAGAAAAGCTGATTTGCATATCCGCAGGCTGGCAAAGCGATGGGCGTAAAAAAGCCCGGCCTTGTGCGGGCCGGGCTTGGGTAGGGCAAGTGCTGCTTAGCGCCGCGCCAGGCGGTGCAGTACCGCCACCAGCGTGTCCACTTCTTCGCAGGTGTTGTAGAACGCCAGCGACGGGCGCACCGTGGCTTCCAGGCCGAAGCGGCGCAGGATGGGCTGGGCGCAGTGGTGGCCGGAGCGTACCGCGATGCCTTCCTGGTTCAGTGCGCGGCCAACCTCTTCGGTGCGGTAACCCGGCAGCACGAAGGACAGCACGCTGGCCTTGTTGGCCGCCGTGCCGACCAGCCGCAGCCCCGGCACGCCTTGCAGGCCGTGCGTGGCGTAGACCAGCAGGTCGTGCTCGTAGCGCGCGATGTTGTCCAGGCCGATGCGCTCCACGTAGTCGATGGCGGCGCCCAGGCCCACGGCGTCGGCAATATTGCCGGTACCGGCTTCGAACTTGTTGGGCGCCGGCTGGTACAGCGTCTTCTCGAAGGTGACGTCGGCAATCATGTTACCCCCGCCTTGCCACGGCGGCATGCTGTCCAGCAGCGCCGCCTTGCCGTACACCACACCGATGCCGGTAGGCGCAAACACCTTGTGCCCGGAGAACACGAAGAAGTCTGCGTCCAGCGCCTGCACGTTCACGCGCAGGTGCGATACCGACTGCGCGCCGTCCACCAGCACGCGGGCACCGGCAGCGTGCGCCAGCGCAATGACCTCGGCCACCGGGGTGACCGTGCCCAGCGCGTTGGACACCTGGGTGATGGCCACCAGTTTGGTGCGGCTGTTCAGCAGCTTGCGGTACTCGTCCAGCAGGATCTGGCCGCTGTCGTCTACCGGAATCACGCGGATGCGCGCCCCTACCCGTGCCGCCAGCTGCTGCCAAGGCACGATATTGGCGTGGTGCTCCAGGTTGGACACGATGATCTCGTCACCGGCACCGACGTTCTGCTGGCCCCAGGTATTGGCTACCAGGTTGATGGCTTCGGTGGCGCCGCGCACAAAGATGATCTCGTCCGGGCTACCGGCACCGATGAAGCGTGCCACTTTCTGGCGGGCGGCTTCGTAGGCGTCGGTGGCGCGTGCGGCCAACTCGTGGGCAGCACGGTGGATGTTGGAGTTCTCGTGCTGGTAGAAGTACGCGATGCGGTCGATTACCGATTGCGGCTTGTGCGTGGTGGCGGCGTTGTCCAGCCAGATCAGCGGCTTGCCGTTGACGCGCTCGGCCAGGATGGGAAAGTCGCGGCGCACCGCATTCACATCAAAGCCGTGCTGGCGGCTGGCCACATGGCGGTCGAAATCCGGCGCCTTGTCCAGCCGCGTGGCCGGCTCCAGAAAGTAGTACTGGCTGGCTGGCGCAGTGGCCGGGCTGGCGGGTGCTACTGGCTGGCGGCTGTCGGCCAGCAGCAGGCTGCGCAGGAAGTCTTCGCCGGGCAGGCCGAAAGACTGCGCGGTGACGCGGTCGTCCACGCCGGGCAGTGGCGCGGCCTGGGGGCTGCCGGCCAGCTCGCCATAACGGCCTGCTTCGCTAACGAAGTAGTACGGCGACGAGGCTGGCGCACCACCGGCAGTGGGGGCCGACGGCTGCGCTGCGGCCAACTGCGGCACGGCGGCGGCGTAGCCTTGTGGCACCGCGTAGGCGGCGTCGTCGCGCAGCCCGCTCCCCACGGCCGGGGCCGGGGCACTGGCTGGCAGCGGCTGGATGGCCGGTGCGGCGGCGGACGATGGCGGCGTCAGGCTGCCGCTATCCGGTGGCGTTTCACCCGGCAGCGCGCTGAAGAAGGCATTGGCCAGCCGCGCCAGGTCGGCGACGTCCGGCAGGCCGTCTGGCTTACTTGTAAGTGTCTGGATAGTCATGGTACTTGCCAATCTCCACGTCTTCGAGCACGGCCAGCGCATCTTCGGTCAGCACGGCCAGCGAGCAATACAGCGAAATCAGGTAGGAGGCGATGGCGTTGCGGTTGATACCCATGAAGCGTACCGACAGGCCCGGGCTTTGTTCGCCCGCCAGGCCCGGCTGGTACAGGCCTACCACGCCCTGGCGCTTGTCGCCGACGCGCAGCAGCAGGATCTTGGTTTTGCCGTTTTCGTCGATCGGCAGCTTGTCGGACGGGATGATGGGCACGCCGCGCCAGGTAATGAACTGCGAGCCGAACAGGCTAACGGTTGGCGGCGGTACGCCACGGCGGGTGCACTCGCGGCCGAAGGCGGCAATGGCCAGCGGGTGCGCCAGGAAGAAGCCCGGCTCTTTCCATACCTTGGTCAGCAGCTCGTCAAAGTCGTCCGGGGTCGGCGCGCCGGTCAGCGTGCTGATGCGCTGGCTGTCGTCCACATTGGCCAGCAGGCCGTATTCCGGGTTGTTGATCAGCTCGGCTTCCTGGCGCTCCTTGATGGTCTCGATGGTCAGGCGCAGCTGTTCCTTGATCTGGTCGTGCGGGCTGCTGTACAGGTCGGACACGCGGGTGTGTACGTCCAGTACGGTGGTTACCGCGTTCAGGAACAGTTCACGCGGCTGCTCTTCGTAGTCCACAAAGGTTTGCGGCAGCTCGGATTCGTCGCGCTGCGAGCACGCTACGCGCACGCCGGCGGCGTTTTTCACGCGGTTCAGGCGGAAGATACCGGCTTCTACCGGGGTCCACTGCAGCAGGTGCACCAGCCAGCGCGGGCTGATGGTGGACAGCTGCGGTACGGTCTTGGTGGCATTCGCTAGCTGGCGAGCGGCGTTGTCGCCCAGTGCCTGTTTGACATCCTGATGTTCGGCCATGATGGTTCCTTGGTTTGACTTGCTGGGGAGAAAGGGGGCGCTTAGCGTGTGGCCTGTGGCGTCCCGGTAATATTCTGGCTATTGGCTTGGGTGATATGGCTGCCCGGCAGCACGTCGCGCGTGAGCCAGACATTGCCGCCGATGGTGGCGCCCTGGCCGATGGTGATGCGGCCCAGCAGGGTGGCACCGGCGTAGATCACCACGTCGTCTTCGACGATGGGGTGGCGCGGCTGGCCTTTTTCCAGCTTGCCCTCGGTGTCGCTGGTAAAGCGCTTGGCACCCAGCGTTACCGCCTGGTACAGCCGTACCCGCTCGCCGATGATGGCGGTTTCGCCTATCACCACGCCGGTACCGTGGTCGATGAAAAAGCCTTTGCCGATCTGTGCGCCGGGGTGGATATCGATGCCGGTATCGGAGTGCGCGATCTCGGCGATGATGCGCGCCACCAGCGTGGCACCGGCGCGGTACAGGTAGTGCGCCAGGCGGTGGTAAAGGATGGCGGTGATGCCGGGGTAGCACAGCAGCACTTCGTCCACGCTGCGCGCCGCCGGGTCGCCCACGTAGGCGGCGTGCACGTCGGCATCCAGAATGCGGCGCAGCCGTGGCAGCTCGGCGGCCAGGCCACGGGCGATGATCACTGCGTTCTGTTCGCTCTTGGCATCGCTCAGCCCCTGCAGCCGGGCGCTGTAGCTCAGTTCCAGCTGCAGCTGTTTCACCAGCGCGTCCAGCGCCTGGGCCAGGGTGTGGCCAACATAGAAGTCTTCACTACTTTCGTTCAGGTCCGGCGGCCCCAGACGCATGGGGAACAGCACGCCGGACAGCGCCTCGACAATGTCGTGTAGCGCTTCGCGCGAGGGGAACTCGCGCCCGCCCAGCTCGCGGGTGCGGCCGTGGGTCTTGCGCCAGTCCAGGCGGGCGTTGCGCAGCTCGCGCACCACGCCTTCGATATCCCAGTTTTGCTGCTGGCTGCCAAACGACAGCCAGCTTTTTGCTCGGTCATTCATGTGATCTGCTCCCGCTATGGGTTAATCCTGTTGCCATGGCAGGCCGCGCAGCCGCCAGCCACCCAGGTCGCCACGGCGTTGCTGTGTGTCCAGGTCGCCCTCGAAGCCTTCCAGTACGTTAAACACCTGGGTAAAGCCCGCTACCGCCGCCGCCTCGGCCGCCGCCGCCGAACGCTTGCCGCTGCGACACAGCAGCACGATGACGCGGTCTTTGCCGCCGGCTTTGTTTTCCAGCTCGCGCAGAAAGCGCGGGTTCTTGATGAGCGCGGTACCGGTTTGCCAGGCCACGTGCAGCGAGCCCGGTACGTGGCCGACAAACTTGCGCTCTTCTACCGTGCGCACATCTACCAGCGCCGCGACGCCAGCCTCGACCAGCGCCCACGCCTCGTGCGGGTACAGGCAGCCCGGGTAGGGTAGGCCGGCGCCCTGGGCGCGTTCGCGGCCGGTGGCCAGCAGGGTGTCGGGGTGGGCGGGCTGGGGGGCAATCTGGGGGCTGACAAGGTGTGGCATGGTGGTCTCCGTACCGGGTGTGTTTCGGGTGCAGAGCCACTATACGGCGGTGGTGACGCCAGCCTAACCAAGAAAAACTGCTGTCATTTCCAGCATTTTTTATAACGATGGAATGATGGCTGATTGTTGGTAATTCATTGGTTTGCGGGTGGCTTGTTGCGCACAAGTGACTGATATATGGCTTTATATGCCTGATGTAATAAGAAAATCAGAAATCGTTGGTTGGTTTGGCGGGCGTCGGCTGCTAAATTTCGCGGCCTCTGACAACCACTTTGAGACCAGTCATGCAGACCTACTCCCCCTTTTTGCGCCGCCTGTTGGCCGCAGCCATTGCCGCTGGCGTACTGGCCGGCAGCGCCCAGGCCGATGTGATTGCCGCCACCAACCCGTCTGCCATTCCGGCGCAGGCCAAGGCGCGCAAGGACACCATCGTCGGGGCCATCTCGGCACCGCAGGGCATCTTCAACCCCTACCTGTTCAGCAATGGCTGGGACGAGAACGTGACCGAGGTGATCTTTGGCCGCCTGGTGGGGCTGGACGCGCAAGGCAAGCTGCGCGCCGAGCAGGCCGAATCGTGGCAGGTCAGCAAGGATGGCCTGCAGTACACGCTGAAGCTGCGCAAGGGGCTGAAATTCAGTGATGGCTCGCCGTTTACTGCTGATGACGTGGCGTTCACCCTGACCTTCCTGCACGACCCGGCCTACGATGGCGATACCGATATCAGCCTGGCCAAGATCAAGGGTGGCGACGCGTACAAGGCCGGCAAGGCCAGCAGCGTAGAAGGCATCAAGGTGCTGAACCCGCAAACTATCCAGATCACCGTTACCGAGCCGGGTGCCACCACGCTGCAGCTGATCGGCGGCCCGGTGCTGTCGCGTGCCTGGTACGGCCGTGGCTACCAGCAGGGCAAGCTGGACGAGCTGCGCCAGTACAGCAGCAAGCCGCTGGGCGCCGGCCCCTATATCTACGACAAATTCATTCCGGGCCAGGAAGTGCGCTTCCACGCCAACCCGTACTACTTTGCCGGCAAGCCAGCGGTGCCCAACTTCATCTACCGCATCACCAGCGACGCCACCAAGCTGCAGCTGTTCCAGACCGGTGAAACCGACCTGGAAGGCTTTTCCATCAATGCCGACAACATCGAGCAGCTGAAAGCGCTGGGCTTTGCCAACCTGAATATCTACAACTCGAGCGACTACAGCCTGATCGAGTTCAACCACAACAAACCGGCGCTGAAAGACGTGCGCGTGCGCCAGGCGCTGACCTACGCGCTGGACCGCAAGAAGCTGGTGGACGTGGTGTACCAGGGCTACGGCAGTGTGGCCACGCTGCCGCTGTCGCCGGTGTCCTGGGCTTACGATACCAAAGGGGTGAACCCGTACAGCTTCGACCCGGCCAAGGCGGCCGCGCTGCTGGAGCAGGCTGGCTGGAAGCTGGGCAGCGACGGTATTCGTGAAAAAGGCGGGCAGAAGCTGGTGGTAACCCTGCTGGCCACCAAGAGCCTGTTCAACGATGCGCTGATTCCCATTGCCAAGGAAAACTTCAAGCGGGTAGGGGTAGAACTACGCCCCGAGGTGTCGGACTTCAACGCGCTGCTGGCCAAGCGCAAAGCCGGCAACTTTGACCTGGCCACCTTCCGTACCTCCGGCCTGAACGACCCGCACGACGGCGTGGCGCGCTTCCGCTCTACCGAAAACGAAGTGGGTTACAAGAACGCGCAGGTGGACAAGCTGATCAACGCCGGTAACGGCACGCTGGATATCGGCAAGCGCAAGGCCATTTACCACCAGCTGTACCAGGTGCTGGCCAACGACGCACCGCTGATCCTGCTGGCCAACCGCAAGCTGCTGTACGTCAACAGCAGCCGTATCGGCAACTACAAACCCGACGTGTTCAACGGCATTTTCGGCAGCCTGCCCAAGCTGAAAATCCAGTACTGAGCCGCTTGCGGCCAACCCCGGCCGCTACGGTAGCCACCGTGGCGGCCGGCTTCATTTCTGGCTGGACCTACCATGCGAACCTATGTCTTGCGGCGCCTGCTGGGCGCCATTCCTTTGCTGTTCGGTGCCTCGCTGCTGATCTTCCTGGTGTTTGCGCTGACGCCGGGCGATTTCATCGACGGCAATATCAACCTGACCCCGCAGCGTGCGGCCGAGCTGAAAGCCCTGTACGGCCTGGACCGCCCGTTATGGGCGCGCTACCTCAGCTGGCTGAGCCAGCTACTGCACGGTGATCTGGGTTTTTCGCTGCAGCATCAGATCCCGGTCAGCACCCTGCTGGGGCAGTATCTGTGGAGCAGCTTTCTGCTGGCGCTGGTATCGCTGCTGCTGTACTGGACGCTGTCGCTGGCGGTGGGTGTGCTGGCGGCGGTGCGGCCTTACGGCTGGTTTGACCGTGTGGTCACCTTGCTCGTCTTTGCCGCCATGAGCTTTCCGGTGTTCTTCCTGTGCCTGCTGCTGATCAAATGGTTTGCCGTGGACCTGGGTTGGCTGCCGGTGGGCGGCATGATCAGCATCGGCAGCAATGCCACGGGGTGGGACTACGCGCTGGATGTGGCCCGCCACATGGTGCTGCCGGTGCTGACGCTGGTGATGCTGCAGGCCGGTGGCCTGACGCGCTACGTACGCGCCAGCATGCTGGACGCACTGGCGATGGACTGCGTGCGCACCGCCCGTGCCAAAGGCTTGCCGGAGCGGGTGGTGATTCTGCGCCACGCCTTGCGCAATGCGCTGCTACCGCTGATCGCGCTGCTGGGTTTCGAGCTACCCGGGCTGTTTGCTGGCGCCATCGTTACCGAAAAAATCTTCAACTGGCCCGGTGTCGGCCATATCCATATCGATACGTTGGCCGCACGCGATTATCCGGTGCTGATGAGTTTCACCCTGCTGCTGGCTGTGCTCACCATTGTGGGCAACCTGCTGGCAGACGTGCTGTCGGCGCTGGCCGACCCGCGTATCCGTTTGCGTTAAGGAGTTGTGATGTCTGTGTTGTCTTTACGTTTGCCGTGGCGCCGTGGCCAGGCCGAGCTGGTCAGCCTGGCCGCCGTCGGGCGCACGCCGTGGCAGCAGGCGCTAGCCCGGCTGTGGCGCAACCGCCCGGCCATACTGGCGCTGCTGTTTCTGGCACTGATGGTAATCGCCTGTGTCGCCGGCCCGTGGCTGCTGCCGTGGGACCTGGAAACCACCGACGCGCTGGCGGCCAATCATCCGCCCGGCGCCGGCCACTGGCTGGGCACCGATTTTCTGGGCCGTGACATCCTCACCCGCCTGCTGCACGCCGGCCGCATTTCGTTGGCGGTAGGGCTGGTATCGGTGGTGCTGTCTGTCGTGCTGGGCTACGTGCTGGGCGCCTTGGCCGGCTACGCCGGAGGCTGGGTGGACGGGGCCATCATGCGTCTGGCCGACCTGCTGATGACCATCCCCAGCTTACCCTTGCTGATTATTCTGGGTGCCTTGCTGTCCGAGCTGCAGGTAGCGCCCGAGCAGCGCATCTACCTGGTGATGCTGATGCTCAGCCTGCTGGGCTGGACTAACCTGGCGCGCATTATTCGCGGCCAGGTGCAGTCGCTGCGCAGCCGCGACTTCATGCTGGCCACCGAGGTACTGGGCCTGCCGCTGTGGCGCCGCCTGCTGGTGCACCTGCTGCCCAATACCATCCCGACCTTGATCGTGGTGGCCACCACCGGCGTGGCCAGCGCCATCCTCAACGAGTCCTATCTGAGCTACCTGGGGCTGGGTGTGGTACCGCCCACACCGTCGTGGGGCAATATGATGGATACCGCCAACAGCTTTGTGGATTTCCAGCGCCGCCCCTGGCTGTGGATGCCGCCTGGTCTGGCTATCTTTGCCACCGTGATCGCCATCAACGTACTGGGCGACGGCCTGCGCGACGCGCTGGACCCACGCCTGCAGGCGAGGAGCGCACGATGAACCAGCCACTAATCGAGTTTGACCGCCTCAGCGTACAGTTCGCCACCGAGCAAGGCGTGGCGCGCGCGGTGCAGGAGGTGAGCTTTGCCATCCATGCTGGCGAAAGCGTGGCGGTGGTCGGCGAATCCGGCTGCGGCAAAAGTGTTACCGCACTCAGCCTGATGGGCCTGCTGCCACCCGCACCAGCCTGCCGCCTGGGCGGCGAGGTAAGGCTGGGTGCGGCCAACCTGCTGGCGCTGCCACCAGCGGCGTGGCGCCCGCTGCGCGGCCGCGACATCGCCATGGTGTTCCAGGAGCCGATGAGCGCACTGAACCCGGTACTATCCGTGGGCGAACAGCTGATGGAGCCGCTGCTGACCCACCGCCAGCTCAGCCTCGCTGCGGCCTGGCAGCAAGCCATCGCGCTGCTGCAGCAGGTGGGCATTGCGCGGCCGGAAGCCATTGCCGCCAGCTACCCGCACCAGCTGTCCGGCGGCATGCTGCAACGGGTGATGCTGGCCATCGCCATCAGCTGCCAGCCGCGGCTGCTGATTGCCGACGAGCCCACCACCGCGCTGGATGTCACCATCCAGGCGCAGATCCTCGACCTGCTGCGCCGCCTGCAGCAGGCCAGCGGCATGGCGCTGCTGCTGATTACCCACGACCTGGGCATCGTGGCCGAGATGGCCGACCGCGTGGTGGTGATGTACGCCGGCCGCGTGGTGGAAACTGGCAGCGTACGCGACATCTTCCGCCACCCGCAGCACCCTTATACCCAGGGCCTGTTGGCGTCGCGGCCAGTACCGGGGCGCCGGCTGGACAGGTTGGCCGCCATCCCTGGCCAGGTACCCAGCCCGCTGGCGCTGCCCGATCACTGCGCCTTTGCCGAACGCTGCCCGCACGCGCGGCCAGCCTGCCTGCGCCGGCAACCCGAGCTGCAGGCCACCAGTCATACCCAGCAGGCGGCTTGCCTGCTGTTGAACGCCGAGGAGGCCGCATGAGCGACGATACCCTGTTGGCCGTCAATGGCCTGGTTAAACACTTCCCGCTGTACGGTGGTGTTCTGGGGCGCCAGACCGGCGCGGTACGGGCGGTGGACGACGTAAGCTTTGTGGTGCGCCGTGGCCGTAGTCTGGGCCTGGTGGGGGAGTCTGGTAGCGGCAAGACCACGGTTGGCCGCACCGTGCTGGGCTTGCATCAAAAAGACGCTGGCGAAGTCCGCTTTGCCGGCCACGACTTGCACGCGCTGGACAAGGCTGCGCTGCGCCGCCTGCGGCCGCAGCTGCAGCTGGTGTTCCAGGACCCGCTGGGCTCGCTCAACCCGCGCCTGCGTGTGGGCGACGCCATCGGCGAGGCCTTGCTGGCGCATGGCCTGTGCCCGCGCGAGGCGCTGCGCGAGCGGGTGCTGGCGGTAATGGCCAGCTGCGGTCTGGGCGAGGAGCATTACAGCCGCTACCCGCACGAGTTCAGCGGCGGCCAGCGCCAGCGTGTCGGCATTGCCCGCGCACTGGCCTTGCAGCCAGCGCTGATCGTGGCCGACGAGCCGGTATCGGCGCTGGATGTGTCGATCCAGGCGCAGATCATCAACCTGTTCGCCGACCTCAAGCAGCAAGGGGTGAGCTTTTTGTTCATCTCGCACGATCTGGCGGTAGTCGAGCACCTGTGCGAAGACGTGGCGGTGATGTATCTGGGCCAGATCGTGGAGCAGGGCAGCCGCGAGCAGGTATTCGGCCAGCCGCGCCACCCGTACACCCGCGCTTTGCTGTCGGCGATACCCGTTGCCGACCCGGACGCGCGGCGCGAGCGGGTGGTGCTGCAGGGCGAGCCGCCCAGCCCGGCGAACCCGCCTGCCGGCTGCCGCTTTCACACCCGTTGCCCGCAGGCCACGGCGCAGTGCGCCAGCGTGGTACCGGTGGTGCACAGGGTGGCAGCGGGCCATCAGGTGCGTTGCCATTTGCAGGCATAAGGCTATGACGGCACAGCGCATAAGCTGTGCCGTTTTTCTTGGTTCGTAAGGTGCCAGGCGGTCTTTACACTGTGTCTAAAGTAACCAAGGGAGTCACACCATGCGAGCCATGATTGTAGGCGGCGACAATATCGATGCCACCCGCCGCGCGCTGATAGCCGGTGGTTATAGCGATGTGGTGCACTGGAGCGGGCGCAAGCGCAGCGACCTCACCCGCACCGTGCCAGCCGGCATCGAGCATATGGTCATCATGCTGGAGTTCGTGAACCACAACCTGGCGCGCCGCATGAAGCAGGTCGCCCGAACCCAGCGCATCAGCGTGGCCTATATCGGGCGCAAGGTGCAGGATGGCGATGTGGCCACGCGCTTGCGGCCAACCTTGAACTAAAGCCGGCACATCACGTGGCTGCCGTATGTAAAAACACCCTGGCCGGTTAACGGACAGGGTGTTTTGTTGATGGCTGAGAGCACGCAATGTGCCCGCTAGCGTATAGACGTGCTTCAGGCCGGCTGCGCCAGGACCGCCCGCAATTTGGGTGACGGTTCACCATACAGATAGCCCTGCAGCAGGTCGGCACCCGCATCCAGCGCCAGCGCTTGCTGTACGGGGGTTTCTATCCCTTCGCATACCACTTTGGCCCCCAGCTCCTGGATCAGCCGCACCAGTACAGGCAGCACTTTGGCCGCGCGCGGGTTCTGCGCCGCCTGCGCTGTCAGGCTGCGGTCCAGTTTGACGATGTCCGGCTCCAGTGCCCACAGGCGGTCGAAGTTGGAATGTCGCGCCCCGAAATCATCAATGGCAATGCGAAAGCCTTTGGACTTGTAAGCCGCAATGGCCTGCTGCAGCAAGCTCAGGTCGTCCACGCTGGATTCGATGATCTCGAGCACCACCTGCTTGGGTGTCAGGCCGCAGTAGGCCAGTAAAGCCTCGAAGGTGGCGCCGTGGCGGCCACTGGCGATGCCCAGCAAGTGGCGGCCATTCACGTTCAGGTATAGCGCCTGCTGTTGCGGCTGCTGGGTCAGAAAGTTCACGCTGTGTATCACGCGGCACAGGCGGTCTACGCCGATCACGTTATGGCTGTCGTCCAGCGCGGCAAAAAAGCGGTCTGGCGCAATACGCCGCCCGTGGGGGTCACTCACGCGCAACAGCGCCTCGTAGGCTACCGGCTGGCGCTGGCGGTCAAGCAGGGGCTGGTAATGGCTATCCAGCCGCAATTGGCCCAGGCGGCCAAAGGCACCTTCGTCATCAAAGGCTAGCTGCGGGCCGGCGCCGTTTTGCGAACGGCACCAGGTTTCGAAGTAGCTCACCAGCCGTTGCAGGTTCAACGCCGTTCCTTTTGCAAAATTCACGTTACAGCGTAGGCTTAGTCCTGCACTGCCGGCAGCAGTGCCTGGCGCACGGTGTCTTCGTCCAGCGCCGCCGAGCACAGCTCGATGAAACGGTAGGCGTAGCTGCGCAGGTAGTGGCCACGGCGGATGGCCACGCGGGTGGTCTGGTGGCCGAACAGCGGCGTGCCTTCTACCACGCGTACCTGGCTGTCGCGCTGCGCGTCTACCGCCATCGAGGCGATGATGCCCACGCCCAGCTCCAGCTCTACGTAGGTCTTGATCACGTCGGCGTCCAGCGCGGCCATGACGATGTCCGGCGCCAGGCCTGCGTCGGCGAAGGCGCGGTCGATCTGCGCGCGGCCGGTAAAGCCCTGGTGGTAGGTGACGATGGGGTACTCGGCCAGGGTGTCCAGCGACAGCGGCTGGCTGTGCAGCGGGTGCGCGGGCGGGGCGATGACGGCGTGGTGCCAGCTGTAGTAGGGGAAGGACACCAGTTCCGGCACCTGGGCCACGGCTTCGGTGGCGATGCCGATGTCGGCGTCGCCGGCCAGCAGCAGGCGTACCAGCTCGTCCGGGCTGGCCTGGTGCAGCACCAGGTGTACGCGCGGGAAGGCTTGCTTGAAGGCGGTGACGACCTTGGGCAGCGCGTAGCGGGCCTGGGTGTGGGTGGTGGCGATGGTGAGCTGGCCTTCGTCGCGCTGGCTGAATTGCTCGGCCAGGCGCTTGATGTTGCCGGCGTCCAGCAGCATGCGTTCTACGATGACGAGCAGCTCTTTGCCGGGGTCGGTCAGGCCCAGGAAGCGTTTGCCTTTGCGGATGAACAGCTCGACGCCCAGCTCGTCTTCCAGGTCTTTGATGTGTTTGGACACGCCGGACTGCGAGGTGAACAGCGCGTTGGCGACCTCGGTCAGGTTGAAGTTCTGCCGGACGGTTTCACGGATGATGCGAAGTTGCTGGAAGTTCATGCGGCACCTGCGGTGTCGGGTTGGGCAAACACGCGTACCTGGCGTGGTTGCAGGCGCACGGTCTGGCCTGCGGCCAACTGTGCCACCAGCGGGTTGGCCGCGTGTAGTTCTACGTCAAAGTGCTGGCCGGCTACGTCGGCCTGGCCTTCCAGCTCTACGCGGGTGAGCGCGCCCAGCGTGAGCACGCGGCTGATGCGCGCCGGGATGCCGCTGGCGTCGGCCTGCAGCACGATGTCCAGCTCGTGCGGGCGCACGAAGGCCACGACGTTGCCGTGCTCGGGCTGCGCGTCGCCGGTGAGGGTGCTGGCGCCCACGGCGATGCCGCCGGCGCTGCTGCTGCCTTCAAAGCGGTTGGCCGCGCCCAGGAAGCCGTACACAAACGGCGTGGCGGGCTGGCGGTATACCTCGGCCGGGCTGCCGATCTGCTCGACGCGGCCGTGGTTCATCAGCACCACGCGGTCGGCCACTTCCAGCGCTTCTTCCTGGTCGTGGGTGACAAAGATGGAGGTGATGTGCAGCTCGTCGTGCAGGCGGCGCAGCCAGCGGCGCAGCTCTTTGCGCACTTTGGCGTCCAGCGCGCCGAACGGCTCGTCCAGCAGCAGTACGCGTGGCTCGACCGCCAGGGCGCGGGCCAGGGCAATACGCTGGCGCTGGCCGCCGGACAGCTGCGCGGGGAAGCGGTCGGCCAGCCAGTCCAGCTGCACCAGGTTCAAGAGCTCGTGCACTTTGCGTTTGATGTCGGCTTCGGACGGACGTTGGCCGCGTGGCTTCATGCGCAGGCCGAAGGCCACGTTGTCGAACACGGTCATGTGGCGGAACAGCGCGTAGTGCTGGAACACAAAGCCCACCTGGCGCTCGCGCACGTGGGTGTCGGAGGCGTCTTCGCCGTCCAGCAGCACGCGGCCGCTGTCGGCCTGCTCCAGCCCGGCGATCACGCGCAGCAGCGTGGTCTTGCCGCAGCCGGACGGGCCCAGCAGCGCCACCAGCTCGCCGGCGGGGAAGTCCAGCGACAGATTGTCCAGCGCGATGAAGCTGCCAAACGCTTTTTGAATGTTCTGTACCTGAATGCTCATGCTCTAGTCCTCTACAGCCACGGTTTGGCTGGCGCGCCATTCCACCCAGCTTTTGACCGCCAGCGTCACCAGTGCCAGCAATGCCAGCAGGGAAGCCACGGCAAAGGCCGCAGCAAAGTTGTATTCGTTGTAAAGAATCTCGACGTGCAGCGGCAGGGTGTTGGTTTCGCCACGGATATGGCCGGACACCACCGACACCGCGCCAAACTCGCCCATGGCGCGCGCGTTGCTCAGGATCACGCCGTACAGCAGCGCCCAGCGTACATTGGGCAGCGTCACGTACCAGAACACCTGCCAGCCGCGCGCGCCCAGCACCACGGCGGCTTCTTCTTCCTCGCGCCCCTGCGCCTGCAGCAGCGGGATCAGCTCGCGTGCCACAAACGGCACGGTAACAAAGATGGTGGCCAGCACGATGCCGGGCACGGCAAAGATCACCTTGATATCGTGCTCGGCCAGCCACGGGCCAAACCAGCCGTGGCTGCTGAATACCAGCACGTAGATCAGGCCGGCCACCACCGGCGACACCGAGAACGGCAGGTCGATCAGCGTAATCAATAGCTGCTTGCCGCGAAAGTCAAAGCGGGTAATCGCCCAGGCGGCGGCCACGCCGAACACCAGGTTCAGCGGCACCGAGATGGCCGCGGCCAACAGCGTCAGCTTCACCGCCGACAGCGCGTCCGGCTCCACCAGCGCAGTGAGGTAAGTCTCCCAGCCCTTGGCCAGCGCCTCGACAAACACCACCACCAGCGGCAGCAGCAAAAAGATGGCAAAGAAGCTCAGCGCCACGGTGAGAATGGCGGCCTTGACCCACGGCGCCTCGCGCGTGGCCTGGCGGCTTTCCAGCAGCCCCGCCTTGTCGTGCTGCACAGACAGCGAAGAAACGGCACCGGCCATTACGCACTCCTTCCGTTACGGCGTGCCTGCCACGCCTGCAAACCGTTAATCGCCAGCAGCAACAGGAACGACGCCACCAGCATCACACTGGCAATGGCCGTCGCGCCAGCGTAGTCGTACTGCTCCAGCTTGCTGATGATCATCAGCGGGGTGATCTCCGACACCATCGGGATATTGCCGGCGATAAAGATCACCGAGCCGTACTCGCCCACCGCCCGGGCAAACGCCAGGGCAAAGCCGGTCATCAGCGCCGGCTGCAACACCGGCAGAATCACGTGGCGGAAAGTCTGCCAGCGGTGCGCGCCCAGGCTGGTGGCCGCTTCCTCCAGCTCGGTTTCCATATCCTCCAGCACCGGCTGCACCGTGCGCACCACAAACGGCAGGCCGATAAACACCAGCGCCACCAGCACACCCAGCGGGCCAAACGCCACCTTGATGCCCAGCGGCTCCAGGTACTGGCCCAGCCAGCCGTTACCGGCGTACAGCGCTGTCAGCGCAATACCGGCCACTGCGGTGGGTAGCGCAAACGGCAAGTCCACCAGCGCATCCACCAGCTTCTTGCCGGGAAAGCGGTAGCGCACCAGCGCCCACGCCAGCAGCAGGCCGAACACCGTATTGATGGCCGCGGCCAACAGCGCCATGCCAAAGCTCAGGCGGTACGACGCCAGCACGCGCGGCGCGGTGACGGCGTGCCAGAACGCGTCCAGCGGCAGCTCGCTGGCGCGAATGAACACGGCGGACAGCGGAATCAGCACGATCAGCGACAGATAAGACAGCGTGTAACCCAGCGACAAACCGAAGCCGGGCAGCACGCGGGGCAGCGTAGCGGCACGGCTCATGGGTAGCGTCCTTGCGTAGGGTGGTTCATGGGGCATCCTGTGGGCGATATAACTG
>JAIYAC010000002.1 GCA_027489245.1 Neisseriaceae bacterium | reverse complement strand
GGCTGGTCAGCGCCGGGCCTTTGGTGTCGACAGTTACCGGTACGGTACCGGTAGTGCTGTTACCGGCCGGATCAGTGGCTTTGACGGTAACGGTATTATTGCCTTCCGGCAGCGCCTGGGTGGGCGTGGCGCTCCAGCTGCCATCCGGTTTAACCGTGGTGCTGACGGTCTCGCCGGTAGGTGTGGTGATGGTGACGGTGCTACCCGGTTCGCCGGTACCGCTGATGGTCGGGGTATTGTCATTGGTGATGCCGTCGCCTTTGGTGCCGCTGTCGCTGCTTGGGTCCAGCTGGCTGGTCAGCGCCGGGCCTTTGGTGTCGACAGTTACCGGTACGGTACCGGTAGTGCTGTTACCGGCCGGATCAGTGGCTTTGACGGTAACGGTGTTATTGCCTTCCGGCAGCGCCTGGGTGGGCGTAGCACTCCAGCTGCCATCCGGCTTAACCGTGGTGCTGACGGTTTCGCCAGTCGGGGTGGTGATGGTGACTGTATTACCAGGTTCGCCGGTGCCACTGATAGTGGGGGTGTTGTCATTGGTGATGCCATCACCCTTGGTACCGCTATCGCTGCTTGGGTCCAAGAAAACAGACAACACAGGGGCAGTTGTATCAACCAGATCTTCCGTAATGGTGAAAGGTGCCGTAATGACCCCAACATCATTCTCGCCCGTGAGTGCAAGCGCCTGCACGCCTTCTGCAATACGTGCAATACGTACAAACGAACTACCGCCACTCTCACTTGGGCCACCTGTTAAACCTGCTGCAGTATCCTGAAGACCCTGCAAGGGGTCCTGACCACGTTCAAGCGCAGCCAATACATTACGTGCGTCAGGGGTGAGCGGGGCGATTGCCGTATCGGTGGCATCTATCGATGCTTGGGAAAATACATCATCAGTGATGGTGACACTGCGCTCATCAGCAACCCGAACAATATTACCATTCATGCCGCGCAGTTCGATAAAAGCATCTGCGGGGACAACAAGGCGTTCGCCAGTAAATACCTTATCGCCTAGCTGTAATACTCGGGTCGAGCCATCTGCCGCAATAGCCAGAACTTTGCCAGAAAGTGCTACGACGGTGCCTTGAACGTTTGCAGTGTTAGCCATGATGAAAGCCCCAAACATTGTTGTAATACTCAACAATGTATTGGGGCTTTACAGGCCTACCTATTGTACCAACGGGCAAAATGATTCAAGCGGCCAATTTCAATAATAACTGTATCCTGTCAGATACATCGAACTTTGCAAAAATCGCCGTAAGGTGTGCTTTTACTGTTCGCTCGGAAATATCCATTTCCTTGGCAATCAATTTATTACTCTTGCCCATTTTCAAGTGTTGCACAACTTCTCGTTCCCTTTCGGTAAGTTGTGCCATTAAATCATGCTGCGGTTTGGCTATCTGCCCAAAGCGTGCGCAGAGTTGCTGCATCAGGCCAACACCCACCCACAGCCCACCTGACTCAACAACCGCGGTTGTTTGCCGCAGTGTCTCCGGTGTCGAAAATGCATGCAGATAACCTGCAGCACCAAGACCAAGCCAGTCTACTGCCGCTGCATCATTGGGTGTACTGCTTAGCACGATAACCCGCGCAGAGCCAAAATCGCCTTTGCATAATCGCTTGATTAAATCAGGGTCCTGATTATCGGCATCTACCCAAACGAGATCTCCCTGACGAAAACGGGTTGCTGTTGGCAAATCCCAGAGTGACGGCAAAACTTCTATAAAAGAGCCAAGCGCCGCAGCCAAATGATCTTGCAAAGAAATGCTAGATGATATCAATAAAGTGTACATATTATCGCTCACTCAATGCCTGCGCTTTTGCCCGCAAAACAGGTTTGAGCAAATAGTTCAGCACGCTCTTATTGCCTGTAATGATATCGACCTCGGCAGTCATACCCGGAATGATAGGCAGCTTGCCTTGATTACCCAAATGCGATGAATCTGTCTTCACACGCACCACATAATAGGTATTTCCCTTCTCGTCCGTAATCGAATCAGCACCGATTTGCTGCAAGGAGCCTTTAAGCCCACCATAGATAGTCGAGTCATACGCAGTGAACCGCACGAATACGCGCTGACCCGGGTGCAAAAAGGCGATATCGCGTGGTGAGATTTTGGCCTCGATGAGCAAGGACTCATCCAGTGGCACGATCTCCAGAATATCCCGCCCTGGCTGCACCACCCCACCCACGGTATTCACCAGCAAACGTTTCACTTCACCACGTACCGGGGAGCGTACTTCGGTCAGCTTTACCTTGTCTTGCAAGGCTGCGTTGCCAGCACCCAGTGTGCTGAGTTTGGCCAACGTTTCCGAGAGTTCCGTACTCGCCTGGTTACGGAAAGTCAGTTCAACCTCCTGGATCTTCCGGGAAGCTTCGCTAATCGCCGACTGGATCTTTGGCACCTGGGCATTAGACATATCGCGCTCACCACGATAGCGCGACACATCGCGCTCCAGCCGCAGGATGTCTACTTCCGATACCGCGCCGGACTTCAACAGGGGTCGCGTCACATTCAACTCGCGCTGGGTCAGCTCCAGGCCTTGGTTAGCCTGGTCGCGCCGAGCGCGGGCCTCGTTCAGCTCCTGGCTGCGCTGTGCCAATTGCTGACGAGCGATGGACAAGTTGGCTTCCAGTTCCATTCTTTTAGACTGGTAAAGGTCCATTTCCTGACGCGCGATTTCAGGTGCCCGAGTGGTCACTTCTGGGGGCAAACTAAACGGTTTGCCCTCGGACAAGGCTCGCAGACGCGATGACTTGGCCTGCAAGGAAAGCAGTTGTGACTGATTTTCGTTAAGCGAAGACACAAAGCGTGTGTTGTCTACCTGCAGCAAGAGTTGGCCGCGGTCAACAATATCGCCTTCCTTCACCAGTATTTTCGACACCACGCCGCCATCCAGGCTTTGCAAATGCTGTACCTGGCTAGTGGGAACCACCTTGCCCTCACCACGTGCCACTTCATCAAGCGTGGCCAGTGCAGACCAGATCAAGGCGCAGACGATAAACAGGCCGATCGTCCAGATAAACATACGTGGCCGGCGCGGGTCTTGCGCCAGAATGGCCCACTCGGCGTCGGAAGCAAAATCCTGCCGGTCCTGCAAATCTTCGGCCGATGACCAACCCAGAATTTTCTGTATGAGCGGGTTACTGGTATTACGCAGCTTATCCAACATTGTGGTTAGCCATTTCATGCTTGCGCCCTCCCCACTTTACCCTGCTGCAGGGCTTGCACGACTTCTTGCTTGGGGCCGTCTGCCAAAACGCGGCCTTGATCGATCACGATAATCCGGTCTACCAGATCCAGCAGTGCGGTATGGTGTGTAACCAGAATCAGGGTTTTGCCTGCCACGATTTTCTCGAACGTACGCTTCATGGCCGTTTCGGTACTGTGATCCATATTGCTGGTAGGTTCATCCAGCAGCAATATCGGTGGTGCATTCAACAAGGCACGGGCAATGGTGATGGCCTTACGCTGACCGCCCGACAGTGACTCACCGCGCTCGCCAATCACCATATCAAAGCCATCGGGATGCGAGTTGATAAACTCGGTGAGCCCGGCCAGCTCGGCGGCAGCCGCGATTGTGGCGTCGTGAACATGAGGCTGACCCATGCTGATGTTCTGGCGCAGAGTGCCGTAAAACAGCACCGGGTCTTGCGAAACGTAACCGACATGGCGGCGCAGCTCGGCCGGATCGACCTGCTGTACGTTAACGCCATCAATGCGCACCGCGCCCTGTTGGGTCTGGTACAGGCCCATCACCAGCTTCTGTATGGTGGATTTACCCGAGCCTACACGGCCCAGAATGGCCACGCGCTCGCCCGCCTTGATACGGAACGAGACATTGTGCAGCGCACCCAGCGGGCTATTCGGGTAGGTAAAGTCCACATTGTTGAACTCGATCTCGCCTTTGAAGTGCGTACGATGGAAGAAGGTACTTTCATGCTCGCGCTCCACCGGTTGCTTCATGAGGCCTTCCAGCGAGGTCAGCGATGACTTGGCATTGTTGTACTGCGTCATCAAGCCGGCGACTGCACCCAAAGGGGCAATAGCGCGCCCGGCCAGCATGGTGCAGGCGATCAGCCCCCCCACAGACGTCTGCCCTTCCTTGATCAGATACACACCCACAATCAGGATGGCTACCGACATCAGTTGCTGGATGAACGCTGCCAGGTTCATGGTGACGGCAGACAGGAACTTGAGTCGGGTACCAATCTGAGCAAGAAAGAGCGTGGCTTTTTCCCAGCGCCCCTGCAGCTCACCTTCGGCCCCCAGCGTCTTGACGGTTTCCAGGCCCACCAGGCTTTCCACCAGATGCGCATTGCGCTGTGCCGAGGCGCGGAAGGTACTTTCGGACAGCTCGTGCATCTTGGCCTGCACAATAAAGGCCAAGAGCAGCATGAGAATGATGGCAATAACAGGCGGCAGCACCATCCAGGGCGAAATCCACATCATCACAAACAGGAACAGCAAGGCGAAGGGCACATCCACCAGGGTGGTGATGGTTGCCGAGGCAATAAAATCACGTAATGACTCAAAAGCACGCAAGTTGGCCGCAAAAGCCCCTACCGAGGCCGGCCGGGCTTCCATGCGGATACCCAGTACACGCTCCATGATCAGGGCAGACAACATGACGTCTACCCGCTTGCTGGCCAGATCAATCAGGTAACCCCGCGTGAGCTTCAAGACAAAATCGAAGATCAGCATGAGTGCCACGCCCGCCGCCAGTACCCACAGCGTGTCAAACGCCATATTGGGGACGACGCGGTCGTACACGTTCATGGAAAACAGCGGGAAAGCGAGGGCAAAGAAATTGACGAAGAAGGCCGCGATCAGTGCATCGCGATACAGTGGGCGCCCTTGCAAAACGGCATGCCAGAACCAGTGCTCACTACGAGCCTTTTGCAGCTCGGGTACGCGCTTTTCAAAGCGGAAGCGTGGCTTCACCACGATGGTCAGGCCGGTATAAATCGCCTGCAATTCTTCCAGCGTCAATACCTGTACCGACTCTGGCAACTCGCCAGGGCTGATATGGAACTTGCCGTCGCTGCTGACTTCCCGCAGCAAGCAGGCCTGATCATTTTTCAGTATCAGCACGGCAGGTAGCAGCACGGCAGGCAGCTGGTTCAGCGGGCGGCGCAGCACCCGGGAAGCCAGGCCGGCACGGCGGGCGGCGCGCGAAAACATGGAAGGGCTAAGACGCTGGTCTTCCATGGGAATACCAGCAATCAGCGAGTCTCGCGTAGTGGTGACGCCATGTAGGCGAGTCAGCTCAAACAGACAATCCAGCAGGGGGTCGAGATGCGTGGCACGCAGGGTAATTCCTGCGGTAGTAGGGCTAGTTTCAGGCTTATCCATACGCTCTTTTCAAGGTGTAGCCTTGCTTTTCGTTATTCGGCAGCTCGCTATGCGGCACTTTTTTATATCGGATACATTATCAGCAAGGCTTGGCAAACCTGCAAGTATCATTTGATTGATCTTTAACAACTTATTGCCAATTGTAAGAAATGCTAATTAAAAAAAAGCCAGCATTGCGCTGGCTTAGGATAACTAAGATTGTCTTGTTCAGGATGACAGTTGCAGCCGTTTGGCTCTTACATACAACACTACGCTGCTGAAATACAGCACAGTGAGCCACACTTCCAGCATGGCTAGCTGCTGCGAGAGCCCGCTATCCCCCCAGGCGCGCATCACCCCTTCAGCAAAAAATGCCAGGATAAACATGCTGGACCACTGGTAGGTGTAGACACGCTCTTTCAGCACACCCATCAAGGGCAGCAGCAACACAGCGGCCTTCAACACCAGCCAGGAACCACCCGGGCGCAAAGGCGCCAGCCATAGCTCCCAGGCCAGGTTCAACATAATCAGGGCTAGCAGGCTGAATACCGCACCCCAATGAAACGGTTTGGGGTTAGCCATGCGCCACATCCGGTTTTTCCTTGTTTACCAGCATCGACATCACGATGCCTACTTCGTACAACAGCCACAGCGGTACCGCCATCATCACCTGCGATAACACGTCGGGTGGCGTTACAACGGCTGCCACCACAAAGGCCCCCACAATCACATACGAGCGGCCTTCACGCAGCTGCTTGAGCGTGACGATACCCATGCGGTTGAGTACCACCACAATCACGGGCACTTCGAAAGTAATGCCGAAAGCGACAAACATGCCCAAAGCAAAAGACAGGTATTTGTCGATGTCCGTCATCATGGCCACGCCTTCCGGGGTGTGGGCACTCATGAAACCGAATACCACCGGGAAAACGGCAAAATAGGCAAAGGCCATGCCCACCATGAACAAGAGCACGCTGCTGACGATCAGCGGAACAATCAGCTTTTTCTCGTGGTTATACAGGCCAGGTGCGATGAATGCCCAGATCTGATAAAGGGTATGCGGCAAGGTGGCCACAAAGGCGACCAGCATGGTGACTTTCAACGGCACAAAAAACGGTGCCGTGACTTCAGTCGCAATCATGCTGCTGTTTTGCGGCAGCACATCCAGCAGTGGCTTGGCAAACAGGTGGTATACATCACCCGCCCAAGGCACCATGGCGAGCAACGCTACCAGCAGTACAACAGCAATACGCACCAGCCGGTTGCGCAGCTCGACCAGATGCGCCAGTAAAGGTTGTTGATCCATGTATTAAGAACGGGGCTCGGCTACAGATTGGTCGGAAGCGCTCGTGGTAGCAGGCGGGGCAAACAAATCCAGCTGCCCCTCATCCACCACAGGCTGCGGCTCGGGTACCACCCCGGCAGCCGCCAGCATGTCTTCCGGTGCAATGCTTTCAGAGGGGTGGCTGGCCTCATGCGCAATCCGGGCAAGCTCGCTGGCCGACGCCTGCACCGCTGCGCCGACAGGCTCTACCGAATAGGCAATGTCCTGCGCCACCTGGCGCGTCTCGTCTACTTCACGCTGCACCTGGTCGCGAAAGGCGTTGGCCGCATCCTGCACGTCCTGCTTCAGTTCCTGCAGGCCCGCCATCTGGCTTTGCTGGTGGATATCGGACTTCACACTGGCCACAAAACGCTGGGCACGGCCCACCAGTGCACCAATGGTACGTGCCACCGTAGGCAAGCGCTCCGGGCCCAGGACGATCAGTGCCACAGCGCCAATAACCAGCAGTTCGCCAAAACTGATTTCAAACACAGTATGGCCTGCGCTTATTTCTTGTCTTGGTCGGCATCGATCACGCGGCCATTCGCGCCATCCTTGTCAGCCTCGCCCTTCATGCCTTCCTTGAAACCTTTCACCGCACCGCCCAGATCTTCGCCAACATTGCGCAGCTTCTTGGTGCCAAACACCAGAACCACTACCAGCAGAACGATCAGCCAATGCCAGATGCTAAAGGAACCCATGGACACTTACCTCTAAACAGGTCGGGTATGCCTACCCTGATTTATCGATTGCCGTACACGTGTACGTGCAGGTGGAAAACTTCCTGGCCGCCACCAACACCTGTGTTGATGGCAGTCTTGAAACCTTGGGCCAAGCCATGCTCGGCCGCCAGCACCGGTGCCAGCAGCAGCAGCTTGCCTAGAATCTGCTGGTGGCGGATATCGCACTGGGCCAGTGATTCTACATGCAGTTTGGGGATCAGCAGTAAATGAACGTCCGCCTTGGGGTTGATGTCATGAAACACCACCACCTCATCGTCTTCGTAAGCTTTCTTGGCCGGGATCTCGCCCTTGGCGATTTTGCAGAAAATACAGTCAGTCATGCTCATGCTCCTGCTCAGGCCTGCGGGCGCGATGCTTTTTCGTCAATGCCGGAAATACCTTCACGGCGCTTCAGTTCCATCACCACATCTTCGGCACGCAAGCCGTGGTGTGCCAGCAGCACCATGGAATGGAACCACAAATCGGCCACTTCGCGTACCAGATGCAGGCGGTCTTTGTCTTTTGACGCCATCAATACTTCGGCAGCCTCTTCAGCCACTTTCTTCAAAATGGCGTCCTCGCCCTTATGCAGCAGCGACGCTACGTAGGATGAGGACGGGCTGGCTTCTTTGCGGGCTTCCAGCGTGTCACCAATATTCTTGAAAATTTCAGTCGCGTTCATCTTGCGTCTCCCGGCTACCGGCGCGGTGCCAGTATATGTCGATAATGTGACATCCTTGTAACAGGTCGTATTGGGGTAAACCCTGCAGCAGATCAGCTTCCGTGCTGATGGTAGATCGCGTGCGGGTCTTTCAGTACCTCATCCGTAATCACCCACTGCCCGTCCTGCCACACGCGGTAGAAACAGCTTTCGCGCCCGGTATGGCAGGCAATACCGCCAGCCTGCTCGATCTGCATGGTAATCACGTCGCCATCGCAGTCCAGGCGCAGCGCTTTGACTGCCTGGGTATGGCCGGACTCTTCGCCTTTTTTCCACAGTTTCTGACGTGAGCGTGTCCAGTAGTGGGCAATACCGGTTTCGGCCGTCAGCTGCAGCGACTCGCGGTTCATATAGGCCACCATCAGCACGCGGCCACTGTGGGCATCCTGGGCGATGGCCACCACCAGGCCTTTATCGTCCCACTTCACCTCATCCAGCCAATTCGGGGTAGTCATGCGGCCAACCTCACAGACGGACTTCAATACCGGCCGCGCGCATGGCTTCTTTCGCCTGGCGCACCGTGTATTCGCCAAAGTGGAAAATACTGGCCGCCAGTACTGCGTCGGCCTTGCCCAGTGTGACCCCTTCTACCAGATGCTGCAGGTTACCTACCCCGCCGGATGCAATCACCGGAATCGGTACCGCGTCTGACACCGCACGGGTCAGCGGCAGGTTAAAGCCGATTTTGGTGCCATCGCGGTCCATGCTGGTGAGCAGAATCTCGCCGGCGCCATATTCCGCCATGCGAGCAGCCCATTCGACCGCATCCAAGCCGGTAGGTTTGCGGCCGCCATGGGTAAAAATTTCCCAGCGGTCGTTTTGCGGCGTCACCGCCTTGGCGTCCACAGCGACCACAATGCACTGGCTGCCAAATTTGTCGGCGGCTTCTTTGACCAGGTCCGGGTTGGTGACTGCGGCAGTGTTGATGCTGACCTTGTCGGCACCAGCGTTCAGCAAGCGGCGGATATCGGCCACCTGACGCACGCCGCCGCCCACGGTGAGCGGAATGAATACCTGCTCGGCGACCGATTCGATCACATGCAGGATCAGGTCGCGGTCGTCGGAGCTGGCAGTAATGTCGAGGAAGGTAAGCTCGTCGGCGCCTTGTTCGTTGTAACGTTTGGCGATTTCTACCGGGTCACCGGCGTCGCGCAGGCCGACAAAATTGACACCCTTCACTACGCGACCGGCAGTCACGTCGAGACAGGGGATGATACGTTTGGCTAGAGACATGATGAAAAACAGCAGAAGGTTGGCCGCCTGCCGGCTGGCAGGCGGCCAACGCAGGGGTTAGGCCTCGGACAGTTCGTCGGCCAGGTCCTGTGCGGCGGCAAAATCGATGCTGCCTTCGTAGATGGCACGGCCGGTGATGGCACCTTCGATGCCCTCGGCTTCCACCTCGCACAGCTTGCGTACGTCTTCCAGGTCAGTGAGGCCGCCGGAGGCGATAACCGGCACGGTCAGTGCCTGCGCCAGCTTGACGGTGGCGTCGATATTCACACCGTTCATCATGCCGTCGCGGCCGATGTCGGTGTAGATCACCGAGTTCACACCGTAATCTTCGAAGCGCTTGGCCAGGTCGATCACGTTATGGCTGGTGACTTTGGCCCAGCCATCGATGGCCACCATGCCGTCTTTGGCGTCCAGGCCCACAATCACCTGGCCGGGGAAGGCATCGCAAGCATCGTGCAGGAAGCCGGGGTTTTTCACCGCGGCGGTGCCGATAATCACGTACTTCAGCCCCAGGTCAAAGTACTTTTCGATGGTGTCAAGGTCGCGGATGCCACCACCCAGTTGTACCGGCATGTCGTCACCGACGGCAGCCAGAATGTCGCGGATGACCGACAGGTTTTTCGGTTTGCCAGCAAAGGCACCGTTCAGATCCACCAGATGCAGGCGGCGGGCGCCCTGATCGCGCCAATGCAGCGCGACTTTCACTGGATCATCGGAGAATACGGTGGCGTCACTCATTACGCCTTGTTTCAGGCGTACGCATTGACCGTCCTTGAGGTCGATAGCGGGTATCAGCAGCATGGTGCGGAAGATCTACGGTAAGTTAAACAGTGCCATCCCACGCCAGGAAGTTCTTCATTATCTGAAGACCGGCGCGGTGGCTCTTTTCGGTGTGGAACTGGGTGGCGAATATATTGCCATCACCGACAATACAGGAAAACCGTTCGGGATACTCGCTTTCGGCCAGCGTGATGGCGCTGCTGGCCGGTGCAAAGTGGTAACTGTGCACAAAATAGAAACGTTCGCCATCCTCGATGCCGGCAAACAGCGGGTGGGCACGCTGGTGGAACACACGGTTCCAGCCCATGTGCGGCACCTTCAGGCGCTCGCCCTGCGCATCCAGCAAGTTGGCCGCAAAGCGTTTTACCTGGCCAGGGAAAATACCCAGGCCGGGGGTGTCGCCCTCTTCGCTGTGGTCAAACAGCAGCTGGGCGCCCACGCAGATACCGAAAAACGGCTTGGTTCGCGTGGTTTCGCGCACGGCGTCGGCCAAGCCGTAGCCGTTCAGCTCGCGCATGCAGTCCGGCATGGCGCCCTGGCCGGGGAAGATGACCTTGTCTGCCGCCACCACTTGCTCCGGGTCAGAGGTGAGGAAAATGTCGGCACCGATATCATTCACATACTGTACGGACTTGAGCACCGAGTGCAGGTTGCCCATACCGTAATCAATCACGGCCACTTTCATGCTGTGAGCGTCCCTTTGGTGGACGGCGTCTGGCCGGCCATGCGTTCGTCCACTTCCACCGCCATGCGCAGTGCACGGCCAAAGGCCTTGAACACGGTTTCGGCCTGATGGTGGCTGTTGACACCGCGCAGGTTGTCGATGTGCAGCGTCACCATGCTGTGGTTCACAAAGCCGTGGAAGAATTCACTGAACAGGTCCACGTCGAAGCAGCCAATACAGGCGCGGGTAAACGGGATGTGGTATTCCAGCCCCGGGCGGCCGGACAGGTCGATCACCACACGCGACAGCGCCTCGTCCAGTGGCACGTAGGCGTGGCCATAGCGGCGGATGCCCTTTTTATCGCCAATAGCCTTGGCAAAGGCCTGGCCCAGCGTGATGCCGATATCTTCCACGGTATGGTGGGCATCGATATGCAGGTCGCCGCGGGCGTGCACGTCCAGGTCGATCAGGCCGTGGCGGGCGATCTGGTCCATCATGTGGTCCAGAAACGGCACGCCGGTATCAAAGCGGCCTACGCCGGTACCATCCAGGTTCAGGCTGATGGTGATCTGGGTTTCCAGGGTATTGCGGGTAACGGTAGCGGTGCGCATGGGGATTCAGGCAAAAAAGGAATCGATGGCCGCAAGCACGGCCGTGTTTTCATCGGGGCTACCCACGGTCAGGCGCAGGCAGTGTTGCAGTAGCGGGTGATAAGCGTGCAGGTTCTTGACCAGAATACCGGCGGCTTTCAGCGCGGCAAACAGCGCCGGGGCGTCCGGCACGCGCACGGTGACAAAGTTGGCTTCGGACGGGAACACCGTGCACTGCGGGTACGCAGCCAGCGCAGCGGCCAGGCGGCTACGCTCGGTGCGCAGCTCGGCAGCCTGGGCGTCGAATACGTCCAGGTGGCGCAGGGCAAACTTGGCAGCGGCCTGGGTCAGCACGTTCACGTTGTACGGCGGGCGCACCTTGTCCAGCTGCGCGATGACGTCCGGCGTGCCGGCAGCGTAGCCCAGGCGCAGGCCCGCCAGGCCGATCTTGGACAGCGTACGCATCACAATGAGCTGCGGGTGCTGGCCGGCCAGATCCATAAACGTATCGGCGGCAAAGGCCTGATAGGCCTCGTCCACCACGACCAGGCCCGGCGCGGCAGCCAGAATGGCTTCTACCTGCTGGCGGGCAAAACGCGGGCCGGTAGGGTTATTGGGGTAGGACACAAACACCACAGCCGGCTGGTGCGCGGCGATGGCGGCCAGGGTGGCGTCCAGATTCAAGCTGAAATCGTCGTTGAGCGGTACGCCCACATAGCGCATGCGCGACAGCTGCGCGTTCATGCGGTACATCACGAAGGAAGGCTCCAGCGCCAGCACCACGCTATCGGCGGGCAGCGCCTGGGTCAGCAGGGTAATCAGCTCGTCGGAACCATTGCCCAGCACCACATCGGCCGCAGCGGGGATGGCGAAAGCCGCCTTGAGCTGGTCTTTCAGGCCTGCGCCGTGCGGGTCCGGGTAGCGGTTCAGCGCCACCTCGGCCAGCTGCTGGCCTAGCTCGGCGCGCAGCGCTTCGGGCAAACGATAGGGGTTTTCCATTGCATCGAGCTTGAGATAGCCCGTTGCATCGGCAACATGGTAGGCCTGCATGGCCAGGACATCGGGGCGGAACCACTGCTGTATAGACATTTTGCTCGACATTTCAATACCGGCGGGGCCGGTTGGAACTGCCGGCAACGCCCGACGCAATCAATTCACAGAACCGTCATCCTAACCGGATTCTGCCGGGTCGGCTACTCGATCAGCTGCACTTGCCCGGCCCAGGCGGGCGGCAGGGTCAGGCCAAAACGCTGCAGCGCACGGCGGCTGAACAGTAGCCGGCCACTGCCGCCGTTTAGCGGAAACAGGCTGCCGGGCTGGCGGCGCTGAAACAGGATCTGCTGCACCAGGCCTGCGGCCAACCTGCCCTGGTCGCTACCGGACAACACCAGCCCGCCAATGGCCTTGTCCGCCCCGATGGCAAAATCCCAGAACGCAAACAGCGGCAGCTTGCTGTTGGCCGCCGTCCAAGCGATGACCTCACTATCGGGCACGACTTTGCCGTTGCTGTCGCGCAGGGTCTGGTAGAGGCCGGTCCAGATCGCCTGATAGCGGCTACCAGCCTGGCTGACCTGGCGCTGCCAGTCGGCGTAGTCAATGGCGCGCACCAGGTCGATCTGCACGCTGCCATCCTGCAGGCTGCTGGCGCGGCCGAACAGCTCGTCCTGCAGCACTTCCGAGGTCAGGTCATTATCAAACAGCAGCAAGACACGCTGTATACCCGGCACCATCTGGCGCATCAGGCTCACGTTACGGCGTATCAGCGGCCGCTCCAGCACGCCGATCACGTTGGCCGCATGGTCGGGCAGATAATGGCGCGGGTTCTGGTTGATGCCCAGGTACACCACCGGCGTCTGGCTGCCGGCCAGGCGGGTACCGACAAAGCGCAATGCCGCGTCGTCCGCCACCACCACCAAGCTTGGTTGCTGACGCCGGATCTGGCTCAACACCTGCTCGGCACGCGGCTCCATCTGGTCGCGCGGCTGGCGCTTGCTATCGAGTTCGACATAGGAAAGCCGTACCGAGCTGCCCAGTGTGCGCGTTAGCGCGCTGCGCCATGCCTGGCTCCAGGCGTAGCCCGCGTGATAGCTGTCCACTAACAATACCGTGGGGGCAGCGGCGTGGGCTTGGGCAAAAAGAAAGGCCAGACAGAGTCTGGCCAGATAACGTGTCATTGGCGTTTGGCTCCTTGTGCTTTGGAGCGTAGGCCAGTTTCGTTAAATTTTCATTCGTCCAGGCGTAATTCTGCCGCACGTGCGTGCGCGGTCAGGCCTTCGCCGTGCGCCAGGATGCTGGCAATTTTGCCCAGCTTTTGCGCCCCGGCGTGCGACACGCGAATCAGGCTGCTGCGCTTCTGGAAGTCGTACACCCCCAGCGGGCTGGCAAAACGCGCCGTGCGGCTGGTGGGCAGCACGTGGTTGGGGCCGGCACAGTAGTCGCCCAGGCTTTCCGAGGTAAAGCGGCCCATGAAGATGGCACCGGCGTGGCGCAGGCTGGGCAGCCAGGCGTCGGGCTCGGCCACCGACAGCTCCAGGTGCTCGGGGGCGATGTAGTTCGAGATTTCGCAGGCTTCGGCCAGGTCGCGTACCTGGATCAGCGCGCCACGGTTGGCCAGGCTCTGCTCGATGATGGCGCGGCGCGGCATGCCGGGCAGCAGCTTGGCAATGCTGGCTTCCACGCGGGCGATGTAGTCGGCCGACGGGCACAGCAGGATGGCCTGGGCGATTTCGTCGTGCTCGGCCTGGCTGAACAGGTCCATGGCGATCCAGTCCGGGTCGGTGTCGCCATCGCAGATCACCAGAATCTCGGACGGGCCGGCCACCATGTCGATGCCCACCACGCCGAACACGCGGCGCTTGGCGGCGGCCACGTAGGCATTACCCGGGCCGGTGATTTTGTCTACTTGCGGCACGCTCTGGGTGCCGTAAGCCAGGGCGGCTACCGCCTGCGCGCCGCCACAGGTAAACACCTTGTCCACACCGGCAATGTAGGCTGCGGCCAACACCAGGTCGTTCTGTTCGCCGTTCGGGGTGGGCACCACCATGATGATCTCGCCCACGCCCGCCACTTTGGCCGGCAGGGCGTTCATCAGTACCGAGCTGGGGTAGGCGGCCTTGCCGCCGGGTACGTAAATGCCCACACGGTCCAGCGGGGTGACTTGCTGGCCCAGCAGGGTACCGTCTTCGTCCTCGTAGCTCCAGGAATGCGCCAGCTGCTTCTCATGGTAGCGGCGTACGCGTTCGGCGGCGGCCAGCAGTGCGTCGCGCACGTGGGCTGGCAGGCGGTCGTGCGCGGCTTGCAGCGCTTCGCGGCTGAGGGTGAGCTCGGCCATGCTGGCAGCGTTCATGCGGTCGAAGCGGTTGGTGTACTCCACCACCGCGGCGTCACCACGGGCTTTCACGTCTTCGCAGATGGCGGCGACGGCCGTATCCACGGCGGGGTCCTGGGCGGTTTCAAACGCCAGCAGGGCTTTCAGGCGGGCGTCAAAGTCGGCTTGGGTAGAAGACAGGCGTTGCATGCGTGCGGCTCCGGGGGCCGCGACCCACCACAAGGTTGGCCGCAGCGGGGACAGTTACGGCTGGACGGCGCCAGCGAAGGCATCCAGCACGGGCTGGATGGTGTCGTACTTGAGTTTCAGCGCCGCCTGGTTCACCACCAGACGCGAGCTGATATCGATGATGTGCTCTACTGCCACCAGGTTGTTGGCCTTCAGCGTGCCACCGGTGGACACCAGGTCGACGATGGCGTCGGCCAGGCCCACCAGCGGGGCCAGCTCCATGGAGCCGTACAGCTTGATGATGTCTACATGCACGCCTTTGGCGGCAAAGTGCTCGCGGGCGATCTGCGGGTATTTGGTGGCCACTTTCAGGCGGGCGCCGTGCTTGACGGCGGCCTCGTAGTCAAAGCCGTTTTCCACCGCCACCATCATCTTGCACTTGGCAATATTCAGATCCAGCGGCTGGTACAGGCCGGCGCCACCGTGCTCGATCAGCACGTCGCGCCCGGCAATGCCCAGGTCGGCCGCGCCGTACTGCACATAGGTGGGGACGTCGGAGGCGCGCACGATGACCAGCTGCACGTCGGGGCGGTTGGTACCGATGATGAGCTTGCGCGACGATTCGGGCGCTTCGGCGGGCACAATGCCTGCTGCGGCCAACAAGGGAAGGGTTTCTTCAAAAATGCGGCCCTTGGACAGGGCAATGGTCAGGGTCATGATGGCGTGGTGCGTTGCAATAGGTTGGCCTCAGCGTACCAGAGCACGGCGCTCCCGCTCAAGCTGCGCGATATAGCGCTGCACCAGCGTTTCGCGCGGGGTGTTCATACCTTGGAACAAACAGCCCGCACGCAGCATTTCCATGCCATTTTTCAGCTGCATGCGCACGATATGACGCACTTCCACACCTACTTGCAAGGTGCCAAACGGTTTGAGTTCGATCACTGCCTGCCGCAACACCATGCCCTCGCTGAGCCAGCCCGCCTGCGCCGGGGTCAGCGTGAGCGCCATACCGCCCAGGCTGATATCAAACAGCGGGATGAGCTTTTCCCCCTCCGGATGATCTGGCAGCCGGCAGATCACCGGTTGCGCTACCGGGGTATGAATACGGAAGAAGTCGCGGCGCTGCAGCCGGATCACCTGCTCAGGCAAGGGCGCCTCAAACGCCGGCGCGCCTTCAAAACTGATCTCGCGTACTTCGCCGGTGGCGAACTGCGTTTTGACACCAGACGGCGCACTGACAAACACATTGCGCTCGCTTTGCAGCAACATGCGGTTTTCGTGTTCCTTGGCGCCCCAGTCCAGCACCATCACGCCACGCTGCGGGTCGATATCCAGCAGCCGGGTAATGATGAAAGACTTACCCTTGTTGGAAAACACCGTTACGTTCTGCCGCAGCGCGATAATCGAGCGCAAGTGCTGCACGATCTCGGCCCGTGAAGACAGGGTAAACCGGGACAGGTCTGTGGGCTCGCCGCCGCTATGTTTTTCTTCAGTCACAATCTGCTTATCCGCCGCCAGCTACTGGCTAAAAATGACACCCAAGTCTAGCGCAACAGCTGCTGCAAATCATGCGCGATATCCGCTGACGGTGTGCCATAAGGCACATAAACACGCAGCTGGCCTCGGGTATCGAACAAATAGCTGCCCGCACTATGGTCCATGGTGTAGCCGCCATCCTGGCGCACCTGCCGCTGTGCCACGATCTTGTACTGGCTAGCCACCGCCTGCACCTGCGCCGGGCTGCCGGTCAGCCCCATGAAACGCTTGTCGAAGAACGGTACATAGCCGGCCAGCACAGGCGGCGTATCGCGCTGCGGGTCGATACTGACAAACAGCACCTGCACGCGGTCGGCGTCCTTGCCCAGCAGCTTCATCACCTGCTGGTACTCCAGCATGGTGGTCGGGCAGATATCCGGGCAGTGGGTATAGCCAAAAAACAGCGCGACCGCCTTGCCCTGGTAATCGGCCAGATTATGCGGTTTGCCGTCCTGCCCGGTCAGGGTAAAGGGCTGGCCAAAATCGGCGGTGCTGATATCCGTGCCCTTGAACGACAAGGTTTCAGCGGGCGTACACGCCAGCAACGAGCAGGCCAGTGCTGCCACTGCCAATAGTTTGCCAAACGGTTTCATGGGTAAGCTCACCAGGAAAATAGCGTTGATTCAGCCCGGCTGGCTGCAGCGCACAGCAGGGAACGGGCAGCAGCATAGGCGTAGCCGCACACGGCGGCAAGCGGGCAGATCAAGCAAAGCGGCGGGGTAGCAGGCGGAACAGCACTAACAGTAGCAAGGCCAGCAGCAAAGCCAGTGCCGCCTGCCGATAGTGCCAGGCAGGGTTGGCCGCAGCGGTAACCGGCCAGCTGGCATGCGGGCGCAGGGCCGGGTCCAGCACCACCAGCCCCTGGCGCAGCGGCCCGGGTAGCTGCGCGGCCAACGCGGGCCAATCCAGGCCGTCTACCTCGCCGCTGAGCCCCAGCCTGGCCGGTGGTGCAGCCGGCGTGGGCGGGCGTGGTACCCAGCGGCCCAGCAGGCGCCCGGTAGGCAAGGGCAGTAACAGCACGCCTGCCGGCCTGGCCAGCCAGCCGCGATCAATCACCACCCAGCTACCATCGGCCAACTGCACCGCCTGCCACTGCCGCACCCCTTCCCTGCCCTGCAGCCAGGCATTGGCAATGCGTACGCTGACCGCGCTATCCCGCACCGCCAGCCACACACGCTGCCCCTGCGGCACCGCCCCCTGCGCCACCTCGGCCAGTGCCTGTGGCGGCAAGTTGGCCGCACGGGCAAATGCCACCTGCAGCTGGCCGGCCTGCATGCCCTGCTGCCACTGCCATAGTGCCCAGCACAGCGCCACAAGCGCCAGCCACGGCAAAGCACATCGCCAACACGGGGTACGCAGGGCAGCAAACATGGACATAGGCAGGGCCACAGAATGGAAAAGACGCTCTTACCTTAGTGGCCAGCGCGGCATAACACCAGCACGCCACCGGCTATCACGCCAGGCAGTAATGCCATAACAGCAGCAACAACGTCACCAGCCCGGCCCCCAGTACAATCGCTGCGGTGACCCAGTCGGCCAGCTGCCAGCGTGGCCGGTAGCGCGCCAGCCAACCGTGCCGGGGTGGCGGGCAGGTCATGCCGGCTGGTCCTGTATCTGGTACGACAGGCTTATGCGGCGCAGCTGCGCCGGTAGCTGCTTGTCGATCACCAGCACCACCGGAAAACGTCGCACCTGGCCGGGGGAAAACAGCTGCTGCGAGAAGCAGAAGCAGTCGAGCTTTTGCACATACGCGGCAGCAGAAACCGGCTGGTACACAGGCAGCGCCTGCATGGCGGCAAAATGCGGCTGGTTATTGCGCACCTCTACCATCAGCTGCACAAACTGCCCCGGCTTGACCTGCTGCGGGCCCTGCAGCGGGCGTACCTGCCATGCCTGGCCAGGCGCCGTTTCATCAATGCTGAGCGACACCGGCTGGCTAGCCACCCTGGCCGGTACCGGCGCGGCAGCCCCCAGGCCGGTAAGGCGCATGAACGCCTGATACAGCGGCGACAAACCTGCGGCCAACATGCCCAGCACACACAGCATCAGCAACAGTTTCAGCAGCAGGATACGGTACGAAGGGGGGGAAGAAGAGTGATCTGGCATGGCGAACCCGCGCAAAAACAGCTGGCATGAACCGGGTAGGACAGCAAGGGGCCTCGTGCCCCTTGCGCCCTGCCGGGGGCTGGCGCCCCCGCATCTCGTGTTGGCCGGGCAACCCGGGCGGCAGCCCTTATCGGGCGGGCTGCTCTGCAGGCAGCTTAGCTGCTGGCAATATAAATACAAGCACGCTGCCTATTGCAGTGCAATAACTCAAGCCTGCGGCTCGTACGGCAACAGCAGCAAAGGCTCGCCCAAGTGCTGGATCAGCGTGGCCAGATTATCCTCGAATGCCAGCTGCTGCGGCACCACACGGTTGGCTACCCAGCCGGCCAGCTCGCAGCCTGCGGCACGGATAGCCTGCGCCGTCAGCAGCGCGTGGTTGATGCAGCCCAGGCGCATGCCCACCACCAGAATCACCGGCAGGCCCAGGTGGCGTGCCAGGTCCTGCATCAGGCAGTCGTCGCGCAGCGGGGCCATCCAGCCGCCCGCCCCCTCCACCAGCAGCACGTCACAGTCTGCGGCCAACCTTTGGGCATGGTCGGCCAGCACATCCAGCGACACGGTAACACCTGCCTGTCGAGCCGCGATATGCGGCGATACCGGCGGCACAAAGCGATAAGGGTTCATCAGCGCCGTGTCGGTCTGGCCGGTGGCGGCACACAGCCGTGCCACGTCGTCGTTGTGCCAGCTACCGTCGGGCCACACCGCGCAACCGCTGGCCACCGGTTTCATGGCCAGCACGCGCAGGCCCTGCGCCTGGTAGTGTTGCACCAGTTTGACCGCGCTGTGCGTCTTGCCGATTTCGGTATCGGTACCGGTAATGAAAAATGCCTGGCCCATGGCTACTCCTTGCTACAAAGTAGCGGCACTATAAGCGCACGGCACGCAAAACCAAAGCCACCAAGCAGCAGGCCCCGCCCGCGGCTTAGTGGCTTTGGCAAAGCGGCCACATCCAGGCTGGTTTAGCTACCGCTTACCGTCGCCGCTGCGGGGGCAGCAGAACTGCTTGCCGGCGCCACGGCTGGCGTGGCTGCTGGGCTAGCGGCTGGGGCGGCCACCGGTACTGGCGCAGGGTTGGCCGCTGCCGCTTCTGCGGCCTGCTTTTGCAGCTTGGCCTGCTGCTCGGCCTCCAGTTTGGCGATGCGTTCGGCTTCGAGGCGGGCTTTGATTTCCATCTCGATACGCAGCTTCTGCTCTATTTCGCTACGCAGACGGGCGTCATCTTCCTGCTTCTGGCTTTCCAGCTGGGCACGCACATTCGGCACTTCTTTTTCGATAGAAGCAAACATGCGCTCATAGAACACCGGGTCAACCACCGTTTCGCCACGCTCTTTGGTCAGCGTCGCGGTGGTGCCAGTAGGGATAGGAATGGACAAGCTCAGGAAACCTACCGAGGTAGTCTGCTTGGTTTCGTGGCTTTTCAGCGTGACCTCTTGCGCGGCAATCCAGGCATCGGCTGTATTGCCGGCACCGGTCACGATGCCGGAAATGGTCAACAGGGTATTCAGGTTATCTTGCTGGTACTGCTTGGATACCACCAGGGCATGGTTTTCCGCGGCGTCTTTTTCTACAGCAAAACCCTGGCGCAGCGCCACACGCTTCATGGCCTGGTACACCACCGCTTTCGGGGCATTGAAATGGCGGTCAAACGGGCCTTTGGTATCAAAAGCCTCTTTTTGATACGCGTACTTGGTGCCAGAACAGGCGGCTAGCAGCGCCAGGCTGCCCAGAACAACCACTCGTGCGAATGCGCTCATGCTTTGCTTCAACCATATAGTTTTGGATATATGGTTAACATATCACGAATCAATAAACTCATTCATTAGGCAACATTTAAAGATGGCTGCGCCAAATCAAAGAGAGCCCTCTTGTTGGCCGGTTTACCACAACAGCACGGCAGCAAAGCAAAACGGCAGACGCGACAAGGCCGACCTCGTGGGTCGGCTGTCAGCGCCTGCCGTGGTGGGGGCAAGGGCCAAATGGGGCGGCCTTGTGAGCCTTTGATCTTTCGCGCTGCGGCCAACCTGGCCCGGTAGGGTGGCCTGCCGCAACGCGTGCGCGCGCTTGCTGTTACACCGGGCCTTGCGCGTGTACGCGCTCGGTCTTGCTGAACAGCTTGTTCAGTGCAGCCAGATACGCCTTGGCGCTGGCCACGATAATGTCGGTATCGGCACCCTGCCCGTTAACAATGCGGCCGTCTTTGGCCAGGCGTACGGTCACTTCACCCTGCGATTCGGTGCCCTTGGTGATGGCGTTCACCGAGTACAGCTCCAGCTCGGCTTCGCTCTTCACCACACTCTCGATGGCCTTGAAGGCAGCATCCACCGGGCCGGAACCGCCGGACTCGGCACGGTGCTCGTTACCGCGCTCCACAAAGACGATCTGCGCTTGCGGCTCTTCACCGGTTTCGGTGGCCACTTTCAGCGACAGGAATTTGTAGTCTTCCTGCTCGGCCGCCACCAGCTGGTCGGACACCAATGCGTGCAGATCTTCGTCGAAAATCTCGCGTTTTTTATCAGCCAGCTCTTTAAAGCGGGCAAAAGCGGCATTCAGCGCTTCTTCGCTTTCCAGCACAATGCCCAGCGCCTGCAGCTTGGTGCGGAAGGCATTACGGCCAGACAGTTTGCCCAGCGTCAGGCGGTTGGCAGTCCAGCCTACCGACTCGGCCGACATGATCTCGTAGGTTTCACGGTGCTTCAGCACGCCGTCCTGATGGATGCCGGACTCATGGGCAAAGGCGTTGGCGCCCACAATGGCCTTGTTCGGCTGCACCGGGTAGCCGGTGATGGTAGACACCAGCTTGGACGCCGGTACGATCTGGGTCGCATCCACACCGGTTTCTACGCCGAACACGTCTTTACGGGTACGCACGGCCATCACGATTTCTTCGATCGCGGCATTACCGGCGCGCTCGCCCAGACCATTGATGGTGCATTCCACCTGACGGGCACCGCCCAGCACGGCGGCCAAGCTGTTGGCCACGGCCATGCCCAGGTCGTTGTGGCAGTGGGCAGACCAGATAACCTTGTCGCCACCCGGGGTTTTGGCGATCAGCTCGCGGAAGAACGCTTCGGTCACTTTCGGTACGGCATAGCCCACGGTGTCCGGTACGTTCAGCGTGGTGGCACCAGCCTTGATGACTTCGCCAAAAATGCGGGCGAGGAAGTCGATATCGGAACGCAGCGCGTCTTCGGCCGAGAACTCCACGTCGTCGGTGTACTCGCGCGCCAGTTTCACGGCTTTGATCGCGGCCTCCACCACTTCATCCGGCGTCATGCGCAGCTTTTTCTCCATATGGATAGGGCTGGTGGCGATGAAAGTGTGAATGCGTTTTTTCGGTGCGGGGGCGATGGCTTCGCCGGCAGCGCGGATATCGCGCTCGTTGGCACGGGCCAGGCTACAGACGGTGGACTCTTTCACCACTTCGGCAATGGCGCGAATCGCGTCGGCATCACCCGGGCTGGCGGCGGCAAAACCGGCCTCGATCACGTCCACACCCAGGCGTTCCAGCTGGCGGGCGATGCGTACTTTTTCTTCTTTGGTCATGGCTGCGCCGGGCGATTGCTCGCCGTCACGCAGGGTGGTATCGAAAATGTAAAGACGGTCGCCCATGTCTGGTGATCTCCATTGTGCCGCGGGTTGTGCCCCGGCCAGATAGTCGTTGAAATCGAAACGCTTGCCCTGATCGGCGGCGAGTTTGGCCAGCTTGTTCAGCTGTGCCAGCGGCAAGGTACCGCGCTCGCGCCATTTGTAGATGGCAGCACGGGACACCGGCTCATCGGGAAAGGCCGCCGTCAACGCTTCCGCGAGCGTACCGGGGCCACCAAAATCCTCGATTAGACGTTCGATGTCCAATTGCATGCTGCTACTCCTGTCTTGTTATGGGTTAACGATACAAACATGGCGACAATCTGTCAAACGCAGTGCAGCATTTTACTTAAATTCGTGTTGCAAAATAGTGTCCAATGCATTTTATTAGACAGATTGTAGAATTTATCATCTTTCAGTGCGTGCTATACCACCTGCCAGCATCTGACCCGCCACAGGCAAAGTGATGCGGGCACGCCGCCAACACCTGCGGCCAACATGGCTACCAGCAGCACCAGACACGCCATGGCATGAAAAAACCGCCCGAAGGCGGTTTATGTATTGGGACAACAGGCTTAGCTGGCAGCAGGCGGCGGCGACTTACGCACCAGGCCTAGCAGTGCCATCACGTAACCCGACAGCGCGTAGCAGACAAAGAAGCCGAATAGCACCAGCGGCGGCTCTGACATCAGCAGCAGCAACACCACCACCAAACCCAGCAGCATCACGAAAGGCACGCGACGGCGCAGGTGGATTTCCTTGAAGCTCCAGTACTTCACATTGGTCACCATGGTGATACCGGCAAACGCGGTAAACGCCAGCGCCAGCCAGTGCAGGCCGGGCAGCTGTTGGTAACCGTAGGCGTGGCAAATCCACACCAGCCCCGCCACCAGCGCCGCTGCGGCCGGGCTGGGCAGGCCGGTAAACCAGCGCTTGTCGGCGGTACCGACCATGGTGTTGAAACGCGCCAGGCGCAACGCAGCGCCGGCACAGTAGATAAAAGCCACCATCCAGCCCAGCTTGCCCAGGTCTTTCAGTAGCCACTCGTAGGCCACCAGCGCTGGCGCCACGCCAAAGCTCACCATATCTGACAAGCTATCGAACTCGGCACCGAAGGCGCTCTGGCTGTGCGTCATACGCGCCACGCGGCCATCCATGCCGTCCAGAATCATGGCAATGAAAATCGCCACTGCTGCCAGCTCGAAACGCTGGTTCATGGCCTGCACGATGGCGTAAAAGCCGGCAAACAGCGCGGCCAGGGTAAACGAATTAGGCAGCAGGTAAATGCCCTGGCGGCGCAGCGAGGGTTTGGCAGGTACAGGATCGTGGTGCATGGGCTTCCCGTCACAGATAAACAGTAGGTTGGCCGCAAAGGCCAATAATCAGACATTGTACGGCGCTTTGGCGGCCAGCCCCAAGCCACGCCGGCCACACATGAAAAAACCGGGCACAGGGCCCGGTTTGTCAGAACAATGCCGCAAGGCTTAGTTCTTGGATTGGTCTACCAGTTTGTTCTTGGCGATCCAAGGCATCATGGCGCGCAGCTCGGCACCGACTTTTTCGATCGGGTGATCGGCATTCAGGCGGCGGCGGGCAGTCATGCTCGGGTAGTTGGTCTTGCCTTCCAGGATGAACATCTTGGCGTATTCACCGGACTGGATGCGGTACAGCGCCTTTTTCATGGCTTCCTTGGTGGCGGAGGTCACCACTTCCGGGCCAGTCACGTACTCACCATACTCCGCGTTATTGGAGATGGAGTAGTTCATGTTGGCGATACCACCTTCGTACATCAGGTCCACGATCAGTTTCAGTTCGTGCAGACATTCGAAGTAGGCCATTTCCGGGGCGTAACCAGCTTCGGTCAGGGTTTCGAAACCGGCTTTTACCAGCTCTACGGCACCGCCGCACAGTACGGCTTGCTCGCCGAACAGGTCGGTTTCGGTTTCTTCACGGAAGTTGGTTTCGATCACGCCGCCTTTGGTGCCGCCGTTGGCCGCAGCATAGGACAGGGCGATGTCACGGGCCTTGCCGGATTTGTCCTGGTACACAGCGATCAGGGTGGGTACACCGCCACCTTTCACGTACTCGGAACGCACGGTGTGGCCTGGGCCTTTCGGGGCCACCATGATCACGTCCAGGTCGTCACGCGGTACGATCTGGTTGTAATGCACGTTGAAACCGTGGGCAAACGCCAGGGCTGCGCCCTGTTTGATGTTGGCCGCGATTTCCTTGTAGTACACGTCCGGCTGCGATTCGTCCGGCAGCAGGATCATCACTACGTCGGCCGCTTTCACGGCTTCGGCAACTTCTTTTACCTGGTGACCGGCTGCTTCAGCTTTTTTCCACGATGCGCCATCTTTGCGCAGGCCGACGATCACGTTCACGCCGGATTCTTTCAGGTTCTGGGCGTGGGCGTGGCCTTGCGAGCCGTAACCGATGATGGCGACCTGCTTGCCTTTGATGATGGAGAGGTCAGCGTCTTTGTCGTAGAAAACTTTCATTTTATGTCCCTAGTTGTTCTCGGGCAGCGGGTAGCCGCCCTGGTGATATCAGATCTTCAGAATACGTTCGCCGCGACCAATTCCGGATGCACCGGTACGCACCGTTTCCAGGATCACTGAACGGTCGATCGCCTCGATAAAGGCGTTGAGCTTTTCGCTGGTACCAGTGAGCTCGATGGTGTAGGTCTTTTCCGTCACGTCGATAATGCGGCCGCGGAAGATATCAGCCATGCGCTTCATCTCTTCACGGTCCTTGCCGGTGGCACGGACCTTGATCAGCATCATCTCGCGTTCGATATGGTCGGACTCGTTGAGGTCAATCACCTTGACCACCTCGATCAGCTTGTTGAGCTGCTTGGTGATCTGCTCGATGACTTCGTCAGACCCGTGGGTCACGATAGTCATGCGCGACAGTGTCGGGTCTTCGGTAGTCGACACGGTCAGCGAATCGATATTGTATGCGCGCGCGGAAAAAAGTCCCACTACTCGTGACAGGGCGCCCGCTTCGTTTTCCAGCAAAATAGAAAGAATATGTCGCATGCTGCTAGGCCTTAACACATGTTGCCGTAGTCACGGTTGTTCTCGAACGGGGCAATCTGCAGGTCGCGCATGTGCGGCGGCAGATCCATCTGGTCCAGACCTTTGCCGTTCTGGATCATCGGGAACACGTTTTCGGACTGGTCGGTACGGAAATCCAGGAATACCAGGCGCTCTTTCAGCGCCGGGCTGAACGCTTCGCGCAGCACCGGTTCTACGTCGGCCGGGTTTTCCACTTTGATACCCACGTGGCCGTAGGCTTCGGCAATCTTCACGAAATCCGGCAGCGCATCCATGTACGACTCGGAATAGCGGGTGCCGTAGAAGAACTCCTGCCACTGGCGCACCATGCCCAGGTAACGGTTGTTCAGCGCAATGACCTTCACCGGGGTGTGGTACTGCTTGGCGGTGGACAGCTCCTGGATGTTCATCTGGATGGAGCCTTCACCGGTGATGCACGCTACTTGTGCATCCGGGTTGGCCAGCTGCGCGCCAATGGCGGCGGGCAAGCCAAAGCCCATGGTGCCCAGGCCACCGGAGTTCAGCCACTGTTTCGGGCGCTTGAACGGGTAGTACTGTGCTGCCCACATCTGGTGCTGGCCCACGTCGGAGGTGATGATGGCATCGCCGCCGGTAATTTCGTACAGCTTCTGCACCACGTACTGCGGCTTGATGAACTCGGTAGACGGGGTGTACAGCAGGCTGTTGTAGCTGCGCCATTCTTCGATCTGCTTCCACCAGTTGGCCAGGTGTTGCTGTGGCACTTGCTGGCCGGTTTGTTTGAGCAAGTCGATCATGTCGCGCAGCACGTGTTTCACGTCGCCCACGATAGGCACGTCTACCTTCACACGTTTGGCGATGGAGGACGGGTCCACGTCGATGTGCACAATCTTTTTCGGCTGCGACAGGAAGTGCGACGGCACACTGATCACGCGGTCGTCAAAACGTGCGCCCACGGC
Source organism: Neisseriaceae bacterium (assembly GCA_027489245.1). Classification (GTDB taxonomy): domain Bacteria; phylum Pseudomonadota; class Gammaproteobacteria; order Burkholderiales; family Chromobacteriaceae; genus Vogesella. Next base: position 296,963 of record JAIYAC010000002.1, on the reverse strand, counting down.
AATCAGCACATCACAGTACTGCATGGCCATGTTGGCTTCGTAGGTGCCGTGCATACCCAGCATGCCCAGGAACTGCTGGTCCTGACCCGGATAGGCGCCCAAGCCCATCAGGGTGTTGGTACATGGCACGCCCAGCATTTTCACCAGCTCGGTGACCTCGGCCGAGGCATTGCCCTGCACCGCGCCGCCGCCGACATAAATGTACGGGCGTTTGGCTTCGGCCAGCAGGTTTACGGCCTTTTTGATCTGGCCCGGGTGGCCACGCGTTACCGGCACGTAGGAGCGGATGCTCACGCTTTCCGGGTAGTGGAACTCGGCCAGGCGCTGGGTCACGTCTTTCGGGATATCCACCACCACCGGGCCGGGGCGGCCGGAGGCGGCAATGTAGAATGCCTTCTTGATGGTGGCAGCCAGCTCGTTGATGTCTTTCACCAGGAAGTTGTGCTTCACGCACGGGCGGGTAATGCCCACCATGTCCACTTCCTGGAAAGCATCCATGCCGATGGCCGGTGTGGACACCTGGCCCGAAATCACCACCATGGGGATGGAATCCATGTACGCCGTCGCAATGCCGGTCACGGCATTGGTCGCGCCAGGGCCGGATGTCACCAGGGCGACACCCACCTTGTTGCTGGAACGCGAGTAAGCGTCGGCGGCGTGCACCGCTGCCTGCTCGTGGCGCACCAGTACGTGTTTGAACTGCTGCTGCCGGAAAATAGCATCATATATCTCAAGGACCGCGCCGCCGGGGTAGCCGAAAACGAATTCGACTCCTTCTTCCTGCAAGCTGCGAACCAGGATCTCCGCGCCCGATATCTGCATCTTTGCCTCTTCTTAATTCAGGTATTAATTTTTTGTCCCGTGATGAACGAACTTAGCCGAAGCACCAAAGTCGGTCAAGCGCTTTTGTGCAGGTGCAAAAAAAGGGCAAAAACCAGCAAAAACAGCCACTTTTATGGGGGTAGGCGGCACACGGGGGCTTTGGTAATATGCTGAGTTGGCCGCAAGGCTTTTCCCCTGCTTCTCCCTATCATCATGACCCGCTCTGCAGACTTTCCCGGCCTGACGCGCCGCCTGGCCAGCCTGATGTACGAATCCCTGCTTGTTGGCACCCTGTGGCTGGTCGCTGCGGCCGCCTTCACACCGGTGCTGGCCATGGGCAACCACGCCCCCGTACTGGAATGGCTGTACCGCCTGTTTGTGGCGGGCGTGTTCTTTGGCTACTTTGGCTATTGCTGGGTAAAGGGCGGGCAAACGCTGGCCATGAAGCCGTGGCGGCTAAAAGTAGCCATGCCCGATGGCCGCCCGCTGTCGTGGCAGCAAGCCGGCGTGCGCTTTGCCGTTGCGCTGGTGCTGTTTGTCGGCGTGCCGGTGCTGTCGTACATCACCTGGCTGCCCTCGCTGGGCTCGCCCAAACTGGCGCTGTGGGCAGCGCTGGCGTGGTGGCTGCTGCCGCTGCTGTGGGTGTTCATGGATAACGACAAACAATTCCTGCACGACCGCCTGGCGGGCACCCGCATCTTCCTGCTCGCCAAGGGCGAACGCGCCTGAGCCTGCCCCGGTCATCAAAAAAACGCCCGAAGGTGCAATTCCATCCGGTCATTCGCATGTGCTTGACCGTCAAGCGGTAGGGCGTAAGTGAAGCGCCCCATCCCGTTGGCGCGAGCCGGTCAAAATGTCACGCCCCAGGTTTTAAGACGCCGATTTGTTTAAATCCCGAGCCGTTAGCGAGGGATGAGTTCGGCGGCGCCTGGGGCGTGCCATTTTGGCCGGGGTTTCGAGCAGCCCCGGGTTGCGGGGGAATGAAAAGGGGGCGGCAACCCGCCCCCTTTTCCCGTCTGCTGGGCGGAACCGGCATTTAAATATTGTCCGCAAAGCGGACTCGCAAGCTTCTTTAACGCAACAAGCCTCTAGCCAAAAAAATGCCAGTCAGCGTTAACTAACTGGCATTAGCCCGAAGGCGGTTTTTTATTGGCACGCAAACGCTTGCGGCCAACTATCGGCGGGCCGGCTGGTAGCCTGTACGCAGCTGGCCGGCGGGCTGCTGCCATTGCCAGTGGGCCTTCCACGCGCCCACCACCAGGTTCGGGTACTCGGCGCGGCCCAGGCTGCCGTTGTAGCGGCCCAGCGCACGAAACAGGTTGCCGCGCTCGATATCCAGGTAATGCCGCAAAATGGTGCAGCCGTAGCGCAGGTTGGTGGTGAGGTCGAACAGGTTATGTCCGCTGGCCCCGATACTGCGCACCCAGAACGGCATCACCTGCATCAGCCCGCGCGCGCCGACTGGCGAAATGGCGTACTTCTTGAAGCCGCTTTCCACCTGAATCAGCCCCAGCACCATCTGCGGGTCCAGCCCGGCGCGGGTAGCTTCGTAATGAATCGCCGTCAGCAGGCGCTCGCGCGTCCATTGGTCCGGTATGCGTTTTTCCAGCCGACGCGACATCTCGGCCAACCATAGCGGGCCTTCACTCGGGTCTTCAAACACCAGCCGTGGCGCGTTCACATCGGCAATGCTGCGCGACATGGCGCTGGCCACGTTGGCCGCCAGCGCCTCCTCGCGCTGCGCACCCGCCCACGCCGGAGCCGCCACCAGGGCAGCCAGCAGCAGGGGCAGGGCAAAACGCAGCGGGGTCATGGCCGCACTCAGGCCAGCTTGGCCAGTACGTGTGCCAGGATGGCGTCCGGCGCGACCGCTGTCGATTCGCTATCACGGCGGTGCTGGTACTCCACCTTGCCTTCTTTCAGGCCACGGTCGCCAATGGTGACGCGGTGCGGTGCACCGATCAGCTCCCAGTCGGCAAACATCGCACCCGGGCGCTCGCCACGGTCGTCGATGATCACGTCCACGCCCTGTGCCTGCAGGCCGGCGTACAGCGCATCGGCGGCGGCTTTCACGCCCTCGGAGCGGTCGTAGCCTACCGGGCAGATCACCACGGCAAACGGTGCGATGGCGTCTGGCCAGATCATGCCCTTGTCGTCAAAGTTCTGCTCGATGGCGGCACCCAGGATGCGGCTTACACCGATACCGTAGCAGCCCATTTCAAAGTGCTTCGGCTTGCCGTCTTCGTCCAGGAAGGTGGCGTTCATGGCCTGGGAGTACTTGGTGCCCAGATAGAACACGTGGCCCACCTCGATACCGCGCTGAATCGCCAACGCGCCCTTGCCGCACGGCGACGGGTCGCCCACCACCACATTGCGGATATCAGCCACTTCCGGCTCGGCGCAGTCGCGCACAAAGTTGGCGCCCGTGTAGTGGTAGTGGTCTTCGTTGGCACCAATGACAAAGTCGGCCATCAGCGCCACGGTGCGGTCGGCTACCACGCGGCCTTTGAAGCCCACCGGGCCCAGCGAGCCAGGGTTGGCGCCAAACGCGTCCTTGATCAGCGCCGGGCTAGCCATGGTCAGCGGCTTCTTGATACCGGCTACTTTTTCGGCCTTCACTTCGTTCAGCTCGTGGTCGCCGCGTACCAGCATCAGTACCGCCTCGCCCTCTTCGCCTTCTACCACTACCGCTTTCACGGTGCGGGTGATGTCCACGTTCAGGAAGCTCACCAGGTCGGCGATGGTTTTCACGCCAGGCGTGTGCACCTTGGCCAGCTCGGCCGCCGCGGCAGCGCGCTCGCCAGCCGGGGCCAGCGCTTCGGCCAGCTCGATGTTGGCCGCATAGTCGCTGTCCGGGCAGTACACGATGGCGTCTTCGCCGGTTTCGGCAATCACCTGGAACTCGTGCGAGCGGTCGCCACCAATCGCGCCGGTATCGGCTGCCACGGCGCGGTAGGTCAGGCCCAGGCGGTCGAAAATGCGGCAGTAGGCGGCAAACATATTGTCGTAGCTCTTGCCGGCGTCTTCGGCGGTGCGGTCAAACGAGTACGCATCTTTCATGGTGAACTCGCGGCCACGCATCACGCCAAAGCGCGGGCGGCGCTCGTCGCGGAACTTGGTCTGGATCTGGTAGAAGTTTTTCGGCAGCGCGCGGTAGCTGCGCAGCTCGGCGCGGGCGATGTCGGTAATCACTTCTTCGGACGTCGGCTGAATCACGAAGTCACGGTCGTGGCGGTCTTTGAAGCGCAGCAGCTCGGCGCCCATGCCGTCGAAGCGGCCGGTTTCCTGCCACAGGCCGGCCGGCTGCACGATAGGCATCACCAGCTCGATGGCACCCGCGCGGTTCATCTCTTCGCGCACGATGTTTTCTACCTTCTTCAGGCTGCGCAGGCCCATCGGCATCCAGTTGTACACACCGGCGGCCACCTTGCGGATAAAACCGGCGCGCAGCATCAGCTTCTGGCTAACGATATCCGCATCGGCGGGGGCTTCTTTCTGGGTAGAGATGAAAAACTGCGAGGCACGCATGAGCGGGTTCCTTGGAAATTCTGCGAAATGGGGTTGATTGTAGCGGGTAGCGGCGGGCGGGGGGAAGGTTGGCCGCAACGGGGCGGCTGGCGACCGCCCCCTGGTACAGTTTAGACGATGGCTTTTTGCAGGAAAGCGTCCCAGGGAGCCGGGCTACTTTCAAGACGTGGAAGCTGACGAACCAAATCGACAAAAGGCTGACAGCTTGTCAGCCAGCTATGCGCTAACTTTTCCTGCCCGGATGGTAAGGAGAACAGCGCACTCAACCGCTGCATGTCAGTTTCCGGAAGTGCTATGGGCAATCTGGCGGCCCAAGCAGCAAGCAGATCCTCATCACCTTCTGCCAGAGCAAACAATACATCCGTCGCAAGCTGAGGGTTTGGCAAAGCCAGCAACTCACCTAGCTCGCCTTCCAGATAATGACGAACGACATCGGTTTTCAACGCCTGGAATGATGGCTCACGACTGAATGCCAGAAGCGTCACCAACATCGGTGCCTCCCCAGACAACCAAGAAACGAATAGCTCCAAACCTTTAGACGACAAATCACGGCTATTAGCTCGTACCACGCAGAAATACCGCATCAAAAGACGAATTAATGGGGCCGGCCAGACGTGACCTTTGCGTTGAAACTCCTGCTCCAAAGATGCCGCCATCGCCGTCAGATGATGCTCAAGCACAAAGCCCTCAGGCGTTTGATGTTCCAAGTAACCCGCAGCTTCATAGAGGAAGCGACCATGCGGGGGGCTAGGCAACGCCGCCTCATATTCACGCGAAGAAGTCGCCAGCAAGAATTTTTCTATCTGCTGGTTACTGTATTGCCCTTCATCTTGCTGCAGCTGCAAGTAGGCATGCACCATGCTCTGCAACACAGCGATTTCATCCAGCCATGTGTATGCGTCAGTGATGTTTTGCAGTGGCTTACTGAGCCAACTCAAACGCTGCGTAGTTTGCGCACGACACTCCTGTCCATCGCCGGTCAGTGTCCAGCCTGTAAAGAACCTCACTGCATCCGTAATCGGGTCTTCTGTCTTTTCCAAGGTCGGCATCTTGGCCCGTAGCCAGTCAAGCCGCGCCGCCTCTCTGTCGGTAGCGCCTTCCGCAACAGTGACATAGCCATCTGCATCCAATACGGCATTGGTCAACGCTAACCACAGTACCCGTTGTTTCAGACGCAAGGCTTCAAGAAACATGAAATCCAGCGGATCCATGCGGATGGCTTCGGGAACAAGGCCAAATGTGCACATGCTGGCCTGCAAGCGCTTTACATCTCTCGGAAGCTTCAAAAAAGCTTGGCTGATATAGCGGAACGACACTTCAGCATCAAACTGGTCTGGCACGACAGAAGACACTGCGCCACTGCCAAGCAAAGCATTTTTGTTGTAACGCTCCAGTTTATCTTTGGTCGGCTTTGGCAACCGATACGGCAGTTGCACGATCTTTTCCAGATAGGCCTCGCCTCTGGCCTTGTGCACCTCGTCCAGTGCCGACGCCACGATGGCGCGGTCGTAGGCGATGATGTAGACGATATTGGGCAGGTCGGCCACCGCCTTGATAACGCGGAACAGCTCGACAATTTCGCGGGCGGGCAGGCGGTCTAGGTCGTCGATGAAGACGATGGTTTTGAAACTTAGATCAGCCAATACATGCGCAGAGCTGGCTTTCAATACCTGCGCTGACTTTGTCTTTTCTGTTCCAAGCACCCGTAACAACTCACCAGCTTTCTCTGCAGCTTTGCCTGCCTCCATCACACCGGGTGCCGGTAACAATTGCACTGCCTTGCCCCCGCCATCCAGCAAAGAGGCCAGCCCATGCATGAACTTGCGAGCGGATGCCGTCCAGCGACCCGAACGGTCGATCTGCCCCAGCAGCTCATCGAAGAAATGCCGCAGTAGCTGGTCGGAGCCTTCAAACCACCACGGGTTGAAGTCAACAATGGTTGGCCGCGTCTCATCTGTCTTCTCCGCAGGAAACGCGTCTTTCAGCAGATTGATGAAGCTGGACTTGCCCTCGCCCCACTCGCCTTCGATGCCGATGACAAAGCTGGCTTTGTCCGGAATCTGTTTCTGGATTAATGCGGCCAACCTTTCAGCGTGCGGCTTAAAGCCCAGCAAGTCTTCGGTAGCTGGGGCGTCGGTCAGCAACTGGGGCAAATCAATAGCGGTGTCGGTCATGGCGATATACCTGTGGGGCAGGCGCACAGTATGCCATGCGGCTGCAGCAGGGTTGGCCGCGCCCTGCGGCCAACCCTAGCCATGAGCCCTGCGGCCAACTATCGCCAGACACCTGCCTGCCATACCACTAGCACACCAGCTGCCATACCAATGAAAGCCACCCGCACGATGCTGTTTGGCGGGGGGTGTCATGGCGCTGATCACGTGTTAGCCACGGGCCATATCGGCATGACATACCATGATTGTGCACATTACTAGCGTAAAAATGCTTTGAAATAGCCCATCGCAAAATAATAACCTGCGTTATCAAATGCGCTGTTTTTAGCAGAATGGTATCGATACCAGTGGCTGTTTGTTGCATTTTTGATGTAGTTGCGCTGCAACATTTGAGAAAGGTTTCACATTGGTATTGCTCTGGTATTTCGCTGGTATTAGATTGGCTTCGCCGCTGCACCAAGGCTTTATAACAACCGCCCAGTGCTGCCGCCAACGAGAGACGGGCAGCCCCGCGCTGCCAAAAGGACGCCAGTAGCCACACACGCAGGGCGGCCGACACCACAACACAACCCGAACGAGAGTCCGAGCATGAAACTGAAATCTATCGCCAGCGCGACGCTGCTGGCCGTTGGCCTGACTGCCTCTTTTAGCGCCTTTGCCGCCGACAAGCCGGTGATCGAGGTGTGGACCATGAGCCTGTCGCCCAAATTCGACGGCTACTTCAAAGACCTGGTGGGCAAGTACAACGCGCAAAACCCTGGCGTGGAGGTGAAGTGGACGGACTACCCGTGGGATGTGATTCAGGCCAAATTCACGGCAGCAGTGGGCGCCGGCAAGCCGCCAGCACTGGTGAACCTGAACGTGCCTTGGGCGTATGACTACAAGCAGGACGGCCTGATCCAGCCGGTGGACGGCATCATCAACAAGATGCAGTTCGTGAAAGGCGCGCTGGCTGACGTGACCTTCGAGAACAAGACCTACGCCTTCCCGCACTACAACGGTGCCAACGTGATTGCCTACAACAAGGACATCTTTGCCCGCGCCGGCTTGAAGGCTGCGCCAAAGACTTTTGACGAGCAGCTGTCGTTTGCCAAGGCCATCAAGGCCAAAACCGGTGTAGCGGGCTTTGCCCCTACCCTGGGCCCGACCAAGATCGAGGGCTTCCTGATCCAGAACGGCCTGGACGTGGTGAAAGGTGGCAAGGCGGCGTTTAACAGCCCGGCGCACGTGGCGATGATGAAAAAGCTGGCCGATGCCTACAAGTCGGGCGCCCTGCTGAAAGACAACCTGTTTGCCCAGGATAACTTCCAGGTGCAGATGCAGGCTTATAACGCCGGCAAGATGGCGATGCTGGTTTCCACGCCGACTTCGCTGACCCGTATCCGCGACGAAGCACCTGTGCTGTATAAGGCCACGGCCGTGGCTGCTGCGCCGGTAGGCCCGACCGGCATTGCCTCCGGTGGCTGGATGTTCAACTTTGCCGTGGCGAAGAACGTGGACAAGGCACTGCTGCCCGAGGTGGGCAAGTTCGCCAACTACCTGACTAACGATGCCAACCAGCTGGCGTTCTCCAAACTGGCCGGCACCCTGCCGACCAGCGCCCGTGCAGCCAAAGACGCGCACTTCCAGACAGTCGCTGCCCCTGGCGGCGCGGTGGAGCAGGCAGTAGCGGTAGCGGTGTCCAGCCTGGATAGCACCCGCACCATTTTCCTGTCTGGCGTGAAAGACCCGGAAGTGCTGTCGAACAAGTTGGCCGCAGCGGTAGAGCAGGCGGTCACTGGCCGCAAAGACCCGAAAGCGGCACTGGATGAAGCGGTGGCCTTCTGGAACAGCAAGCTGTAATGCCCGCATGACCGTCGGGCTGCTACTGCGGTAGCAGCACCACGCCCCCGCCCTGCCTGCGCCACCGGTGCAGGCAGGGGTGGCCCGGCTTTGCCTGCGGCCAACGGGGATCGGATCAAGTTTGCAAAGTGCGGTGAGTATGAGTGCTTCCAAGAAAAACACACTGCAGGCCTGGCTGTTTCTCGCCCCGGCACTGCTGCTGTTACTGGCGTTTTCCTTCTGGCCGGTGGGCTTTGGCTCCTACCTGGCGTTTACGCAATACAACCTGATCGACGCCCCGGTGTGGGTCGGTCTGGATAACTTCCGCGAGCTGTTTGAAGACGAGCTGTTTATCAGCGCGTTGCAAAACTCGGCGCTGTACTTGCTGGTGGTACCTGCCATCCAGGTGCTGGCCATCTTGCTGGCGGTGCTGGTGAACAACCAGCTGCCGGGTATCAAGTTTTACCGGGCAGCGTATTACCTGCCGGTGGTAACCACCGTGTCGGTCATCGGGGTGATCTGGAACTTCATGTACACCGACGATGGCGCACTGAACGCGGTGCTGCGCTGGCTGCATGTGATCAACGAGCCTATCGGCTGGCTAAGCGATGACCGCATTGCGCTGTTCTCGGTGATGTTCGTCACCATCTGGCGTGGCCTGGGCTGGTACATGGTGCTGTATCTGGCCGGCCTGCAAAGCGTGCCGCAAGACGTGTACGAAGCGGCAGTGCTGGATGGTGCCAACGCCTGGCAGCGCTTCTGGAAAATTACCGTGCCGCTGCTGATGCCCACCATCCTGCTGTGCTCGGTGATGTCCATGCTGGCCGCCGTGAAGTGCTTTGAAGAGGTGCAGATCATGACCAAGGGTGGCCCGATGCAGTCTACCTATACGGCGCTGTTCTACGCCTACGAGTTCGGTATCAAGTCGCTGAACTTTGGCCGGGCGCTGGCTGCCAGCCTGGTGATGTCCGTGTTCTGCGTGGCGCTGGCCTGGCTGAACTTCCGCTACCTGCAACCGCGCAAAAAATGAGGCAAGCCATGGAAAAAACCCTGCCCATGCCGCGGGCTGCCACGGCAAAGAAAATCAATATGAACAAGCTGGCCAACCGCACGCTGCACTACCTGGTGCTGACCTTGCTGGCGGTGATCACCGTGTACCCGTTCTGGTGGACGCTGGTCACGGCGCTGTCTACCAGCGGCGATGTCTTTACCTACCCGCCGCGCATGTGGCCGGAAAACCCGGGCCTGGACAACTTTGTCGAGGTGTTCAAGACCATTGATGTGATCGCGTTCTATAAGAACTCCATCATCATCTCGGTACTGACCGTAGCCGGTACGCTGATCGTATGCAGCATGGCGGCCTACCCGCTGGCGCGTATGCAGTTCCCGGGCCGCAACATCGTGTTTGGCGCCATTCTGGCCACCATGATCCTGCCATCAGAGGTGAACTTCCTGGTGAACTTCATCACCGTGTCCAAGCTGGGCATGGGCGATACCTATACCGGTGTGATACTGCCGGGCCTGGCAGGCGCGGTGGGCATCTTTTTGATGAAGCAGGCCTTCGAGGCAGTGCCGAACGACCTGGTGGACGCCGCCCGTGTAGACGGCGCCACCGAGTGGCAGATCTTCTGGCACATCATGCTGCCGCTGGCCCGCCCGGCGCTGGCCGCTCTCACCATCCTGACCCTGGTGGCCGCGTGGAACCAGTACATCTGGCCGTCCATCGTGATGGCCAGCCCGGACAAGTTCCCGCTGTCGGTGGGCGTGTTGTACCTGTCCGGTGCCTTCAGTTTCAAGATTCGCGTGGTCGCCGCCGGGGCGGTCCTGACCGTGCTACCCATCCTGATTGTGTTCCTGTTTACCCAGCGCTACTTCCTGCGCGGCTTTGACGGAGCAGTGAAATGAGCCAAGACCTGAGCCGCCTGGCCGGCCGTGCGCTGATGGTGGATGTCGCCGACACCACGCTAAGCGATAGCGAAAAAACCTTTCTGCGCGATAACCATATCCGTGCCATCTGCCTGTTCCGCCGCAACGTGCAGGACGCCGCCCAGACCCGTGCGCTGGTACAGCAGCTGCGCGAGGCATGCGGCGACGATGTGCTGATCGGCATCGATCAGGAAGGCGGCGCCGTCATGCGCACGCTGTTCCTGCCGCAAGCCCCCTCCGCCATGGCGCTGGGTGCAGTGGGCGACGAGCAGCTGGCGCACGACGTGGGCGCCGCGCTGGCGCGTGGCCTGGCCTCGCTGGGCATCAACCTGAACTACGGCCCGGTACTGGACCTGAACAACAACCCGCAAAACCCGGTAATCGGCGAACGCAGCTTTGGCGAGCACCCGGAAAGCGCGGTGAGGTTGGCCGCAGCCTGGATGCGCGGCCACCAGCAGGAAAACATTGCCTGCTGTGTGAAGCACTTCCCCGGCCACGGCGACACCCATACCGACTCGCATCTGGACCTGCCGGTGGTAGACAAAAGCCGCGCCGCGCTGGACGACTACGAGCTGGCACCGTTCCGCGCCCTGCTGCCGCATAGCGCGTCGCTGATGAGCGCGCACATCCTGTTTCCGCAGCTGGACGAAGCCTGGCCGGCCACGCTGTCACCCGCCATCCTCGGCACCCTGCTGCGCCAGCAGTGGGGCTACCAGGGCGTAGCCATCACCGACGGCATGAACATGAAAGCCATCCGCGAACGCTGGGGCCAGGCCGCCGGTACCGCCCAGGCGCTGCGCGCTGGCGCCGACCTGTCGCTAGTGCTGCAGTTTATCGATGAAATGGCCGCCAGCCGTCAGGCACTGGAAGACGCCGTACACGATGGCAGCCTGAGCACGGCGCGCCTGGCCGAGGCCGAGCAGCGCGTCAATGCCCTGGTGGCACGCCACCCCAGCCGCACCCGCGACTACAGCCCGGCACAAGAGGCCGCCGACGTGGCGCTGTTTGCCAGCGCCTGGCGCCGCGCGCTCACCGCCCACGGCCAGCCGCAGCGGCCAAGCTCGCGCCAGCTGCGCCTGGTCGTGCAGCAGCAAGCACCCTCCGATGGTGTCTCCGAGGCCGGCTTGTCTGCCGACACGCTGATTGGCGTGCTGCGCCAGCACTTCGACCTGGACGTGGTGACCTTTGCCAGCCGCCAGGCACTGGACTGGGCCACGCTGCCACAGGACGGCCGCTACACCGTGCTGGCCTCCACCACCCGCGAGCGCTACGGCGCGCGCGAGGCCGCCAGCTGGCAGCCCGACCTGCACCTGGCGCTGTGGAACCCCTACGCCGCCGCCGACCTGAACGCCCCCGCCCTGCTGACCTACGGTTTTGCCGACGCTGCCCTGCACGCGGTCGCCGACTGGCTGCTGGGCAAGCTGGACGCCACTGGCCGCATGCCGGCCCGCCTGGCCTGAGCCGCACCAAGGAAAAGAACATGGCTGAACTGAAACTGAAGCAAATCAAGAAAACCTACGACGAAGGCCCCACCGTGATTCACGGCGTAGACCTGGACATCCGCGATGGCGAGTTCATGGTGTTTGTCGGCCCGTCCGGCTGTGGCAAGTCCACCATGATGCGCATGATTGCCGGCCTGGAAGACATCAGCGCAGGTGAAGTATGGATCGGCGACACGCTGGCCAACGACGTGCCGCCAGCCAAACGCGGCGTGGCCATGGTGTTCCAGAGCTATGCGCTGTACCCGCACATGACCGTGCGCGAAAACATGGCTTTCGGCCTGAAGCTGGCGGGCAAAAGCAAAAAAGACATCGACGACGCCGTCACCCGCGCATCCGACATCCTGCAAATCGGCCATCTGCTGGAGCGCAAACCCAAAGCGCTCTCCGGCGGCCAGCGCCAGCGCGTGGCCATCGGCCGCGCCATCGTACGCAAGCCGGACGTCTTCCTGTTTGACGAACCACTGTCCAACCTGGACGCCGCGCTGCGCGTACAAATGCGCATCGAGCTGACCCGCCTGCACCAGGACCTGGGCAGCACCATGATCTACGTCACGCACGACCAGGTAGAAGCCATGACCATGGGCGACCGCATCGCCGTGTTCAACGCTGGCCGCATCGAACAAGTAGGCACCCCGCTGGAGCTGTACCAGCACCCGGCCAACCTGTTTGTGGCAGGTTTTCTGGGCAGCCCCAGGATGAACTTCCTGCCGGTGAGCGCCAGTATTTTTGGCCACAGCACCAGCATCCGGCTGCCCGGTGGCGAGCTGCTCACCCTGCCTGGCGCCCGCGCCGAGGGCGAGCTGACGCTGGGCATTCGCGCCGAACACCTGCGCTTTGCCGAACACGGCGTACCCGTCACGGTCGACCTGGTAGAGCACCTGGGCGATGTACAGATCGTGTATGCCCGCGCGGCAGGCCAAAGCGAACCACTGGCCATCAAGCTGGGCAGCGATAGCCCTGCCCCGGCGAGCGGCAGCCGCGCCTGGCTAGCCATCGATAGCGCGCAGTGCCATTTGTTTGGCCAGGACGGCCAAGCCATACGTCGTACAGAACACGCGTTTTAACGGGCGAAAAACCACGCTCTACAAAAGAATGCCATGTCACGCCCACACAGAATGACATAGGCATAGGGCATGCAGCACCAACACCACAACCGGAGAATTTCACATGCAACGCAAAACCCTGGCACTGATCATCGCCTCGCTCGTTTCTACCCCGGCTTTGGCCGATGGCTGGACCGATGTGTTCAAACTGAGCGGCTCGGCCGAAGCCAACTACATTGTGACCGACAACGGCAAAACCACCTCCAGCGAGCTGGACCGTGCCCTGCTGCTGAACATTGACGCCAGCAAGGAAATCGCCGGCGGCAACAAGCTGGGCGCACGTATCTCGCAAAAAATCGCCACTGGCGAAACGGTAGAAAACAAAGTGGGTATCGGCAGCCGCGAAGCGTATGTCACCCTGTCTGGCGACTTTGGTACCGTGAAAGCCGGCCGTGCTTTCATCAACAGCTACCTCACCCTGGACTGGCCATTTGGCCAAGTCGGCTTCTGGCCTGTAGCCGAAGGCGGTGCCGGCAAAGTCACCAGCAAGGTGTACCTGCCGAACACCCTGAGCTACCAATCGCCAGCGCTGGGTAACTTCAGCTTCAGCGCACAGCACGGCTGGGGTAACGAAAAGCACAACAAAGACAGCGTCTACGACCTGGCCGGTACCCTGGCACTGGGCAAAGCCACGCTGTACGCCGGCGTACTGGGCGGCAAACCTGCTACCAAGACCAAGGAATCCAAGGCTGATCTGGGTACCGGCGTGGTCACTGAAACCACCACCGTGACCAACGACACCGAAAACAGCCAGCAATACCTGGCGGCCTCGGTAGGCGTCAGTGACGAGCTGACCCTGCGCGCCATGGTGCAATCCTACAAACAGGAAAAAGCCGGCAAGCAAACCAATAAGGGCAGCGAAACCTCGCTGGGCCTGACCTACACCCTGGGCAAGGCCGGTTACATCAAGGCTGCCTACATGAACCAGAACAACACCGGCGTGGCTGACGACTACAGCCGCTTTGCCGTGCAATACGGCCGTGATATCGGCGGTGGCGCCGAGTGGTACGCCCGCCTGACCAAGGTGGCCCCGAAAGCCAGCGGCGCAAAAGACACCAACCAGTTCCTGACTGGCGTGTGGATCGGTTTCTAAACCAAACCGAGTTGTAGTACCCGGGCGCAAGCCCGGTTTTTCAGGGCCGGTAAGGTAGAATCCTGCCTTGCCAACCTCTGGAGAGGTCATGCAGAGCTTGGCCGTTGCCTTTACGGGCAACGGCACTTTTTTACTTTGCCTTCAGTTTGCCCGACACCCGTACACCAACCGCAGGCACGCCAGGCCTCTTAGCCAAGACTGACTTCACCATGCTTTACGGATTTGACATCGGTGGTACCAAAATCGCGTTCGGCGCCTTCGACGCTACGCTGCAGTGCGTGCGCCAGCACCGCTTTGCCACCCCCAAAGATTACGCCACCCTGCTGGACGAGCTGTGCCATACCGTGCGGCAGGCCGACAGTGAGCTTGGCTGCCAGGGCAGCGTGGGGCTGGGTATCCCCGGCATCATCGACAGTATCAGCGGCAGCCTGCTGACAGCCAACGTCCCCGCTGCCAATGGCCGCCGCCTGCAGGAAGACCTGCAAGAGCGCCTGGGTCGCCCGGTTTACATCGACAACGACGCCAACTGCTTTGCGCTGTCCGAAGCCATGGATGCGGCCAACCAGCATCTGGCCTCGGTGTTGGGTGTGATTCTGGGTACAGGCGTGGGGTCCGGCATGATTTTTCGCGGCCAGATCCACAATGGCCTGAACCACGTGGCCGGCGAGCTGGGCCACATGCGCCTGCCCATCGATGCGCTACAGGCTTTTGGTGGCGACTTGCCGGTGTTTTCCTGCGGCTGCGGCCAACGTGGCTGCATAGACAACTACCTGTCCGGCCGCGGCTTCGAGCAGCTGTTTTTCCACCGTTTTAGCGAAAGGTTGGCCGCACAGGACATCATCCAGCGCTACCGTGAGGGCCACCCGGCTACGGTGGTGTTTGTGGAGCAGTTCTTCGAGCTCACCGCGTGCTGCTTTGCTGGCTATCTGGCCATACTGGACCCGGAGCTGATCGTGCTGGGCGGCGGGCTGTCCAACTTTGACGAGCTATACCGCGAGCTGCCCAAGCGCCTGCCGCGCTATATGCTGAAATTTGCCCGTGTACCGCGCATCGAAAAAGCCCGCCACGGCGACGCAGGCGGCGTGCGCGGTGCTGCGTTCCTGCCCTTGGGTGTGCAGGCGGCGACTAACGCAGCGTAGCAGGCTGGCAACGGGCGAGTGCCCGCTGCAGCTTGCTGGCAAACGCCGCAGGCTGTTGTGCCAGAAAGCGGTGTGACAGATACAGACCCAATGGTTTGTCCTGCGCCAGCACCGAGCGCACCTGGCCTGCGGCCCCGCGCTGCGCCAGCAACTTGTCCATGGCCAGGTTGGCCGCCAGCACCGCATCGGCACGGCCAGCCAGCAGCACATCCAGTATCTGGTCGTGCTCAGGCGGCGACACGGTGACTTGATAATGTTGTTCCTGCAGCCAGTGCAGCATATTGGAGCCGGCATACGCCCCCACGCGCGCGTACTCGCGAAAGCCGGGGGCCAGCGGGTCTAGGCGGCTATCGCGGCGCAAATACCAGCGCCACTGCTGCGGTGCGACCGGGCCAAACCATTGCGATAGCCCGTCGCGCTCGGTATTGCGCGATGCCGGAAAGTAACCGTCGCCCTCACCACTTTCTACACGGCGCTGCGCCCGCGCCCAGGCCACAAACTTTATCTCGGCCGGCTGGCCCAGCCGTTCAAATGCGCAGCGCACCGTGTCCAGTGCCAGGCCATGCTGGCCACCACCGGCCAGCTGCATGGTGTAGGGGGCTTGCTCTTGCGTCAGCAAGTGCGGCGCTTGGGCGGCCTGCACCCAGCCCGCCCAGCAGCAGCCCATTACCCACAGCAGCCCTCTACGCATACCCCGCCTCTTCACCGGTGATTGATCTCACTGCTCGCTAGCGCACGGGGTTTGTGTCAATCTGGCCAGTGCACGGCAGCCCTTTGGCAATTCATTAGAATGACGCTAAAAAAACGCCGTCGAATATGCAAGTTAAATTATCGAAATTCTGAATTTATCGTGATAAATGCCATGCCCGCAGCACACGGCTCGGCAGAAACACCACACCAGCGAGTAATTGTGGCAAAGCACCTACACGAAATGCATAAAGCACAACAAGCCGGGTTGGCCGCATGGTCTTTTGGCAGCCAGCGGAGTAATCTGCGCGCTCACCTGTGCCTTACTTTTGCAATGCAGCAAAACGGCTGCGCAAAACCCTCAAACAACAATACAAAGCATCATGCAAGCGCATAACAAACAAGCACTGGCGGGCATTACCCTGGCCGCTCTGGGCGTGGTCTATGGCGACATCGGCACCAGCCCGCTCTACACACTGAAAGAATGTTTCAGCCCGCACCTGGGGCTGCAGCCAAACGAGGCGAACGTACTGGGTATTCTGTCCCTGATTGTCTGGGGGCTGATTCTGGTGGTGTCGCTGAAATACCTGGCTTTCGTCCTGCGTGCCGATAACCGCGGCGAAGGCGGCATTCTTACCCTGATGGCACTGGCACGGCGTGCCGTCGGCAACAAAGGCTGGCTGCTGGCCGCCCTGGGCTTGATGGGTGGCGGCTTTTTCTACGGCGAAGTGGTCATTACCCCGGCGGTATCGGTGCTGTCAGCACTGGAAGGCCTGGAGGTGATTACCCCTAGCTTCAAACCCTATGTCCTGCCCATTGCCATTGCGGTGCTGGTGGGGCTGTTTGTCATCCAGAAACACGGCACCGCCAGCGTGGGCAAGCTGTTTGGCCCGGTGATGATGCTGTGGTTTGCCGCACTGGCGGCGCTGGGTGTGCATGGCATCCTGGGCAACCCGGCGGTGCTGGCCGCGCTGAACCCGGCCTGGGGCTTGAACTTCATGCTGGAACACCAGGCCGTAGGCTTTCTGGCGCTCGGCTCGGTGGTGCTGGCACTGACCGGTGCCGAGGCGCTGTACGCCGACATGGGCCATTTCGGCCCCAAACCCATCCGCCTGGCCTGGTTCTTTTATGTGCTGCCCGCGCTGATGCTGAACTACTTTGGCCAAGGCGCCGAAATCCTGGCCGACCCGGCCGCCCGCGCCAACCCGTTCTTCCACCTGGCACCTGACTGGGCGCTGATGCCCATGGTGATCCTGTCTACCGCCGCCACGGTGATTGCCTCACAAGCCGTGATTTCCGGCGTGTTCTCGCTGACCCGCCAGGCAGTCCAGCTGGGCTATTTGCCGCGCATGGAAATCACCCATACCTCGGACAAGGAAATCGGGCAGATTTATATCCCGCTGGTGAACTGGGGCCTGCTGTTTGCCGTGATTGCCGTGGTGATCATGTTCCAGACCTCCAGCGCGCTGGCCGGTGCCTACGGTATTGCCGTGACCGGCACTATGGTGATTACCTCCATCCTGGCTTGCACCGTGGCGCTGAAGCAGTGGAAATGGCCGGTATGGGTAGTAGCACCGCTGCTGGTAGCCCTGCTGTGCGTGGATATCCCGCTGTTTGCGGCCAACGTGGTGAAGATCTTTGCCGGTGGCTGGCTGCCGCTGCTGATCGGCGTGATCGCCTTTATCCTGATGAGCACCTGGCGCCAGGGCCGCAAGCTGCTGATGAGCCGCCTGAACGAAATGGCTATCCCGCTGGATGGTTTCATCGAGAACATGGAATCGTACTCGCCGGATCGCGTGCAGGGCACCGCCGTGTTCCTGACCAACTCCACCCACGGCGTACCGCACGCGCTGCTGCACAACCTGAAGCACAACAAGGTGCTGCACGAACGCATCGTGCTGATGACCATCCGCAGCGAGGAAGTACCGTATATCGAGGCAGAAAAGCGCATCGAGATCGAGCAGCTGTCCAACAGCTTCTGGCGCGTCATGGCTTACTACGGCTTCAAGGAAACCCCTAGCGTGCAAGAAGTGCTGGACCTGTGCGAAGCACAGGGCATGCAGTTCGAGCTGATGGACACCTCGTTCTTCCTGTCGCGCGAAACGCTGATCCAGACCGACCGCGAAGGCCTGTCGCCGTGGCGTGAAAAGCTGTTTGTGTGGATGAGCCGCAACGCGCTGCGCGCGACCGACTTCTTCCAGATTCCGTCCAACCGCGTGGTGGAAATGGGCGCGCAGGTAGAGCTGTAACCCGGCCCCGCAGCGCCGGTATCAAGACAAAAAAGGTTGGCCGCGGCCAACCTTTTTTCATTTTGCCGCCGGCTGGCGCACCACCAGCCACAGCGCCAGGGCAATCAGTACGCCACCGGCCAGATGCGCTGCTGAGCGTTTCGTGCAGGAACAGCACGCCCCACAGCACACCAAACACTGGGATGACAAAGGTCACGCTCATCGCCTTCAGCGGCCCCTCGTCGGCGATCAGCCGGAAGTACAGCACGTAGGCCGCGGCGGTACATAGCAGGCCCAGCGCCAGCCACGCCAGCCAGTGGCCGGCGTCCAGCGCGGCCAACGGTAAGGGCTGCCACGCCAGGCTCACGAGCAGTAGCGGCAGTAAGGCAGCCGACGCACCCAGCTGGCTACCCAGCGCCACCAGGCGGCTATCCATGCCGCCCTGCTCGCCGATCCAGCGCCGGGTCAGGTAGCCGGACAAGGCGTAACAGCTGGTAGCCAGCAAGCACATGCCCCCACCCAGCAGCACGGCCGGCGTCAGTGCCACCGGGCCGGTTTGCAGCAGCACCGCCACCCCGGCCAAGCCCAGCATCAGCCCCGCCAGCCGTGCCGGCGCCAGGCGCTCGCCAAACGCCAGCCCGCCTACCACCACCGCCATCAGCGGCGTGGTGGCGTTGAACATGGCGCTATAACCGGCAGGCAGCACCTTGGCGGCCAGGGAATACATCAGAAAAGGCACCGCCGAGCTGATCACGCCCAGCCACAGCGCCGCACGCCAGCGCGGGCCGCCAGGGATGGCCAGCCGCCACCAGCGCAGCAGCAGCCACAAACCCAGGCTGGCAAACGCCACCCGTCCGGTAGCCACCGGTACCGCGCCCAGCACCGGCGATAGCACGCGCATGAACAGAAAGCTGCTGCCCCAGATGGCAGCCAGCAGTAATAGACGCAGCAGGGAAGGCAGTGCCATGACGGGCCCCGGTATGGATAAGCCCCCAGCATGCGGGTTGGCCGCGGGCGCGGCAACCCGATTCTTGCGCAGGTGCGCGCTTAGAACTGGTAAATGCCCTGCCGCGGTGGTGGCGCGATGGGCATGGCCTCGCCCAGCATGTCGCGCACCGACTGCTCGATGCCGTAGCACAGCGCCGACAGCGGCAGGTCGTTGCCTTCCTTGCCGAACGGCTCTTCCAGCTCGTCGCCCAGGCTGTCCAGCGCCAGATAGGTATAGGCAATGAACACGGCGATGATGGGCGTGAGCCAGCCAATCGTCGTTACCAGGCCTAACGGCAGCAGCAGGCAGTAGCCGGTAACGGTGCGGTTCAGCAGCACGCGGTAGGTAAACGGTATCGGGGTACTGCGTATGCGCTCGCAGCCGCCGATGACCTCGCCCAGCGTGTCCAGGTTACGGTCTACCGACAGCCACTGTTGCTCGGTGAGGTGCCCGTCGCGCAGCAGCTGGTGGTTCTGTGCGTGCAGCCAGGCCAGCAGGCGCGCCGGTACGTTGCGGCCGCTACGCAGCTGTTCGGCCAACTCGGCCGGCAGCAGGCGCACCAGGTGCGGGTGGGTATCGTCGTCGCGCAGCTGGCCTTTCAGCGCGTAAGTCAGCGCACACACGGCGTACAGCATGGGCCTTACCTGCGGCGCGGCCACCGGCTGCAGCTTGCCGGTGAGCGAACGGCTCACGATCAGCAAGCCGCCCCACAGCTTGCGCGCTTCCCAGAAGCGCTCGTAGCTGGCCGAGTTGCGAAAGCCCAGAAAGATGGCCAGCGACACGCCCATCAGGGTAAAGATGCTGACGTTCAGCGCCGAATCCGCATGCTGGCTCAGCCACCAGCCGTCCAGCACCGCCGACAGCAGCGATAGCGCAAACACAATCGCCAGGCGCGACACAATGCGCGGCAATACCGAGCCATGCCAGACAAACAGCAGGCGCAGCCAGTTATAGCGGGGGAGAACAATCATCGGGCAAGGCCAAAAGGAGCGCGGGGCTACCATCATAAGAAGGCAGCCCCGGGCTGGCAATGCGGGGCGGCCGCTGTCAGGCCGGGTCGGGCAGGCGGCGGCCCAGGGCGGCAGACAGCCGCGCCCAGTCAAAATACGGGCCGGGGTCGGTTTTGCGGCCCGGTGCAATGTGCTCGTGGCCGGTAATGGCCTGCACGCCGCAGCGGTCCTGCAGCAGCTGCGTCAGCGCCGTGAGCGTACGGTATTGCGCGTGGGCAAACGGCTCCACGTCGCAGCCTTCCAGCTCCACCCCCAGCGCAAAATCGTTACAGCGCTCGCGCCCCTGCCACTGCGATACCCCGGCGTGCCAGGCGCGGCGGTGTACCGGCACAAACTGCAGCAGGCTGCCGTCGCGGCGGATAAAGAAATGGCAAGACACGCGCAGGTGGGCGATCTCGGCGTAAAACGGGTGCGCCGCCGGGTCCAGCGTATTGGTAAACAGCTCGGCCACGCCACTGCCGCCATAACGGTACGGCGGCAGGCTGATGTTGTGCACCACCAGCAGCGGTGTGGCAGCGGGTTCGGGGTAATCGTCGCAGTTGGGCGAGGCGATCTGCTGCGCCTGATCTACCCAGCCATCGCTGCCCAGGCTCAGTAGCAGCGGGCTGTCGTCGCGCGCCCACGACAGGCGCAGCAAGGGCAGGCCATCCGGCGCGGCAAAGCGTTTGTTCTCGACAAAACCGGCCTTCTGGTAGCAGCGCACGGCTGCCTGGTTGGCCGCGGCCGTCATCACCGTGGCGCCCTGCTCGTGCTGCAGTGCCACCGTCAGCAGCCGCCCGGCCCAGCCCTCGCCCAGGCGCTGCGGGTGTACCAGGGTACGGGCGATCTCGGCGCGGCCATCCTTGTAGCGCCCCAGGGTCAGCAGGCCGCAGAGCGTACCGGCCTCGTCCCACGCCGCCAGAATCTGCAAGGGACTGGTCTTGATGTCGTGTACATTGCGCCACAGCCGCGGCAGGCGGTAGCCACCCAGCCAGCCTACCTCCAGCGCGTGGGCGGCATCGTGCAGCGCCAGCGCGGCGGCCAGGTTGGCCGCATCATGCGGCAGAGGGGATACGCAAAACGGCACAGGCATGGCGTGCTCCGGCAAACAGGGGTGCGTCACTTTACCGCATGGCGGCGGCCTGCTGCGAGTGCCCTATCTGGCAGGCGCTTGAGCAACATCATGTGCAAATGCAGCAAAGCCACCCATACTGCCCACAACCCTTACCCAGGAGATGGCCATGCTTAGCCTAGACGCCCTGACTGCTTCGGCAGCCGCCCCCTCGTTCGACGAGCCGCTGGACATGCTGTACGCGTGCCATGACAAGGTGCGCCGCTTCTGCGACCAGCTGGATGCGCTACCGGCGTATATCGACGAGCATGGCCGCAACCAGGCCGTGATCAATACCATCGCCGGCATCGTGCGCTATTTCGACCTGGCCGGGCCTGCCCACCATCAGGATGAGGAAGACGAGCTGTTTCCGCTGATTCTGGCGCGCCAGCCGGACGCCGCCCCCAAGATCGAACAGCTACTGGGCGAACACGGCTACCTGCACTCGCGCTGGAACGCCATCCGCGACGACCTGCTGGCGTATAACGCCGGCACGCTGGACGACATCAGCGCCGGCGAGGTGCATGAGTTTGCGCGGCTGTACCGCGAGCACGCCACGCGCGAAGAACAATGGCTGTTCCCCACCGCCGCTGCCCTGATCAACGACAGCGAGCTGGCACACGCCGGCCAGCGCATGGCGGCACGGCGTACATTCAAACCAGCGGCGTAAGCTGGCAAGGTTGGCCGCAGGTATGAAAAAAGCGCCCAACAGGGCGCTTTTTGCTTGCCTTCTATCTGGCTCAGGCTGTCAGCACCAGCAGCTCGGCAAAGGCTTTCTCGAACAGCACCAGGCCGTCGTGCTGCAGCTGTTCGCCAGCCGCTACCACATCCACACCTGCGACCGCGGCGGCGTCCAGCACGGCACGCGCTTCGTCCGCGCCCTGGGCCAGGGTAGCAGCGGCATTGCCGTGGTCGCGGAACAGCGCCAGCGTGGCGTCCGGTACGGTGTTGACGGTTTCGTCACCAATCAGGCTTTCCACGTACAGCACGTCGGAGTAGGCCTTGTTCTTGGTGCCAGTGGACGCCCACAGCAGGAACTGGGCGCGGGCACCGGCGGCTTTCAGCGCGGCAAACTCTTCACCGTGGAAGCGCGCCAAGTAGCGCTGGTAGGCCACTTTGGACAGCGATACCGCTACCTTGCCCTGCAGCTCGGCGGGCAGCTGCGCATCCAGCAGGCTGTCCACACGGGACAGGAAGAAGCTGGCCACGGCCTTGACGTGCTGCAGCGGCTGGCCGGCAGCATGGCGGGCGGTGAGGCCGGCGATGTAGGCATCCCATACCGCTTCTACCTGTGGCAGTGAGAATAGCAGCGTGATGTTGACGTTGATCCCCTCGGCGGTCAGCTGGCCGAAGGCGGCAATGCCTTCCGGCGTGGCCGGGATCTTGATCATGGCGTTGGGGCGGTTGATGGCAGCCCACAGCCGGCGTGCAGCGGCCAGGGTGCCGGCTTCGTCGCGCGACAGCGCAGGGGAAACTTCCAGCGATACGTAGCCGTCGTCACCGGCGGTGGCCTGGTATTGCGGCAGCGTCAGGTCGCAGGCGGCCTGGATATCGGCGATGACCAGGGTTTCGTAGCGCTGCTCGGCGCTGAGGCTGGCGTCGGTTTTCAGTGCGGCCAACTCTGCCTGGTAGCGCGGGTCGGTGCTGATGGCTTTGTGGAAGATGGCGGGGTTGGAGGTAACACCGGCAATACCGTCATCGGCCAGCAAGCGTGCCAGCTCGCCGGTTTGCAGCAGTTCACGGGACAGGTTATCCAGCCAGATACGCTGGCCGAACGGGCGGATGGCTTGTAGTCGGTTCATGGGCGTGTTGCTCTTTATGTTAGGAGGCGCGGCAGAGCGGCTGCCGCGCTTGTGTAGTACGGCACATGCTACCTTGCCCACCGTCTGTAGCAAAGCCATTACAGCATGGGGTGCGCGGCCGTTAAACGATATAAATCACCCAGCCTTACCGCGCAGGCGGCATGAGCGCATCACCAAAAGCAGAAAAATGGCACAAGCGTGCCCGACAGCAACGCTCAGCACAGCACATCCGCATGGTAGAAATCAGGGTTGGCCGCTATCGAAATCGAACACCAGTGCCTGTGCCAGCAGCGGCTGCACGCAGGCCACGAAGGCCTGGTGCGCCGGGTGGCCCAGGTAGTGCTGCAGCGCGGCCGCGTCGTCAAAGCGCAGCAGCCAGCCGTGGGTGTAGCCCTGGGCCAGGTTTTCCGGGCTGATGTCGGTACCGGCACGAAAGCCGCGTACCTGCGGGATAGCAGCAGGCAGGGCCGCAAAGGCCGCCAGCACGGCGTCGGTATCGGCGTGACTGGCGTGGGGGGCAAAGCGGAACAACACGATGTGCTCAATCATTGGGCGCGACCTGCTCGGCGTTGAAGACCACGCTGAATACGCTGCCCTTGTCCGGCTCGCTCTGGATCTCCAGCTTGGCGTGGTGGCGCGCCAGCACGTGCTTGACGATGGCCAGACCCAGGCCGGTGCCACCATTGCCGCGGGAGCGGCCACGGTCTACGCGGTAGAAGCGTTCGGTCAGGCGCGGCAGGTGCTCGCGCGGGATGCCGATACCGGTATCGGCCACGGTAAAAGCCACGCGGCCTTCGTCGTCTTGCGTCCAGCGCAGGTAAATGCTGCCGCCCTCCGGCGTGTAGCGCACGGCGTTGGACACCAGGTTGCCAAACGCCGAGTGCAGCTCCTGCGCATTGCCCCACAGGTCGTGCGGGCAGGTGTTCTTCACCACAATACGGTGGCGGCCTTGCGACAGGCCTTCGGCCTCTACCACCATGGTGTCCAGCAGCGCAGCCATGTGTACGCGGTCTTGCAGCATGGTGCGCGGGCCGTTTTCAATACGCGACAGGGTGAGCAGGTCTTCTACCAGGCTGTGCATGCGGCGTGACTGTTCCAGCATCATGGGCAAAAACTGGCGCAGGGTGGCGTCTTCCACCTGCGGCATTTCGGACAGGGTTTCCAGAAAGCCACCCACCACGGTCAGCGGGGTGCGCAGCTCGTGCGAGACGTTGGCCACAAAGTCGCGGTGTACGGTTTGCACGCGCTCCAGCTGGGTGATGTCGCGCGACAGCAGCAGCTTGCGCGTGGTGTCGAACGGCACCAGCTGGATGGACAACACCAGCTCGCTGCCGGTGCCGCTGTGCAGGATCAGCGGCTGGCTATAACTCTGCGCCGCCATGTAGTCGTGAAACGCCGGCTGGCGTACCAGGTTCAGTATCTGGCTGCCAATGTCGGTTTTGCGGTTCAGCCCCAGATGCTCTACCGCCATGGGGTTGATCCACTCGATGTGGTCGTATTCGTCCAGCACCACCACGCCATCCGGCATGGCTTCGCCGGCGTTCACAAAGCGGTCCAGCACGCCGGCCAGGCGTTTTTTGCTTTGCTTTTGCTTGCGCGCCTGGCGGTACAGGGTCATGAAAATGCCGTGCCAGGAGCCAAAGCCGTCCGGCACGCGGCCCGGTACCGGGTGGCCCAGCCAGCGTAGCAGCAGGGCAATGTGGTACAGGTGAAAAGCCAGCCACAGCAGCAGCAGGCCCAGCATGAGTGCCAGCCCGGTGACCAGGCCAAACACCAGGCCAAAGGCCAGGCTGACCACCATCATGGCAATCAGCCAGCCCAGCGTACGCTTGAGAAATTCTGCCAAGACCTACCCCTGGGCGGAGAAACGGTAGCCGGTACCACGCACGGTCTGAATCAGGCCGTCGTGGCCGGTGGGCTCCAGTGCGCTGCGCAGGCGGCGGATGTGCACGTCGACGGTGCGTTCTTCCACAAACACGTGGTCGCCCCATACCTGATCCAGCAGCTGGGTGCGCGAGTGCACGCGCTCGGCGTGGGTCATGAAGAAATGCAGCAGGCGGAATTCGGTGGGCCCCAGGTCCACGGTTTCACCGTTGCCTTGTACGCGGTGGGTAACCGGGTCCAGGCGCAGGCCTTTTACTTCTACCGCGTCGTCGGTCATTTGCGGGGCGCGGCGGCGCAGTACGGCCTTGATGCGCGCCAGCAGCTCGCGCGGCGAGAACGGTTTGGTGATGTAGTCGTCGGCGCCGGCTTCCAGGCCTTGTACTTTGTCCTGCTCTTCGGAGCGGGCGGTCAGCATGATGATGGGGATCTGGCGCGTGCGTTCGTCGGCGCGCAGCTTGCGGGCGATTTCCACGCCGGACGCGCCGGGCAGCATCCAGTCCAGCAGGACCAGGTCCGGCAGGGCATTTTTCACCAGTGTCAGCGCCACTTCGGCGGTGCTGGCACGCAGCACATGGTGTCCGGCCTGGACCAGATTGAACGCAATCAGCTCTTGGATAGCTGGTTCGTCTTCTACAAGCAGAATATTGGCGGGCATGTGACGGAATCCTTCCATGTACGATTATGGCAAGGATAGAAAAAAGCGGTTACAGAAATATGACACTTCACGCGGCTTTCGATAATGATAGCCAAAATAGTACAGCGGTGTAGCGTCACAGGTGCTTTATGCCAAAAAACATCGCGGCAGTGTACAAGCATTTTGTGTTTGCTGACGGCCAGAGTGCTTTGTTACCGATTTTTGCATTTGTCTTTTATTTTTATACAAAAGCATCTTCGGTTATACTGACCGTTCCTGTTTCGGGCCTGCTTGCTGCGGCCAACCTTTTCCTGCCCCGCCTGCCGCGCGACACCTGGCACCCCTCACGCCCTGCCCCGGAACGCCTGCCACCTTCAGACATGAAAGGGAAAGCATGGAACCCGTCCGTACCTTCCGCACCACCCTGGTCTGGCCAGTGTTTTTGCCTGGCCTGCTACTGATTGCCACCATTCTGGGCTGGGCCACGCTGGCGCCCGCCTCTGCCGAAACCGTGCTGGGCGGTGCCCAGCGCGCCATCAGCCAGCAGTTTGGCTGGTTTTACATTCTGGCGGTGGCGGTGTTTCTGATCAGCCTGCTGGGGATTGCTGCCAGCCGCTATGGCGACATCAAGCTGGGGCCGGACGATGCCCAGCCGGCGTTCAGCCTGCCCTCGTGGCTGGCCATGCTGTTTGCTGCCGGCATGGGCATCGGGCTGATGTACTTTGGCGTGGGCGAGCCGCTGCAACATTATCTGAGCCCGCCGCTGGCTGCGGCCAACCCGCAGGCGGCCGCGCAGCAGGCCATGAACCTGACCTTCCACCACTGGGGCCTGCACGCCTGGGCCATTTATGGCGTGGTGGGGCTGGTGCTGGCGTATTTCGGCTTTCGCTACCAGCTACCGCTCAGCCTGCGCGCCGGGCTGTACCCGATACTGGGCGAGCGCATCCACGGGCCGTGGGGGCATGCGGTGGATGTGTTTGCGCTGGTTTCTACCGTGTTCGGTATCGCCACCACGCTGGGCTATGGGGTGATGCAGCTGGCCGCCGGCCTGCAGCAGGTGGCCGGTATCGACACCAGCGGCAGCGGCTTCAAGCTGGGGCTCATTGCCGTGGTGATGGGCCTGGCCGGGCTGTCGGCCGCCACCGGGCTGGATAAAGGCGTACGCCGCCTGAGCGAACTGAACCTGGGCCTGGCGCTGGCGCTGCTGCTGTTTGTGCTGCTGGCCGGCCCCACCGTATACCTGCTGCTGGCGTTTAGCGACAACCTGGGCGGCTATCTGTCCGGTATGGTGGCCATGACCTTCCGTACCTTCAGCTACGGTACGCCGGCGCAACAAGACTGGCTGGGCGGCTGGACGCTGCTGTATTGGGCCTGGTGGGTGTCGTGGTCGCCGTTTGTCGGCCTGTTTATTGCGCGCATTTCGCGCGGGCGCACCATCCGCGAATTCATCGCAGGCGTGCTCTTGGCCCCCACCCTGTTTAACTTGCTATGGATGACGGTCTTCGGCAATAGCGCCATCTGGCTGGACCTGCACGTGGCCGGCGGCGCACTCGGCGCAACCGCGGCCAACGTCGACAGCCTGCTGTTCCGCTTTTTCGACTACCTGCCGCTATCGCAGCTCACCAGCGGGGTAGCCATCCTGCTGATCGCCGTGTTTTTTGTCACCTCGGCCGACTCCGGCGCCATGGTGCTGGACAGCATTGCCAGCGTAGGGGCGGCCCACTCGCCGTTGTGGCAGCGCCTGTTCTGGGCAGTATTGCTGGGCGCCACCGCCGCCGCGCTGCTGAGCGCTGGCGGCCTGAAAGCCCTGCAAGCCATGACGCTGCTCAGCGCCCTGCCCTTCACCGCCATCATGCTGCTGCTGTGCTACAGCCTGTGGCGCGGGCTGCAGTCCGACCAGTGCCACCAGGCCCAGCAGCCGGCACCCGCTACGCAGTTCTGGAGCGGCCAACACTGGCAGCAGCGCCTGCGCCAGCTGGTACAGCGCCCCAGTGCGGCCAACGTGCAGCACTTTATCGATACCGAGGTCCAGCCCGCGCTGGATACCGTGGCCGCCGAACTGCGCCAAAACGGCGTGGCCGCCCACGCCAGCCGTGGCGAAGGTGGCGCGGTCACCCTGCGCATAGACCAGCCAGGCCAGCGCGATTTTGTCTACAGCGTGCAATGCCACGGCAAGCCCGTACCGGCGTTTCTGCCCGCCAGCCGGGGGGATGCCGACATGCAGTACCTGGCGCAAACCGGCTTTGCCGATGGCCGCGAAGGCTACGATATCCGCTACCTGCGCCAGCGCGAGATCATTGCCGACGTGCTCAAGCAGTACGAGCGCTACCTCAGCCTGCAGCTGCAACAGCGTGGCCAGCTGCTGAGCAGTGCGCCGGGGCATTAGGCAAATACAGCTCAGCCACCATACAGCGCGCCCCGCCACCGCCCAGGGTTTCAATGGTGTCCAGCGGGGCGTGCACGATGCGCCCGTGTGCGGCCAACATGGCCTGCTGCTGCGGGCTGAAGGCCGCCCAGGCACGGCTGGACAGGGCAATAACCGCCTCGCCGGCCGTGCTTTGCAGGGCGATGAGGTTGCCGCAGAAGCTAGCCATTTGCGCCAGGCTGATGCTGATCACCTGTTTGCCGTCACGCCGCAGCTGCGCCTGCACGCGCTGGCGCTCGCCCACATCACGGATGGCCGGCAGGCAGATCACGGCAAAGCGCGGGCCGATGGCCATCATCACATTGCTGTGGTAAATCGCCCGCCCAGCCGCATCCACCGCGTCGAACACCTGCATGCTGTAACCCAGCCTGGCCGCCAGCGGGGCCAGCAGCGCCGGCTGGCTACGGCCAGAGCGGCACAGCCAGGCACGCCGGGCCGCATGGTCGAACACGATGGCGCCGGTGCCTTCCAGATACTGGCCCTGCTGCTCGTGCGGGCTCAGGTCCAGCAGCTCACGCACGGCAAATTGCTGCTGCAGCCACGCCACGATATCGGCGCGGCGTTCCAGCCTGCGGTTGGCCGCCGCCATCGGGTACAGCACCAGCGTGCCGTCGGCGTGGGTAGAAAACCAGTTATTAGGGAATAGCGCGTCCGGGGTATCCAGCCCCGCAGGCTGGCGAAACACCTGTACCTGCACCCCGGCGGCCTGCAAGGCGGCGACGTAGCCGTCAAATTCGCGCTGCGCCGCCAGGGTAGCGCTGGCGCCAGCGTTGGCCGCAGGCTGCTGGAAATGGTTGCTGGCGCGGGTTTGCGGGTTGGCGTGAAAACGCGCGGGGCGCACCATCAAGATGTGCGAAGCGGGCTGTGTCATGGTGTCTCCTGGGTGGCGTGGCAGGAGAAATTGTGGCGGCCTGGCGTGCCACTTTGTAGTTGGCACCGTGTGCAGTTTTATCGCTAGACTGCACATATTGATAACCTGGGCTAGCACTATGCAACTTGACGATACCGACCAGCAGCTCATCGCCCTGCTGCGCGACAACGCCCGCACCCCGGTGACCGAGCTGGCCACCCGCCTGCGCGTCTCTCGCGCCACCGTGCAAAAACACATCAACAAACTGGAGCAGGCCGGCGTCATCATCGGCTATACCGTGCGGCTGAAACCGCAGGCCGAGGCCCAGCGTATCCGCGCCTGGATGGGCATTGCGGTAGAGGGCAACAAAACGCCGGCTGTACTGCAGGCCTTACGCGGCGAGCCGCATGTGTACGCGCTGCACTCCACCAACGGGCGCTGGGATATCGTCACTGAGCTGCGCGCCGACTCGCTGGAGCAGTTCGACCGCGTGCTGGGCCGCATCCGCCTGATTCCCGGCATTACCGCCAGTGAAACCAGCCTGCTGCTGTCCACGCACAAGGTGTAAGCCGCAAAAAACGCGCAAAAAAAAAGGCCTGTCCGGTTGGGGACAGGCCACTAAGGGTCGGTTCCCGGCCACACATGGGGGCCAAGAACGCTTAAGACCAGGGACAAAGAGATCACCAGAACAGTTCCAAAGATGCCGATTGCTCAGGCACCCTCATAACGGATCCAGAAGTCAAAGCCGTCGGGCGCGGACCCGGCTGCTTCAACACGGGGCGAATTGTACGGGGGTTATCGGGGCTTATTAATAGGCATTCGAAGCTTATAAGCCGGCATAACTTTGTATACAATGTATTTACGACTCTTTGACCTTCGAATCGAAAAATGGACAAGTTTGACCGCAAGATCATCGCTGCACTGCACGAAAATGGCCGCCTGAGCTTTGCCGAGCTGGCCCGCCGCGTAAACCTGTCCGCCCCCGCCGTTGCCGACCGCGTGGAAAAGCTGGAACGATCCGGCGTGATAGCCGGCTATCGCGCAATCATCCGCCCGGAAGCGCTGGGTTGCCCGATACAATGCCTTATCGAGCTGACCGTAAAAAACCAGGAGTACTACACCGTACTGGAGCTGCTGAAACAGATGCCGGAAATCGTGCACTGCGACTCCATCACCGGCAGCAGCGGGCTGATGATCCGCGTGGCGGTAGACAGCATGGGCACACTGCAGGCGCTGATCGCCCGCCTGATGCAGTACGGCGACACCAAGACCTCCATGGTGATCGACACCCCCATCGCCCACCGCCTGCCACCGCTACCGGAAGAAGACTGACCATGCGCCGTGGCAGAAATGCCACGTATTCGATAGCAAACCTTCGGCAGATATCGGCAGTATTTTATGTCAGCCATCGATGGCTAGACGGGCAGGGCCAGCACCCTCGGCACCCTTTGGCTAAGCTGCGGCCAACCACCAAACCGGTGGCAGCCACAGGAGCCCGTCATGCCCCCCGCTACCCCTACCATCGAGCACCCCCTCTCGCCGCGTGATGCAGCCACCATGGCCGCGCTGCGTGTGCAAACCGCGCCCTTCAAAGGAGCCGTGTTCGGCCCCGCAGGCCGCGCGCCCTACGATGACATCATGCAAACCGTGGCCGCGCCGGACGGCGTTCACTACCAAGCCGATACGATTGGCGGGGTCAGCGGCTACTGGTGCCTGCCGGCACAGCCAGCCACGGATAGCGCCTTGCTGTTTTTGCACGGTGGTGGCTATGTAATGGGGTCGGCCAAAGCCTACTGCCATTTTGCCGGCCATTTTGCCCGCCTGAGCGGCCAGGCCGTGTTTGTGGCCGATTACCGGCTGGCACCGGAACACCCCTACCCCGCCGCACTGGAAGACGCCGTGGCGGTGTACCAAGGCCTGCAAGCCAGTGGCTGGCAGCGCGTATTGCTGATCGGGGATTCTGCCGGTGGCGGCCTGACGCTGTCGCTGCTGTCACGGCTGCAAGCCATGGCCAACACCACCCAGCCAGTAGCCGCCATCGCCCTGTCGCCGTGGACCGACCTGAGCAACAGTAGCCACAGCCACCAGACACAGCACGATGCCGAGGTGTACCTGAGTCACACCATGGTCAATGCCTGCGCCGCCATGTACCTGGGCCAGACGCCCGCGCAGGACCCCGGCGCCTCGCCGCTACACGCTAGCCTGCACGGCCTGCCGCCACTGCAGCTGCACGTTGGCCGCGACGAGATCCTGCTGGACGACAGCCTGCACTATGCCGAGCGCGCCAGCGCTGCCGGCGTGGCGGTGGCGCTGCACGTGTGGGACGGCATGCCGCACGTGTTTCCCAATGCCGCCGGCCTGCTCGAGGCGGCAGACGAAGCACTGGCGCTGATGGCAGCGTTCATCGCCACGCATTTACCACGCGTGTAATGGCGGCACTACATCACCCTGCGCGATGTAGCTGCCCCCTACCTGATACAGATCAACACGGCCCGCTGCGGCCAACCTTCTGACCTGCCATGCAAAAAAAAGGCCTGCCCTAACAGGGGCAGGCCGGAACTATGCACAAAGAAGCAACAGAATACACCTAAAGAACGAGGCGCCCGTCTCCACACGGGCACCGGGCAATCGGTGCGGCGGGCCATGCCGCCGCAACCTTCAGAACAGGCTCACGGTCTGGTGTTGCGGCCAACATGCCGCGCCAAACCACGAGCCGGTTCCAGGCAAGCCTTACTTGGCAGCCATCCAGGCCTGGGCGGTATCCAGCATGCGGTTGGAGAAGCCCCACTCGTTGTCGTACCACGACAGCACTTTCACCTGACGGCCTTCGATCACGCGGGTCAGGGTGGCATCAAACACGCTGGACGCCGGGTTGTGCATGAAGTCGATGGACACCAGTGGCAGGGTGTTCACTGCCAGCACGCCTTGCAGCGCGCCGTTGGCCGCAGCGGTCACCAGCTCGTTCACTTCGGCCACGGTGGTGTCACGCTGGGCGGTAAAGGTGAGGTCTACCAGCGATACATTGGCGGTGGGCACGCGCACGGCAAAGCCATCCAGCTTGCCTTTCAGCTCGGGCAGCACCAGGCCTACGGCAGCGGCAGCACCGGTTTTGGTGGGGATCATCGACAGCGCGGCCGAGCGGGCACGGCGCAAATCGCTGTGCTCGGTGTCCAGCAGCACCTGGTCGTTGGTGTACGAGTGCACAGTGGTCATCAGGCCGTGCGCTACGCCGATGGCGTCGTTCAGCGGTTTCACCAGCGGGGCCAGACAGTTGGTGGTGCAGCTGGCGTTGGACACGATGCTCATGTCGGCGCGCAGGGTGTCGTGGTTTACGCCATACACGATGGTGGCGTCAGCGTCGTCTGCCGGGGCAGAGATCAGCACCTTCTTGGCACCGGCTTGCAGGTGCAGGCCAGCCTTGTCGCGTTTGGTGAAGATGCCGGTACATTCCAGCACGATGTCCACGCCCATATCGCCCCACGGCAGCTCGGCCGGGTTGCGTACCGACAGCAGCTGGATCGGCTTGCCGTTAATCACCAGCTTGTCGCCTTCCAGCGCCACGGTGCCAGGGAACGGGCCGTGGATGGAGTCGTATTTGGTCAGGTGGGCGTGCAGTTCGGGGTTGCCCAGATCGTTGATGGCAACGATTTCAATATCCTTGTCGGCAAAACGTTCTTGCCAGGCGCGCAATACCATGCGGCCGATGCGGCCGTACCCGTTGATGGCGAGTTTCAGTGCCATATTGTGTCTCCTGATTATTCGGGTGAATCCTGCGTGCCAGCTGCACGCTTGCTATGAGCACATCCTTGTCCCAATCGGGCTTGTACTCAATCCCTTACAATTCTGTAGTGGGCGTACTACCAACACTTTGCTGCCCTGTATGCCTTACCGCATGCGACTTGCGGCCAACATGGCTTGCCTTGCGCTGCAGCATCAGCTACCGCCGATGTTTATTGGTATCGATTTCACTATAGCGCAAAAAAACACCCCGGCAGCGCCGGGGTGGAAGGAGAGCAAAGCCACAGGTCAGGACACCCTGGCTTACCACGGGGCGGCGCCTGCCGCTGGGCGGCAAACACCTGCCTGTCTTGTTATGCCCTGGCGCACTGCAGCCATGCAGGCGCCGGGGCGGGCTACGTGTTTACTGCAGCTGGCTGGCCAGCGCGGCAGGGTCGCCGCCTTCTACCACCAGGTGTACCAGGTTGCCCGGCATGGCCATGATGCCGCTCACGCCCAGTGCCTTCAGGCTGCCTTCGTTCACGCGGCTGGCGTCGGCCAGCTCCACGCGCAGGCGGCTACCGGCCACCACGTCTACGGCACGGATGTTGGCCGCACCGCCCAGTGCGGCTTTCAATGCGCCGCCATCGGCTGTCACGGTTTGCGGGTTGGCCAGCGCGGCGCGGATCTCGTCGGCCACCAGCTCGGCTTCCGGCCCCAGAACCACTTGTACGCTACCGGCTGCCGGCTTGATCATGCCGCGCGAACCCAGCGCTTTCAGCGCGGCTTCGTTTACGGCGTCGTTGCTCACCACCTGCAGGCGCAGGCGGGTGGTGCAGGCGTCAACGCTTTTCAGGTTGGCCGCACCGCCCAGCGCGCCGATGAAACCGCGCGCACGGTCGCTGCCTTTGCTACCCAGGCTAGCCGCCGCAGGGGCACCGGCTACCGCTTCTTCGCGGCCCATGGTCATCAGGTTGAATTTCTTGATGAAGAAGGTAAACAGCGCGTAGTACACGGCAAAGTACGCCAGGCCGATCGGGATCAGCAGCAGTGGTTTCTGCGCGATACCAAAGTTCAGCACATAGTCGAACAGGCCAGCCGAGAAGCCAAAGCCCAGCTTCACGCCCAGGGTGTGCATCAGCGCCATCGAGATGCCGGTGAGCACCGCGTGGATGGCGTACAGGGCCGGGGCCAGGAACATGAAGGCAAACTCTACCGGCTCGGTAACCCCGGTCAGCGCGGCAGTCAGGCCCATGGACAACAGCACGCCCCCTACGGCAGCCTTGTTTTCCGGGCGCGCGGCACGGTACATGGCCAGGCAAGCAGCCGGCAGGCCGAACATCATCACCGGGAAGAAACCGGACATGAACATGCCGGCAGTTTTGTCACCGGCAAAGAAGCGGGTCAGGTCACCGTGTACCACCTTGCCGGCGGCGTCGGTAAAGTCACCCAGCTGGAACCAGGCAAAGGTATTGATGATGTGGTGCAGACCGGTGACGATCAGGATGCGGTTGAGCACGCCGTACACGAACAGGCCGAACTCGCCCGCACCGATCACCCAGTGGCCCACCGCATCGATACCCTGCTGGATCGGTGGCCAGATGTAGCCCAGCACCACGCCCGCCAGCAGCATGGCAAAACCGGTAACGATCGGCACAAAGCGGCGCCCGCCAAAGAAGGCCAGGTAGGACGGCAGCGCGATGTCTTTGTAGCGGTTGTACAGCAGGCCGGCGCTGATACCAGCGGTAATGCCGGCCAGCACGCCCATATTGATCTTGGCGTCGATCACTTTCAGCACGGCGGTCAGCACCAGGTAGCCAATGGCACCGGCCAGGCCGGAAGCGCCGTTATTATCTTTGGCAAAACCCACTGCCACGCCGATGGCAAACAGCAGTGCCAGGTTGCCGAAAATGGCATCCCCAGCCTGCGCCATCACCGGAATGCCCATCAGGTCGGGCTGACCCAGGCGCAGTAGCAGACCTGCCACCGGCAGGACGGCGATAGGCAGCATCAGGGCGCGGCCCAGCTGCTGTACGCCGGCAAACTTGCTTGAAGTACTCACTGTGTTTCTCCTCTTCGTTTTAATGCAGGCCGCCTGGTGGGAGGATGCGGCGGCCTGACCAGGTCAGCGCAGCAAGGCGGCGGCGTCGGCTTGTAACCGCGCCCGCACTTGTTGCGCCGAATTCAGCGCCTGCAGGTCCAGCGCCAGCTGCTGGCAGGCGGTGCTGTCCAGGCGGCGTACCGTGTCCTTGATTTCCGGCACCAGCTGCGGGCTCACCGACAGCTCGGTCACGCCCAGGCCGACCAGTACTGGCGTGGCCTGTGGGTCGGACGCCAGCGCACCGCACACGCCTACCCATTTGCCGTGCTTGGCCGCGCCGTGCACGGTGAGCGCAATCAGGCGCAGCAGTGCCGGGTGCAGGGCGTCCAGGTTGGCCGCGAGCGCCGGGTGGCAGCGGTCCATGGCCAGCGTGTACTGGGTCAGGTCGTTGGTGCCAATGGACAGGAAATCGGCGTGTTCGGCCAACTGGTCGGCCAGCAGCGCCGCCGACGGTACTTCGATCATCACGCCCAGCTGCGGACGCTCGGCCACACCCAGCTCGGCGGCCAGCTCGTCCAGGCGCTGGCGTACGCGCTGCAGGTCGGCCAGGTCGGCCACCATGGGCAGCAGGATGCGCAGGCGCGACAGCGGCTTCACTTGCAGCAGGGCGCGCAGCTGGGTGTCCAGCACCTCGGGCATGGCAAAGCCGGTGCGGATGCCGCGCAGGCCCAGCGCCGGGTTGTCCTCGGCGGGCAGCGGCAGGTAAGGCACGTCCTTGTCGCCACCGGCGTCCAGCGTGCGGATGATGGCCGGGCGGCCATCCAGCGCGTCCAGCACGTCCTGGCAGGCAGCGCGCTGTTCGTCCTCGCTAGGGGCGTCGTGTCGGTCGATGAAGAGGAATTCGGTACGCAGCAGGCCCACGCCGTCGGCACCGTTCAGTACTGCGTCGCGTGCTTCGGCAGCGTTGGCGATGTTGGCCGCGACCTCGATCGCCAGGCCATCGCGGGTACGTGCCTGGCCGGCAGACTGCTCGCGCAGGGTGCGGCGGCGCTGTTCGCGCTGGGCAATGTCCTGGCGGGCGGCGGCCAGCTCGCTGGCGTCCGGCTGGGCATCCAGCCAGCCGTCACCCGCGTTCAGTAGCGCTTCGCTACCGTCAGCCAGTGCCAGCGCGGCCGGGCCGCAGGCTACCAGCGCGGGGATGGCCAGCGCACGGCACAGGATGGCAACGTGGTTGGTCGCGCCGCCACGGGCCAGCACCACGCCGGCCAGCTGCTCGCGGGGCAGGCGGGTGAGCTGCGACGGGGTCAGGTCGTCGGCCACGACAATGGCTTGCGCCGGCAACACGGGCGCGGCTTGCTCGCCGCCCAGCAGCACGTCCAGCACGCGGCGCTCCAGGTCTTTCAGGTCGGCCACACGTTCGGCCAGCAGGGCATTGCCCAGGCCCAGCAGCACCTCGCTCTGTGCGCTGATGGCACTGCGGTAGGCGTAGGCGGCGCTGCGGCCATCCAGAATGTAGCGTTCGGCGGCGTGCGCCAGCTCGGGGTCGTCCAGCAGCGCCAGGTGCGCGCCAAAGATCTCGCTTTCAGCGTGCGCGCCGCGCTTGTCGGCCTGCGCCACATCGGCCGCCACCGCATCGCGCACTTTTTGCAGGGCGGCGTTCAGTGCGGCCAACTCTGGCTCGACACCGTGGCCGCGCTCGGGCACCGGGCGCGCCTGCTCGGCCAGCAATACCAGCGTACCAACCGCCAGGCCGGGTGCGGCGCACACGCCGCCCAGCTTGCCGTCGTCGCGGGTAGCCGCTACCGCAGCAGGCGCCGGTGCATGCCCGGCGTGGGTAGGCGTTTGCAGCGCCTCGACCAGGGCGGCCAGGGCGGTGTCGGCATCGTCGCCTTTGGCATACAGGGTGACGGTATCGTGTTCGCTCACCCCCAGGCCCATGATGCTGACCACGCTGCGTGCATTGGCGCGCTGGCCGGCAAAACCGATCTCTATCTGGCTCAGGTAGCGGCGGGCTACCGACTGCACCAGCGCACATGGGCGCGCATGCAGGCCGCCTTCGTGTGCCACCACGGCGGTAACGGACAATTCTGCGCCGTGGACGGCGTCAGGGCGGGAGATGGCGCCCTGAGCCGTCACGGTCAGAAAACACGACGCACCGGCTTCCACAAGTCCGGATGCGTCGAGGGAGAGAGCCATGTCGTCGCTATTGGTAACCACAACGACGGTAATGAGAGAAGGCGCGCGGCGGGCCACGCTGTCGATGTCGATCTCTACCAGCGGCTGGCCAGCGCTGACTTGCTGGCCTTTCTGCACGCGGGTAACAAAACCGCTGCCGCCCAGTTTCACGGTGTCGATGCCGATATGCATCAGCACTTCGGCACCGTTGGCCGCACGCACGGTGACGGCATGGCCGGTACTGGACACCTGGCTGATTTCGCCGTCGCAGGGCGCCAGCAAGGTGGAAGACAGCGGCTCAATGGCCAGGCCCTGGCCCATCAGGCCGCCGGCAAACACCGGGTCGGGCACGGCGGACAGTGGCAATACCACGCCGGACAGCGGCGCTTGCAGGGTAACGGTTGCAGACATCGGATTTCCTTCTCTCTGAAAGCGCGCACGCTGCCCCGCAGCCATGCGCGTAAGTCATGCTGTATACGTGCCGCGGGTCATGGCCCCGGCATCGGGATCGTGTTATGGGTGTTGCCAAACCGGCCGGGCGGCCGCCCGGCTGGCACGGTTTATACCGTGAGGGTTTCTTTTTTCAGGTGGCGCGGGGTGTCCGGGTTCAAGCCACGCGCAACCGACAGGCGGGCTGCCATCAGGTAGAAACTCTGGATGGCCAGCAACGGGTCCAGCGCTTCGTCACCGGCAGTGGCCAGGGTAAGGTTGCGGCTGGCCACGTTGGCCGGTGCGGCCAACAGTACATTGGCACCACGGCCACGCATCTCGTCGGCCAGGGCCACCAGGCCAGCTTGCTCGGGGCCGCGCGGGGCGAAAATCAGCAGCGGGTAGCCATCGTCTACCAGTGCCATCGGGCCATGCTTGATTTCGGCCCCCGAGAAAGCCTCGGCCTGGATGACGCAGGTTTCCTTGAACTTCAGCGCGGCTTCCAGCGCCACGGCAAAGCCCAGGCCACGGCCTACCACCATGATGCGTTCGGCCGGTACCAGCACGTCCAGCGCGCTGCTCCAGTCCTGGCGGGTGGCGTCGGTCAGGTGTTCGGGCAGGTCGTTCAGTGCGGCCAGCAGGGCGGTGTCCTGCTGCCAGTGCGCCACCAGGCGGGCTACCGCGGACAGGGTGGCGATATAGCTTTTGGTGGCAGCCACGCTTTTTTCTTCGCCGGCGCACAGTGGCACCGACCATTCGCAGGCGGCGGCCAGCGGGGAATCCGGCTTGTTGACCAGCGCCACGGTGCGGGCGCCAGCGGCGCCCAGGGCGGTCATGGTGTCGATCAGGTCAGGGCTGCGGCCGGATTGCGACAGGGCCACGGCCAGCTGGCCTTTTACATTGAGCGGTGCTTGATGCAGCGTGAGCAGCGACATGGGCAGCGATACCACCGGCGTGCCGGTGCGCTGCATCGCCAGGTAGGCGAAATAGTTGGCCGCATGGTCCGAGCTGCCGCGCGCCACAGTCAGTGCCAACTGTGGCGGCGCTTTGGCCAGTTCGCGCGCCAGGACAGCCAGCCCTTCATCGGCATACATATGCTGGGCAGCTACCGCCTGGGCGGCAAACAGGGCTTCATCAAGCATTAACGAGCTCAAGACACTCTCCTTCTACGAATACGCGTTGCAACTGCAGGTTTGAATCCATCTCCACGATGTCGGCCCACGCGCCCTCTTGCAGCCTGCCCCGGTCGTGTACGCCCAGATAGTCGGCGGGGTACAGCGACAGCCGGTTGCTGGCGGTGGCCAGCGGCACACCGATCTCTACCAGGTTGCGCAGCGCCTGATCCATGGTAAGGGTGCTGCCTGCCAGCGTACCGTCGGCCAGGCGTACACCGCCCAGGCACTTGGTCACCGTTTGCGAGCCCAGCTTGTACTGGCCATCCGGCATGCCGGCTGCGGCGGTGGAGTCGGTCACACAGAACAGCCGCGGTATGGCGCGCATGGCCGCGTGTATGGCGCCGGGGTGCACGTGCAGCAGGTCCGGTATCAGCTCGGCGTACTCGGCGTGTGCCAGGGCAGCCCCTACCATGCCCGGCTCGCGGTGGTGCAGGCCGGTCATCGCGTTAAACAAATGGGTAAAACCACTGGCGCCGTGTTCCAGCGCCTTCACACCGTCTTCGTAGCTGCCCAGCGTGTGGCCCAGCTGTACGCGTACCCCCTGGCGGCTTAGCTCGCGGATCACTTCCATGTGACCGGCCACTTCGGGCGCGAGGGTAACCAGGCTGATGGGAGCCAGCGTACGGTAATGGTTAATCTCTTCCATCGCGGCTTCCACCGCGTTGTCCGGCTGCGCACCCAGCTTGCCCTTGTTGATGTAAGGGCCTTCCAGATGCACGCCCAGAATGCGTGCGCTACCGGGCTGGCGGCTGCGGCTGGCATCGCCCAGTGCCGACAGCACGGTTGCCAGGGTGTCGCGCGGCGCCGTCATGGTGGTAGCCAGCAGCGAAGTGGTGCCAAAGCGGGCATGGGTACTGGCCACATGCTGGGCGGCACGCCCTGCTTCCATGATGTCTACCCCGCCACCGCCGTGTACGTGCAGGTCGATAAAACCGGGCAGGATATAGCGCTCGGCCTGGCCGGCTGCGGCCAGCCTGCCTTGTATGGCGGCAATCTTGCCGTCGTCACCTATCTGCAGCTCGCCGTCCATCCAGCCTGCGCTGGTCAGCATGCGGCCTTGCAAAACTCGTGTTGCGTTCATCGTCTCAGTTCAGCGACAAAGTCGTAGTAATCGTTACGACACCAGGTGTCAGTCAGCTCGATGGCCACGTTATCTGCTGTGTAGCCGATACGGGTAATCAGCAGCATGGCCTCGCCCGGCTTGATACCGGCAATGGCGGCAATATCCGGGTTCGCATTCACCGCACGGATATGCTGCAATGCCCGCACTATCGGGTGGCCCACGGTATCCAGGTAGGCATACAGCGAGCTGCCCACCGCTTGCGGGTCTGGCAGATAGGTCAGGGGCAGCGAGCTTTGCTCGATGGCCATCACCACACCGTCGGCCAGGCGCTGGCGCTTCAGCCTGGCTACCTGGGCGTTCGGCGACAAACCCAGCTTGATCACTTCTTCGTGCGTGGGCGTGGCAATACCACGCGACAGCCACACCGATGAAGGCTCGAAACCCTTCATCTTCAACATTTCGGTAAAACTGGTCAGGCGCGACAGCGGCTGCTCCAGGCGCGGGGTAATAAAGGTACCCGAGCCATGACGGCGACGAATCAGGCCTTGCTCCAGCAACACATCCAGCGCCTTGCGCGCGGTAACACGCGAGATGCCCAGCTCTTCGGAAAAGGTACGCTCCGAAGGCAGCGCTTCATCCGCCTGCCACCAGCCGGCGTGTATGGCTTCGGCCAGCTTGCGTGAAAACTGCAAGTACAAAGGCGTAGTGGAAGTCTCTTCCGGCTTTAGTGCATTCCAGCGGCTATCCATATGGCTACCCTGCAAGTGGTCATTCAAAGGTGCCATTGTAGAACCCTGTGTTTTCCTGCCGAAGCACAACAGGCCGTTCCACAAGTGCAAAAGTAATACCACTACAACACCACGTCAATACCAATTTAGTCATTCGCTACACAATTGCAAGAAATGCAACACCCTGAAATGTTTTGCTTTCTGTCGATGGCCTTCTCGCTGCAGTGCAAAATGCTATGTGGCTGCTAAAAATTGGCATTTTTATGACTTGAAAGTGGTATCAATCTGGTCCAGTAAAAAAGCAATAAAAAAAGCCTGCAATCAGCAGGCTTTGGCAGAAGCGCGACAGATATCAGCCAGCCGCACGCGGCTTGGGGCGCCAACCGATCAACACGACCGCCAGAACGATGATGCCCATGGCACCCATTTCATGCACCCCCACGTGCTCGCCCAGCAGCCACACTCCCAGCAAAACGGCAATCACCGGGTTCACATAGGCATAGCTGGTCGCGGCGGCAGGGCTCACACTTTTGAGCAAGAACAAATAAGCGGTATACGCCACCATGGAGCCAAAAAATGCCAGGTAGGCCACAGCCAGCCAGCCGGCCAGCGGGGGCGTAGCCACCAGGCGTTCGCCCACTGCCGCACTACCCAGCAGTAGCGCGACCCCGCCAGACAGCATCATCACCGCACTGGACATCAAGCCCTTGGGCTGAACCAGGTGCTTGCTCCAGGCCGAGCCGAAAGCCCAGCCCGCCGAGGCAAACAATAATGCGGCGGCGCCAGCCGGCGAGGCCTGCAGATTGGCGCCCATATTCAACACCACCATGCCGGCAATGCCCAGCAGGATGCCGGCCACTTCCATCTTGCGCGGTACGTGGCCGAAAAAACGGGCAAACAGCGTGGCAAACAGCGGTACGGTGGCTACCACCAGCGCGGCCACACCGGACGACACGTCTTTCTCTGCCAGGGTAACAAAACCATTACCGATCGCCGGCATCAGCACCCCCAGGATGGCACCACCACGCAGCTCCTGCCACGTAGGGTTCGCCTCGCCACGCCAGCGCAGCCAGGCATACATCAGCGCACCCGCCACGGTAAAGCGCACGCCGGCCATCATGAAGGGTGGCCAGTACTCCACACCAATGCGGATGGCGAAATAGGTCGAGCCCCAGATGACATACAGGGCGAAAAAAGCGGCGAGCAGCTTGAGCTGGTGGGTACTAAGCGTCATGGCGGGTTTCCTGTGTAGACCCGCAACATGCCTGCGCTACATGACGATTACAAGAGATGAAAACTGAAAAGCCTGTTCTGGGCAAAGCAGAGCGGGGCAAGGCTTTTAGCAGGCATGGCCTGATAACCCGGCGTCAGAACAGTTTGGTGACCATCACATGGCAATACTGGCGAAGTGTCACCGTATTAAAACCCGCCTTCTGGTAAAAACGCAGCGCCGGATTATCCGGATGCACACTCAGAGACACCTGGGCGTAGCCGCGACACGCCGCCTGGTGCAGCAGCGCCGACAGCATCTGCCGCCCATAGCCGCGCTGGCGAAACTCAGGCTCCAGCGCCATGCCCAGCTGCGGGGTAAAGATGTCGACGTAACCCAAGCCAACATCTTCCGGCAACAAACGCAGCCAGCACGCACCGACATCGCGCGACGCCAGGCGCGCCACTAAACCCAAGTCAAAAGGGGAGCCCCAGTCACCACCACTGTCTATCACTAACGGTGCCGGGTGATGTGCCGTTTCTGACGACGCTGCAGCTGGCATCGTCCATGATGCCAGCTGCAGCCAGCGGTGTAGCTGGTCGCGGTCAGACTCGAGTAAGGGGCGTAAAGAAAGCATGTCGTGCCATTAGCGGGGTATTAACTTAAAAAGCTTATACCATTGCTTATAAGAATTACAAATTATTAAATGTCATAGTCATTAATAAATGCAATATTATCGCTAGGCACGGCAATCAGGCCGGCTGCAGCTCGTAACCCGGGGCAGCAATACCCGGCCACAACTCATACAGCACTTGTACTTTGTCCAGGCCACCATGCTTGGGGCTAGCCGGTATCCCCAGCATCATGGCAGCGGCAATGCTCAACTCGCCCGCCAGGTTTTTGGGGCCACGGTCTGCCACCACGCAATCTACACTTTTACCCTGCCAGGTCACGCGTGCCAGGCAGCCGCGCACCACCCCTTTGGTTTTCTGCACAATCAACGGCGGTACCACGATATAGGGCTCGGTAGCCGCATCAACATACGCCGCCGGGTTGTCTGCGGCCATACCGGGGTGGCGATACCAGGTTGTGGACGCGATGATGCCACCAGGAAACACCTTGGGCTCGTTGTCAGTATCGAGAATGACAATATCCCGCGCCCAGCCGTGCAGGCACACCACCTTGCCGTGAACGCGCCGCATGCCGCCGTTCGCTAGCCATTCCAGCCCTTGGTCATCTTCGCGGTACGCTGCCGGCGCGCCGTGCTGACCGTTGGCACCATCGGCATCAATATCGGCGTCGGCCA
Organism: Neisseriaceae bacterium; assembly: GCA_027489245.1. Classification (GTDB taxonomy): domain Bacteria; phylum Pseudomonadota; class Gammaproteobacteria; order Burkholderiales; family Chromobacteriaceae; genus Vogesella. The sequence continues at coordinate 254,416 of JAIYAC010000002.1, read as the reverse complement.
TGAAATACACCCGCCCGCTGGCGTCTTGCCAGATTTTGCACTCGTCGCCTTCACCCGTAATCACGCCCAGTAGTTCGTCCATGACAGTCTCCCGTTAACGGGCAGCCCCGGCGGGGCCGCTGTCTTCGGGATGGCATGGGGTGGGCATCTCTATACAGAAAAAACTGCGCATCGCCACGACACGGCGGCACAACGCTGGCCTGGCAATAAAACCCTGGGCTAGAACAGGGGTAACACTTACCACGGAGACAAACATGTTCACTTACGTCTGCCTGGGCAGCAATGACCTGCCCCGCGCCTGTCGCTTTTACGATGCCGTCCTCGCCCCGCTGGGCCTGACGCGCTGCGATACCTCAACAGAAGACGACGCAGATGCCTGGCCAGGCTGGGGAACCTACACCGACCAAGGGAGGCAGGAACTGGCGCTATGGCTCTGCCACCCGTTTGATGGCCGCCCGGCCAGCGCAGGTAATGGCACCATGGTGGCGCTAAAAGCCGGCAGCTGGCAGCAAGTACAAGCCTTTCATGCCGCCGCCCTGCTGCATGGCGGCGTGTCGGACGGTGAGCCGGGCTTGCGCCTGCAATACAACCCGGACTTTTACGCCGCCTACGTGCGCGACCCGGACGGCAACAAGCTGGCTGCCGTGTGCCGTGGCTTCACCCACGACAACCGTGCACAAACGTAATCAGGGCAGGCCTGGCGGCCTGCCCTGATTGCCTTGCGGCCAACGTTGGCCGCCTACCTTACGCGTTGTAGCCCAGGTTGGGTGCCAGGTCGCGCTCGGCCTGTGCCACGCTCACGCTACGGCGGGTGGCGTAGCTTTCCACCTGGTCGCGGGCGATCTTGCCCACGCCAAAGTAGCGGCTATCAGGGTGGCTGAAGTAAAAGCCTGACACCGCTGCGGTAGGCAGCATGGCATAGCCTTCGGTCAGCGTCATGCCGATGGCCGGCGCGTTCAGTAGCTCGAACAGCTCGCGTTTCACCGTGTGGTCCGGGCAGGCCGGGTAGCCGGGCGCCGGGCGGATGCCCACGTATTTCTCGTCGATCAGCGCCTCGTTATCCAGGCTTTCACCAGCGGCGTAGCCCCAGAATTCGGTGCGCACGCGGTGGTGCATCAGCTCGGCAAAGGCCTCGGCAAAACGGTCGGCCAGCGCTTTGAGCAGGATGGCACTGTAGTCGTCGTTGGCCGCTTCGAAGCGCGCCACGTGCGGGTCGATACCCAGGCCGCCGGTCACGGCGAAGGTACCGATATAGTCCTGCACGCCGCTGTCGGCCGGGGCGATAAAATCGGCCAGCGTCCAGTTGGGGTTGGCCGCAGAGCCGTCCTTGGTGGCTTTGGCCAGCTGCTGGCGCAGGCCTACCCAGGTCATCAGCGGGGCGCGGGTGTCCGGGTCGAGGATTTCGATATCGTCTACGTCCACGCTGCGCGCCGGGAACAAGCCGATCACCGCATTGGCCTGCAGCCATTGCTCGCGGATGATCTGCTGCAGCATGGCCTGCGCGTCGGCCCACAGGCTGCGGGCGGATTCGCCCACGATGTCGTCGTCCAGAATGGCGGGGAAGCGGCCAGCCAGCTCCCAGCTCTGGAAGAACGGCGTCCAGTCAATAAAGCGCGCAATCTCGGCCAGGTCATAGCGCTCGAAGCGGCGCACGCCCAGCCATTTTGGCGCAGGCGGTACATAGCCGGCCCAGTCGATGCGGTGGCGCGCCTCGCGCGCCTGTGCCAGCGGCAGCAGTTTGGCGTCGCCACGGCCTTCAAAAATGGCACGTGCCTTGGCGTAATCGCTGGCCACTTCCTGCACAAAATGATCACGCAGGGTGTCAGACAGCAGGTTGGAGCACACGCCCACGGCGCGGCTGGCGTCCGGCACGTAGATCACCGGGCCGCTGTAATGCGGGGCAATCTTTACCGCGGTGTGCACGCGGCTGGTGGTGGCGCCGCCAATCAGCAGCGGGATGTCAAAACCCTGGCGCTGCATTTCTTTCGCCACGTGCGCCATTTCTTCCAGGCTAGGCGTAATCAGGCCGGACAGGCCGATGATGTCGGCCTTGTGTTCGCGTGCGGCGTCCAGAATGGTCTGGCACGGCACCATCACGCCCAGGTCGATCACCTTGTAGTTGTTACAGCGCAGCACTACGCCCACGATGTTTTTGCCGATATCGTGCACGTCGCCCTTCACCGTGGCCATGATGATCACGCCCTTGGCTGGCGCGTCCTGCAGGCCCATGCGGATTTTTTCTTCCTCGATGAACGGCTCCAGGTGCGCCACGGCGGCTTTCATCACGCGGGCGGATTTCACCACCTGCGGCAGGAACATCTTGCCGGCGCCAAACAGGTCGCCCACCACGTTCATGCCGTCCATCAGCGGGCCTTCGATCACGTGGATAGGGCGCTCGCACTTCAGGCGCACTTCTTCGGTATCTTCCACGATATAGGTGGTAATGCCCTTGATCAGCGCGTGTTCTAGGCGCTTTTCTACCGGCTGGCTGCGCCAGGCCAGGTCTTCGCCCTTGGCCTCTTTCGCGTCGCCACGGAAGCTTTCGGCCAGGCTGATCAGCGCCTCGGTCACCGCCATGATGTCGTCGCCACGCATCAGCACCACGTCCTCGATGCGCTCGCGCAGCACCGGGTCCACCTCGTCGTACACTTCCAGCGCGCCGGCGTTCACGATACCCATGGTCATGCCGCGCTGGATGGCGTGGTACAGGAACACGGCGTGAATGGCCTCGCGCACTTTGTTATTGCCACGGAAGCTGAACGACACGTTGGACACACCGCCGGAGATCTTGGCGTGCGGCAGGTTCTGCTTGATCCAGCCGGTGGCCTCGATAAAGTCCAGGCCGTAGCGGGCGTGTTCTTCGATACCGGTGGCCACGGCGAAGATGTTCGGGTCGAAGATGATGTCTTCCGGCGGGAAGCCCACCTCGTCCACCAGAATACGGTAGCTCTTTTCGCAGATTTCCACCTTGCGGGCGTAGGTGTCGGCCTGGCCTACTTCGTCGAAGGCCATCACGATCACCGCCGCGCCGTAGCGGCGCAGCAGGCGGGCCTGCTCGACAAACTTGTCCTTGCCCTCTTTCAGCGAGATGGAGTTCACGATGCCCTTGCCCTGGATGCACTTGAGGCCGGCTTCGATCACATCCCACTTGGAGCTGTCGATCATGATGGGCACGCGGGCGATGTCCGGCTCGGCGGCGATCAGGTTCAGAAAGCGCACCATGGCGGCGTGGGCGTCCAGCATGCCCTCGTCCATATTGATGTCGATTACCTGCGCGCCGTTTTCCACCTGCTGGCGTGCCACGTCCAGCGCCGTGGCGTAGTCACCGTTGAGGATGAGCTTGGCAAAGGCTTTGGAGCCGGTCACGTTGGTGCGCTCGCCCACGTTCACAAACAGGTCTTTGTCGCCAATATTGAACGGCTCCAGGCCGGACAGGCGGCACTTGGGCTCGATCTGCGGCAGCGGGCGCGGCGGCAGGTCTTTCACCGCCTCGTAAATGGCCTTGATATGGCCAGGCGTGGTGCCGCAGCAGCCGCCAATGATGTTCACCAGGCCAGACTCGGCCCACTCGCGAATCTGCGGCGCCATGTCTTCCGGCAGCAGGTCGTAGCCGGTAGGCGCTAGCGGGTTGGGCAGGCCGGCGTTGGCGTGCACCGACACGAAGGTGTTCGCAATGCGCGACATTTCTTCTACATACGGGCGCAGCAGGTCTGGCCCCAGCGCGCAGTTCAGGCCAAAGCTCAGTGCGTCGGCGTGCGACAGGCTGTTGTAGAAGGCTTCGGTGGTCTGGCCGGTCAGGGTACGGCCGGACTGGTCGGTAATGGTGCCCGAGATCATGATGGGCAGGCGCGTGGTGTCCGGGTGCTCGTCGAAGTACTTGTGGATGGCAAACACCGCCGCCTTGGCGTTGAGCGTGTCGAAGATGGTTTCCACCAGCAGGAAGTCCGCCCCGCCCTTTACCAGGCCATCGATGGCAGTGGTGTAGGTGTCGACCAGCTCGTCGAAAGTGACATTACGGTAGCCCGGGTCGTTCACGTCCGGGCTGATGCTACAGGTGCGGCTGGTGGGGCCCAGTACGCCGGCGCAGAAACGCGGTTTGTCTGGCGTGGCCGCGGTTTGCGCTACGCACAGGTCTTTTACCAGCTTGGCCGCCGCGTGGTTCAGCTCCCATACCAGCGATTGCATATCGTAGTCGGCCATGGCGATGGCCGTGGCGTTGAAGCTGTTGGTCTCGATAATGTCCGCGCCCGCATCCAGATAGGCTTGGTGAATCTCGGCAATGATCTGTGGCTGGGTCAGCACCAGCAGGTCGTTATTGCCTTTTACGTCTACCGGCCAGTCGGCAAACCGCTCCCCGCGATACTGGGCCTCGGTCAGCTTGTATTGCTGAATCATGGTGCCCATACCACCGTCCAGAATCAGGATGCGGCGGGAAAGCAGGTCGTAAGCGGGGTGCGATAACAGTTTTGACATGGCAAAGGCGGCTTTAATTAAGTAAAACTACGTAGACACAAGAGCTTAATCTTATCATTGCATTTTGGCCCGAGCGGGTCATCCTATAGAACAAGAGAGCATAACAATGCCAAGGGAGCTGTATATGTCTACGCTTTTCTGCCGCCCGGCGTGGCTGCTGTTGGCCGCCGCCACGGCCCAGGCCGCCCCCCCGCTACACATTGGCGTAGCAGAATCCGACGCTGCGCCGATTGTGGTACTGAACGCGCAGCGCCAGCTGGACAGCGGCCTCTCCAAAGACCTGGGTCTGGCGCTGGCGCAGGCGCTGGGCAGCAGCGCCCGCTTCAGCGTGCTGTCGCGCAACCGTATCGAATCGGCACTGGAGCAAAGCAAGGTAGATGTGGTGTGCAATGCCAACCCGGCCTGGTTCGGCAATGCGGCCAAGCTGGGCTGGACGCAAGACTTCTACCCGCAGATCGAGCGGGTCGCTACCCTGGCCAGCCACCTGCGCACCATTCAGGGCATCCAGGACCTGGCCGCGCAGCGCGTGGGCGTGATACGTGGCTACCACTACCCGGCGCTGGTACCGCTGTGGCAGAACAGTGGTGCCACGCGGGTAGACCACCCGCAGCTGGACTCCAGCCTGAAAGCGCTGCAAATGGGCATGATCGACGCGGTAGTCAGCTCGGAGCTGGAGCTGGCCGCCTGGGTAAAGCGCAACCCTCAGCCTGGCAAGCAGCTACGCCTGCAGCCGTGGGTGGTGTCGGTGCTGCAAACACGCTGCGCCGTGGCCCCGGCCAGCCGCTACTCGGTAGCGCAGCTGAACGAGGCCATCAGCCTGCTGGAAAAACAGGGTAAAACCCGGCGCATCGTGCAAAGCTATAGCTGGAAAACCAGCTAGCCAGCGGTTGACGCTGGCGCGGAGCCAGCTATGCTGATGGCTTGCCACCCCAACAGCTACTGACCATGACCCACTATCTGTACCTGCATGGCTTCCAGTCTGGCCCGCAGTCGCTCAAAGCGCGCGAAACCCAGGCTTATCTGCACGCCATCGCCCCCGATGCCAGCTTTAGCAGCCCGCAGCTATCGCCTTACCCGGCCCAAGCCATCGCACAAACCGAAGCACTGATTGCCAGCCTGCAACAACCGGTGGTGCTGATCGGCAGCTCGCTGGGCGGCTATTACGCCACCTGGCTGGCCGAGCGCTTTGGCCTGCCTGCGGTACTGATCAACCCGGCTATCCGCCCCGAGGCAGACCTGGCACGCTTCATGGGCCCGCTGCACAACCCGTATACCGGCGAACACTACACGCTGGGGCCCCAGCATATGGACGAGCTGCTTGCCCTGCGCCCGCCACAGCTGCATGCGGCCAACTATTGGCTGGTACTGGGCACGGCAGACGAAGTGCTGGACTGGCGCGAAGCGGTGCGCTACTACGCCGGCGCCCGCACCACGGTATTGAATGGCGACGATCATCGCCTGCAAGGTTGGCCGCAATGCCTGCCCGGCTTGATGGGCATAGAGGGGAAGCCGCCACACACGCCAAGGTAGCAGCGCGCCGCCGCTAGCGGCCACCTGCAAGGCGGCGTTTAGCTGGCATCGCGCTGATTGGCGTAGTCGCCGCGGGCGGCGTGGCACAGCACGCTGGCCAGCAGGTCCAGCTTGAGCGGCTTGGTCAGAAAGTCATCCATGCCGGCCCGCATGCAGGCCTGGCGGTCTTCCTCGAAGGCATTGGCCGTCAGTGCCACAATATCCGGCTGCACCGGCAAATCCTGGGCGCGTATGGCCACCGTGGCCTCGACGCCGCTCATATTGGGCATCTGCATGTCCATCAGCACCAGGTCCACATTACCGGTTTCCACCACCGCCACCGCCTGCACGCCGTCATCCGCCAGGGTGACACGGCTTAGCCCCAACCGCTCCAGCATTTTCACGATCAGCTTCTGGTTGATGGCGTTATCTTCGGCCACCAGCACCCGCAGCTCGCGCGCCGGGCCGGGCAGCTCGATGGCAGATAAGGTGCTGCTGGGGGCCAGCACCGGCGCGGCTACCGTCTCGGCCCGCCAGCTAAAGGTAAAGCAGCTCCCCTCCCCCACCTGGCTGCTCACGGTGATATCGCCCTGCATGGCCTGCGCCAGACGGCGGCTGATGGCCAGCCCCACCCCGGTGCCACCGTAACGCCGCGTGGGCGAGCTATCGGCCATTTCAAAGGTGCGGAACAGGCGGCCAATCAGCTGGGGGCTCATGCCGATACCGGTATCGCTCACCGCCACGTGCCAATAACCGTAGCCATCGGGCTGTTTATCCAGCGTCACGCGCAGGCTGATCTGGCCTTCGGCGGTAAATTTCAAGGCGTTGGACAACAGGTTGCCCAGCACCTGGCGCAAGCGGTCGCCGTCCCCTTTCAGCCAGGGCAGGCTGTCCGGGCGGTCCAGCCACAGGCTCAGGCCTTTGGCATTGGCACTGATGCGGTACTGTGCCAACAGCCCATCCAGCAGCGCCGGCATGTCTACCGGGTCGCGCCGCAGGGTAAGGTTGCCGTTTTCGATAGAGGACAAATCCAGGATATCGCTGATCAGCACCATCTGTGCCTCGGCGCTTTCCTGCAAGGTATGCAGCAGCTCGCGCTGCGCTGGCGACAGCGGCGTGGCGGCCAACAGCTCGGCCATGCCCATCACACCGTTCATCGGCGTGCGCAGCTCGTGGCTCATGACCGCCAGAAACTCGGTTTTGGCCCGCACGCCAGCCTCGGCCAGCGCCAGCGCCTGGCTGAGCTCCAGCGTGCGTTCGGCCACCTTTTCTTCCAGCTGGTGCGCCGCCTCGGCCAGCTCGCAGTTGGCCGTATACAGCGCCAGGCTCTTGGCCTCCAGCAAACGCTCGGCCTCCAGCCGGGCCGCGTGTTCGCGGGCCAGCCGTTTTTCCAGGCGCTGGATAATGTCCGCGTCACTCATGTTTTTTCCAGGATAAAGCGCACCGCCGTGCCCTCGGCATCCAGCGCTTCCCGCTGCAGGTGCAGGTGCCCCTGCTCGCCGTAATGCGTTATCGCCCCGTCTATCAGGCCTACGGCCAGGTCGGCCAGGCAGCGTGGCGAACGGTACACCACGCTCAGGCGCTGCGCGGTGTGCGATTCCACCTCAAACGACGGCAGCTCGGCATCGGGGTACAGCTTGCGTACCTCGGTGTGAATCACCTGCTCGATATGGCTCACCAGCTCGATGGTGCTGCTACAGGCGGTAATGAAGGCCGGATACAACACGAAAAAACGCCCGAACAGGTACTGGCCAAACGCGTGAATCAGCACCGGCACGTCCAGCCCGGTACGCTTGGACAGCGCCACGATCAGCGCCACCATTTCGGGAAATGGATACGTGCCCACAGCGGTATAGGCACCGCCGTGCGGCAGGTCGGCATCATCAATGATGTCGTCCACCATATCCGCAGAGAACTTTTGTTCCACCAAGCCCAGAAACTCGGTAAATACCACACCTTTCATACGCCCCCCTTCCAGGAACCGCGCTGAACAATCTGTTTAACCTGCCAAGTCGTGCTTTCGTGCACTATCCACGCTATAGCGTAGCCCCCACTTTATTCGATAAGGAAGCCCATGAGCCAGCGTATCCGTTTTGACATTAGCGGCGGCCCGGAAGTATTGCAAACCGAGCATGTGATTCCCGGCCAGCCCGGCCCGGGCGAGGTGCTATTGCAACACACGGCCATCGGGGTAAATTTTATCGATACCTACCATCGTAGCGGGCTCTACCCGCTGGCGCTACCGTCCGGGCTGGGCAGCGAAGCCGCTGGCGTGGTGTTGGCCGTGGGCGCGGGCGTGAGCCATGTCGCAGCGGGCGACCGCGTAGCCTACGCCGGTGGCCCGCTGGGCGCCTACAGCCAGCAGCGCGTGATGCCGGCGCAGCACCTGGTCAAGCTGCCGGACAGCGTCAGCGATGACACCGCCGCCTGCCTGATGCTGCAGGGCATGACCGTGGCCTACCTGATTTTGCACACCTACCGCGTACAGCCAGGGCAAACCGTGCTGTGGCACGCAGCAGCGGGCGGCGTGGGCCAGATTGCCGTGCAGTGGCTGTCGGCCATGGGCATCACGGTGATCGGCACCGTGGGCAGCGCCGACAAGGCCGCGCTGGCGCGCTCGCTGGGCTGCCAGCATGTCATCAACTACCGCGAAGAAGACGTGGTGGCGCGGGTGCGCGAGCTCACCGGCGGCGCCGGCGTGCCGGTGGTGTACGACAGTGTGGGCAAGGATACTTTCGAGATGTCGCTCAACAGCCTGGCACCACGCGGCATGTTCGTCAGCTTTGGCAACGCCAGCGGCGCCGTACCGGATTTTTCGCCGCTGTTGCTGGCACAAAAAGGCTCGCTGTTCTTCACCCGCCCGCGCCTGCACGACTACATCGCCACCCGTGCCGAGCTGGAAGCACTGGCCGGCGCCGTGTTCGAGCAAGTCGCCCGCGGTACGGTCAAAGTGCAGCCCTCGGCACGCTACGCGCTGGCCGACGCCGCGCAGGCTCACCGCGACCTGGAAGCACGCCGCACCACCGGCTCGCTGATCCTGCTGCCGTAACGGCATGCGGCCAACCCAGTAAGGTTGGCCGCATGCTGCATGAAAAAAGCCTGCCGCATGGCAGGCTTTGCTTTACCTCATACCCTGTTTACACACCCAGCGCCTCGGCCAGCTTGCTGCGGCGCGCCGCCAGGCTGGCGGGCAGTGCGTCGGCCAGCTTGGCAAACCACTCGTCGTGGGCGGCCAGCTCGTGGCGCCAGGCGGCTTCGTCCAGCACCATCAGCTGCTGGAAGTGCTGCTCGGTAAAGCCGTCCATGCCGGCCCAGTTCAGGTGGGCGTAGGCGGGTACCTTGCCCAGCGGGCTGTCTTCGGCCTGAGCGGTGCCCTGCACGCGGCCAACGATCCACTCCAGCACACGCATATTGTCGCCAAAGCCTGGCCAGATGAACTTGCCGTCGGCGTCGGTGCGGAACCAGTTTACGCAGAAAATGCGCGGCAGCTTGCTGACCTTGCCGGCCATGTCCAGCCAGTGCTGGAAGTAGTCGCCCATGTGGTAGCCGCAGAACGGCAGCATGGCAAACGGGTCGCGGCGGGTAACGCCCTGTGCGCCAAACGCTGCCGCAGTGGTTTCCGAGCCCATGGTCGCGGCCATGTACACGCCGTCTTCCCAGCTGGCGGCTTCAAACACCAGCGGCACGGTAGACGAGCGGCGGCCGCCAAAGATGAAGGCCGAGATCGGCACGCCGGCCGGGTCGTTCCACGCCGGGTCCAGCGACGGGCACTTGGCGGCCGGTACGGTGAAGCGCGCGTTCGGGTGCGCGGCCTTGCGGCCACAGTCTGGCGTCCAGTCCTTGCCCTGCCAGTCGGTCAGGTGCGCCGGAATATCCTTGCTCATGCCTTCCCACCACACGTCGCCGTCGTCGGTCAGCGCCACGTTGGTGAAGATCACACCTTCGTTCAGCATGGCCATGGCGTTGGGGTTGGACTTTACCGAGGTACCCGGTGCCACGCCAAAGTAGCCGTTTTCCGGGTTGATGGCGTACAGCTGGCCATCCGCCGCCGGCTTGATCCAGGCAATGTCGTCGCCCACGGTGGTGACTTTCCAGCCGTCGTAGGTTTTAGGCGGAATCAGCATGGCAAAGTTGGTCTTGCCGCAGGCGCTAGGGAAGGCAGCTGCCACATAGCGCTTGTCGCCCTGCGGGTTTTCCACGCCCAGGATCAGCATGTGTTCGGCCAGCCAGCCCTGGTCGCGGCCCATGGTGGAGGCAATACGCAGCGCAAAGCACTTTTTGCCCAGCAGCGCGTTGCCGCCGTAGCCGGAGCCGTACGACCAGATCTCGCGGGTTTCCGGATAGTGCACGATGTACTTGGTGTCCGGGTTGCACGGCCACGGCTTGTCGGCCTGGCCTGCGGCCAACGGTGCGCCCACGCTGTGCACGCAGGGCACGAAGGGGCCGTCTTCGCCCAGCACTTCGTACACATTGCGGCCCATGCGGGTCATGATGCGCATCGACGCCACCACGTACGGCGAGTCGGTCAGCTCGATGCCCACGTGGGCAATGGGCGAACCCAGCGGGCCCATGCTGAACGGAATCACGTACAGGGTGCGGCCAGCCATACAGCCGTCGAACAGGCCGTTCAGCGTAGTGCGCATCTGGGCCGGGTCCATCCAGTTGTTGTTAGGGCCGGCGTCTTCGCGGCGGGCGCTGCATACAAAGGTGCGGTCTTCCACACGCGCCACGTCGGACGGGTCGGAAAACGCGGCGTAGGAGTCGGGGCGTTTGGCCGGGTTCAGCGGGGTGAGGGTGCCGGCGGCCACCATCTGGGCCAGCAGCTGCTGGTTTTCCGCTTCGGAACCGTCTACCCAGTGGATGGCGGCCGGTTTGGTGAGGGCGGCCACTTCGGCTACCCAGTTGATCAGTTGCTGGTGGCGTACAAAGCTCGGGGCTTGCAAGGACATGTCTACCTCTGCTTGAAAAAGGGCAGAGCAGCCGACGAAACCCGCCCATTCTCCGGTGAGCCGGGCGGGTCTGGTAGGCCGCCCTGTTCGGGGGGCTGCGGCATTATCCACCAGCTGTAGTCAATGAGGTACAACCCTGTCTGTTTTAACTCAACTGCCATCGTAATTTGCTAGGCTGGCGCGCTTTTTTGTTGCGTAAAAAGCGCAAACGGCTGGCTGATCGGCAGTGCGCCGTAGTGTAAAAACTACTTTATTGCGCCAGCGTGCGTAAAAAAGCCCCCTTCCGCAGAAGGGGGCTTTTATGAGCCTGCGGCCAACCTTAGCCGGCAGCCAGCGCGGCCTCTTCGTCGGGGTCGATCTCCTCGCCCAGGAAGCCGCCGCTCTGGTGCGCCCACAGCCGCGCGTACAGGCCGCCTTTGGCCAGCAGTTGGTCGTGGCTGCCCTCTTCTACCACGCGGCCTTTATCCAGCACGATCAGACGGTCCATGGCGGCGATGGTGGACAGGCGGTGCGCGATGGCCACCACGGTTTTGCCTTCCATCAGCCGGTACAGGCTGCTCTGGATGGCGGCTTCCACTTCGGAGTCCAGCGCGCTGGTGGCTTCGTCCAGCAGCAAAATCGGCGCGTCCTTCAGCATGACGCGGGCGATGGCCACGCGCTGGCGCTGGCCGCCGGACAGCTTGACGCCGCGCTCGCCCACGTGGGCATCGTAACCGCGGCGGCCTTTGGGGTCGGTCAGCTGCAGGATGAACTCGTGCGCCTCGGCCTTTTGCGCCGCCGCGATCATCTCGTCGTCGCTGGCCTGCATGCGGCCGTAGCACAGGTTGTCGCGTACCGAGCGGTGCAGCAGCGAGGTGTCTTGCGTCACCATGCCCACCTGGGCGCGCAGGCTGTCCTGCGTCACCTGGCAGATGTCCTGGCCGTCGATCAGGATACGGCCGCTTTCCAGCTCGTAGAAACGCAGCAGCAGGTTGACGATGGTAGACTTGCCGGCGCCGCTGCGGCCAACCAGGCCGATTTTCTCGCCAGGGCGAATGGTCAGGTTCAGGCCGTCGATCACCACCTTCTCGCCGCCGTAGCTAAAGCGCACGTTGTCAAAGCGCAGCTCGCCGCGGCCCACCTGTAGCGGGCGGGCGTCTGGCGCATCGTGGATGGCGATGGGGCGCGACAGCGTGGTAATGCCGTCCTGCACCGTGCCGATGTTCTCGAACAGGCTGGACATCTCCCACATGATCCAGTGCGACACACCGTTCAGCCGCAGCGCCATGGCGGTAGCCGCCGCCACCGCCCCCACGCCCACCTCGCCCTGGCTCCACAGCCACAGCGTGGCACCGGCAGTGCTGGCAATCAGCCCCATGCTGAGGATGTGGTTGACGATCTCGAAACCGCTGACCAGCCGCATCTGGCGGTAGGCGGTGTGCATGAACTCCTGCATCGCGCCCTTGGCAAAGCGGGCCTCGTGGTTGCCCTGCGAGAACAGCTTGACCGTGGCGATATTGGTATAGGCATCGGTGATGCGGCCGGTCATCAGGCTGCGCGCGTCGGCCTGCTGGCTGGCAGCGCGGCCCAGGCGTGGCACAAAGAAGCGCAGCGTCAGCGCGTACAGCGCCAGCCAGGCCAGGAAGGGCCACAGCAGCACGGCGTCGAAGCTGCCCACCACCGCCACCATGGTGATGAAGTAGATCACCACAAACACCATGATGTCGGTAATGATCAGCACCGTGTCGCGCACGGCCAGCGCCGTCTGCATCACCTTGGCCGACACGCGGCCGGCAAACTCGTCCTGGTAAAACGCCATGCTCTGGTTCAGCAGGTGGCGGTGGAAATGCCAGCGCAGGCGCATGGGGAAATTACCGAAAAGGCCCTGGTACTTGGCCATGGCCTGCAGCGCAATCAGCAGCGGGCTGGCCAGCAGGATGACAGCCAGCAACAGCAGGTTGTCGCGCTCTTTGTCCCACAGCTGCGCCGGCGGCACGTGGCTAAGCCAGTCCACGATGGAGCCCAGCATGGAAAACAGCAGTGCCTCGAAGGCACCGATGGCGGCCGTCAGCAGCGCCATGCCCAGAATCAGGCCGCGCATGCCAGCCGTGGCCGACCAGACAAACGGGAAAAACCCTTGCGGGGGTTGTGGCGGAGGGGTCTCCGGGTAGGCATCTACCCGGCGTTCAAACCAGGAAAACAACATAAAGATCGCTCCTTGCCGTAGCGGGGTGGCCGCCGCGGTTCAGGTTGGGTCAGGCCCACAGGCCTACGTAGCGCCACGCCCGGCAAGCATGCCGGCACGGTAACGCACTCAAAGAACAAAAGCGCTGCTGATACGTGCAGCCCCCGTAGCTTGGCACAGCCATGCCATGCGGGAAACTGCCCGTGGTGACAGGCCGCCAGCATTCTACCCGCTGTCCGCCGCCGCTGGCGAACGGCTATGCTGTACAGACTGTTCATCCTGTCATTTTATTGCCATGTCTACTGTCCACCTGTCGCTCCCCGCCGCCCGCGCCCTGCACCTTGCCGCACAGGGCCTGTTGGCCGCTCCACGGCGCAAAGCCACCCGCGACGACGTGCTGGCCGCCATCCGCCGCATGGCGCTGCTGCAGATCGACACCATCAGCGTGGTGGCGCGCAGCCCCTACCTGGTGCTGTACAGCCGTTTGGGCCACTACGACCCCGCCTGGCTGGACAGCCTGCTGGCCGACGGCGCGCTGTTCGAGTACTGGGCGCACGAAGCCTGCTTTGTCCCCGTAGAAGACTACCGCCTGCTGCGCCACCGCATGCTGGACCCGGCGGCCATGGGCTGGAAATACTCGGTCAGCTGGATGGACAAACACCGCGCCGACATCGCGCAGCTGCTGGCGCACATCCGCCAGCACGGCCCGGTGCGCTCGCGCGACTTTGCCCGCCAGGGCGGCAAAGGCAATGGCTGGTGGGACTGGAAGCCGGAAAAACGCCACCTGGAGGTGCTGTTTACCAGCGGGCAGCTGATGGTGCGCCAGCGCGACAACTTCCAGCGCGTCTACGACCTGGCCGAACGTGTGCTGCCACAGTGGGACGACGCACAGCACCTGCCCAGCCCCGCCAGCGCCCGCCACGACATGATCCGCGCCAGCTGCCGCGCACTGGGTCTGGTGCAGGCAGGCTGGGTGGGCGACTACTACCGCCTGCGCGGCAAGGTCAGCGCCGCCGAGCTGGCCCCGCTGATCGACAGCGGCGAGCTGCTGCCCGTGCAGGTAGAAGGGCTGAAGGGTGACAGCTACGTGCACCACAGCCTGCAAGACACGCTAAGGTTGGCCGCAGACGGCACCCTGAAAGCCAGCGCCTGCACCGTGCTGTCGCCGTTCGACCCGGTGGTGTGGCACCGCGCGCGCGCCAGCCAGCTGTTCGGCTTTGATTACCGCATCGAGTGCTACACCCCGGCGCCCAAGCGCCAGTACGGTTACTTCGTGCTGCCGCTGCTGGTACGCGGCCAACTGGTGGGCCGGCTGGATGCCAAGGCACACCGCGCGCAGGGCGTGTTCGAGGTGAAGGCGCTGTACCTGGAACCCGGCATCAAGCCAGGCAAACGCCTGCAGCAAGACATCCTGAAAGCGCTGCAGCAATGCGCCAGCTGGCACGGCACACCGCAGCTACGCTTTGGCCAGGTACCGGCAGGCTGGCAGGCCTGAACCCGCCCCCGCCAGTATCAGGCAATCACGGCAGGGGCAACGGCGCAATGCCCGGCAGCGTTTGGCGCCCTACCTGCAACACCGGGCAGTTCACCACCAGCTCCAGCGGCTCAAGCCGCACGTCGCCGGCGTCTTCCGCCGCCAGTACCTCGTCCACCGAGCGCAGCTCGCGCACGGTGCGGCCGGGCTGCCAGTGCACCATGATCACGTCCCACAGCGGCGAGTAGGCGCGGTCACGGTTGGCCGCACCCAAAGGCTGCGGGATGGACGGCAACACGCTGGGCTGGGCGGCAAACTTGTAGATGCGGTCCAGCACCGAGCGCGGGTTCGGCTCGTGCCGGCTCAGCGGCAGCGCATTGGCCAGCCGTGGCACTAGGTTGGCCGCATTGTCTATGGCCGCATCGGCGCGCGAGGCGTCGGTGGTGAGGTACCACACCGGCTGGCCGTCAAACCAGCCCTGGCGCACCGGCACGGCCAAGGTGGGCTGGGCCGCAGCCCAGCTACTGCATAAGGCCAGCCAGCCGGCGAATAACAGGTTTTTCATGCAGGGCTCTGCCGTGAAAGCGCCAGCTTGCGTTGCTGGCGCAGGGTGTGAATGGCAATCAGCAAAATCGCGCCCCAGATCGGCCCGTAGGTGAGCAAACCATTGGCGCCCAGCGGCTCGCCCAGAAAGGCAATGGCCAGCACAAACAGCAGCGCCGGCTCCACATAACCCAGCAAGCCCCACAGCCCCATCGGCAGCAGGTGGCTGGCGGCAATATTGCACAACAGGGCAATGGAGCTGAGGATGCCCAGCCCCGGCAGCAGCCACCAGAAGCGCGCTTCGTCCAGCACGCCCCAGCCGGCCGGCCCCAGCCACAGCAGCATGGCCAGCGCCACCGGGAACATCAGCGCCATTTCCAGCGCAAAGCCACACACCGGGTCCAGCCCGCTCTTGCGGCGCAGCACGAAGTACGGCGGGTAACCCAGCACCACCAACAGCGTGGGCCAGGCGATGGCGCGCGTCAGCCACAGCTCGTGCAGCACACCCAGCAGCGCCAGCACCACGGCGATGGCCTGCAGCCGGTACAGCCGCTCGCCATACAGCAAGCGCCCTACCAATACCATTACCAGTGGCGCCAGAAAATAGCCCATCGACACCGCCATCACCTGGCCGTGTAGCGGTGCCCACAGAAACAGCCACAGCTGCACGCCCATCAGCGCGGCCATGCCAGCCACCTGCGCCAGCAGCGCGGGCTGGCGCCACATACGCTGCCAGCTGTCGGCAAACGCCTGGCGCTTGCCGGTGAGCAGCACGATCAGCAGCACGCCGGGCAGCGTACACAGGATGCGCCAGGCAAAAATGCCCAGGCCATCCAGCGGCCGCAGCTGGGTCACATAGGCGGGCAACAGCGAAAACAGTAGCGACGCGCTGATGGACAGCGCAATGCCGCGCCCGGACGGCGCGTGGGGGGTAGCCATATCGAATCCCGAGTGAATACCCGGTGATAGTGCCGCAAATGGCGGCTGGCGGCCAGCCGCTGCCGGCTCAGGCCTGCTCGGCCAACGCGGCGGCGATACGCGGCAGCAGGAAGTCGATCAGCACCGTGTACTTGCGCGGCATGGGCTGGCGGTAGGGGTAGACCAGAAACACCTGCCAACGCTCGCCTTGCCAGTCGGGCAGCACGCGCTGCAGCTCGCCACGGCGGCAGGCGGGTGCCGCCATGTAATGCGGCAGCACGCTGATGCCGTAACCGGCCACGCACATGCTGAGGGCGGCAATATATGCACCCGAATGGGTGCGCGCCGCGCCGGGTTGCAACACACAGGTGTCGTCGCCGCGCACCAGCGTCAGCTGTTCGCCATCGTCGTGGCTCAGCAAGCCGTACTGCAGCAGCTGGTCCGGGTGTTGCGGCCAACCATGCTGCTGCAGAAAGGCCGGGCTGGCGTACAGGCCTTCTTCTACCCAGCCGGCCGGGCGCGCCACCAGCGAATCGTCGTGCACCTTGCGCATGCGCAGGCAAAAGTCCAGCACGTCGGCAATGGGGTCTTGCACGCGGTTGTCCACGTCCAGCCGCAGCTGCAGACCGGGCTGCTGCCGGCCCAGCTCGGCCAGTAGCGGTGCCAGCATGGGTGCCAGCGATACCGAGGTAGACAGCGCCAGCGGCCCGTCCACCCCGCACTGGGCACTATCCACCGCGTACTGCATGCGCTCCAGCGCCTGGCGCATGGCCTGGGCGTGCGGCAGCAGCTGCTGGCCGGCTTCGGTCAGCGCCAGCCGCCGCGTGGTGCGCAATACCAGCACCGCGCCCAGCTGCTTTTCCAGCGCTTTGAGCCGCAAGCTGACCAGGCTGCGGGTACAGCCCAGGGCGTCGGCAGCGGCGGTCAGGCTGCCCAGGCGGGCAATGGCCTCGAACACCAGCACATCGTCGGGCAGCGGCATTGTTTTCATTGGCTTGACAATATGGTGAGTAAGCACGGGTTTATCGGCTGAAAGTGGCTGGTTAAGCTGGGTTCATCGCCAACCACTCAACAATGAGCATGCCATGAAACTGCTGCGCCGCCTACTCGCCTACTGCTTCACCCCGGTTTATCGATCACTTTGCCAGCGTGGCGACTGCCTGAACCAGCGCCAGCAGCGCCTGCTGGACGAAGCCCGCGAGCGCGTGCACCGCACCCTGCTATAAACGGCGGCCAAGGTGCGATAACATGGCGCCAAACCCACACAATACGCACACAATGACCACCATCTACCACGCACACGTTTATTTTCTGCCCGAGCAGCAGCCCGCCGCAGCGACATTGCACGCCTCGCTGGCCAGCCGCTTGCCGGCCGGCTGCTGGCTGGGGCGGCTGATCGAGCGCGAAGTGGGCCCGCACACGCGACCGATGTTCGAGATCGACTTTGCCGAGCCACTGCTACCGGCCGTTACCGCCCTGCTGGAACAATACCGCGACGGCCTGCCCGTGCTGCTGCACCCGGAGCTGGACAACGAAGTGACCGGCCACACCACGGCAGCGCGCTGGCTGGGCGAGCCGCTACCACTGAAGCTGCACACGCTGCGCGGTAGCTAAGGCGGCCTGCCACCCTCGCCTAGCCGACACATGAAAAAGCCGGCCCGCGCACGCGGACCGGCTTTGTCTTGCCCTGCGGCCAACCTTAGCCGCTGTTGCGCAGGCCGGCGGAGATACCGTTGATGGTGAGGTGGATGGCGTACAGCGCGGCCTCGTCGTCCGGCTCCTGACGCAGGCGCTGCAGCAGTTTGACCTGTAGCAGGTTCAGCGCGTCCAGGTAGGGCAGGCGGGTATCCAGGCTGCGTGCCAGCGTGGGGTTGCCCTGCAGCAGCTTGTCCTGCCCGGTAATGGCAAAGAACGCGGCCAGGGTCTTGTCGAACTCGGCTTGCAGGCCGCCAAACAGGCGGTCGGCCAGCGCCGCGTCGCCCACCAGCGCGGCGTAGCGGCGCGCAATTTGCAGATCAGCCTTGGCCAGCACCTGCTCCATATTGGACAAAATCACCTGGAAGAACGGCGACTGGCGGTACAGCGCCTGCAGCTGGGCCAGGCCGGCGTCGCCGCCGTGGGCGGCCAGGAAGGCTTTCACCGCGCTGCCAAAGCCGTACCAGCCCGGCAGCATCACCCGCGACTGCGACCAGGAGAACACCCACGGAATAGCGCGCAGGTCCTTGATGCTGGCCAGCGCCTTGCGCGAGGCCGGGCGGCTGCCGATGTTGAGCTTGGCAATGGCGCTGATCGGCGTGGCTTCCATGAAGTACTGCATGAAGCCGTCCGACTCCACCAGCGCGCGGTAGGTGCGGTAGGCGTGGCCGGACAGCTCGGCCAGCACGCTTTCGTCGGTGTCCTGCTGGCTGCCCTGGCTGAGGGTGGCTTCCAGCGTGGCGGCCACCAGCGCTTCCAGGTTGCGGGTGGCGTTGTCCGGGTCGGCAAACTTGGCGGTAATGATCTCGCCCTGCTCGGTAATGCGGATGCGGCCAACTACCGTGCCGGCCGGCTGCGCCATGATGGCTTCGTAGGCGGGGCCACCGCCACGGCCTACCGAGCCGCCACGGCCGTGGAACAGGCGCATTTTCACACCGGCGGCGTCGAACACGCGCACCAGGCGTTGCTCGGCCTGGTATAGCTCCCACTGGCTGGTGAGGTAGCCGCCGTCCTTATTGCTGTCGGAATAGCCCAGCATCACTTCCTGTACACCACCACGGCTCTTCAGCAGCTGCTGGTACCACGGCAGCGCAAACAGCTGCTGCATGGTGGCGGCCGAGGCGTCCAGGTCGGCAATGGTTTCAAACAGCGGCACCAGGTTCAGGCTGATGCTCGGCACGCCGCCATCCAGGCGCAGCAGGCCGCTTTCCTTGGCCAGCAAGGCCAGCGCCAGGATGTCGGACACGCTGGCACAGTTGGAAATAATGCACTGGGCGATGGCGCCCTGGCCAAACTGCTGCTGCACCAGCGCGGCTTCGCGGAAGATGGCCAGCTCTTTTTCGCTGTCGGCGCTGTAGCTGAGGAAGGGCGAGTACAGCAGGCGCGGCGTGGCCAGCTCGCGCAGCAGCACGCGCACACGGGCGGCTTCGTCCAGCGCGGCGTAGTGCTCCAGGTTGGCGTGGGCAAACAGCTCGCCCACCACGCCGGCGTGTTTTTCGGCGTGCTGGCGCAGGTCCAACGGCATCAGGTAGAAGCCGAAAACGTCCACGGCGCGTACCAGCTTGCCCAAGCGGCCGTACACCAGCAGCGCGCTGCCGTTGGCGGCCAGCGAGTCGCGCAGTGCGGCCAGGTCGGCCTGCAGCGCGGCGGTGTCGGGGTAGGCCTCACCGGCGGTCCAGCGGCCGCGCAGCGGCAGCCCAAGGTTGGCCGCGGTGGCCGACAGGCGGCCTTCGATGGTGGCCAGCGCCAGGCGGTACGGCTCTTCGCGGCGGCTGATGGCCGCATCGGGCGAGGCAGCGGCCAGGGCGGCAATGGCGGGCGACACGCTAACGTGGCGTGCCGACAGCGACAGCTCGCGGTACAGGCCGGCCAGCTCGTAGAAATAGTGTTTGAACGCCACCTCGGCCTGACGGGTGACGGCATGGCGCAGCACGCTGGCGTCGACATTGGGGTTACCGTCGCGGTCGCCGCCGATCCAGCTACCCACGCGCAGGAAAGACGGTATGGCCGCGTCCTGGCCCCACAGCTCGCGCATCTGGCGGCCCAGGCGCTCGTACAGCGCAGGGATGGCCTGGAAGAACGACAGCGGGTGGTAGGCCACGCCGTTTTCGATTTCGTCGGCCACGGTCATTTTGAACGGGCGGATTTCGGTGGTCTGCCACAGCGTGTGGATCACGCGCTGCAGCTTGGCTTCGACTTCGGTTTCTTCCTCTGGCGTGATGTCCGGCGACGACAGCTGCTGCAGGAACTTGCGCACGGCGCGGTGGCCGTCCAGCACGCTCTGGCGCTGTACTTCGGTGGGGTGGGCGGTGAGCACGGCGCTGACGCTGGCTTCCTGCAGCGCGGCGTTGAGGCGGGCAAAATCCACACCGCTGTCGTGCAGGCTGGTGAGCGCACGCGACAGGCTGCCGCGCTGCGGCGCGCTACCGGCACGCTGGTGGGCGCGGCGGCGGCGGGCGTGGTGCAGGTCTTCGGCAATATTGAACAGCTGCGAATACAGGCCACAGGCGCGCACCAGCGCGGTGGTGGTGGCGGGCGACAGGCGCTCTACCAGCGCATCGGCCTCGGCGTCGTGGCGCTGCGCGCCGCTGGGGATGGCGCGGATCTCGTCCACCACCTCGGCGCCTTCCTGTTCCTGCAGCAGCGCTTCCAGCAGGCGGTTCAGCCGTGCCAGGTCTTCGCGTAGCGGTAAATCCTTGTCCAGATCGTTCATGCTCTATTTCCCTAATATTTTATTGTGACAAACACTGCGAAGATGGCCGGCATGGACACCGCCCTGATCCTCATTCCCGATTTCCTGCTGATCCTGTTCGGCTTTGCCCTGCGGCGCAGCGGCTGGCTGGCGCCTGCTTTCTGGGCGGAGGCCGAGAAATTCGTGTACTTCGTGCTGTTCCCGCCGCTGCTATTCCGCGCGCTGGCGCGGGCGCAGCTGGACCTGGCCGCCAGCCTGCCCATGTTGGCCGCAGGCCTGCTGTTTACCGCCTGCGCCTTTGCGCTGGGCAGCGCGGCCAAGCCGCTGTTCCGGCTGCCGCAGGCCAGCTTTGCCGCTGGCAACCAGGGCGCTTACCGCTTTAATACCTATGTCGGCTTTGCCGTCATGGGCACGCTGGCCGGCCAGCAGGGCATCGCCACCATCGCGCTGCTCTGCGGCAGCATGGTGCCGGTGGTCAACGTGATGGCCGTGTGGCAGCTGGCGCACGGCAGCGAGCGCGGCATGCTGCACGAGCTGGCCCGCAACCCCATCATCTGGGGCATCTGCAGCGGGCTGGCGGCCAACCTGGGCGGCCTGCCCATACCGGGGCCGCTGTTTGCCGCCATCGACCACCTGGCCGCCGCCGCGCTGCCGCTGGGGCTGATTACCGTGGGCGCCGGGCTGCGCTTTGCCGCACTGCGCCGCCACGCCGGCCCCTTGCTGTACTGGAACGCCATCAAGCTGCTATGGCTGCCCGCCATCGCCGTACTGGCCACCGGCCTCTTGGGTGTCAGCGGGCTGTACCGCCAGGCGGCGCTGGTGATGAGCATGCTGCCCACCGCTACCTCGGCCTATATCCTGGCGGTGCGCATGCAGGGCGATGGCGAGCTGGCGGCCGCGGTGGTCACGACCTCGACGCTGGCCGCCATGCTGACCATGCCGCTGATGCTGGCCTTATTGCTGTAATCCTGCCGCAAAAGCGGCGTAGCGTGTAGTTAAACTACAGGTAATGTTGCAGCTACACACACCCTGCCCTGCATCAAGGTTGGCCGCCGTGTGCGTGCTAGAATGCCGGCCATCCTTTTCTTAGCGCAGGACCGCCGTTCATGAACAAGCTCGTCATCGCCAGCCGCGAAAGCAAACTCGCCATGTGGCAGGCCGAACACATCAAAGCCCGCCTGGAAGCGCTGTACCCGCAGCTTACGGTAGAGATTCTGGGCATGACCACCCAGGGCGACCAGATCCTGGACAAAACCCTGTCCAAGATCGGCGGTAAAGGCCTGTTTGTGAAAGAGCTGGAGCTGGCCCTGCAAGAAGGCCGCGCCGATATTGCCGTGCACTCCATCAAGGACGTGCCGATGAACCTGCCGGAAGGCTTTGCCCTGGCCGCCATCTGCGAGCGCGAAGACCCGCGCGACGCGCTGGTGTCCAACCGCTACACCAGCCTGCACGAGCTGCCGCACGGCGCCGTGGTGGGTACCTCCAGCCTGCGCCGCGAATCGCAGCTGCGCGCCCGCTTCCCGCACCTGGTGATCAAACCGCTGCGCGGCAATGTGCAAACCCGCCTGCGCAAGCTGGACGACGGCGAGTTCGACGCCATCATCCTGGCCGCCGCCGGCCTGAAACGCCTGGAACTGAGCGAGCGCATCCGCCAGGAGCTGGCGCCGTCGGAAAGCCTGCCGGCCGTGGGCCAGGGCGCGCTGGGCATTGAAATCCGCGCCGACCGCGCCGACCTGATCACCCTGCTGGCACCGCTGAACCACGCCGATACCCACGCCTGCGTCAGCGCCGAACGCGCTTTCTCGCGCGTGCTGGGCGGCAGCTGCCAGATTCCGATCGGCGGCTTTGCCACCATCACCGACGACCTCATCACCCTGGGCGGCTTTGTGGCCCACCCGGACGGCTCGGTGATGCTCACCGCCAGCGCCAGCGCCCCGCGTGACTACGCCGACGCCTTGGGCCGTGCCGTCGCCAAAAAGCTGCTGGACCAGGACGCCGCGCCGCTGATCGCCGCCGTCATCGCCGAACAGGCCGGCCAATAAGCCATGGCCGGCACGCTGCTGCTGGTGCGCCCCCCGGCCCAGGCCGCCCGCCTGCAGGCCGCGCTGGCTTCGCTGGGCGTGGCCGCACAGCCTTTCAGCGTGCTGGATACGGTAGCGGACGCCGCCGCGCTGGCCACTCTGCCCGCGCTGGCTCGCGTGAGCCACTGGCTGGTTTTTGTCAGCCCGTCGGCCATCGATATCGGCTGGCCGGCCGTGGCCGCCAAGCTGCCCGCCAGCGTACAGCTGGCCTGCGTTGGCCGCGCCAGCGCCGACAAGCTGATGCAGCAAAGCCAGCGCCCGGTGCTGTACCCCGAAGCGGGCAATGACAGCGACGCCCTGCTGGCGCACCCCGCCATGCAGCAGCTTGCCGGCCAGCGTGTGCTGATTGTGCGTGGCCACGGCGGGCGCGCCCAGCTCGGGGAAACCCTTGCCGCACGCGGCGCGCTGGTGCGCCATGCCGACATCTACCAGCGCGAGGTCAGCCCGCCGGACTGGGCCGGGTTGGCCGCATTGCATGCGTCTGGCCAGCTGGCTGGCCTGCTGGTGACCTCCAGCGAGATTGCCGACGCGCTGTTTGGCCAGGCACAGGCAGCACAGCGCGCCCTGCTGTGCACGCTGCCGTTTTATACCCTGCACCCGCGTATTGCCCTGCGTTTGCGCCAGTACGGTGTGGGCGATATATCACTATGCGATGGCAGTGCCAGCGCACTGGCCGCCATGCTGGCTCGCTAAGCGGCTGGCAGCCCCACCAAGGCGGCGTTACAATGCCCTGCAGTTATACGGCGCCACGCGCCGGATCCAGCAACCCTGCCGCCTAGCGCGGCTACCTTGCGGTCACCACGAGATCCCATGAGCGAAGCCACCCCAGTAGAAACCGGCAGCGCGCTGCCAGCCAAGAAAACCGTCAACCTCGCGCTGATTGTTTCCCTGATTGCGCTGGGTGTTACCGGCTGGCAATACCTGGACAGCCGCCAGCAGCTGAACGAAGCCAAGCAAGCGCTGGCCAGCCGCCTGGCCGAAAGCGGCGGCAACACCAAAGCCATCCAGACACAAACCGAGCAGGCCCTGGCCGCCACCCGCGCCGCCGAAGCCAAGCTGGTACTGCTGGAAGCCCGTGTCAACGAATCGGCCGGCCAGTACGCCACCCTGGGCGCCATGTACCAGGAGCTCACCAAAAACCGCAGCGACTGGCTGCTGTCCGAGGTAGAGCACACCCTGGGCATTGCCAGCCAGCAGCTACAGCTGGCCGGTAATGTCAGCGGCGCCATTACTGCACTGGAAATGGTGGATAACCGCCTGGCTCGCTTCGACAACCCGGCGCTGATTCCGGTCAAAAAAGCCGTCTCCAAAGACCTGGAAACCCTGAAAGCCCTGCCCTACCTGGATAGCGTGGGCCTGACGGTAAAACTGGATACCCTGATGCTGGGGGCAGAAACCCTGCCACTGGTAATCGACCACCACCGCCTGGCCACCACCACCGCCCGCCCGGCGCTACCCGCCAACGCACCGTGGTGGGAACGCCTGCTGGCCGACGTGACGCAAAGCCTGGGCGAGATGGTACGCATCCGCCGCATGGATAAACCCGAAGCGTTGCTGCTGTCGCCAGAGCAGGCCTTCTTCCTGCGCGAAAACATCAAGCTGCGCCTACTGGACGCCCGCCTGGCACTGACCCAACGTGACGGCGCCACCTACCAGGCCGACCTGGCTGCCGCCGCCCAGTACGGTGCGCGCTACTTCGACCGCGACGCGCCGGCCACGCAAAAATGGCAGGCCACCCTGGCCGAGCTGGCCGCCGCCCGCCTGAACGTGACCCTGCCCGACCTGTCTGCCAGCCTGAAAGCCGTGCGCGATGCGCAGGGCAATACCGTGGAGTAAGCCGTGAGATTTGTGTTCTGGATTGTCGGGCTGTTTGCCCTGGCGGTACTGATTGGCCTGGCCTCTACCCTGAATACCGGCTACGCCATCCTGTTTGTGCCGCCGTACCGCATGGAAGTGTCGTTCAACCTGCTGATCATCGCCGTGGTGGTGCTGGTACTGGTGGCCTACGCCGTGCTGCGTTTGCTGGGCCTGGCGGCCAACCTGCCGCAGGAAGTGCGTACGTTCCAGCGCCAGAAAAAGCTGCGCGCCTCGCGCCATGCACTGCGCGAAGCGGCCATCTCGCTGTTCGAAGGCCGTTACCAGCGCGCCGAGCGCGAAGCGCTGAAATCCATCGATGACGAATACTCGGACGAAAACCGCGCCCTGGCGCTGATGATTGCCGCCCGCTCGGCTGCCAGCGTGGGCGACAACGCCAAGCGCGATGGCTACCTGAGCCGCCTGGAAAACATGCCGCAGCGCATCCAGCTGGCGCGCCACATGGTAGAAGCGCAGATCCGCATGGACGCCAAGCAGCCGCTGGAAGCACTGGCCGCCATCGAACGCGCCCGCGCCATCAGCAGCAACCTCACCTCGGCCCTGCGCCTGGAGCTGAAAATCCGCATGCTGCTGAAGCAGCCGGATCAAGTGCTGCAGATTACCGAAAAACTGCTGAAAGCTGACGCACTGGAAGCCGAGCAAGCGCGCCGCTACCGCCTGGCAGCCTATCGCCAACAGCTGGTGGGCCTGGGTAGCGAGCGCGAGGTACGTGACTGGCTCAAGCGCATTCCCGGCGTAGAAAAACAGAACCCGGACCTGGTAGTCGACATTTCGCGCCACCTGATTGCACTGGATACCTACCCGCTGGCCGCAGAGCTGATTGCCACCGCGCTGTCGGACGAAGAGCAAGCCACGCCCGAGCTGGCACGCGAGCTGGGCATGCTGGCCGAGCACATCGACAGCCCGCGCCGCCTGACGCTGATGCGTGATGCGGAAAACTGGCTGAAATCGCGCCCGCGCGACCACATGCTGCTACTGGCACTGGGCCGGCTGGCACTGGCCGAGCAGCTGTGGGGCAAGGCGCAAAGCTACCTGGAAGCCAGCGTTTCCATGCAGCCCACGCTATGTGCCCATGCCGAGCTATCCAAGCTGTTTGCCACACTGGGCAAGGATGACAAGGCCGCCCAGCACCAGGCGCTGGCGCTGAAAATCGCGCTACAGCAAGGCTGCTAAGCATGAGAACCCTGCTCGTGGCCACCACGCTGGCACTGGCCGCTGCGGCCAACGTTTACGCCGCCAGCCCGGCTCAGCCAGCAGCGCAAACAGTGGCCAGCCAGCAGCAGGTGGTGATCGACGTGCGTACGCCGGCAGAGTTTGCCGACGGCCACCTGCAGGGTGCGCAGCTGCTGCCGCTAGACCGCATTGCACGGGACATTGCGGCGCGGGTGCCGGACAAGCACACGCCTATCCAGCTGTATTGCCGCAGTGGCCGCCGTTCGGCCCTGGCAGTGGAAACGCTGCAGGCGCTGGGCTACACCCGCCTGCAAAACCTGGGTGGGCTGGAAGATGCCAGCCGCAGCAGCCAGCGCCCCATCGTGCGCTAAGCCATCGGCCAGCCAATGAAAAAACCGCCTCACGGCGGTTTTTTCATTAACAGATCGTGTCCAGCTTATGCCTGCGGGCTGGCAAAACCCAATGCGGCCAACTCGTCGGCAGCCAGCAAACGCCATTTGCCTTCGGGCAGATCACCCAATGCCAGACTGCCCAGCGCCAGGCGATGCAGCTGCTCTACGCGGTTGCCTGCTGCGGCCACCATACGCTTTACCTGATGGTACTTGCCCTGGGTAATGGCCATGTCCAGCAGGTATTCGCCCACCTGCTCGGCGCTGTCTGCGGCCAACGTTTCCTGCTCGTCGTGCAGCAACACACCCTCGCGCAAGCGCGCCAGCAGCTCGGCGCTGACCGGGTGCTTGGTGGTCACGCGGTAGTGCTTGGGCACGTCTTTTTTCGGCGAGGTCAGCGCGTGCACAAACTGGCCATCGGTAGAAAACAGCAGCAGGCCGGTGGTATCCACGTCCAGCCGGCCGACGGCCGACACGCCCAGGTTAACCATCTGCTGGGGCAACAAGCGGTACACACTCGGGTTGTGAATGGGCTTGTGCGAGGTTTCATAGCCAGCCGGCTTGTGCAGCAGCAGGTAAAAAGGCTCGGGCAGCAGCGCCCACGGCTGGCCATCAACCTGCAGCGACTGGACGTCGGCAGGGGTCAGCTCGCGGCGCCAGTCGTATTCGGTTTCCCCGTTCAGGTCTACCAGGCCATATTCGATCAGCTTGCGGCATTCCTTACGGCTGCCAAAGCCTTGTTGTTGCAGTAAGCGATAGAGTTCCATGCGCGTATTCTATCACTGCCTGTACTGCAGACTTTCCTTGAAATTCAATAACATGGCATACGCGCCGCATCACCTTTATCCTGCAGAGCGTGTTACTATTCCGCCCGCCTATTAGTAAGTATTTCTTAAACAACTTAGTACTCGATGGAAATCGTTCACTCAGCCACGCTCCAGCTGTGCCTGCTGCTGATTTATCTGGTTTGCGGTACCACTGTCTGGCTGCTGCGTGGCCCGCATAGCCGCAAAGGCATCTACGACCGCTGGGCCGGCGCGCACCTGGCAGGGGCGGGGCTTTATCTGACACTGCTGTACTCGCCCTACCTGCCGTCACTCTATACGGCACTACTGGCCTGCCTGCTACTGCTACTCAAAGGTAGCTGGCTGCTGGGCAGCTTTGCCCGCTTGCTACGCACGCCGATTCCGCTGCAAGGCCAGCGGCGCTTTGGCGCGGGCTTGATGCTGATCTTGGGCTGGCTGCTGCTAGCCATGCCGCCGCATGTCTACTATGTGCATCTGGCCATCGCCCTGGGTGTGGCGGCACTGTATCTGGGCAGCCTGTCCGCGCTGCTGCTGCAGCAGGCCGAGCGGCCCTTCCCCATCAAGCTGGCAGGCGGCCTGTGTGCGCTGGCTACCACCTATATGCTGCTTTACGCCCTGCACCTGGGGGCCAGTGACCCGGCTTTCATCGTGTACGACATCGGCCCGCTGCTACTGCTGCCGGTACTGGTCGCCACGCCACTGCTAGCCCTGTGCTTTACCGCCATCGGCAAAGAGCAAGAGCTGGCGGTGCTGCGCACGCTGGCCACGCTGGACCCGCTGACCGGCATTTTCAACCGCCGCAGTTTCGAGGAGCTGGCGCGCAAGGCTTGTGCACAGCACGCGCGCCAGCAGCGCCCGCTGGCCTTGCTGATGATCGACCTGGACCATTTCAAGCGCATCAACGATACCTACGGCCATAGCCGCGGTGATATGGCACTGAAGGCGCTGGCCGAGCTGATTCCCGAGCACGTGCGCACTGCCGATATTTTTGGCCGTTTTGGCGGCGAGGAGTTTTGCCTGCTGCTCCCAGACACCAATGTGCAAGGCGCGCGCGAGGTGGCAGGCAAGCTATGTCAGCAGATCAATACCATTTTGCTGGAGCCGGGCAAGGTGAGCAGTGCGCTCAGCGCCAGCATTGGCGTGGCCAGCCTGGTGCCACGGCATGTGGACGACTGGCGCGAGCTGTTCGAGCTGGCCGACAGCCGGCTCTACCGCGCCAAATCGGCAGGGCGCAACCAGTTGGTCTGGATAGGTTAGCGCGCGGGTAAAGCAAAAAGCCCGCAGGCAATGTCTGCGGGCTTTTTCATTGGCCGGGGCTTACAGCACTTCGGCGGCTTTGGCTTTCAGAATCACGTACAGCTCGTCTTTGAGCTTCAGTTTTTCTTTCTTCAGGTTTTCGATCTCTACCGCCGAGCCAGACTCGATGCGGTTTTCAATATTCTTGATGTGCTGGTCCAGCTCATTGTGCTTGTCGAACAGACGGGTGAAGTGCGCGTCTTCGGTTTTCAGTTTGCTGATCAGATCACGAAATTCCGGGAACATGGCTTTCTCCTTGGTGGGGTACCGCACTAGCGGCGCGGCGTCAGAACCATGCTATGCCCATCATGGGCAAAGCCATTTGATCTAGCACACAAACCTCGTCGCTAAAACTGCTGCTTGAACCAAGTCCAGATGCCCAGAGAAAACCCCGGGAAGAGGTCGATGCCCAGCGCCGACTTCACCAGATACAGTACCAGCAGGCCCAACAGGGTAGACACCAAGAGCAAAACAGACAAAAAGACCGCTTGCAGCAGCAAGGACAGCTGCTTTTCCCGCCGGGTCAACTCGCGCCGGTTTCTGCCCAACAGAAATACGTAGTAGTAGCGCCAACGCCAGAACACGACCGTACCGCGGATATCCACCGCATGGCGGCCCCAGCTACGCGCGCCCAAGGCTAGCCTGAGGCTGGCCAGCTGCGCCTCGGTAAACGTATCGGCAATGTCCTGCGGCATACGGCCTAGCAAGTGCTGTATTGACGGGTCGCGGCGGATATCGCTAGGCGGCAGAGGGGGCGGTGTCGGCATGATGGCATACGATAAGAGCGGGATGCGCTAGATATACCATAGGCAACCCCATAAACAAAAACCGGAGCAGGGCCCCGGTTTTTGTTGGTACTGGCCAGCTTACAGCGAGCCGTAAGAATGCAGGCCGGACAGGAACATGTTCACGCCGATGAAGGCAAAGGTGGTGACCAGCAAGCCGATCACCGCCCACCACGCCAGTGGCTCGCCGCGCCAGCCTTTTACCAGCCGCACGTGCAGCCAGGCCGCGTAGTTCAGCCACACGATCAGCGCCCAGGTTTCTTTCGGGTCCCAGCTCCAGTAGCCGCCCCAGGCATCCGCCGCCCACATCGCGCCCAGGATGGTGGCGATGGTAAAGAACAGGAAGCCTACCGAGATGGCCTTATACATCATCTCGTCGATCACCTCGGCCTTGGGCAGCTTGTCAGTCAGGATGCCGCGGCGCGCCAGCAGCTGCGCCACGCCCAGCATGGCAGACAGCGCAAAGGCGCCGTAGCCGACAAAGTTGGCCGGCACGTGAATCTTCATCCACCACGATTGCAGCGCCGGAATCAGCGGCTGGATGGTGTGCGCCTGGCGGTCGAAGGTGTACCACAGGATGAAGCCTACCGCCGCCGAGATCACCAGCAGTACAAACGCCCCCAGCTGGCGTGCGGCAAACTTGGCCTCGTAGTACAGGTACATCAGCGCGGTAATCAGACAGAACAGGATGAACACTTCGTACAGGTTGGATACCGGGATGCGGCCAACGTCCGGCGCAATCAGGTAGCTTTCGTACCAGCGGGTAAACAGGCCGGCCAGCGCAAAGGCGGCGGCGGCCCAGGTAAGGCCGCTGGCGATACGGTTCAGCAGGGCGGAACGCGACAGCAGACCGGCCCAGTACACGGCGGTGGCCAGGAAGAACAGCGTGCACATCCACATGAACGACGACTGGCTGGAAAGCAGGTACTTCAGGCCAAAGCTCTCGCCGGCACGCGCCAGGTTGTGGTCGTACAGCTGGATGGCCAGCAGCGACATGGCACCGGCCAGCGGGAAGAACCAGCGCCAGTTGCCCCAGAACCAGCCCAGTGCCACGATACCGGCACCGCTACCCAGCAGGATCAGGTCTTCGTAGATGTCCATCCTGCTGCCGTACAGGCTGAAGGTGTAGCCGGTCACCACGGCAATGAACAGGGCAAACAGCCAGTCGCCCAGGTTCAGTCGCTTATAGAACGGTTGTTGCATTAGCAGCTCCATCATACCTCTCCTGCACGCGGGCTCAGGGCACCCACAATTTTATCGAAATCTTCGTCCAGGTCGCGGTTGTGGCGGTTCGAGCTCATGGCCACACGCACGCTACCGGCACGCAATACCAGCCACAGCCGCACTTCGCGCACATAGAACATCAGGATGATGCCGATCACCAGCATCAGCGAGCCCAGATACACCAGGTTCTTGCCTGGCGAGCGCGTCATCTGCAGGCCGGACGACTGTACCTGATCAAAGCCCTGCAGCTCCAGATAAAGCGGTGCGCTGTAATCGTTAAAGGCACTGACGGTAACCAGGCTATCCAGCAGGAAACGGTAGTGTTTTTCGTCCTGCGTCCACGGTTTCAGCCCGGCTTTTTCCTGCGCAACCGCCATCACGTCGATCACCGCACCCTGCAGGATCTTGATATAGGTCTGCGCAATGGCCTGGCGCTTGTCGGCGGGCACCTTGTCGTCCAGGAATTTCTCCAGCGCCACAAAGCCCCCCTCGCCGAAGCGCGACAGAATCCACTTCACGCTATCGCCAAACTGCTTTTCCATGGCCGGGCTGATGGCTGCGCCCTGCATGGCCTTGGCGGTGGTGCGGCGGGCGATCTCGTCGTACAGCGCCGGGTTTTTCAGCGCGGCCTGCAGGCGCATGAAGCTGTCGATCTTCAGCTCGTCATCCAGCGGAATACGCAGGTACTGGAAAGGCTGCGCCACTTCGCTGCGCACACCGGCAATCTGGTAGAGCGCGCCTTCTTGCTCCATCGGTGCCATGTAGTGATGGAATTCACGCGCCTGGCCGTGGCTGTCACGCAGCTTGTAGGTAATGGACGGGCCGACGTTTTTCAGGTTTTTGGTGTCCTGCTTCACTTCGCGCACATCGTGCATGCGCTGCTGCAGGGTTTTGCCGTCGGCCTCGCGCTTGCCCATGTTTTCGATGTTGAACACGCGCAGGTCGCCAAACTCCAGCTGGTAGTCCTGGCCATTCACGCGCAGCGGCTGGCTGTTCAGCGACACGCCTTTGATCTCGCTGGCGGCGCTTTGCGGCTGGGCCAGGTTCCAGGCTTTCAGCTCCAGCGGCGAGCCGCCATCGCCAAAGCTGGCCTGGTAGATAGCCACACCATCCACGATCAGCGGGTGGTTGACCTTCACGGTAGCAGGGGTTTCCTTGCCGCTGGCTTTGTCGGTGACCACGATATCGCTGGCAAATAGCTTGGGCATGCCGTTGCTGTAGTAGTCCACATGGAACTTCTTCAGCGTCACGATAAAGGGCAGCTCCTGCACCAGGTAACCCTTGCCGCTGTTCATGAAAATCACGTCGGCGCTTTTGTTTTCCACCACGGTCACGCTGCCACGGAAGGACAGGTTATTGGCACCCAGCCGGCTTTGTGCCGGTATCTGCCCCTGCGGCAGCTCGCGGGTTTCCGGCACGATGCTGCCGGTGAGCTCGCCGATTTTCAGCGGCAGGTTGCCATCCATCAGGCCGCCGATACAGATCACCACCATGGCGATGTGGGCAAAGAAATAGCCCAGCTTGCTGCCGCTACCCTTTTTGGCGGCTAGCACGATACTGCCGTCGTCGCGCTGGCTGCGTTTGTAGCGCATGCCGCGCTGCTGGATCAGCGCCACCGCCTGGGCTTCGTCCAGCGATACGGCCAACTCGCGGCTGTGCTTCATGGCCTTGAGCGAGCCTTCGGCGGCTTTTTCGCGGAAGCCCTTCATGTCGCGCAGGAAGCCTGGGCCGTTGCGCACAATGCACAGCGTGGTGGAGATCACCAGAAAGGCCAGAATGGTGAGAAACCAGGCCGAATGGTAAACGTCGTACAAGCCCAGGTATTCGAAGGCCTTGAACCAGAACTGGCCAAACTCGAAGGCATAGTTAGGGTAGGGCTCGTTCTGCTTGAGTACGGTACCGATGACCGATGCGATGGAGAGAATGGTCAGCAGACCAATGGCAAACCGCATGGAGCTGAGCAGCTCGTACAGGCGGTAGCCGGGTGACGCGGGTTTTTTTTGGCTTTTCATTTTGGTTTCAAACGCGACAAAGGGGGCGCAAAGCCCCCTTTGGAACGTATCTGCGCGAAAAAGTTGCGCTTAACGGAGACCGGAAATGTACTCGGATACCGCTTTCATTTCCGCGTCGGTCAGACGCATGGCGATATCGTGCATCACCGCATTCTTGCGATCGGTGCCGGCTTTGAAATCTGCCAGCTGTTTGGCCACGTAGGCCGAGTGCTGGCTGCCCAGCGCCGGGTACTGGTCAGGGTAGCCTTTACCTGCCGGGCCGTGGCAAGCCATACAGGCCGGTACTTTGGTAGCCGGGTTGCCTGCGGTGTAGATCTTCTTGCCCAGTGGCATCTGGCTCTTGTCGGCCGCTTCGCGCGGTTTTACCTTCTGGCTGCTGAAATACGCGGCCACGTTGGCCATATCGGCCGGGGTCAGCGGTGTGGCCATCCCCATCATGACAGGGTTTTTGCGCTCGCCGGATTTGAAAGCCTTCAGCTGGCTTTCGATATATTTGGCGTGCTGGCCGGCCAGCGTCGGGTTGGCAGAAGCCACGCTGTTGCCGTCCGCACCGTGACAGGCAGCACATACCTGATCAACGATGGCTTTGCCCTTGACCGGGTCGCCTTTGGCAGGCGCTGCCGGGGTGGAGGCCATAGCACTGGCTGCAAAGGTAGCAGCAGCGATAGCCAACAGCATGTTACGTTTCATGGTCGCTCCTAATGAGAGATAGCGTAAATATCTGTAAAGGTGGCAATTTCAAACCTGCTATTCTATATCAATTGACTTTGCCCTTACTACTATGTCGATCTTTCAGAATGCACGGTTTTTCACAACCGTAAACCACCTCAAGGATTTGCCACCCACGCGTTGCGAGGTGGCCTTTGTTGGCCGCTCTAACGCCGGCAAGTCCAGCGCTATCAATACCCTGTGCAATCGTACCCGCCTGGCCTACGTTTCCAAAACCCCCGGCCGGACACAGCACATCAACTTTTTCGACCTGGGCCAGGAGCGTTTCCTGGTGGATTTGCCCGGCTACGGCTACGCCGAAGTGCCCGAGGCCATCCGCGTACACTGGGTAGCCCTGCTGGGTCAGTACCTGCAAACCCGCGACAGCATCGTGGGCCTGCTGCTGATCATGGACTCGCGCCACCCGCTGAAGGAGCTGGACTGGAAGATGATCGAGTTCTTTACCGTCACCCAGCGCCCGGTACACATTCTGTTGTCCAAAGCCGACAAATTGTCGCGCCAGGAACAGCAAAAGGTTCTGTCCTCGGTCAAGAAACAGCTGGCTGACTACCCCAATATCACCCTGCAGCTGTTTTCCAGCTCCAAAAAGACCGGTACCGAAGAAGTAGCAGGCATTGTGGAAAGCTGGTTTGCCGCCTGCCCGATGCCGCAAGAGGAACAATTTGACGATATCGATGAAACTTTCCCCGACTAAGGCGTCAAAGCAAACAGGAGCCACGCTCCTTCCCGCTTCACCTCCCTGAGCGGGAGCCTGTCAAGGCATTGGCCCCGGTTTGCGAACCGGGGTTTTTTCTTGCCTGCGGCCAACATGGCAAGAATCGGGTCGCCCACACGACACAGGCTCTCTACACTGCCAGCATGACCCAGGAGGCCGGCATGCACAGTGCACACCCACCCCGCGATGAAGAGCGCATCACCCAGGCTATCCGCTACCTGATACAGCACGCGCACAGCCAGCCCACGCTGGCACAGCTGGCCGGCACGCTAAATTTGTCCGAATACCATCTGCAGCGTCTGTTTACGCAATGGGCCGGCATCAGCCCCAAACGCTTTTTGCAGCAAATCACGCTGGAGGCCGCCAAGGCCGGCTTGCAGCAAGGCACGGCGCTGCTGCCGCTTGCCCACCAGTTGGGCCTGTCCGGCAGCAGCCGCCTGCACGACCTGTTTGTCACGCTAGAGGCCATGACGCCAGGGGAGTGGCGCGCTGGCGGTGCCGGTTTGCAGCTGCACTGGAGCATCGAGCCCAGCCGCTTTGGCCCGCTGCTGGCCGCCAGTACGCCACGCGGGCTGTGCCTGCTGCATTTCCTGCCCTTGCCGGATCATGCACAAGCAGCTGTGCAGTTACAGCAACGTTGGCCGCAAGCGCAGCTGCAACACCAGCCAGGCAGCCACCAGGCACTGGTAGCAAGACTGTTTGAGCCACCGGGCAGGCACCCTACCCAGCCACTCGCGCTGCATGTACACGGCAGCAATTTCCAGCTGCAGGTGTGGCGCGCCCTCCTGGCCATCCCGTATGGCAGCTTGTGCAGCTATGGCCAGCTGGCACAGGCGCTAGGCCGGCCCGGTGCCGCACGCGCCGTAGGCAGCGCCGTGGGGGCCAACCCGATCGCCTGGCTCATCCCCTGCCACCGCGTCATCCGCGCCAGCGGGGCATTAGGCGGCTACCGTTGGGGAGAAAACTGCAAACTGTCGCTATTAGGCTGGGAGGCTGCACAGCAAGCAGCGACCGAGAATTATAGAAGTATCGAGCAAGCACGCTAAGCCGCCTACACTGGCACTTTCCTCTCAGGACATTGCCATGTACCGCTTGCTCGCTGCCCTGCTGCTCGTTGCGTTACACCTGCCCGCCCAGGCCGTCACCGCCGTTGTACTGGACATGCCCGGCTTTGCCTGGAACGGCCACGGCTGGATACCCGAGATGCTGGGCCGCCTGCAGGTGCAGCAGCAAGCCATCACCCTGCGCCTCCTGCCCCCGGCCCGTGCCGTAGAGCGCTATTACCGCGGTGGCGAAGGCGAGCTGTTTGCTGCCGACCTGCTGTGCCGCCGCCACGACAGCCACTTCCTGACGCTAGGCGTGCGCGACTATGAAGTATTCATCACACGGCAGGGGAATAAGGTACCCGGCCCCGGCAACCTGCCACCCGCCGGCGAGCGCGTGCTGGTGGTGCGGGGCTTCAACCACACGTTTGTGCAACAACACCCCAGGCTGCGCTGGGAGGAGGTCAACAGCATAGACAAAGCGCTAGACATGCTGCGCGCCCGCCGCGCCAACTATTTCTTCAGTTTTCTGGCACTCAGCGAAGACGCCATGCGGGCGCAAGGCAGCAATAGCTACTTTAGTTATGACTCAAGCAAAGCCATTGACGAAGTATGGCCGGCGCTCAGTTTTCGCCCGAACGAAAACGGCCTGCTGCTAGCCCAGCAGCTGCGCCAGCAGCTGCAACAACAATGGCAAAGCGGCCAGTACGCCAGCCTGCTGCAGCGCTATGGCCTGCCAGCCTGGCATATACGGCCGGGGCTGGATGGCCGCTTTAACGTGGTGCAAGCCGCAGACTGCCCGGTCATACGGACACCGCCACCGCCCTGAGCCTCAGCCGCTGGATGCCACGGCGGGCAGCCAGACGGCTACCTCGAACCCCCCTCCCGGTGGGTGGGCAAACTGCAAACGTCCGCCATGCTGCTGCACAATGCGCTGCACAATCGCCAGCCCCAGCCCGCTACCACCATCGGTTCCCCGGTGTGCGGCCAACCTTTCAAACGGTGCCAACGCAGCCTGCTGCAGATCCGGCGCAATGCCCTCCCCGCTATCGTGCACCCGCAACACCAGCTCCCCCTCACCCGGCTGCAGGCTCACGGCAAACGGTGGCCGGCCATAACGGCGCGCATTTTCCAGCAGGTTGGACAGCAGGCGCTGCAGGCTCAGGGCATCGCCCTGCAGGCTGGCATCGCAGTGCTGCCAGTGCACCGCCATACCGTCGCGGGCAAAGCGTGACAGCACGCTGTCGATAACCCCACCCAGCGCTACCTCCTGCATGGGGCGGGTTTCTTCGCTGCGGGCAAAATCGATAAACTGGCTGACAATGTGCGACAACTCGTCGATATCGGACAACATACCGGCGCTATCGTCGTCCGGCGACAGCATCTCCACCGCCAGCTTCAGCCGGGTCAGCGGCGTGCGCAGGTCGTGCGATAGCCCGGCCAGCATCAGACGACGCTCGCTGGCGGCCTTGTCCAGCGCCTGTGCCATGCCGTTAAAACGCTCGATCAGCAGGCGCACCTCGCGCGGGCCGCTGGGCACCACCGGCGGCGGCGTGCGCCCGGCCTCCAGCTGACGGGTGGCCGCCACCAGCTGCGACAACGGCCGGGTGGTGCGCCAGGCCAGGGCAAACGCCGCCAGCAAGGACAGCAGCGCTACCAGGCCGGCAGCTTGCAAGGTTGGCCGCAAGGAAGGCGGCAAGAAGCGGGTAAGGGGCATCACCAGCCAATAGTGGCTGTCCAGCACCGGCACGCGCAGCCATAGCTCCTGCCGCTCGCCGCGGCTGAACTGCACGTGCACGGGCTCGCCCAGTGCATCGGATAGCTGGCCCGCCAGGTCGTGCCCCATCGGCGGCACCCTAGAATGCACCTGTGCAGCAGCGCTCAGCGGCAGTAGCCGTGGCAGGCCGGCATGGTTATTGGTCAGCAGGAAGGGCCCGCGCTGGGCGGCAGGCAAACGTGAGAGCGCGCCCTCGTAATCGGCCAGCGTATCCACCACCTGGGCGTACAACTGGCCGGCCAGCAGGGTGTTTTTCTGTTTTACCCCCAGCCACAGGGTAAACACCTGGCTGGCCAGCACCGCCATCACCACCAGCGCCGCCAGGCGGATAAACAAGGTGCCGCGCAACACGGGCAAATTCATCGAGCATCCTTGTCACGGCCGTCGGGCACAAAGACATAGCCGTAGCCCCATACCGTTTGCAAATAGCGTGGCGGGCCGTCGGCG
Organism: Neisseriaceae bacterium; assembly: GCA_027489245.1. Taxonomy (GTDB): domain Bacteria; phylum Pseudomonadota; class Gammaproteobacteria; order Burkholderiales; family Chromobacteriaceae; genus Vogesella. The sequence goes on along the minus strand of JAIYAC010000002.1, from coordinate 217,647 downwards.
TCTTCGATGGCTTTGCGCAGGCGCGATACGTGTACATCAATGCTACGGTCTTGCGACTCGCCCCCGCCCTTGCCCATGGCCAGCGTCATCAGCTGCTCGCGGGTAAGCGGCCGCCGCGGGTGGGTCGCCAGCGCCAGCAGGACGGCGTATTCGGCGGTGGTTAGCGTGACCGGCTGGCCGTCACGCAACAGCTCGCGGCGCGACGGGTTCAGCGTGCAGGGGCCAAAATGCAATGCCTCGGCTTCCTGGTGGCTGGCGGTAACCGCCGGGGTCTGTTCGTAGCGCCGCAGTACGGCATTAATGCGCGCCAGCAGCTCGCGCGGGTTGAACGGTTTGGCCAGATAGTCGTCGGCGCCCATTTCCAGGCCCAGAATGCGGTCGATATCCTCACCACGCGCCGTCAGCATCACGACGGGTATCGGTTCGCCCTGCGCGCGCAGGCGGCGCACCACCGCCAGGCCATCCTCGCCCGGCATCATCACATCCAGTACCAGCAAGTCCGGGCGGTTACGCGCCAGCTTGCGGTCCAGCTCGCGGGCATCAGGCAAGCTTTCTACCGCGTAGCCTTGCTGTGTCAGGTAGCGCTGCAGCAGCTCCCGCAGGCGCGCGTCGTCGTCGACTACCAGTATTTTGCGGTTTTCCATAAACACCCCGTCTTCGTGCAGGCAGGGTTGCCTGCCAGTTCATGCTGCAAGCCTACCGTGTGGCTGGCAGAGCGTCAGCCCCGGTGTGAACAGAGATTAAGCCTGCGGCCAACCTTAACACCCGTTAACACTCCGCACCGTCCGGCACATACTCGGGCAAAACCCCGGCGCTAAAGTGACAGCATCAACCAAGGCCACACGGCATAAGGAGTTTGCAATGAAAACACGTTTCGTCCCTACCGCACTGGTCCTCTCCCTGCTGGCTGCTCTGTCGGCCTCTGCCCTGGCTTTTGGCCATGGCGACAAAATGCCGCGTGCCGACCACAAAGCCTTCCACGAAGCCGTGCTGTCCGGCGCACTGACCGACGCCGAGCTGGCCACGCTGAAAAAAGAGCGTGACACCACCGTCGCTGCCATCAAGAAACTGCGCGATGACGGTAGCTTCAGCAGCGCCGACCGCGACCAGGCCAAAAAGCTGCACCAGGCCCTGCAAGATAAAACCAAGGCCCTGATCAACAACGCCGACCGCACCCAGAAGCGCGACAAACTGCCGCCAGAGCTGGAACAGATGCACATGAAGGGCGGCATGCACGATGACATGCACAAAGGCATGCGTGACGGCCGGCCAGGGCACGACAAACACCATGGCCCGCATGGCATGCCACGCGAAGACATGAAGCAGTTCCGTGATGCCGTGATCTCCGGCGCCCTCACCGACCAGGAGCTGACTACGCTCAAACAGGAGCACAGCAAGCTGATGGACAGCGCACGCCAGAACAAACAGCGCCCGGACCTGGCCCCGCTGCAAGCACTGACCAAAACCCTGATTAACAACCAGGACCGCAGCCCGGCCCGCACCAGCTGGCCGGACGAGCTGGCCCCCTGGGGTGGTGATCATGACCAAGGCCATCGCCGCTAAGCCTGCCTGACCCTGACCCCGCCTGCCCGGCCCTGCCTGGCAGGCTTTATGCCGTTAGCCGCCACGGCACACCCTGCCATGGCGCCACGAAACGGCGCAGGATAGAATCAGAATATGAAGCCGCTGCTATCGATGTTGCTATGCTGGGCTATGCTAGGCATAAGCAACGCCGCCCACGCCAGCCCGCCACCACCGGGTACCACCCCCCCGATGCTGGAACGGGCGGATGTGCTGCGCCTGCGCGAGCTGCGCCTGCGCGAAGCCGTGGTGCGGGGCGAAATCAGCGAAGAAGAAGCCCGCCGCCTGCGCCAGTTTTATCGCCGTCACGACGCGATACGCCTGCACATGCCACCCGCCAGGCTAGCCAGTATGCCGGCAGCGGAGGCACCACCCAAAGCATGGCAGCGCTGGCGCAAAAAACAGGATCGCCTTAACGCGCCACCACCGGGTAGCGGGCCGGACAGCTAAGTTACCACCCGCCTTGACAGGCCAAAGGGGACACGCATGCACAGCCTGAAATATGGCCTGTTAGTTGTGGGGCTGCTTGCCAGCGCCGCCAGCTGGGCGGGCACGGCATCGCGCTGTACCCCGGCCAGCCCTCTGCCAGCCTGCCAGCAGCAGCAAGCCGGCCTGGCCAGCTGCCAGGACCAGACTGCGGCCAACCTGCCCGCCTGCCTGCAGCAATTCACCCCGCCAGCCCTGTGCCGGCGCGAGCGCGACCGTGCCGGCTGCGAACAGCTCGCCGCCGCACAGCAAGCCTGCCACGGCACAAGCGGCGCAGCGCGGCGCCAGTGCGTCGCCGGGCAGCTGCCGCCACCGGCCTGCCCACCAGGCGATGCCAACCGGCACTGCCAGGCCCGCCAAGCCGCCATGCAACAATGCGGCGCTTTGTTTGGCAGCCAGCGCCGGCAATGCCTGCACCTGGAAATGCGCAAGCGCCAGGACGATGGCTCCGCCCTGCGCTAGGTGCCGTGTCTGTACCGCTATTTGGCCTGCAACAAGGCCAGCAAGCCCTCCGTATCCGGCTGTGACGCCAACGCCAGCCGCACCCGGTTGAACGCCGCGGCGGCTTGGTCGGGGTATTTGGCAAACGGCACCAAGCCATCGTGCGGCCAACCTGCCGCAGCCAGCACTTTCTTGCGGTAACTCATGCCCTCGGGGCCGCTACCGCCCATTTCCAGCAAGGCCTGCTCGATCAGCACATGCGGAAACGGCGTACGCCGCAGGGTCAGAAAATGCTGGGACACTACCTCTTCGTACTGCATGGCTATGCTCCGCTTATCGTGGTTTTATTATCTAAGCTTATTGCACTCACTTTTGCCACTTTCAACATGACATGCCGTTTCTATATTCGGATTTTGAAGCAAGCTGGATTATATTAATAGCCACCAGCGCACAGCCTGCTCCCGATAACGACAACAAGAGAACCCTGGCGTGAACGTATTCAGCGATACCACCACCGTACTGATCATTGACGACTCCCTTACCGTGCGCCAGTCGCTACGCGCCATGCTCAGCAATGTCGGCGTCACCCGATCAGAAACGGCGGCCAACGCCGCGGACGGCCTGATGCGCCTGCAAAAGCGCAGTTTCGATGTCGTACTGTGCGACTACAACCTGGGCGAAGGCATGAATGGGCAGGAAATGCTGGAACAGCTACGCAGTACCGGCAGCTACCCGCTTACCTCGGTGTGGATCATGATTACCGGCGAACGCAGCTATGAGCGCGTGGTCGCCGCCGCCGAAGTGGCCCCGGATGATTACATCCTCAAACCGTTCTCCAGCCAGGCGCTGTTCGACCGCATGCAGTCGGCCTTTACCCGCAAGCGCTTTCTGAAACCGGCACACCTGCACTTGATGAATGGCCGCGAAGACCTGGCCATCGCCACCATGGACGAGCTGGTCAGCAAAGCCGCCAACGCCGTACAAAGGCTGGATGTGCTGCGCCTGCTGGCGGAAACCCATCTGGCGCTGGAGCATTATCAAGAAGCCAGCAAATGCTATTCGGACATCCTGGACCTGCGCGTCATCCCCTGGGCCAAAATGGGTCTGGCACGCATCTTCAAGGCGCAGGACAAAGTGGAAGAAAGCAGCGAACTGCTGCACGAGATCATCAGCGAAGCCCCCCACTACACCGACGCTTACGACACCCTGGCGCATAACCTGGCACGCTGCGGCCAGTTCGCCGAGTCGCTGGAAGTGCTGGAAAAGGCCGTCGCGCTATCGCCACGCAACTTCCGCCGCCTGTGCCTGACTGGCGAAAGTGCGCTGAACGCGGGCGACCCGGCCAAAGCCGCGCTGTATCTGGAAAAAGCCGTGCGTATCGGCCGTAACAACAGCGCTTTTGGCCCCGACGTGCTGATCGACCTACTGCAAGCACACAGCGAAGCCGGCAACGCTGAAAAGATGGATCAGGTCGCCAATGAACTGAATGGCATGCTGAAGGGTGAACACAATGTGTTCCTGCTGCACGTTTGCCGCGCCATGACCCTGCTGGGCCGCAAATCCTGGATGGATGCCCAGGAATCACTCAAACAAGCAGCCGCCCTGCTGCTGCAAAAGCAGCTGAGCTGGCGTAGTGGCGTGCGCTTTCTGGAGGCCGTCGCTCGCCTGCCCGACGACATTGACGGCTACAACGGTTACGACTGGGTAAAACAGCTGGCAATGCGCCTGGTGAGAACCCACCAGGATGTCGAACAGCTCACGGCGATGACCAAAAAAAGCATCGGCCTGGTTCGTGCAGTACACGATGCCTACGGGTTTCTGCAAAACACCAACGACGAAGCCGTATCGCTGACCAAAGACAAGAAAAAAGACGCCGCCGCCAAGCTGTTGTACGACACCGCCAGCGCCACACTCAACGACCGTCTGGGCATGAACGCCTGCGCCCTGCTACTGCAGCTGGCCGACGAGAACAGCATCGGGCTGGCGCAAGAGCTGCTGGGCTGGCTCCCCGCAGAGCACGAACGGGTACACGGCCTGGTGGCCACCTTGCAAAAGCTGCGCCTGGCCGCCAGCCAGCAGGAAATCCTGCCGGACTAAGGTGCTTGGCGGCCGCCCATCGCCGACACCCGTCAGTCGCACTGGGTCAAGACATGCCGCCCTCACCCGTCACCATCAACACCCTCCTGAAATATCCCTTTAAAATCAAATCATTAAATATTGCGTGACGGCATTTTGTGTCACACAATAAAAATCAGCCAGCCAGGCGCACGGGCTGTGGACAAGTTTATCCACAGCCACGCCCTGTGCTCACTTGCGTCACACCATCTTAATTACGTAATAATTTTATGTAATTCATTATTAAATTACGATAAACCTACCCTGCTGCGTGCGGCCCCACCACGACCGTCAAATCCCCCCACCTGAAAACACTGTTCATACCGGCTTGTACTGCACGTCATTCCCAAATCTTGGCCACACCGCCACAATATCTGTCAGACCAAAACTAGGCCGGTACCGCAATATGGCCGCCTTGCATCGCGGGCCATACCAACCCGGGCGGCAGACGGCACAGTGCATCTGCCAACGTTGGCCGCACCAGACAAGAGAGAACGTGATCTGATAACGCCGGAGTGAAGGCCAGGCCCGGCGGCCACGCAAGGAAAAGACAATGCTGCTAGGCATGGAACAAACACTGGGGTTTCTGGCCACCGCCGTGCTGGTGACCCTGTCGCCCGGGCCGGACAACCTGATGGTATTAAGCCTGGGCATCGCCAAAGGACGCCGCCATGGCGTAGCGTTTGGCCTGGGTTGTGCACTGGGCTGCCTGAGCCATACGCTGTTGGCTGTCATGGGTATCAGCGCCCTGCTGGCAGCCTCGCCACTGGCGTTTTCTGCGCTCAAGGTAGCCGGTGGTGCCTACCTGATCTGGCTGGGCTGGCAGGCCTGGCGCAGCCAGGGCAGCCTGATCAATGCAGCGCAGCAGCAAAACTCGCGCGAAACCGCCGGCGAGCTGTTTGCCAAAGGTTTGCTGGCGAACGCCATCAATCCGAAAGTGGTGCTGTTTTTCCTGGCATTCCTACCGCAGTTCGTTATCAGCCAGCAAGGGCATATTGGCTGGCAAACTGCGCAACTGGGGCTGCTGTTTACCGCGCAGGCGGCCGTGGTGTTCGGTTTGCTGGGATATTTTGCCGGCCATGCCGGGCGCTGGCTCAATACGTCACCACAGCGCAGCATGCTGCTGGATCGCATTGCCGGTACGCTGTTTGCCTTGCTGGGACTGAAACTGATACTGGCCCCCTGAACGCTATCAACCTCGGCATGGCAATAGGAAAGCCACCACATGCCGTGCCGCTACCGCATACGCTTTAGCTATCGATACCTGCAAAAGCCTGCGCTTCATGCAAGAATGATGGCTTACTCCCGAATGACTTGCGGATCATGCCCCACGTCTCGCACCTCGCCTCGCACAACCACTTCAAGGCACTGACATACGGCGCGCTGATCAGCCTGCTGTTACTGCTCAGCGGCGTTGCCGAATTATGGTCTTCCTACCAGACGACCATCGCGCAGGGGCACGCCCAGGCACGCATGGAAAGCCTGCTGTTTTCCGAATGGATGCGGCAAGATTTCCGCGAGGTGGAACTGCTGCAAAACATGGTCGCCGAGCAGCTGGAAGAAGATGACTTCCAGGCCTCGCAACCCGCGGCGGAACGCACTGCGCTGGAAAGCCGGCTGGTACGTGCCATGCGTGGCGTGCCGCAAGCCTACGACATGATTCTGGTCGACCGGAATTGCCAGCTGGTGCTGTCGTTCAAAGTCTCTCCCGGCTTTGATGCCCGCGAGCGCAGCTACTGCAAGGCCATGCTGTCACCCAGCAAGGAAGACCGCTTTGTCAGCGAGCGCTTCAAAGGCGCCAGTGGTGACCTGGTCGTCATGGCCACCCAAAGGGTACGGGGCATAGATGGCCGCGTTATCGGCCTGCTGGGCACCGTGATTCGTACCAGCCATTTCCAGCAACTGATAGACCGCACCCTGGTAGGCGGCCACCATGACGTGATGGCCTTTGCCGACACCCGCATGCAGCTGTTGGCGCGCCAGCCCTTGATCTCGCCCATGCCCGTTGCGCCGGTCAATGACCCGGAAGCACTCGGCATGTTGCAGCGTGGTGATATAGAAGCCAGCTATGAATATACCTCCACGCTGGACAAGCGTACCCGCCTGCACTCCATGCGCAAGGTAGAGCGGCTGCCGCTACTGGTCACCGTAGGGATTGATAAAGAAACCCTGCTGGCCCCCTGGCGCAACAAAGCCTGGCTGATGCTGGGCGGCTGGCTGATCTGCACCCTGCTGCTGGCGCTAGGCGTGCGGCGCTACCAGCGTAACACCGAGCTGACCGATGCCCTGGCCACCCGCAGCGTGGCCATCGATCATGCTGCCGAAGCCATCATCATTGCCAACGGCAAAGGGCATGTGGAATACGTCAACCCGGCCTTTGTCGAGATGACCGGCTACCGCAGCGAGGAAATCTGCGGCCAACGTAAACTGGACGACGTACTGCTGGGCGAGCACCCGCAGTTCAAGCCCGAGCTGCAAACCACCATTCTGGGTGGCGAAACCTGGCGTGGCGAGCTGTCCAGCCACAACCGCAGCGGCCAGCTGTATTTTGAAACCATCTCGGTGGCACCGGTCATGTCGGCAGAGGGTCGCCTGCTGCGCATGGTGGCCATCAAACACGATGTCAGCGACGCCAAGAAGCTACAGGCAGATCTGATCCGGCTAGCCAATACCGACGAACTGACCAGCCTGTATAACCGCCGCCAGTTCATGCAGCGCTGCACCGAGGAAATTGCCCGCGGCCAACGCTGGGAACGCCCGCTGTCGCTGGCCATGCTGGACCTGGATCACTTCAAGCTGCTAAACGACCGCCATGGTCATGCTTTTGGTGACGAGGTGCTGCGTACCTTCGCCAGCTGCTGCCAGGGCAGCGTACGCATAGAAGATGTCTGTGGCCGCCTGGGGGGCGAGGAGTTCGCCATCCTGCTGCCTGATACCGACCGCTACACTGCCACCCAGATCATGGAGCGCGTGCGCCAGGCCGTGGCCGCACTACAGCTGGACAACCCGCAAGGTGGCGAGCCGGTGCACTTTACTGTCAGCATCGGCATCAGCGAGCTTTACCCTGGCGACGCGACTGCCACCCCGATGATGGCCCGCGCCGATGCCGCGCTGTATCTGGCTAAACAGGAAGGCCGCAACCAGGTGCGCGCCGGCTAGCAGGCCACCGCACCGCCATCGGCCGTGCCGTCACAAAAAGCCAGTCAGTCACCCTGACTGGCTTTTTTCATGGCGTGCCATGGCAGTGTCTATACAACAGCCTCAGCCGGTGACAGCTTAGTGCCTGCCCGGCAAGCTGATGCACGTCAAACACCCGCGCATCCTGCCCGCTGTGCCCTGACGATGCCGGCGATCTGTGCCTGTCTGCCTGCCCACACGCTGCCTAAGCTGCGGCATCGTTTTACTGCAAGGCAGCACACCACCATGGCAACGCCCATTCATTTTGTTTCCAGCAAGCTCTACCCCAAGCTAGGCCGCGGCCGTTTCAACCACTGGCGCACCGGCTTTGTCATCGCCACCCAGCTCATCTACTTTCTGACCCCCTGGCTGAACTGGCACGGCCAGCAGGCGGTGCGCTTTGATTTCGACTCGATGCGCCTGTACCTGTTTGGCCTGACCCTGCTGCCGCAGGACTTCATCTACCTGGCGGCCATGCTCATCATCAGCGCGCTGGGGCTGTTTCTGTGGACCATGATTGCCGGGCGGCTATGGTGCGGCTTTTCCTGCCCGCAAACGGTCTACACCGAAATCATGGTGTGGATAGAGCGGCTGTTCGAAGGGCCACCCAATGCACGGCGCAAGCGCGATGCGGCACCATGGGGCGCCGAAAAGCTGCTGCGCAAAGGCGCCAGCCAGGCCAGCATGCTGCTGTTTTCCTTGTGGACAGGCCTGACGCTGGTGGGCTACTTCAGCCCCATGCGCCAGCTGGTGGCGGGGCTGCCCGCCGGGCAAACCGGCTTTTGGGAAGCCTTTTTCGCCCTGAGCTACGCCGGTTTCACCTGGCTGCTGGCTGGCCACCTGCGCGAACAGGTCTGCAAGCACATGTGCCCATACGCCCGCTTTCAGGGCGTGATGTTTGACCGCGACACGCTCATCGTGGCCTACGACGAGCAGCGCGGCGAGCCACGCGGCGCCCGCCGCAAAGACGGCAGCCAGGCGCAAGGGGCCTGTGTGGATTGCGGGCTGTGCGTGCAGGTGTGCCCGGCCGGCATCGATATCCGCCAGGGGCTGCAGTACGAGTGCATTGGCTGTGGCGTGTGCATTGATGCCTGCGACGAAGTCATGGACAAGTTGGCCGCACCGCGTGGCCTGATTCGCCTGTCTACCCAGAATGCCATCGAACAAGGTACCGTGCCGCCAGCGTTCTGGCAGCGCCCACGCGCCGTGGTGTACGCCAGCCTGATTGGCACCACCGTGTTGCTGATGGCAGTCGGCCTGTGGCAGCGCGAGCCCTTCCGGGTAGAAATCCTGCGCGACCGCGCCGTGATGGCACGCGAAACAGCGGATGGCTATATCGAGAACGCCTACACCGTGCGCATCTTCAACACCCGCCCGGACGCCCGCACCTACACGCTGACGGCAGCAGGTGAAGGGGTAGTGGGACAGCGCCTGCCCAAGCTATTGCAGGTACCTGGCGATGGCGAACTGAGCTTTACCATGAATGTGATGGCCGACCCCGCCGTACTGGGCAAAGGCAGCCACCCCGTCAGCATTGCCCTGCAAGATCGCCATACACCGCAGGATAAAGTGACCGAAACCACGCGCATCCTGATGCCCTGAGCCACACCCTGGCTACACGCGACGCATGGCGCGGGCCAGCCAGTCCATCGCCGGCTGCTGGTCGGGGGAAAAATAGCTGGCATTCAGCCGCAGGGCATGGCGCCCGGCGGCGTCTGGCTGGCACAAGGTACCCGGCGCCAGCTGGATAGCGTGGCGCTGGGCGGCCGCCGCCAGCTGTACACAGTCGGCCGGCACATCGCGCAACCAGACAAAATAGCCGCCGTGGGCAGGCTGCAGGCTGGCGCCATCGGGCAAGGTTGGCCGCAACAGGGTTTCCAGCTGGCCTACCTTGTCGGCCAGCTGCTGGCGCAAGCGGCGCAGCCCCGGCAGATAGCGGCCACCGGATAGCAGCTCGGCCAGCGCCAGCTGGTTGGGTAGCGGCGAGGCCAGCGTCTGTGCCAGCTTGAGCCGCCGCACCAGCTCGCCATAGCGCCCGGGCAGCAGCCAGCCTACACGGTAGCCCGGCGCCATGGACTTGGAAAACGTGCCACACAGCAGGATGCGGCCATCCTGATCGTCGGCCTTCATGGGCAAGGGCACCGCGCCGTCAAACCCCAGCAAGCGGTAGGCATCGTCCTCGATCACCGGCACATCGTAACGCTGTGCCAGCCCCATGAGCTGCTGGCGGGTGGCCGGCAGCAGGCTGCGCCCGTGCGGGTGGCAATAGGCACTCATCAGCGCAATGGCTTGCACCTGCTGGCGTGACAGCGCCTGCTCCAGCGCGGCAGTCGCCACGCTACCGTCTGCGGCCAACACCAGCGGCAAGATGGCCACGCCTTGCTCGGCCAGGCCTCCCAGCAGGCCGGGGAAAGCAGGCTGCAACACCGCCACCTGTGGCTGTGCCACACCATGTGTGACGGCGGCGATGGCCAGCGATAACGCCTCCATGCCACCGCAGGTAATCAGGACTTCGTCAGCGTGTACCTGCCAGCCTTCCGCGTAGGCTTGCTGGGCAATCTGGCGGCGTAGGGCAGGGATGCCGGCCAGCGCGGGCTCGGCCAGGGCCTGGGCATAGTGGCGCATGGCACCGACAAAGGCATGCGTCAGCGGGCGGGTATCGTACAGGGCAGGGTGGATGAAGGGGGCACCCAGTGGCGCGGCCAGGCTGTCGCTGCCGCCACCGGCGTCGGCGGCCACCACATAGCCACGGCGTGGCTGCGCCACCACATAGCCCAGTTTTTCCAGCTCGTAGTAGGTACGCCGTGCGGTATTCAGGCCCACGCCGTATTGCTGTACCAGCTGGCGCAGCGAGGGCAGGGTGTCGCCACGCTGGTAATCACCGTGCCGGATACTGCTGATGATGCGCTGTACCAGTTCGCCGTACTTGCTCACGCCAGGCTGCCTGTAGGGGAAAAAAGGCGATTATGCCCACTGTGGCGGCAAAGATCAGCGCTTCTTGTCGATATGGGTAAAGATGGCCTGGCGGGTCTGGCTGATCAGCAGTGCCAGCTCGCCGCTGTCTTTCATTTTTTTCAGCTCGCGGTTAAAGCGCCGCACCAGCTCACCCGCCTGCGGGTGGCCGCGCCAGATCACCACGCACAGCGGCGTACTCCAGTACTCGCGCGCTTGCGGCACGATGCGCGCCGCCATGGCCGGCGGCAGCTGCAGCCGGGTTGTCAGCTGGCCGGCCTCGCCTTCCATGGGGAACAGGTCGATGCGACCCGCGGCCAACTTGCGCAGATTGCTGACATCGTCGGTGGTGACATCCACCTTCAATATCCCGCTGTGCTGCAGCCGGGTAAAGGTATCCGAGTAGAAATTGCCGGCGGTAATGCCAAAGCGGTAGGGTGCCAGGTCTTCCAGGCTTTTCCAGGCATAGGTTTCGCCCAGGCGCTGGAACAACACCATGCGAAACGGCAGCACCTCTTCGCTGAACAACAGGTCTTTCTGGCGTTCTTCATTGGGTGTCCAGCCCAGGCTGCCATCCACATCGCCCGTGCGCGCCATCTGGATGGCCCGGTTATTGGGGTACCAGCCATACGTGACGCTGACATTGCCACGGCGAAAAACCTCGGTCACGACCCGCGTCAGAATGCCGCCGAATGGCAGGTTTTCTGCCAAATACGGCGCGTACTCCTGGTTGGAAAAGCGCACCTTCAGCGGCGGCTCAGCCCCCAGCGCAGCTAGCGGCAGCAGCAGCGCGGCCAACCTTATCCCTTGTCGCCACATAACACCCCCAAACTGATCTTTTCAGCCTAGGCCTGAGGGTGCCATACACCAAGCAATTTATCGAATACTGACAAGCTCATGGTGGCTACTTTGTTTCAAGGTGCCTCGCTGGCGCTTAAAGCGCGGTATCGGCGCAGCCTGCGGGCCACCCCGCCAGCGCGCCAGGCACCCGGTGGCCCTGTGCACCGGGGGCAAAGTGGCTCTGGGCAGCCGGCGCAGGCCGCGACAGAATCCAGACAAAGGAGACCCGCATGCCACTTTATCAGCCACCCGCTTTTGCCGGCACCTCCGCCATGGCCAGCGCCCTGGCCAGCCAGCACCCCTTTGCCACGCTGATTACCCCCGGTGACGACACGCCGTGGATCAGCCACCTGGTATTGCTACCCGACCCCGGCCAGCCAGATTGCCTGCTAGGCCACCTGGCGGCGGCCAACGGCCATAGCCAGGCGCTGCTGCAAGCCCCCAGCGTGGCCATCTTCCAGGGCGAGCACGGCTATATTTCGCCGCGCTGGTACCACAGCAGCGGCATGGTCCCCACCTGGAACTACCGTGTAGCGCATGCACACTGCGGCCCGGCAGAACAGATCTGTGGCGACGCGCTCTACGCCTTGCTGGCGCAGCTGAGTGCCCGTTTCGAAGGGCCGGATGGCTGGTCGCCGCAGGCGGTGCCAGCCCATGCCATGGCCGCCATGCAGCGCGGCATCGTGGGCTTTCGCCTGCCCGTAAGCCAGTGGCAGGGTAAAGAAAAGCTCAGCCAGAACCGCAGCCTGGCCGACCGCCATGGGGTAATCGCGGCGCTCGCCAATGGTAGGCCTGATGAACAGCAGCTGGCCGCCTGCATGCAAGCCGTGCTGGATAGCGATAGCGCCAGCTAAGGGGCAAAACCCGTTACACTGCAGGGCTTGACGTACCCCACGCGAAAGCCCTGCAATGGCACTGAAAGCCACCATTTACAAAGCCGACCTCACGATTTCCGATATGGACCGTGGCTACTACGACAGCCACAGCCTGACCATCGCCCAGCACCCGTCCGAAACCATCGAGCGCATGATGCTGCGCATCGCCGTCTTTGCCCTGCACGCCGGCGAATACATGGTGTTTACCCGCGGCATCAGCGACGACGAAGAGCCGGACCTGTGGCAAAAGAATTTCAGTGACGAGATCGAACAGTGGGTAGAGCTGGGCGAGCCGGACGAAAAACGCCTGCGCAAAGCCTGTGGCCGTGCCGGCCAGGTATGGCTGTACAACTACGGTGGCCGCTCGGCTGATATCTGGTGGGAAGGCATGGCCGGCAAGGTTGGCCGCTTCGACCACCTGAACATCTTCAGCATTGCCACCGATACCCTGGCCGAGCTGGCGGCGCTGTGCGAGCGCAGCATGCAGCTGAATGCCACCGTGCAGGACGGCGTGCTGTGGCTATCGTCCGAGCGGGGCAGCGTGGCCGTCAGCCCGCACCGCCTGTACGGCAGCGCCGAGCGCTAGACCCGCCATCAAGCAAAAACGGCCAACAGGCCGTTTTTGCTACCCTCCCCACGCCGGATGGCGCTAGGCCAGGCGGAAACGCCCCACCACCGCCTGCAGCGTTTGCGACAAGCCCATCAGCTGGCTGGACGTGGTAGCCAGCTCCTCGACCGTAGCGCTGTTCTCCTCGGCCATCTGCGCCACCGCCTCCATACTCTTGGCCAGCTCCTGGCTGGCACCGCGCTGCTCGGTGAGCGCGCCATTGATATTGCTGACCGCCTCCAGCACGGCGCCGGCGCTGTGCTGTACCTGCTGCATGGCATGGGTGGTGCGCCCGGCGCTGTCCGTTACGCTACCTACGCTCTGGCGGCTTTGCTCCATGCTGCTCACCACGCGCCCGGCATTGCTCTGGATCGAGCTCACCATGCGCGTGATTTCCTGCGCCGACACGGTAGTACGCTCGGCCAGCTTGCGTACTTCGTCGGCTACCACGGCAAAACCCCGGCCCATTTCGCCGGCCCGTGCCGCCTCGATCGCCGCGTTCAGCGCCAGCAGGTTGGTCTGGTCGGCCACGTCACGAATAACGGTCACGATATTGCCGATTTCCTGCACCTCGTGCGTGAGGCTGGCCATTTCGCTAGCGGTACCGTCCACACTACTGCTCACCGACTGGATACGGCTGACCGACGCCTGTACGTCGGTGTTGCCCTGCCGCGCCAGGGTACCCGCCTGGGTAGCTTGCGCGCTGGCATCGGTCGCGTTGTCGGCCACGTGGTTGATGCTGACGGTAAGCTGCTCCAGTGTGGCGGCAGCAGACGACGTGGATTCGGCCTGGCGCTGTGCACTCACCGCCACCTGCTCGGACATACTGGACAGCTGGGTAGCCGAATCTGCCACATAGCCAGCACTGGCACGAATTTCCTGAAACGCCTCTACCAGCTGTACCCGCATGGTTTCCAGGGTAAACAACAACTGGCGTGTTTCATTCCGGCCATTGCGCGCATCCACGCCACTGGCCGGGGTCAGGTCGCCAGCGGCAATACGGCTGGCCATACTCATGGCCTGGCGCAACGGCCCTGCGATCTGCGCCGCCAGCAGCAGGGCTATCACCACCCCGACAAACAGGGCTATCACGGATACCAGCCCCATCAGCCAGTTGGCCGCAGACACCGCCGCGATGGCTTCTTCCTTGCCTTCTTTCATCTTGTCGGACTGAAACTGCGCCATGGCCTCCAGCGCAGCCATATAGGCATTGTTGCTCGGGGCAAACTGTTTGAGGATGAACTCCACGGCTTCCGGGTCCTGGTTGGCGCGCAGCAGGACATACAGCTTGTCGTAGTTGGCCGCCAGCTGCTTGCCCGTTTCGGCAATACCGCTCATCAGCTCACGCCCCTTGGGGCTGTTGATCATGGCATCCAGTGTGGCCAGATCCTCCGCTATCTTCTGGCGGTTGGCATTGGCCTTGGCCAGGGTGTCTTCCACCGCGGCCGCTTCATTCTGGAACACGGCATTACGCACCAGGCGGCCGTTATCCAGCGTGCGCTTGATCACCTGGTTGCTCAGTACCACCTTGGGGTAACGGTCGTCCACAATATCGGTAAGGCTCAGCCGTATGGTACGTAGCTCCAGCATGGCCACCGCGCCCATCACCAGCATCAGCAGCAAAATGATGCCGATACCACCCAACAACTTTTCTTTCAGCTTGAGTGCGTCAAACATGGTATGTCCTCCCAGTGCGTCTTTCACTCTAGGCACCGAAAAAAAGGATTACCTAACGAAACGCAGCGCCATGATGAAATATCCTGTCGGAATGCTCCTGCCTGACAACGGGCTGGCTTATAATCCTTGCCGATAATCGCCATACATTTACAGACTTGGGACATTTTCACCATGCAAGATACGCACGCCTGGTCCGGCCGCTTCTCCGAACCCGTTTCCGAACTGGTCAAGAAATACACCGCGTCGGTCACCTTTGATAAACGCCTGGCCGAGTTCGATATCGAAGGCTCGCTGGCGCACGCCACCATGCTGCACAAATCCGGTGTACTGGGTGACGCCGACCTGGCCGCCATCCGCGACGGCATGGCGCAGATCATTGCTGACATCCGCGCCGGTAACTTCGACTGGAGCGTGGACCTGGAAGACGTGCACATGAACGTGGAACGCCGCCTCACCGACAAGATCGGCGACGCCGGCAAGCGCCTGCACACCGGCCGCAGCCGTAATGACCAGGTGGCCACCGACATCCGCCTGTGGCTGCGCGCGCAGATCGACGCCATTGTGGTGCTGATTGCCGAGCTGCAAACCAGCCTGCTGGACCTGGCCGAACAGCACGCCGACACCGTGATGCCAGGCTTCACCCACCTGCAGGTAGCCCAGCCGGTAACCTTTGGCCACCACATGCTGGCCTACGTGGAAATGCTGGGTCGCGACGCCGAGCGCATGACCGATTGCCGCAAGCGCGTGAACCGCCTGCCGCTGGGCGCCGCCGCGCTGGCAGGTACTACCTTCCCGATCGACCGCCACTACACCGCGCAGCTGCTGGGTTTTGACGATGTGTGCCACAACTCGCTGGACGCCGTGTCCGACCGTGACTTCGCCATCGAATTCACCGCCGCCGCCAGCCTGGTCATGGTGCATTTGAGCCGCCTGTCCGAAGAGCTGATCCTGTGGATGAGCCCGCGCGTCGGCTTTATCGATATCGCCGACCGCTTCTGCACCGGCAGCTCCATCATGCCGCAGAAGAAAAACCCGGACGTGCCCGAGCTGGTACGCGGCAAATCCGGCCGTGTGGTTGGCCACCTGATCGCCCTGGTCACCCTAATGAAGGCGCAGCCGCTGGCCTACAACAAGGACAACCAGGAAGACAAAGAGCCGCTGTTCGACACCGCCGACACGCTGATCGACACCCTGCGCATCTACGCCGACATGATGCGCGGCATCACCGTGAAGCCAGCCGCCATGCGCGCGGCCGTACTGCAGGGCTTTGCGACGGCTACCGACCTGGCCGACTACTTGGTGAAAAAGGGCATGCCGTTCCGCGATAGCCACGAAGTGGTAGCGCTCACCGTGCGCCACGCCGAGCAGCAGAGTGTGGACATTGCCGACCTCAGCCTGGACACGCTGCGCCAGTTCAGCACCCTGATCGAACAGGACGTGTACAGCGTACTGACCCCGGAAGGCAGCCTGGCACAACGCGACCACGTAGGCGGCACTGCGCCAAACCAGGTGCGCTTCCAGATTGCCCGCCACCGCGCCCGCCTGGCTGGATAATCAAGCAATACCCATAAAAAACCCCCGGCATTGACCGGGGGTTTTTATATTGTCATGCCGCCGTGACACACTGTTACCTATTGCCACCGTGCCGCACTTGCCAGCCTGCGCAGCACAGGGCAATACTGCCAAGGCCTCTTGCCAACCTATAAGGATCAACACCATGCGCAAACTGCTCGCGATTGCCCTGCTAGCCTGTGTTTCCACCGCCACCTTCGCCGCCGACGCCAGCTGCGAAGCCAAAGCCACCGAGAAAAAGCTGGCTGGCGCTGCCAAGAACAGCTTTGTGAAGAAGTGCGAAAAAGACAGCAAAGCCGCCGGTGCGCAGGCCAGCTGCGACACCAAAGCCGCCGAGAAGAAACTGGCCGGCGCTGCCAAGAACAGCTTTGTGAAAAAATGCCTGAAGGACGCTGGCGCCGCCTGATCGCCGCCAGCCTTGCCCGCCACAGCCCCGCCCAGTGCGGGGCTTTGTCTTGCTGCGGCCAACCCTGTATCGATACTAGCTACCGCGTGCGCGGCGCACGGTGACACTTTCGCCACCTATGCCCCAGTTATCGGTGTCCACCTCGTCGATCACCACCACGGTAGTGGCCGGGTTCTTGTTCAGCACCTGCTGCAGCAGCTGGGTGACACCGGCGATCAGCTCGGCTTTTTGCTCGGCGGTCGCGCCTTCGCGCGTAATCTTGATATTGACGTAGGGCATGGTGACTCCAGGGTTCAAGGTTGGCCGCACGCTGCCGGGCGGGCAGCAGGGGCAGGGGCGGGCACCGGGCGGGACACCCACCAGGCACCCAGCGATACACTCAATAAGGCCGCGGCCAGCGTGGCGGTCAGCGGCTCATTCAACAGCGGCACCGCCGCCAGGCCAGTCATCACCGGTATCAGCGCCATCAGCGCCGCCACACGCGATGGCCCCAGCAGCGCGACGGCACGCAGATAGCACAGCATGGCCAGAATCGCCGGGCTGATGCCGTGAAACAGCGCCTGGCTCACGATCATCGGCCACGGGGTAGCCGCCAGCCCTTTGGGCAGCCACAGCAGGTAAACCGGCAAGTAGAGCAGGGTGGAGGCCAGCGTGACAAAGCTGGTCAGCAACCACGGCGCGTAGCACCAGCGCTTGGCCAGCAGCGCGTACAGCGCCCACAGCACCCCCGCCGTCAGCAACATGCCATCACCCAGCCATTGCCCGGGCAAGGCCTGCCCGGCAAACAGCGGCCAGGCCAGCAGCCCCAGGCCCAGCGCCATCACTGCGTAACCCGGCCCGGCGGCACGCTGCGGCCAACCCTGGCCCGCCAGCACCAACAGTAGCGCCATCAGGAATGGCTGTATCCCCGCCACCAGCAGCGCCACATGCGCCGCCGGCACCCAGCGCACCGCCCCGTAGCACAACAGGCAAAAGCCGATGCAGCCAATCAGCGCCAGCAGCCACAGCCGGGCATCACGCCAGGCCGACCAGGCGGGCCGGGGCAGCCACAGCAGCACCGCGCTGGCGGTAGCCAGGCGCAGCGCCAGCAGGTCGTACGCCGTTAACGGCGTTTTGCCGCCCAGCCGTGCCATCAGCATGAAACTGCTCCACAGCAACAGGCAGGCAAACAGATAAACATAGCCCTTTCGGGTAGCGGTAAATGGCATGGGAGCGGCCTGCAAGGTGGAATGGCAGCCCTCACTATGCCCGGGCAATAGCATGCTGAAAAATGAATTAAAATGATGCAATACATCCATTATGGAGAACGATATGGACCTGAGTGACCTGGCCATCTTCCAGGCGGTGCTGCAAGAAGGCGGCATTACCGCCGCCGCCCGCCGCCTGCACCGCGTGCAGTCCAATATCACCACCCGCATCAAACAGCTGGAAGACAGCCTGGGCGTCGCGCTGTTCGAGCGCGATGGCCGTGGCGTACGCCCCACCGCCGCCGCCCGGGTGCTGGCCGGCTACAGCGAGCGCCTGCTGGCGCTGGCCGACGAGGCACGCGCTGCCGTGGCCAGCGATACCCCGCGTGGCACCCTGCGTCTGGGTGCCATGGAAAACACCGCCGCCGTGCGCCTGCCCCCCTTGCTGGCCAGCTTTCACCAGCAACACCCAAGCGTGCGCCTGGAGCTACGCACCGGCCCCACCGCCAGCATGATCAGCGCTGTTCTGGCCGGCGAGCTGGATTGCGCGCTGGTCTGCGGGCCGGTAAACGAGCCCAAGCTGGAAAGCCAGCCATTCTGTAACGAAAACCTGCTGCTGATCAGCGCGCTGGGCGCGCAAGTGGGGCCAGAACACGGGCCGCACACCCTGCTGGCCTTTGACCACGGCTGTGCCTACCGGCAGCGGCTGGAACGCTGGCTAGAACAGAGCGGCTGTGTGGTAGACCGGCTAGTAGAGCTGGATTCATACCACGCCATGATCAGTTGCGCCGCCAGCGGCATGGGCATTGCCCTGGTACCCGAAGCCCTGCTGGCACTGACCCCGGCGGCCGGCCATGTGGCCACCCACCCGCTACCGGCTCAGCTGGCACATGCGCCTACCGTGCTGATTCGCCGCCGCGGCCTACGCGCCCCGGCCATCGATGCATTTGCTGCAAGTCTGTTTACATTCCAGCAATAAAATGCCACAGGTATCCAACAGATATAATGTAGAAAAGTTTTGAAAATCAGCCACCTAGCCAACAGGATTTGACCATTATCAACAGCATGGCCCGCATTAGGACATACGATATCCACGCGTGTTTTTATATAAAAAATCATTTTCATTTAATAAATATATAAATCAAACACGCGCAAAACCACCCACCTATGCGTAAAAAGAGCCATGTCCAAACTCACCATCTCGCGCCTGTCATTGGCACAAAAACTCAGCCTGGTGCTAAGCATCGCGCTGTTTATCATTCTGGGTATTGCCGGCCTGGTCGTTAGCCAGTGGCTGGGCAACCGCGTAGAGCAGCGCGCGGTAGACACCATGCAGCAAACCAACCAGCAAGTCGTCGACAGTATCGATGCCTACGCCAGCGTGCTGGAAAGCAGCGCCCAGAACAGTGCGGCACAGCTGGCAGCCAGCCTGGCCAGCCCGATACGGGCCGATGCGGCCAACCCGGTCACCCTCAGCGGGCACACGGCACCGGCGCTCTACAGTGCCGACCAGCTGCTCAATGGCAATGAAACCCAGGTAGACCGCTTTACCCAGGCTACCCGCGGCGTAGCCACCCTGTTTGTCCGCCAGGGCGACGATTTCATCCGTGTTGCTTCTTCGCTGAAAAAAGAAGACGGCACCCGCGCCGTGGGCACCACCTTGGACCACGCCCACCCGGCGTATAACCTGCTGAAAAGCGGCGAGCGTTATACCGGCCCGGCCAACCTGTTTGGCCGCGACTACATGACGCACTACATACCGCTGAAAGATGCGGCAGGCCAGGTGGTGGCGGTGGTGTTTGCCGGTATCGACTACACCGACGGCCTGAAGGCGCTGAAGCAGAAGATCCTGGCGCTCAAGATTGGTGACACCGGCTACGTATACGTGCTGGACGCCAAAACACGCCCGGGCGAGCTCGTCATCCACCCCAATAAAGAAGGCAAAAACCTGCTGGACAGCACCGATGCCGACGGCCAGCCCTTTATTAAAACCATGCTGTCGCAACAGCAGGGGCAGATCCGTTACAACTGGCTGGACGCCGGTACCACCAAGCCACGCCTGAAACTGGCCACCTTTGTTTCCTACCCGCAGTGGGGCTGGCTGGTTGCCACCAGTGCCTACCAGGACGAGCTGGTGCGCGAGCCGCGCGAGATGCAGGTAAAAATGCTGCTGGGTACCCTGCTGGTCATCGTGTTGCTGGTAGCCCTGGTATTTGTCGCCATGCGCCGCTGGGTCAGCGCCCCGCTGGCCCGCCTGGTAGACACCACCCGCCGCGTAGCGGCAGGCGATCTGACCGTGAGCATTGTGGTAGACCGCCACGATGAAATCGGCGAGGTATTGCAAGCCAATAACCTGATGTGCCGCGAACTGCGCCAGCTGATCAGCGAAGTGAACCAGAGCGTGGATGGCCTGGCACGCAACGCGCAAGGCCTGGCCGCGTTGTCGGATGACGTCTCCAACAGCTCGCGCGAGCAAAGCGCAGCGGTGTCGGCCATGGCCTCGTGCGTAGAAGAAATGACGCAAAGCATCAGCCAGGTCAGCCAGTACGCCAGCGACGCACGCGAGCTGGCCATCCAGTCCGACCAGGTGTCCAAAACCGGCGAAGTCATCGTTGGCCGCACGGTACAGACCATGCGCGAAATCGCTGCCGCCAGCGGCAGCACTGCCGCCACCGTCACCCAACTGGGCGACCGTTCCGAGCAGATCAGCCGTGTGGTGACCGTGATTCGCGACATTGCCGACCAGACCAACCTGCTGGCGCTGAATGCGGCGATTGAAGCCGCCCGTGCCGGCGAAATGGGCCGCGGCTTTGCCGTGGTGGCCGACGAGGTACGCAAGCTGGCCGAGCGCACCACGCAATCCACCCTGGAAATCAGCGACACGGTTGGCCGCATCCAGGCCGAATCGCGCGAAGCGGTAGAAAGCATGAACAGCGGCGTGCTGCAGGTGGAGGCCGGGGTGAAATCGGCCAGCGAAGCCGGCCAGAGCCTGCAAAGCATCCGCGACGGCGCACGCAAGGTAGAAGAATCGGTGGTGGGCATTGCGGATGCGCTGCGCGAACAAAGCACAGCCAGCATGGACATCGCCCACAATGTGGAGCGCGTGGCGCAGCAAGCCGACCAGAACCACCACAAGGCGCACGATGCCTCGCTGGCCGCCTGCGAAATGACCGCCATGGCGCAGCAGCTGCGCCAGTCGGTATCACGCTTCAAGATCTGAGGCACCCGCCAGTCAGTTAAGCAGCATGACAGGTCATTTAACGATAGAACGTTAATGAAGCACCCTATCCCGTTGGCGCGAGCCGGGCAAAATGGTGCGCCCCAGGATTGTGCTGAGCGAATCAAAGATTCGCACGCGCAAGACGCCGATTTGTTTGGGTCCCGAGCCGTTAGCGATCTGCGTGCAAATCTCTGATTTGCTCAGCGATGCGAGTTCGGCGGCGCCTGGGGCGTGTCATTTGCACGGGGTTTCGAGCAGCCCCGGGTTGCGGGGGAATGAAAAGGGGGCGGCAATCCGCCCCCTTTCCCGTCCTATTCCCTCGCGACGCTGCGCTTGCCTCGCTCGGTCACGGGCGGAACCGACATCTGAATATCGTCCGCGCCGCGGACACACTCGCACTTACTAACGCAACAATCAAACATAAAAGGATGCCAGTCAACGTTAACTGGCTAGCTTTAGCCAACTGCGGCTACTTCATGCCCAGCCGCTCCAGCCGGTAGCGCAGCGAGCGGAAGCTCACGCCCAGCAGTTTGGCCGCCTGGGTGCGGTTGCCATCACTTTGCTGTAACGCCCCTTCGATGGCGACACGCTCCACGCGGTCCAGATAGTCTTGCAGGGTTTCGGTGCCGGCCGGCGCCAGCGCCTCGCCCTCGGCCTGGCTGTCCGGGCAGGCGCCCAGCTGCAGGTCGGCCGGCTCGATGCGGTTATCGCTACACAGCGCCACGGCGCGTTCCAGAATGTTTTCCAGCTCGCGAAAGTTACCAGGGTAATGGTAGGCCAGCAGCGCCTTGACCGCGTCGGGGGTGAGGCGCGGGCGCTCCTCGCTGCCGTCGGTAAAGCGGTCGAGCAGGGCGCCGACAAAGCGCGGAATATCGTCGCGCAGCTCGCGCAGTGCCGGCATGGCCAGGCTGATGACGTTCAGCCGATAGAACAGGTCCTGGCGGAACAGGCCATCGCTGACCGCCTGGGGCAGGTTGCGGTGCGTGGCCGACAGGATGCGCACATCGATGGCTTCTTCTTGCGTGGCGCCCAGGCGGCGCACGGTTTTTTCCTGGATCACGCGCAGCAGCTTGACCTGCATGGCCAGCGGCAGGTCGGCTACCTCGTCCAGAAACAGCGTGCCACCATGCGCCTGCTGAAAGAAGCCCTCGCGGTCGGCATCGGCGCCGGTAAACGCGCCTTTCTTGCTGCCGAAAAACTCGCTTTCCATCAGGTTTTCCGGGATGGCGCCGCAGTTCACCGCCACAAAAGGTTTGCCGGCGCGCGGGCTTTGTTCGTGTATCTGGCGGGCGGCTTGTTCTTTGCCGGTACCGGACTCGCCGCTGATATGCACGGCCGCCTGGCTGCGCGCCAGCTTGGCAATCATTTTGCGCACGTCCTGCATGGCCGGTGCCTCGCCCAGCAGGCGTTCGCTGGCCAGCGCCGGGTTGGCCGCATTATCCGGCAGGCGCATGGCCGATTTGACCAGGGCACGCAGCGCCGCCAGACTCAGCGGCTTGGCTAGGTAGTCGAACGCGCCGGCTTTCATGGCGGCCACGGCGTTTTCGGTACTGCCAAAGGCGGTAATCACCGCCACAGGGATATCCAGCTGCTGCGCGGCGATGTACTCCACGACCTGCAGGCCTTCGCCATCGGGCAGGCGCATATCGGTAAGCACCAGCTCGACACGCTGGCGGGCCAGCTTGCTGCAGGCTTCGCCGACCGAGGCGGCGGTGTCGACCTGCAGCCCCATCTTCAACAGGGTCAGTTGCAGCAGTTCGCGGATATCGGGTTCGTCGTCTACGATCAGTACGCGGCTCATGGTTCCTTGGGCAGACTCAGGCGAAAGCAGCCACCGGGCGGCTGGTAATCCAGCCGGGCGCCGTTGGCTTCGGCCAGCTCGCGGGCAATGTACAGACCCAGGCCGGTGCCGCTGCTTTCTGTCGTGAAAAAGGGTTCAAACAGGTGGCTCTGCGTGTCGGGGGCAATGCCGGGGCCATCGTCGATCACGCGGATGCAGTCGTGGTCTATTTCCATGCGTACCGCGCCGGTGGTGCCGCTGCTGTGGCGCCAGCCATTGCTGAGCAGGTTGCCCAGGATTTGCTGCAGGTGGCCACGGTCAAAGCGCACGCTCACCGGCGCCAGGTAGCGGGTCAGGATGCGCCCGGCGGTATCGGGGTGAGCCAGCACAAAGCTGTCGATCAGCTCGGGCAGAAAGCGGCTGAGCTCCAGCATTTCGCTGCGTACGCGGTCGCGGCGGTTTAGCTGTAGCACTTCTTCTACCAGGCGGTTGATGCGGCGGGTGTTGGCTTGCACCATACCGGCCAGGCGCTGGGTGGCCGGGTCGGCGGCGTCTTCGGCCAGCAGCTCACTGGCATGGCTGATGGCGGCCAGCGGGTTGCGGATTTCATGGGCGATGTTGGCGGTAAGGCGGCCCAGCGCGGTGAGCTTGAGCTGCTGCGCCTCGGCGGCCAGCTCGGCCACGTTTTGCAGAAACAGTACCAGCAGCGGCGCGCCGTTTTCTTCCAGCGGCACCATGCGGCCGATCAGCTGCTGGCCACGTACATTGCTTTCTACGGTCTGGGCGTAGGGCTGGCAGCCAGCACGCTGCCAGCGTTGTATCACCGGCATCAGCTCGGGCAGGGTGGCATCGCGCTGGATACGGCCCAGCAGGCGCTCGGCGCGGCTGTTGTAGTGGCGGACCACGCCCTGGCCATCCAGCACCACCACGGCTTCGCGCAGGGCTTGCAACACCAGCGCATTGACACGGTTCAGGCTGGCCAGCTGGCCGCCACGCTCTGCGGCCAACCTTTCGGATTCGCGTGCCTTGCGTGCCAGCAGCCAGGTGGTGCTACTGGTCACAAAGCAGGCAATGGCCAGCAGGGCGGCCTGGAACAGCTCGCGCGGCACGCTCAGGCCATTCAGGGCATACAGCAGTACGCTGGCAAACACCGCCAGCGTGGCCATGGCGGCGTGGAACAGCGCCAGGCGGCCCGTCACCAGCATGCCGGCTACCGCCAGGAAAGGCAGCAGCAGCATGCCAAAGCCGCTTTGCACGCCGCCGTACTCGTGCATGTAGACCACCAGCAGGGCGATGTCGCCGGCCAGGCCCACGGTCACGCCCCATTCCAGCGGGATGCGTAGCCGCGGCAGCAGCACGCCCAGCACCACCACGCCGCCGTACATCAGCAGCCAGCCGGTAAGCCAGGCGTTGCCGCCAAACGGCGCCGGCATGGCCCACTGCGTCATGATCAGCAGCGCCGCGACGCTGGCTACACGAAAAATATTGTAGTAGCGCAGCGCACGCGGCGGGGTGAGGGGTGGCGTGGGCAGGGCAGGGCTGGACACAGGCTTAGTCCGGGTTGCCGATGCGGCCAACCGTCCACTTCTTCGGCATCAGCTTGCCCTTGCGGCCGCGCTTGCCGTCAAACTCGGCCAGCGCCAGCTTCTCGTCGGCCACTTTGCCGCGTACCGACACGGTGGCTAGCAGGGCCTTGTCGCCCGCGACCAGGCCAATGGCGGTGAGCGCTTCGCCGTCGTCCATGGCCATCAGCATCAGGCCACGGCCCTTGGCCAGGTCTTTCAGCTCGCTGGCCGGGAAGGCCAGCAGGCGGCCACCGTCGCTGGCGGCTACCAGGCGTACGCCGTCGAGGTTGGCCGCAGCCGGCACCGGGGCCAGCACGGTTTCGCCTGCGTCCAGGGTGAGGAAGGCTTTGCCGGCTTTGACCCGGCCGGCCATGTCGCTGATCCTGGCAATAAAGCCATAACCGCCACTGCCCGCTACCACATAGCGGGCGTCGTCGCGGCCGGAGATCATCTGCGCGGGTTTGGCGCCGTCCTGCAGCTCGACCAGCGATGCCACCGGTACACCGTCGCCACGGCCGGTGGGAACGTCGGCCGGGTCCAGCGTGTAGGCGCGGCCACGGCTATCGAGCACGATGAGCGACCACACGGTGCGGGTTTCCACCACGGTGTGCAGCGCGTCGCCGTCCTTGAAGGCCAGCGCCGACAAGTCCACATTGTGGCCCACACGGGCGCGTACCCAGCCTTTTTGCGACAGGATGATGGTGACCGGCTCGTCGGCCACGGTTTGCGTGAGCACGGCGCGCTCGGCGGCCTTGATCTCGCTGCGGCGAGCGTCGCCGTACTTGGTGGCGTCCTCGCGGATTTCCTCGGCCATCTTGCCGCGCAGTGCAGCCTCGCTGGACAGCAGGTGGCGCAGGCTGTCGCGCTCTTTGCGCAGCTCGCCCAGCTCTTTTTCCAGCTTGAAGCCTTCCAGCCGCGCCAGCTGGCGCAGGCGGATTTCCAGAATGTCTTCGGCTTGCGCCTCGGACAGGCCAAAGGCCTTGATCAGGTCGGGCTTGGGCTCGTCCGATTCGCGGATGACGCGGATGACTTCATCGATATGGATGAAGGCAATCATGCGGCCTTCCAGGATATGGATGCGCTTGTCTACCTGGCCCAGGCGGTGGTTCAGACGGCGGGTAATGGTGTGCTGACGGAAAGCCAGCCACTCGGCCAGAATGGCTTTCAGGCCTTTCTGCCCGGGGCGGCCGTCCATGCCGATCATCACCAGGTTCAGCGAGGCATTGCCTTCCAGGCTGGTTTGCGCCAGCAGGATGTTCATGAACTCGTCCGGGTCCTGGCGGCTGGATTTGGGCTCGAATACCAGGCGTACCGGCTGCTCGCTGTCGGATTCGTCGCGCACGCGGTCCAGCAGGGACAGCATCAGGCTCTTCAGGTTTTGCTGGTCTTGCGTCAGCGCCTTTTTGCCGGATTTCACCTTGGGGTTGGTGGCTTCTTCGATCTCGGCCAGCACTTTTTGCGCGCTGGAGCCGGGCGGCAGCTCGGACACGATCACACGCCACTGGCCACGCGCCAGTTTTTCCACTTCCCACTTGGCGCGCACGCGCACGCTGCCGCGGCCAACCTCGTAGGCGGCCAGGATGTCTTCGTACGGGGTGATGATCTGGCCGCCGCCGGGGAAGTCCGGCCCCGGCACGTGCTGCATCAGCTCGGCGGTAGTCAGGTCCGGGTTGGCCAGCAGCGCCAGCGAGGCGGCGGCCACTTCGGACAGGTTGTGCGGCGGGATCTCGGTGGCCATGCCCACGGCAATGCCGGAGGCGCCGTTGAGCAGCACCATGGGCAGGCGTGCCGGCAGCAGGGCGGGCTCGTCAAACGCGCCGTCGTAATTGGGCACGAAATCCACGGTGCCCATATCGATCTCGGACAGCAGCAGCTCGGCGATGGGCGTGAGGCGCGCTTCGGTGTAACGCATGGCGGCGGCGCCGTCGCCATCGCGGCTGCCAAAGTTGCCCTGGCCGTCGATCAGCGGGTAGCGCAGGGTAAAGTCCTGCGCCATGCGCACCAGCGCTTCGTAGGCGGAGCTGTCGCCGTGCGGGTGGTATTTACCCAGAATTTCGCCCACCACACGGGCGGATTTCACCGGCTTGGCACCGTGGGTCAGGCCCATGTCGCGCATGGCGTACAGGATGCGGCGCTGCACGGGTTTCTGGCCGTCGGCCACCTCGGGCAGGGCACGACCCTTCACCACGCTCATGGCGTATTCCAGGTAGGCGCGCTCGGCGTACAGGTCCAGCGCCAGGCTGCCGTCGTCCTGATCTGGCAGGTTGGCCGCAGCGGGCACGGGGGGCTGGGCGGGGGTGCCGCTTTCAGCAAACAAATCGTTCTGGCTCATAGTGGGGTAGTACGCGCTACACAGACTGTGCAGCGTGTTATGTTCGGATCACGAAGAGTGAAATTGCAAGGATTGTACTATGCCCAACCCGCTACAGTGGCAATGCCACGGTTTTACCGACTTTACGCCGCACAGCCTGTATCAGGTATTGCAACTGCGCGACCAGGTGTTCGTGGTGGAACAGCAGTCCATCTATGGCGATATCGATGGTATCGACCTGGACTGCTGGCACCTGTCAGCGCGTGACGCCAGCGGCCGCCTGGTGGCCTACGCGCGGCTGATTGCCCCCGGTATCAAATACCCGGACGCCACCGCCATCGGCCGTGTGGTGATACCGCCGTACGCGCGGGGCAGCGGCCTGGCCAAGCCACTGATGCAGCAGGCGGTACAGCAGTGCGAGCAGCTGTTCCCCGGGCGCGCCATCATGCTGTCGGCGCAGCAGGAAAAGCTGGGCTTTTACGAGCAGTTCGGCTTTCGCAGCGTGTCCCAGCCCTACGACGACGGCGGCATCCTGCACGTAGACATGCGCCGCGGCTAAGCCTGGCCCATGCGGCCAACCTGGCCATGGCCCGAAAAGCGCAAGGCCCGCCGCATTCGCGGCGGGCCTTGCTGCGTTGTCATGCCGATGCCTTAACCACGCTGGGGCAGGCCATCACCGAACACATCCAGCCACGCCACGTATACCGACACAAACATCACCGGCAGCCACAGCAGCAGCCCCAGGCCAAACGGCAACAGCGCCAGAAACAGCAGCACCGCCAGCATCACCCCGCACAGCAGTACCGCAGGCCAATTCAGCCAGCCACCCGCCAGGCTGCGCCGCATGGCCGGCAACGGATCCATACCGGCCAGAACCACTGCGGCCGGGGCAAACCAGTACAGCAGCGAGGCGATAAACATACCCGCCGCAAACAGCACCAGGCCGACAATCTGCTTGCCCAGCGGCATGGCAGTCAGCGCCTCGTTACCGATCTGCCCGCCCGCCAGCGCCAGCAAACCCAGCACCACCAGCAGCATGGCCGCGACCAGCAGGCCACAATAGGCCAGCCCCAGCCCCGCCAGCTGTCGCCAGTGGCTAGCGAACGCCGCAAATACATCCAGCGGGCGCAAGGTTTCACCGCGCACGGCCCGTTGTGCCGCCAGCACAAAGCCACCGGCAAACAGCGGTACGGTAACCATACCCAACAGCTGGCCAAACTGGCCCAGGTTGCCCAGCAGCATTTGCAACAGCAGGTAGCTCACGGCAAACAGTACCCAGGTCAGCGGCTGTTCGCGCACCAGAAAAAATGCCTGTTTTATCCAGTGCCAGCCGTGCGATGCGGGCACTTTGCGTGGCCGGAGGGCGTGGGTTGCTTGCTGTTCCATCGTATTCCTTCTTTCGGGTATCGATCTGGCGGCCACCTGCCGCGCCGCTGGCTGCCCGCTTAAGTCGTTGAGCCGGCAGCCTTATCTGTTTGAATCGGTGGCGCACCGCTTGCCCAGCCGGGGTGCGGGGGCAGGGCAAGCGGGTGCGCGTAATTTTATTACGCGTAAAAACAAAGGCCTGGCTTTGCAGCGCGGTTGCCGCGGTGCGACAAAATCGGCGATAATTTCATGATTTCGCAACGGTTAGGCCGTCGGCAAAAGCGATGGTGCAACCGTTGTTCCGGTTCCCTACAAGTTGAGGTTTTCCCCGAATGGTCACCCGAACCGAGCTAGCCAATGCCGTGCGTTTCCTGTCTATGGATGCCGTGGAAAAGGCCAAATCCGGTCACCCCGGCGCCCCGATGGGCATGGCAGATATCGCCGAAGTACTGTGGCGCGATCACCTGCAGCATAATCCCGCCAACCCGGCCTGGTCCAACCGCGACCGCTTCGTGCTCTCCAACGGTCACGGCTCCATGCTGCTGTACAGCCTGCTGCATCTCACTGGCTACGACCTTTCGATCGACGACCTGAAAAACTTCCGCCAGCTGCACAGCAAAACCCCGGGCCACCCGGAATACGGCTATGCGCCTGGCGTTGAAACCACCACCGGCCCGCTGGGCCAGGGCATTACCAACGCGGTAGGCATGGCACTGGCTGAAAAAATCCTGGCCGCCGAATTCAACCGCGACGGTTTCCCGGTGGTCAACCACTACACCTACGCCTTCCTGGGCGACGGTTGCATGATGGAAGGCATCAGCCACGAAGCCTGCAGCCTGGCCGGTACCTGGGGCCTGTCCAAGCTGATCGCCTTCTACGACGATAACGGCATTTCCATCGACGGCGATGTAGAAGGCTGGTTCACCGACGACACCCCGGCACGCTTTGAAGCCTACGGCTGGCAAGTGATCCGCAACGTAGACGGCCACGACGCCGAAGAGTTGCAGATTGCCATCGATACCGCCAAGAAAGAAACCGCCCGCCCGACACTGATCTGCTGCAAGACCGTGATCGGCAAAGGCGCTCCCAACAAGCAAGGCGGCCACGATGTACACGGCGCACCGCTGGGCGCTGCCGAAATCGCTGCCGCCCGCGCCAGCCTGCAGTGGGGCTACGAACCGTTCGTGATCCCGCAAGCCATCTACGATGCCTGGGACGGTAAAACCAAAGGCGCCGCTGCCGAATCGGCCTGGGATACCCTGTTTGCCGGCTACGCCGCGGCCTACCCTGAGCTGGCTGCCGAGTACACCCGCCGCATGGCAGGCGAGCTGCCGGCCAACTGGGACGCTCACCTGGCCACCAAGATCGCTGCGGTAAACGAAAAAGGCGAAACCATCGCCACCCGTAAGGCATCGCAAAACGCTATCGCCGCGCTGGCCGAGGTATTGCCGGAACTGGTAGGCGGCTCCGCCGACCTGACCCCGTCCAACCTCACCAACTGGCCGGGCAGCACCCCGGTTTCACGTGAAACCGGCGGCAACTACGTGCACTACGGCGTACGCGAATTCGGCATGGCTGCCATCATGAACGGCCTGGCCCTGCACGGCGGCGTGAAGCCGTTCGGCGCCACCTTCCTGATGTTCAGCGAATACGCCCGTAACGCCCTGCGCATGGCCGCGCTGATGAAGATCAACCCGGTGTTCGTGTTCACCCACGACTCCATCGGCCTGGGCGAAGACGGCCCGACTCACCAGCCGGTAGAGCAGATCGCTACCCTGCGCCTGATCCCGAACATGGCCGTATGGCGCCCGTGCGACACCGTCGAGTCTCTGGTGGCCTGGGCCGAGGCACTGGCTGCCAAAGACCACCCGTCCTGCCTGATCTTCAGCCGCCAGAACCTGCCATTCGTGGCACGTGACGCCGCGCAGATCGACGGCATCAAGAAGGGGGGCTACGTACTGCGTGACGCCGCAGGCGCCCAGGCGGTGCTGATGGCCACCGGCTCCGAAGTGGAGCTGGCGCTGAAAGCCCAGGAAGCCCTGGCTGCCGAAGGCATCGCCGTACGCGTGGTATCCGTACCGTGCACCCGCGCCTTCGACCAGCAAGACAAGGCCTACATCGCCAGCGTGCTGCCTGCAGGCCTGCCGCGCGTAGCGATCGAAGCCGGTGTCACCGACGGCTGGCGCAAGTACGTGGGTCTGGAAGGCGAAGTGATCGGTATCGACCACTTTGGCGAATCCGCCCCGGCCGGCGTGCTGTTCAAGGAGTTCGGCTTTACCGTGGACAACGTGGTTGCCAAGACCAAGAGCGTGATCCGCGCATAACAACCAGCCGCCCCCGTGCCAACGAGGGGCGGCTTTTTATTCGCCCACAAGCCAGGGCACAGCCTGACACGACAATGCGCCCGCACCCAGAACAGTACAAAAGTACGGCAGGGTGTCCGGCCCCGGCGGGTTCCACAGCCCGCCCACGCTAGCGTTGGCCGCACACAGGCTGCATCCGGCTTGCCGGGTTTTCATTTCTGGGAGAGAAAACCATGTCCATCCGCATCGCAATCAACGGCTACGGCCGTATCGGCCGTCAGGCTCTGCGTTCCATCTACGAATACAACCTGCGTGGCGATTTCGAGATCGTTGCCGTGAACGCCTCCGGCGACCTGGCCACCAACGCACACCTGACCAAGTTCGATACCGTGCACGGCCGTTTTGCTGCCGATGTCAGCCACGATGAAGAAGCCCTGATCGTTAACGGCGACCGCATCCCGTTCTTCAGCACCCGCAACCCGGCCGAGCTGCCGTGGGCCGCGCTGAATGTCGACCTGGTGCTGGAATGCACCGGCTCGTTCACTACCAAGGAAAAGTGCAAGCTGCACCTGGACGCTGGCGCCAAGAAGGTGCTGATCTCCGCCCCGGGCGGTGACGACGTCGACGCCACCATCGTATACGGCGTAAACCACGACATCCTGACAGCCGACATGACCGTGGTGTCCAACGCATCCTGCACCACCAACTGCCTGGCCCCGGTAGCCAAGGCGCTGAACGACGCCATCGGCATCAAAAAAGGCCTGATGACCACCATCCACGCCTTCACCAACGACCAGGTGCTGACTGATGTGCGTCACAAAGACCTGCGCCGCGCCCGTTCCGCCACCGACAACATGATCCCTACCAAGACCGGCGCTGCCAAAGCGGTCGGCCTGGTGCTGCCAGAGCTGAAAGGCAAGCTGGACGGCTTTGCCGTGCGCGTGCCGACCATCAACGTCTCGCTGGTCGATCTCACCTTCACCGCCATGCGCGACACCACCAAGGACGAAATCAACGAGATCGTCAAAAAAGCGTCCGAAGGCAGCATGCAAGGCACCCTGGGTTACAACACCCTGCCACTGGTCTCCAGCGACTTTAACCACACCACCGAAGGCTCCTTCTTCGACGCCACCCTGACCAAGGTAACCGGCGGCAATATGGTGAAAGTGCTGGCCTGGTACGACAACGAGTGGGGCTTCTGCCAGCAGATGCTGAAAACCGCTCGCGCAATGTTCGCCGCCAAGTAAGCAAACCCTGCGGCCAACCCCACAGGTTGGCCGCAACCTGTTTGCCCAGGCGTGCAGGCCCGCTCCACCGGGCCTGGCAATACAACACAGCCCGGCGCTTTACTGCCACCGGGCGGCCCTGCACACAAGCAAGCAGCCTGTTTATTTACTTGTTTTCTAGAAGGCCACAACCATGCAATTCAAGAAACTGACCGACCTCGCCCTGGCAGGCCAACGCGTGCTGATCCGCGTGGACATGAACGTGCCGGTAAAAAACGGCGTCATCGGTGACGACACCCGTATCCGCGCCAGCCTGCCGTCCATCCTGCACTGCCTGCAAGCCGGTGCCAGCGTGATCCTGATGACCCACCTGGGCCGCCCCACCGAAGGCGAACCCAAGCCGGAAGACAGCCTGGCCCCGGTCGCCGCGCGCCTGTCCGAGCTGCTGGGCAAGACCGTCACCGTGGCCGACAGCTGGCAAGCCGGCCTCAGCCTGGCTGCCGGTGACGTCGTCATGCTGGAAAACGTGCGCCTGAACAAAGGCGAGAAAAAGAACAACGCCGAGCTGGGCCAGGCTTACGCCAGCCTGTGCGACGTGTTCGTCAACGACGCCTTCGGCACTGCCCACCGCGCCGAAGCCTCTACCCACGCCGTGGCACAGTACGCCCCGGTAGCCTGCGCCGGCATCCTGCTGGCTGCCGAGCTGGACGCCCTGGGCAAAGCCCTGCTGGCCCCGGCCCGCCCGCTGGTGGCCATCGTGGCAGGCTCCAAGGTGTCCACCAAGCTCACCATTCTGGAAAGCCTGGCCGACAAGGTAGACCAGCTGATCGTCGGCGGCGGCATCGCCAACACCTTCCTGCTGGCTGAAGGCCACGCCATCGGCAAATCGCTGGCCGAAGCAGACCTGGTAGACGACGCCAAACGCGTCATCGCCAAAATCCGCGCCCGTGGCGGCGATGTGCCGCTGCCGAGCGACGTGGTCTGCGCCACCGAGTTCGCCGAAAACGCCACCGCCACGCTGAAAACCGTGGCCGAGGTGAGCGCCGACGACATGATTCTGGACATTGGCCCGGATTCCGCCAAAGCACTGGCCGCCATCGTGGCCAAAGCCGGTACCGTGGTATGGAACGGCCCAGTAGGCGTGTTCGAGTTTGCCCAGTTTGCCGAAGGCACCCGCGTGCTGGGCGAAGCCATCGCTAACGCCGAAGGCTTCTCCATCGCCGGCGGCGGTGACACCCTGGCTGCCATCGCCAAGTACGAGCTGACCGACAAGATCAGCTACATTTCCACTGGCGGCGGCGCGTTCCTGGAGTTCCTGGAAGGCAAAACCCTGCCAGCCGTGGCCATCCTGGGCGAACGCGCCTGATGGTAGTGCGGGGCGGATATCGCCCCGCTGAAACTTGCCGGGTACAGGCCCAGCGCCTAGACTCGGCAGGTAATACGCAAGGAGGTGCCCATGGCGATGCAAACCTGGCTGTTGTTCGTGGTAACGGTGTTTTTCGTGTCGGCCACGCCCGGCCCCAATATGCTGCTGGCGATGAGCCACGGTATTCGCTACGGCCTGGGCGGTGCGCTGCCCACGCTGGCGGGGCTGCTGGTGGCGCTGGCGCTGATCATGGCCGGCTCCGTGGCCGGGCTGGGTGCGGTACTGGCCACCTCCGAGCTGCTGTTTTCCATCGTCAAGTACGCCGGTGCGGCGTATCTGGTGTGGCTGGGCTACCAGGCCTGGCGCGCCCCGGTGGCAGAGCAGGCAGAGACAAACGACGCCGTGGCGGCAGGAGAGAGCAGCCGCGGCCAACGTTTTCGTACCGGCTTTCTGGTGGCCATGAGCAACCCGAAAGCTTTTGTGTTTTTTACCGCGCTGTTTCCGCAGTTCATGCGCGCCGACGTGCCACAGCTGCCACAGCTGGTGGTGCTGTCTGCCACGTTCTTCGTGATTGAAGTGAGCTGGCAGCTGGTTTACGCCTTTGGCGGCGCACGCCTGAAACACTGGCTAACCAGCCCGCGCCGCCTGCGTCTGATGAACCGTTTTGCCGGCGGCTCGTTCATGGCGGCCGGGGTAGCACTCGGCACGGTAAGCCGCGCGTAAAGCGCGCGATACGGCCCCTGCG
Source organism: Neisseriaceae bacterium (assembly GCA_027489245.1). Classification (GTDB taxonomy): domain Bacteria; phylum Pseudomonadota; class Gammaproteobacteria; order Burkholderiales; family Chromobacteriaceae; genus Vogesella. The sequence goes on along the minus strand of JAIYAC010000002.1, from coordinate 183,850 downwards.
GCCAACCTTTTCCGCGGCCTGCCACAAGCGGGCTGCACCACAATACTGGAGACTTTTACATGGCACTCGTTTCGATGCGTCAACTGCTGGACCACGCAGCAGAATTCAGCTACGGCCTGCCGGCCTTCAACGTGAACAACCTGGAACAGATGCGCGCCATCATGGAAGCCGCCGACAAGGTCAACGCGCCGGTTATCGTGCAAGCGTCGGCTGGTGCCCGTAAATACGCCGGTGCGCCGTTCCTGCGCCACCTGATCCTGGCCGCCGTAGAAGAGTTTCCGCATATCCCGGTGGTGATGCACCAGGACCACGGCACCAGCCCGGACGTGTGCCAGCGCTCCATCCAGCTGGGTTTCAGCTCGGTGATGATGGACGGCTCGCTGAAGTCCGACGGCAAAACCCCGGCCGACTACGCCTACAACGTAGACGTTACCCGCACCGTGGTGAACTTTGCCCACGCCTGCGGCGTATCGGTAGAAGGCGAAATCGGCTGCCTGGGTAGCCTGGAAACCGGCATGGCCGGCGAAGAAGACGGCGTGGGCGCCGAAGGCGTGCTGGACCACAGCCAGCTGCTGACCGACCCGGAAGAAGCCGCCCAGTTCGTGAAAGACACCGGCGTGGACGCGCTGGCTATCGCCATCGGCACCAGCCACGGCGCGTACAAGTTCACCAAGAAGCCTACCGGCGACGTGCTGCGTATCGACCGCATCAAGGAAATCCACGCACGCATTCCTAACACCCACCTGGTGATGCACGGCTCGTCCAGCGTGCCGCAAGAGTGGCTGGCCATCATCAACGAATTCGGCGGCGACCTGGGCGAGACCTACGGCGTGCCGGTAGAAGAAATCGTGGAAGGCATCAAGCACGGCGTGCGCAAGGTCAACATCGACACCGACCTGCGTCTGGCCTCTACCGGTGCCATCCGCCGCTTCATGGCGCAGCACCCGAAAGAGTTCGACCCGCGCAAATACCTGGCCGCAAGCACCGTGGCCATGCGTGACATCGTGATTGCCCGCTACGAAGCCTTCGGCGCTGCCGGCATGGCCAGCAAGATCAAGCCGGTAAGCCTGGACGCCATGGCCAACCTGTACATGAAGGGCCAGCTGGCCCAGATCGTGAAGTAATGCACCACGGCGGCCAGCGTTGGCCGCCTGGGTCTAAGGGGGCTGTCTGCGGGCAGCCCTTTTTCATGAGCCGAGCGTGGAGAAATGTATGGCGCTAAGCGAACTGTTCACCCCGCTGGAGTGGGTGTTTGTCATCATTCTGGGCCTGGTGCCGCTGGCCGGCATCGTGCTGCACCTGTGGATCATGCTGCTGCGCCCGCCCAAAGACACCGGCGCAGCACAAACGCAGGACACTAAACCGCGTTAGCATGGTCTGAGTACCAGCACTGGTATTGACCCACCCCCAACCCGAGGAGCAACACGATGGCAATGGACGTAATCGATTACGAAGTATTTGGCGACGACATGCAGTACGTCGAAGTGGAGCTGGACCCGGGCGAAGCGGCCGTGGGTGAAGCCGGCGCGCTGTACTACATGGAAGACGGCATCACTATGGATACCGTGTTTGGCGATGGCTCGGCCAGCCAGAGCGGGCTGCTGGGCAAGCTGCTGGGGGCCGGCAAGCGCCTGGTGACCGGCGAATCGCTGTTTACTACCGTGTACTACAACCAGAGCCAGGTAAAGCGCAAGGTGGCCTTTGCCGCCAGTTACCCGGGCAAGATCGTGCCGGTACACCTGCTGGAGCTGGGCGGCTTGCTGTATGCGCAGAAAGACAGCTTTCTGGCCGGCGCCAAGGGGGTGAGCCTGGGGCTGGCGCTACAAAAGAAAATCGGCACCGGCCTGTTTGGTGGCGAAGGCTTCATCATGCAAAAGCTGGAAGGCGACGGCTATGTGTTCCTGCACGCGGGCGGCACGCTCACCTGCCGTCAGCTGCAGCCGGGTGAAATCCTGCGCGTGGATACCGGCTGCGTGGTGGCGTACCAGCCCACGGTAGACTTTGATATCGAGTACGTGGGCAAGCTCAAAAGCGCGCTGTTTGGCGGCGAGGGCGTGTTCTTTGCCCGCCTGACCGGCCCTGGCAAAGTGTGGCTGCAGTCGCTGCCGCTGTCGCGCCTGGCCGACCGCATCGTGGCCGCCAGCCCGCGTGCGGGTGGCAGCAGCAACGAGCAGGGCTCCATTCTGGGCAGCATCGGCAACATCCTGGACGGCAAGAACTAAACCATCCGCAACCCGCTGCGGCCAACGTTGGCCGCGAACAAAAACCCCCGCTGCGTAGCGGGGGTTTTGCATGCTGCCGTAGCGGCTTATTTGCCGGCGCTGCCCTGTTTCAGGCGGCGGGCGCTCACGGCGTTGGCCAGTGTTGCCAGCAGCTTTTCCGTGTCGTCCCAGCTGATGCAGGCGTCGGTAATGCTCTGGCCGTAGGTCAGCTCGCAGCCCGGTTTCAGGTCCTGGCGGCCTTCTACCAGGTGGCTTTCTACCATCACGCCAAAGATGTGGGTGTCGCCGGCGGCCATTTGCTGCGCTACGTCGTCACACACTTCCATCTGGCGACGGTAGTCTTTGCGGCTGTTGGCATGGCTGAAGTCCACCATCAGCTTTTGCGACAGGCCCACGGCGGCCAGCTCGGCGGCGGCGGCTTTCACAAAACGCTCTTCGTAGTTCGGCTCTTTGCCACCGCGCAGGATCACGTGGCAGTCCGGGTTACCGCCGGTTTCCACGATGGCGGAATGGCCGGTTTTGGTGACAGACAGGAAATGGTGCGACACGCTGGCGGAGCGGATAGCGTCGACGGCGATCTTGAGGTTGCCGTCAGTACCGTTCTTGAAGCCCACCGGGCAAGACAGGCCGGAGGCCAGCTCGCGGTGCACTTGCGATTCGGTGGTACGCGCGCCGATAGCACCCCAGCTGATCAGGTCGGCCAGGTACTGCGGCGTGATCATGTCCAGGAATTCGGTAGCAGCCGGCATGCCCATGCTGTTGAGGTTCAGCAGCAGGCGGCGGCCCATGCGCAGGCCGGTATTGATATCAAAAGTTTCGTTCAGGTGCGGGTCGTTGATCAGACCTTTCCAGCCCACGGTGGTGCGCGGTTTTTCGAAGTACACGCGCATCACCACCAACAGCTCGCCAGCGTATTTCTCGCGCAGCGGCAGCAGGCGGCGGGCGTATTCTTCGGCGGCTTCCGGGTCGTGAATGGAACAGGGGCCGATGACGACCAGCAGGCGGTCGTCTTCCGAGCGCAGCAGGCGCGCGATATCACGGCGGGTATGGTAGATGAGTTCGGCGGCCGGTTCGTTGATCGGCAGCTCGTACAGGTGGGCGATCGGGGGAAGCAGTTCCTTGATGCCGCGGATTCTGACGTCGTCGGTCTGGCGATGCATTGCTTTGTCCTTGCACTTTATCTGTTTGTTTGCACAGCAACATTAACCTGACTCACCCCGCCTGCCAAGCCTTGCGTGCAAAAACAAAAGGCACCCCGCAGGGTGCCTTGTGGTGTAGCAAGCCGGCCAGGATCAGTCGGCGTACTGGCGCTTCATACGCTCGCGGCGCTCCTGGGCTTCCACGGACAGCGAAGCGGTAGGGCGGGCCAGCAGGCGTTTCAGGCCGATGGGTTCACCCGTGTCTTCGCAGTAGCCGTAGCTACCATCTTCGATAAGACGCAGGGTGGACTGGATTTTTTGCAGCAGTTTGCGCTCACGGTCACGGGTACGCAGCTCCAGGGCGTACTCTTCTTCCAGTGTGGCGCGGTCAGCCGGGTCCGGTGTGGCCTCCTGCTCTTGCAGGTGGCTGGCGGTGGCAGTGGCGTTGCTCAGCAGCTCCTGCTGCATCTGCAACAAGCGCTCCTTGAAGAACTCAAGGTGGTCGGCGTTCATGTAGTCGTCGCCGGACCAGTTGATGATGTCTTGTTCAGTCAGCTTGGCCATGATGATGTGTTCCAGCAAGGTAGTGTGGCAGACAGGCGTGAGAGATTACCGACGGCATACGGAAAGTGCAACAGCCACAGTAGCACAAAGCGAGATTTATGTTCGTATATAGCGCCTGCCGACACAGATAACAAGCCGCAACACAACAATGACCTCGGTATTCGATGAAAAAACAAAAAAGCGGCCCGCAGGCCGCCTGTGTGGCATCTCGCGCATTACTTCAGCGACAGTACCCATTTCACCAGGGTTTTCACATCGGCATCGCTGACTTGCGGGTTCGGCGGCATCGGTACAGCACCCCATACACCGGCACCACCGGCTTTTACCTTGGCGACCAGTTTGGCTTCTGCGCCTTTGTCGCCAGCGTATTTCTTGGCGACGTCTTTGTAGGCGGGGCCAACTACCTTTTTGTCAACGGCGTGACAGGCGGTGCAGTTGTTCTTTTGTGCCAGCTGCAGGTTGGCAAAAGCCGGGGCAGCAAAGGCGCTGATAGCCAGCGCGGCAAACAGCATTTTTTTCATTGAAGCATCTCCACAGGGTTGAAGCCGCAGTCGGGGCGGCATGCAGGGTAGTTAATACTGGCTCTTTCACACGGCCATCTTGAGTTGCATCAAGAAGAGCTGCTCCAGTACGCGTAGCGGCAACATCTGTATCACCTGGATAATCAGGATGACAATCAGCGGCGACAGATCCACACCGCCTACGTTGGCCGCACGAAACGGCTTCAGGTAGGGGCGTGTCAACGCGTCCAGAATGGGGGTGATGGCGTTGTAGGGGCTGACCCAGCTCAGAATGGCCTGCACGATGACCGCCCCGGCCAGCAGGTTGAGCGACTGACGGAACAGCTCCAGCAAGGACAGCAGACACAGGCCCAGCCAGGTTTGCGGGTGGGCAAAGTCGTAGGGCAGCAGGCTGGTGGCCAGCACCAGGGTGCTGACAATGAGGGTCACCAGGAAGGCGGCCAACAGCGAGGCGCTATCGTAGCCGTGCCACGCCGGCACCAGGCGGCGCAGGCGCAGTACGGCAAAGTTGGTGACTGCCATCACAAACTGGTTGAGCGGGTGTTTGTGCGGCGCCCGCGCCAGCTGCAGGTAAAAACGCATCAGCAACACCAGCGAGAACAGCCCGCCGACGGTTTGCAGCAAGAATTGCAGGGTCTGCAGCAGCATGCCTAGTCCTTGGAAAGTTCAATGCCCAGCTCTACCGAGCGGGCACGGCAGTCCAGCGCGCCGGCGATAATGGCCGGCTTCACGCCCTCTGCCTCGAAACGCAAGATGGCACGCTCGGTGGTGCCGCCCTTGCTCATTACGTTCTGGCGCAGTGTGGCCACCGGCAGCGGGCTCTGGCGTGCCAGCTCGACCGCGCCCTCAAAGGTAGCCAGTACCAGCCGGCGCGCTTCGTCTTCGGCAAAGCCAGCCTGTACTGCGCCCTCGATCATACTTTCGATAAAGTAAAACACATAGGCCGGGCCACTGCCCGACACGCTGGTGATGTCGTCGATACCGCTTTCTGCCGCCAGCCAGGTGGTGGTACCCACCGCCGCCATGATGGCCGTGGCGTTATCACGATCGGCCTGCGCGACGTTGGCCGCAGCGTACAGGCCGGACACGCCCTTGCCCACCATGGCCGGGGTATTGGGCATCACGCGCACAATGCGCTCGCTACCCAGCCAGCCCGCCATGGCCGTAATACCGATACCGGCCGCGATGGAAATCACCAGCGCACCGCCTAGCACGGGCGCCAGCTGCAGGCATACCTCGCGCAGCACTTGCGGCTTCACCGCCAGCACGATGATGTCTTGCGGGCCAAACGCCGCGGGCAGCGACGGCAGGGCGTTCACACCAAAATCAGCCACCAGCTGTGCACGCTTTTCGCTACCGGGTTCTACCACCTGGATCTGGTGTGTACCACCAGCCAGACCACCAATGATGGCAGTGGCCATATTGCCGCCGCCGATGAAGGTAATGTTCATGTTTCTCTCTTTGTAGATTGTATACGGCAAGTGCTGCGTGACGATCTTAGCCTAGGCCGGGTAGTGCCGCGCCCCGAAAATGGCCGTGCCCACCCGCACCATGGTGCTACCCGCTGCGATGGCGGCCGCCATGTCGGACGACATACCCATGGACAGCGTATCCAGCGCCAGGCCCTCATCGGCCATCTGCGCTTGCAGCTGGCGCAGCACCGCAAAGCGTGCGGCCAAGGTAGCGGCATCGGGCGTAGGCTCCGGGATGCACATCAGGCCGCGCAGCTGCAGCTGTGGCAGGGCAGCCACAGCCCGCAACAGCGCAGGGGCGTCGGCCGGGGCGCAGCCACTCTTGCTGTCTTCACCCGACACATTGACCTGCACGCACACATTCAGCGGTGGCAAATGCGCCGGGCGCTGGGCTGACAGCCGCTCGGCGATTTTCAGCCGTTCGATAGAATGTACCCAATGGGCGGTTTCTGCCACGATGCGTGTCTTGTTGGATTGCAGCGGGCCGATGAAGTGCCATGTAATGGCCAGGTCAGCCAGCTCGGCTGCCTTGGCTTGCAGCTCCTGTACGTAGTTTTCGCCAAAGGCACGCTGGCCGGCCGCGTATACCTCACGCACAGCGGCCGCCGGAAAGGTTTTGCTTACCGCCAGCAGCTGTACTGCGCCAGCGTCACGGCCGGACAGGCGGGTGGCCTCGGCCAGTTGCGCCTGCACGGTGTGCAAGGCTAGAGTCAATTGGGACATGGTGCGTTTCCGACATTACTGCCCAGGCCAGTGCCTGCGTGGGCAGCAGCAATAGGTGGGAGTACAATGCGCCCGACATGTCTTGCGGATGCCGTACACCCCCGGAGAAATTTATGGAAATATCTGATCTTCTGGCCTTTACGGTCAAGAACAAAGCCTCTGACTTGCATCTGTCAGCCGGCTTGCCGCCGATGATACGCGTGCACGGCGATATCCGCCGCATCAACCTGCCGCCGCTGGCGCACCATGATGTACACGATATGGTGTACGACATCATGAACGACTACCAGCGCAAGATTTTTGAAGACACCTACGAGGCCGACTTCTCGTTCGAGGTGCCGGGTGTAGCGCGTTTCCGGGTAAACGTCTTCGTGCAGAACCGGGGTATCGGCGCGGTATTCCGCGTGATTCCCTCCCGCGTGCTCACCCTGGAAGACCTGGGGGCACCGCGCATTTTCAAGGACATTGCCGACTACCCGCGCGGTATCGTGCTGGTGACCGGCCCCACCGGCTCGGGTAAATCCACCACCCTGGCCGCCATGATCGACTACATCAACGCCAACCATTACTCGCACATCCTGACGGTAGAAGACCCGATCGAATTTGTGCACGAAAGCAAAAAGTCGCTGGTGAACCAGCGCGAGCTGGGCTCGCAGACCCGCAGCTTCTCGGCCGCCCTGCGCAGCGCACTGCGCGAAGACCCGGACGTGATCCTGATCGGTGAAATGCGCGACCTGGAAACCATCCGCCTGGCCCTGTCGGCCGCCGAAACCGGCCACCTGGTCTTTGGCACCCTGCACACCAGCAGTGCCGCCAAAACCATCGACCGTATCGTGGACGTGTTCCCAGCCGGCGAAAAGGAAATGGTGCGCTCCATGCTGTCGGAAAGCCTGCGCGCGGTGATCTCGCAAAGCCTGCTCAAAACCAAAGACGAGAGCAGCCGCATTGCCGCGCACGAGATCATGATTGGCACCCCGGCCATCCGTAACCTGATTCGCGAAAACAAGATCGCGCAGATCAACTCCATGATCCAGACCGGCCAGCAGCACGGCATGCAGACGCTGGACCAGTGCCTGCAAGAGCTGGTACGCCATGGCCATGTATCGGTGCAGGAAGCCCGCACCAAAGCCAGTAACAAGGACGCTTTCTGAGCGGGGTAGGCCATGGAAAAAGACCAGGCATCAAAATTCATACACGATCTGCTGAAGCACGCCATCAGCAAGAACGCTTCCGACATCTTCATCAGCGCCGACTTCCCGCCGGCCATGAAGATAGACGGCAAGATCACCCCGGTAGCGCCGCAGCCGCTGACCGCCCAGCACACCAAAGAGCTGGTGCGCTCGGTGATGAACGACCGCCAGACCGAAGAGTTCGAATCCACCCGCGAGGCCAACTTTGCCATCAGCCCGCCGGGCATCGGCCGCTTTCGCGTCAGCGCTTACGTACAGCAGGGCAGCGCCGGCATGGTGCTGCGCAAGATCAATACCGAAATCCCCACGCTGGACGGCCTGGGTTTGCCGGATGTGATCAAGGACATTGCGCTGATCAAACGTGGCCTGGTGATTTTTGTCGGCGGCACCGGCTCGGGCAAATCCACCTCGCTGGCGGCGCTGGTGGACTGGCGCAACAGCACCACGGCCGACCACATCATCACCATCGAAGACCCCATTGAGTACGTGCACAACCACAAAAAGAGCATCATCACGCAGCGTGAAATCGGTGTGGATACCGAAAGCTGGGAGGTGGCGCTGAAAAACACGCTGCGCCAGGCGCCAGACGTGATCCTGATGGGCGAGATCCGCGACCGCGAGTCCATGATGTACGGCCTGCAGTTTGCCGAAACCGGCCACCTGTGCCTGGCCACGCTGCACGCCAACAACGCCAACCAGGCGCTGGACCGCATCCTGAACTTCTTCCCCGAAGAGCGCCACCAGCAGGTGCTGATGGACTTGTCGCTGAATATGCGTGCCATTATTTCGCAGCGCCTGGTGCCGCTAAAAGGCAGCAAAGGCCGCACCGCCGCGGTAGAAATCCTGCTGAACAGCCCGCTGATCTCGGACATGATCTTCAAAGGCGAGATTTCCGGCATCAAGGAGGTAATGGGCCGCTCGAAAGAGTCCGGTATGCAGACCTTCGACCAGGCGCTGTTCCAGCTGTTCGAGGCTGGCCTGGTGAGCTACGAAGACGCGCTGCGCAACGCCGACTCCATCAACGACCTGCGCCTGCAGATCAAGCTCTACAGCGAAAAAGCCAAGCAACACAACCCGCTGGACGGCCTGGATCACCTCGATATCGTGTAGGCCCTGGCCAACATGCAAAAAGCCGGCAGATGCCGGCTTTTCTGTGTGCGACTGCCTGCGGCCAACCCTTAGCCCAGGAAATCATCGCGCCAGGTTTCGCGCACCCACGCCAGGGCGGACAGCTGCAAGGCATTAAAACGCTCGGCGTCCATATCCGGCAGCGGCGAGCCTTGTTCCTGGCACTCGCCCAGCACCACCAATGCCAACAGCTGGCCCAGCGGCCCGCTACGCGCCAGCAAGGCCTGCAGCACATCCGGGCTTAAGGCCAGGCCGCTGACCAGCTCGGCCATCGGTGTGGCCAGCAGCGAATCGGCCAGCGACAGCACGCCAGTCATAAAGGCTTCGTCAGGGTCGATGCCGGCATCGTCGGCCAACAGCTCCATCATGCGCCCGCGCACCACGGCCATTTCCAGCAGCGGGCTGGGGCCTTGCGACGGGCGGCAATCAGCAGCAAACAGGATAATCAGCGCCCAGCGCTTGAGCCGGGACGACCCCAGCGTGATGATGGCCTCACGTATCGAGCCCACCGGCTGCCGGTACGATTCGGCGGCGTTCACCAGCTTGAGCAAACCCACCACCATATCCGGCGCCGCCTTGAACACGCTTTCCAGCTCGGCTACATCCGCGTCTTTCATCACCAGGCCCAGGAGGCGCAGCAGCAGGGCGCGGTGCGGGTGCGCGCGGTTATGACTCATCACGGTAGGCCGGGCAAAGAAGTAGCCTTGAAACAGCCCGATACCCAGCTGCTTGCACGCCTCGTACTGCTCGAAGGTGTCTACTTTTTCAGCCAACAGTTGGCCGCGAAAGCCCTGTAGCCGCTGCAGCAGCCCGGGCAAGGCAGACAACGATACTTGCTGCAGGTCGAACTTCAGATAATCCACCAGCGGCAGCAGCGGCAGCATGCCGGGGGTGATGTCACACACATCGTCCAGCGCCAGCTGATAGCCACGCGCCTTGAGCTGCACACAGCGCTCGTATACCGACTGGTTCAGCTCTACGCTTTCCAGGATTTCCAGAATGATGGTATCGGGCGGCAGCAGGTCCAGCACCGGGCTGAACAGCAGCTTTTCGCTGACATTCACAAAGCCCGGGCAGCCCTCCAGCACCCTGGACAAGCCCAGGTCGATAAAAGCATGGCGAATCACCGATGCGGTGGCGTTGACATCGTCCTGAAACAGGGCGCGGTTTTCCGGGCCAGAGCGAAAGAGCAGCTCGTAGGCCACACGCTTTTGCTGGGCATCGACAATGGGTTGGCGGCCAAGGTAGATCGTGGAATACATGACAGACATTCGGGTATTGACGGGTCGATGGTAGCCCAAGCCCAGACCGAACAACACTCCCTGTCAGCACATTTATCGCAGCTTCGGGCGATATCGTTTTACCGCTTTATTTCATTTGCTGAATTCAATAAAAAAAAGCTTCATTTACCCACTGCAAGTCACCCTGCTCATGTGGGAGAAACCGCACCAGTGCTGGCTCATAGCGAACAAGCCACGGTGGCGCGCCGCAGCTTTGCTTACAAAATTCCATAAAAAAGCCCCTCGCAATGCGAAGGGCTTGGCAGTACCACGTTTCATGTGAAACGTTGGCCGCACGGCAGCGGCCAACATATACCGCTTAGTGCTGCAAAATCTTGGACAGGAACTGGCGGGCGCGCTCGGAGCGGGCGTCGATATTGCCGAAGAACTCTTCCTTGGCGCAGTCTTCCACAATGCTGCCACGGTCCATGAAGATGACGCGGTGCGCTACCTTGCGCGCAAAACCCATTTCGTGGGTCACGCACATCATGGTCATGCCTTCCTGCGCCAGCTCTACCATCACGTCCAGCACTTCGTTCACCATTTCCGGGTCCAGCGCCGAGGTCGGCTCATCGAACAGCATGGCGATCGGGTCCATCGCCAGTGCACGGGCAATGGCTACACGCTGCTGCTGGCCGCCGGACAGCTGGCCGGGGAACTTGTGCGCATGCGCTTTCAGGCCCACGCGGTCCAGGTAGTGCAGGCCTTTTTGCATGGCTTCGTCTTTGCTGCGGCCCAGCACGCGCTCCTGAGCGATGGTCAGGTTTTCGGTGATGGACAGGTGCGGGAACAGCTCGAAATGCTGGAACACCATGCCCACGCGGCTACGCAGCTTGGGCAGGTCGGTCTTGGCATCGCCTACCGAGGTGCCGTCCACGATGATGTCGCCCTTCTGGAACGGCTCCAGTGCGTTGACGGTTTTGATCAGTGTGGATTTGCCGGAGCCGGACGGGCCGCACACCACCACCACTTCGCCTTTTTTCACGTCGGTGGTGCAATCGGTGAGCACCTGGAAGTCACCGTACCATTTGCTGACGTTCTTGATGGAAATCATGCTCATACCGCAAACCTCTTTTGCAGGCGCTTCACCGACAGGGACGCGCCAAAACTGATCACAAAGTACACCGCACCGGCAAAATCAGGAACTCATGCGGCAAACCAACGATATCGCCCTTGGAGCGGGCAGCGTTCAGGAAGTCCATCAGGCCCACGGCGTACACCAGCGAGGTATCCTGAAACAGGATGATGGACTGCTGCAGCAGCAGCGGCATCATCTTGCGGAAGGCCTGCGGCAGGATAATCAGGCGCATGGCCTGGCCGTAGTTCATGCCCAGCGCGTAGGCGGCGTTTTCCTGGCCTTTGGAGATGGACTGGATACCGGCACGCACGATCTCGCAGTAGTAGGCGGCTTCAAACATCATGAAGGCTACCAGGCAAGAAGTGAACGCCCCCACCGACACAAAGGTGCCGGTGATCCAGTTCAGCAGCATCGGTACCGCCAGGTAGAACCAGGTGATTACCAGCAGCAGCGGAATGGAGCGGAAGTAGTTCACATAGGCCTTGGCAAAGCCGGACAACAGCGGGTTGCTGGACAGGCGCAGCAGCGCCAGTACTGTACCCAGTGCTACGCCACCCACTACCGACAAGGCCAGCAGCTTCAGCGTCATCAGCATGCCGTCCATCAGGCCCGGCATTGAAGGAATAATCTGGCTGAAATCCATTATTTCGCTCCTCCCATCATGCCCGGGATGCGCACTTTCTTCTCTACCCAGCTCATGAACGTCATCAGGCTCATGTTCAGCACAAAGTAGATCAGCGTGGCCAGGGTAAAGGCCTCAAACATATTGGCGGTAAATTCGGCAGTTTGCTTGGTTTGCGCCAGCAGCTCCATCAGGCCGATCAGCGAGGCCACGGACGAGTTTTTGAAGATGTTCAAAAATTCGCTGGTAAGCGGCGGGATGATGATGCGGAAGGCCTGTGGCAGCAATACATGGCGGTACATTTGCGGCAGGGTAAAACCTACCGCCAGCGCCGCAGCGCTCTGGCCTTTAGGCAAAGCCTGGATACCGGTGCGTACCTGCTCGCAGACACGGGCAGCAGTAAACAGCGCCAGGCACACCACCACCGAGATATAGGCGGAGGTCGCCGGGTTCAGCTCCTGCTTGAACCACACCTGCGCCGACTCGGGCAGGTAGTCGGGCACCATGAAGTACCAGATGAACAGCTGTACCAACAGCGGTACGTTACGGAACAGCTCCACGTAGGCCGTGGCAATACCGGACAACAGCTTGTTGGGCAGGGTGCGCATCACGCCCAGCACGCTGCCGATGATCAGCGCCACAATCCACGCCACCAGGGCCACGGCAATGGTCCAGCCCAGGCCGGAGACGAACCAGTCCAGATAGATTTCGCTGCCGATACCGGTGGACTTGAAAAAGACGTTCCAGTCCCAGTTGTAATTCATACACTTCTCCAAAGAAAAAGGGGCGCAAGCCGCGCCCCTTCGCAAGCGGGTGGGGGCAAGCCCCCGGCCCGGTTACGTTGGCCGCAACCTGAACAAACCCGCTTGGGCGTTCATGCAGGTATTACATTTGCTCGGCGGACTTGTCGGTCGGCTTGGCAACCAGTTCCTTGAATTCGTCGGACATCGGGAAGTTCAGGTTCAGGCCTTTTGGCGGAACCGGGCTCATGAACCACTTGCTGTAAATCTTGTTCACTTCGCCAGACTTGAAGGTCGCCTTGATGGCGTCGTCTACCACTTTCTTGAAGGCCGGGTCGTCTTTACGCAGCATGCAGCCGTAGATTTCGAACGACTGCGGCTTGCCGGTTACCACCCAGTTGGCCGGGTTCTTGGCTTTGGCCATTTCGCCGTACAGCAGGGCGTCGTCCATCATGAAGGCGATGGCGCGGCCGGATTCCAGCATCAGGAACGATTCGCCGTGGTCTTTGGCGGAGATGATGTTCATGCCCATCTGCTTCTCGGCATTCATGGCTTTGAGCAGGCGCTCGGAAGTGGTACCGGCAGTGGTCACCACGTTCTTGCCTTTCAGATCCGGGAAGTCTTTGACGCCGGAGGTCTTGGCGGTCATCAGGCGAGTACCGATTTCAAAGATACCTACCGAGAAAGCAACCTGTTTCTGACGCTCCAGGTTGTTGGTGGTGGAACCACATTCCAGATCCACGGTACCGTTTTGTACCAGCGGGATACGGGTCTGGGAAGTTACCAGGTTGTACTTCACTTGCAGGTTCGGCATTTTCAGCTGTTTTTTCACAGCATCTACCACTTTCAGCTGCAGGTCGTGCGAGTAGCCGATAGGGTTCGGGCCGTCAGCCAGGTAGCTGAACGGGATGGAAGCATCGCGGTGGCCCAGCACGATCACGCCGGATTCCTTGATCTTGTCCAGGGTGCCTTCAGCCATGGCCGGGGCGGCAAAGGCGGAAGCGATGACAGCAGTGGTCAGCAGACGGGTAGTAAAACGCATAAGTTTCTCCAGTTTCTCAAGTGATGTTGCTTTTATTCAGGCCGCGCCGGCACCGGTGCGGCTTACTGCGATTCAGTTCATCGGTGTCAGCAGCTGGCGCAGGAACTGCTTGGCGCGATCGTGCTGAGGGTTGGTGAAGAAGTGCTCAGGGTGCGCTTCTTCGATTATCTGGCCATGGTCGACAAACACCACGCGGTCGGCCACTTCACGGGCAAAGCCCATTTCGTGGGTGACTACCATCATGGTCATGCCGGACTCGGCCAAATCCTTCATTACCTTCAGTACTTCGCCGATCATTTCCGGGTCCAGCGCCGAGGTAGGTTCGTCAAACAGCATCACGCGAGGTTCCATGGCCAGGCCACGGGCAATCGCCACGCGCTGCTGCTGCCCGCCGGACAGCATGGCAGGGAAAGCGTCTTTCTTGTGCGCCAGGCCGACGCGCTCCAGCAGCGTGACGGCCAGCTTGTCGGCGGCAGCGCGATCCATGCCCTTTACCTTCATAGGCGACAGGGTGATGTTGTCCAGTACCGACAGGTGGGGGTAGAGGTTGAAATGCTGAAACACAAAGCCGACTTCGGCACGCAGGGCATTCAGGTTGGTCTTGGGGTCGGCCACGTTTTTGCCATCTACCCAGATTTCCCCTTCGTTGATGCTTTCCAGCTGGTTCACGGTGCGGATCAGCGTGGACTTGCCCGAGCCGGACGGCCCGCACACGACCACCACTTCCCCCTGCTGCACTTGCAGATTAATGCCGTTCAGCACGTGCAGGTCTTTGAACCACTTGTGTACATTATTGAAACGAATCATGGTTTCTCTCTCTTCCACCTGTTGGCGTTGGCCCGGCCGCTGCGTAGCGCAGTCTTGTGCCAGGCCGGTATGTTCCGGATTGTGTCCATGCCGGGCAGCGCGCACAAGGCGCACTGCAACACGGCTCAGCTGCGACGGGCTACCAGGTTGGCCAGCGCAACGTACTGCGCCACGCTGACATTTTCGGCACGCCAGCCTGCATCGATCCCTACCGATACCAGCTCTTCGTCGCTGACCAGGCCTTTGAGGTTATTGCGCAGGGTCTTGCGACGCTGGGCAAACGCCTGGGCCACCAGCTCTTCCAGCAGGGTTTCGTTGTCGGCTATGCCGCAACGGCCCGCATCCGGAATCATACGCACTACCGCCGAGTCGACTTTTGGCGGCGGGTAGAACGCACCCGGTGGTACCAGCAAGATCTGTTCCATATCGAAGCGATATTGCAACATGACTGTCAAACGGCCGTAATCCGGCGTGGAAGGCTCGGCCACCATGCGGTCGATCACCTCTTTTTGCAGCATGAAGTGCATGTCGATCACGCGGTTGCCATAGCAAGCCAGATGGAACAACAGCGGGGTGGAAATGTTGTACGGCAGGTTGCCGACCAGCTTGAACTGGCCCTCGCACACGCTGCCAAAATCAAACGCCAGCGCGTCGCCTTCGTGAATGGTCAGGCGCTTGGGCGAGATCTCGCCACGCAGGCGGCTGATGATGTCGCGGTCGATTTCCACCACATGCAGGTGGTCTAGGCGCTGCAGCAGCGGGCGTGTCAGCGCCCCCAGACCCGGCCCGATTTCCACCACTACATCACTGCGCTGGGCGCCAACGGCATTGACGATGTCTTCGATGACGCGCTGGTCCTGCAGAAAGTTCTGCCCGAAACGCTTGCGCGGAATATGTTTGCTCATGGCACGCTCAGTTCTTCAAAAAACGAAAGCCGCCCGCACCGGCCAGGGTGTGGCAGCTTGCAAAATCGGTGTTGCCCCGCACGTTACCGGCCAGCGATCCGGCGCGGCCGGGCAGGCCAGCAAAACGCTATTGTATCGGTGTCGCCGCCGGGCCGTGCGTCCGGATTTCCGTACACAGTAGCGGGTGGCGTACGCCCTGCCGTCTACCGCCGCTTACAGCCAGTGCTGCAGGCCCCAGGCCAGCAGCAGATAACGCAGCGTCTTGCCTGCGGCCAACCATAGCAGGCAGGGCCACCACGGGAGCCGCAGCCAGCCGGCAGCCAGCGGCAAGGCATCGCCCAGCAGCGGTACCCAGCTTAATAACAAAGCCGCCGGGCCAAAGCGGGCAAACCAGCCCGCCGTGTGCGCCGGCAGCGCCTTGGCCGGGGCGCGGCGCCCCAGCCACAAGCTGGTGGCACTGCCCGCCGTATTGGCGATGCTCGCCACCAGCACGGCAGGCCACAGTAAGGATGGCTGCTGATAGAGCAGGGCAGACAGCGCCAGCTCGGAATTGCCCGGCAGTACCGTCGCCGACAAAAAAGCCGACGCCGCCAAGCCTGCCAGCAGTGCCAGCTCTGTCATTTATACGACAAAGTGAAACGCTTCGCCGCTGGCCGCGCTCACGACCTGCGACAGCGTGGCGCCAAACTCGGCACCGTCGCGCGCGGCCAGCCACTGGCCGTCTTCGCGCAGGGCAAAGTGGAAACCGCCACTTTTGGCGGCAATCCACATTTCACGGTTCGGCACATGGCGGTTCACCACGATCTTGGTGCCGTCCTCAAACTCGATTTCCATTACATTGCCGTTGATCAGGCAGTCGGTATCCAGCCCGGCGTCTTCCAGCGCGTCTTCAATGCGGCGGAACAGGCCATCGGTCAGGCCCAGAAAATCACTTTCGGTCATGGTGTCATCCTGTCTCAAGGTTGGCCGCACGCGGCACTGCATGGGCAGTGCGGCAACGGCCTGATAGACTGCCATTTTGCCATAGCCCCCGGATTCCGTATGCGTACTGCACTCCTGCTTGCCCTGCTGTCCCTGACAGTCACTGCCTGCGGCTACAAAGGCCCGCTGTATCTGCCCAAAAACACCACCCCGCCAGCGGCGAGCAGCGCGCCATGAGCACCCTGGCTATTCGTGCGGCCAACCTGGCCGACGCCGGTGACTGCCAGCTGCTGATGCAGCTGACCGACGCCTACGCCCGCGATGCCATGGGCGGTGGCGAAGGGCTGTCCCCGCACGCCCGGCAGCAGCTGCCCGCCGCGCTGGCGCAGCACCCCGGCCTGTTTGCCCTGATTGCCGAGCAGGGTGGCCAGCCGGTAGGCCATGCGCTGTGTGTGCTGGGGTTTTCCAGCTTTTATGCTGCCCCGGTGTGCAATCTGCACGACCTGTCCGTACTGCCCGCCGCGCGCGGCCTGGGGCTGGGCCGGGCGCTGATGCAGGCGGTAGAGGCCGCCGCCCGCGCCCGCGGCTGCGCCAAAGTCACGCTGGAAGTCCGCGCCGACAACCACGTTGGCCGCAGCCTGTACCAGGGCGAGGGCTTTGCCCAGTCCGGCCTGGGTGGCACCCCCTACCTGATGATGGAAAAGCGGATAACCGGGGTGTAATCCACCTGATATTGGTCAAATAGCCGCTGTTTTTGCGGCAAATCGCCGCAGCAATGCGACAATTTGCCGCACTATCAATACGTCATGTTTCTGGATAATTCCCTTTTGTTTCAATATCGATACAAGAGAGAACCACAACATGCGTACAAACCTGCTCCCGCTGGCCCCACTACCACTTTTGCTGAGCGCCTGCCTGCTGGGCGGCGGTGGCGGCGGCGCAGCAACGGCTACCAGCACAACAGACAATAGCCAGGCCGTGAGCGTTCGCTTTGCCATGAAGGCAGGCAACCAGGCAGTGACTTGCCAGTCCACCCTGACCCAGCTGGGTACCAGCAACAGCAACGCTACCGTTGCCGATGCCCGTTTTTACATCAGCAAGGTCAACCTGATAGACAGCCAGGGCAACGCCACCGAACTGAAACTGGACCAGAACCAGTGGCAATACCTGAACACGGCGCTGCTGGACTTTGAAGATGGCACTGGCGGTACGCAAGGTTGCGGCTACGGCACGCCAAGCATGAACAAAGTGGTCACCGGCAAAGTACCGGCAGGCACCTACACCGGCATCCAGTTCGAGATGGGCGTACCGGTGGCGGCATTGGACAGCGAAGGCAAAACCGTATCGCTGAACCACAGCAGCTACGACGTGGCCCCGGCCCCCCTTAACCTGGCAGGCATGTCCTGGAGCTGGCAGGCCGGCCGCCGCTTCAGCCGTATCGAGCTGGTACCACAAGGCGGCATCACCCGCCCCGCAGTAGGCAACCCGGGCGACGCCAACTACAAGGCGGCATCGACGCTTACCTTCTGGATGCTGCACATGGGCTCTACCGGCTGCGCCGGCAACCCGGTTAACGGCGAAAGCGTCAGCTGCACCAACGCAAACCGCGCCACCATCAAGCTTCCGGCGTTCAACCCCGCCACCCAGCAAGTCGTGCTCGACCTGGCCAAACTGTTCAGCGAAAGCGACCTGAGCAAAGACCTGGGCGGCTCGTCTGGCTGCATGGCCGGCACAACCGACCCGGAATGTGCTGCCATCTTCAAACAGTTTGACCTGAACCTGACCGAGAGCGCACCCGGCCACGGCGATGCCGGCAAACCCAAGGGCGACGGCAGCAACCAGAACCTGTTCCGTGTAGAGGCGCTGTAACCATGCGCAACACCCTCACCGTCCTGGCAAGTGCAGCCCTGCTCAGCGGCTGCCTGGGCGGTGGCGGTGCCGGCGGCGGCACCACCACCAACGACCCCTCCCGTAACACGACCGCCTGGCAATGGAACCTGCCCGCTGACGTGCCCACCCCGGTAGTGCCCGCGGACAACCCGATGAGCGAAGCCAAGTTCCAGCTAGGCCGCCAGCTGTTCTACGACAAGCGCCTGTCCGGTAACGGTACGCAAAGCTGCGCCAGCTGCCACCACCAGAACAAGGCCTTCACCGACGGCCTGGCGGTATCACCCGGCAGTACTGGCGAGCTGACCCATCGCAACGCCCAGCACCTGGCCAACAGTGCCTGGCACAGCACCTATACCTGGGCCAACCCCGCGCTGGTAACGCTGGAGCGCCAGATGGAAGTGCCCTTGTTCGGCGATAGCCCTGTGGAAATGGGTGTTAACGACAACAACAAAGACGCCGTGCTGGCACGCCTCAAGGCCGACACCGGCTACCGCCAGCGCTTTGCGGAGGTATTCGGCAGTCATGGTGAGCCGATCAGCTTCCCGAACATCATCAAAGCCATTGCCACGTTCCAGCGCGGCCTGCTCAGCTTTGACAGCAAATACGACCGCTACCTGCAGAAAAAAGCCGTCCTCAGCGCCGAAGAGCTGCGCGGCATGCAGCTGTTCATGGGTGAAACCGCCGAGTGCTTCCACTGCCACGGCAGCTTCAACTTCAACGACCAGACCAACCACCAGGGCAGCCCGGAGGTCAAACGCGCCTTCCATAACACCGGCCTGTACAACATCGACGGCCAAGGCGGCTTTCCTTTCCCCAACCGTGGCCTGTTCGAGTTCACCAGCCTGCCGGCCGACATGGGCGCCTTCCGCGCCTCCAGCCTGCGCAATATCGCCAACACGGCGCCCTATATGCACGACGGCAGCATCGCCACGCTGGAAGAAGTACTGGATTTCTACGCCGCAGGCGGGCGCAACATCAGCAGTGGCCCGCACGCTGGCGATGGCCGCCTGAACCCGTACAAAAGCGACCTGATCACGCGCATCAACCTGAGCGCCCAGGACAAGCAGGACATCATTGCCTTTTTGAAGACCCTTACCGATGACACACTCCTCACCAGCCCGCGCTTTAGCAATCCTTTCCCTGCTGGCCAGTAGCACCGGTAGCTGGGCGCACGACAGCGTTAGCCACGCTGACGATACCGATAGCGCGGCCCCGGCCCAGCAGCTCACGCTAGACCTGGACCTGCGCCAGGGCCGCGGCAGCCGTACCGCCCCGGCCGCACTCGTGCAAATCGACCACCCGGCTGCCGCCAGCCTGCGCGAGCTGAATGCCGACCGCAGCACGCTAGCCTGGCAAGCGCGCTGGCTGCCCGGCCTGCAAACACAGTGGGCAGTCAGCTACGACCGCGAGCGCGAACAGCTGGCCAACGACCAGGCCTGGCTGCGCTGGGCCGCCATGCCCGGCAGCCTGGCGCTGCAAGCTGGCCGCTTTAGCCCGGCACAGGCCCTGGCTGCCGACGAATGGGGGCGCAGCAGCCTGCGCGATACCCTGCTCACCGGCGGCCACGACCACTGGCACGACAGCGGCCTGGCCCTGCAGCTGCAACAGCCTGGCCGCCGCCTGACGCTGTCGGCACTGCGCGGCGAAAGCAACCCCGGCACCCGCCGCAGCGGCGCACAGGCTGGCCTGTGGCTGCTGGCGCTGGAACAAGACTTGGGCCCGCTGCAACTGGGCCTGACCGCTGCCGACACGCCACGCGTCAGCCGCCAGAACGCCCTGGCTGGCGACGGCCACAGCCACAGTCATGGTGGTAGCAGCGGCTGCCAGTACACGCTGGCGTGCCTGAATGGCGAGGGCCAGTGGCTGGAGTTGGCCGCACGCGGCCAACTCTACGGCGTGACCCTGCGCGGTGCGGTAGGCAGCCGGCAGGAGCAAGGCAAACTGGGCAGCCCTACCGGGCAGGTAGACTACGACGGCCGTACCGACTGGCTAGCCGTGGAAGCCGCGACGCCGGCACCGCTCCTGGCCGGGGTGGACGCCAGCCTCCGCTACGAGCGCCTGCGTGTGCAGCACACACTCACCGGCACCAATGCCGCGATACTGGCCACAGAGGCCAGTATCAGCAGCAGCCAGCATCAGCCCGAAGCGATCGGCGTGCGCCTGCGCTGGCAACCGGCGAAACACCAGCAGGTGTCGCTGGAATGGCAGGAAGACCAAACCGACGCGCGCTCGCGCCAGCGCTGGCTGCTGCGCTGGCAGCATCAGTTCAGCCTGCTGCCCTGATGCGGCACCAGCAAAAAGCCGCCTTTCACAGGCGGCTTTTTGCAGTGACACCCTACAGCGCTAGCCCGGGCTGGCCAGCTGCAGGCGGTTACGCCCGTAGCGTTTGGCCTGGTAGAGCGCCAAGTCGGCCTGGCGCAGCGCCTGCGTCCACGGCTGCGGCGCGTGGCACCAGTGCACGCCAAAGCTGGCCGTCACGTGCAGCAAGGGGTGTACCTCGTGCCAGCTGTAATCCAGGATGGCCAGGCGCAGGCGCTCGCAACAGGCCAGCGCACTTTCCAGCGACTGCTCCATCAAGAGCAGCACAAACTCTTCGCCGCCAAAGCGCACGGTCAGATCGCTGCCACGGGTACGCAACACCATGATCTGCGCCACTTTTTTCAGCACTTCATCGCCGATTTCGTGACCAAAGCGGTCGTTGATGGATTTGAAATGGTCCAGGTCTACCACCACCACCGCCATGCCGTGCAGCTGCTGACCCAATGCGGCCAACCTGGCCGGGCCTTCCTGGTCCAGGCAGCGGCGGTTACCCACCCCGGTGAGCGGGTCGATCAGCACCGCTTGCTCCAGCTCGCTCATGCGCGCCTCGGTAACGACTTTTTCGGCTTCCAGCTGTGCCGCGCGCAAGCGTTCGCGCTCGGCCTGCAGCCGCTCGCGCTCGGCCGCCAGCTGTACGCTGGTGATTTCCAGCTCTTTGCGAATGGCCCAGCCCTGTGTGCTGCTGCGCTGTGCGTTTTGTTCTTGCTCGCTGTGGCGTATGGCCTCCAGCTGGGCCAGCGCCAGCTCGAACTGGCCGCTGGCTTTGTACAGCCGGTACAGCTCTTCCTGCGCAAAGTGGCGCATGTCGAACTCGATCATATTGCCCGGCAGTGCCAGCATCTGCTGCAGCGCCGCCACGGCCTCGGCGACCTGGCCGCTGCGTTGCAGCAGGGTGGCTTCGATCAGGTCGGCATTACGCTGCAGCGAGTGAAAGTCGCTGCCGGCCAGCGCCTGGCGCAGCTCGCCCAGCGCGGCACGGGCGTGGTCGAACTCGCCCAGGTCGACATACGCTTCGGCCAGATTGGTTTGCAGCATGGCCCACTGATGGCGGTTGCCGACATGGGCCACGCTTTGCCATGCATCACGGTAATGCGCCAACGCACTGTGCAACAGGTGGTGCGCCCGGGCTTGCTTGCCCAGCTTCAGCTGTTTGCGCGCCTCGCTACTGTACAGGGTGCCCAGATTGTTACGCGCGGCGAACAGCAAGACCGGCAGGTCTGCCAGCCGGGCCTGCTCGGCGGCCTGGCGCAGTAGCTGCTCGCCTTGCTCCATATCGCCCAAGGCACCATAAGTACACACACCGGCACGGTTCAGGGCGTTGATGGTCTGCACGGTATCGTTGCTGGTACGCGCGGCCGCCAACGCTTCCAGTGCGTATTTCAGCCCGTCCTGCATCAGGCCCATTTCGTTGCAGGCAATGGCCACCACGCACAAGACCTCGGCACGCAGGGTGGCATCGGCGCCAAAATCCAGCGTCGCCGCTACCTCCAGCCCACTACGCACCGCATCGGCAAAATGGCCCATGCGGAACTGGTGCAAAGCCAGCTGCACCATGGCCTGCTGCCATGGCAGGCGGTGCTGCGGCAGCTCGCACAACAATAAAGCTTCCTCGGCGGCCTGCACGCCGGCCTGGTGCTGGCCGTTGTCCTGGCAGTGCCGCGAGCGACGCAGCGCCAGGGCGATGCGCCGCCGTAGCGCCATGCCTTGGCGCGTGGAGGCGGGTTTACTCATGACGGTGAGCATGTCGGGAGCCACACATAGTCAGAAAATGTTTTCCTTATTTAGCCAGTTAGCCATGGTGCCTGCAGCGTATCGCCACCCTGCCGGGCGTGTGCGCAGCGGGTGATGATACCCAGTGCGCCGCGCTTTAGTGCAAAAGCAAAAAGCACGCCGGTAAATGGCGCGCCGCCACACCAGCGGCTGTTGCCGTTTTGCCACCGCACAATCGCCAGCACCAGCCTGCTGACAGAATGCTGTCAGCAGGCCTGCGGCATAGTGCCTGACAACCGCCAGCCGGCTGACCTGTCAGGAGACACCCCATGCGCACTATGCTTCACTGGTTTGAAATCCCCGCTACCGACTTTGACCGTGCTGTCGCGTTTTACCAGCAGGTGTTTCACGTGGAACTGAAAGTAGAACACTTCATGGATGACCGCATCGCCGTCTTCCCCGATAGCAGCGGCTGCATCATGGCCAGCCCGCGCCTGCAAGCCGGCACCAACGGCACCAGGATTTATCTGGATGGCAGCCCCGACGTCAGTACCGTGCTGGCGCGCGCAGCACAGCATGGTGGACGGATTGCGCTGCCCGAAATGTCCCTGCCGGATGGCAATGGCCAGATCGGCCTGTTTGCCGACAGCGAAGGCAATATCATCGGCTTGCACACCGAACCCTGACCCCCGGCTACAGGTACCTGCCATGTCACACCCCGCTTCTCGCACACAGCAATGGCTGTTCGATATCAGCCAGCAGCAGCCACAGCAACACGCCATCCTGCAGGCGGTACGCCAGCACATCCTTTCGTTAGCCCCCGGCATACAGGAAGACATCAAATACGGCGGCATCCT
Source organism: Neisseriaceae bacterium (assembly GCA_027489245.1). Taxonomy (GTDB): domain Bacteria; phylum Pseudomonadota; class Gammaproteobacteria; order Burkholderiales; family Chromobacteriaceae; genus Vogesella. Next base: position 160,720 of record JAIYAC010000002.1, on the reverse strand, counting down.
GTTTGCCGACCAGCAGCCGTTTTGCGGGCTGTTTGCCTACCGTGCCCACGTGTCGCTGGAATTCAGCGCCGGGGCGCAGCTGGCCGACCCGCATCAGGTACTGGAAGGCAGCGGCAAGCTGCGCCGCCACATCAAGCTGCACAGCCTGGACGAGGTTGGCCGCAAACAGGTCGCCGCCTACCTGCAGGCGGCGTGGCAGCAGCAAGCCCCATGAGCCGCCAGGGCGTCCTGGACGGCATCGCCCCCCGCCCGCCACGCTACTGGATAGGCGTGGCCTGCAGCCAGCACGTTGGCCGCGGCCTGGCCGGCGGCTTTGCCCAGCTATGCCACGGCAAACAGGCACCACTGGCGCGCATGCAGCCCGGTGATGGCCTGGTGTACTACTCGCCGGTGCGCACGCTGCAGGGCCGCGAGCCATGCCAGCAGTTCACCGCACTGGGCTATGTCGCCGATGGCGCGGCGTACCAGGTAACAATGGACGAAGGCTTTACACCGTGGCGGCGCGACATCCACTGGCTGCCGGGCCAGCCGGCGGCTATCCGCCCCTTGCTGCATCGGCTTTCATTTATAGAAAACCCGGCGCGCTGGGGCTACCCTTTCCGCTATGGGCACCTGGCAATCAGCGCCGATGATTTTGCCTTGATTGCCCGTGCCATGGGCGCCACACTGCCGGCTACCACAGCGACATAAGAGACCGCCATGCCGTTCCCCGCACACGAACTCGCCGCCATGCTGGCCCTGAAAGGCGTGGGCCCTACCGTCATCAGCCGGCTGGAACAACTAGGCTATAGCTCGCTAGCGCAGCTAGCCGGGGCCGATGCACAAGACATCTGCCGGCAAATAGCCGGGCTATTGCGCAGCAGCTGCTGGCAAAACAGCCCGCAAGCACGGGCCAGCATCGCGGCCATACTGACACTGGCAGGGCAAGATGCGCCGCGCTGACCGCCTGATGCAGATCCTGCTGCTGCTACGCGGGCGCCGGCGTACGACCGCTGCGCAGCTGGCGCAGTGGCTGGAGGTATCGCAGCGCACCGTGTACCGCGACATGGCCGATCTGCTGGCCAGCGGCGCACCGGTGAATGGCGAGGCAGGCGAAGGCTACTGGCTGGAAGCCGGCTTTACCCCGCCGCCGCTGAGCTTTGCCACCGACGAGTTGGCCGCACTGGAAGTGGGCGCGCGCATGCTCAGCGCCTGGGCCGACAGCGCCACGGCACAAGCCGCCGCCAGCGCGCTGGCCAAGATCCACGCCGTGCTGGGCAGCGCCGGGCTCACCGCCGCCCCGCTGTTTGCCCCCGCGGCGGGTAGTTACCCGCTGGCACGGCTACCCGCACTGCGCCAGGCCTGCGAGGCCCGGTCTTGCCTGCAGCTGCACTACCGCGACGAGGCCGGCCACGCCACCCTGCGCGACGTGGCACCGCTGGGGCTGTTTTTCTGGGGCGACCGCTGGACCCTGGCCGCCTGGTGCCTGCTACGGGGCGATTACCGCCACTTCCGTATCGACCGCATTGCACAGCTACAACCCAGCCCGGCACCGTGGCCGGCACAGGCCTCGCTGGACGCCTTTTTACAGCACAGCGACGCAGGCGATGCCGCCCGCGCGCGCCTGCACCGCGAAACCCACCAGCCGTGGCACCGCCAGGACAGCGGCCAACCCTGAAAAAGCGCCACGGCAGTGCATAACACGGTGATGGACGCTTCCTTCACGCTGCATCCGGCAGCAAGCGGCCACAGCCTAAGAAGACAGTGAACAGACCGAAAAGGAACCACCATGGAAGCAAGACTGAGCTTTGTCACCCTGGGCGTAGCCGACCTGGCCCGCGCCACCGCGTTTTACCGCGATGTGCTGCAGCTGCCGCAAGTCCCCATGCCGGACGGCGCCGGCGTAGCGTTTTTCGAGCTGGGCAAAACCTGGCTATCGCTGTATCCGCGTGCCGCCCTGGCCGCAGACGCCAACGTGGCCGACAGCCCGCCCGCCGCGTTTCCCGGCTTTACCCTGGCGCACAATGTGCACGAAAAGCATCAGGTAGACACACTGCTGGCCGAGTTGGCCGCACGCGGCGCCCATATCGTTAAGCCCGCGGAAGACGTGTTCTGGGGCGGGCGCAGCGGCTACTTTCGCGACCCGGACGGTTTTTTGTGGGAGGTCGCCTGGAACCCCGGCTTTCCGCACGCCTGATACCCGGCGTTACGGACAAAAGCGCCAGCACTAGCGCGCGCCGATGTAGCCAGCCCAGGTACGGCAAGGCAGCGCAAGGGGGCGGTTCGCGTTGTTAAGGCTGGCCAGCCCCCTGCACGCTGGCCAGGCACACCTGGCGGCGGCCGCCATCCTTGGCGCGGTACAGCGCCTGGTCTGCCGCCCCCAGCAAGGCACGCAAGCGCTGCTTGCCGCCCGAGGTACCGTCGGCATACAGCTCGGCCACCCCGGCGCTGAGTGTGACCTGATGGCCAGGCAGCAGGCTGAACGTACTGGCGGCCAGCTGCTGCAGTAGCTGCTCTGCCAGCTGCGCCGCTTCGGCGGCACGGGTGTCGGGCAGCAGCAGCACAAACTCCTCGCCGCCAAAACGGCAGTACAGGTCTTGCGGGCGGGCCAAGGCGGCCAACAGCTCGCCAATGCGGCGCAGCACCTGGTCGCCAGCCAGGTGGCCAAAGGTGTCGTTTACCCGCTTGAAATGGTCGGCATCCACCAGCACCAGGCTGCTCCAGCGCGCCGCCTGGCTTAGTATCGCGTCGGCACGCGGCCAGAAATGGTGGCGGTTGGGCAGGCCGGTCAGCATATCGGTATTGGCCTGCTGCTCGGCCGCCTGCAGCCGCGCACTGCGCCGCTCTACCTCCCGCGCCAGGTTATGGCTGGTTTCACGGTAGTACTCGCGCTCGCGCTCGGCCTGGTGCAGGCGGAACATCAGCTCCACATGCTTCATGCGCGCCTCGAACTGCTGGGTAAACACCCGCTCGCGGCCCTGATGAAAGCGCTGGAAATGCTCGAACGCCAGCTGGTAATCACCCAGCGTCTGGTAGCACATGGCGGCTTCGTAGTCGCATTCGTGCAGTGCACTGCGCATATCGTGCAGCGACAACAGCGCCAGCGCCTGCATCAGCTTGCCTAGCGCCGCCTCGCAGCGGCCGTGCTGCCGGTACAACGCACCGGCACGGTAAAGCGCGTCGGCCTCCTGGCGCAGGCGGCCGTGTTCGCGCGCCAACGCTTGCACCTTGTCCAGCAGGTGCAGCGCCTCTGACAGGTTACCCAGGCCTGCTTCGCTGCTGGCATAGCTCAGATACAGCTCGCACAGCGACTCGTAACCCTTGGTATCGGTGGCACTAAATAGAAACAAGGCCTCGCCCAGCAGCTGACGCGCCTCGGCAAACTTGCCTTGCTGCATGTAAGCACGCGCCAGGCTATCCAGCGCCATCGCCAGGGTGTGCTTGTGCCCGTTCTGCCGCGCCAGCGCCACGCAGCGCTCGATAAACGGCGCGGCTTTGTCGGCCATCTTGATCTGCACATAGGCGTAGCCCAGGTTATTCAGCAGCCGGGTGTACCACTCGCTGGACTGCGACTGCTCGATATGCGGCAGGGCTTGCAGGTACAGGGTAAGGGCATCGGTAAACAGGCCTTCGTGTACGTAGACGTTGCCGATCAGCGCATCCTGTACCGCCACACTGAAATCATCGCCCAGCTGGGCAAACAGCTGGCGGGCCGCCAGGGCATCTTCCAATGCCTGGCCCAGCAAACCACGCGAGCTGTAGATACGGCCACGAATCTGCAAAGCCTGCGCCCGCAGCCATGCCTGGCCTTCGGCATGCGCTACCGCCAGCTCGGCATAGTGCTGTGCCTGTAGCAGGTCGCTCGAGTGCAGGGTATTGGCTTGCTGGATCAGCTCTTCGGTAGAAGGTAAGGGGTCAGTCATCGGCAGCGGGATCACATGCAGGCTTATCGAAACCTGACAGTCTACCGCCGGACGACCCGTTTGACATAGCCGCAATGCCCATTCAGGGCAAACTGCCGGTTTGGTATGCGTGATTTATTTTGTGACACACGCTGTCACAAAATCATACAAAGCATTGAAAACACACAATTGTCACACTTTGCGTCACACAATATGACCTGGCCTGCGGCACGGCGGCCAGTGCATTAAAACTCGATGGTGACTTTTTTGGCGCCCATGGATTTGGCACGCGCAATCAGCTGCTCCAGCGTGGCATCGGCCAGCAAAATGCCGGGGGCCAGCAGCGGCTCGCTGCGCACGACAGGGGCCACGGCCACGGGTGCCTCAGGGCTGGCCGGGGGCGGTGTAACCGCAGCCGGCGCCGGGCTGTGCTGTAGCAAATCGGCCAGCACCTTGCACAGCCGTTCGTAGGCATCGCGGCTGGGTTTGATATTGCTGCCGTCTTGCGCTTCGTAGCGCTGGATCGCGGCGGTAGACAAGCCCACCTGCGCGGCCAGGGCAGTGCGGGACAGCTGCAGCTGTTTGCGGATGGCTTTTAGCGCGGGGGCGAATTCGGCACTTTCAAAGTCAGGCAATACAGACATGGCAGGCTCCGGCAGGTGGCGAAAAGCAGCAATCATACAGATGGCACGGTATTAATACAATAAATACACACATCGCCATCAGGTGTGTGTATGGGTTTTGCAACAAATCACACAACCACTCCAAAGCACACATACGACAACATGGCAATTACCCAGCAATAACAAAGACCAAGCATGCGTCACACATGCGCCTTCATGGTCAATCACACATCAATACAATTAATTCATACAAAGCACACATTGATTGTATGTTTTTGCTCTCGCATTGTATTAATCAACAAGATAATCATACAATTAATACATGCATTTCACCCCCGCACACCACGCTGGGCGTGGCCACTGTCGGCGCTGCTGCCACACCGGGTGTCACACAATGCGGCCAACCTGGTGTGTATCCACCTTATATGCCAGCCCATTTCGTGACTACCTGACCAGCCGGCTTGCCTCGTGTCGGGGGGGGGGCGCAACACCAGCCGGATAACAGGCAAAAAAATACCGCCCATCCGTGAGGATGAGCGGTAGGTGCCATCGGCAAGCCAGGTCATACCCTGACCAATTTCGTCATTAGCCCGCTTCGCCTTTCAGCAGGGCCAGCAGTGCCTCGGCGTCCAGCTTGGCGCTGATATCGCCGCCGGACAGCAGGCTGTCGGCCAGGTCACGCTTGGCGTGGTGCAAGGCCACGATCTGCTCTTCGATGGTGTGCTCGGCCACCAGGCGGTAGATGGTCACCGGGCGCAGCTGGCCCATGCGGTAGGCACGGTCGCTGGCCTGGTCTTCCACCGCCGGGTTCCACCACGGGTCCAGGTGGATTACATAGTCGGCCGCGGTCAGGTTCAGGCCGGTGCCGCCGGCTTTCAGGCTGATCAGGAAAATATCGCCTTCGCCTTTCTGGAAAGCATCCACCCGCGCCTTGCGCTCGCGCGCCGGGGTAGAGCCCTCCAGGTACTGGTAGCGCACGCCGCGCTCGTCCAGCAGCTGGCGCACGATCGCCAGGTGGTCGACAAACTGGCTGAACACCAGCGCCTTGTGGCCGTTTTGCAGCAGCTCGTCGGCAATGTCGGCAAAGGCCGCCAGCTTGCTGCCAGACAGCGTGGATTCCGGCAGGGCCAGCTTGGGGTGGCAACAGAAGCGGCGCAGGCGGGTGATCTCGGCCAGTACCTGCATCTGCTTGCCGTCCTCGCCCTGCAGCTCGTCCAGCTTTTCTACCGCTTGCTGGCGCATGGCTTCGTACAGGTGCAGCTCGTCGGCAGACATCGGTACCTTGCGGGTGATTTCGGTACGCGGCGGCAGCTCGTCCAGCACCTGGGTCTTGGTACGGCGCAGGATAAACGGCTGGATCAGCTGCTTCAGCGCACGGCGGGCGTTTTTATCGCCGCGCTCTATCGGCGTGGCAAAGCGCTGGGCAAAGCGCTCCTGGCTGCCCAGCAGGCCGGGGTTCACAAAGCGGAACAGGTTCCACAGCTCGCCCAGGTGGTTTTCTACCGGGGTGCCGCTGGCGGCCAGGCGGAAGCCGGCCTGCAGGTTCATGGCGGCTTGCGAACGCTTGGTGCCGGCATTCTTGATGGCTTGCGCCTCGTCCAGCACCACGGTTTGCCACGGCACGGTGGCAAAGGCGTCGGCGTCTTGCTGCAGCAGGCCGTAGCTGACGATCACCAGGTCCATGGCGTCCAGCCCCACCAGCGTGCGTTGCTGCTGGTAGGCGCGCACTTTCAGCGTGGGGGCAAAGCGCGCGGTTTCGGCGATCCAGTTCAGAGCCACCGAGGTTGGCGCTACCACCAGCTGCGGGCCATCCGGTGCGCGCTCCAGCAGCAGGGCCAGCGTTTGCACGGTTTTGCCCAGGCCCATATCGTCGGCCAGGCAGGCGCCCACACCCCAGCGCGCCAGGCGCGACATCCAGGCGTAGCCTTCTTGCTGATAGTCGCGCAGCGTGGCTTGCAGCGTGGATGGCACCTGCGGCTGGTAGTCGCGCAGGCTGTCCAGTGCGGCCAACTGTTGCTGCCAGGCGTCGTCGGCGTCGAACTCGCCCACCTCGCCAGCCAGCTCTGCCAGCAGCGGTGCGTTCAGAGCGGACAAGTACACACCGTCCTTGCCCACGTGGTCGGCCAGCAGCGCCAGCTCGTCCAGACGCTTTTTCATCACGTCGGTCAGCGCCAACCAGTCTTCGTCGCCCAGCTGCAGGAAGCGGCCCGGCTGGTTCTGCACCAGCGCCAGCAGCTCTTTAAGCTGCAGCACGCGGCCGTCGTCCAGCTTGAGCTGGCCGTTCAGCACGAACCAGTCGCCTTGCTGTTGCAGGCCCATGGCCAGCTGCGGCAGGCCACGGCGGCCCTTGATGCGCATACGTTCACCTTCCGGCCACACACAGGCCAGCAGGCTGGCGTCCAGCGCCTGCAGCTCGGACAGCACTTGCAGCGCGCTTTGCGGGTCCGGCAGCTGCCATTCCTGGCCGTCGCTTTCGGCGGCAGCCAGGCCGGGGCAGGCTTCCAGCACTTTTTGCAGGGCGGCTTTTTCGGCTTTCAGGCGGCGCTGGGTCTGCACGGTGCGGCCGTCCAGCTCGCCCACGATGGTTTCCAGGCCCTGGCCGGGGCGGCTCCAGCTGCCACCGGGCAGCGGGCGCACCAAGAGCTGCATGCGCAGGCCCTGTGCCAGCGGCAGCAGGTGGGCGTACAGCGTGCCGTCGGCCGGCACGGCGTCCACATTGGCGGCCAACTCTGGCAGGTCGGAATGGATGGGCACCAGCGGGGCGATGCTGGTCACGGCTTCGACCAGCTGCGCCTTGGCGGCCACCGGCACGGTGAGCTCGCGCCCCAGAATGGCGGCGATCTGGCGTACTTCGCGGCTCACGCTATACACCATCAGCCGGGTGGGGGTGTCTTTTTCCCATACTACTTCGCTGTCGGCGGTGATCTTGGCCGGCGACAGGCGCAGGCGGATCTGCCCGTCGCGCTCTTGCAGCTGCAGCGCCACGCTGCCGGCCACCACATCGATGTGCACGTCGGGCGCGTCGCCCCAGAACATGGCCGGGTGGCCGATCAGGAAAGGCAGCGCCTTTTCGGCATCCAGCTCCCAGGCGCTGTTGCTGGAATAGTGGTGCTGGTCGTGATGGCTGCGGATGTAGCGCAGCAGCTGGCGGTCTTGCTCTTGCAGGTAATCAAAGCTTTCCGGCTCGTCCAGCAGGCGGCGCAGCGCCACGGCGCGGCCTTTGCTCCACTGGCTCTTTGCCCCCAGCTTTTGTTCGCGCGGCTCCAGCAGGGCGCCGTGCGGGGCCAGCGTGAGCAGCCACGCCAGCCGGGTTTGTTTGCTATCCACGTTTGCCTTGCCTTCGGGGGATTTTCCGGCACCCAGCAGCTTCAGCGCGTTGAGCGCATGCTGCCAGGCTTCCTGGCGTTGGTAGGCGGCCACCAGCGGTATCAGGCCACGTTCGGCATGCCAGCGCGGGTGGGCGCGGCGTTCGCCAAACTGGCGCTCCAGCAGGGCGGCCAGCTCTTCGGCCACCCAGACATAGCCTTCTTCAAACATCTGGTCGCGGAAGCTGGCCAGCGCCGCCTGCCAGGCTGGGGTACGCGCCTGGTTCACATCCAGCCAGAAAGCCCCCAGGGCCAGCAGCAGGCCGTCCATGCCCGACAGGGCGCTGGCATCCGGCAGCTGCAGCTTGGCCGATAGCGCACCGCCTTCCTGCAACAGCAGCAGGTGCTGCAGCACGTAATAGCTATGGCCATAACGCTGCTTGATGGCGCTGGCGATGGCCTGCTTGAGCTGCGGCTGGCGGGCTTTGTCCTGGCTGCCTATCAGCGCCAGGCAGTAAAAGGCGGTGAGCGGGGCGGGCAGGTCTACCGTGCGTTTTTTGGTTTGCGCACGGATATCGGCCAGCCAGTCGTCCAGCATGGACAGTGCCTCGGCAAAGCGGCCTTGCAGCACCGGCAGGTAGCACAGGCGCGCTACCGGCAGGCCGTCGCCCTCGGCACCCGGCTGGCGTACCAGCTCGAAATCGGCCCGCCAGACGCCCTGCAGCAGCAGCTGGGCGGTGAGGTCGTCCCAGTCGCGATAGCCGTCGTCCAGGCGCGACAGCGCGTAACGGTAGCCTTCGGCAAAGTGGTCCAGCCGCCAGTTGGCGTCGGGCAGGTAGTCTTGCAGCAGCAGCACCTGGATGTCGTCGTCCAGGCGGTCGAACAGCTGGCGGCCGGCCGCGTTGGCGAACAGGCGCTTGAACGGCGGCTGCGGCGTGGCGCCACCGGCCTGCATCAGCTGCTGGTACTGCGCCAGCCACTGCTGGGTCGGCTCGGCCTTGCCCTGCAGGATGGCCAGCCACAGGCGCAGCTGGATGGCGGTGGCGGTGGGCACGTCCCACTGGTTACGCGGTAGCGGCAGGTGCTCGCACAGCAGCTCGGCCCAGGCCGACAGCTCGCCTTGTTCGCCCATCAGCTGCAGCAGCACGGCGTTACGGGCGGGCGGGGCAATGCGGTAGGGCAGGCCGGCGGTACGCACAATGGCACCACGGTGCTCCAGGTCGCCCAGGATCACCCCCAGCTTGTCGCCATTGACGGCTTTGCCGTGTTCGTCGCGGATCAGGTTCAGCTGCAACAGGGCCAGCAGCGCGGCCTTGGATTCACCCGAGGGCAACAGGGCCAGCGCGTGCAGCACGGCCATGGTGTGGGCGGGCAGGGTGTCCAGCGTAAAGTCGATGGAAAGCGCGGTCATGTAAGCCTGATAAACAATGGCTGAGAAACCCGCTGCCCGCCCGTCAAGGCCATATTCAGGCAGCGTTGTTTTATTCAGCCATTATTCAAATTAAACAGGCACGGCGGCCAAGGTGCAGCCACGCCTGAGGGTTAGACAAACCCGTAATACTACGGCAAGCGCGGGCGCCCTGCCACGGCCAATGCGCGGTGCTGCAAAACAAACACCCCGCGCTGAGACAGGGCGGGGTGTTTGGGTACGGCGCCAGGGCACGGGGTCGTGATCAGATACGTGCCAGGGCGCGGCCGGCTGCGGCGATGGTGTCGTCGATCAGCGCATCAGTATGGGCAATCGAGGTAAAGCCGGCTTCGTAAGCGGACGGTGCCAGGTACACGCCTTCTTCCAGCATGGCGTGGAAAAATGCCTTGAAGCGCGGGATATCGCACTGCGTGGCTTCGGCGTAGCTGGTGGGCACGCGGTCGCTAAAGTAAAAGCCAAACATGCCGCCTACGCTGTCGGTGGTCATCGGCACACCGGCGGCGCGGGCCGCATCAGCCAGGCCTGCGGCCAACCTAGCGCTACGCTGGCCCAGGGTGTCGTGGAAACCCGGCTGCTGGATCAGGCGCAGCGTGGCCAGGCCAGCGGCGACCGACAGCGGGTTACCCGATAGCGTACCGGCCTGGTACACATTACCCAGCGGGGCAATTTTGGCCATGATGTCGGCGCGGCCACCAAACGCCGCCAGCGGCATGCCGCCACCGACTACCTTGCCCAGGGTGGTGAGGTCGGGGGTAATGCCGTGCAGGCCTTGCGCGCACTGCAGGCCCACGCGGAAGCCGGTCATCACCTCGTCGTAAATCAGCACCGCACCGTGCTGCTCGGTCAGGCTGCGCAGCGCCTGCACAAACTCGGCCGACGGCTTGATCAGGTTCATATTGCCGGCGATCGGCTCCAGGATCACGCAGGCAATCTTGTCGCCCAGCTCCTTGAAGGTGTCGGCCAGCTGCTGCACGTCGTTGTACTGCAGCACCAGCGTGTGCTTGGTGCAGTCGGCCGGTACACCGCCGGACGACGGGTTGCCAAAGGTGAGCAGACCGGAGCCGGCTTTTACCAGCAGGCTGTCAGAGTGGCCGTGGTAGCAGCCTTCGAACTTCACGATCAGGTCGCGGCCGGTAAAGCCGCGCGCCAGGCGGATGGCGCTCATGGTGGCCTCGGTACCCGAGCTCACCAGGCGCACCTGCTGTACCGACGGCAGCAGCTTGCAGATTTCCTCGGCGATCTCGATCTCGCCTTCGGTCGGCGCGCCAAAAGACAGGCCGCCCACCGCCGCGTCCTGCACCGCTTTCACCACATCGGGGTGGGCGTGGCCCAGGATGGCCGGGCCCCAGCTACCCACGTAGTCCAGGTACTGCTTGTCGTCGGCATCCCAGAAGTAGGCCCCTTCGGCGCGCTTCACAAAACGCGGGGTACCGCCTACCTGACCAAAGGCACGCACCGGCGAGTTCACGCCGCCGGGGATCACCTGTTTGCCACGTTCAAACAGCTCGAGATTGCGGGACATCGTATTCCTTTCTGGCGGCGTCACACGCCGCACGGGCTAATGGGGCATCGGGCAGCGCACGCTACCCGGCAAAATCCTGTCGGTCAGGATACGGCAACGTCGCGGCGCGGGCGTTGACCTGTATCCAGCCACCGTCATGTGCTGGCCATGGCGGCGGTGCACCCTGCAGCGGGCGTCTGTTATCAAGGGCAGGATTGTCCGGCAAATCGGCGCGCAAGGCCACCACCGGGCAGAAACGCAGCGTTCGGCGCGTTGGCAGCTTAGCCCGCTGCGGGCAGCAGGGCCAGCAGCGGTGCCAGCTCGGCGCTGGAGGTTGGCCGCACCACGCGACCCAGCTCCACACCGCCGTGCAGCAGGATCAGCGTCGGCCACAGCTTTACACGAAAGCTGCGCCCAAGGCGGCGGCCAGCGCCGTCCTCTACCTTCACGTGCTGCCACGGCGGCGCCTGTTGCAGCAGCTGCTCGATGGCCGGCTGCGCTGCCTGGCAATGCGGGCACCAGCCGGCGCCAAACTCCAGCAAAACAGGGCCGGGCAGGGCGTCCAGCGCAGCGCGGTCGGGGGCGTCGGGGGAATAGCTAGCGAGGTAGGGCATGGCGGGCTCCGCAAACAGTACAGGCTAACAAGGTAGCGCAGAGGCAGCGGCAATGCACGCCTGCACACCCTGCGGCCAACCCGCCTGAAAGGCTGCAACCTACTTCTGCAGCATCAGCCACAGCCCTGTCAAACTCAGCCCGGCGCCCGCCAGCCGTGGCCAGGACAGGGTTTCGCGGAACAGCCAGTAACCCAGCGGCAGCAATAGCAAGGTACTCAGCGCCGTGCTGCTCAGCCCCGCCACGCCCATACTGCCACCCGCACGGTAGGCCAGCAGGAAACCCAGCTCGATACCGAGAATACCCAGCGCCACGCCAGCGCTGCTCCAGTCCAGCGCGCCCAGCTGGCGGCTACCAGCCACAAAGGGCAGGGCCGCCAGGCACACCAGCATGGCCAGACCGTAGCTGATGGCCAGCGTCAGGAAGGGGTTAATCCCGGCCGGGATCTGCTTGATAGACAGGTGATAAACAATCGAGCCGGCAACGGCCAGCAACAGGGCAGCCAGATACATGGTGCACTCCGGTAAAGGGAACGATGGCCCATGCTAGCGGCCAAGCCTGGCTATAGGTAGACTGCCATTTTCGAGCACGCTCATAAGCAAGGCTTATAACCATGGACCTCGACACCAGCCTGCTGCGCAGCTTTGTCAGCATCGTGAACCACGGCAGCATCAACCGCGCAGCACAACAGCTAAACAAGACCCAGCCGGCGCTGAGCCTGCAGCTGCGCAAGCTGGAGCAGCAGCTGGGCAACACCCTGCTACAGCGCAGCACGCGCGGCGTGGTGCTGACTGCCGCTGGCGAGCGCCTGCTGCCACACGCGCGCCGCCTGCTGGCGCTAACCGACGGCATAACCGGCCAGTACACCAGCGCCGACGCCGACAGCGCGCCGCTGCGCATCGGCTTGCTGGAAGACCTGGCCGGCAGCTGCCTGCCGCAGGTGTTGGCCGATTTCGCCGCCCATCAGCCCGGCTTGCGGCTATCGGTACAGCTGGGGTTGAGCGACGGGCTGTTCCCGGCACTGGCGCAAGGCGAACTGGACATCATGGTGTGCACCCCCAGGCCGCCACAGCCGGCGGCGGTAGTGGCCGACGAAACCCACGGCTGCCCGCTGCACTGGTACGCCGACCGCTATTTCACGCTGCCGGACGGCGCGCTGCCGCTGGTGATGTTTGCGCCGCCGTGCAGCTGGCGCGACCGCATGCTGGCGGCGCTGGACCAGGCCGGCCAGCCGTGGCGCATCGTGTTCGAAAGCGCCAGCCTGCCTGCGGTGCAAGCCGCGCTGCGTGCCGGCCTGGGCGTAGCTGGCCTGCTGCCGGATACCGCGCCACCAGACAGTGTCGTGCTGCGCCACCCGCGCCTGCCAGCGCTGGGTACCGTGCCGCTGGCGGTGTACCGGCCGCCGGGCAGCCAGCACCCGCAGGCACGGGCCCTGGCAGCGCTATTTGGCCGCGCGCTGGCCGCCATCGGCCAACCCTTGCCCGCACAGCAGGCATGAAAAGGCCGCCAGCCCACATGGGTGGCGGCCAACTTGCTGTCGCCGCTTACCAGCGGCTAAACGGGTTTTTCGACAGATAGGCGTTGGTAAAGCGCCCGTCGAAGGTGACTTCCTCGCCCAGCCAGGCCGGTTTGTCGAACGCTGTGTCTTCTGATGGCAGCTCGATTTCGGCCAGCACCAGGCCGGCGTTTTCACCGAAGAACTCGTCCACTTCCCACACGAATCCACCCATTTCGATACGGTAGCGCAGCTTGTCCACCACCATCGGGCACATGGCGTCCATGATGGTTTGCGCCTCGGCTACCGGAATGGTGTATTCGAACTCGTGGCGGCTGATCTCGCTGATCTGGCCTTTCAGCGTGAGCCAGGCCTGGTCGCCCACCACGCGCACGCGCACGGTGCGCTCTTTTTCTACCGACAGATAACCCTGCCGGTAGCGCACGCCTTCGGCCAGGCCACGCCAGGCCTCACCGTTTACGCGGTAACGGCGTTCAATTTCCACTGCCATGGGATTCCTCTTTCTTGATGGGGCGAGCCGGGGCTTTCAGACGCCAGTCGGCCTCGCGGTAAGGGTAGACGTCTTGCGGCCAACGTGCGTCCAGCCGGTACACGTGCCACGGCTGGCCGGGCTGCAAACGCCCGGCCTTCAGGGCGTCGCTGTAGTCGCTACGCGCCGCAATCACGCTGCAATAAGCCTTGGTGCCGGGGTAATGGCCGTCGCTGGCGCGCTGCAGGCCGGGCGGTACCTGGCCGGGTAACAGCTTGCCGGGCAGGGCGGCGGTGGTGGCCGACGGGGTATCGCCCCAGTCGGCGCCGGACAGCACGAATACGCCATCGGTACAGTCGTCGCGCTGGCAGCCAGCCAGCAGGGTGGCCAGTAGTACAGGGAGCAGCAGTTTCATCAGAACGGTTTCACGATCACAAGAATCAGCACCGCCAGCAGCACCAGCACCGGCAGCTCGTTAAAGAAGCGGAACCACACATGGCTACGCGTGTTTTGCTGCGCGATAAAGTCGCGCTGTAGCTTGAAGCAGTAGCCGTGGTAGGCGATCAGGCCGGCCACCAGCGTGAGCTTGGCGTGCAGCCAGCCGCCGCTTACGCCGTAGCCCAGCCACAGCACCAGGCCCAGCGCCATGGCCAGCACGCCCAGCGGGGTCATGAAACGTAGCAGCTTGTGCGACATCAGCAGCAGGCGGTCGTACTCGGCACCTGGCGCAGCCATGGCCAGGTTCACAAACAGGCGCGGCAGGTAGAACAGGCCGGCAAACCACGAGATGACAAAAAACAGGTGAAACGCCTTGATATACAAGTAGGCCATGGTCACAGTCCGTACGCGGTGCGTACTTTCTTGGGGAGTTGGGAAAGCACCAGCCGGTGCGATGCGGCCAACCCTGCCTGCAGTTCGGCCACGGTCAGCGCCTCGGTACTGGCGACGCTGATCCAGTGCGCCCGCGCCAGGTACGGCGCCGGCCGCACGCCAGGCAAGCCGGACAGGGCCAGGAAGTCGGCATCGGCTACCTTGTAGGCCAGCGCGTCGGCCACGAAGGTGGCAAACATCTTGCCTTCCACCTTCAGTACCGTCACACCGTCCCACAGCAGCTCGTGGCGGGCACCGGGTAGCGCCAGCGCACAAGCTTGCAGTTCGGCCAGCCGGGCGGGGGTAAGTTTCACGTGAAACGCTTTATTAACGCTTGGCGGCCTGGTACAGCGGCATGACTTTGGGGATCAACCGTTGCAGCTCGCTAATACGCGCGTCGCCCGACGGGTGCGTCGACATAAAGCTCGGGCCGCTGTCGCCACCGGCTTGCTTCATCTTTTGCCACAGCGCGACCGAGGCCTGCGGGTTGTAGCCGGCGCGGGCCATCAGCTCCAGGCCAATGGTGTCGGCTTCGGTTTCCATCACGCGGCTATGTGGCTTGGACAGCGCCACGTCGGTAGCCAGTGCGGCCAACTGCATGGACGTCTGCGACAGCCCGGCCAGCTGGCCCACGATATTCAGGCCGGCTTGCTTGGCGTATGCCTCGCTCATGCCTTCGCGGCTGTGTTCGCGCAGGGCGTGGGCGATTTCGTGGCCAATCACCGTGGCCAGCTCGTCGTCGGTGGCTTTCAGTTTGTCGATCAGCCCGGTGTACACCATGATCTTGCCGCCGGCCATGCAGTAGGCGTTCAGCTCGTCCACGCTGGCCACGTTTACCTCCCACTGCCATTTCATCGCATCCAGGCGGAAAGCACCTACCTGGCGGATCAGACGGTCGGAAATGGCGCGCACACGGCGCGTGGTGGCGGCATTGGCATTCAGTGCACCAGCCTGTTTGGCCTTGGCCAGCTCCTGGCTATAGGCCAGGGCAGACTGCTGGTCTACCTCTTGCGACGACAGCAGCACGAACTGTTTGCGCTTCACGCCAACCTCGCCGCTGGAGGTAGTGTTGACACAGCCTGCCAGCGTAGCAGCCAGAAGCAGGGCGGTAGCGGTGCGGGTAGCCAGCTTGTTCATGGTGGTTTGCCTTTCAGCTTGCAGAGGGCTCAGAAAGCCATCATTTCAAAGTCGTCCTTGCGGGCGTCACAATCGGGGCAGGTCCAGTTCATGGGCACGTCTTCCCACTTGGTACCCGGCGCGATACCGTCTTCGGGGCGGCCTGCCGCTTCGTCGTAGATAAAGCCGCAGATCAGACACATCCAGGTTTGCATAGCATTCGCCTTTGAAAGAGTAATATGAAGTCATGGGGGCGCGTTACAATCGCCGCGCGGCACACCGCATTGCCCCTATTGTAAATCCAGCTGCAAGAAAAGAGGTCAAGCCTTGAGCCCTGACAACCCGCTCCCCCCCATCGTGCTGACCCTGGCCGGGTCTGACCCTACCGGTGGCGCCGGCATCCAGGCCGATATCCTTACCCTGGCCAGCATGGGCTGCCACCCTTTATCGGTGATTACCGCCATTACCGTGCAGGATACGCGCGGGGTGCAGGATTTCATGGTCATCGACGACGAATGGGTGCTGGACCAGGCGCGCGCCGTGCTGGAAGACATGCCGGTAGCGGCGTTCAAGGTGGGCATGATAGGCAGCATCGACAACGCCGTGGCCATTGCCGAGCTGGCCAGCGACTACCCCGACATCCCGCTGATCTACGACCCGGTACTGGCCAGCGGCCGTGGCGACGAGCTATCGCGCGAGGAGCTGATCCACGTGCTGCGCGACGTGCTGCTGCCGCAAGTGACCGTGCTCACGCCCAATAGCGTGGAAGCACGCCGGCTGGCGGCCAACGAGGACGAAGACGAAGAAAGCCTCAGCATTGCCGACTGCGCCAAGCGCCTGACGCGCCTGGGCTGCGACTACGTGTTCATCACCGGCACCCACGAAGCCACGCGCGACGTGGAAAACCGCCTGTACGACCTGGCCGGCGAGATTCGCGCCGACACCTGGCCACGGCTGAACGGCAGCTTCCACGGCTCCGGCTGCACGCTGGCCTCGGCCATTGCCGGCCTGGTAGCCCGCGGCCTGGCCGTGCCCGAAGCGGTAAAAGAAGCGCAGGATTTCACCTGGCAGGCGCTGCGCTACGGCTTTCGCCCCGGCATGGGCCAGTACATTCCCGACCGCCTGTTCTGGGCCAACGACGACGCCAGCGAAGACGACAACAAGGACACCGACACACCATGATCCGCGGCCTGTACGCCATCACCCCCGACACCGACAACAGCGAACAGCTGATCGAGCAAGTCAGCGCCGCGCTGGACGGCGGTGCACGCATCCTGCAGTACCGTAACAAAGGCAGCGACGCCGTACGCCGCCTGTGGCAAGCCAACATCCTGAAAAGCCTGGCACAAAGCCGCGGCGCGCTGTTTATCGTGAACGACGACATCGCTCTGGCCGAAGCCGTGCGTGCCGACGGTGTGCACCTGGGCCGTGACGACGCCGCCATCGCCGCCGCCCGCGCCCGCCTGGGCGACGGCGCCATCATCGGCGCCAGCTGCTACAACAGCCTGGACCTGGCGCGCAGCGCCGTGGCGGCAGGTGCCAGCTACGTGGCCTTTGGTGCCGTGTTTGCCTCCGGCACCAAACCCGGCGCCGTACACGCGCCGCTATCGCTGTTTGCCGACGCAGCCAGCCTGGGCGTACCGCGTGTGGCCATCGGCGGCATCAGCCCCGCTAACGCCAGCCAGGTCGTGGCGGCGGGTGCCGACGCCATCGCCGTCATCGGCAGCCTGTTCGACGGCGACGGCATCGCCGAACGCGCCGCTACGCTGGCCGCGCTGTATTCCTGATCGGGTGCGGCCAACGTTGGCCGCACGCCTCACACCGCCACGCCGTCCAGCGCCAGCAACAGCTCGTCGATTTCCAGCAAGTGCGTCGCGTCGTGGTCGGCCATGTCGGCCACCAGCTCGGCCAGCGTCAGCCGGCGCTGGCCTTCCCATACCGCTACCCGTGCCTGCTCGGCCTCGCCACACGCTTGCAGCCGCACCAGTAAAGCCGCCCGCGCCGCAGCAAAACCGGCCAGCGCGGCGGCAAAGTCCTGTTGCTGATAGCCGCGCAGCTGCGCCCATTCGCTACCGTTCACGCCGTGCAGCTCGGCCAGCGGGCTGGTCAGCATGGCGTCGATGCGCGGCAGAAAAGCGTCGCGGTCCAGGTCGCGCAGGTGGCAGGCGTGCTCCAGCGCGCTAAAGGCCGTACCAGCCGGGCGTTCGCTACGCCGCGCCGCCGGTATCGCCGCCAGCTTGTCGGCCACGCGCTGCGGCATGGCGGCCAGCTCGGCCAGCAGGATGGGAAAATCGCGCGCCACCGGTAGCGGTGACCACACTGCGCCATAGCTAAAGTAGCCGCCAGGCACGCGGCCACGCGGCCGCAGCAAAGCGTGCCCGTGGCGGCGCATCACCTCGCCCACCATGGCGCCGCAAAACTGGCGCGCGCTCTGGTCGGCGTCCAGCTCGGGAAAGCAGCGCTGCAGCGTGTGCACGATGGCGGTGACCGCGGGCAGGCCGGCACGCGACAGCGCGGCGTATTCGGTGTAGCGCTGCGGGTGGTCGATCAGCGCCTCCAGCTGGCGGCCCAGTGCGGTCTGGCGGAACTGGTCAAAGCGGTTGTGCATAACAGCCCTTTAAGTAACGTATTGTTTTGACACATTACTTTTCCCATACCGCCACGGCAAGCGCCAGGGCGTCAGGCTGTGGTTTTATTGCCAGCGCCCAAGGTTGGCCGCAGCGGCTAGCCCGTGCCCCACAGCCGGCGATAGGCGCCGTCGGCGTCGTAGTCGGCGGCCTGCTTGTCGGGGTTGAAGCGGCGGCTGCCGCGCGGGTCGGTGCCGCGCCCGGCCAGGTACAGCCAGTTGCCCTGGTTGCTGTACACGTCGTAATCCACCAGTTGTGCTTCGAACCACGCCGCACCAGCGCGCCAGTCGCCGCCCAGGTCATGAATCAGATAACTGGCCACGTTCTGGCGCAGGCGGTTGGACAGATAGCCGCTGGCGGCCAGCTCGCGCATGCCGGCGTCGATAAAAGCATGGCCGGTGCGGCCCTGGCACCAGCGCGCAAACGCTTCGTCCGCCATGGCCGCCGGTGGCTGGCCGTGCAGACCGCTGCCACGGTACAAGCGGGCACCGTACTGCCGGTGCAGCAGGCGGAAGTAGTCGCGCCACAGCAGCTCGAACCACAACCAGTAGCTGCCGTCGCTGGCGCCGTGCTGCGCCTCGTAGCCCTGCAATGCGGCGTACAGCGTGCGCGCCGACACGCTGCCCAGGGCCAGCCACAGCGACCACTTGCTGGAGTAATCCAGACCGATAAGGCCGTTGCGGGTGGCTTTGTAGGTGTGCGGCAGGTCGCGCGCCAGGTATTGCTGCAGATGGGCCAGGGCGGCCGCTTCGCCAGCGTGGGCTGCGGGCTGGTGCCAGGGCAGGCTGCCACGCGGGTCGGGCTGGGCGGCAACGTGCGGCAGCGGCTGCCAGTCCACGCCGGCCGGTGGCGGGGGAAGCTGTGCCGGTGCGGCCAACGGTGCGGGCGGGCGCACCGCGGCGGCTTCCACGCGCTGGCGGAAGGCGGTAAAGCTGGCCGGCAGCGCGGCGGGGGCAAACGGCAAGCTAGCCGGGTCCAGCAGCGTGCTCTGCCACACGGTGTCTACCGTTAGCCCGGCCTGACGCAAGGCGGCCACCTGCGCCTGCTCCTCCGGCGCGGCGATGTCCTCGGCCACGATGCGCAGCAAGCCGTGGCGCGCCAATAGCGGCGGCAACACCTGCTGCGGCGCGCCGTGCAGCACCAGTAAACGGCTGCCCCGCGCCTGCAGGGCGGCGTCCAGCGCGGCGAGGGCGTCGGCGCGTACCCGCTGCCGCGCGGGCGACAGGCGGGCAAACGGCCACGGTGAGTGCGGCTGCCAGCCGTCATCGAGACACACCACGGGCAGCAGGCTATCGACCTGCGCCAGCGCCTGGCACAGCGCCGGGTTGTCGCCCAGGCGCAGGTCGTGGCGGAACCAGTACAGTACGGCGCTCATGACGCGCTCCGGCGCGTGTGGCGGCAGCGGTCGGAGCAGTACTTCACCTCATCCCACACGGCCTGCCATTTTTTGCGCCAGCTAAACGGGCGGCCACAGGCGGCGCACACCTTGCTGGGCAGGTCGGCTTTCTTGCGCATTTTCATGCTTGCTCTCCTTGCTGTGGTGGCGGCGCACGCGGTGCCAGATCAACCGGGCAGCGGCAAGCCGTGCGTTTCGCAACGCGCCAGCTGCGGCGGTATGGCCTCCACCAGAAAATCGATAAAACAACGCACCGCCGGTATCAGGTGGCGGCGCCCGGGAAACGCGGCGTGCAGGATGCCGTCCGGCGTGCGGTAGCCGGGCAGCACGCGCTGCAGGCGGCCGTCGGCCAGCGCGTCGTGGCACACCATCAGCGGCAGCAGCGCCACGCCGCAGCCGGCGATGGCGGCTTCGCGCAGCACCAGCAGGTCGTCGGTCATCAGCCGCGGTTCGGCGATGTCCAGCCGGGTGAGCTGGCCCACTTCGTCCAGCAGCGGCCATTCGCCACGGCCGTCGGGGCGGCTCATTACCAGCGCCGGCCAGGTGGTGAGCGCCGCCGGGTGCGGCGGCCAACCCTGGGCGGCAATCAACGCCGGGCTGGCCACCAGCGCGCTTTCACTGGGCGCCAGCGGCCGCGCAACGATGCTGGCGCTGTCGTCCAGCCGCTGCCGCACACGCAGCGCGACGTCGATGCCGTCGTTGATCAGGTCCACGCGGCGGCCGGTCACCTCCAGCGCGATGCGCACCTGCGGGTAGCGCGCCATGAAGGCGGGCAGCAGCGGCGCCAGCAGGGTCTTGGCCAGCAGCTCCGGGCAGCTCACGCGCACTAGGCCGCGCGGCTCGGCGGTGTGGCGGGCGATGGTTTCTTCGGCCGCCTCGGCCTCGGCCAGCATGGCCTGGCAGTGGCGGTAGTACTGCGCGCCCACGTCGGTCAGCGCCAGCCGCCGCGTGGTGCGCTGTAGCAGGCGTACGCCGATGCGCGCTTCCAGCTCGGCCACGCGCCGCGACAGTCGCGACTTGGGCACGCCCAGCTGACGGCTGGCGGCGTTAAAGCCGCCGTGCTCGACGACCTTGGCAAAAAACAGCAAATCATTCAGGTCTTGCATGGCATTGTCTCGCCAGTGGAACAATGAATCCGATTCTAGCGGTCTAGTGCGCGATTGGTCGCAGATTTACAGTACACACATCGCCGCAGCGTGCGGCACACACCCCCCAACGGAGCCGCACCATGAACATCCTGCACCTCGATTCCAGCATCCTCGCCACCAACTCGGTAAGCCGCGGCCTGACCCAGGCGCTGGTAAACAGCCTGACCGCCCGCCACGCCGGTGCCCAGGTGACCTACCACGACCTGGCCGCCAACGAGATTCCGCACCTGTCCGGCGAAATCCTGGGCGCTGCCTTTACCGACAAAGCCGACTGGAGCGCGCTGCAGCAAGCCGAAGCCGCCCGCAGCGACGCGCTGATCGCCGAATTCCTGGCCGCCGACGTGCTGGTCATCGGCGCCCCGATGTACAACTTTGGCGTGCCGTCGCAGCTGAAAGCGTGGATCGACCGCGTGGCCGTGGCCGGCCGCACCTTCAAGTACACCGAAACCGGCCCGGTAGGCCTGGCCGGTGGCAAAAAGGTGTACGTGGTATCGGCCCGTGGCGGCGTGTACAGCAACGAGCAAGGCCAGCAGATGGACTTCCAGGAAGACTACCTGAAGACCGTGCTGGGCTTCCTGGGCATTACCGACGTGTCCTTCGTGCGCGCTGAAGGCGTGGCCATGGGCCCGGATGCCAAGGCTGCCGCCCTGGCCGCTGCCGAAGCCGCCATTGCTGCCGCTTAAGCACCTTGCGCTGACCGACACGGCCGCCCCTGGCAACAGGGCGCGGCCGTGTTGTTTTGTGCGGGCGGCCAACCGGGCGGCGCGCACGCTACCAGTCCAGGCTCAACTGGCCGGGCGTGGCCGGCGGCTGGCGGCGGCCACCGGCTGCACCGCGCTTGCGCGAGCCGTGCCGCGTCACGATGGCGGCTTTGCCGGCGCGCACCTCGGGCCGGGCACGCAGCGCAAACAGCCGCGCCTTGGCCTCGCGGGTGGCAGCCTCTACGTCCACCAGCGGCTGCGGAATGTCGCGGCCAACCTGTACGCCGCAACGCGCCTGGATGTCGGGCGGCATGCGCCACGGCTCGAACAGCCACACGTCGGGTACCCGGCGCAGCGGTGGCAGCCACTGCCGCACAAAACGGCCGTATGGGTCGTGCTCGCGCGCCTGTTTGAGCGGGTTGTAGATGCGCGGCACATTGATGCCGGTGGTGCCGGACTGCATCTGCAGCTGGCTCCAGTGGATGCCCGGCTCGTAATCGACAAACTGCTGCGCCAGCCACAGCCCCACCGGCCGCCAGTGCAGCCACAGCGGGTAGGCGGCCACCGACACCAGCATGGCGCGCATGCGAAAGTTCAGCCAGCCGGTATGGCGCAGCATGGCGATACAGGCGTCTACCAGCGGCCAGCCGGTGCGGCCGTCGCGCCAGGCGGCAAAGCGCGCCTCGTCCCAATCGTTTTCACGCAGCCCGTCGTAGCCGCGGTGCAGGTTGCGCCATTCCAGCGCCGGCTCGCTTTCCAGCTTCTGGATAAAGTGGCAGTGCCAGTACAGGCGGCTGATAAAGGCGCGAATGCCCGCCACGCGGCGGCTGGCCGTGGCGTCACCGTGCAGCTGCGCCAGCGTGGCGCGGCTGGCCTGCACCACCTCGCGCATCGACAGGCAGCCCAGCGCCAGATACGGCGACAAACGCGAGCAGGCCGTGGGGGCAGACAGCGGCGACGAAATACCACCGCGGTAGCGCGCCGCGCGATCCAGCAGAAAATCCTCCAGCACCGCCAGCGCCGCCTGGCGGCCACCGGGCTGCCGCGCAGGGGCGTCGCCATCGCCCAAGCCCAGTGCCGCTGCACCCGGCAGGTGCACCGGCGGCCAGCTGAGGGCAGCTTGCTGCAGCGGCGGCACCGGTAGCAGCGGGGCGGCCATCAGGGTTTCCCACTGCGGCTGCCAGTGGTCGCGGTTCAGGCGGCCACGCACCACGCCAAACTGCGGCCACTCGCGCCACTGCACATGGTTGGCCGCACACCAGCGCGCCACGGCAATGTCGCGGCGGTAGGTCCAGTCGTTGCCGGTTTCCTCGTGGGCAAACAGCGCATCAAACGGGGCCTGCGCGTGCAGCCGGGTCAGTACCTCGGCCATCTCGCCCACCGTCACGTACAGGCGCAGGCCGCGCTCGCGCAGCTGGGTGGCCAGGTCGTGCAGGCTTTCGCGCAAGAAATGATACTGCCGCGCCGAAGCGTCCGGCTGCTGCCACAGCCCCGGCTCCACCACGTACAGGCATAACACGGGGCCGCGCGCGGCGGCGGCGCATAGCGGTGCGTGGTCGGCCAGGCGCAGGTCGCGCTTGAACCAGACAACGCTATAGCTCATGCCTTGGGCAGGGGGTGAATCACGCCGTGGCCACCGTCCACACCGATGTTCTGGCCGGTAATCCAGCCCGCCTCGGGCGACAGCAGAAAGGCGATCAGCGCGGCCGTGTCGTCACCCTGGCCTACGCGCTGCATCGGGTTGGCCTGCGCGTTGCGGGCGATGGCTTCCGGCGTGCCGGTGAGGCGTGCCGATAGCGCCGACACCGTCAGCCCGGGGTGCACGCAGTTCACGCGGATACCGCGCTCGGCGTAGCTGGCGGCGGTGCTCTGCGCCAGTGCCGCTACCGCCGCCTTGGCGCTGGCGATGGCCTCGTGGTTGGGAAAGCCGGCCTGCGCCACCAGCGAGCCCACCAGCACCGCGCTGGCCGGCTGTTTGTGCTTGAGCACGGCGGCGACAAAGGCTTTGAGCACGTGCACGGCGCTGAGCCAGTTGTGCTGCATCAGCTGCCAGGCGTCGTCTTCGGCAGTCAGGTGCAGCGGGCGGATCAGCGTGCTGCCCACGCAGTGGGCCAGGCCGGTGAGCGCCACGCCCTCTGCGGCCAACCCTGCCACCGTGTCGCGTACCGCGGCGGCGTCCAGCGTATCCAGCGGCCGCAGTAGCACCTCGCCGGGCAGGCTGGCTGCCAGCGCTGCCAGCTCGGGCTCACGCCGTGCGCTCAGTACCAAACGGTGGCCGGGCGATAGCCGCCGTGCCAGCGCGCTGCCGATAGCGCCAGTGGCGCCGGTAATCCAGAGGGTTTGCATGGCCGTGGCCTATATGATTTGTCCAATACAAATCATATACAGAAATGCCGCAAATCGATATGGCTGCCTGCATAAGCTGGCGCTTATTGCCAACGCTCCGCCCGCGTCAAGGTTGGCCGCAGGCAGCAGAATAGGGCTGCCGCGCCGGGCTAGCCCATGTACTGCCGCCAGGTGCGCCGCCCGGCGGCCTTGGCCTGGTATAACGCGTCGTCGGCCTGCTGCAGCAAGTCGTCCTCGCTATCGTTCACACCACGGCTAAAGGTGATGCCGGCCGAAAAGCCCAGCCCGCTTAGCTGCCCGGCAGGCACCACAAAACTGCTGGCAGACAAAGCCGCCTGCACGCCGAGCAGCAAGGCATCGACCTGCTCTGCAGGGTAGCCGCGCAGTAGCAGCAAGAACTCTTCGCCACCGTAGCGCACCACCCCGTCGGCAGGGCGTACCGCGGCCAGCAGCAGGGAAGCAAAGTGCCGCAATACCGCATCGCCGGTGGCGTGGCCATGCTGGTCGTTTACCCGCTTGAAATGATCCAGATCCAGCAGCACCACGCACAGCTGCGGGCCGGCGGTTTGTGCTGACAACAGCAAAGCAGGCAAACGCTGATGCAGGTAACGGCGGTTGTGCAGGCCGGTCAGCGGGTCGCGCATGGCCTGTTCGCGTAGCTGCGCCTGCAGCAGCTCGACTTCGCGAATGCGGGCTGCCAGCTCCTGGTTGAGCTGGTGCAGCGCGTTGCGCGCTACCTCGGCCTCGCCCTGGCGGCGCAGGGCCAGATCGCGCTCGTAGGCCACGCGCTCGGCAGCCTGCCGTAGCTGCAGCGTGCGCTGGGTAAAAAAGCGATAACCCAGAAACACCATGGCGAACAGCAGCACGGACATGACCCAGTACACCGACAGGGCCGAATCGCGGTACAGCATGGCGCGCTGCTGCCACTGCTGCACGCTACTGCCGGGCAGGGCCATGACACTGCGGTCGGCCAGCATGAACGATAGCCACAAAAAGGCAATGACCCCGGCCAGCGACAACAGCGCCACCAGCCACGCCCAGCGCTGGTCCATGGCTGGCGCCTGGCCAAAGCGGGGCCAGTGCTGCTGGCGCCAGCGCATCAGCGGTGGCGCCAGCAGCAAGAGCAATGGCCCGCACGTCACCACGGTTTGCAGAAAATTACCCGCCCACCAGCCCTGCCAGGCCTGAAACGCCCCCAGCGCTGACAAGTCGTTGTAGTAGCTCCAGATAAACGAGCCGGTGGCGCTGGCAATGCCGGAAATGAAGCTGATGGTAATAAAAAACATCAGCGCGGGCAGGGTACGCGGCAGGTAGCTGACTTGCACGTGCTGGTAAACCTGCGCCATCACCAGCAAACCCAGCGGGTTGGCAAACGCAAACACCAGTGCCCAGCCCACCGGTAAACCGGACAACATGCCCACCATGAAGGTGGTAAGGTAGGCGAGCGATGCCCCCCAGGCATAGCCGATGCACAGCACCCACAGCGTGCTGATCGTCAGCGGCGGATAAATGCTCAGCACAAAAGACAGCTCGCCGGCATGTATCTGAAAGCCATACCAGCCGCCATTCAGCTGCAGCACGCCTAGCCACAAGCTAGCCGCGAGCGAGAGCAGCCAAGCCGATACGAGCTGCCAGCGGGGGCGGCCAGCGGCCTCGCTCAACGCAGCCAGCGGTAGCGGCTGGTAGCACCCTGCGGCAGCCGTACCTGACGGTGGCGGGGTGGGAACATCAGAAGGAGCGGGGCCCATAGGCTTAATTCGATAAGTCGAAGTTCGCAATATACGACTGGCGAATATGACACGGCAAGCGCCGTCCACCCGCCACACCACGGCCCATTCAGGGGCATATTGCACCAGCATGAAGCACCCCCTGCGAAGGGGCTTTTCCATGCGTCATTTCGGGGCAAAAGCCCCCATACACACCCCGTCGCGCACTGGCACAGGGCTTGCTGTTCAATACAAGACATCTACCGCAGGAGAGTGCCATGCATGCCCTGACCCTACCCGAGTCCGGCCACTACGACGAGATGCTGCTCGACAGCGGCGGCATCCGCCCGCACTACCGCGACTTTGCGCGCTGGCTGCACTCGCAGCCGCCCGAAACCCTGGCGCGCAAGCGCGCCGAAGCCGACCTGATGTTCCACCGCGTGGGCATTACCTTTGCCGTGTACGGCGACGACTCCGGCGCCGAGCGGCTGATCCCGTTCGACACCGTGCCGCGCATCATCCCCGCCAGCGACTGGCAGACACTGGAAAAAGGCATGCGCCAGCGCGTTACCGCGCTGAACGCTTTCCTGCACGACATCTACCACGAACAGCACATCGTGAAAGCCGGGCTGATTCCCGCCGAGCAGGTGTTTTCCAATAGCCAGTATCAGCCGGCCATGCAGGGCCTGGACCTGCCGCACCGCATCTACGCGCACATTACCGGCGTAGACGTGATCCGCCACAGCGATGGCAACTTCTACGTGCTGGAAGACAACCTGCGCGTACCGTCCGGCGTGTCCTACATGCTGGAAAACCGCAAGATGATGATGCGGCTGTTCCCCGAGCTGTTTGCCAGCCACGCGGTAGCGCCGGTGCAGCACTACCCCACGCTGCTGCTGAACACCCTGCGCCACGCCAGCGCGGTAGATAACCCCACCGTGGTGGTGATGACCCCCGGCCACCACAACAGCGCCTATTTCGAGCACGCCTTCCTGGCACAGCAAATGGGCGTGGAGCTGGTAGAAGGCCAAGACCTGTTCGTCAAAAACCACCGCGTGTACATGCGCACCACCGCCGGCAACAAACAGGTAGACGTGATCTACCGCCGCATCGACGACGCCTTCCTGGACCCGCTGGCCTTCCGTGGCGACAGCATGCTGGGCGTGCCGGGCCTGCTGTCGGTCTACCGCGCTGGCGGCGTGATCCTGGCCAACGCCATCGGCACCGGCGTGGCAGACGACAAGTCCATCTACCCCTACGTACCGGACATGATCCGCTTTTACCTGTCCGAAGAGCCGCTGCTGCAAAACGTGCCCACCTGGATGTGCCGCCGCCCGGCCGAGCTGGACCACGTGCTGAACAACCTGCACGAGCTGGTGGTGAAAGAAGTCCACGGCGCCGGCGGCTACGGCATGCTGATCGGCCCGGCCGCGAGCACGGCCGAAATCGAAGACTTCCGCCAACGCATTATTGCCGACCCCAACAACTACATTGCCCAGCCCACGCTGTGCCTGTCGTCCTGCCCCACCTTTGTGGAATCCGGCATTGCGCCACGCCACATCGACCTGCGCCCCTTTGTGCTGTCCGGGCGTGACATCACCATGGTGGCAGGCGGCCTGACCCGCGTGGCACTGAAAGAAGGCTCGCTGGTGGTGAATTCGTCGCAAGGCGGCGGCACCAAGGACACCTGGATTCTGGAGGACCAATCATGATGCTCTCGCGCACCGCATCCCAGCTGTACTGGATGAGCCGCTATATGGAACGCGCCGAAAACCTGGCGCGCCTTCTGGATGTCACCCACAGCCTGTCCTTGCTGCCCCAGTCGCGCGGCGGCAGCGACATCACCGCCGCGCTGGCTACCACCGGCGCGCTGGAAGCCTGCCGCGCCCGCCACCCGCAGCTGTACGCCGGCGACGTGATGCACTTCATGACCTTTGATGCGGCCAACCCTGCCAGCATCGTGAACTGCCTGAAGTACGCCCGCGAAAATGCCCACGCCGTGCGCGGCAAGATCACCGGTGAAATGTGGGAAAGCATTAACGCCAGCTGGCTGGAAGCCCGCCAGATGGCGCTGGAAGGCCGCCCGCTGGCCGGCTTTTTCGACTGGGTAAAAGAGCGCTCGCACCTGTTTCGCGGCACCACCTACGGCACCATCCAGCGCAACGACGCGTTCTCTTTCGTGCGCCTGGGCACCTTCATGGAGCGCGCCGACAACACCGCACGGCTGATCAACGTGAAGTCGCACCTGGTAGGTAACGAGGCAGAAGACAGCGCGGCCGACTTTTACCTGTGGGGCGCGCTGCTGCGCTCACTGGGTGCCTTCGAGGCCTACCACGAGCTGTACCGCGACACCCTCAGCTCGCGCCGCGTAGCCGAGCTACTCATCCTGCGCCCCGACGTGCCGCGCTCGCTGCGCGCCTGCGTGGACGAAATCGCCGAGCTGCTGCCGCGCATCAAGGGCGATACCGGCCACCGCGCCAAACGGCTGGCCGCCACCTTGCACGCCGAAATGAGCTACGGGCAGATCGACAGCATTCTGGATGACGGCCTGCACACCTACCTCACCCAGTTTCTCAGCCAGATCCACGGCCTGGGCGACGCCATTCACGGCGCCTACCTGGAGGCAGCATGAGCGAGCTATGCATCCGCGAGGCTACGCCGGACGACGCGGCAGCCATCTGCGCCATCTACAACCCCTACATCGAGTACACCACCATCTCGTTCGAGGAAAAACCGGTGGCCGTCAGCGATATGGCCGAACGCATCGCCAGCACCCAGGCGCAGGGCCTGCCGTGGCTGGTGGCCGAAGCCAGCGGCGACATGCTGGGCTACGCCTACGCCACGCGCTGGCGCGCCCGCCCGGCCTACCGCCACGCCGTGGAAAGCAGCATCTACATGCGCCAGGCCACCGTAGGCCAGGGCGTGGGCAAGCTGCTGTACCGCGAGCTGATCCGCCGCCTGGCCGTGCTGGGGCTGCACACCGTGATTGGCGGCGTGGCCCAGCCCAACCCGGCCAGCGACGGCCTGCACCGTGCACTGGGCTTCCGGCAAGTGGCCCACTTCGAACAGGTTGGCCGCAAGTTCGGCCGCTGGCTGGACGTGGCCTACTGGCAACTCCCCCTTACCCGCGATCTCGTGGAGGCATCATGAAACTGACCATCGACCACGAAACGGTCTACCGCTACGACGACATCGTCAGCCATAGCACCCAGTACCTGCGCCTGACCCCCGCCAACAGCGGCCACCAACGCATCATCAGCTGGCAGCTGGACCTGCCCGGTGTGGCCAGCGAAGGCGTCGACGCCTTTGGCAATATCCTGCACGTGCTCACCCTGGATACCCCACATAGCGAAATCCGCCTGAAAGCCCGTGGCGTCGTCGAAACCAGCGATGGCTGGGCCGAGCAGCCGGAAACCCTGCCCGCGCCGGTATTCCTGCGCGACAGCCCGCTGACCGAAGCCAGCGACGCCATCCGCACCCTGGCGGCAGCGCACGCCGACGCCATTGCGGCCAACCCGCAGGCCGGGCTGACCGCGCTGATGCACGCGGTGGCCGACGCCATGCCTTACACCACCGACATGACGCATACCGGTACGACTGCCGCCCAGGCACTGGCACTGGGCGCCGGGGTGTGTCAGGATCACAGCCATGTCTTTATCGCGGCGTGCCGCAGCCTGGGGCTGCCGGCGCGCTATGTCAGCGGCTATCTGCTCAGCGACCGTGACACCCACGTGGCCAGCCACGCCTGGGCCGAGGTCTACGCGGCAGACAGCTGGCTGGGCTTCGATATCAGCAACCGCCAGCAGCCCGACCGCCATCACCTGAAACTGGCCGTGGGGCTGGACTATAGCGACGCCAGCCCGGTACGCGGCGTGCGCCGCGGCGGCGGCAGCGAAGCCCTGCAAACACACGCCAGGGTATCGGAGGCCGATCAGTAATGACGTATTGTGTAGGCATGGTGCTGGACGAGGGGCTGATTTTTGCCTCCGACTCACGCACCAACGCGGGGGTGGACCACGTGGCCACGTTCCGCAAAATGAATGTATTCAGCCTGCCTGGCGAGCGCCAGATCGTGCTGCTGAATGCGGGTAACCTGGCCACCACACAAAGCGTGGTCAGCCTGCTGAAAAGCCGGCTGGTACACGATGCGGCCAACCTGCACACGGTAAAAAACCTGTACGAAGCCGCCGAACTGGTGGGCGCCACCATCCGCGAAGTGCTGGCGCGCGACGGCAGCGGCTATACGCAAAGCCAGGGCGTGGACTACAGCTGCAGCTTTCTGGTGGGCGGGCAGATCCGTGGCGAAGCGCCGCGGCTGTTCCAGATCTACCCGCAGGGCAACTTTATCGAGGCCACACCGGACACACCGTACCTGCAGATAGGCGAGGCCAAGTACGGCAAACCCATCCTCGACCGCGTTATCCGCCACAGCACGCCGCTGGCGCAAGCCATCAAGTGCACGCTGATCTCGTTCGACTCCACCATCCGCTCCAACCTGTCGGTGGGCCTGCCTATCGACCTGCTGTGGCAGCCGCGTGACGACTTCCGCTTTCCGCCACGCCACCGCGTGACGGAAGACGACCCGTATTTCCTGCAGCTACGCCAGGGCTGGGGCGAAGGGCTGCGCCAGGTGTTCGGCCAGCTGCCGGACGCGCTGTGGTTCAAGGACGGTGACGGCGCAGAGTAAACGCCTGGCCGGTGCCGATATGAACAAGGGCAAGCCTGTGGCTTGCCCTTGTTCATTTGCTCCTGCTGCGGCCAACGTTGGCCGCAAGCGTCAGCTACCGGCGACCGGCACCACCTTGCCGGCAGCCAGGCGGGCGCGCTCGCGGGCGCTGTCCACATCGTCAGCGTAGGCTACCGCCACGCCCATGCGGCGGCGTTCGAAGCTTTCCGGCTTGCCGAACAGGCGGATATCCGCCCCCGGCACCGCCAGCGCCTCGGCCACGCCGTCAAAGGCGATACCGGCGGCTTCCAGGCGGCCATAAATCACCGCTGACGCCGCGGGCGTGCGCAGGCTTACGTCCACCGGCAGGCCCAGAATGGCGCGCGCGTGCAGCTCGAACTCGCTAAAGCGCTGGCTGGCCAGCGTCACCAGGCCGGTGTCGTGCGGGCGCGGGCTGACCTCGGAAAACCACACCGTATCACCCTTCACAAACAGCTCCACGCCAAACAGGCCACGGCCACCCAGCGCGGTGGTGACCTTGGCAGCCATCTCCTGCGCACGCTGCTGCGCCAGCGGGCTCATGGTCTGCGGCTGCCAGCTTTCCACGTAGTCGCCGCGCTGCTGCAGGTGGCCTACCGGGGCGCAGAAGTGCGTGGCCACGCCGCCGTGGCCGTCGTTGGCGCGCACGGTGAGCAGGGTGATTTCGTAATCAAAGTCGATAAAGCCTTCCACGATCACCAGGCCCTTGTCCACGCGGCCGGCGTTCACGGCGTAGTCCCACGCGGCGGCCACGTCGGCCGGGCCCTTCAGCAGCGACTGGCCCTTGCCGCTGGACGACATCACCGGTTTCACCAGGCAGGGGTAGCCGATACCGGCGTCGATGGCGGCCTGCAGTGCGGCCAGGCTGTCGGCAAAAGCGTACGGCGAGGTGGGCAGACCCAGCTCCTCGGCTGCCAGCCGACGGATGCCTTCGCGGTTCATGGTGAGGTTGGCCGCACGCGCGGTAGGAATCACCTCGGCCAGGCCGTCTGCCTCGATGCGCAGCAGCTCTTCGGTAGCGATCGCCTCGATTTCCGGCACCACCAGGTGCGGGCGCTCGGCCTCGACCAGCGCGCGCAGCGCGGCCGGGTCGGCCATATTGATCACGTGGCTGCGGTGCGCCACCTGCATGGCCGGCGCGTCGGGGTAGCGGTCTACCGCGATGGTTTCCACCCCCAGCCGTTGCAGGGCAATCACCACTTCTTTGCCCAGTTCACCACTGCCCAGCAGCATGACGCGCCGTGCCGACGCAGAAAGAGGGGTACCAATACGCATGACAAGCTCCCGAAAGCCAGAATGACAGCCGGTATGGTATGCCAAACCGCCCATGCCGTGGCGGGCACACTGCGTATCGGTTTTGTAAACGGCTTGTTGCAGTGCAGGACAAAATGGCGACCATTCCGCGATATGGCCGATACACGAAGCTGCTTGAATGGTACCGGACACCACAAACCGGAACCGCACCATGCGCCGTCTAGCCTTGCTCTGCCCCGTGCTCCTGCTTGCTGCCTGCACAACCCATTCCGTGGTGCAGCTGCCGACCAGCAGCTATCCCCAGCTCAAACCCATTCTGGCTTCGCCGGGTGATGGCGGCATTTTCAACCCGTCTACTGCCAGGCTGTTTTTCGAAACGCAAATCGCCCGCCACGTGGGCGATGCCGTGACGGTGAGCATCGAAGAGGACATGAGCAGCAGCACCAGCCGTGCGCTGGACGACAAGGCCACCGGGGCCAATACGGTAAAAGGCCCTGGTGCACTGCATACGCTGCCTGGCCTGGTAAAAGAAGTCTTCGATGTGGACGTCAACTCCAGCTACTCGCTGGCAGATAAAGACGACAGCAAGATGAGCAACCGCACCAAGATCAGCGGCAACATGATGGTGTCGGTACTGGACGTGCTGCCCAATGGCTACCTGGTGGTGGGCGGCGACAAAGTGGTGCTGCTCAATGGCAAGCAAAGCACACTGCGCTTTTCCGGCGTGATAAACAGCGCACAATTGCAGCCAAATAACAGCATTTCGTCGCGTTATGTCATTAACGCCAGGCTGGATCAGGTAAACCAGAACATGCCGCTGGACGCCAGCGTGCTGGCCTGGGTGCAGTTTTTGTTTGGTGCGGCGGTCACGCTTTACTAAGGCAGACGCGACGGGCTGGAAATCAGCTCGTCCAGCAAGAAAATCAGCTTGGCCTCGGTGCTGGCCCAGCGGTCGAAGCCCAGCATGCGTGGCTCGTACACCACCTTGTTCAGCGTGGTACCGCCTTGCTTGAGTGCCATGGTGGCGTAGTTCAGGTAGGAAAAATCCTGCTCCCACGCGCGGGTAGCCGCATACACCAGGGTGATACAGCCCGCCGGCACCGTACCCGGCGCGTAGACCTGCGTGTCGATACGGCGGCGGCGCAAAGCCGACTCGATCACCGTCAGCATGTCCGGCACGGTTACCGCCTCGTTCCACTCTATGCAGATTTTCGGGAAAGGGGCAGGGCGGCGCGCCGCGCTCTGCTCGGCTTTTTCCGCCATGGCCTGCATTTCACTGGCCGTGGAAAACGAAAAGGTAAACACATCGCGCGCCGGGCTGGGCAGGTTTTGTACGGTAATGCAGCCGGACATCAAGCCCAGGCAGCCGAACAGCACCGGGCGTAAAAACGGGCGAATGGACATGGCGACAGGCCGCAAGGCGGCAGCAGTGATTTGCTGCAGTCTACGAGAGCCAGTATTGCCACCGTTTGGCCAGTTTGTATGAAAACTTATACAAAGCGCACAAATCGATGCTGCATTGCCCCATTAAGCTGTACCTGACGCCACCTTCACTCTATACAGCACACCCGGCACCGCCTACGCGGCCAGCCAGGCATGACACGGACACACCATGCAGCACATGACAGACGCCCCTGCGGCACCGATCCATCTTGCAGCCGATAGCCTGCGCGTTCTGGTAGTAGATGACGACCAAGCCATACGCGAGCTGATTTGCCAGTACCTGGGCGGTTTTGCCATGGCGGCCGAAGGTGCGGCAGACGGCCGCGAAATGGAAGCCTGGCTCGCCCGCCAGCATTTTGACGCCATCGTGCTGGACCTGATGCTGCCCGGCGAAAACGGCCTGAGCCTGTGCAAGCGCCTGCGCAGCCAGTCGGACATTCCTATCCTGATGATGAGCGCACGCAACGACCTGACCGAGCGCATCATCAGCCTGGAAATCGGTGCCGATGATTTTCTGTCCAAACCATTTGACACCCGCGAGCTGGTGGCCCGCCTGCACTCGGTGCTGCGCCGCAACCGCAGCCAGGCCGCCCCGGCGCTGGCCGACACCGGCCACCAGCGCATCCGCTTTGGCAACTGGCTGCTCAACAGCACGCTGCGCCAGCTGCACGACCCGCAGGGTACGGTGATACCGCTATCCAGCGCCGAATTCCGCCTGCTGTCAGTACTGGTGCAGCGCCCGCACACGGTACTGGACCGCGAGCTGCTGCTGGACCTGACCCGCGGCGGCACGGTGGATGTGTTCGACCGCAGCATTGATATCCTGATTTCGCGCCTGCGCGGCAAGCTGCGCGACGACCCGCGCAAGCCCAGCCTGATCCGCACCGTACGCGGCGAGGGCTATATGCTGGACGCGCAGATCAGCGCCGCCTAGCGGCCACACGTGACAAGGCCGCCCGGCAGGGCGGCCTTGTCACATGCCATGCGGCCAACCTTACAGCGTCAGCAGGCCGCGTTTTTCCAGCATGGGTGCCGCCTGCGGGTCGTGGCCGCGGAAGGCGCGGAACGCCGCACGCTGCTCGCGCGCGTCGCCCGCGCTGTAGATGTAACGCTGCAGCTTGTCGGCTAGTCCCGCATCAAACGGGTTGCCGGCTTCTTCAAACGCCGCAAACGCCTCGGCTTCCAGTACCTCGGCCCACATATACACGTAGTAGCCGGCGGCGTAGTAGTCGTCGGAAAACACGTGGCCAAAGTGCGGCAAGCGGTGATTCATGCCGGCTTCCGGCGGTACGCCCAGGCGCGTGCGCTCGGCGGCTTCAAACGCCAGGATATCCACGCCGTCAGCGTCGCTACGCTGGTGCAGCGCCAGGTCGATCAGCGTGGACGCGCTATAGCGTACCGTCTCGAAGCCCTGATTGAAGGTGCTGGCTGCCTTGATGGCCGCCACCAGCGCCGGCGGTATCGGCTCGCCACTGTCCACATGGCGGGCGTGTTCGGCCAGCACTTCGGGCACCAGCGCCCAGTTTTCCAGCAGCTGCGACGGCAGCTCCACGTAATCCTGCGGCGTATTGGGGCCGGACAGCAGGCGGTAGCGCACGTCGGACAGCAGGCCGTGCAGTGCATGGCCAAACTCGTGGAACAGCGTACGCACGTCGTCAAAGCTCAGCAGGGTAGGGCCGCTGCCGGCCTTGGCAAAGTTGTTGTTGTTGATGACGATGGGCAGCACGCGGGCGTCGCCCTTGCCGCTTTGCTGCTGGAACAAATGCATCCACGCACCACCGCGCTTGCCCTGGCGGGCGTAGTTGTCGCCGATAAACAGGCCCACGGCCGCCTCGCCGCGGCGCACCTCCCACACCCGCACGTCGGGGTGGTAGCGCGGCAGGTCGTCACGCGGGGTGAACTGCAGGCCAAACAGGCGGCCGGCCACGTCGAACATGGCGGCCTGCATGCGCGGCAGGCTGAAGTAGGGCTTGATCTGGGCGTCGTCCAGCGCGTAGCGCGCCACGCGCACTTTTTCGGCCAGCAGCCACCAGTCCCACGGCTGGATATCCTGCGGCAGGCCCTGGCGGGCGGCTTCCTGCTGCAGCATGGTTTTCTCGGCAGCAAAGCGCTGTTTGGCCGGCTCCCATACCTGTGCCAGCAGGTCGTATACGGCTTGTGGCTTACCTGCCATGCGGTCTTCCAGCGCGTAATCGGCGTAGCTGGCGTAGCCCAGTAGTGCGGCCTTTTCGGTACGCAGCGCCAGAATCTCGCGCGCCAGCGGCGCGTTGGCGCGGGCCGGGTTTTCGCCACGGCTGGTCCAGGCACGCCACAACTGCTCGCGCAGGTCGCGGCGGGTAGCGTAGGTCAGAAAACCGATCACCGCCGAACGCGACAGCGTCAGCGCATAGCCATCCAGCCCGCGCTCGGTGGCGGCATTACGCGCGGCGTCCAGCACGTAGCCGGGCAGACCGTCGATGTCTTGCTCGCCCAGCGGCAGCACGTATTCGCCCTCGTCGGCCAGCACGTTCTGGCTGAACGCGGTTTGCAGCTCGGCCAGGCGCGATTCGATAGCGGCAAAGCGGCTACGCGCCTCGCCAGCCAGCCGCGCACCCGCGCGGACAAAATTGCGGTGCAGGCGCGCCAGCAGGCGCTGTTGTTCTTCGTCCAGCCCCAGCGCGGCGCGCTCGCGGTACACCGCGTCCAGGCGGGCAAACAACGCGGCGTTCAGGTACACGCTGCTGTGGTGGGCGGCCAGGCGCGGCGCCATATCGCGCTCTACGGCCTGTAGCGCCTCGCTGCCGACCGAGGCGGACAAGTTGTCCAGCAGCAGGCTGGTGCGTTCCAGCAGCAGGCCGCTCTCGGCCAGCGCTTCCACGGTATTGGCAAAATCCGGCGCGGCAGGGTTGGCCGCAATGGTGTCCAGCTCGGCCTGATGGGCCGCAAACAGGGCATCGAAAGCCGGGACGAAGTGCTCGGCGGCGATCTGGTCGAACGGGGGAAACTGATGTGGCGTATCCCATTCTGTTAGCAGTGGATTGGTGCGCATGGCAGCCTTTCTGTCATGGAAGATGGCCGACTCAGCCAAAATGGCACTCTAACACAAAGCCATAATGCCGCCAGTTTGGCACAAGCTGTCCTTTGGGCTAGCCGCATCTGCAGGGCCTGCATTGTGCAGATTACGTACCGTAAATGCTTTTATCGCTAGCGCGCTGGCGCGGCATGATGGCTGCACCGCCATATCCCAAAGCGGTAGAGGAGCCCACCATGCTGCCGCTATTCGAGCACCTGCAGGAAGCCGTGGCACTGAAACGCTTTCTGGAAGAGCTAAAGAAAAACCCCCTGCGTACCTTGCTGGCGCTGGCCGCCGTGTTGCTGGCAAGTGGCGGTGTCGTCCATGCCGCCTACCAGGCCGCCAGCGGCCCCACAGCCGCGCCGCCCGTACTCAGCACCTTGCCCACCCAGCCGGCCCAGCCCGGCGCCGATGGCACCATGACCAGCCTGCCATACCCCGCCGCTGCCGAAGCCGCCCTGCAAGCCACGCGGGCCGAAGCCGCAGCCAGGCAGCAAGCGCTGGCACAACAGCTGGCCAGCCGGCCTGCCGACGCGCCCCCCGGCGCAGAAGAAATCCGCCTGCTCAATGAAAGTGGCCAGGTTCACTACTAAAGGAAACGCCGCATGCCCCGCATCCCCTGCGCCCTGGCGCTACTGTGCCTGTTATCGCTGGCTGGTTGCGCCAGCACACCCGTCCAGCCTGCCAGCCCGCAGCCATCCGCCACGCTCACACCCTACCCGGATGCCAGGCTACCCGCCCAGGCCCCACCCGGCAGCAAGCTACGCTGCGAATCGCTGCCGCCCCTGGCGGTGGGCAGCAGCGCTAATACACGCCAGCTGCTGCAGGAAATCCAGCGTGCCCGCAGCGCCTACGCCGACTGTGCCAACCGCCACAATGTACTGATCGACTTTACCCAGAAACTGGAACAGGGGGTGGTGGACATACGCAACCACTACCGGCGGCAGCTGCCGTACTAGGGCGAATGCTATTCATGCCTGCGGCCCAGGTTTGAGGAAATTGCCGGTGTCCGCCCCGGCGCAGGCCGGACAACACCATGGCAGAAGTCTTTCGGGCACTAGGCGCTGGCGTCCCGTACCGGAGCGGGCCGCGGCCACAGCCGCAGCACCATGGCCGCCAGCAGCAGCACCACCCAGCCGCTGTAAAACAGCCCGTCCACCGGCAGCCGCTTGCCCATGCTGATCAGGAACTGCGCCCATAGCCAGTACACCCCGATACGATGCAGGCGCTGCCAGCGCGCCGCCCCCAGCCAGCGCTGCGCTGCGTTGTTCGAGGTCAGTACCAGTAACAGCAACACCAGATAACTACTGCCGCCCACCAGGATCATGGCAGGCTGCCACACCTCGGCGGCCTGCAGCGGGCCCTGGCTGGCCAGCCAGGTAAACAGCCCGGCGTGCACCAGGTGCGAGCCGGCAAAGCCCAGCGCCACGTAGCGCCGCTGCTGGCGTAGCCAGCGGCTAAACGCCCCCGGCCAGCGCGCCCACAGGGCACTGCTACAAAACACCAGCAAAAATAGTAGCAGGGAAGTACGCGCTGTCAGACGCACTGCGCTTTCCAGGCCCTGCCCCAGCGACGGCGCCAGCAGCAGTACCCCGGCCGTCAGCGCCATCACGCCCAGCGTGAGTCCGCCCGCCAGATACGCACCCGTCAGTCCTTTAGCCATCTACGCCTCCACATGTAATCACTGATCACATATGGCACTGTAGGCGATGTAAACATTGATTACAATGACAAGATCAAGCCAAGGACACCATCCATGAACAGCCCCGCCACAGCCCCACAGAAAAACAGCTATCACCACGGCCAACTGCGCGAAGCACTGTTGGCCACCACCTTGCAGCTGGTGCAGGAAAAGGGCGTCAACGACTGGTCGCTACGCGATGTGGCGCGCCAGCTGGGGGTATCCGCCGCCGCGCCGTTTCGCCACTTTGACAGCAAGCAGGCGCTATTGGCCGCCGTGGCCGAGCAGGCCATGCAGCAATTTGCCGCCGCCGTGGCGCAAGGCATGCAGGCAGGCGGTGACGACCCGCTACGCGCCATGGGGCAAGCCTACCTGCGCTGGGCCATTGCGCATCCGGCTGCCTTTCATGTGATCTCAAACCGCGATGTGCTGAACCTGGCGCAGCAGCCCGGCCTGCTGGCGCAAAGCGAAGCGGTCATGGCACAGCTGGAAGCGCTGCTACAGCAACGCTTTGGCCAGCAGCCCGGCTTTGTGGCGCAGCACGCACGGCTGGCGTTTCGCGCCCAAGTGTACGGCCTGGCGCGCATGGCGGTAGACCGCCACCTGGAAGAGTGGGCCATCGCACCGGCGCACTATCTGGACGAATGCCTGGCGGCGCTGGACCAGTTCCTGCTGCTACTGCCAGACCGCGCCTAGCCTGCCGGCACGGTTGGATGAGGTCGCCAGCACCGGCAGAATGAACCAGCGCTAGCCCAGCACTCGCTGCGCCGCCACGTCACCCCACCAGGCGGCTTCTTCGAATAGCGACAGGCCGGACAAATCGGCGTGGGCAAACAGGATGGGGCCGTCTGCAGCGCGCAGCGCCGCCAGGCCGGGATTGGCCAGAAAGCCCGGCTGCGGGCTGGCCATGGCGTGGGCGCGTACGGTCAGGCGTGCGGCCAACAGGTGGCGGCGCAGCCGTGGCCCGTACACGGCGTACAGGTCTGCCGTGGCGTGGGCAAACAGCTCGTCGGCGCTGGCTGCGGCCAACCATTGCCGCGTGGCGGCGGGCGCCGCATCGGCAAAGGCGTGGTAGGTGGTAAACACCGTGCGCTCCGGCAGCGCGGCGCGAATCAGCTGGTGGGTAGCCACCACGTAGCCCAGGCTGCGGCTGCCGTACACCACATTGTCCCAGGCTAGCGGCTGGCTGGCTGGCTCCGCGGGGAAGCGGTCCAGCAGCACATTGCCCACCAGCCACGGTGCACGCGGCGGCAGGTGGGCGCGCTGGAAGCCCAGCCCGGCTAGCTGCGGCAGCAGGTGCCAGGCTACGTGCAGCGGCGTGGCCACGATCACGCGCCGCGCCAACAGCCGCTGCGCGCCACCTGCATCTACATAATCCACCTGCACCTGCTTGCCCTGCTGCCGGATGCGCCAGGCGGCGCCGGCCAGCTGCCGTTCGCTGCCGATACGGCCGCGCATGTGGCGCAGCAGCGGGTTCAGCCCGTCCGGCCAGGTGAGCACCGCGCCGTCCTCAGCGTTGGCCGCATGGCCGCCGCGGGCAGCAAAGTAGTGCAGGCCCGCCCAGGCCGAGGTGTGCGCCAGCGTGCTGCCGTAGTCGTCGCGACAGCAGTAGTCCAGGTACCACAACAGGCCGGGCGCGGTGTAGCCATGCGCCGCCAGCCAGCTGGCAAAGCTCTGACCATCCAGCGCACGCCAGGCCGGGTCTTGCGAGGCCAGCGCGGTGGGCACGGTAAACACGCGGCGGCCATCGGCACCGTGCTGTTGCTGCAACTGTTTCACGTGAAGCAAAAAGCGCTGCTGCTGCGCGTCGTCGTCGGCACCGAGGCCACGTGGCAGCAGGCCGTCTTGCCATTGGCCATCGCGCC
The DNA here is from genome assembly GCA_027489245.1 of Neisseriaceae bacterium. Lineage (GTDB taxonomy): Bacteria > Pseudomonadota > Gammaproteobacteria > Burkholderiales > Chromobacteriaceae > Vogesella. The sequence goes on along the minus strand of JAIYAC010000002.1, from coordinate 121,474 downwards.
ATAGCCGCTCGTCTGGCGCGTGCACCAGTACGCGTTCGTCAAAGGTTGGCCGCAGGCTATCGCTACCGGCTTCGATCACGCCCATGTCGGCCAGCAGCGCACGCACGTGCGCCGACTCGGGCGAGGGCAGTGGCAGGTAGTGCGCGCCGGTGGGGTAGCGCCAGCCGTCGAAGGCGCCAGCGGCGGCATTGCCGTCCGGCTCCGGCCCGTTCAGCAGCACAAAGTCGCGGTAGCCTTCGCGCGCCAGCCGCCAGCCGGCAAACAGGCCGGCCACGCCGCTGCCCACGATCACGGTATCCACGCGGCGCTCGCTGCGCGGCGGTGGCAGCGCGGCGGCGTCGCGCAGGCGGTGGCCAGCGGCCATACCGGGGCAGAATACGTCGATCGGCAGGCCCCAGCCCAGTACCTGCTGGCAACCGGATAGCCAGGGCAGGCCGGCCAGCGCGGCGGCGGTGCGCAGAAAGTCGCGGCGCTGCATCAGCGAATCACCTGCGACCAGTCCTGCTCGAAGTAGTGCACCAGGCGCTGGTCGTTGAGCTGGTTGGGTTCTACCTGCCACGGCCGCATATCAGGCGGGAAGAAGAACATCTGCCGCGTGGCTTCGCGGTCCAGAAACTTCAGCGGGACGCGGTAGGCCTGCGGCGGCGTGTAGCCGGGGCGATGAGCGGCAATGATGAAACCCCACTCGCCAAACGACGGCACATAGGCGTGGTAGGGCGTGGTGGCCAGCCCGGCGGCGCGCAGTGTGGCGTTGATGCTCCAGTACGAACGCGGCGCGTGGTAGGGCGAGGTGGACTGCACCACCGCCAGGCCGTTGTCGGCCAGGTGGCGCGACAGCAGCCGGTACAGCGGCACCGAGTACAGCTTGCCCAGCGCAAAGCTGGACGGGTCGGGAAAATCCACAATGATGGCGTCGAACACGTCGCTGTGCTGCTCCAGCCAGCGCGCGGCGTCGTCGTTTACCACGCGCAGGCGCGGGCTGCTTAGCGCGCCGCCATTGAGCGCCACCAGCGGCGCACTGCGGGCAAACAGGCCGGTCATGGCCGGGTCCAGGTCCACCAGCGTGACCTGCTGCACATTGCGGTACTTCAGCACCTCGCGGGCGGCCAGACCGTCGCCGCCGCCCAGGATCAGCACCCGCTGCGCCCACGGCAGCGCGCCCATTACCGGGTGCACCAGCGCCTCGTGGTAGCGGTGTTCGTCGCGGCTGGAAAACTGCAGGTTGCCGTTGATGTACAGCCGCAGGTCGCCTTTCCAGCGGGTGAGCACCAGGCGCTGGTAGGGCGTGGTTTCGGCGTGGATGACGTCGTCGCCGTAGATGGCTTTTTCGTTCCAGCGCGTCAGCTCGTCGGCGGCAATAAAGCCCCCGCCCAGCACCAGCAGCACCAGCAGGCTGCGCAGGTACTGCACGGTTGGCCGCAATAGCTCGGCGCGGAACACGCGGCAGGTCCATAGCGCCACCGCCACATTGCTCAGGCCGAACAGCAGCGCCGAGCGCGCCAGCCCCAGCCGCGGCGCCAGCACAATGGGAAACAGCAGCGACACCGCCAGCGCGCCCAGGTAGTCGAAGGTCAGCACGCGGCTGACCAGCTCGGCAAAGCGCTGCTCGCGTTGGTGCAACAGCCGCATCACCAGCGGAATCTCCATGCCCACCATGGCCCCGGTGAGAAACACCAGCGCGTACAGCGTAAGGCGGAACGACTCGCCGCTCCAGGCAAACACGGCAAACAGTGCGCTGGCCGACAAGCCGCCCAGCAGCGCCACCAAGAGCTCGATCTCGATGAAGGTGTCCAGCACGCGCTCGTCTTTCACGTACTGCGACAGGTGCGAGCCCACGCCCATGGCAAACAGGTAGCAGCCGATAATGGACGAAAACTGCAGCACCGAATCGCCCAGCAGGTAGCTGGCCAGCGCCCCGGCGATCAGCTCGTAGGCCAGGCCGCAGGACGCCACCACAAACACCGACAGGATAAGCAGACGATCGCGCATGCAGGCTTTCATGAAACGTGGGTAGAATGGCCAGCATTATTGCTCAAGCCTGCCAAGGACGCCGCATATGTCTACCGCCTTCCTGCCAGCCCTGTTGGCTTACCTGTCCTACGTGGGCAGCGGTGCGCTGCTGCTGGCGCTGTTTACCCTGCTGTACTGCCGCGTGACACCGCTGGACGAGATGCAGCTGATCCGCCAGCACAACCAGGCGGCGGCGCTATCGTTTGGCGGCGCACTGGTGGGTTTTTCACTGACACTGGCGTCCAGCGCCTGGCACCTGAACACCGTGGAAACCTTCCTGCTGTGGGGTGTGCTGGCACTGCTGGTGCAAATTGCCGTGCACATGCTGCTATCGCGCTGCGTGCGCGACCTGCAGCAAGCGCTGCAAGACAACAACACCGCCATGGGCCTGCTGGCCGGCAGTGTGCAGCTGGCGGTAGGCGTGCTGAACGCCGGCAGCCTGTCCTGAAACCGGCTCGCCCCCGGTAGCCTTCACCCCCGGCAGAAGGTGGCACAGGGCGCCGGATGAGTGATCTTTTGTGTACGTACCGGCTGCGGCCAACCTTGATGGAGTCTTCGCCATGAGTCTGTTTTCCTTCATTTCCAAGCAGTTCATCGACATCCTGGAATGGCAGGAGGAGGGCGACGGCGTGCTGGCCTCGCGCTACCCGATGCAGGATAACGAAATCCAGTACGGCGCCAGCCTGACGGTGCGCGAGTCGCAAATGGCGGTGTTCATCAACGAAGGCAAGATCGCCGACGTGTTCGGCCCCGGCATGTACAAGCTCAGCACCCAGACGCTGCCGGTGCTGACCTACCTGAAAAACTGGGACAAGCTGTTCGAATCGCCCTTCAAGTCCGACCTGGTGTTCTTCAGCACCCGCCTGCAGCTGGGCCGCAAATGGGGCACGCCACAGCCGGTAACGCTGCGCGATAAAGACTTCGGCATGGTGCGCCTGCGCGCCTTCGGCATCTACAGCTACCGCATCACCGACCCCAAGCTGTTCTACACCGAAGTCAGCGGCACGCGTGAGCGCTACACCGTAGACGACGTAGAACAACAGCTGCGTAACCTGGTGGTATCCACCATGGCCAGCACCCTGGGCGGTAGCGCCGTGCCGTTTCTGGACATGGCGGCCAACCAGGGCCTGATGGGCGACACCCTCCGCAGCGCGCTGGCACCGGCCTTTGCCCGCTACGGCCTGGCGCTGGACAGCTTTGCCGTGGAAAGCATCTCGCTGCCGGAAGAGCTGCAAAAAGCCATCGACAAGCGCATCGCCATCGGCATGGCCGGCGACCTGAACCAGTACACCCGCTACCAGGCAGCCGAGGCCATCCCGCTGGCCGCACAAAACGAAGGCGGCCTGGCCGGCCTGGGCGCTGCGCTGTCAGCCGGCATGGGCGTAGGGCAGGTGATGGGCCAGGCACTACAGCAAAGCCTGGCCACGCCTGCCGCGGCCACCCCCGCAGCGCCGGCAGCCGACAGCCCACAAGCCAAGCTGGCGCAGCTCAAAAGCCTGCTGGACGGCGGCCTGATTACCCAGGCCGACTACGACACGGCCAAAGCCGACGTACTGAAAAAACTGGTGGGCTAAGCATGATCCACACTGCGGCCAACCCTGCCTGATGTACCGCGTCGCCTGCCCCGCCTGCGGCGCCGAGGTGCGCTTTCACGCCACCAGCTCGGTGCTGGCGGTGTGCCCCTATTGCCAGAGCACGCTGCTGCGCGACGCCGACAGCGTGCGCGACATCGGCAAGATGGCCGCGCTGCTAAACGACTACTCGCCGCTGCAAATCGCCGCCAGCGGCATCTGGCGCGGCCGCCAGTTCACCGTGGTTGGCCGCATCCAGCTGCAGTACGACGCTGGCGTGTGGAACGAGTGGCACATCCTGTTCGACGACGGCCAAAGCGCCTGGCTGGCCGATAGCGTGGGCCAGTACGTGCTGACCCAGGCACAAGGCCCGTGCGACAGCGCCCCGGCGTTCGACAGCCTGCAGGCCGGCCAGGTATGGCCGCAGGGCAAAGACAGCTTCATCTTCAGCGACATCCGCCGCGCGCGCTGCGTCGCAGGCGAGGGCGAGCTGCCGCGCCAGCTGCAGCCCGGCTACGACGCGCCGGTAGCCGACGCGCGCTGCGGCGGGGGCTTCCTCACGCTGGACTACAGCGACGGCAGCCCGCCACAGCTGTATCTGGGCGAGGCAGTGACGCTGAAGCAGCTGAACATGCAGCGCCTGCGCGACGAACGCGCGATCACCGCCGCCACCGGCAAGCTGCAGGGCAGCGTACAGCAGCTTGCCTGCCCGCAATGCGGCGCCAGCCTGGACTACCGCGCCGGCAGCGCCACGCACCTGAACTGCCCGTCCTGCGGCAGCGAAGTAGACATCCAGGGCGAGCGCGCCACCGTGCTGGCCCAGCACAAGGCACAGCAGGCCAGCACACTGCGCTTTACGCTGGCCAACGGCAGCCAGGCCACCATCGACGGCAAGGTGTGGACCATCATCGGCCTGCTGGGCTGGCAAGAAATCGAAGACCGCAACAGCAGCTGGAACGAATACCTGCTGTACGAGCCGCAGCTGGGCCTGCGCTGGCTCACCGAAACCGGCAACGGCTGGTGGCTGGGCACGCTGATGGACATCTGGGTAGACCAAGCCGGCCCGCAACAAGCCAGCTGGGGCAAAAACCGCTTTGCCGCACGCTACCCCGCTTACGACGCCCACATTGCCTACGCCGCCGGCGCCTTCCCATGGCGCGCGCGCGTGGGCGAGCGCGTCAGCATCCGCGAATACATCAGCAGCGACGGCAACACCGTGCTGGCCTGCGAACAAAGCGCGCAGGAGCTGACCTGGAGCAGCAGCCGCAGCGTGAGCCCGGCCGAGCTGGCGCGCTGGTTTGGCAAGGCTGCCCCGGTCGCCACCGCATTCAAACCACAGGCTGCCGCCAGCAGCAAAACGGCGCTACGCCCCGTCGGCATCGCTGCCAGCGTGCTGCTGTGGCTGATCAACCTGCCGGTGATTCTGGGCGGCGACAGCGGCGGTGCACTTACCCTGTGTTTTATTGCCACAGTGATCCTGTGGCTGCCGCTGGACAACTGACATGAGCCGCCTCACTTATATCCTGTACTGCCTGGCCATCGTCGCGATCAGCACCGCCATCAACTACGCCAGCAATAGCGACGACGGCGGCAGCTACCGCAGCAGCGGCGGCTACTATGGCGGCAGTGGCGGCGGCTTCTCGGGCGGCCACAAATGAGCCATCTGGGCGAGCACCTGCTGGCCGATCTGTACCAGTGCCCGGCCACCGCACTGGCCGACGCCACCGCCGTAGAGCAGGCGCTGTACGCCGCCGCCCGCGCCGCCGGGGCGCACGTGCTGGCTGGCCACTTTCATCATTTCGGCGCTGGCCTGGGCGTCACCGGCGTACTGCTACTAGCCGAATCACACATCAGCATCCACACCTGGCCCGAGCACGGCTACGCCGCCGTGGATTTGTTCCTGTGCGGCAGCGCCGCCCACACCGCCGCGCTGGCGGTGCTACAGCAGACACTGCAGGTTGGCCGCATCGAACAGCGCTGCGTGGCACGCGGCCAACTGCCTGTGGCTATGCCTGTCTGAAAATCATTTTTGCCACAGAAACACACTGAAAACACGGAAGGGAAAGCTGTCGTGGCCGCCTGATAGACACGACCAAAACGGTGCCAATTACTGCATTTTTCGTGCTTTTCGTGTGTTTTCGTGGCTAAAACAGCACTTTAGCCTTAGAACAAACCACCTTGCGGCGCGGGCAGTGCCCAGTCGATGCCCTCGCGGCCGTGCGCTTGCAGCCAGGCGTTGGCCTGCGAGAACGGGCGCGAGCCGAAGAAGCCGCGGCTGGCCGATAGCGGCGACGGGTGCACGGCCTTGAACACGCCGTGGCGGCTGGCGTCGATGCGCTCGGCCTTACCCTGCGCCCAGTTACCCCACAGCAGGAACACGCAGCCGGGGTTGTGCGCGTTCACCGCGTCGATCAAGGCGTCGGTCACCGCTTGCCAGCCGAACTTGCCGTGGCTGCCGGCGCAGTCGGCCTCCACCGTCAGCGAGGTATTCAGTAGCAGCACGCCCTGCTGCGCCCAGTGGGTGAGGTCACCGTGGCTGGCCGGGGCGATACCCAGGTCGCTGGCCAGCTCCTTGTACATATTGCGCAGGCTGGGCGGTATCTTCACCCCGGCCGGCACCGAAAAGCTCAGCCCCATCGCCTCGCCGGCGCCGTGGTAGGGGTCTTGCCCCAGGATCACCACGCGTACGGCGGCCGGCTCCACGTGCTGCAGCGCGTGGAAAATCTGGCTGGCTGGCGGGTAAATCACGGCACCACCGGCAGCACGTTCAGCGAGCTTGGCGTCTATTTGCTGCAAGTTGGCCGCAATAGCCGGCTGTTGCAGTACGGTTTGCCAGGCGGTGGGCAGGGTGGCCAGGGCGGGGGCGAGATAATGCATGGTGGTCTTTCCGGATAAAGGCAGGCAAAACAAAGCCGCCCGGCAGGGGCGGCTTGGCGGTACGGCAGCTGGCGCTCAGTAGTGCGCCATGCTCGGGTCAACGTCGTTGGCCCAGGCTTCCACGCCGCCGCGCAGGCTCAACACCTGCTCGAAACCGGCGTTCTGCAGGAACAGGCCCACCTGGAAGCTGCGCACACCGTGGTGGCAGATGGTGACGATGGGCGCGTCGTCCGGCAGCTCGTTGTGGCGCAGCGGAATCAGGTGCATGGCAATCTGCTGCGAGCCGGGGATGCGGCACAAGGCCACTTCCCAGTCTTCGCGCACGTCCAGCAGATAGGGCTGCGGGCGGCTGCTGTCAGCCAGCCAGGCGGCCAGCTCTACGGCGGTAATTTCGCGGATCATCAGAAGCTGAAGCGCGACGGCTCGATGGCGTCCAGCTGCTGCAGGCGCGGCAGGTTGGTGTCGAAGCTTACCGCTTCCTGGTAGGCGTTTTCGCCCACGCGGGTAATGACTTTGGCGATCATTACCGGGGCATCGCCCACAATCACCGCCAGGCGGCCACCTACGGCCAGCTGGGCTTTCAGTGCTTCCGGCACCACCGGGGTGGAGCCGCCAACGCAGATCACGTCGAACGGGGCCTGGCCTGGCACGCCTTCGATACCGTTACCCACGCTGAGGGTCACGTTGCGGATACCGGCGGTTTTCAGGTTGGCCGCAGCGCGTTCGCTTTGCTCGGCATCCAGGTCCACGCTGTAGACGTGCTGGCTCACGGCGGCCAGCAGGGCGGTGAGGTAGCCGCTACCGGTACCCACTTCCAGTACCTTGTCGCTGGCTTTTACTTGCAGGTCTTGCAGCAGACGGGCTTCGACTTTCGGCTCCAGCATGGCGGTGCCGTTTTCCAGTGGCAGCTGCATGTCCACAAACGCCAGCTGGCGCTTTTCTACCGGCACGAAGTCTTCGCGCTTCACGTGGAACAGCAGGTCGAGAATGGAGGTGTCGAGCACATCCCACGGACGGATTTGCTGCTCAACCATGTTGAAACGGGCTTGTTCGAAATTCATTCGGAAACTCCGGGGGATCCAAGACAAATAGACTAAGGGCGATTCTGAAAGCGGGGCTGTGGCAACCCTGCTTCCACAATCGTCCACCAGATGGCAACTTGCGATTATCCCACATTTACCTTACCTTCACAGCATCGCTAGGGGTCCTGCAGCGCTTGTGTACCATTCGCACCAATTTGCGAACAGCATAAGCGCCGTGGGTGAGAGTTACCCTTCGAACCTGACCCGGATAATACCGGCGTAGGGAAGCGTAATCTGCCAGACACCGCCCGCCGCGCCTTGTTCCGCCCGGCATGCGGCCAACCTTGCAGCCGGGCCAGCCCGGGCCGCTCCTTGCGCCGTTTCATCGCCTTGGAGAACCCGCACCGATGAACGCGCCTGCAACACTGAACACCCAGATGGTGGTGGATTCCGCCGCCATCCAGCCCCTGCCCAATTCCCGCAAGATCCACGTAAGCGGCAGCCGCCCCGATATCCGCGTCCCCATGCGCGAAATCAGCCAGGCCGACACGCCCACGCAGTTTGGCGGCGAGGCCAACCCGCCCATCTATGTATACGACACCAGCGGCCCCTACACCGACCCGCAAGCGCAGATCGACATCCGCTCCGGCCTGCCGGCGCTGCGTGCCGCGTGGATCGCCGAGCGCGACGACACCCAGCTGCTGCCGGGCCTGTCCAGCGACTACGGCCGCGCGCGCGAAGCCGACCCCAAGCTGGCCGACCTGCGCTTTAACCTGACGCGCCAGCCGCGCCGCGCCAAGCCCGGCCTGAACGTCACGCAGATGCACTACGCCCGCCGCGGCATCATCACGCCAGAGATGGAATACGTCGCCATCCGTGAAAACCTGAACCGCCAGACCTATATCGACAGCCTGCAGGCCACCGGCAACACCCGCCTGCTGGAGCTGATGACCCGCCAGCACGCCGGCCACAGCTTTGGCGCCCAGCTACCCGACACCATCACCCCCGAGTTCGTGCGCCAGGAAATCGCCGCCGGCCGCGCCATCATCCCCAACAACATCAACCACCCCGAGAGCGAGCCGATGATCATCGGCCGCAACTTCCTGGTCAAAATCAACGGCAACATCGGCAATAGCGCCGTAACGTCGTCGATCAGCGAAGAAGTGGACAAAATGACCTGGGGCATCCGCTGGGGCGCCGACACCATCATGGACCTGTCCACCGGCAAGAACATCCACGAAACCCGCGAGTGGATTCTGCGCAACAGCCCGGTCCCCATCGGCACGGTACCCATCTACCAGGCGCTGGAAAAAGTAAACGGCAAAGCCGAAGACCTGACCTGGGAAATCTTCAAGGACACACTGATCGAGCAAGCCGAGCAGGGCGTGGATTACTTCACCATCCACGCCGGCGTGCTGCTGCGCTACGTACCGATGACCGCCGGCCGCATGACCGGCATCGTGTCGCGTGGCGGCTCCATCATGGCCAAATGGTGTCTGGCGCATCATCAGGAAAACTTCCTGTACACCCACTTTGCCGACATCTGCGAGATCATGAAAGCCTACGACGTGGCCTTCAGCCTGGGCGACGGCCTGCGCCCCGGCAGCGCCTGGGACGCCAACGACGCCGCCCAGCTGGGCGAGCTCAAAACCCTGGGCGAGCTCACGCAAATCGCCTGGCAGCACGACGTGCAGGTCATGATCGAAGGCCCCGGCCACGTGCCCATGCAGCTCATCAAAGAGAACATGGATAAAGAGCTGGAATGGTGCCACGAAGCGCCGTTCTACACCCTGGGCCCGCTCACCACCGACATCGCCCCCGGCTACGACCACATCACGTCGGCTATCGGCGCCGCGCAGATCGGCTGGTACGGCACCGCCATGCTGTGCTACGTCACCCAGAAAGAACACCTGGGCCTGCCCAACAAGCACGACGTGAAAGAAGGCATCATCACCTACAAGCTGGCCGCCCACGCCGCCGACCTGGCCAAGGGCCACCCCGGCGCGCAGATCCGCGACAACGCACTGTCCAAGGCGCGCTTCGAGTTCCGCTGGGAAGACCAGTTCAACCTGGGCCTGGACCCGGACAAAGCCCGCGAATTCCACGACGAAACCCTGCCCAAAGACAGCGCCAAAGTGGCCCACTTCTGCAGCATGTGCGGCCCGCACTTCTGCAGCATGAAGATCACCCAAGACGTGCGCGAATTCGCCGCCAAGCAGGGCATCAGCGAGCAGGACGCGCTGCAGAAGGGCATGGAAGTGAAAGCCATCGAGTTCGTGAAAGGCGGCGCCAAGCTGTACGACAAGGCCTAAACGGCGATTGCTTCACGTGAAACAAAAAGGTTGGCCGCAGGCAATGCGGCCAACCTTTTTTGCCAGCAAAAACGCCATCGGCATGCTATGGTCTCTTGCCCGACATACTCCATACCAAGGTCACACCATGCGTCTGCTTGCCCGTCTGAGCCTCCCGCTGCTGTTTATTGCCTGCAGTCATGCCGGTAACCGTATAGACGAGCTGCTACTGCAAGGGGAGTACCAGCAAGCGGCTCAGGAAGCCGAAGCATCACTTGCCGCCGCCAGCGACCAGGCAAGCCGCTGGCAAGCACGCCGCGACCTAGCGCGCAGCTGGTTGCGACAGGACCGCTACCAAGAGGCCGGCCCCTTGCTGCAATCCCTGCTGTACGGGCCAGACGCCATCCCTTCCGATACACTGCTCTACGCTGACGTGATGGATGCTTGGTTCGAGTTCCTGCGCGACAACAGCCGCTATCAAGAGGCCGAAACCGCAGGCAACGCGGCGCTGGCCATGCACAAGAAGCTGCTGGGCGAACAACACCTGCTGGTTGCCGAATCCCTCAACAATCTGGCGCTGCTGCACCAGTACCGCGGTAACTACCGCGAAGCCATCCGCCTGCACGAGCAGGCACTGAACATGCGGCAGGCACTGGCAGGCCAGCTTAGCCGCGAGACGGCAGATAGCCTGCACAATCTGGGCACCCTGTACAGCCGCCAGAACAACTGGCCCAAAGCCCGCGATTACCTGCAACAGGCTATCGACATCAAAAAGCAGATTTTGCCTGCCAACCACCCATCCATGCTGGTTAGCAAAGCCAGGCTGGGCGGCGCCCTCAGCAACGACAAGCAGTACCCGGCGGCCATCACCTTGCTGGAAGAAGTACTGGCCGCAGAGCAAGCCGTACCCAAGCGCAACCCGGTTCACCAGGCCATTGTGCTACGCGAGCTGGGCGATGCGCATCACAGCCTGCGGCATGTAGAGAAAGCTGAGCAGTACTATCAGCAGGCACTGGCACAATTTGCCGCCACTGTCGGCAAAACCGCCTACCCCTACGCCGTAACGCTTAATAATCTGGGGTTGCTCTACAAGATGAACGGCAAGCCAGAAGAAGGAAAGCGCATGCTGGCCGATGCCGCGTTACTGTTCGACAGTTTCAGGTAACGAAAGCTCTGGCACTCCGCCCCCGCGCAAACCCTGTTTAGTCAGTCGATTGCAAAAATCACTCAAACACTACGTTGGCGGCCGGGGCAGCAACGGCAAGGTTGGCCGCACACAGCGCAGCGGCAAGCAGGGTAGGGCGTACAAGGCGGATGGGGCGGGGTATAGCGGGCTTCCGGCGGGCAATGCCATATTCTATCAGCATCACCCGTGCGCAGCGGCCTACGCATGGCGCTTGCATCGCGCCGGGTGGCGGGGTCAAATGGGCGGATTCCACCCAGACATACGCCATGACCCAGCCCCGCGCCATCTTGCCATTACTCCTGCTGCTACCTGCCTTGGCCCTGGGCCAGCTAGCCAGCCCGCCTGACAGCGGCCAGGAAGACTGGCCGGCGCTACTGGAAAACACCGCCCGCCCGGCCATGCAGGGCCGGCTCGGCGAGTCGGAACAGCAGCTGCGCGAATTGCTGGCCCGCGCACCGGCCAGCCAGCCGGCGCTGCAGGCCGACATCCTGCACCGGCTGCAGTTTGTGCTGCGTAGCCGCCAGCAAACCGCCGCCGCGCTAGAAGCCGCCAGCCAGGCGCTGGCGCTGCGCCAGCAGGCCTTTGGGCCTAAGCACCTGCTGGTAGCCGAATCACAGCAAGCCTATGCGCGCCTGCTGGCCGTAGATGGCCAGCCCGCTGCCGCAGAAAAGCTGCTACGGCAGGCAGTGCAAACCAGCGACCAGCTGGCCGGTAGCGAAAGCCTGGCCGCCGCCGCGGCACACCACGCGCTGGGTTTGTTCTATCAGCAGCAAAAGCAATACGACAAAGCCGCCGAGCAGCTGGGGCGCGCACTGCTCATACGCCAGAAACAGCTGCCAGCCGACCACCCGGACACGCTGTACACCCAGGCCAGGTTGGGTGCTGCGCTACAGCAGCTGAAGCAGTACGACCGCGCCATCGGCTTACTGCAAGACGCGCTGGAAGGCGAAACACGGCGTGGCAATGCCGATGGCCTGCACGCTGCCATCATCTCGCGCGAGCTGGCCTACTGCTACCACTACCAGCAGCACTACGCCGAAGCCGAAGCCCACTACCAGCAGGCGCTGAACCTGCTGGCACTGAACCTGGGCAGCCAGCACCACGCTTACACCATTACCTTGCAGGCTTTGGGCTGGCTCTATATCAGCAGCCAGCGCGAAAGCGAGGGCCAGGCGCTGCTGGAAACCGCCCGCCAACGCCTGCAACAAGCAGAAAAAGACGCCGCGCCACGCAAGTAAGGGTTGCAAAAAACGCGCAAGTGGCTAGCTACCAGACATTTTTCGTCAAACGGTCATGTCTTTGCGGCTTCAACACGATATGATTAACGTTTAAAGAATTCCGCAACGTGCACGGCCCCGTGGCAATTGCCGCAATCGGCCAGACTTGATACGCCAGCCCGGCATGGCGCCCAACTCACAAAGAAACGCATATGAAAAAACGCCTCGCAACGACTGTCATTGTTACCAGCCTGATGCTTGCCGCACCGGCTTTCGCCGGTATCAAGGAAGGCCGTACCGCCTTCAACAAAGGTGACTTTGCCGCGGCACTGCGCGAGTGGACACCGGCAGCCGAGCAAGGCAACGCCAGCCTGCAATACCAGCTGGGCGAGCTGTACCGCAAAGGCCTGGGCACACCGGTCAACCTGGAGCAAGCGGCCAACTGGTACCGCAAGGCCGCCGAGCAGGGCTACGCCGATGCGCAGCTGAACCTGGGCCAGCTGTACGAAAAGGGTAATGGCGTGACACAAGACCTGGCCGCTGCCGCCAGCTGGTACCGCAAAGCCGCCGAGCTGGGCAATACCGTCGCGCAAACCAACCTGGCCGCCCTGTACCAGAGTGGCCGCGTACAACAGCTGGATGTGACCGGCGCCGCCTACTGGTACCGCAAAGCCGCCAAGAGCGGTAATGCCCAGGCACAAACCAGCCTGGCCGACATGGTACAAAACGGCGCGGGTATTCCGGCTAATGCCGCCCAGGCCGCCACGCTGTACCGTAAAGCCGCCGAACAAGGCATCGCCCAGGCGCAGTACAACCTGGGTGTGCAGTACCAGCAAGGCCGTGGCGTAGAAAAAAGCCCGGTAGAAGCCGCCAAATGGTTCCGCAAAGCCGCCGAGCAGGGCTATGTAGACGCACAAGCCAGCCTGGCCACCATGTTCCATAACGGCGTGGGCGTGCCGCAAGACTTCACCGCCGCCGCCGACTGGTTTGCCAAAGCCGCCGAACAAGGCGACGCCGATGCCCAGTTCAGCCTGGCACAGATGTACCAGCAGGGCCGTGGTGTAGAGCAGGATTACGTCAGCGCGGCCAACTGGTTCCGCAAAGCCGCCGTTCAGGGCCACCCGAATGCCCAAGCCGTATTGGGTAACCTGTACCAAAGCGGGCTGGGTGTACCGAAAGACCCGGCACAAGCCGCCGTATGGCACCGCCGTGCGACCGAACAGCTGGCCGCCAGCTGGTTCGTGAAAGCAGCCGAACAGGGCGATGCCAACGCGCAGTACAGCCTGGGCCAGATGCTGGAAAAAGGCCAGGGCACGGCACAAGACCTGGCCGACGCGGCCATGTGGTACAACAAAGCGGCCAACCAGGGCCATGCCGGCGCACAAACCAGCTTGGCGCAGCTGTACGAGAAGGGCAACGAGCTGCCGCAAGACTACGCCCAGGCCGCCAGCTGGTACGCCAAGGCAGCCGCACAGGGCGATGCCCAGGCACAAGCCAGCCTGGCAGCACTGCACATGAAAGGCAGCGGCGTAGCATTCGACCCGAAACGCGCCTTTGCCCTGAACCAGCAAGCCGCCGCACAAGACAACGTATCGGCACAAGTCGCCCTGGCCGCGCAGTACTACAACGGCCAAGGTACCGAGCAGAACTACGAGCAAGCGGCCAACTGGTACCGCAAAGCTGCCAAGAGCGGTAATGCCGATGCCCAGTTCAGCCTGGGTGGCATGTACGAAAACGGCCAGGGTGTGAAGCAAAGTAACGACGAAGCCGTGGCCTGGTACCGCAAGGCAGCAGCACAGTACAACGTAGGCGGCCTGAACAACCTGGGCGTGATGTACTACTACGGCCAGGGCGTACCCAAAGACGCCACCGTATCCTATGCCCTGCATAACCTGGCCCGCGCACAGGGCGATACCCTGGCCGCCAACAACCTGGCGCAGCTGGAACAAGACATGGGCCGCGCCCAGCTGGCCCGCGCGCAGGACTTGTCGCGCCGCATGAACGTACCGGGCAAGCTGCTGGCTGAAATCGAACGCTATGTCGTGTATGTGCGCCCGGTACTGGCTGGCCGCCCGGCCAAAGCCGGCAAAGCTGCCGCGAAAGCTGCCGACAAAACTGCCAGTGCCGCCAGCACCGACGCCCCGGTAACGGCCAAGCCGGAAAAAGCCGGCAAGACCTCGGCCAAGGCCAGCAAAATGAAGGCCGCTGCCAGCCAGGCGATCACCGAACTATCGGCACAGCTGAATGCTGCCGTGGCACCGGAAGCTGCACCGGTTAAAAAGTAAACCGGCACCGCTCACCCCACCGCAGCCATGGCGCTGCGGTTTTTTTTTGCTTTTGTCGCCTGCAGCACCGCACGGCCGGAACCCGGCAGGGCACAACTGGTCATTAGCGCCAGGGGGCCACAGGCGGCACCCGCACTTACCGCACTTACCTACGGAAACATCATGTTCAAGAAACTGCTTGCCTCTATCGGCGTCGGTGGCGCCAAAGTCGATACCCAGCTGGACAACCCGCGCCTGCGCCCAGGCGACATGCTGACCGGCCGCGTGGTAGTACAAGGCGGCAATGCCGACCAGGATATTGAAAAAATCGAGCTGGTTTTGATGGTGGAAGCCGAACAAGAATCGGGCGACCACGAAGTACGCGGTGCGCTCCCCCTGGGCAGCATCCTGGTCAGCCAGCGCTTTACGGTAAAAACCGGCGAAACCCGCCAGTTCCCCTTCCAGCTGCAGCTGCCCGCCGAAACGCCCATCAACGCGCTGGCGCACTATGGCCGCCCGCTCGCCGTATGGATTCACACCGACCTGGCCATCGCCTCGGCCGTGGACGCCAGCGACCGCGACCTGCTGGAAGTACACCCCACACCGCAGGTAGCCGCCATGTTGGCCGCATTCGAACAGCTGGGCTGGGGCCTGTACAGCACGGATGTAGAAGTGGGCACCGCGCGTATCGGTAATGTGGCCAGCACCCTGGGCTGCTATCAGGAAATGGAGCTAAAACCGCGTGGCGGCAACTTCCGCATCCAGGAAATCGAGCTGACCTTCCTGCCGTGGGGCAACGAAACCCATGTACTGATCGAGGTAGACTCGCGCTTTGGCGGCGACTTCTACCGTTCGCTGGCCATGGGCCCGGACTTTGCCAGCCGCAACTGGGCCGACGAGCTACGCCGCCAGCTGCCACTGTAAAATTTGGCCATCGCCCGCCCCCGTGCTGTCGCCAGCATTGATAAAAGAAGGCACGCATCCGCACGGGGATTTGACAGGCTAGCGTAAAAAAACCAGCTCATAGCGGGCAAGCGCGTACAATTAGATCATTCGGCCGGAGCCCTGTGCTGCCGGCCGCCTTCTTTTGTCTACGAGAACACCATGTCCACCCTGACCGACCTGCTTGCCGCTGCCGACGCGCACCGCGCCGCGCTGCTCACCCGCCTGGCCAGCGAAGAAACCGATACCTACCGCCTGTTTCACGGCAGCGCCGAAGGCCGCCCGGGCCTCACCATCGACCGCTACGGCGACGTGCTGCTGCTGCAAACCTTCCACACCCCGCTAAGCGAAGAAGAACACCAGGCCATCCTGGCGCACTACGCCCCGCTAGGCCTTACTGCGGTGTACAACGACCGTAGCGGCGCCAACTCGCGCATTGGCAACCGCCTGCCGGAAGACCAGCTGGAAGCCGCCCAGACCCCGCGCACCATCCGCGAGCTGGGCGTAAAATACCACTTCCAGGCACGCCACCAGGGTCAGGACCCATGGCTGTTCCTCGATCTGCGCGCCGGCCGCCGCCGCGTGATGCAGCTGGCCGAAGGCAAAAGCGTGCTGAACCTGTTTGCCTACACCGGTGGTGTGGGTGTGGCCGCCGCCAAAGCCGGCGCCAGCTTCGTGATGAACGTGGACTTTGCCGAATCCAGCCTGCAGGTAGCGCGTGCCAACGCCAAGATCAACAGCCTGGCCACCCGCCCGCGCTGCGTAGAAAGCGACTGCTTTGCCGCGCTGCGCCAGCTGTCCGGCATTGGCCAGCCCAAAATGGTACGCGGCAAAAAAATGCCCCCGTTCCCGGTGCTGGAAGCCCGCCAGTTCGACCTGGTCTTCCTGGACCCGCCACGCTACGCCAAGAGCCCGTTCGGCGTGGTCGACCTGATCAACGACTATCCGGCGCTGTTCAAACCGGCGCTGCTGGCCACCGCCGAAGGCGGCGTGCTGATCTGCTGCAATAACGTGGCGCAGGTAGACCGCGATGCCTGGCTGGCCCAGCTCAAGCGCAGCGCCGAAAAAGCTGGCCGCACCGTGCGCGACGCCGAATGGATCACGCCGGAAGAAGACTTCCCGACCTTCGACGGTAACCCGCCGCTGAAAATGGTGTTGCTGCACGTTTAAACCACATCGCCGCCTATCAAGCCCGGCTGCCGCCACCCGCAAGGTTGGCCGCAGCCGGGCTTTTTGCTATGTTGCGTACCGTATCGATATAACGATAAATACAGCACGGCAATACAAGCAGCACTGTGCCTTAGCCTGCGCGAGCAGGCATACTGCAAGCGCGGTTCCGCGCAACATCACCCTGGCCACCCAGCCCTGGAGGGGCACATGCACACACCCGAACCCCCGCCGCATGAGCTGGCCAGGCAAGCCTTACTGGCGCGTACCGCCTTGCTGGATACCCCGGCCGAGGCAGCATTCGACCGCGTGGTACAGCTGGCTGCGCAACTGTTTGGCGTGCCGGTGGCCCTGATATCGCTCGTAGACAGCGAGCGGCAATGGTTCAAGGCCAAAGTGGGGGTAGACCTGTGCCAGACAACACGCGATATCTCGTTCTGCACCCATGTGGTGTCACAGGGTGACATGCTGGTCGTGCACAACACCGTGCAAGACCCGCGCTTTGCCGACAACCCGCTGGTAACCGGAGAGCTGGCTATCCGTTTTTATGCCGGCGCGCCGCTGCGCCTGGATACGCACCACGTTATCGGTACGCTTTGCTTGCTGGACCAGCGCCCACGTCGCTTCGGCCCCCGCCAGCGCGCCCGGCTGCAACAGCTGGCCGACACCCTGTGCGAGCTGATACGCCAACGCATGCTGCTGCAGCAAGCCGAGCGGCAAAGCAAGCTGCTACTCACCATCAATCAGGCACAAAGCAGCTTTCTGCTAGACCGTGATCTGGGTGCCGCCTGCAGCACCATCCTGCACTCGCTGCTCGCCATGAGCCAGACCACGCTGGGCTTTATTGCCGGCTGCCAGGTAGACGACAGCGATAGCTGCTATCTGGACATCCCCAGCATTACCCATCTGGACACCACGGCACTGCAATGGCTGATGCCGCAGCTTAGCCACCATCACCGCAGCTACCGCCTGTACGGCTTCGACCACCTCTACGGCCACGCCATTGCCGAGGGCGAGCCACTGGTGATTAACCAACCCGCCCTGTACGACGACAGCGGCCAGCTGCAGGGCATACAGTCGCTGCTGATCATCCCGTGTTTTTTCCACCTGTCGGTCATGGGCATACTGGTACTGGCCAATCGGGCAGGGGGCTTTGACCAGGAAATCGTCGACCACCTCACCACCCTGTCAGACGGCATCGGCAACCTGCTGCACGTACGCGGCCTGGAGCTGGCCCGCCAGGCCGCCGAGGCGGAGCTGGCGCGCCAGGCCACACTCGACCCGCTTACCGGCCTGCTCAACCGGCGTGCCTTTCTGGAACGCTGCCAGCAAAGCCAGCAACGCTTTAGCCGCTACCAGCAACGCTTCAGCCTGCTGATACTCGACCTGGACCACTTCAAAGCACTGAACGATCGCCTGGGCCACCCGGCGGGTGACTATGTGCTGAAAGAAGTCAGCCGCCAGCTGCGGCGCACGCTGCGCGAAATCGACAGCCTGGCCCGCTGGGGCGGAGAGGAGTTCTGCATCCTGCTGCCGCAAGAACTGGAACAAGACGCCATCCTGCTGGCACAGCGCCTGTGCCACACCCTGGCACAGCTGCCCCTGCAATGGCATGGCGAAGCGCAGCACATCACGGCCAGCATTGGCGTGGCCACGATGAACATGGCGGGCGAAACCACAGAAAACCTGATCGCCCGCGCCGATGCGGCCATGTACCAGGCCAAAGCAGCCGGACGCAACCGCGCCTGGCTGGCCATGCCATAATTGATAGTGATTCACATTTGCAACCATGATAGACTCTGCCCTTTACAGGACAGGCTGTTGCAGTGCTCGAGCATTACTACCACGAACTTCTGAACTTCATTGCGCGCAGTACCGGCTGCCGGGAAAAAGCACAAGACGTGGTGCAGGAAAGCTATGCCCGCGTGCTGGCCAGCCATGGCCAGCAGCCACCCGCGCAGCCCCGCGCACTGCTATACACCACCGCACGCCACCTGCTGATCGACCAGCACCGCCAGCAGCAACGCCACCCCGAACAGGCACTGGACGATACCGAGCTGGCCGCCGCCCCCGGCTGCGAGCCGGAACGCACGGTAGCGGCCCAGCAATCGCTAGCCAGGCTGCTCGACATCGTGGCCGCGCTACCGCCGCGCTGCCGGCAGGCCTTCGTGCTGTACAAGTTTGACGGCCTGAGCACCGCCGACATCGCCGCGCAGATGGGCATCTCGGTCAATATGGTAGAAAAACACATCATCAACGGCATGCTGGCGTGCAAAAAGGGCATGGCTGAGCAGGATACGCCATGAACACCACGCCCCTCACACACCCCGCTCCGCAAGACACTATCGACTCCCAGGCCGCACAGTGGCTACTGCGCCAGCAACAGGGCTTATCCCCGCGCGAACACACCATGCTGCAGCAATGGCTGGCAGCCTGCCCGGCCCATGCACAAGCCTGGCAGCAACTCGTCACGGTGGACAGCCTGCTGGGCCACGCCAGCCCGGCGCAGCGTGATGCTCTGCGCCAGAGCCTGCCCCCCATGCTGCAAGTGCTCGCACCACGGCGTAGCCGCTTGCCCCTGGCCGCTGCGGCCTGCCTGTGCTGTGCCATCGCCGGCAGCCTGGGCTGGCACCAGTGGCAGCAGCAACAACCGCTCTATCAGGCCACCCTGGCAACGGCGCGGGGCGAGCAGCGCGAGGTCACCCTCCCAGATGGCAGCCGGCTTAGCCTGGATAGTGCCACCCGGGTACACGTCGCCCTGTACCGCCAACAGCGCGCTACCCGGCTGCTAGCCGGTCAGGCGCTGTTCAGCGTAGCAGCGGACAAACAGCGCCCCTTCCACGTGCTGGCAGGTAGCCGCCGCGTCACTGTGCTGGGCACCCGTTTCAGCGTGCGGCAGGTTGGCCGCAGCTACCAGGTCGCCGTAGCCGAAGGCACGGTGCGCGTGCGTCAATACGCCAGCAACAGCGATGCCGACCACGACCGCCAGCCGCTACAGCAAGCCACCTTGCAAGCCGGGCAGCAGCTGGCCAGCCACCATACCCGGCTGAGCAATATCACGCCGATCCCCCCGGCGGCCGTGGCCGCCTGGCGCAGCGGACGGCTGCTATTCGACAACACGCCGCTGGCCGAAGTCATCGCCGAGTTCAACCGCTACGGCCACAGCCAGCTACAACTGCAAGACCACGCCAGCGGCCAACTGCGCCTGACCGGCACCTTTAACGCCTACCAGCCAGCACAGTTTGCTCACGCACTGCCACGCGTCCTGCCATTAGTGGTGGTGCAGCGGCAAGGGCAGTGGCTGATCCAGCCCGCTCGCGCAACAGGGCACAAACTGCCCTGAAAATACCCAGCCGAAAAATTTTTCACCCGGAACATCAGGGTTTGACGGTTTGTATCGTTTTCACAATTGAGAATGATTTTTGATACAAACAAAACACACCCACCATGCCACGCACACTCGCCCCCTCCCTGCGCCCGCTGTTGCTAGCGCTTAGCCTGGCGTTTGCCAGCCCGGCCTACAGTGCGCCCCCAGCCGCGCTTCCCCAGGCTTTCAACATTGCCGCACAGCCACTAGGCAGCGCCTTGAACGAGCTGGCCCGCCAGGCCGGCATGGTGCTGCTGGTAGACGCGGCACTAACCCGTACACGCCACAGCCCGGCACTGCAAGGCCAGCTCACCGTGCGGGATGCCCTGCAACGCCTGCTGGCCGGCAGCGGCCTGCGCGCAGAGATCCGCGACGGCACCATTACCCTGAAGCCGGCCGCCGCCACCCAGGGCGATATCGCGCTGTCGGCCCTGCAGGTACGCGGCCAACGCCAGGCCGCCGGCTTGCTGGACGACGACGATATCGCCCTGGCCGACCGCCCTTATGTCAAAGCCGGCTCGCGTGCCGTTATCAGCCAGCAACAGATAGAACGCTTCCGTGGTACCTCGGTAGCCGACATGTTCAAGGGCACACCCGGCGTGCAGGTAGGCGACGGCCGTAACAGCGGAGCCGTCGATGTGAACGTGCGCGGCATGCAGGGGCAGGGCAGGGTGCCGGTTGTCGTCGATGGCGCCGTGCAATCACTGCACGTTTACCGTGGCTACGCCGGCGCCGCCGACCGCAATTATCTGGACCCGGACCTGATCAGTAGCGCCACCATCGAAAAAGGCCCCAGCCTGTCGGCGCAAGGCGCAGGTGCCGTCGGCGGCCTGGTGCAGATGGACACGCTAAAGGCTGCCGACGTGCTGCTGCCAGGCGAGCGCCTGGGCGTGCGCCTGCGCGGCAGCCTGCAAAGCAATACCGCCACCCCGCAGGCCAGCATCCAGGCTACACCACGACAGCACGCCCCCGGGCTGGACACCCGTGCGGGGGCCGGTAGCGTCGCCCTGGCCACCCGCCAGGACCACTACGAGCTGCTCGCCGCCTACGCCCACCGCGACCAGGGCAACTACTTTGCCGGCAAGCACGGCTACGACAAGCTACGCGTGTACAACAACTGGATGAACTTCGGCGGCACCAACCCGGTACAGGAGGTGGGCGTCACCACCGTGTACCGCCCCGGCGAGGAAATTCACAATACGGCCAACCGCAGCGACTCGCTGCTACTGAAAGGCACACTGCGCCCGGACGAAGACAGCGCGCTGGAGCTGGCCTGGCGTCGCTACGACAGCCACTACGGCGAAATCATGCCGTCGCAGATCCTGCGTAACGACAGCGGCTACATCGTGCAGTGGCCCGGCAGCCAGGTGCTGCTGGACAGCTATAGCGCACGCTACAAGTGGGCGCCGGCAGAACAGCCGCTCATCCACGTGAAAGCCAATGTATGGCACACCGGCATGCAAAGTGATGCCATGAACGGCGACGTGTTCCGCAACCCGCAGCAAGGCAAGCCACAGCCGGGCTGGAACGAAGACAATCCGGCCTGGCTAGAGTCGCGCTACCGCGTCAAGACTGCCGCCACCCGCAGCGGTGCCGATATCAGCAACAGCAGCCTGCTGCATACCACCGCCGGCGCCTTCAAGCTGGATTACGGCGTGTCGCTGCAGCGCGAACGCACCGGGCCGGGCAAAGGCACGTTCATCAGCCAGGACGATATCAACCGCAATCACACCATCCGCAGTGGCCAGCGCGACGAGCACAGCGCCTTCTTCAAGCTGGACTGGGCGGCCAACCCCTGGCTCAGCCTGGAACTAGGCGGCCGCTACAGCCGCTTTGCCAGCCAGGACCACAACGTGCAGGCCACCGCACGCCATACCGAGCAGCGCTACCGCACTATTGATGTCTACCAAGGTGAGGGCGATGCAGAGGAACGTATCGGCTACCTGAAATGGCTACCTGATGCCAACGGCGAGTACAGCGCCACCACCGACCCGCGCCTGTTAGCCGATACCCAGCTGCATCAATGGACCGACACGCCCGTCAGCTTCGACCCGGCCAAAGCCAGCCGGCTGCAAGTAGACGAAAACAACGAGTACAGCGATATCCTGTCCACCCGCTACGAGTACGCCCCGGCCTTCCGCCGCCAGGACAGTGGCTTTGCCCCCATGGCCGGCCTGAGCGTACAGCTGGGGGGTGGTGTCAGTGCCTACGCCCGTTACAGCGAAGGCCTGCGCATGCCCAGCCTGATGGAATCCACCCTCGGCTCATCCGCCCCCTACCTGAACCCGCTGGCCCCCGAACGCAGCAAGAACCGCGAAATCGGCGTCAGCCTGCTGCGTGATGGCTGGTTCACACCCGACGACAAGCTACGCACCCGCCTGGCCTACTTCGACAACCGTACCGATGGCTACCTGACGCGCCGCCCGTTCAAAGGGCAGCCCGGCATGCAGAACTTCACCATCGCCAATATGGACAGCTACCAGATCAAGGGGCTGGAGCTGCAAACCAGCTATGACAATGGCGGCTTCTTTGGCGAACTATCGGCCACCTACCATCGCCAGGTGCAAATATGCGACCACCAGACCGCCGAATACTTCCGCATCAAGCAATACGATGTTTACGACGAAAACAGCGGCACCTTTCACACCATCCAGCCCTATGCCGCCTTGGGTAACTGCTCGCCCACCGGCTTTTCCACCGCCTACGTCCGCAACCATATCCCGCCACGGCTAAGCGCCAACCTTACCCTGGGCGGGCGCTGGGCGAACGACACCCTCAGCGCCGGCACCCGCGTGGTGTACACCAGCGGCCCCACGGCCGAACAGGCCGCCACCGGCCGCGACTGGGAAAGCTATAACGGCACCGCCAACCAGGTACTCACCCGGCCCTACACCATCGTGGACCTGTTTGCCAGCTACCAGCTGGGGCGCCACACCAGCGTGGAACTCGCCGTAGACAACGTTACCAACCGCTTCTACCTCGACCCGCTCACCCTCAGCCTGATGCCGGGGCCGGGCCGTACCTACCGGGCCGCCATCAGTACACGCTTCTGACCACCCCGCAACCAGCAGGCCGCCGCGTGCGGCCAACCCTGACCACCACCATAAAGACACCCCCAGCATGCACACTAGCGAACACACCCTCAGCCGCACCCAACGCCTGAAAGCCAGCACCCACGCCACGCATGACGCACTAGACCAGCGCATCATGACCTACCGCCCCTTTGCCAGCCACAGCCACTACCGCCAGTTCCTGCAAGCGCAATACCTGTTCCTGCGCGACGCCGATGCCCTGTACGACAACCCGGGGCTAGCGGGCTTGTTCAACGACCTGGCCAGCCGCCGCCGCCACGCCCTGATTGCCGCCGACCTGGACGACCTGGGCTGCGCCTTGCCCGCCCACACCGCCACCGCCCCCATCGACAGCCAGCTGGACGTGGCCACCGCCATGGGCTGGCTATACGTGGTAGAAGGCAGCAAACTGGGCGCCGCCATCCTGCTGAAAATGGCGCTGGCACTGGGCCTTTCCCACGAAAAAGGCGCACGCCACCTGGGTGGCCACCCGGACGGCCGCGCACGTCACTGGCGCGACTTCACCCAGACCCTGGATGCCCTCGTACTGGACGCCACGGCCGAAGCACGCGTTACCGCCGGTGCCAAAGCCGCCTTCACCCTGATGAACCAGCACCTGGACAGGGTATACGGATGAGCCGACCACTGGCCGCCCCACGCCGCTGGGGCTACCATCTGGCCGGCTGCCTGATGCTGGGGCTGGGCCTCGTCGGCGCCATCCTGCCGCTGATGCCCACCACCGTGTTCCTGCTGCTGGCACTGGCCTGCTTCAGCCGCAGCACCCCGGCATGGGCAGCACGCCTGCTGGCCCACCCGCGCCTGGGGCCGCCACTGCGGCAGTGGCAAAGCCACCGCGTGGTTCCCCCCTATGCCAAGGCACTCGCCTGCACCGGCATGGCGCTGGGCTTTGTCGCGCTTACCGCCAGCCAGCCACCTGGCTGGCTACTGTTGGCCGCAGCCCTGCTGCAACTGGCCGTGGCCGGCTGGCTGCTACGCCAGCCCAGCTACCCGGGCCACGTACCACGGGCACTACCCCTGCGCGCAGGGCAGGGGGCTACCCTGTGTACGCTAGCCCTGCATGCCCTCGCCATCGGCCTGCTGCTACAACACGCCGCACCACCCCCGCAGCAGCTGGCCCTGGCGCAACCCGGCCTAATGACGCTCACCAGCTTGCCCACACCGGTTGCCCCCCACACCGCAGCCCGTGTCACCGCCGCCAGCCAGGCCAGCACGCCACCGCACCGCGCCAGCCACCAGGCCACACCGCTGCTGCACACCCGCAGCCCCGCAGCCACACAGCTAGCGGTCGCACCAGCCCATGCCACGACCGCCCCCGACACCACCTCGCCAAGCCCCGAGGTGCCGGTAACCAAACCGGCCCCCGCAGCCGCCACCAGCATCGCCGCCGCCCCGCCCAGCCCCTCGCTACCCGCCGGCCAGGCCAGTGGCGGTAACAGCCGTAGCTGGGAAGCGCAGGTCATGGCCCGGCTGGAGCGCTATCGCCAGTACCCGGCCGGTGCCCGCGCCCAGGGCAGCGAAGGCGTGGCCTATCTGCTGCTGAAGGTAGGCCGCGATGGCCGCGTGCTGGCCGTACAGCTAAGCCAAAGCAGCGGCCACGCCAGCCTGGACGCCGCCGCACTGGCCACCATCCAGCGCGCCTCCCCGCTACCACGCATCCCGCCAGAGCGCCCGGACGAGCTAAGCCTTACGCTACCGGTAGAATTCTTTCTGGATTAGGGCCACCGGCTGGCCACCGCAATTGCGGTATCATCCGGTGATTAACCCTGCCGGAATACCATGATGAGCGATACCACCAGCCTGAAACCCTGCAACAAGTGCGGCGCCCCGGCCGAAGTGGTCAAGGCCGGCTCCCGCCGCTTCTGGGTACAGTGCACCCGCTACGCAGGGCAAGGCACCTGCAGCGCCATCGGCCCGCAAGCCGATAACAAAAAAGACGCCATCGCCGGCTGGAACAAAACCCGCTAAAGCGGAAGAGTGATGCCATGGAGAAGTTTTCCAAACTGCTGACCAAGCTCAAGCATGTGCTGCAAGAAGACGGCGGTGCCGATAGCGCACCGCACGGGCACGATGCCCCCTTGCCGCCTGTCGACACCCCAGAAGCCATCGCCCCCAGGCCGCCACGGCGCACGCTGGGCGCACTGGCGGATCAGCCACCGGCTGCGGCCAACCCTGGCATCTCCGCCGCCGCCATACCGCCGCCCCAGCCGGCCAGCACGCCCAAAGCCCAGCCTGCCGAAGTCATCGACAAGCTGCCTCGAGAGCTGCCACGCTACCAGCGCAAGCCCAAGGCTGCGCCCGCCAGCGACAAGGCCGCGCCGCACAAGCTGCCGGTAATCGGCCTGGACGACGTACAACGCAACCTGCGCCGCGACCTGAACCGCCGTGAAAAAATCGCCGCCCACGACGGCAAGCCGGTCACCCAGCCGCGCGACCTGCCGCTGATCGACCCGCGCGAAGTACGCGCCAACGTACAGCAGCTGCACAGCAGCCGCCCGCCCGCCCATACCGCGCCGCTACCACCCGTTATCCTGCAGCCCACCCCGGTGATGAAAAAAGCCGGCACGCCCACGCCGCTGCCGCCATCACCGCTGGCACAGCAAGAACGGGAACGCGCCGCTGCCGCGCTGTTTGGCCCGCAATCCAGCTTTAGCCAGGCCAAGGCCGACACCCCGGCACCACGCCCGCCAGCCCCGCCGGCCGACATCCAGGCCGACTGGCGCAGTGCCAGCCACGCCGCCGAAGCCCGCGCAGCAGGCGCTGTGCCGTCATTACCCACACCCGCCGCCCCAGCATACGGCAGCGCAACAAGCCAGCATGAGGCAGACAGCTGGCCGGGCAGCGCGGCAGCAGACGAACAGCTCGATGGCTTCGAGCTGGATGACGACTTTGCCCTGCCCGCCGAGGCCGCGACAGAAACGCAGGCCACCGAACCCGCCGCCGACCCGGCACCGCAGCACGCACCGGTAACGGCACCGGCGGCAGAACCCACGGTCGCCGGCACAACAGCACGCTGGCAACAGCTGCGCCAGCCGGTAGCCACCCCCGTCACCGCACCGGTATGGCAGGGCGTGCGGCTGCACCAGACCGTCACAGCAGCAGCCCGTACCGAGCCGCCTGCCGTCCCAGCACCTGCCGCGCCGCTAGCCATCGACAGCCCCCCGGCGCCACAGGCCGGCTACCACAGCACCCAGCGTGGCGACATCGTGTGGCACCTGCTGGACGACGAGGCCGACAGCGCGCCGCCAGCCCACCCCGCTGCGGCCAACCCTGGCCTGGTGTGGCAGCTGCTGGATGATGCCCCGGCGGCGCCGACAGCTCACCCGATAGCAGACAGCGGCGTACCCGCCGCGCAGATCAGCCAGGCACTACACACCCTGGCCACGGCGGCCCAGCCCAAACCGCACCCCATCCCCGTGGTGTACGGCGACGCCTGCCTGCCCTCGCTGGACCTGCTGCGCCCACCCGAGGTACACAAGGCGGTGCAGAGCGAGGACTACCTGATAGAACGCGGCATTCTCATCGAAGAAAAATGCGCCGAGTTCAAGGTAAAAGTAGCGGTGGTAGACGCCTACGCCGGCCCGGTGATTACCCGCTATGAAGTCGAACCCGCCGTAGGCGTGCGCGGTAGCCAGGTAGTGAACCTGGCCAAAGACCTGTCGCGCGCGCTGGGCCTGGCGTCCATCCGCGTGGTGGAAACCATCCCCGGCAAAACCTGCATGGGGCTGGAGCTGCCCAACCCGCAGCGCCAGATGATCCGCCTGTCGGAAATCTTCAGCGCCGACGTGTTCCAGCAAAACGCCTCCAAGCTCACGCTGGCGCTGGGGCAAGACATCAGCGGCGCACCCGTGGTGATGGACCTGGCCAAAGCGCCGCACCTGCTGGTCGCCGGTACCACCGGCTCGGGCAAGTCGGTAGGCGTGAACGCCATGATCTTGTCCATGCTGTACAAGGCCACGCCGGACGAAGTGCGCTTCATCATGATCGACCCCAAAATGCTGGAGCTGTCGGTGTACAACGACATTCCGCACCTGCTGGCACCGGTGGTCACCGACATGAAACTGGCCGCCAACGCGCTGAACTGGTGCGTGGGCGAAATGGAAAAGCGCTACCGCCTGATGAGCCACCTGGGCGTGCGTAACCTGGCTGGCTACAACGACAAGGTGCGCGCCGCCGAGGCGCGCGGCCAACGTCTGGTCAACCCGTTCAGCCTGACACCGGAAACGCCGGAGCCGCTGGCCACGCTGCCCTTCATCGTGGTGGTGGTAGACGAGTTTGCCGACCTGATGATGGTAGCCGGCAAAAAGATCGAAGAGCTGATTGCCCGCCTGGCGCAAAAAGCCCGCGCCGCCGGCATCCATTTAATCCTGGCCACACAGCGCCCGTCGGTAGACGTGATTACCGGCCTGATCAAGGCCAACATCCCCACGCGCATTGCGTTCCAGGTGTCCAGCAAGATCGACAGCCGTACCATCCTGGACCAGATGGGCGCCGAAAGCCTGCTGGGGCAGGGCGATATGCTGTTCCTGCCGCCAGGCACCGGCTACCCGCAGCGCGTACACGGGGCGTTTGTCACCGATGAGGAAGTGCACGCCATCGTGGAAGACCTGAAGCAGTGGGGCGAGCCGGACTACGTGGAAGGCCTGCTTACCGGCGAATCTGCTGCCGACGACGACCAGGCCGAGGCCAAAGGCCGCGCCGCGGCCGGCAGCGAAACCGACCCGCTGTACGATGAAGCGGTGGGCATTGTGCTGAAAACGCGCAAGGCGTCCATTTCGTCAGTACAGCGCCAGCTACGCATCGGCTACAACCGCGCAGCACGGCTGATCGAAGACATGGAAGCTGCCGGCATCGTGTCGGCCATGGAAAGCAACGGCAACCGCACGGTACTGGTACCCGACCGGGATTATTGATATTTCGATAATATAATCCTGCAAAAAAAGCGCTAGCTGCCAAGCTGGCGCTTTTTATTGGTACGTTGGCTACGCGTTGCGCTGAAAAGCCCGCAAAACGTGCTTATACTGGCGCCCTCTACGTATTGTCAGACAATATGAAATTGATTGTTTGCGCACTGGCCACGCTCGCCGCCAGCATCTCGTTCAGCCACGCGCATACGCTGCAACTGGCCAATGGCGAATGGCCACCTTACCAATCGGCCCACCTGCCACGTTTTGGCTTTGCCTCGGCAGTGGTCAGCGAAGCGGCCGCCCTGGGGGGCCTGCAGGTACGCTACGGGTTTTACCCGTGGAAACGCGCCGAAGAAATGGTGCGCAGCGGCCATGTGGATGGCTCGTTGGTGTGGAGCCAGACCCCCCTGCGCGATAGCTTTGCGCTGTTCAGCGAACCCATCGTCCAGGACCGCGAAGTGGTGATTCACCACGCCAGCAAGCCACTGGCAGACTGGCCGCTACGCCAGCAGTGGCAAGGCGTCCACCTGGCGCTGCCGCTGGGGTCGCGCACCTTTCACGAGCTGGTGCGGCTGGAACGCGAAGGGCGGGTGGAATACCACCGCGTAGAAACCCCGGAAAACGGCCTGCGCATGATTCTGGCCGGGCGCCTGACCGCCATGACGCTGGCCAGCAGCGTGTACCAGAGCCTGCGCCAGGAAAAGCTTACCGCGCAGGAACGCAGCCAGCTGGCCACACTGCCCACCCCCATTGAAACCGTACCCTTTCGCCTGATGCTGTCGCGCGCCCACCCGCAAGCGGCGGCGCAGTTGGCCGCATTCAACCATGGCCTGCAGCGGCTACGGCAAAGTGGCCGTTATGCCCAGCTGGAAAAACAGCTGCTGCCCCACGCGGGCAAAGCCCCGTAGTACGGGCAGCAAAATGCCCCGGCCAAGCGGTGGCGGGGGCAGGGGCAAGCCAGTCAGTTAGCGCCATTCACCAACCCTTGCAGCGCATCCGGGCCAAGTGGCACCGACGCAGACGGTACCAGCACGACGGCAAGACGGCGCAACGCAGAATCAGGGGTTGGCCGCGGCGCTTACTTGCCCTGCAGCGCGTCGGCGGCCTGCTTCACCGCATCCACTTGCTGCTTGGCCTCGTCGATCTGCTGCCCCAACTCCGGGTTCAGAATGGCCGCCGCCGCGCCCACGCGCTGCGCCACACCCAATGCGGCACTGGCTTGTTCTTTCAGCTTGCCGGCACTGCCCACCGCCGCGCTGGCCTGTTGTTTCAGCTCGCCCAGCGGCGCGCTGCTGTCTTGTACCACCTGATGCGCGGTGCCGATAGCGGCCGACGCCTGCTCCTGCAGCTTGCTGGCCTGCTCGGCACTACACGCCACCAGGCCGGCACTGGCTGCCAGCACAATCCAAACCTTGCGCATTACTGTCTCCTGTTCGTCAAAGGCTGCACTTGCAGCACCTTATAGAGTATGGCGCCGTGGCAACAGTTCCGGCAGCCAGCGTGTATGCTGACATCTCCCCCACCGGAGTATTGCCCATGGACACCAGCCTTCATACCCTGTGCACCCTGTTTGCCCAGCTGGGCCTGCCGGACAGCCCGGCCGACATGCGTGCCTTCATTGCCAGCCACCCGCTACCGGCCGGCACCGCCATCGAGGACGCGCCGTTCTGGAACGCCTCGCAAGCCGCCTTCCTCAAGCAAGCACTGGACGACGACGCCGACTGGGCCGAGCTGGTAGACACCCTGGCCGCCCGCCTGCAGCAGGCCTGAGTGCATTTGCGCAAGTGACTGATTCCGCTATACTTCCGCCCCTTGCCACACCACCCACCGCAGGAAGTACCAGATGAGTCTGTTGCCGCACCAGGTCGAGCTGCTCTCGCCCGCCAAAAACATCGATATCGGCCGCGAAGCCATCCTGCACGGCGCCGACGCCGTGTACATTGGCGGCCCCAGCTTTGGCGCGCGGCACAACGCCTGTAACAGCGTGGCCGACATTGCCCAGCTGGTGCAGTTTGCCCACCGCTACCACGCGCGCATCTTCACCACGCTCAACACCATTTTGCACGACGCCGAGCTGGACGCCGCCCGCACGCTGATCTGGCAGCTGTACGACGCCGGCGTGGACGCGCTGATCGTGCAGGATATGGGCATCCTGCAGATGGACCTGCCCCCCATCCAGCTGCACGCCTCCACCCAGTGCGACATCCGCGACGCCGATAAAGCCCGCTTCCTGTCCGACGCCGGCTTTAGCCAGATCGTGCTGGCGCGCGAGCTCACCATCCCGCAGATCGCCAAGATCTCGCAGGTAGTAGGCGAAGGTGCCGATCCGGCCGCCATCGAATACTTCATCCACGGCGCGCTGTGCGTAGCGTTTTCCGGCCAGTGCTATATCAGCCACGCCGACACCGGCCGCAGCGCCAACCGCGGCGACTGCTCGCAAGCCTGCCGCCTGCCGTACACGCTGACCGACGAAAAAGGCGGCGTGGTAGCGTTCGACAAACACCTGCTGTCGATGAAAGACAACAACCAGAGCGCCAACCTGGAAGCGCTGCTGGACGCCGGCGTGCGCTCGCTGAAGATCGAAGGCCGCTACAAAGATGTGAGCTACGTGAAAAACATCACCGCCCACTACCGCCTGCTGCTGGACGAAATCTTCGAGCGCCGCCCCGAGCTGGCCCCGGCCGCCAGCGGCAGCAGCGAAATCTTCTTCACGCCCGACCCGGACAAAACCTTCCACCGTGGCGCCACCGACTACTTTGCCACCGGCCGCAAGATCGACATCGGCGCCTTCGACTCGCCCAAATTCGTAGGCGTACAGCTAGGCACCGTGCACAAGGTAGGCGACGGCTGGGTAGAGATTGCTACCCCCGAGCAGATGAGCAACGGCGACGGCATCAACTTCATGAAAAAGCGCGACGTGGTGGGCATGCAGCTCAACACCGTCAAGCAAGTGGGCCACGTGCCCGGCGGCCAGCTGCTGTGGCACTGCGTACCGAATGACCCGGCGCTGTTGGCCGGCCTGAAGCCCGGCACCGACATCAGCCGCAACCGCGACCACGCCTGGGAGCTGGCACTGCTGAAAAAATCCGCCGAGCGCCGCATCGGCGTGTGGGCCACGCTGGCCGATAACGCCAACGGCCTGACGCTGACCCTCACCGACGCCGACGGCTGTAGCGCCACCGCTGCGGCCAACCTGGTGCTGGAGCCGGCCAAAGACCCCGCCCGCGCCGAAAGCAGCCTGCGCGACGCCGTAGCCAAGCTGGGCAACACGCTGTTCCACGCCCACGACGTAGCACTGCAGCTGGCGCAGCCGTGGTTCGTCCCCGCCTCGGTCATCAACGGCCTGCGCCGCGACGCAGTAGAAAAGCTGGAAGCCGCCAGGGTGGCCGCATGGGTGCGCCCACAGCGCAAAGCCGAGCTGCAGCCAGCACCGCGCTTCCCCGAGCAAAACCTGAGCTACCTGGCCAACGTGTACAACGCGCTGGCGTGGGACTTCTACAAAAAGCACGGCGTGGAAGTGATCGAGCCGGCCTACGAAGCGCATCAGGAAGAAGGCGAAGTCAGCCTGATGATCACCAAGCACTGCCTGCGCTTCTCGTACAACCTGTGCCCCAAGCAAGCCAAGGGCGTGAAGGGCGTGATGGGCCAGGTACGCGCCGACCCCATGGTGCTGAAATCCGGCGACGACACCTACACGCTGAAATTCGAATGCCGCCCGTGCGAAATGCACGTGATGGGCAAGATGAAAAAGCACATCCTGAAAACCCCGCCGCCAAGCGACATCCCCGCCACCGCGCCGATTACCTTCTTCAAGCAGCGGCCAGCGTCGTAAGCAGCACCTGCGGCCAACGTTGGCCGCAGGGCAGGGCGCGAGCGCATCACCAACGCACAAGGGCAAGCCGGATGGCTTGCCCTTTAATCATGGCTTAACGGTATGATGTGGGGGTAGCGTAACCAAGGGCAGCAGACCGTGCTGATCTAAACCTAGGCGGTCTCAATAATCAGGTACAACTGTGCTAAGGATTGATCTCAATATGAACGACACATTACCGGACTGGTTTTTCTTCATGCACTTATCTCTCTTCATTCTTCTCCCGCCAGGTAGCCTGCTTAATTTTAAATTTTTCAAAAAGAAATTTCCTGGCCAGCCGCTTAGCCTGAAAGTTTTGTATGGCTTTATTTTTAAGCGAGAGAATTGGCACGACGGGTATGTGAAATTCTTAGCGCTATACAATGCTTTTGCGCAAGCTTATTTTGTTATCTACATTATTTTATTCTTTTTAATTGCAGCGGGTTATTTTGACGCCACCAAACATGCGCAGTAGGTCGTATCGAATAAAATGAAACCCAACGTTTACGGTAGACGCCGGTTTAATCCCATCCCGTTATCGCTCAGGGGTAGGGTGGGCAAAGGCCACAGGCCGTGCCCACCAAACTGAGCGAGGCCTTGTGGGCACGCTGCGCTTTGCCCACCCTGCTTGCGACTGGCACAATGCCATTTTCATTGCACCCATCCTGCCGCCACGGCCAACTACGGAGCCCCGCCATGCCGCACCCGCTTGCCTGCCTGATTGCACTATTGGCGCCGCTGGCCCTGGCCAGCGAAATCGTCGTCACTGCCCCTGCCCCGGCCGTGCCACCCGTGCGCGCCCCCCAGGCATGCGCCTTCCCCGGCCTGCAGCTGCCGGCCAACGCCGTGGTGTACGCCGCTGGCGGCTATAACGGCAAAGCGCTGGATTACCAGATCGACCAGAGCGGCAACACAGCCGGCATGATGGACGTCACCGTACACAGCCCGGACCAACCGGTAGTGCTGATGCTGGGCGCCTACGACCCCACCGTGTGGCGGATATACCGCAGCAGCACCACCCGCATCCTGGCCGTGCTGCTTAGCGGCTACCACCGCCAGGCCATGATCGGGCTGCCCGCCAGTGTGCCGGTGCTGAACAGCACCTACGACAACGGTGGCGCCTGTGGCTACCACTATGTGGATGCCGATAATCTGAAACCGCTGAACCCGCTGTCGCGCCAGCTGTTCGGCCGCGCCGTCAGCCGCGTGTACCTGGCGCAGGAAGGCCGCATCAGCATCGGTGCGCCAATGCCGGCAGGCACCGTGCTGCAAAGGGAAAACAGCCAGCTGCAGCAACCATTCCGCGACCGCACCGCACCGCTGGCCGGGGCAGCCGGGCTGGCGCAGGCCCTGCAACGCGGCCAACTACGCCGCGCCGGGCCCGCCGACGCGCAAGCCTGGGCCAAAGCCGTAGCCAGCAAACAGCCGCCCGCCGACGTACCACCGATCGCCGGCAGCCGCGCCGGCAGGCTGAAAGTGCCCGAATTCCACGATGGCTACGTGGTGCTGCGCCGCTTTACCTACCCCGCCGGGCTATACGGCGCCCATTCCGCCACCTTCTTCATCCCGGCGGGCGTACCCACCCCCGGCGGCGACCCCGGGCATTCGGCGGTGTACGACTTCAACACCTTGCAATGCCAAGGCGCCCTGTGCGGCGCACAGTAACGTCAAACCAAGCGCAAAGGACACCGCATGGCCCGCTGGCTCAAACGCATCGGCCTCACCTTGGGCCTGTTCGGCACATTGTGGCTATCGCCGCTCACCGACTACCTGCCGGTAAACCTGCTACCGCTGCTGATCGGCCTGTTTGACAGCGAACAGCCTCACGTTTACTACCGCGTCGTGCCCGCCACCGCTGCCGACAACACGCTGCCACTGGCCCTGTTGCTAGCTGGCGCCGGGCTGTGGCTAAGCGGCCACTACCTGTACCAACATCAACGCTAAGCCCACCATGGCCGATACCTTCTTCGATACAGCTGCCCACTGCTGGCAACACCACGCGCTGCCGTGGCTGGCACAACTGGACGCCGGCCACCATGCCGGGTGCTGGCAAGCATCCGCCAGCTGCCTGCAACACGCGATAGCGCTGGCCGACTGGCAAGCCACCCTGCAAACGCTGCCACCGCGACACTCACGGCAGCTATTCGCTTGCCAGCACTACCGGCAACAGCCCGATGCCACGCCGTGCTGGGTTTACCAATGCCTCAGCGCCGATCAGCAGCAGGAAACCCTGACCCTGCAGCACCAAGACAACGGCAGCTGGAAAGTAGCCGGCTACTTTGTCAGCAACACCGACGCGCAACACGGCGGGCTGGGCTGAATGCGGGCTGGGCTGAATGCAAGAGGCCCGATAGTGACCGCATGCTCCAATCAACCTTGCGGGAGACACGACCAAGGTTGGCCACAGAGCGATACGATCTGCATGAGGGTAGGATGGGCAAAGGCTCCAGGCAGTGCCCACCAAGGTAGGTCACAGCGTGGTGGGCACACTGCGCTTTGCCCGCCCTACTTGCTAGACACTTATGCAATAAAGCCCTGAATACTGGTAATAGGTGATTTATGAAGAATGTGATGGCACTTTTTCTGTTCTTTGCTTTTTCAGTAAATTGTTATGCAAAGCACATATTGAAGCCGATTATCAAACCTGCTGCGAATGATTGTGAAGTTGGCTTTTTTCTAACAGCACCGATGCGAGGCTATTTGTTAAGTTTAGAATCCGCATCAAAAGATGGTTTTGGCTTGCGATACAAATTGTCTTTTTCACACGATGAAGATTTACCTAAAGGTACTGAGTTACTGTTCAAGTTAAAGGGGCTCTATCTAGCATACGGACGCTACGCGATGACCTTGTCAAAATTCGGCGTATCGGGTTATGTGGAGTTCAACTTTTATAGACAGGGTTCTATTGGGGTGGTTGATGTTTTTGACTTCCAACCCGGCTCTTCTGGCTATGGCGATTTTTCGAAAAAAATTGCGACTTGCAAATTTGCCCTGTAAACCGTTCTGGCTAGGATAAGCCCTCGGCGTACACGGGAAGCCTTTATCGATAGCGTAGCGTACTCCCCCGAATACGGCGGCGCCGTATCCGTGTCAGCACAGCGTTTGGCCCCACGCAGTGTGCCTCACACCACGGCGTGTGAACTGTCATCTTGCAGTCATGTTGCCGCCGTAGCCTGTGCTCAGGTGGTGCCGCAGGCACGGCCTGAGCTGGCTGGGAAGCCTGCATCACCCCGCCATCAGCCCTTTGCCCCCGGCACCGGTAGCACCCGCAGAGGTGCATGCTGAAGGGGGAATCGTCATGCTCACATTTGTCTTGCTGTCTGTCCTGCTCGCACTGGGTTGGGGCTGGGGGCTTTACCGCGCTTATCGCCATATCCGCCTGCAATCCCGACTGGCTTTTCTGGCCTATACCCCGTTACCGGATGGCGTCCGCCAGCGCTGGCGCGCCCGTCACCCGGCGCTCAGCCCGCAACAGGCGGCGCGGGTAGAGCAGGGCTTGCAGCAGTTTTTCCGGCTGTTCGCCCGCAACAACACCCAAGCACTGGCCATGCCATCACAACTCGTTGATGCGCTGTGGCACGAGTTCATCCTGGATACCCGTGCCTACCAGACATTCTGCCAGCAGGCATTTGGCCGCTTCCTGCACCACACGCCCACCGACAGCAGCAACCGCAACCAGCAGCAAGGCATGCTGCGCCAAAGCTGGTACGCCGCCTGTCAGGATGAGGGGATGGCCTGGCAACAAACCACGCGGCTACCGCTACTGTTTGCCCTCGATCACGAACTGGGCGTGGGTAACGCCTTCGATCCTGACCTGCTGTTCCCGCCCGCCGCCCGCGCCAGCGATAGCCTGTATGGCGGCACGGATAGCAGTGGCGATGGCGGCGATAGTGGCAGCGACAGCAGTTGCAGCGGTTGTGGCGGCGACTAAGTGCTGCAGGTCGGGCTAAAACGACCTTTGCAGCCGTTCAACCGAACCACCACCTTCGCGTGTAGACACCGTTTTTGAATGATGAGGCGATGCAATTAAACCCGGATGCGGCTGCGCCTTATCCGGGCTACGACACTTGCAACACACCGCCTGCCCCTGCGGCCAACCTTGGCCGCCTCGCAAGCTGCTACCATGCCGCGTCGCTTTAACGATCACACCACAACTGCATGACACCTATCGATAGCCTGATTCCGCTGGCCGACGGCCAGGTTTTTGTCCGCCGTTGGCCGGTGGCTGGCAGCACGCTGGCGCCGATTGTGCTGCTGCACGATTCGCTGGGCTGCGTAGCTTTGTGGCGAGATTTCCCCGCACAGCTGGCCGCTGCCAGCGGGCGCGAGGTCATCGCTTACGACCGGCTGGGCTACGGCCAGTCCAGCCCGCGCCATGCGCCGGCGCAGCCGGACTTTATCGAGCAGGAAGCAAACACGCTGCTGCCGGCGCTGTTGGCCGTACTGGGGCTGGCGCGCTATGTGCTGTTTGGCCACAGCGTGGGCGGTGGCATGGCGCTGACGCACGCGGCACAAGCCACTGGCTGTGTGGCGGTGGTGTCGGAATCGGCGCAGGCGTTTGTGGAGGCGCACGCGCGCGAGGGCATCGCGGCGGCCAAGGCCGGCTTTGCCGAGGCGGCGCAGTTTGCGCGGCTCACGCGCTGGCACGGCGAGCGGGCGCGCTGGGTGCTGGATGCGTGGACGGAAACCTGGCTGCTGCCGGTGTTTGACCACTGGTCGCTGTCACCGTGGCTGCCGCAGGTGCGCTGCCCGGTGCTGGCGATCCACGGCGACCTGGACGAGTTCGGCTCGCACGCTTTCCCGCACCGCATTGCCGCCGAGGTGGCCGGGCCATCGCAACGGTTGCTGCTGGATAACTGCGGCCACGTGCCGCACCGCGAACAGCCACAGGCGGTGCTGGACAGCGTGTGCGGCTTCTTGCTGCAACACGGGGTGGCCTAGCGCCGGTTCAGCCAGCGTGATCCTGCGCTAACCAGCCGGCGCCGTCGGCAAAGTGCTCGCCCAGAAAATCCACAAAGCAGCGCACCTTGGCCGACAGCCCCAGCCGCTGCGGGTACAGCGCCCAGATATCGGCCGGCGCGCCGTGCCAGCCCGGCAGTACGCGCTGCAGGCGGCCGCTGTGCAGGTAGGGCGTCACGTCCCATAGCGAGCGCAGCAGCACACCGTGGCCATCCAGCGCCCAGTTCACCACCGTTTCGCCATCGTTGCTGGACAGCACGCCGCCCACTTTGACGGTGTGTACCTGGCTGCCGCTATGCAGTACCCAGTTGCCCCAGGTATCGTCGTTTTCGCGCACCACCAGGCACTGGTGCGCACGCAGGTCGGCGGGGTGCTGCGGGGCAGGGTGCTGCGCCAGGTACAGCGGCGAGGCGCACAGGATGCGGCGGTTGGCGGCAATGCGCCGGGCGTGGATGCGGGCATCGGGCGGCGGGCCGAAGCGGATGCTTACGTCAAAGCTGCCCTCGCTCAGCGCCGGCATGCGGTCGCTCAGGTGCAGCTGCACGTCTACCTGCGGATAGCGGCGCACAAAGGCCGACAGCAGCGGCGCAATGTGGCGGCGGCCAAAACCCAGCGTGGCGTTAACGCGCAGCAGGCCCTGAGGCGCACCACTACTGGCCATCAGCTCGCCCTCCAGCTCGCCCAGCTCCGCCAGCAAAGGTTGGCCGCGCGCCAGGTAGCGCTCGCCTTCCGGTGTGAGCGCCAGGCTGCGCGTGGTGCGGTTGAGCAGGCGCACACCCAGCCGGCGTTCCAGGGCCGCCAGGCGGCGGCTGGCCGCGGGCGGGGTAATCCCCAGCTGCTGAGCGGTGGCGGTGAGGCTGCCGCACTGCATCAGGCGGCAAAAAAATGCCAGGTCGGCGATGGGGTCCATTCGTGCTTTCAGCTTAATAATGGCTTGTTTGTGGCGAAATTATAGCCAACCATCGCCGGTATACACTGCCTGCTTTTCGGGCTATCGGCGGGTTATTTCATGCATCTGGAGGTCTTTACTACACTGGCGGCGCTGGCAGAGGGGGTCATTCTGGGCGCCATACTGGGGGGCCTGGGCGGCCTGCTGGGCATAGGGGGCGGCATTCTGGCCATACCGCTGCTGGGCGGGCTGTTTGGCATGAGCCAGACGCTGGCGCAGGGGACGGCGCTGGTGATGATGGTGCCCAATGTGCTGCTGGGCTTCTGGCGCTACCGCCAGCGCAGCCCGTTTCCGCTAATGCTGGCGGTACGCATTGGCGCGCTGTCCATCGTAGCGACCTGGTTGGCCGCACAGATGGCGCTGGGGCTGGACAAAGCGCTGCTGCGCCAGGTGTTTGCCGCCTTCATGCTGGCGCTGGGGTGCTATTTCTGGCGCGCAGCAGGGCAGGCAGCGGCGGCCAACCCTGCGCCGTGGCCGGCGCGCTATCTGCCGGGGGTAGGGCTGGTCGGCGGCGCATGTGGCGGTTTTTTTGGGGTGGGCTCGGGCATCGTGGCGGCGC
Source organism: Neisseriaceae bacterium (assembly GCA_027489245.1). Taxonomy (GTDB): domain Bacteria; phylum Pseudomonadota; class Gammaproteobacteria; order Burkholderiales; family Chromobacteriaceae; genus Vogesella. Next base: position 83,247 of record JAIYAC010000002.1, on the reverse strand, counting down.
CCATCCTGGTACGCGGCTTTGGCAAAAGCCAGGCCGAGGCCCAGGGGCTGGCGCTGGCACTGGTGGTACCGGCGGCACTGGTGGCGCTGGGCAGCTATGGCCAGGCCGGGCAGGTGGACTGGCCGTTGGGCCTGGCACTGGCGCTGGGCGGCGTGATGACGGTATCGCCCGGCGTGGCGCTGGCCTACCGCCTGCCACCGGCGCTACTGCGGCGGCTGTTTGCACTGATGCTGTGGCTCACAGCAGGGCTGACACTGTGGCTGGCCTGACCCCAAAATCATCAAAATGAATGATGTCAGGCGGTATGCAGTTGCATAGCATGGGCACACCACCATCTTTGTACTGCTTGTCATGCTTACCACGCTGTTGTTTGCCGGAGCCAGGCCATGAGCTTGCTCTCGCTACTGTTACTGTTCCTGATACCTGGCCTGCTGTTGTTACTCGTCGTGGCCTATACGGTACGCAACCTGTGCCAAGGGTATGCACAACCACTGCCAGACCGCACGGCGTATGCCTGGCGCTACCCCGGCACCGTACGCGGCGGCGTGGTGCACTGCTACCACTGCCATTGCTCCCGCCTGGCCAAACGTAGCCATGGCTGCGGCCAGCAGCTGCACTATTGCAGCCTGTGTGGTACCGACTTGTTTGTCAGTTATCCAACATAATCTATACAAAATAGATGTTATTTGGTGTAAAAAATTACAAATGGGGAATTGCTAAGCTATGCTGCGATAAAAACTGCACACATCGCCATGGCTCGCCTACAGCTAGAACAACTTTCCCCCCTGATCGCCGAACTCTATTCCAGCATCGCCACTCCGGCGGCGCTGCCCTTGGCACTGCACCAGCTGGAAAGGCTGCTGGATGTTGATCTGATTCACCTGATGATCAATAGCAACGATCAGCGCCATACGCTACTTAATGTCTATACCAATGGCGCCTTCCTGCCGGCCGCCGAAAGCTACGAGCAACACTATTCCAGCATCGACCCGCGCAAAGCCTTGTTACGCCAAAAACCGGTAGGTGAGGCTTATTGCTGCGCCGAATATTTTGATGATGCTTTTGTCTCGCACAGCGCGCTCTATCAAGAGTGGCTGATTCCGTATGGCGGGCGTTACGTGGCCGGCGGCTGCGTAATGCGTAACCAGCAACAAAATGCCGACTTGGCGTTTCACCACTTGCTAGGCCGCAAGCCGTTCGACCAGGACAAGATGGCCGTGATCAAACTGCTGTTGCCGCATGCGGTGCAAATGCTGCAGCTACGCGAACAGACACAGGCGCTGCGCGAACGCGCTGCCATTGGCCTGCACGCACTGGACCACCTGCAATACGGCGTGGCAGGGCTGGGGGAAGAGGGCGAGCTGCGCTATGCCAACCGCCAGGCCGAGGCCCTGCTGCCGCAGCTGGCAGACGACGTACGGCCAGGCGGCCTGCTGCGCGACGGCCGCTTGTACCGGCTGCTACAACAGTGTCGGCTACTGGGCCAGGCCGTCAGCTACCGTCAGGCACAGGCCAATGGCACGCTGCACTGCCTGCTGCTGCCAGTCAGCCGCAGCGTCATGTGGCTGCCAGAAACCGACTGGGGCAGCTGCCACACCCGTTATCTGCTTATCCTCAACAATACCCGCCAGCACCGGGTAGCCCCGGCCAGCCAGCTGCGCGAGCTGTTTGGCCTCAGCCCGGCCGAAGCTCGGCTGGCGCATGCGCTGGGCAGTGGCCAGACGGTAGAACACTACGCTGCGGCCAACTGCGTCTCGGTGAATACCGTGCGCACCCAGCTACGCCAGGTACTGGAGAAAACCGGCGAAAGCCGCCAGCCCGACCTGATCCGCATGCTGATGCTGATCCCCCCGTTGTAAACGCGTGGGTACCGCCTGGCCTGCCGCGCCGAGACAAAGCGGCAGTACCTGTCAGCGGTGCACCACGGAGGGTAAACGCGGCCAACCATGGCACCCGGCGCAAGGTTGGCCGCAATAATCTACAAGCGCACGGCGGCAATGTGCGCTATCAGTAAGGCATGACCGCTGCCGCCTCCACCATCCGTTACTGGCAAACCCCACACCTGCCCGGGGTGGAGCTGTGCCGTGCGCGCCATCTGGATTTCAGCTACGGCCGCCACGTGCACCTGGACTACCACATCGGCCTGGTGCAGTACGGCGGCCAGCGCTTTATCCACAAGGGCAATAGCCATGCGCTGGTGGCCGGCACGTTATCGACGGTGAACCCCGACGAGGTGCACGACGGCCTGAGCCTGCTGCCAGAAGGCTACGAGGTGCGGGTGTTTTCGCTGCCACCGGCCCAGCTGGCCACCCTGCTGCCGCAGGCGGAAAACCGCTTTTTTGCCGCACCGCTACTGGCCCGGCCCGACCTGTACGCCGGCTTTGCCCGCCTGCACGCCTGGCTGGAGCAGCCCGCCATCGACCCGCTGCAAGTAGAAGAAGAAGCGCTGCGCCTGCTGGCCACGCTGTTTGCCCTGCCGGGGCAAGCCCATGCACTGGGCGACCCGCAGCTGCGCCTGCTACGCGATTACCTGCTGGCCTCGCTGGATGCACGCCACACGCTGGAAGACCTGGGGCAGGTGGTGGGGCTGACCCGCTTTGCCTTTTTGCGCCAGTTCAAACAGCGAACCGGCATCACACCGTATGCCTGGCTGAAACGCCTGCGGCTGGAGCAGGGCAAGAAGCTGCTGGCCAAGGGCCTGGCGGTCAGCGAGGTGGCGCTGGCGGTGGGCTTTTTTGACCAGAGTCATTTTCACCATGGTTTTCGCCAGGCCTACGGCCTGACCCCGGCACAGTTTCGCCAGCAGATGGCCGGCAGCCAGCGGCCCTAGTGGGGCACCGGCGGCCCGCCCGGGCGCACCGGTACCACGACCCAGCCCGGCTCCGGCGGCGGGGGGGTGGCCGGCGCCACAGGTAACACATACCAGCCCTGTTGCGCGGGCGCGGGCGATGCATACCACGGCGGGGCATGGCCGCTGCGCCAGGCCGCCGACGAGGCAGTTTCTGCGGTATGGCCCTTGGCCACCATGCACTGCTGGTACGCCAGGTTGTAGTGGTATTGCTGGCGCGCTTCTTCATCCTGGCGGGCGTGCTGCCCGGACACCACGCCCGCCAGCAAACCTATCACCGCACCGTTGGCCGCAGCTTGCCGGTGGCCGCCTAGCACGGCACCGGCCGCGGCACCGGTCAGCGTGCCGGCTACAGCACTGTCGGCGACCACCGGCGCGCCGGCCTGGCTGCCCTGGCTCGCGGCGTGGCGGCGGCAGCGCTGCTCATCCAGCAAGAATTGTTCGAAGCTTTGGCGCTTGCCCGGCATCACGCTCACCGTGGGTACCCGTGCGGGCGGCGGTACGGTGGCAGCGCAGGCAGCCAGCAGCGCTACCGGCCAGAGCATGGGTAAAACGGCGTTCATCATGAGCCTCCTGCGGCATAGCCAGCCCGACAGTGTGCGGTGCCTGTGTATCGGCGGTTTGTCTGCCTGGCATACAGCCGGCAACACACGGCAACAAAACCCTGCCACTTGGCTGCAATGGTTTACAAGCCAACAGCACCACGGCGCTTGCACACTGGGTGCCCTGACTGAACCGTGGAATACACCATGCCTGCCGAACTGTTTTTTACCCTGGGTGCGCTGCACCTGGTGATGCTGGCCAGCCCCGGCCCCGACTTTGCGCTGATGCTGCGCACCTGCCACGACCGCGTGCTGGCGCTGGGCGCGGCCCTGGGCATTGCGCTGGCGATCTTGCTGCACAGCTTGCTGAGCCTCACCGGCATCAGCCTGCTGGTGGCCAGCGCGCCATGGCTGTTCAATGCCATCAAGCTGGCGGGGGCGCTGTACCTGGGCTGGCTGGCCTGGGGGGCGCTGCAGGCGGTACGGGCGGGCGCAGGTAGCGGCCAGCACGGTGGCCACCGTGGCCAGGGCAGCCTGGGGCAGGGGGTACGCATGGGGCTGGCCACCAACCTGCTGAACCCGAAAGCCCTGGTGTATTTCATGGGCTTGCTGGCGGCCATGGTGTCGCCGCAGGTAGGCATGGGCAGCCGGGCGCTGCTGGCAGCCGAGCTCTGCCTGCTGTCGATGCTGTGGTTTGGCGCGCTGGCGCTGTGTTTGTCCACCCCGCGCGCGCAGGCCGTGCTGGCGCGTAGCCAAGGTGCGGTCAATATGCTGACCGCGCTGCTGTTTGGCCTGGTGAGCGTGGCCATTCTGCTGGAGCTGGCCGGCGGGCTACCCGGCCTGGGCTAAGCCACCCCTGCGGCCAACCTTTGCCAGCCAAGCCTGCCACGACAAGCCGCCACTATCGAAGCGGCACACAGGCTTGCCGCCAGGCCATGCTGGGCAAATAATGGGTGCCCACCATCACGCGGCCACCCCGCCCGGACCCACCATGTATAGCGATGACGACCTGAACGCCGCCGTAGACACCGGCATCTTCAGCCAGGATGCCGTGCGCGATTTTCGCGCCCTAGTAGCACAGCGCCAGCACACTGCGCTGGCCGATGAGGAACACTTCCGCCTGCTGTCTGGCTTTAACGATATTTTTGTGGTGATCGCCTGCATCCTGCTGCTGGGTTCGGTGGCGTGGCTGGGCAGCCTGCTGGCCCCTGCTGCTGGTGCCGTGGCGGTAGCCGCCGTGGCGTGGGGGCTGGCCGAGTACTTTGTCCGCCGCCGCCGCATGGCGCTGCCGGCCATTGCCCTGCTGGGCGCGTTTGTGGCGGCCTGCCCGGTGGCCATCCTCGCGCTGCTGGGGCAGGAAAACCGGCCGGACGAGCTGATGGTGCTGGCCGGTGGCAGCAGTGCTGCGCTGGCCGCCTGGCTGCACTGGCGGCGCTTTCGCGTACCGCTGACCGTGGCGGCCGGTACCGGCGCCCTGCTGGTGATGGTGATTGGCTTGCTGATCAGCGCCATGCCCGGCCTGCGGCTGTACGCCGCGCCCATGATACTGGCCGGCGGCGTGGCCACTTTTGCGCTGGCCATGTACTGGGACAAACAAGACCCGGCGCGCCTGCAGCGCCAGTCCGACGTGGCCTTCTGGCTGCACATGCTGGCCGCGCCGCTGATGGTGCATTCTTTCTTTGACATGCTGGGCATTTTGCAAGGCACCGCCGGCCTGCCGGCGCTGGTGGTGGTGCTGGGGCTGTACGCGCTGTTTGCCCTGGTATCGCTGGCCATCGACCGCCGCGCGCTGATGGTGTCGGCCCTGGCTTACGTGCTGTACGCCTTTAGCCACCTGCTGCAAACCGCGGGCCTGGCGGCCGATGGCTTTGCCGTGGCCGGACTGCTGATCGGTGGCGGCCTGCTCACCTTGTCCGCCTTCTGGCAACACTGCCGCCGCGCCTTGCTGCCCCGCCTGCCCGCCGGGCTGGCACGCGGCCTGCCACCGCTGAAATAGGCACGGTCATGCGCAAGCTTTGGCAACGCCTGTGGCGCGACCCGGCCACCCGCTGGCCGCTGCAAATGATGCTGATCCTGCTACTGCTGATGCTGGTGGTGTGGCTGTTCGAGCTGGACGCCCCGGTGGGCTACCAGCAGCCGCTCCCCACCGCCGGCAGCGTGGCCACCTAGGCCCGCGCGGCGCAGGACAAAGCGGGCGCAACTGGGGTAGGGTACAGGCTTGCCCATGACAGGAGCTTGCCATGCCAGGTCCCGCCCGCGCCGGCGCCTTGATCTACGCCCGCCATCTGCCGCAGTTGGCCGCCTTCTACCAGCAGCTGCTAGGCATGCAGCTACTGCACGGTGACGCCGAGCACCAAGTGCTGGCCAACGCCGATTTCCAGCTCATCGTGCACGCCATGCCGCCGCATATTGCGGCCAAGGTGCACATCGACACCCCGCCGCAACCGCGTAGCGAACAAGCCATCAAGCTATTCTTTACCGTGCCCAGCCTGGCCGATGCCGCGCAGTTGGCCGCAGCACAGGGCGGGGCGCTGTACCGCGAACGCTACCAGGGGCCGGGCTTTACCGTGTGCAACGGCCACGACCCGGAAGGCAATATCTTCCACCTGCGCGAAAACCACGCCGCGCAAGCCAGCCAGGAGCCCACATGCAACTAGACAACATCCCCTTCGGCACCACCGACTGGGCTGCCATCCCGCGTACGGAACACCCCGGCGAAAGCGGCACCGCCTGGTGGCGTACGGCACAGTTCGGCGCCATCCGCGTGCGCATGGTGGAATACAGCCCCGGCTACCTGGCCGACCACTGGTGCCACAAAGGCCACATCCTGCTGTGCCTGAGCGGCGAGCTGCATACCGAGCTGGCAGACGGCCGCCGCTACGTGCTGACACCGGGCACCAGCTACCAGGTAGCCGACCACGCCGAACCGCACCGCTCGTCCACGCCGGTGGGCGCCACGCTGTTTATTGTCGATTAGGAACAGCACATGGACGCTCATACCCCACGCAATACCGACGGCGCCTGTGAGCCGTTTGCCGCCGACAGCGTACCCTGGGAAAGTTATCAACAGGGCAGCCGCTTCGGCGTGCGTTATCAACAGCTGGGCAACTTTGGCGGCGCGCAGCACGTGGGCGTCTGCCGCGAAGAGCTGGCGCCGGGCAAGCAAGCCTGCCCGCTGCACTACCACATGCAGGAAGAAGAACACCTGCTGATCCTGGACGGCGAGCTCACCCTGCAGCTGGGCGAACAGCGCTACCGCATGCAAAGTGGCGACTACGTGTGCTTTCCGGCCGGCCAACAGGTAGGCCACGCGCTGTACAACCACAGCGACGCCCTGTGCCGCTACCTGATCATTGGCGAGCGCAACCCGCACGAGGTGGTGGTGTACCCGGAAAGTGGCCGCGTTGGCGTGCGCAGCCTGGGGCAGGGTTTCGACAGCAAGGCCACCCTGGCCTACTGGGACGGTCAGGCCGGCAGCGACGACACCGTCAGCTGAACCACACCGCCCGCTGCGGCCAATCTTTCACGGAACTCAGATGCGTCACACCTACGACCTGATCACCCGCCACTGGGCGCTGGCCAATGCCCGCAACTGGCCGGCGTTTGCCGCCACGCTGCACCCCGGCATCGAATACCGCGTGCCGCAAACGCGCGAGCTGATTCGCGGCATCGACGCCTTCGTCGCCTTTTACGCCACCTACCCGGGCGACTGGACCGTCAGCATCACGTGGCTGATCGCCGACGGCAACAGCGCCGTCACCACCACAGCGTTCCACGTGGAACAGCACACGCTCACCGGCATCGCCTTCTTCACGCTGAAAGACGGCCTGATCTGGCGCATCGACGACTGGTGGCCGGAAGACTACAGCCCGCCAACACGGCAGGTGGCGGTGGAGCGCTACTAAGCATGCGCCGCCTGGCACACTATCTATGGGCCGCCCCTGCCAGCGCCGTCGGCCTGCTGCTGGCGCTGCCCTTATGGCTGGCAGGTGGCCGCGCGCAACGCTGCGACGGCGTGCTGGAGGTGGCCGCCCCGCCGTGGCGCCCGCTGGCGCGGCTGCCGTTTTGCGCCATCACGCTGGGCCACGTGGTCGTGGGCATCAGCCCGGCGGTGCTGGCGCACTGGCGGCAGCACGAGCATATCCACGTGCGCCAGTACGAGCGCTGGGGCGGCTTGCTGTTGCTGGCCTACCCGGCGGCCAGCCTGTGGCTGTGGCTGCGCGGGCGGCGCCCGTATGTGGATAACCCGTTCGAGCGCGAAGCGCGTGGCGAAACACGCCAGCGCACACGCCGTGGGTGAAAGCGCGGCCAACTACGCCTAAAATGCCGCCTTCACTTAGCGGGAGGCCGCCATGAGCGACAGCGTAACAATCGAAGACATCATCGTGGGCGAGGGCAAAGCCGCCGAGCGCGGCGCGCTGATTACCGCGCACTACACCGGCTGGCTGGAAGACGGCACCGAGTTCGACAGCTCGCAGCGCAAGGGGCAGCCGTTCGAGTGCATCCTCAGCAACAAGCGCGTGATCCAGGGCTGGATCCTCGGCCTGGCCGGCATGCGCGTGGGCGGCAAGCGCAAGCTGTGGGTACCGGCAGCGCTGGCCTACGGCGAGCGCCAGGTGGGCGACATGATCCCGCCCAACAGCAACCTGCTGTTCGAGATCGAGCTGCTGAGCGTGCTGACGCGCGACGACTAAGCCGCCGCAGCCACCAGCAGAAACGTGCCGGGCGAGCGCGGCAATGCGGTACAGGTCTTTGATTTTACTGGCCAGACGCACTTGAAACCTGCCAGCGCGGCATCATCTGCATGGCATCCCCCACCGGAGGCTGCCATGCCCACTTACCAGCTCGCCCAGCTCAATATTGCCACCTTGCTGGCACCGCTCGATTCACCGCCGCTGCACGACTTTGCGGCCAACCTTGAGCGCATCAACGCGCTGGGCGAGGCCTCGCCCGGTTTTGTGTGGCGACTGAAAGACGACGGCGGCGACGCCACCGCCTTCCGCCCGTTTGGCGACGATGTCATCGTGAACATGTCGGTGTGGGACAGCATCGATGCGCTGGCCGACTTTGCCTACCGCAGCGAACACGTGGATTTCTTCCGCCGCCGCCGCGAATGGTTTGCCCGCATGGACACCCCCGCCCAGGTACTGTGGTGGGTGCCGCACGGCCACCGCCCCACGCTGGAAGAGGCCGCCGCCCGGCTGGCGCAGCTGGCACAACACGGCCCCGGGCCGACCGCGTTTACCTTTGCCCGCCGCTTCGACGCGCCCACCGGCTAAGGTTGGCCGCACGCCGCCGTGCATGCCATGATGCCGTATCAATCGTGCAGGAATGCGCTCATGCTGATTCGCCCGTTTACCGACACCGATACCGACGCCGTCATTGCGCTGTGGCAGGCCTGCGGCCTGACACGGCCTTGGAACGACCCGCTGCGCGACATCCAGCGCAAGCTCACCGTACAGCGCGAGCTGTTTCTGGTGGGTGAGGCGGATGGCCGGCTGGTGGCCAGCGCCATGGCCGGCTACGACGGCCACCGTGGCTGGGTAAACTACCTGGCCGTGCAGCCCGGCGCGCAGGGCCTGGGCTATGGCCGCGCCATGATGGCGCATATCGAGGCCGCACTGCTGGCGCGCGGCTGCCCCAAGCTGAACCTGCAGGTACGCAGCAGCAACACCGCGGTGCTGGCCTTCTACCAGCAGCTGGGCTACGCGCAGGACGAAGCGGTTAGCCTGGGCAAGCGGCTGATCCCGGACGGGCCACAGCCCTAGACCGCAGGCACAAAAAAAGCCGGCATCGCACGCCGGCTTTTTTGTCAGGCACCCTGCTCACACCCGGTAAGCGCTCACCTCCTGCTGCATGCTGGCCGCCACACGCTCCAGGCCGGTGGCAATGTTGGCCGCATGGCCGGCTGCACCACTATTGGCCTCAGCACGCTGCGCCACGGTTTCTACCTGCAGCGCAATGCTGTTGGTGGCCATGCTTTGTTCGCGGATGGCCTCGGAAATCTCTTGCACCACACGTGCACTGGCTTGTGCCCCGGCCAGCAGCTGCGCAATATTTTGCTGTGCCGAGCTGACACCCTGCTGACCACGTTCTACCTGGCCTACCGCCTGCTCCATACGGCTGACCACATTGCCCGTTACCTGCTGGATGGCGGTAATGATCTTGCCGATTTCCTGTGTCGATGCAGCGGTACGTTCGGCCAGCTTGCGCACCTCGTCCGCTACCACGGCAAAGCCGCGGCCACTTTCGCCGGCACGCGCCGCCTCGATAGCGGCATTCAGCGCCAGCAAGTTGGTTTGCTCGGCCACATCACGAATCACGTTGACCACCGACTCGATGCTCTGGCTACGCTCAGCCAGCTGACCGATCTCGTGGGCGGTGTCCGACACCGTGCTGGCAATGCCCTGGATATCCGCGACCACCTGCCCGATAGCCTGTTGCCCCAGGCTGGCTTGCCCGGCGCCTTCTGCCGACAGGCTGTGCGCCTCGCGCGCACGGTCGGCCACATGGCTCAGGCTCACGGTCATCTGCTCTACCGCCGCCGCCATATGGGCGGAGGCATGACTTTGCTGCGCCGAGCTGTCTGCCACACTGCCAGAAGCTTGCTGCAGCTGCTGTGCCGTGGACGATACCTCTACAATGCCGTGCTTCATGTCTTGCAGGCTGGGCTGCAGCTTATCCAGCAGCGCATTGAAGGCGGTGGTGGTCACGCCGATTTCATCCTGCTGCGTTACCGCTACACGGCGGGTAAAGTCCAGATCGCTGCTGATACCGGCCATGGCGTGCTGCATCTGGCGCAAGCCTTGCGAGATGGCGCGGCACAGTAAGGTACCACCCAGCGCCATCGCCAGTACCACCACAGCCAGCACCACCAGCAGCTGGGTCAGCGCGCTATGGGCAGCCTCGCTATTGGCCTGTTGCAGGTTTTCGGCCAGCTTGCGGTTGTACAGCACGTGTTCGTCCAGTGCCGCCACCAGCGCATTGCCACGCCCTTGCAATGCACGGGTAACCGCTGCCTGCTGCTCGCCGCTACGTGATAGCGCTAGCGTCGGCGCCAGGCCGTCACGATAGACACGCAGGGCTTGCCGGGTTTGTTCCAGCAGGCGCTTGTCTTCTGCATCCACCAGCATCGGCTCGTAGGCTTTCAGCGATTGTTCGACCTCATCCAGCCGCTTGTTAATGACCTGTTCGGACTTCAGCTTGGCCTCGGCATCTGGGTTGGCCAGATGCTTCCAGACCTCATTACGCGCCGACCATGTGAGGTTGCCCACCTTGCCCAGTAATTCAACACTGGGCAGGATGTTGCCGGTAAAAGCATCAAAACGCTCGTCGGCCTGGTTCAGCTTGAACACGCCGGCCAGCCCCACTATCACCACCACACAACAGCTACAGACAAACGCCAGGATAAGTTTTGATACGATCTTCATTGCAATGCCCTTGGGTAGATACGACAGGTTTGCCCATTTGCGCTGCCGTCTGTCGTTTTAGGCTTTTGATTTTTATTGCATAATTCCTCAAGCGCAAAAAAGCGGACGGAATATATCATGTCGATAAGTGTTCATTTATCGAACTTGGTGTATGGGGTACCCGCACACGGGTGGCAATCATGGCGCGCTGCTGCACGCTAGCCTGCTTTTACCGTTTTGTTTCAAAGATTTAAGCAGAAAAACCCTTGTGGCTTAAATGCACACAGCGTGGTAAGCGGCCAGACGGGCAGGCGTGAAAAAGCCGGTGCATGCACACCGGCCTGATGACGGGAAATCAATACATATGGCTGGCCACTCGCCACCAGCTTGCTGCGTGCACTACACGCGGTAACAGTCGGCCTCTTCGCGCATCTGCACGGCCACGGTGTCCAGCGTGTCGGCCAGGCCTGCAGCCCTGCCCGCAGCCTCGCTATTGGTCTCGGCACCCTGTGCGACCTGCTCTACCTGCCTGGCGATGCTATTGGTCGCCGCACTTTGCTCCAGAATGGCGTTACTGATTTCCGCCACCAGCAAGGCACTCTGGCGGGCGCCATCCAGCAGCTGCAGGATGTTGACGCGTGCCGACACCACACCTTGCTGGCCACGCGCGACCTGCGTGACCGCCTGCTCCATTTGCGCCACCACATTACCGCTGACCTGCTGGATCGCCTGGATAATCTGGCCGATTTCCTGGGTAGATGCAGCAGTGCGCTCCGCCAGCTTGCGCACCTCGTCGGCCACCACGGCAAAACCACGGCCGCTCTCGCCAGCGCGGGCCGCCTCGATCGCCGCGTTCAAGGCCAACAGGTTGGTCTGGTCGGCCACATCGCGAATCACGCTGACCACCGAGGCAATACTCTGGCTACGCTCGGCCAGTGCCGTCATTTGCGTGGCAGTGTCGCTCACCGTGCTGGCAATGGTGCTGATGTCACTCACCACCTGCTCGATCGCCCGCTCGCCCTCGCTAGCCTGCTGGGCGCCAGCCGCAGACAAGGCTTGCGCTTCGCTAGCCCGGTCTGCCACGTGGCTCAGGCTTACCGTCATTTCCTCTACCGCGGCAGCCATCTGTGCAGAGGCATGGCTTTGCTGGCTGGCGCTACTGGCCACCTGCTGCGAAGCATCTTGCAACTGCTGCGAAGCGGCCGACACCTGCACAATGCCACTTTGCAGGCTGTGCAAGCTTTGCTGCAAACGGGCAGTGAGGCCATCAAAATCGCCAGCCGCCAGGCTGACTTCATCACGACCATCGCAGCCCACGCGGCGGCGGAAATCCAGATCACGGCTAATATCACTGATTGCGCCTTGCAAACGGGCCAAGCCAAGGCGAATAGAGCGTGACAGCAGACCACCTGCCGTCGCCAGCAAGACAATGGTGGCCAGCACGATCAAGGCAAATTGCAGCTTGGCACGCTGGGTTGCATCGGCATTGGCATTGTCGGTCTGCTGGCTGAGCTGGTCGTTATAGGCAATATGTTCTTCCCATACCTTGATCAGATCATTGCCGTGGCCACCACTGGCAGTTTGCACCGCGGTCTGCATGTCGCCACTACGCGATAAGTCCAGCATGGGTTTGAGTTCCGACTTATATACCGCATACATGGCTTTGCTGCGCTCGAACAGATTTTTATCCTGCTCATCCGTTACATAATTTGCATACTGCGCAAAGTTTTTGTCTATATCGTCAAAAAGTGCATAAATTTCTGATTCGTATTGTTTTTTCCTGGCCACATCTGGCTCCGCCATATGCTTCCAGAACAATACCCGTACTTGCCAGATATCGTTTTTCGAGTCGTTAAGGATATGAATACTGGGCAGAATATTGTCAGTAAAATAATCAAAGCGCTTTTCCGCTTCATTGATTTTCCATACACCTAAACTGCCCACTAACGCTAATGCCAGACTACTGCTGATAATAATGGCTATTATTTTTGATACGATTTTCATGTTTTCTCTCACCGGAATGGCTATTGCCTGATTTTTATTTTGCAAGCTGCGCCAGAGATACGACGAAAGCGCATGATGGGCAATGTGGGATATCCCCAGTATCAGGCACGCGCCGGCCGCTCACCTTGCCACCCGCCAGCCCAGCCCGTAGAATGCGCAGCTTTCGCCAACTGGCGGATTGTTTTTTGAATTCAATGCTTTAAGGGTGATGTGTGTCTGATATCGAGCGCCTGGATACCTGGGTGAAATACAAAAACGGGCTGTGCAGCGACTGCATGGCGTCCTGTTGCAGCATGCCGGTAGAAGTAAAGCTGCCAGACCTGGTGCGCATGGGCATTGTGGACGAGTTCGAGCTGCAAGAGCCGGTAAAGAACATCGCCAAACGTCTGGAAAAACAGCGCATCATCCAGCATTTCAATTTCAAGTACGAAGTATTCACCCTCAGCCGGCGCGCCAACGGTGATTGCATGTATCTGGATCAGAAAACCCGGCTGTGCACCATCTACGAACTGCGCCCCAACACCTGCCGCAATCACCCCAAGGTTGGCCCGCGCCCGGGCTACTGCGCCTACACCAAGAACCCCAATCACGGCCGCCGGAGCACCTGATGAGCGATAAACCCGCCCCTAAAGACCCCTTGCAAGGCGTCACGCTGGAAGCCCTGCTGAACGAGCTGGTCGCGCACTATGGTTGGCCGCAGCTGGGCCAGCTGGTGAAAATACGCTGCTTCAACAGCGACCCCAGCATCAAATCCAGCCTCACGTTCCTGCGCCGCACGCCGTGGGCGCGCGCCGAAGTCGAGGCGCTGTACATCCAGCTGAAAACCCCCAAACCGGCCCGCCCGCCACGCAGCACTACCGGCCATCACGCCCCGCGTGTGCTGTTTGGCAAAAAGAACGATAGCTAGATCAGCGCCAGACTTGTACAGGAGCCCGCCATGAGCAGCCCTACCGACCGCCAGTACCACTTTGATACCCGCGTGGTGCGCATTAGCCAGCTCACCCCGCGCATGCGCCGCATCACGGTAAGCAGCCCCGAGTTGGCCGCGTTCCACGTGGAAAACGGCCCCAACATCAAGCTGTACTTTGCGCTGCCCGACGGCGGTCGCGCCTCGCGCACCTACACCGTGCGCCACTTCCGCCGCGACGCGCTGGAGCTGGACATCGACTTCTTGCTGCACGAGCCGGACGGCGCAGCCTCGCACTGGGCCCGCCACGCCCAGCCTGGCGATACGCTGGCCATCATGGGCCCGCGTGCGCCGCTGGACCTGGCTGGCGAGACACACGTCCTGCTACTGGCCGACCTGTGTGCGCTGCCCGCTGCCAGCGCACTGCTGGAAACCCTGCCTGCCGACTCCTGCGGGACGGCACTGCTGGCGGTACCCGCCGCCGAGGAAATCATCGCGCTGCAGCACCCGGCAGGCGTCAGGGTGCAATGGGTCGTGGATAGCGCCATCGACGCGCTGTTGCCGGCGCTGGCCGCGCTGCCCGCCAGCCAGTGGCGGGACGCCTACCTGTGGGCGGCTGCCGAGTCCGGCGTGGTAAAAGCAATACGAGAGCACTTTATCGCCGCAGGGCGCAGCAGCCGGGCGCGTACGCGCCTGGTGGGTTACTGGAAACTGGGGCAGGCCGAGCAAGACCACGCTTGAAATACCGCGCAGCCATCACCATGATGGCTAGGTGTGCTGCCCACCCGGTCGGGTACATGGCATACCCCTTTCGTTGAGGATACAAGATGAAACTGTTCTACTCCCCCGGTGCCTGCTCGCTGTCCCCGCACATTGCCCTGGCCGAGAGCGGCCTGCCGTACCAGTTCGAAAAAGTGAACCTGCGCGCCGAGCCACGCCTTACCGAAAGCGGTGCCGACTTCCGCGCCATCAACAGCAAGGGCTACGTGCCGGCGCTGCAGCTGGATAACGGCGAGATCCTCACCGAAGGCCCGGCACTGGTGCAGTACATTGCCGACCAGGCGCCCGAAAAAAACCTGGCCCCGGCCAACGGCACGCTGGCGCGCTACCGCCTGCAAGAAGCGCTGAACTTCATTTCTACCGAGGTGCACAAAGGCTTCTCGCCGCTGTTCCACAGCCAGGACGACGCGGTCAAAGAGGCCGCCTGGCAGCGCCTGACCACGCGCTTTGACGCGCTCAACACCACGCTGGGCCAGCAAGACTACCTGCTGGGCAGCAGCTACACCGTGGCCGACGCCTACCTGTTTGTGTGCCTGTCGTGGGCCAAATACGTTGGCCGCAGCCTGGACAGCTGGCCGGCACTGCAGGCCTTCAGCGCCCGCATTTTTGCCCGCCCGGCCGTGCAACAGGCCATGAAGGAAGAAGGCTTGCTGTAAGCGGCTGTGTCTGTCTGCCCCACGCCCTGCCTGTGCAGGGCGTTTTGTCTTGTACCCGCCCCATAAAGGACACCGCATGACCCACCTCGTGAACGTAGACGGCCTGATCGCCGCCCAGCGCGAGTTTGCCGCCGACCGCCACTGGCAGCCGTTTCACACTCCGCGCAACCTGATGCTGGCGCTCACCGGCGAGGTAGGCGAGCTGGCAGAAATCTTCCAGTGGAAAACCGACGCTGAAGCCGCCCACCTTGCGGCCAACCCTGCCGAGTACGCCCACCTGCAAGAAGAGCTGGCCGACGTGCTGATGTACCTGGTACGACTGGCCGATGTGACAGGCGTAGACCTGAACGCCGCGGTAGCTGACAAGCTGCAGAAGAACGCCCGCAAGTACCCGGCCGACGGCAGCCGCACGCTGGGCTAAGCCTGCGTTGTCAGGCGGGCGGCATTTATTGCACACTCGCGCCATCAGCCGGCACCCGACCGGCTACCAACACGAGTAAGCACACCATGACACGCCAACTGTTTGCCGCCAGCCTGCTGGCCATGGCCGTTAGCACCACCTGGGCCGCCCCGGTCAAGCTGCGCCTGCTGGAAACCAGCGATATCCACATGAACCTGGTGAACTACGACTACTACCAGGACAAAACCACCGATGATTTTGGCCTGGCCAAAACCGTCAGCCTGATCAAAACCGCGCGCGCCGAAGCCAAAAACAGCGTACTGATCGATAACGGCGACCTGCTGCAGGGCAGCCCGATGGGCGACCTGGTGGCCAAGATCAAACCGCTGAAAAAAGGTGAAACCCACCCGGCCTACACCGTGATGAACGCGCTGCGCTACGACGCCGGCAATATCGGCAACCACGAATTCAACTTCGGCCTGCCCTTCCTCAAGCAGGCACTGCAAGGCGCAGCCTTCCCCTATGTGTCGGCCAACGTCACCGACGCCAAAACCGGCAAGCCACTGGTACAGCCCTACACCCTGCTCAAACGCAAGGTGCAGGACGAAGACGGCAAAACACACACGCTGACCATTGGCGTCATCGGCTTTGTGCCGCCGCAAATCCTGATGTGGGATAAAGCCAACCTGGAAGGCCGTGTACAGGCGCAAGACATCCTGGACAGCGCCCGCCGCTACGTGCCGGAAATGAAGAAAAAGGGCGCCGATATCGTGGTAGCGGTGGCGCATTCCGGCTTCGAAAAGGGCGAACAGCCACGCTTTGCCGAAAACTCGGTAGCCGGCCTGGCCGAGGTAGCGGGCATTGACGCCATCCTGTTTGGCCACGCCCACGCCGAGTTTCCGTCCAAAGCCTTTGCCGACTACCCGAAAGTGAATATCGACAAGGGCACCATCAACGGCGTGGCCGCCACCATGCCCGGCCGCTGGGGCGACCACCTGGGGGTCATCGACCTCACCCTGGACAAGGTTGGCCGCAGCTGGAAAGTGGTAGACCAGCAAGCCAGCCTGCGCCCCATCTTCGACAAGAAAGCCAAAAAGCCCACCGTAGACGCCGACCCCATGGTGCGCGAGCTGATCGGCCATGTACACGACGATACCCTGACCTACGTGCGCGGCCAGGTGGCGCAAAGCACGGCGCCGATCTACAGCTACTTTGCCCAGGTGGCCGATGACCCGTCGGTACAGATCGTGTCGCAAGCCCAGCTGTGGTACGTGCAAAACGCCGTACGCGGCACCGAATACGAAAAGCTGCCACTGCTGTCTGCCGCCGCGCCGTTCAAGGCGGGCGGGCGCCAGGGCTGGGGCTACTACACCGATATTCCAGCCGGCCCGCTGGCCATCAAAAACCTGGCTGACCTGTACATCTACCCCAATACCCTGAAAGTAGTGAAGGTGAAAGGCAGCGACGTACGTGAGTGGCTGGAACGCTCCGCCGGCCAGTTCAACCACATCAACCCGCAAGGCCCGGCCACCCAGGCGCTGATCAACCCGGACTTCCGCTCGTACAACTTCGACACCATCGACGGCGTGAGCTACGAGATAGACGTCACCCAGCCCTCACGCTACGACATGGACGGCAAGCTGGTGGCGGCAGAAGCCCACCGCATCGTGAACCTGCGCTACAACGGCCAGCCGCTGGACGATAACCAGACCTTCCTGGTGGCCACCAACAACTACCGCGCCAGTGGCGGTGGCAACTTTGCCGGCCTCAACGGCAAGCAGATCGTCATTGATGCACCGGATGAAAACCGTGAAGCACTGGCGCGCTACCTGGCCAGCAAAGGCACCGTGAACCCCAGCCGCGACAACAACTGGCGCATTTTGCCGGTAGCCGGTATCGGCCTGCGCTTTAGCACGGGGGCAGGTGCCCGCGCCGTGCTGGCACGCCACCCGGAACTCACCCTGGCAAGCGATAACGGGGACGGTTCGCTCAGTATTGAGCTGATCAAATAGCAGTGTTGCATAAATGACAAAAGGCTGGTCTATTGATCAGCCCTTTTTATAAAAATATAGTCTTATTTTTTAGTTATGTATTGTTAATCGTCATTTAATTTAAAACACAAGTCATGACGATTTCAAGCAACTGTTAACCTATTTCTTTTTTGTAGACAGCCACTTGAGCGGACATGACGCTATCTGACCACTCGCTTACCCCGCCAACAGGCCAGCCCAACCCGGACGCCGCACGACTGCAGCAAATCCTGGATTTACTGCCCCATCCCGTCATGCTGTTCCGGCCAGACCATACCGTGGAATACGCCAACGCCGAAGCCCGCCGCCAGTATGGCGAGCCAAAGCACGGGCCATGCCATCACTATATCCACGGCAGCAGCCAGCCCTGCGACGACGACAAACCCTGCCCGCGCCAGCAGGTTATCGAATGGCGTAAACCGGTTACCACCGAACAAACCTGTACCGACAACTTTGGCCAGCAGCGCTTTTTTGAAATTACCCTGGCGCCGCTATTCAATGCTCAGGGCGAGCTGGATGGCCTGCTGGAAACACACCACGATGTCACCACCCGCCGCCAGGAAGCCCAGCGCCTGCAGCTGCTGCAAGGCCACCTGACCGAGCTGGCCCACCGCGACTCGCTCACCGGCCTGGCCAACCGCCGCTATCTGGAACTGAAGCTGGACAACCTGGCCAAGGACAGCGCAGCCCGGCTGTGCGCCTTGCTGTTTCTGGACCTGGATCGTTTCAAAGCGATTAACGACGTACACGGCCATATGATTGGCGACCGCGTGTTGTCTACCATGGCCGCCCGCCTGCGTGGCGTCGTACGTACCAGTGACCTGCTGATCCGCGTGGGCGGTGACGAGTTTGCCGTGCTGCTGGAAAGCACCAATGAAAGTGGTGCCCGCGCGGTCGCCAGCAAGATCATTGCCACGCTATCCAGCCCGGTAGACGGACTGAGCCTGCCCAATAGCGTCAGCGCTTCGGTGGGCATTACCCTGTTTACCAGCGGCAGCGTGATGCCACGCGATATCCTGACCCAGGCAGACAGCGCCATGTACCGCGCCAAACGCCGTGGTGGCAACGACCGCGAGCTGGTCAGGCTGTAAGCCGGCCCCCAAAACAATGCGGCCAACCTTGTTAGCAAGGTTGGCCGCATTGTTTTGGCAAACGCGTCTGTGCTCTTACAAGAATCGCAGCGGGTTCACCTTCCATTTTACCGGGTCTTCATGGCTGACAATCTTGTCTCCGCCACCAAAACCCAGTGGTTTGGCCAGGTTGACCAATTCCGGGGTCTGGTAAACGCCGCTCTTGGTACTGAAAAACGTTTTTACCGTCGGCTGCAGCAGGTTACCTTCGTTCTGCTCTACCACCACGCCCAGCTTGCCCGACTCCAGCAACACCAGCGTACCCACCGGATAAATACCCACGCAGCGCATGAAAGCCTGCACCAGCTTGGGGTCGAAATGGTATTTGCTCCACTCGTACAGCTTGCGCAGGCCATCGGTAGCCGACATGCCTTTGTGGTAGCAACGGTCGGCCGTAATGGCGTCGTACACATCCACGATGGCAGCCATCTTGGCCATGGTGGTGATCTGCTCGCCCGGCAGCTTGTGCGGGTAGCCACTGCCATCCACCCGCTCGTGATGGTGCAGGGTAATGTCCAGCGGAATCTCGCCAATGCCTGGTGTCTTCAGCAAAATGGCATGGCCGTCGCCGGGGTGGCGGCGGATGATATCGAATTCTTCGTCGGTTAGCCGGCCAGGCTTGTTCAGCACCTCGTCCGGCACCAGCGCCTTGCCGGTATCGTGCAGCAGGCCGCCCAGGCCCGCCTGGCGAATGGCCTCGCGGTCCATGCCTACCGAGCGGCAAAAGGCAATCATCAGCGTACCCACACTGACCGAATGCAAAAAGGTGTAGTCGTCCTTGTTCTTGATGCGCAGCAGGGTGGTGAGCGCACCGCCGTTACGCAGTACCGACTCGGTAATGGACTCGATCATCGGGTCCACTTGCTCCAGCTCCACCGCTTTGCCCAGGCGCACATCCTGCATCACCGTTTTCACCAGGGTCTGCGCCTGTGTCTTGATGCGGGCGGCTCGGCCCATTTCGTCGGCAAAGGATACCTGGATGATAGGGGAGGGCTCTTTGCTGGCGATTTCCAGCATCTCTTGCTGCAGTGTCTCTTTGACTTCCTGTTCGGTACGGGCGTGCCGAACGTCCAGCCCCTTCAGTGTGTCGATATACACCTCATGAATACCGGCTTCGATAATCTTGGCTATCTCACTGTCTTGCTTCAGCAAAAAACTTTTGCGAAAAAACGGGTGAGAAGCCCAGTCGCAGTTCAGGTCATGCACGAACATGCCGACTTTCAGATCTGAGACGTCTATACACTTAATCATTTAATTACTGGCAGCTATATAAAGAGTGAGGCGGCGCACCAAACGGACCGCCAAGGCTACAGGCATTAAACCGAAATGGATACCCGTATTGCAGTAGTTCATTATCGAAGCCATCCGTACTCAATGCCAAGCCCCATTTATGCCCCAGCGCAGACCAGTGCACACGTACACCTGACAAAGCCTGTTGTATTTCCTGTGCATGCCCCAGCCAGCCCCGCGCAGTGTTGATTATTTTCTATCTAATCGTAGCAGTCGAGCGTAATGTCTTTCTAAAAGAATACGTAGAAATACCTACGGTGGGCTTCTATTCTTCAAGCCAAGCACCGCCCTGACTCAGCACAAGGAATGCAATATGGGAAAAACAGCCAAATGGGGACACCTGGGCAACCGCATTATCCTGGTAGCCGGGGTGGCTATCGCGGTAGGTTTTAGCAGCATGATCGCGCTGATTGCCCGCCAGAGTTACCAGTCGGCAGAAGCGCAGGGCTATCAGCTGGCCTCGGAACAAGCCGGCCGCTTTGCCGACGCCGTGACTGCCGACCTGGCACATGGTTTCAGCGTACCCAAACACCTGGCCGATGCCGTGGGTGGCATGCAACGCGCTGGCGCGGTAGACCGTAAAGTCATCGACAACACCATCCTCAACATACTGGATGCCGACCCCCAGATCATCGGCATGTGGATGCTGTACGAACCCAATGCGCTGGATGGCAAGGATGACCAGTTCCGGCTGGACTGGCCACGACACGACCCGACAGGCCGTTATAGCCCCTACATGACCCGCGGCGGTGACGGCAAAGCGGCGCAAGACGTGATGATGTCCAAGGACAGGGTAGAGAAGTTTCCCGAGTGGAAGGACAAACTGACCGAATACGTACCCGACTACGACAAGCCCGGCTGGGGTGACTTCTACTACGTACCGAAAACCCGTGGCCGTGACACCATTACCGAGCCGTTTTTCTACGAAGTACAGGGCAAACAGGTACTGGAAAGCTCACTGGCCGTGGCCATCAAGGACCCCAGCGGCAAATTTCTGGGCATCGCCGCAGCCGACCTGGCACTGGATACCCTGCAGAAAAAGTACGGCAGCGTGAAACTGTACGAAACCGGCTTTGTTCGTATGGTGTCGGAAGGCGGCCTGTACGTGGTGAACCCCGACCCGGCACTGGTAGGCAAGCCGCTAGCCAAAGAAGATGCGCTGGCCGGCTATCAGGACAAAATCCGCAAAGGCGAGGACTTCGTGTTTGAAGACGGCGGCTTCACCCACTTCTTCTACCCGATCAAAGTCGGCAACACCGGCCAGTTCTGGGCGGCCGGGGTCGCCATTCCTACCGCAGCCATTACCGAGTCGGCCGTGAGCCAGCGCAATATGGCCATCCTCATAGGCGTGGTGGCACTGGTCATCATACTGCTGGTACTGGCTATCGTCGTGCGTGCACTCACCCGCCCGCTGAACACCCTGGCGAACACCATGGAGCAGCTGGCCAGCGGCAAAGGCGACCTGACTGTACGCATCCATGTCAGCAACCGTGACGAAATCGGCCATACCGCCGATGCCTTCAACCGCTTCATCGACAGCCTGCGCGAGATGTTCATCGACGTACGCGAGCAAAGCCTGGCGGTAAGCCGCAGCGCCGGGCAGCTGGCCGACAGCGCCATCAAGGTAGAACAGGCCTCGGCGCAGCAGTCCGACGCGGCCAGCGCCACCGCGGCCGGGGTAGAAGAGGTCACCGTCAGCGTGCAGCACATTGCCAACTCGGCCAGCGACGCCGAAAGCATCGTGCGCGAAACCGGCCAGCTTACCGAGAAAAGCGTGGCCACCGTAGGCCAGGTCACGGACGAAATCCAGCGCATGACCAGCAGCATGCAGGCGCTGGCCGACCGCATGGGGGCGCTGGGCGAGCGCTCGCAAGAGGTGAACACCATCGTCAACGTGATCAAGGACATTGCCGACCAGACCAATCTGCTGGCGCTGAACGCCGCCATCGAGGCAGCACGGGCCGGCGAGCAGGGCAGGGGCTTTGCCGTGGTGGCCGACGAGGTGCGTAACCTGGCCGGGCGCACCGCCGAAGCCACGGTGCAGATCAGCCGCATCGTCAACGCCATCGGCAGCGAAACCAGCGATGCGGTGGCAGACGTGAAACACAGCCGCGACCTGGTAGCGGTGAGCGTGGACATCGCCCATGCGGCCAACCAGGCCATGCAAACCGTGCAGGAAAAGAGCCATACCCTGGTGCTATCGATTGGCGACATTGCGTCGTCCACCCGCGAGCAATCCAGCGCCACCACCGAGATCGCGCAGAACGTGGAGCGCATCAGCAATATGGCGCACACCAACAGCGACATCGCGCGCGAGGTACGCAGCGAGGTAGAGCAGCTGCGCGAGCTGTCTGGCAACCTGGAGCGGCTGGTGAGCAATTTCCGGCTGTAAGGGCAGACCCGGGATCGAAAGCCACGGGACAGCACTGAATCGGCGCAGACAACCTGGTCAGCCGCTGAAAGGCCAGTCGATCACCCGGTCCCGTTTTGTCCGGGGTTTCAAGCAGCCCCAGGTTGTGGGGTCTGCGTGCGAATCTTTGATTCGCTCAGCGATAGAAAAGGGGGCGGCAATCCGCCCCCTTTCCCGTTTGCCGGGCGGAACCGGCATCTTCAAACATCATCCGCGTAGCGGATTCGGTAGATGAATGTGTTTTTCAAAACGACAGCTCATTACCCGCTATGGTTGGCCGCAATGGCAAGCGGTACCCGCCACCGTAGCAGCCCACGGCCAAGGGCTACTGCTATTACTGCTCGGCGCCCCCGCCCAGCTAATGGGTCCACGCTGGCGCCCATGGCTGGCATCGGGTTTCGTCTTGCTGGCGTGGCGCCTGATAGCAGGCTAGCCCCTACCCACGCCGCGCCGGATTTCGTATAATCCCGCAGTTTTGTTCGCGAGCCGCACCATGATTCCTTCCCGCCCACGCACTGCCGCTTTTGTCGCCCTGGCGCGAGGCGTTGCCGTTGCCGGCCGTGATCGACATGCTGCCGGGCCCGACCGTTTTTGCAAAAAAAGCTCCTGATTGCTCAGGGGCTTTTTTTTCAGCCTTGTTTTTGTCATCTGCCGGAGCGCCCCGCCATGCCCAACCCGCTTTATCGCAAGCACATCCTCTCCATCCCGGACTTCAGCCGGGCTGAAATGGAGCTGGTGGTAGAAACCGCCGCGCGCCTGAAAGCCAACCCGCGCGCCGACCTGCTGCAGGGCCGCCTGATCGCCACCTGCTTCTTCGAGCCGTCTACCCGCACCCGCCTGTCGTTCGAAACCGCCGTCCAGCGCCTGGGCGGTACCGTGATCGGTTTCTCCGACGCCGCCAGCACCTCCACCAAAAAAGGTGAAACCCTGGCCGACACCGTGCGCATCATCAGCAGCTACACCGATGCCATCGTGATGCGCCACCCGAAAGAGGGCGCCGCCCGCGTGGCCAGCGAATTCTCCGCCGTGCCCATCATCAACGGCGGCGACGGCGCCAACCAGCACCCGTCGCAAACCCTGCTGGACCTGTTTACCCTGCGCGAAACCCAGGGCCGGCTGGATAACCTGACCGTGGCCTTTGTCGGCGACCTGAAATACGGCCGCACCGTGCACTCGCTGGCGCAGGCGCTGTCGCTATTCGGCGCCAAGTTCTACTTTGTCGGCCCCGAGGCGCTGGCGATGCCGGACTATCTGTGCGAAGAGCTGGACGAGCGCGGCATCAGCTACACCATTGCCAGCACCATCGAAGAAGTGATTCCGCACATCGATATCCTGTACATGACCCGTGTACAGCGCGAGCGCTTCGACGAGGCGGAGTACCAGAAGATACAAGGCCAGTTCGTGCTGCGCGCCGACATGCTGCGCAACGCCCGCCCCAATATGAAGATCCTGCACCCGCTGCCCCGCGTGGATGAAATCGCCACCGACGTGGACGCCACCCCGCACGCCTACTATTTCGAGCAGGCGAAAAACGGCGTGTACGCGCGCCAGGCGCTGCTGTCGCTGGTACTGAACGAAACGGTGTGAAAGGAAAAACCATGAGCGAAAAAGTCTACGCCCGTAATGTCGAGGCGCTGAAAAACGGCACCGTGATCGACCATATCCCCGCCGGCCTGGGCCTGCGCATTCTGGACCTGTTCGAGCTGACCAGCTACGGTGAGCGCGTCACCGTGGGCTTGAACCTGTCCAGCGGCCACATGGGCAACAAAGACCTGATCAAGGTGGAAAACCTGGTGCTCACCGAAGGCCAGGCCAACGAGCTGGCGCTGCTGGCGCCCAAGTGCACCGTCAGCGTGATCGAAAACTTCGAGGTGGTACGCAAGCAGAAGCTGGCGATACCGGCCGAAGTCACCGACCTGTTTGCCTGCCCCAACTCCAACTGCGTATCGCATGTGGAGCCGGTACAGAGCCATTTCAGCGTGCGCGTGACCGAGCACGACACCAAAATGAAGTGCAAGTATTGCGAAAAGGTGTTCAGCAAGGATATTGTTGTTGCCGTGCGCTAAGTCGTACAGAGGGAAATAGATAACCAGCTAGCGCCACGATGCGCTAGCGGTGACAACATGACGAACGCCACTGCCTGTCGGCAGTGGCGTTTTGTTTTGCGGCCAACGTTCCTTCAGTCTTGCAGCATGGCGTGGCACGGCGCCGATGCCGGCCACGCGGCCACCCAGCCCGGCAACTCGCTGGCGGGCATGGGCCGGGCTATGCCATAGCCCTGGCCCAGTTGACAGCCCAGGCCGCGCAGCGCGTGCGCGTGGGCGATGGTTTCCACCCCCTCGGCAATCACGTCGCGGCCAAACGCGCGCGCCAGGCTGATGACCCCGGCCACGATGGCGCGGTCTTCGCTGTTTTCCAGCATATCGCGCACAAAGGATTGGTCGATCTTCAGCAGCGATGCCGGCAAGCGTTTGCAGTAGGTCAGCGAGGAATAGCCGGTACCGAAGTCATCCAGCGCAAAGCTCACGCCCAGCGCCTGGCAGGCCTGCATCACGTCCGACACCTGGCCCATATCGTGCAAGGCGGCACTTTCCAGAATCTCCAGCTCCAGATACTGCGGCGACAGTGCCGGGTAGCGCGCCAGGCTCTGCGCCAGCTGGCTGACAAAGTCGGGCTGCTGCAGCTGGCTGGCCGCCACATTCACACTCACCGTCAGCTGCAAACCCTCACGTTGCCACATCTCCAGCTGGGCCAGCGCGGTATCGATCACCCACTGCCCGACACGGCTTATCAGGGGGCTGTCTTCGATCAGGGGCAAAAAAGCCGCCGGCAACAGCAGGCCCAGGGCAGGATGCTGCCAGCGCAGCAGCGCCTCGGCCCCCACCATGTGGCCATCTTGCATGTTTACCTTGGGCTGGTAGTACAGGCATAGCTCGCCGGCAGCCAGGGCATCGGCCACGCGGGCTTGCTGCTCGCTGTGGTTGCGCTGCTGGCGTGCCTGCTGGCTGTCGAATAGCTGGTAACGGTGCCGCCCGTCCTGCTTGGCCTGGTACATGGCCTGGTCGGCGTGGCGCAGGAGGGTATCGGCGTCGCAGTCGTCGTAGGGAAACAGCGTCGCCCCGATGCTGGCAGTCAGCTGCAGCCGCAGATCGCCCAGCTGTAGCGGGCGGGCGATGTCATGCAGCAGGCTTTGCAGTACGTGCTCGCATTGCGCCGGGCTGGCCAGCTGGGTAAGCAAAATCACGAACTCGTCCCCGCCCAGCCGCGCCACGGTATCGCCGCCGTGTACCAGCTGGCGCAAGCGTTCGGCCAGCGCCACCAGTACCTGGTCGCCCACCTGGTGGCCGTAGCGGTCGTTGATCGGCTTGAAACCATCCAGATCCATATAACAGACACCCAGCAAACGCTGGCTGCGCCGGGTGTGCGCCAGCGCCTGCTGCATGCGGTCGGCCAGCAGCACGCGGTTGGGCAGCTCGGTCAAGGCGTCGTAGTAGGCCATGCGTTGCAGGCGGGCTTCTTGCTGTTTCAGCAAGGAGATATCGGAAAACACGCCCAGGTAATGGCTCAGTTGGCCGCTGCTGTCGTAGACGGCGGAAATGGTCAGCAGCTCGGGGTAGCTGTTGCCATCGCGGCGGCGGTTCCAGATCTCCCCTTGCCACAAGCCCTGCTGGCGCAGGGTCTGCCACATTTCCTGGTAAAAGCTGGCCTCCTGCCGGCCGGATGACAGCATGCTCGGGTTATGGCCCAGCACTTCTTCCCGCGGGTAGCCGGTAATACGCGAGAACGCCGGGTTCACCTCCACGATCAGGCCCTGTGGCGTGGTGAGCATGATGCCTTCGCTGGAGTGGCTGAACACGCTGGCGGCCAACTGCAGGTGCGTCACGGCTTGCTTGCGCTCGATGGCCAGTGCCACCAGGTGGCGCACGCTTTGCAACAGGTGCTCGTCGTGCGGGTCCAGCGCTTCGTCGGCCTGGCCCTCGATATACAGCTCGGCCAGTACATGGCCATCCAGCGCAGGGATCGGCAGGCATAAGCAGCCAGCCGGTGGCGGGGCAGTATCGTCCGGCAGGCTGAAGGTGCAGCGGCGCTGCAGCAGGTCTTGCAGATAGCTGGCCACCCGCTGCAGGCCTTGCGCCAGCGGCGGGTCGCTGTTCATGCATTCCAGCAAAAAGGCACGGGTATCTTCCAGCCGCCGGCTGCGTACCTGTTCCTGCTGCATGGCGATGCGGTCCAGTGCATAGCCGATATCGCTGGCCATTTCGCTGAACAGGTCCACCAGCTGCTGGTCAAACTCGAAATCGGCACCGTAGTACACCGCCAGCACCAGCTGCGTGTCGCCAGCGTGACGGATAGGAAAGGCCGCGGTAGCGCCCCAGCCAAAGCGCCCGATGCGCTGCACCCACTGTTCGGCCAATGCCGGCTGCCCGACCAGCAGCTGGCGCGCCAACTCGCGAAAGCTGGGGATGACGACCGGCTGCTGCTCGATCACCGCCCGCGAAGCCGCGCCGTGGCTTTCGGTTTTATCTGGCCGCGTCCAGACGGTGATTTCGTCCAGGTAGTCGGCACCGCTGCCGTATACCGCCAGCGGCTGCAGGTATTGCCCGTCGGCATCGTGCCGGCCTATCCATGCCATGCGCTGGCCGCCATGCTGTACGGCAATCTCGCAGATACGCTCGAACAGGCGCTGCGGGTCTTGCTCGCGCACAATGGTCTGGTTGGTAAACGATAGCGCCGCGTAGGCCTGGTTCAGGCGGTGTATCTGCTGGGTGGCGGCTTTCTGGGCGCGGATGTTCTTGAACGTGGTCACCACGCCGGTTTGCCGGCCGTCCTCACACAGCGCGGTGACTGTGAGCCATACCGGCAGGAAGCTGCCATCCTTGCAGATCAGGTACTCGTCGCAAGAGCGCGGCTGGCCGTCCTGCATGGTTTGCGTTACCGGGCAGTCGGCCACCGGGTACAGGCGGCCATCCGGGTAATGATGATGTACCAGCTCGTGGGCGGTACGCTGTGCCAGCTCCTGGCGGGTATAGCCCAGCATGGCCAGCGCGGCATCGTTCACAAAGATGCAGTGCCCATCCATATCCGACCCCCATACGCCCTCACCCAGGCTTTGCAGCAAAGTAGCCTGCTGGTTTTGCATGCGCCGGTGCTGGGCTTGCAGGGCTTGGGCATGGCGGTGGCGGCGCCAGGCCAGCCACAGCAAGCCCCCCGCCAGTACCGCCAGCGCGGCGCTAAGCAGCCATGGGCCCGGCAGGGGCGCCCCGGCCTCTGCCGCCAGACCGGGGCGTGCCAGCAAGGGCAGGGTGGCAAGCAGGTTTCGTGGGCGCAGGGGCATGGTGTAAACGTGTTCCGTGAGTCAATGCAGCCCCGAGTGTAACGCGTCACCGGGTAGCGGCGGCGGCTGGCGTGGCAAGGTAATGACGATGCGCAAACCCCCGACGCTGCCAGACTCCAGCGTGATGTGCCCGGCATGGCCGCGCACGATTTCCCGCACGATAGCCAGGCCCAGGCCACAACCGTCGCCACCGGCCTGCTGGCCACGGTAAAAACGCTCGAACACCAGCGATTGTTCTTCTGGCGGGATACCCGGGCCGCTGTCGCAAATCACCAGCTCGACCTCGCTACCGCGCTGCCAGGCCGAGACGGTGATTTCGCCCCCGGCCGGGGTGTAGCGCACGGCGTTGTCGATCAGGTTGGACAGCATTTCGCGCAGCAGCAAAGGTTGGCCGCACAGCAGGGCGCTGTCGTCGCCCTCGTAGCCCAGATCCAGCGCCTTATCCAGCGCCACCATGACAAAGTCCATGGTCACTTCGCGGGCCAGCTCGGCCACGTCCAGCTCACGCGTTTCATGCTGCGCGGGGCCGGGCTCGGCACGCGACAGCGCCAGCAGCTGGTTGGCCAGGCGAATCACCTGGTCGGTAGAGTGCACCAGGGCGGCTAGGCCGGCTTGCTGTTCGGCAGGGTCGGGCTGGCGCTGGGTGTACTCGGCCTGGGTTTTCAGCAGGGTAAGCGGCGTGCGTAGCTGGTGGGCGGCATCGGCAATAAAACGCTGGCGGATGGACAGCTGGTTTTCCAGCTCGGACAGCGCCGTGTTCAGCGCCATCACCAGCGGCTGTAGCTCTTTTTGCACGCTGCCGACATCCAGCTGTAGCGAGGGGTCGCCCGCGCGAGCTTTCAGCGTGCTGCGCAGGCGGCCCAGCGGGCGCAGGGCGCGGTTGATGCCAATGGCCACCAACAGCGCCGCCACGGCGCCAATCAGCCATTGCTGTGCCAGCGATTCGGTAAACAGCCGCCGCGCCAGCGAGGCACGCGACAGCGTGGTTTCGCCTACCTGCACCAGCAGCAAGCGCTGGCTGCCGGCGTAGTACAGCGGTACCGCCAGCGCCACGCTGCGGATGGCTTCATCGCGAAAGCTGGCATCGTAAAAGCGCAGCTCGCCGGCGCCGGGCAAGGTGGCGGGCAGCGGCAGGTCGGCGTCGCCGGTAATGGTGGAGCCGCCGGCAAAGCCGATGCGGTAAAACACGCGGTCCTGGAAATGCGGGTCGAACATTTCCAGCGCGGCCACCGGGATATCCACCACCAGCTCGCCGTCCTGCACCACGATGCGCTCGGCAATGCTGCGGGCCGAGGCTTGCAAGGTACGGTCGAAGGCGGCGTTGGCCGCCTCGCGTGCATTGTCTTGCGCCAGCCAGGCGGTAGCGGCCGCCAGCGGGATCAGCGGAATCACCACCCATTGCACCAGCTGGCGCCGCAGCGAGAGTGTCATTTGGCGACGTCCAGCATATAGCCCAGCCCGCGCAGGGTGAGGATGGCCACGCCGCTACCGGCCAGCTTCTTGCGCAGGCGGTGCACGTAGATTTCCATGGCGTCCGGGCTCAGGTCCTGGTCCAGCCGCACGATCTGGTCGGCCAGCACCTCTTTGCTCACCGGCTTGCCCTGGCGGTACAGCAGCACCTCCAGCACGGCCATCTCGCGCGGGGTGAGCGCCAAAGGTTGGCCGCAAACGGTAAAACGCTTGTGCGCCGGCTCGAAAGCCAGCTCGCCACACTGCAGCACGCCACCTTCGCTGCCCTGGGCGCGGCGCAGCAGGGCACGCACGCGGGCTTCCAGCTCGGCCAGCTCGAAGGGCTTGCCCAGGTAGTCGTCGGCGCCCAGGTCCAGGCCGTGGACGCGGGCGTCGATGCCGGACTGCGCGGTGAGCACCAGCACCGGCACGCGGTTGCCACGGCGGCGCAGGCGCTTGAGCACCTCGAAGCCGTCCATGCGCGGCAAGCCAATGTCCAGAATCACCAGCGAATAGGGCTCGTACGCCAGCAGCTGGTCGGCCTGCACGCCATCCGGGGCAATATCCACCGCATGGCCGGCAGCGCTCAGCGCCTTTTGCAGCCAGGTGGCAATGTCGTGGTTATCTTCTACTAGCAGCAGTCTCATCGTGCTCTCTGTCTGTGGGCTGTGGCCCTACCCGCGGTGCCGGCCCGGGGTTGGCCGCATTTATTGCTGTGTTGTCTTTTCATCGTATCACCCGATCGCGGCCTGCCAAGCACCTGTCAGGGGCAGATTGCGGCTTTCTTGCACCACGGCTGCCCGGCTGTCAGACAGTGAAAGGGAAATGAAAGCTAGCCCTGCCTAGACTTGGTGCAACTGTAAGGAGTTGTGAATGCGCCGTTTTCTGCTCACCTGGCTTTGCCTGGCCACCAGCCCGCTATTACTGGCGGGCAATGGCATGCAAAGCGGGCTGACCGAAGCGGCACGACACGAAGGCACCTTGCTGGTGCACGCCACCATAGACCGCGAGCAAGTGGCCCCGCTGTTACAAGCCTTTCAGCAGCGTTACCCGTTTATCCGCGTGCAGTACCAGGAGCTGAACAGCGCCGATATCTACCGTCGTGCACTGGGCAATAACGCCGCCAGCGGCGACGTCCTGTGGAGCTCGGCCATGGACCTGCAGATCAAGCTGGTCAACGACGGCTACGCCCTGCGCTACCGCTCGCCGCAAAAAGACGCGCTGCCCGACTGGGCCTCGTGGCGGGACGAAGTGTACGGCACCACCTTCGAGCCGGTGGTATTTGCCTACCACCGCCAGCGCGTGGGTCAGATGCCGCATACGCATGCCGACCTGCGCCGCATGCTGCGGGCGCAGCCCAGCCAGCTGCGGGTGGCCACTTACGACGTGGAAGCCTCTGGCGCGGGCTACCTGTTTTTTAGCCAGGACTCGCGGCATAACGCCGAGTTCTGGGACCTGGCCGCCGCCCTGGGGCGAAGCGTGCGCTTTCAGGAAGGCAACAGCCTGACCCTGCTGCGCCGGCTGTCGCAAGGCGAGGCCGATATTGCCTATAACGTGCTGGGGCCGTACGCGGTGAGTTTTACCCGCCACCAGCCACAGGTGAGCTGGGTATTGCCACAAGACTATGCGCTGGTGGTGACCCGGCTGATGCTGATACACAAGGCCGCCCGCCATACGGCAGCGGCGAAGTTATGGACGGATTTTGTCCTGTCGCGCGATGGCCAGCAGGTGCTGTCGCAAGGCAGCGGGCTGCCGCCCATACGCGAAGACCTGCCACGGCAGCTGGGCCATATCGACCTGAAACGCAATGCGGCCAACTTGCGGCCGATTCAGGTAGGTAGCGGGCTACTGGTGTATCTGGATACGGCCAAAAAGAGCCTGTTCCTGAAACGCTGGCGCGAACAGCTGCCGGTGGCCACGCGTCCGACACACTGAATAACGTTAAACATCGTCCCGCCCCGAGGACGTATTACTCGCTGTACCACAACACTGGAGAGACTCATGAAACTGAAAACCCTACTGGTTTCCTGCCTGGTAGCCCTGGCCCCGATGGCTGCCCAGGCCCAAGTTGAACAATTCAAGATCATGGCCCCGGCCAACCCGGGCGGCGGCTTTGACACCATCGCCCGCACCCTGGGCGAAGCGCTGCAAGCGTCGGGCCAGGTAAAAAGCGTGGTCGTAGAAAACAAAGCCGGTGCCGGTGGTGCCATCGGCATGGCGCAGTTCGTCAACAACGAAAAGGGCAACCCTAACGCCCTGCTGGTAGCCGGTGCCGTGACCGTGGGCGCGCTGGAAACCAACAAATCGCCGGTGAACTTCGGCATGGTGACGCCGATTTCGCGCCTGATGGGCGAGTTCAACGTGATCGTGGTACCAACCGCCTCGCCGTACAAATCCATCAAGGACCTGATGGCTGCCTACAAAGCCAACCCGGGTGCCGTGAGCATCGGCGGCGGCTCGGCCGGTGGCATTGACCACATCATGGCCAGCCTGATGTCCGAAAAAGCCGGCGTTGACCCGGACAAGCTGAACTACATCCCGTTTGCCGGCGGTGGCGAGGGCAAGGCTGCCGTGCTGGGTAACCAGATTGCCGCCTACATCAGCGGCTACGGCGAACTGGCCGACCTGATCAAGGCCGGTAAAGTACGTGCGCTGGGCATTTCCGCCGCTACCCGTAACCCGGACATCCCGGTACCAACCATCCGCGAGCAGGGCACCGACGTGGTGGTGTACAACTGGCGTGGTGTGTTTGCGCCCCCAGGCATCAACGCCGCACAGAAAACCCAGCTGATCAAGATGGTGGAAACCGCCGTGAAATCGCCAGCCTGGAAAGCCAAGGCCGAGAAATTCGAGTGGCTGGACATGCTGCAAAGCGGCGACAGCTTCCAGACCTTCCTGAACGAAGACATCAAGCGTACCGCTGTGACTGTCAAGAAACTGAAGCTGGGTAACTAAGCCATGATCAAGCGCGTATCCGGCGAGCAATGGCTCGCCTTCGGGATCATCCTGCTGGGCCTGTTCATGGCCTGGCAGCTGCAGGACATCCCGAACGATGCCGGCTATGCCGGCATCGGGCCGCGCTTCTTTCCTTCGCTGGTGGTAACCGGTCTGATCGTTGCCGGTGGCGCGTTGCTGATGCAGCGTCGCCACAGTAACGGGCCGGATACCATTCTCAGCGATGGCGAGAACGACGCGGCAGAAGTAGAAGCCGAAGACGAATTTGCCCGTGGCGACGCCGACTGGCGCATGTTTGCCATTGCCAGCGGCAGCCTGATTGCCCATATGGCGCTCATTGGCCTGGTGGGTTTCACCCTGGCTGGCACCTTGCTGTGCTTCGGTATTTGTCGTGCACTGGACACCCGCCGCCCAACACTGGACCTGGTGTTGTCTTTTGTTCTGGCCCTGGGCCTGTTTCACCTGTTCAAGACGCTGGGCCTTAACCTGCCAGCGCTGATCCCGGGGGGAGTACTGTAATGGAATCGTTGAATGCCCTGTTCAGTCTGGGCTTTGCTACCGCACTGACCCCGGCCAACCTGCTATGGGCGCTGCTGGGCTGTACTCTGGGTACGGCTATTGGCGTGCTGCCCGGCGTCGGCCCGGCTGTCACCGTGGCCCTGCTGCTGCCGGTAACGCAAAGCGTAGACCCAACCGGCGCGCTGATCATGCTGGCCGGCGTGTACTACGGCGCCATGTTTGGCGGCTCTACCACCTCCATCCTGCTGAATACCCCGGGCGAAGCCGGCTCCATCGTATCGGCGCTGGAAGGCAACAAGATGGCCAAGGCCGGCCGCGCCGGCCCGGCGCTGTCTACCGCCGCCATCGGTTCGTTTGTGGCCGGCAGCATTGCCACCGTGCTGCTTACCCTGCTGGCCCCGGTGATTGCCGGCTTTGCCCTGCAGCTGGGCCCGGTAGAAACCTTTGCCCTGATGATGCTCACCTTCGCTGCCGTGTCGGCGGTGCTGGGTAACTCGCCGCTGAAAGGCTTTATTGCCTTGATGCTGGGCCTGTCCATGGGCCTGATCGGTATCGAGTCGCAGTCTGGCCAGAGCCGCTTTACCTTTGGCCTGATGCCACTGATCGACGGTATCGACATCGTGGTGGTGGCCATGGGCCTGTTTGCCATCGGTGAAACGCTGTACACCGCTACCTACGAAAACAAAATCGCCGGCCGCATCGAGTCGCTCAAAGGCAGTTTCTGGATGAGCAAGGACGACTGGAAGCGCTCGTGGAAACCGTGGCTGCGCGGTACCGCCATCGGCTTCCCGTTTGGCACCCTGCCAGCCGGCGGCACCGAAATGCCGACCTTCCTGTCGTACTCGGCCGAGCGCAAGCTGGCCAGCCCGGAAGCGAAAAAAGAGTTCGGCAAAGGCGCGATCGAAGGCGTAGCCGGCCCGGAAGCGGCCAACAATGCCGCGGTAACCGGCACCTTGGTACCGCTGCTGACGCTGGGTATCCCGACCTCGGCTACCGCTGCCATCATGCTCTCTGCCTTCCAGCAGTACAACATCGTGCCCGGCCCGCTGCTGTTTGATACCAACCCCGAGCTGGTGTGGGGCCTGATCGCCTCGCTGTACATCGGTAACGTGATGCTGCTGGTGTTGAACCTGCCGCTGGTCGGCCTGTGGGTACAGTTCCTGAAAGTACCGCGCCCGCTGCTGTACGGCGGCATCGTGGTCCTGGCCACCATGGGTGCCTACGCGCTGCGCCAGAGCTGGTTCGACCTGATGCTGCTGTACATCATTGGTGTACTGGGCTTCATGATGCGCCGCTTCGACTTCCCGGTGGTGCCACTGGTCGTGGGCCTGATCGTAGGGCCGATGGCAGAAAAACACTTCCGCCGCGCCATGTCCATCCACCAGGGCGACCTGACCGTCTTCCTGACGCACCCGATCTCGCTGGCCATCCTGACCGTAACCGCGGCCATCCTGATCGTGCCGCCGCTGATGAAACGCCGCCAGAAAATGCTGCAAGCCTGAGCCGCCTGCTGATGGCCGCCGCCAGAAGCGGCCACTCACCCCGTACTCCCGGTACAAGCGATGTTGTACTTCTCACACGCCAGCGGACTCGTCATCAGTCCTGCTGGCGTTTTTTTATGTTGCGGCCAACCTTGCCCCGTTCCAGTACCGTACTGCACCGTTAGCGCACAGCGCTGCACCACCGCCGCTACACGGCAGTCGCCGCAGCCGCGCTGGCCACCGTTTCAGGCTGGCATACCATTTGCACTAAGCGTGGCCTACACCACACGGACACCATCATGCGCGCCCAGCTTGCCAAACCTGCTTCCCCCGTTACCAGCGATGCTGTCATTTTCAACTACCAGCAGCCCGCCCGCGCCCGCCTGGTGGCACTGGGCACCGGCAAAAAGCTGTGGCTGGTAGAAACCTTCGACCCGCTGCACAAGGTATGGGTATGGCAGCAGGAAACCAGCGATATGGAACAGGCCGTCGATGATGCACGCCGGCTCAGCCTGTTTCCTGGCGTACGCGTGGCCTAGTTGGTATCAATCTGGTTTGCTACGCGATGGCAGCACGGCAACACCTTGGCCGCATGTCGCGGCTAGCGTGCCACACACGGCGCAGCACACCTGGCTTTCAGTAGTTATCAACAGGCTGTGGATAAATACCGGGATGGCTATCGGGTATCAGCATGGCTGGTAGCTGGCTCAGGTAAAAGTCTATCGGCCCGGCACTACCGATGATGGCGTAAGCGTAGCCACGCTGGTGCAGCGCATGCAGGCTGGCCAGTAGCAGTAAACGGCCAAACCCTTGGCCCTGCTGGTTTTTCTTCACGCCTGTCGGCCCGAAAAACCCCCGTGCAGTAACGTCATAGCAGGCAAACCCCAGCAGCTCGCTACCCCGCTGCACGATCCAGGCGGTAGGCGGCATACTGCGAAATGCCGTATCGAATTCATCGGCCCAGCCATCAGAAAACTCACGGCTTATCCACATGCGCATTGCACTGCGCTCGTGCGGCAAAGGGTGGCGCAATACTACGCCATCGGGTACGGCGGGGCAGGGCGGCAGCTGGTAAAGCTTGACCAGAATATCGGCGGGCATGGCGGTTCGCTGTGGCGATGACAAACCTCATTCATACCACTTAAGCCCCGCAAACGGTACCCTGCTGCCAGCGCAGCTGGGCGACAAACGCAGCAGCAAAGGCATCAATGGGCAGGGGCCGGGCAAACAGGTAACCCTGCCCGTACTCGACCCCCATGCTGGCCAGCTGCTCCGCCTGTAGCTCGTTTTCTATGCCTTCGGCCACCAGGCTGGAACCGATGGCGCGGGCAATGCTGACGATTTCCGGTATCAGGCTGGAACGCAGCGACAGGTCTTCCATCTCGTACACGAAAGAGCGGTCTATCTTCAACACGTCTGGCGCCATGCGCTTGACGCGGCCCAGGTTGGAGTAGCCGGTACCAAAGTCATCTACCGATACCTGGTAGCCCGCCTGGCGCAGGGCCGCGATCTCGTGCACCACGGTGTCAGCGTAGCTTTGCTCCACGATTTCCAGCCCCAGTTGCAGGTCGGGCCGGCCCAGCATGACTTGCAGCGGGGAAATCAGCGCGTCCAGGCGGCGGAACTGGATATTGTCGGGAAACAGGTTCACCGCCACCTTGAAACCACCGGTGGGTGGCAGCGCCTGCGCCAGCTCGCGCAGGCTTTGCTGCAGCACAAAACTATCCAGCACCCACCCCAGGCCCTGCTTTTCGATTTGCGGCAGGGCCAGCAGCGGGGAAATCAGCTCGTCGCCATCGCGGATGCGCATCAGCACCTCGCAGCCCACCCAGCGCCGCGTGGCCAGCTCGACAATCGGCTGGTAATAGCACTGCACGCAGCCTTCTTCCAGCAGGTTGCGGATACGCGCACCAATGTGCTTTTGCCTGGCCAGGATAGGGGTGATGAAACCGGTAACCAGCAAGCCGATCAGCGAGGCTCCCACGGCAACCAGCAGCAGGATCAAGCCCTGGCGCTGCAAGATTTCCGGCAGGGTAAGGTAAGACTGCACCACCCAGGGCGTGCCCGGAATATAGTCGGTACGTACCAGGGCCTGTGCCTGCCAGTCAAAACCTTTCAGCGGACGCTTCAGTGCTGCTTGTTCATCAAAATAGCGCGACCAGTACGGGGTAAGCCTGCCGCTGACAAAGACGCGCCCGGGCAGGGCATCGGCCAGCTGCAGCCCCAGTACGTCCACATCGCGCAGCAAGGCAGAGAGGCTGTCCTGATTGACCACCACATTGAAACGCCCCTGCTGCATGACCATGGCCCGGTAGCGCCACTGCCCCAGCAGGATGGGCGCATTGAACCAGATGGACTGGTCGACACCGTTGCGGATTTCGCGCAGCGCAGGGCTAAGCGGTAATAAAGGGGATGCCAGCAGGCCTTCGCTGGTGGTGCACAGCAAACGGTTTTGCGGGTCAAAAATGCCCACATCGCGTATATGGCGGCTGGCAAAGATCTGGGTGCGCAGCCGCACCAGGGTGGGCTCGTCGCATACCGGGCTGATACGCTGGTTGAGGTTGGCCAGCATGTCTTCCTGCTCGCGGGTGATACCGCTGATCTGTGCCGCCAGGCGCTGGTGGGTGGCGTACAGCTTGCGGCTTTCTACCACCACAAACAGCAGCATGGCCAGCAACAGGCAGAGCAAGGCTGCCAGCACGCCGCTGGCGATACCGTAGCTGGTGGCAAAGACACCTATATGCTTTCTGACACGGTTCATCGGCTGGCAACGCCTGTAGTACGGGAATAACTTATTAATTTCTCATTTTTTCATTAATTATTTCTTTCAGCTTACAAACAGCACAGCAGCATTAATACAGGCAGATACGCGCCCACTGCGCGGGCTAGCCATAAAAAAACGGGCCTTGCGGCCCGTTAAACACCCTCAAACAATGCCCGTTACGCCGCCGCACCCTTATGGGCTGGCGGCGTGTCGAACGCTTTGCGCAGCGCGGCCAGTTTGGTCTGCGCGGCCTGGTAGCCGGCTTCCTTCACGTGGCCAAAGCCGCGAATCCCCTCGTACAGTTTTACCATTTCGCTGGCAGTGCCCAGGTTGGCCGCAGACAGCGCGCCCAGCAGCTGGCTAACCAACGCCTCGAACTCGACGATCATGGCGCGCTCCAGCCGGCGGTCGGCCTGCCAGCCAAACGGGTCCAGCGCGCTGCCGCGCAGGCCTTTAAAGCGGGCAATCATCCCCAGCGCCTTCAGCGCCCACGGGCCCAGATTCACCTTTTTCGGCTGCTGGCCGGTCATCCAGCTGGCGCCGAAATGGAAGGTGAGCTTGAGGTCACCATCGAACTGTTCATGCAGCGCACGCTGGAACTCGCCATCGCTGTACAGGCGCGCTACCTCGTACTCGTCCTTGTAAGCCAGCACGTGGTAGTAGGCGCGGGCTACCACCAGCGTCAGCGCGCTGCTGCCAGGTTTCACCCGCTCTTCGGCGGCTTTTACCTGCTCCACCAGCGCCTTGTAGCGTGCGGCCAACTTGTCGTCCTGGTAGGCCACCAGCTCTTTGCTGCGGTGGTGCAGCACGCCTTCTACCGTGTCACGCGGCACAAACTGCACCACGGCCGACGGGCTGACCAGGGTCTCGATGCGCGCCGGGTCGTGCGCGGCGTGGCGGCCCCAGACAAAGGCTTGCTGGTTGAACTTCACCGCCGCGCCGTTCAGCTCTACCGCTTTCATGATGGCTTCCAGCGATACCGGCACCAGGCCCTTTTGCCAGGCGTAACCCAGCATGAACATGTTGGCCGCAATGGCATCGCCCATCAGGGCGGTGGCGATGCGCGTGGCGTTCACCTCGGCAAAGCGGCTGCTGCCTACCGACTCGATAATGGCTTCCTTCATGGCCTTGGCCGGGAAGCGCACGTCCGGGTTTTTCAGGAAAGCACTGGTGGGTGATTCATAGTTGTTCACCACCACGTGGCTGAAGCCCTCGCGCATCTTGGCCAGCGCTTCCTCGGCGGCGGTTACCACCAGGTCGCAGCCCAGTACCAAGTTGGCGTCGCCAGCGGCAATGCGTACCGCGTGCAGTTTTTCCTGGCTGTCGGCAATGCGCACGTGCGACCACACCGAGCCGCCTTTTTGCGCCAGGCCGGCCATGTCCAGTACGGTCACACCCTTGTTATCCAGGTGCGCCGCCATGGCCAGCACCTGGCCGATGGTGACTACGCCGGTACCGCCCACGCCGGTCACCATGATGCCGAACGGCTCGTGCAGGCCAGGCAGCTGCGGCTGCGGCAGGGCACCCATACTGTCCAGGCTGGCAGCGGCACCGCCCGGTTTTTTCACGCTGGCGCCGGCGACCGACACAAAGCTGGGGCAGAAGCCTTCCACGCAGGAAAAGTCCTTGTTGCAGCTGCTCTGGTCGATCTTGCGCTTGCGGCCCAGCGCGGTTTCCACCGGCAGTACCGACAAGCAGCCGGATTTCTTGCCGCAGTCGCCGCAGCCCTCGCACACGCGCTCGTTGATGAAGGCGCGACGGTCCGGGTCGGGGAATTCCTTGCGTTTACGGCGGCGGCGTTTTTCAGCGGCACAGGTCTGGTCGTGAATCAGGATGGTGACGCCAGGCAGCTCGCGCAGCTCTTTTTGCAGGCGGTCCAGCTCGCGGCGGTGGAACACTTCCACCCCCGGTGCCAGGCCTTCTTTCAGGCCGTGCGCGGTGCGGTATTTGTCCGGGTCGTCGCTGGTGATCACGATGCGGCCAACCCCTTCGGCGTGTACCTGGCGGGTAATCATCGGCACGTCCAGGTAGCCGTCCACGTTCTGGCCACCGGTCATCGCGACCGCGTCGTTGTACAGAATCTTGTAGGTGATGTTCACCTTGCCGGCCACCGCTGCACGGATGGCCAGCAGGCCGGAATGGAAGTAGGTGCCATCCCCCAGGTTGGTAAAGATGTGCTTGGTGCTGGTAAACGGCGCCTGGCCCAGCCAGGTAATGCCTTCGCCGCCCATCTGGGTAAAGGTCTTGGTGCTGTCGCCTTCAATCCAGTGCGCCATGTAGTGGCAGCCGATACCGGCTACGGCGCGGCTACCTTCCGGTACTTTGGTGCTGGTGTTGTGCGGGCAGCCACTGCAGTAGTGCGGAATGCGCGCGATGGCTTCGCGCGGTTTCACCAGCTGCGCTTCTTTGTCGTCGTAGAACTTCAGGCGGTCGTGAATCACCGGGCTGTCGTACAGGTTGGCCAGGCGCTTGGCGATGGCGCGGGCGATCATGGCCGGGGTCAGCTCGCCGGCGGCCGGCAGCAGCCAGTCACCGTGCGGCAGCGCCCATTCGCCTTTTTCGGCAAACTTGCCCACCACGCGCGGGCGCACGTCGTCGCGCCAGTTGTACAGCTGTTCTTTCAGCTGGTATTCGATGATCTGGCGTTTTTCCTCGATCACCATGATCTCTTCCAGGCCTTGGGCAAACTCGCGCACGCCTTCCGGCTCCAGCGGCCACACCATGCCTACCTTGAAGATACGCAGGCCGATGTCGGCGGCCAGCTGCTCGTCGATGCCCAGGTCGTCCAGCGCCTGCATCACGTCCAGGTAGCTCTTGCCACAGGTAATGATGCCCAGCCGCGCCTTGGGCGAATCCAGCGTCACGTGGTTCAGCTTGTTCACACGGGCGTAGGCCAGCGCGGCGTACAGGCGGTGGTGCAGCACGCGCTTTTCCTGCGCCAGCGGGGTGTCCGGCCAGCGGATGGACAGGCCATCGGGCGGCAGCGGGAAGTCTTCGGGGATCAGCGTTTGCACGCGCTCGGGGCTGATATCCACCACGGCGGCGCTTTCGATGGTGTCGGAGATGGCCTTGATCGACACCCAGCAGCCGGAATAACGGCTCATGGCCCAGGCGTGCAGGCCGTAGTCGATGACCTCTTGCACGCCGGACGGGCTGAGCACCGGTATCATGCTGGCGGCCAGGATGTGGTCGGACTGGTGCGGGAAGGTGGACGACTTGGCGGCGTGGTCGTCGCCGCAGATCAGCAGCACACCGCCAAACTGGCTGGTGCCGGCCACGTTGCCGTGCTTGATCACGTCACCGGAGCGGTCGACACCCGGGCCCTTGCCGTACCACATGGAGTACACACCGTCGTACTTGGCCCCCTCGAACAGGTTGACCTGCTGCGTGCCCCACACGGCGGTCGCGGCCAGGTCTTCGTTCAGGCCGGGGTGGAATACCACATTGTTGGCCGCCAGGTGTTTGCTGGCTTTTTGCATCACCTGGTCCACATTGCCCAGCGGCGAGCCGCGGTAGCCGGTGACGTAGCCGGCGGTATTCAGCCCGGCGGCGCGGTCGCGCGCCTGTTGCATCATGGGCAGGCGCACCAGCGCCTGGATGCCGTTCAGCAGTACCTGGCCGGTAGGTGCCGTGTATTTGTCTTCCAGTTCGACGTGGCGAATCGACATGGTGTCTCCTCCATCTGTGTGCTTGTCGCAGCGGGTCGGGTGAAGCCTTGTGGGCTATCCCGTCCTGGTGATGTGACCCGGCGGCGGTAGGCAGCAGGGCGTTGTCTCTGTCTCTTTATAGTGTGTCGGCAGCTGTGCTACCGCTTTGTGCGAACACTAGTTGACGTAAACGTAAACGTCAAAAGCTTTGTCGTTTTTTTCTCCTTCGCGCGCGGGCAAGTGCGGCAAATGTGCCAGTGCAGCAAAACCACCCTGCGCCAGACAAAACACTGCGTTCTGCTGCCGTGGTTGAGCGCGCCATCACCGCACCGCTACAGTGCAGCCTTGAGCCATTGTCGCCACCGGCTACCCGCCGGCCTGCGGCCAACCTTCGAGACGTATCCATGTCATCTGCACCCAACGAAACCGGCAAGGGCGTGCTGTACGCCACCGGGGCGTTCTTTATCTGGGGCCTGTTCCCGCTGTACTGGAAACCGCTGCACGCGGTGCCGGCGCTGCAAATTTTGTGTCACCGCATTGTGTGGTCGGCGCTGTTCGTGGCCATCTTGTTGCTGGTGCAGCGCAACTGGCGCTGGCTGGGCGACAGCCTGCGCGACGGCGCCCGCTTGCGCGTATTTGCGCTGTCGTCGCTGCTGCTGTCGTTCAACTGGCTGATCTACATCTGGGCCGTCAACGAAAACCGCGTGGTGGAAGCCAGCCTGGGGTACTTCATCAACCCGCTGGTGAACGTGCTGCTGGGGCGTTTGTTTCTGGGCGAGCGCCTGACGCGCACGCAGGGCATTGCCATTGGCCTGGCCACGCTGGGTGTGGCGTGGCTCACGCTGTCGGTGGGTACGCTGCCGTGGGTGGCGCTGAGCCTGGCAGCGACCTTTGGCGTATACGGCCTGCTGCGTAAAAAAGCGCCGCTGCCGTCGCTGGAAGGGCTGGCGCTGGAAACCTTCCTGATGCTGCCGCTGGCACTGGCGGCGCTGCTATGGTTTGCCGTGCGCGGCGACGGTGCCTTTGGCCAGCTGGGCCTGGCCACCGACGCGCTGCTGATGGGTGCCGGCGTGGTCACCGCCATCCCGCTGCTGCTGTTTGCCAGCGGCGCACGCCGGCTGAAGCTGGCCACGGTAGGGCTGATCCAGTATCTGGGCCCCACCATCCAGCTGCTGCTGGGCGTATGGCTGTACCACGAGCCATTCGGCAGCAGCCGCGCCATCGGCTTTGGCCTGATCTGGGCGGCGCTGGCGCTGTACTCCGGCCACGGCCTGCTGGGCTACCTGAAAGCACGGCGCGCCGCCGCAGCGTAAGCCAGGGTTGGCCGCAATACCGCCAGGGCAAGCCG
Organism: Neisseriaceae bacterium; assembly: GCA_027489245.1. GTDB lineage: Bacteria > Pseudomonadota > Gammaproteobacteria > Burkholderiales > Chromobacteriaceae > Vogesella. Next base: position 41,343 of record JAIYAC010000002.1, on the reverse strand, counting down.
TACGGCTTGCCCTGTTTTCTTAATGCCAGCGCAGTGGCAAACACACTGCACACACCAGCGATCTGCCCGTTTGGCCATTGACGCCGCCACGCCACATCACCACAATGCCGCTGTCCTCCGCCACGCGGACGGCATTTGCTCTTTACTCATACCGGCCTACACCGTGCTGCTTGCACCGGGCCACGCTCTTTTCAAGGAAACGCCATCATGGCATCGCTCTTTACCCTGTCGCGCCACCTGGTGCGCGACGTGCTCGCCGACGAGCTCCCCCCGCAACAGCACCATAGCCTGTGGCATACCCTGTGCAGCCACGCTGCCATGCTGCTACACACCCGCCCACACCCCGAACTGCCCGCTCACCCCCTGCAGCGACAGCAACGCTGGCTGCTGGAGAAAGGCCCGCACCGATGCTGACCCTGCCGCTTGTCACACCACGCCTGCGCCTGCGCGACTTTTGCGCCAACGATGCCAGCGCCTACTGCCAGCTGCGCAGCGGCGCGGCCTTCGGCCAGCACTACGCTGCGCACGAGCTCACGCCCACCTTCAGCGCTGCGCTGCTACAGCAATTCATCGCCCAGCAGCAGGCCACGCCACGGCGCGCTTGGCAGCTGGCCATTACCCTGGCCGATAGCGACACGCTCATCGGCTCGGTAGGCTTGCGCCAGACCAGCCTGGCCGGCGAGGCACAGTTCGGCATCGAGCTGGCCCAGGCCTATTGGGGCCAGGGCTACGGCCGTGAAGCCGGCAGCGCGCTACTGCACGCCGGTTTTAACCCGCTGGGCCTGCACCGCGTAGAGGCCGACACCCATGCGGCCAACCTGCCGGCGCAGCGGCTGGCTGCCAGACTGGGCTTTGTGCCCAGCCGCCAGGAGGGCGAGCGCCGCATCCTGGCGCTGGCACTGGACCTGCCCGGTGTACTGAGCGAGCGCATGTTGCTGGGGCCGCTGGCGCAACTAAGCCGCCACCCCGGCTACTGGCAGCTGGCCACCCCCGCGCAGCCGGATTTTTTCTTTGGCAACCTGCTGCTGGCCGATCAGGCCCCGCTGGACCGCGCCGCGTGGGAAGCACGCTTCGATAACGCCTTTGCCAGCCAGCCCGGCGTGCAGCACCGCACCCTGGTATGGGCGATGGACGAGGAAGACTGCGCCGCACGCTACGCCCACTGGCAGGCTGCCGGCTACGAATACCAGGAAGCCAGCGCACTCTTGCTCACCCGCGACACCCTGCAACCGGTTGCCCTGCCTGCCGGCTACACCCTGCGCCCGCTGGCCAGCACCGACGACTGGCAGCAATGGGCCGAGCTGATGACCGCCAGCCGCGACCCGGCCTTCGACGAAGCTGGCTACCGCCGCTTTCTGGCCGGCAGCCAGCGCCGCTACCAGGCACTGGAACACGCTGGCCACGGCCATACGTGGGGAGTCTTTGCCGGCGCACAACTACAAGCCTGCGCCGGGCTGTACACCTGGCAGACACTGGGGCGCTACCAGCAAGTAGCCACCGCCCCGCAGGCACGCCGCCTGGGTTTGGCCAGCGGCCTGGTCAGTGCGCTGGCCGAATGGGGGCTGGCGCGCGTACCACGCCTGGTCATCGTGGCCGACGCCCACTACCACGCCATCGATCTGTATCGTAAGCTGGGTTTCGTCAGCGCCAGCCGCGAAGCCTCGCTGTGCTGGTGGCCGCGCCACAAGGAGCCTGCATGACCATCCTGCCTTACGCCCCACACCAGCACGCCGCGCTGGCGCAGCTCTACCTGGACACACGCCGCAGCAGCTTTCCCTGGCTGGATGGCCACGCCATGCAGCTGGCCGACTTTGCCCGCGACACTGCCGACGAAAGCCTGCTGGTCGCGCAGGACACCCACGGCCAGGTACTGGGCTTTGCCGGGGTATACGAAAAAGAAAACTTCCTGCACCACCTGTACGTGGCACCGGCCGCACAAGGGCAGGGCATAGGCCAGGCCCTGCTGCAGGCCGCCGCGCTGCGTTTTACCGCGGTGCCATCGCTGAAATGCTTTGCGGCCAACCCGCGCGCGCTGGCCTTTTACCGGCAACAAGGCTGGCAGCCCGCAGGCGAGGGCGTCGACGCCGCCGGCCATCGCTGGCTACGCCTGCAGGGGCCGCAACCAAGCATCGTCTTCAGCACCGACTGCGCCCGGCTGGACCGCGAGCTGGTGTACCAGTACCTGAGCCGCGAGTCGTACTGGGCTGCCGGCCTGCCACGCGACATCTTCGAAGCCTCGCTGCAGGGCTCGCTGGTAATCGGCGGCTACCACCCCGACGGCCAGCAGCTGGCCTTTGCCCGCGTGATTACCGACTACGCCACCTTCGGCTACCTGGCCGACGTATTCGTAGTAGACAGCGCGCGCGGCCAGGGCACGGGCAAGGCGCTGATGCGCTACCTGCAGCTGCACCCGCGGCTGCAAAACCTGCGCCGCTTCATGCTGGCCACCGCCGACGCCCACGGCCTGTACGCGCAGTTCGGCTTTGGCGCACTGGGCAAGCCGGAACGCATCATGGAAAAAGTAGAACCGGCCATTTACCAAAGGTTGGCCGCGGAGCGGGGGCAGGCATGACCCACAAAGTATTCTGGGACGACCCCTATCTGTGCACGCTGGATACCACGGTAGCCACCGTGGCGGGTGATGAGGTCACGCTGGCCGCCACCATCCTGTACGCCGAAAGCGGCGGCCAGGAAAGCGACCACGGCAGCATTGCCGGCTGGCCGGTGCTGGCCGCCCGCCAGCAGGGGCAAGACATCGTCTACACGCTGCCACCGCAACACGGCTTGCAGCCCGGCGCGGCAGTAACGCTACAGCTGGACTGGCCACGGCGCTACCGGCTGATGCGGCTGCATTTTGCCGCCGAACTGGTGCTGGAAACCATCTACCAGACCCTGCCGGACGTGGAAAAAATCGGCGCCCACATTGCCGAGCACAAGGCGCGCATCGACTTTGCGCTGCCGCAAGCCATCACCCCGCACCTGCCCGCCTTGCAAGCCCGCATCGACGCACTGATTGCGGCCAACCTTGCCATCACCAGCGCGTTTTCCGACGCCGATGCCGGCCGCCGCTACTGGGCGCTGCCCGGCATCGCCTGCGTACCCTGCGGCGGTACCCACCTGCGCCACAGCGGCGAGGTTGGCCGCATCGCACTGAAGCGCAAGAACGTTGGCCGCGGCAAGGAACGGGTGGAAATCACCCTGCTGGACGATACGCCATCATGACGACACCGCTGCAAGGCAGCTGCCTGTGCGGCGGCGTACGCTACCAGGTCCAGCAGCTGGACATGCCCATCGTGCATTGCCACTGCCACACCTGCCGCAAAGCACACGCTGCGCCCTACACCAGCACCGCGGGTGTGCTGCGTCAGCACTTTCGCTGGCTGGCCGGTGAACACCTGCTGCGCAGTTTTGCATCGTCCCCCGGCAAGCTGCGCCACTTTTGCAGCGTATGCGGCAGCCACATCGTGGCCGAGCGCCCTGGCCAAGCGCATGTGATCCTGCGTGTGGCCACACTGGACGATAGCCCCGACAGCCTGCCGGTGGCGCATATCTGGACCAGCCACCACCCACACTGGCTGGCGCACGACGGCGTGCCACAGTTTGCCGGCTGGCAGGACGCCGACAAAAACTAACCCCTGCTGACAGCAGGCTGGCAGCAGGAGGGGCGTAGGCTGCGGTTTCCCTCCAGCAAGGAACACCGCCATGACCACCGCCATCGTCCCCAACCTGCAGCTGATCTACGTGAGCGACATCACCCGATCCACCGCCTTTTACCAGCGGCTGTTTGCCGCCGCGCCGGTATTCATCAGCCCGCAGTACGTGGCCTTTGCCGGCAGCGGCGACGCGCTGTTTGCGCTATGGGCTGGCACCACACCCGATACCGCCGCCGCACCGCGTGGCGAGATCGGCATCATGCTGCCAGACGGCAGCGCCGTGGCGGCGCTGTATGCGCGCTGGCAGCAGGACAGCAGCCTGAACATCATCAGCCCGCTGCGCGAAGAAGCCTACGGCCACACCTTTGTACTGGCCGACCCGGACGGGCATGTGATCCGCGTGTGCCAGCGCGATTAAAGCTGTTATTTCGCCGGTTTTATTTTTTGTATTGCCCGGATAATCATGTCATGATCCGGGCAGTGCCTTTTACCGGCACCTCGCTACCATAAAATGGTAGTTTATATAAAACACAACGCCTTAAATAAACCTGCATTTAAATAAAACATACCGCATGGCCGGACCCATGTCTTTTATGGCAGCAATAAAGGGGAAAACCGTTCACCTCATTTGCCAATAAAGGAATACCCACATGGAAATCCGTAAAACCATTCAGCCTGACGGCAGTATCGTCACCACGGTTGCCAGCATCGCCACAGAAGACATCCTGGTACGCGCCAGCGTGGATTACGTGCCGCAATACCTCACCGACCTCTATGGCAAGACCCGCCGCGTCACCAAAGACGTCACGCTGGCCAGGCTGCTGCGCCTGATGCAGAAAGACTTCCCCAAGTTCGAGCTGGTCAGCATTGGCACGCCGGTCAATTTCGACGTGGCGCCCACCCACCTTACCCGCGTGGAAATGCAATTTGCCAGCGACGAACAGGTGGAAAAATGCCTGAAAGAAATCAGCCTGTCAGACATGCTGATACGCAGCCGGCTGCAACCAGCCTGGTCGTGGGAGGCACCGATGAAGTTCAAGCAGAAAGTGATACTGCACGTAGCATGGTTTGATACCGTGTATTTCATGCAGTTTAAAGACATATTCCTCGGCGATATGCACTGCCGTTATTCCGCCAAATTCGGCTTTGATCCGAAAGAAGCCAAAATAACGCATTTCCGTTATACCGACAGTGGCGAGCTGGACGAATTGAAAAAACTGAACGACGCTGAAAAATACGCCGAATCGATTAAAAGCAAGGTGGAATTTATCCGGGTATTCCGTGATGGCCATCAGGAAACTACCTGAACAGATTTATTTGTAAAAAACAAGGCAGCCGATTCAACGGCTCGGGTGAAGCAGCCTTCGCGAAACCCCATGTCGGCCACCTGCAAGCCACCTGCCTGGCAGGTGGCTTTTTCTTTTTAGCGCGCCGGGCGCCGGCTACTGGCCAGCTGCACGCACAGCACACTCAGCAGCACCGTGGCCATGCCGGCCAGCGTCCAGCCGTGCAGAGTTTGCCCCAGCGCCACCCAGCCCAGGATGACCGCCGCCACCGGGCTAAGCAGGCCCAGCGCCGATACCGCTACCGGCGGCAGCAAGCGCAGGCCGCGAAACCACAGGCCATAAGCCAGCAGCGCGCCCACCAATGATAAGTAGGCGTAGCCCGCCACGTTGGCCGCAGACAGCGTGGGCATGGGCGGGTCCAGCCACAGCGCTGCCGGTAGCAGCATCAGCCCGCCCAGTGTCAGCTGCCAGCCAGTCAGCGCCAGCAGCGGCAGGCTGCTACCCCAGCGCCGCGCCAGGTACATGCCCAGCGCCATCACGATGGCACCGCCCGCCGCCGCCAGCACACCCAGCGTATCCCACTGCTCATTACCCGCATTCAGCAGCACCGCCATGCCGGCCAGGCCTGTGCACGCCGCCAGTAACACCAGCGGCCGTGGCGTTTGCTGCTCCAGCAGCCATAGCAAGCCCATCATCAGCAGCGGCTGAATCGCCCCCAGCACGGCGGCGATGCCACCGGGCAAACGGTAAGCCGCCATGAACAGCAGCGCCTGGAAGGCACCGATATTCAGCAGCGACAGCAGCAGCAGGCGCGGCCATTCCTGCTGTTGTGGCAGATGGCGCGTCCACAGCAGCAATAGCAGGCCAGCCGGCAGCACGCGCAACACGCCAGCGCTAAACGGCAGGCCGGGGGGCAGCCATTGTGTGGTTACCAGGTAAGTGGAGCCCCAGATCAGCGGCACCACGGCGGTGAGCAAGGTGTCGCGCCACAGGCGGGAAGCGGTCGTCACAGTGATATCTCCTATTCAAGATATAATCAGCGTATCGATAATTTATCTTCAACTCAAGATATTTATCTTGAACACGAGCTATCTGGAGCCGGCATGGATACCCCGAACACCCCCGACGCCGTGGACGCCATCCGCGCACAGTGGCAGCGCGAACGCCCCGACCTGGACACCCGCCACATGGCCATCATCGGCCGCCTGGGCCGCTGCAGCATCCAGCTGCAAAAACGGCTGAACGACACCTTCGGCCAGTACGGCATCAGCAACTGGGAATTCGACGTGCTGGCCACGCTGCGCCGCAGCGGCGCGCCGTATTGCCTGGCGCCCACCGCGCTGTTTTCCAGCCTGATGCTGTCGTCCGGCACCATGACGCGCCAGCTGCAGCTGCTGGCCGAGCGCGGCCTGGTATGCCGCCTGCCCAACCCCGACGACGCGCGCAGCCTGCTGGTACAGCTCACCCCGCAGGGGCTGGATCTGGTCAACGAGGTAGTAGGTGCGCATGTGGATAACATGGCGCGCATCCTGGCACCGCTGGACGCCGCACAGCTGGACGCACTGGACGCGTCGATGAGCACGCTGCTGGCTACGCTGGAACCGGCCGCGAAAGCGGGGCGCTGATGCTGCTGTACGACCTGGCCGCCGTGGGCGCGGCCACTTGCTGGGCCGCTGGCGGCCTTATCGGCGCCACCCCGGCGCGGCACTTCGGCCCGTTTGCCTTCAGCCGGCTGCGGCTGAGCTTCCTCACCGTGCTGCTGGGCGGTGCCAGCCTGGTGCTGGGTGGCTGGGCCACAGTACACGCCGCCGCGCTGCTGCCGCTGACGCTATCGGCGCTGTTCGGCATTTTTCTGGGCGATGCGCTGATGTTCGCCGCCATGAACCGCCTGGGCCCGCGCCGTACCGGCCTGCTGTTTGCCACCCATTCTGTGTTTTCGGTGGCGCTGGGCGTACTGCTGCTGGGCGAGGCACTCAGCCTGCAGGCATTGGCCGGCAGCGTGCTGGTGTTTGGCGGCGTGCTGGTAGCCGTGGCCTTTGGCCGCCGTGACGGCAGCACCCACCACTGGGAACAAAGCCACGGCCTGAAAGCCGGCGTGGCGCTGGGCCTGGCCGCCGCGCTGTGCCAGGCATGCGGCACCTTTTTTGCCAAACCGGCCATGGCCAGCGGGCTGGACCCGCTCACCGCCAGCGCCTTGCGCATGGCGATAGGCTGTGCGGCCAACTGGCTGCTATGGGCCAGCGGCAGCCGCCTGGCACGCATGGCCAACCCGCCCACGCCGCGTATGCTGGGCCAGCTGGCGCTGAACGGTGTGGTCGCGCTGGGCCTGGGCATGACCTTGATCATGGTGGCACTGCAAAGCGGCAACGTGGCTACCGTGGGTATGTTGTCAGCGCTGAGCCCGGTACTGATCCTGCCCATGCTGTGGGCGGTAACGCGGCAGGCCCCGCCGCTGCTGGGCTGGCTGGGCGCCGCCATCAGCGTGGCCGGCACCGTGCTGTTGCTGGGGCGTTAGGCATTGCTGTCAGCACCGCATCGCTTTGGTTATCATGCAATTTTCATTTACTGCGTTTGCTGCCATGCTGCGTCGCCTCGCCACCATCCTGCTCTGTGCCGGCCTGACTTTCCCGCTGGCCATCCAGGCATCCCCTGCTTTCCCGGCACTCACCCTACCGGGTAGTCAGCCAGAATCTGTTACCCCGTTTGGCCCGCGCACAGCCACCAACAGGCCCTTGGTGTTCCATAGCAACCAGGAAGCGCTCGCCTGGTACCGTCAACAAGCAAAACAGCACAATGAGGCGGCTGCGTTGATGGCCGAGATGTATTCGCTTATCGAGGCCGGCAAGGCCGCCAACGCTGACGAAGTGATGGCGTACTGGCAACACAGCGCAGAACACGACGCCACGGCACAGTACTGGTACGGCCTGAGCCAGGTTATGGCTCACGATTACCCTACGGCAGCCACGTATCTGCAGAAAGCCGCCAAGCAGCAACACCCCCAGGCCATGACCGCGCTGGGCAGGCTGTACCTGTACGGCATGGGCGTAGAGCAAGACCCGCAGCAAGCGGCCAAGTGGCTGCAGGCCGCCGTCGCACAGGGGGACCGCGAAGCGGATTACTGGCTTTGCCAGCAACGTGATCCCGGTAATGGCATCAGGCAAGCCAACCCCGAGCTGATTGCCTGCTACGAACAGAATGCCAGCCAGGGCGATACCCGGGCCATGCTGCGGCTGGCCAGGCTGTACCGTGAAGGCTGGCATGTGGCCATGGACTATGCCGTGGCAGAACGGTGGTATCAGCAAGCGGCAAAGCACGGCGACAGTACGGCGGCCGAAGCTCTGAACGGGCTGTATTTCAATCGATACGGCTTCAGCCGTGATGACCTGCGCCAGGCCGGTGCACTGCTGAGCCAGGCAAAGGCGGGGGACCTCATGGCTCAGCTGAAAGTAGCGCTGATGCAGGATGTCGGCCTGGGGCTAGCCGCAGATCCCGAGCAGGCCGTGCGCTGGTACCTGGCCGCGGCACAACAAGCTGGCGGCCAGACACTGCCTGTCCGTAACGGTCTTTCAGATCAAAGCATGGCGCTGGCACAAAACCGGCTAGGTGAAATACTGGAGTGGGGCAGGTATGGCACGCAGGATGTTACTGCGGCAGCCAACTGGTACCTGCAGGCCGCACGGCTGGGCAATGCCCAGGCCCAGCACAATCTCGGCCGCCTGCTACAGGCAGGCAAAGGCATCAGCATGAATTACGGCGAGGCCGAAAAATGGTACCGCCTGGCAGCCTCACAGGATCTGGCTGATGCAACAAACAGCCTGAAAACCTTGTACAACAATACCTATGGTCTGAGCCGTGAAGATATCCGGGCGCTGGCCACACACCAGCGCGATGCCGCACAGGGCAAAGCCACTGCGCAGCGGGTGCTTGGGCTGATTTACGAATCCGGTAAAGGCTTGCCAGCCGACATCGCCCAGGCCGCGCATTGGTACAACAAAGCAGCAGCACAAGGTGATGTCAGTGCCCAATACCAGCTGGGCCGCCTGTACGCCGAGGGTAAAGGCCTGCCTGTAGATTGGGCACAAGCCGCCCATTACTACCAGCAAGCCGCCGCTCAAGGCTATGCCCCCGCGCAAAACCGGCTAGGTAATCTGTACCGCTACGGCCAAGGGGTGGTGCAGGATGCTGCCGAAGCCGCACGCTGGTACCGCCTGGCCGCCGAACAAGGCCTGAAAGAGGCGCAGTTCAGCCTGGGCACGCTGTATCTGGACGGCAATGGCGTACCACAGAGCGACAAGGACGCCGATTTCTGGTTTACCAAGGCTGCCGCCAAGCGTTATCAGCCTTGAACACACATCTTCGTCAGGCTTGGTTAAGCGGCTGAGCCACTATAAAAACCTGCACCCAAAACAATGCGGCCAACCTTGCCCAAGGTTGGCCGCATCTTTTATCAAAAACCGCTGCTTACTGGTTGGCGCGCACCCACTTGTGCCACTGCGCGAACAGCTCGGGGTTCAGCGCGGCGATGGCGGAGCGCTTCCAGATGGTGTCGGCCCAGTAGTCGTCGGTGTTCAGGCTGGCGATGCGCCCGCCGGCTTCTTCCAGGATCACCGCGCCGGCGGCGTAGTCCCACAGCCGTTGGCCACCGTGCAGATAGATGTCATAGCGGCCGGCGGCCAGGAAGCACCAGTCCAGTGTGCTGGAACCCATGCTGCGCTGGCTGCCAAACGGCGCCACGCTGCCCATGCGTGCGGCCAGTTTGCCGGAACGCAGATATTTGATTTCCACGGCGGCGATGGCGTCACCCATGCTGTTGGCCACGGTTTTCAGCGGCAGCGGCTGGCCGTTCAGGTAGGCTCCGCCGCCGCGGCGGGCGTAGAACATTTCGTCGGACACCGGGTTGTAGATCACCCCCAGCTCGCTCACGCCGTTCACCATCAGCGCCACCGACACGGCAAAGTAGGGCAGGCCGTTAACGAAGTTGGTGGTGCCATCGATGGGGTCCACTACCCACAAGCCAGCCTGGTTGGCCGCCCACAGCGCATCCTGCTCGGCCATGGTCATTTCTTCGCCCAGCACCGGGTAGGGCAGGATGGCAGGCAGGCGCTGCTGCAGTACCTGCTGGCAGGCAAGATCGGCTTCGGTAAACAGCGAGCCGTCCTCTTTACGCGTCTTGCCCACGCGCAAAAAGCGCGGCATGACCTCGTAGCGGGCCACGTCGCGTACGACCTGTATTACCTGATCGACCACTTGCATCCATCTCTCCTCTCGCGCTGCGGGCAGACCCGCTTACCACCGTGTAATGTTTATGTTGTTGCACGTGCAGCAAACCAAGCAAAATACCGTTATCAACACGAACGATCAACACACCATGCCAAGGTTTTTTATAGATATTGCCCTTGCTGCCGGGCAAACCCTGGCACTGCCGGATACGGTAGTGCGCCATGTGCAGGTTTTGCGCCTGCGCGCCGGTGACGGCATCACGCTGTTTAACGGCCGTGGTGGCGAGTACCACGCAACGCTGACCGACATCGCCAAACGCGACGTTAGCTGCACGATCACGGCATTTGACGACACCAGCCGCGAATCACCGGTATGGCTGGGGCTGGCGCAGGCGATTTCCAGCGGCGACCGCATGGAGTTCACCCTGCAAAAAGGGGTGGAAATGGGCGTCAGCGCCTTCCAGCCGCTGGCCACCGAGCGCAGCATCGTAAAGCTGGCCGGCGACCGCGCCGACAAACGCGTGCAGCGCTGGCAGGAAATCGTGATCGCCGCCTGCGAGCAAAGCGGGCGCAACACCGTACCCGAGGTGCGCCCCATCCTGACGCTGAAACAGTGGCTGGCCAGCTTGCCAGCGGCCGATGCCCACTTGCTGCTGTCGCCGCTGGGCACGCAAAAGCTGGTGGATATCGCCCGGGCGCCACAGCAGGCGTGGCTGATGGCCGGGCCGGAAGGCGGGCTGTCTGGCGCCGAAGAGCAGCAGGCCATTAACGCAGGCTGGACGCCGCTGAAACTGGGGCCGCGCATCCTGCGCACCGAAACAGCCGCGCTGGCGGCGGTAGGCGCCATCCAGACGGTGTGGGGCGACTACAGCGTGTAACGACACCCTGAAAACAACAGCGGCCAGGCATCACAGCCTGGCCGTTTTTTTATCTGCTGCGTATTACAGCCGCCTGCCGCATACCGCGGTGCGGCGGCTGCCGCTGGGGCGGCGCGCCGGGTCGTCGTACACGCCCAGCTGTTGCAGGCCGACTTTGCGCATCATGCCGGCGGACGGGCCGTTTTCTTCGTGGCGGTCGGCCACCACCCAGGCCTGGCCCTGGGCAGCCAGCTTCTGGCACACACTGTTCAGCAAGCGCGCGCCAATGCCCTGGCCGGCGTAGTCGCGGTGGACGACGGCTTCCACGATATAGCTGCACTGCAGCGGGGCAATATCGTCGGGGCGCAGGCTGGGGTAGGGGTCGGCCTGACGGTACAGTACCGCCCCCACCAGCATACTGCCGTCTTCGGCCAGTATGCCGCCAGCCAGGCCGGCGACCAGCTGCTGAATGGTACGCGCCACGCCTTCGGGCGGTAGCCAGTTCCACATATTGGGGCCATGGTCGAATAGCAGGCTTTGCACGCTATCGGCGTCGAATGCAGTGGCATCACGCAGCGAAATGGCCATTACTGCTCTCCTTCGTTTTCTGGTGCAAAGCTGGCCGGCTCGGGGCGGCTGGCCAACTGGTCGCGGGTATTTTTCTGTACCGCCACGGCGGCAAACAGGCTCAGCAGGTAGGCCATGGCGTAAAAGCCTTTTTCGCTGCCCAGCAGGGTGGCATTCCACAAGCCTACCGCCAGCAATAACAGGCTGATACCCACCGACAACCAGCACAGGCCGTAGTAAATGCCGCTGACGGCAATGCCTTCCAGCCGGTCGCGCACGCTTTTTTGCAAAGAGACGGCGGCAAACAGGCCGTATAGCAGCACGGTGAAGTAATAGCCCTTTTCGTTCAACGGCATGGTGGCATTCCACAGGCCGATGAGGTAGGTGAGCATACCGGCAAACAAGGCGACCCAGGACACGCCGACAAAGGCGGCAGAGGGCGGGGCGATGCGGGGCTTCATGGGGTATCTCCTGCGGTGGTAGCGGGGTGGTGGTGCTGTTCCAGGGTGGCGTGGCCATGCGTTACGTGCAGCGTGGCCCAGGCGCCATTCATCAGGGTCCATTGCGGTGGTACGTGGCCGATGTCGGCATCCAGTACCAGCGGGCAGGGCAGGCCGTCCAGCGCTTGCATGACGGCTTCGTCGTAGTGCAGGTCGCCCGGCTGCGCTGCCTCGGGGCCGCTGCTGCGCCCCAGTATCAGCCCGGCCAGGCTATCGAACGCCCCCGCCAGGCGCATGGCCGTCAGGGCGCGTGCGAGCTCGCACGGGGCCAGCTCGCAGTTTTCCAGGTACAGCAGCACAGGTTGGCCGCGCCAAGGTTGCAGGTCGAAGTATGGCGTGGCGACCAAGCGCGACAGCGTATCCAGGCAGCCGCCTATCAGCCGCCCGGCCATGCTGGCCTGTGCAGCACCCGCCACACGCACGCGGCTGTTTTTAGTCACACCGGGGTCGCCAAATGGCCAAAAGTGCGTAAAGGCCTGCTGGCGGGGCGGCAAACCGTGTTGCCAGCTATGCCACAGCGGCTGCATTTCGCTTTGGCGGGCCGGGTGGCTGATATCAAACACGTTCGGGCTGTGCAGCGTGGCCCAGCCGGCGCGCAGGGTAAGCGGCACCGCCAGTGTGGATACATCGGAAAAGCCGCACAGCCATTTGGGGGGCAATGCGGCCAACCTTGGCCAGTCCAGCCTGGCCAGCAGCTGCATGGCCAGCTCGCCACCCCAGGGCGGCAAAATGGCCTTGATGGCCGGGTCGTACAGAAAACCGTTCAGCTCTGCCAGCCGGGTGGCGGCGCTGGCGCTGGCGTTTTTGTGTTGCCGGCGCAGGGTATCGCCTTCCACCACCTGATAGCCAGCAGCACGCAGGGCGGCAATAGAGGCCTCCAGGCGTGCGTGCATCACTTCGGGGACACCGGAGGACACCGCGCACAGCGCAAGCGTGTCACCGGGCTGCAATGGGGCAGGAAAGCGCAAGTTCATGGCAGGGGCAGCGGGTTAGGGCCCCCCATTACAGCAGCAATTCTCATTCATGACAAAAGCTTGGCGTGTAGTGCTTATCGAAATCTAACAGCGATAACAGCGGTCTTTGCCATGCCGTGCCAGCCAGGCTGGCTTATTGGCCGCTTGTGGATAAACCGTGTTGATTGGTTTTACCTGCGCTGAATGCATGCAAAAACAGCAGCTTAGCGGGCAAACGCCGTTTACCCACAGGCTGACCGGCATGATCAAACGGTGAGCACCTGCTGCTTTTACACACACAGGTCAGCAAAAACGGGCTGACTGGCCTGTTTATCCACAGCCCGCCGCAGATCTAGCGGCTTTTCCCCAGCCGGTGCAGCTCGATCAGCTTGGCGTATTTGATATAGCTGTTAAAGCAGCCAATGCTGATGTGCACCAGGCCGGGCAAACCATCGCGAAAGCCCTGGCGTACCAGATAAAACTTGATAAATCGCGTCAGCGGGCTGAACACCAGCTTGGCCACACCACATTTTTTGCCACGCTGGTACAGCGCATCGGCCTGCAAGCTGGTGTAGCGGTTCTGTTTTGTCAGGTAGAGGGCAATGTCTTCACCGGATTCGTGCATCAGGTCGCCTGCCAGGGTGCCAACCTGGCTATCTGTCTGCACATATTCGTGCACCGCATCGTCCGACCAGCGGGCGTGCTGGCGGTGAAACAGACGCAGGCTGTAATCCGGATAGCCTTCGCCAAATTGCAAAAAACGCCCCATGAACTTGTTGCTACGGGCAAAACGCCAGGCGTAGCCGCGCGGGTTTTTAAGCAAGCTCATGATTTCATGGCGTAATTTTTCAGACAGCCATTCATCTGCATCCAGGCATAACACCCAATCGTGGCTAGCTTGCGCCACGGCAAACTGCTTCTGCGGGCCAAAACCCAGCCAGTCCTGGTGGATAACTTTCGCCTTATAGGCAGAAGCTATTGCCAATGTCCTGTCCGTACTCCCCGAATCCACTACCACGATCTCGTCGGCAAAAGCACAGCTTTGCAGACATTTTTCCAGCTGGTTTTCTGCATTTTTGGTGATAAGCACCACGCTTAGCGCTTCAGACATACTTTCTAGACTGTCCAGTAATTAAATTGATAAGGGCTGATGAAGGCGCTAACTGGCTGTGGGTAAGCCAGTTTTCCTGTTTTTTTTCAATGGATTGTGCTGCATGAACAGCTGTGGCTGTCTGGCCTGTTTTGTGGTGCAAGCTTTGTGGATAAATCTGCCGTTTTGTGATTAACCCGGCTTGTCCACACGCCTAAGCCTGCTTTTACCCGCTGCCTGTGCATCAAGTGTGCCATGACGTCTGGTCTGCAGCGAAGCGTATTGCGCTAGTCCCCCTGTTTGGACGTCTTGCAGACCGCCGTTTTTGGCTGAACTTTTGCCAGACAATTTCGCACCTCACGCTTTCATTGTTTTCACATTACTTATTTGAAGACAATGATATACAAGGCACTTTGCTGTGGGTAAGTATAAAAAACACCTGTTTTTCAAGGTGTTGCCATGTGTGTGGCTACCCCATTAACCCAGGCTGCGCCGGTGGGAGCCTTTGTGGATAACTATGGGCTTTCTTATCCACAGCGCTTTATCCACATTCGGGTCGCCGCGATTTTACTTGGTTAACCACAGGGGCAGCCGTAAAATTCCGCGCATGAAAAATGTCCTCCTGCTGCGCACATCGTCGATGGGCGACCTTATCCACACCTGGCCGGCCCTTACCGACCTGGCACGACACCAGCCCGATACCCGCATCACCTGGCTGGCGGAAGAAGCCTTTGTGGATATCCCCGGCCTGCACCCGCAGGTACAGGCCACGCTGCCCATTGCCTGGCGCCGCTGGCGCAAGCATTTGCTGGCGCGCGATACCTGGCAGCAGATGGCGGCACTGAAAGCATCATTACAAAGCACGCGCTGGGATCTGGTGCTGGACGCGCAAGGCCTGTTGAAAAGTGCGCTACCGGGCTGGCTGGCCAACGGCCCGCTGGCCGGCTACGACGCCACCAGCATCCGCGAACCGTTGGCCGCACGCTTTTATCAGCGCCACTACACCGTCAGCCGCCAGCTGTCGGCCATCGAGCGTAACCGCCGCCTGTTTGCCGCGGCGTTCGGTTATGAAGTCAGCGGTGCGCCGGTGTTCGGCATTCGCGCTGGTGCCCGCCCGGGCTGGCTACCGGCCGGCCACTACGCCGTGCTGCTGCATGCCACCAGCCGCGACAGCAAGCTGTGGCCAGAGCCGCACTGGCTGGCCCTGGCAGCCGAGCTGGCCGCACAAGGGTTGTACGCGGTACTGCCTTGGGGGAATGCGGTGGAGCAGGCGCGGGCAGCGCGCTTGGCCGCTGCCATGCCGGGCGCCGTGGTAGCGCCACGCATGCCGCTGCGCGACGCGGCCGCGCTGCTGGGCCACGCTGCTGCCGTCGTGGGTGTGGATACTGGCCTCACGCATCTGGCCAATGCGCTGGATGTGCCCCTGGTGGCGATCTATACCGATACCGACCCGGCGCTGACCGGTGTGGTAGAAACCGCCCGTGCGGCCAACATCGGCCGGGCAGGGCAGGTACCGCCAGTGGACGCGGTGCTGGCGCTGCTGGCCCGCGTGCGGGGGGCTGCCTGATGCTGCTGCAGCTGTATTCCGCGCTGTGGCCGCTGCTCACGCCGCTGATCAAGCGTTACCTGAAAAAGCGTGCCCGCCAGGCGCCGGCTTATCTTGAACACTGGGACGAACGCTTCGGCCGCAGCCTGCCGCAGCCGCGCGGCCAGCAGATCTGGCTGCACGCGGTGTCGGTAGGCGAAACCCGCGCTGCGCTGCCGCTGGTGAAAGCCCTGCGCGCACGTTATCCCCAGGCCAGCTTGCTGATTACCCAGATGACGCCCACCGGCCGGGCCACCGCGCAGGAGCTGTACCCCGACGCCCAGGTGCATTACCTGCCGTACGACAACCTGCGCTGGATGCGCCGTTTCGTCGCCGCCGCGCAGCCGGCCTGCCTGCTGCTGATGGAAACCGAAATCTGGCCAGCCATGATCCACGCCTGCCGCGACGCCAAGGTGCCGGTGCTGCTGGTGAACGCCCGGCTGTCGGAAAAATCCGCCCGCGGCTACCAGCGCATACGCCGCCTGGTGCGCCCGGCCCTGCAGCGCCTGAACGCCGTGGCCGCGCAAAGCCCCGACGATGCCGCCAGGTTGGCCGCATTGGGTACGCCGGCGCCGCTGGTGTGCGGCAGCACCAAGTACGATTTCACCCCGCCCGCCGACAAGCTGGCCCTGGGCGAGGCCTTCCGTGCCCGTATCGGCACCCGCCCGGTGTGGGTGTGCGCCAGCACGCGGGATGGCGAAGAAGCGCTGATTCTGGACGCCTGGCAGGCCGCCGGCCCGCAGCGGGCCCTGCTGGTGCTGGTGCCGCGCCACCCCGAGCGTTTTGCCGAGGTAGCACAGTTGGCCGCAGCCCGCGGCTTGGCCGTGCAGCGCCGCAGCGACCAGGCCGCCGTGGCTGCCGACACCCAGGTGTGGGTGGGCGACAGCATGGGCGAGCTGTTTGCCTACTACGCCGCCGCCGATGTGGCGTTTGTTGGCGGCTCCTTGCTGGATTTTGGCGCGCAGAACCTGATCGAGCCGGCCAGTGTCGGTGTACCTGTACTCCTGGGGCCCTCCACCTATAATTTTGCCGAGGCCAGCGCGCTGGCCCTGCAGGCGGGCGCGGCGCGCCAGGTGCACGACGCCAGCCAGCTGGTGGCCACGGCACTGCAGCTGCTGGCCGATGCTGATGCCCGCCTGCACATGCGCCAGGCTGGCCTGGCCTTTACCGCCGCTCACCGCGGCGCCAGTGAACGTATCGCCAGCCTGATCGCAGACACACTCGGCTAAGCCCACGCGGCTGGCCATGACAGGCTGGCCTGGCCGTGGTGTAGCGCGCGGCGACACAGACTATGGGAGGTGGCATGGCGCATTACCCCTTAGCCGACCCCTTGCTGGACGGGGTCTATACCAGCCGGCTGCGCCTGGCCGCACCGCAGCCGGGCGACGGCGCTGCCTTGCAGGCAGCCATCGAGGCCAGCTTGCCGCTGCTGCGCTGTTTTCCGGACAGCCTGCCGTGGGCGCAGCCGCCGCAGCACGCCGAGGCCTGCGAAGCCTGGTGCCGCAAGGTGGCGCTGGTGTGGCCGCAAGCACAGGACAAGATTGCCCTGCTCTGGCTGGGGGGCGAGATTGTGGGCTGTTGCGAGCTGCACCTGCGTAGCGCGCAGTGCTGGGAGCTGGGCTTTTGGGGCCACCCGGACTGGCTGGGGCTGGGCCTGTATACCGAAGCCACCGACAGCATGTTAGCGCTGGCGTTTGGCCCCTACGGCGCGCAGGAGGTGTACGCCTGTACCGATGCGGCCAACCATGCCGCACGGCGCCTGTGCCAGCGCCTGGGCATGGTGCAGAGCTGGCCGGATGACGCCAGCTGCGTCTACCGGATACGCCTGAACTAAGCGCCTGCCAGCCGCCCCTTTTGCCTACCCGCAAGAAAAAACCCCGCCAGCAAGCTGACGGGGTTTTGCATGGTGCCTGGCCGTATCAGGCCGGGCGGTAGATCAGGCGGTTTTCAAACAGCACTTCCTGTTCGGCTAGCTGAAAGCTGCCCCCCGGCGGTACCGCCCGTTCGTATACCAGGCGTTGGCCGTTGTTCATGATCCAGGCGTGAATGGGCTGGCCCATGAAGTTGCCCAGGATTTCTTCCGACTTCTGCACCATGGCGCTGTCAGCCAGCTGGGTACCACGCGGCGCGGCAGGCTCGGTGGCCGGTGTTTCCACCTCTTGCTGGGCCATGCGCCAGTCGCTTTGCTGGCGGAAAGTCTGCACGTGTTTGCGCGCGCCCCACTGCAGCATCATGCGGTACAAAAATACCGGCAGGCCCACGGCGTGTACCTGCTTGTATTCGTCGATCACGCACTTCACCACAAAGCCATGCTGGCAGTGCGGGCAGTGGCCGTCGGCCAGCACGAATACCTTGTCTTTCAGCAGCAGCGCCATGCCTTCCATTGCCGATGCTTTCACCAGCTGTTTGCAGTGCGGGCAATGCTTGGCAAAACGGCTTACCGTGGTGCCATTGGGGTAGGTAATGGGAAAGAAACGGTCCAGGCGGTCGGGTTGGATCATGCTGTTACTCGTGGTATGCGGCGGTGAGGCAAACGCTGATTATACCCCCGCCACGTGCAAATGCTGGCTTAGTGTATGGCTGTCCCCCGGCGCGATCTGGCGGCTATCCGCGCCGGCATTGGCGGCCTCTACGCACACAAAGTGCTGCCAGCTGTCGTCCGGCATGTCGGCCAGCGCGGCAGCGCCGGCGGCCCACGGGGTCCATACCACGGTGCTGTCCGAGCCACCGGGCTTGATGCTGACCGTGCGCTGCCAGGCAGCATCGTGCAGCACCGTGGCGGCACCGCTGGCCACCACAGCGTCGGTCGGGCCATCAAAGCGCCACGGGCTGGCAGGCAGGGTGCCGTGGCTGTCGGTCAGCTTGTCGTGGCTGCGGGTGTTTTCCAGGCCGACCAGGCTGATTTGGCGGATATCACCCACGGCAATATAGCTGTGCAGTGCTGCGCTGACGGTGGCCACGGTCTTGCCGTGGTTACGCGTGGTCAGCGCCATGTCCACGCTGTCGCCCAGTACCAGGCTCAGGCTGGACGACAGCTCGCCGTGGCGCGGGCCGTTCAGTTTCACGTGAAACCCCAGCTCGCTGCGCGCAATGGCGTTTACCGTCCACAGCGCGGTGCGGGCCACGCCGTGCTGCGGCTGGCTGCTGTCGCTGCCATGTTTGCCAAACCACGGCCAGCACAGCGGCACGCCGCCGCGTATGGCCTTGCCCGGCTGCAGTAGCGCCGTGGGGGACAGGTAAAACAAAGGTTGGCCGCCGTGCGGGGTATAGCCCAGCAGCTGGCCACCGTACAGGCTGAGGGTGGCGGTGAACGCGGGGTGGGTAAATGCCAGGCCGGGTACGCCAGGGGCCAGCTCGATGGCGCGTACGCCAGCGGGTAACAGATCGGGGTGTACGGGGTGACTCATGGCAATTCCATCTGCAAAGGTGGAGGTGGGGCAGGGCATGCTGCTGCGGTATGCCTGTCTGCATGCTTTGTCATGCAGCATTAAGCTAACCGCTGGCAAGCGCTTTGACCAGTGCCGCGTTACAATCGCGGCATGAGCACGCCCAAACCCGCCGCCAAACCCCATTTCCTGCGCATCCGCGATTACATCCTCGACGGCATCAAGCAGCGCACCTTTGCGCCTGGCGCCAAGATCCCGCCCGAGGTAGAGCTGGCGCGCCAGTTTGGCGTGTCGCGCATGACGGTGAACAAGGCCATCCGCGACCTGGCCGAGGCCGGCGTGCTGCTGCGTTACGCCGGCGACGGCACCTATGTGGCCGAGCGCAAGGCCGAGTCGCCGCTGCTGGACGTGAACAATATCGCCGAGGAAATCGCCCTGCGCGGCCACGTCTACCGTGCGCAGGTGCTGTTTGCCCGCGCCGAGCCGGCCAGCGAAGAAGTGGCATTGCGCCTGGGCATGGCCGCCGGTGCGGCAGTGTTCCATTCGCTGATCGTGCACCACGAAGACGACAGCCCCATCCAGATCGAAGACCGCTACGTGAACCCGCAGTGGGCGCCCGACTACCTGGCGCAGGCCTTCGAGCAGGAAACCCCCAACGCCTACCTGATGCGCACCTGCCCGCTCACCGACGTGGAACACACGGTAGAGGCGGTGCTGCCCGGCGCCGACGAGCAGCAACTGCTGGCGCTCGCCGTGCCAGAGCCCTGCCTGCGCGTGCTGCGCCGTACCTGGTCCGGCAAGCACCTGGTCAGTTTTGCCCGCCTGCTGCACCCTGGCAGCAAGTACAAGCTGCGTTCGCAGACCCGGGTACGCAAGTAAGCCTGGCCGGCGGGCTGAGCGCTGCCAGGCCTAGTGTTGCCATGTTTAGTGCCGCAAGGTCACCTTGCCGCTATGGCCGCCCGACATCAGCCGCTCAAACGCCTGGGCGTGGTCATCCAGCGCGAAATCCTGGTCCAGCACCGGGTGCAGGCCATGCTGGCTGATGGCCGCGTTCATGCACTCGAACTCAAGCCGGTTGCCCACATTGATGCGACGCACCACAGCACCGCTCATGAACAGCTGCATGAAGTCCACCTGCGGCTGGCCGGGTGCTACAAAGCCCACCAGCGCGATGTCGCCCTCGTTGGCCACCGCCTGCAGTGACTGCGTCAGGGTGCCCGGGCCACCAATCTCCACAATGCGGTTTACCCCCACGCCGCCCGTCAGCTCGCGTGCGGCCAACCCCCAGTCGGGCGTGCTGCGGTAATTGATCACGTGCGTGGCCCCCAGCTGGTGCAGCAGCGCGGCCTTGGCGTCGCCCGAGGTGGTGGCAATCACGCTGGCGCCCAGCATGCGGGCAAACTGCAGGGCAAACAGGGCGACCCCACCGGTGCCCTGGGTAAGCACCACATCGCCGGGGCCCACCGGGTAGCGGCCATGCAGCGCGTTCCAGGCCGTGAGCGCGGCGCAGGGCAGGGTGGCGCCTTCGCGGTAACTCAGGTGCGCGGGCAGGTGCACCAGGTCTTCCGCGCGGACTGTCTTGTACTGGCACATCCAGCCGTCCAGCTGGGTGCCGTATTGCCGGCTGGCACTGCTGGCCGGAAAGCTGCCGCCAAACCAGCCGGGGAAAAAGGTGCTGCACACGCGGTCGCCAGTAACAAAGCGGCTCACTTCGCTGCCGGTTTCCAGCACCTCTGCCGCGGCGTCGGTCAGCTGGATCAAGCCATCCTGCCGTGGCAGCGGGTACCAGCCCTGTAGCAGCGCCACATCACGAAAGTTCAGCGCGCTGGCGTGCACCTTCAGCAGCACCTCGTCGTGGCGCGGCGGGTGCGGCACGTCATCCTCACGGGTAAACCGGCCATCCTGGCCACTGCCCCGCAAACGGTATGCAGTCATTTTGTGCTCCTTGGCAAATTGAGCCCCCACCTTAAGCGGGCCGGGCAATACAATGAATGACTGTTTAGCCTGATTTCATCACCATTCGTCCCGAAAGTACGCCCTATGAGCCCGCTAGATCACCTGCTGGACAGCCTGAAACTGCAAAGCGCGCTGTATGCCCATCTGCACGCCGGCGCGCCCTGGGGGATCGATTTTCATCACGATCACCACAGCCGTTTTGTGCTGCTGGCGCAAGGCAGCGCCTGGCTGTCCTCGCCAGCGCTGGGCGCCCCGGTGTGCCTGCAGGCTGGCGACAGCTTTCTGGTGCGTGAAGGCGTGCCTTTCGTACTGCAGGATGCGCTGGACACCCCCTGCCAGCGTTGCAGCGAGCTATTTGGTGAGGGCCACAAGCACAATGTGGTGCTAGGTGGCAGCGGCCCGCAGTCGCTAGTGCTGGCCGGGCGTTTCGTGTTCGAGCAGCCGTCGGTGGCGCATCTGCTCGCCGAGCTGCCCGGCCTGATGCTACTGCCCCACGATACAGAGCGCGCGCCACTGTTGGCCGCGACCTTGCAGCTGATGATGCTGGAAAGCCGCCAGCCGCGCCCGGGTGCCTGGCAGGTCATCAGTCGGCTGGCCGATGTGCTGTTTATCCAGGCGGTACGCCGCTACTGCGAAGGCAGCGACCACCGCCCCGGCTGGCTGGCCGCGCTGTCGGACGCCCGCCTGTCCCCCTTGCTGCACGCTATCCAGCAAGCCCCGGCCAGGCGCTGGCTACTGGCCGACATGGCCAGCCTGGCCGGTATGTCGCGCTCGCGTTTTGCCCTGTATTTTCGCGCCGTGGTCGGCGATAGCCCGGCCAGCTACCTGACGCGCTGGCGCATGCACCAGGCCGCCTGCCTGCTGCGCGATAGCCCGCTGCCGTTGGTGCGCATTGCCGAGCAAACCGGCTACGACAGCGAAGTCGCCTTCAGCCGCGCCTTCAAGCGCACCACCGGCTACAGTCCCGGCCAGTATCGCCGGCAGCAGGGCAGCGCCATAATGGCGTAAATGTATATACATTTGTAGCGTACCCGCCAGCAGGCCATGTTCACACATGACCTGCTGTTTTTTATTGGTTTTTTCCTGTTTACCTTATGCATCATGCTGCGGTGCAGGATAAAACACTGCTTGACGCCTGGCGGTGTATGGTCTAAATGTATATACAATTAATCAGCCAAGCGGACCCAGCCATGCACCAGCCCCGCCACACCCTGTGGATCAACGCCCGACTCGCCACCTGCGATGCGGCCAACCCTGCGCCCTACGGTGCGCTGGAAGGCCACGCGCTGTGGCTGCAGGATGGCCGCATCCACGCCGTGCTGCCGCAGGCCGAGGCACTGCAGGCGTTTGCTGGCGCAGGTGAGGTAATCGACGCGCAAGGCCGCTGGATCACGCCCGGCTTTATCGACTGCCACACCCACCTGGTGTACGGCGGCAACCGCGCGGCGGAATGGGAAAAACGCCTCACCGGCGTGCCCTACCAGCAAATCGCGGCCGAAGGCGGCGGCATTATCTCCACCGTGCGTGCCACCCGCAGCCTGGACGAGGACGAGCTGGCGCTGGCCAGCCTGCCGCGGCTGAAAGCGCTGATGAAGGAAGGCGTGACCACCGTCGAGATCAAGTCCGGCTACGGCCTGACGCTGGCCGACGAGCTGAAACAGCTGCGCGCCGCCCGCCGCCTGGCCGCTGCGCTGCCGGTGGAGGTCGCCACCACGCTGCTCTCTGCCCATGCGCTGCCGCCGGAATACGCCGGCCAGGCCGATGCCTACATCGATTACGTGTGCCACACCATCGTACCGGCCGCCGCTGCCGAAGGCCTGGCCGAAGCGGTAGACGTGTTTTGCGAAGGGGTGGGCTTTTCCCCCGCGCAAACCCGCCGCGTATTCGACGCCGCCCGCGCCCACGGCCTGCAGCTGAAAGGCCACGTGGAGCAGCTGTCCAACCTGCACGGCGCCGCGCTGGTGGCCGAGTTTGGCGGCCTGTCCGCCGACCACATCGAATACCTGGACGACGCCGGCGTGGCCGCCATGGCGCAGGCCGGCACCGTGGCCGTGCTGCTGCCCGGTGCGTACTACTTTTTGCGCGAAACGCAAAAGCCGCCGGTGGACAAGCTGCGCGCCGCCGGCGTGGCCATGGCGGTATCCACCGACCTGAACCCTGGCACCAGCCCGTTTGCCTCCATCCGTCTGGCCATGAACCAGGCCTGCGTGCTGTTCGGCCTGACGCCGGAAGAAGCGCTGCTAGGCACCACCCGCCACGCCGCGCAGGCGCTGGGCCGTGCTGCCAGCCACGGCAAGTTGGCCGCAGGCTGCGTGGCTGACCTGCTGCTGTGGGACATCGAGCACCCGGCGGAAATCGTGTACGGCCTGGGCACCAACCCGCTGAAGCAGCGGGTGTTTCGTGGGGTGGCGCAAAGCACCGAATGAATGCCGGTAACGGCAAACCCTGATTTTGACGTCTTGCCTGCCGCTAGCGGCAAGGCGGTTTGAAAGGAATCCGAAATGTCTATCGACATGAGCATGTGGACCGGCCGCATCGACGCTGCCGAAGGCGACGCCGCCCGCCGCTGGCACCAGGCCGTACAACCGCTGGCCGCGGGCGCGGCCCCCGGCATTGCCATCCTCGGCTTTGCCTGCGACGAAGGCGTGCGCCGCAACCAGGGCCGTACCGGCGCGGTGGATGGCCCGCTGGCGCTGCGCCGTGCGCTGGCCAACCTGGCCTGGCACCCCACGCTGCCGCTGTACGACGCCGGCACCGTGTGCTGCGACGACGGCGACCTGGACGCCGCGCACGAGAGGTTGGCCGCAGCGGTCAGCGCCATCGTGCACGCCGGCCACCTGCCGCTGGTGCTGGGTGGCGGCCACGAAACCGCCTACGGCCACTGGCTGGGCCTGGCCCGCGCCCACTCTGGCAAGCGCATCGGCATTGTCAATTTCGACGCCCATTTCGACCTGCGCCAGGCCGACACCGCCACCAGCGGCACGCCGTTTGCGCAGATCGCTGCCGCCTGTGCCACACACGGCCAGCCGTTCCGCTACCTGTGCCTGGGCGTGGCGGAAACCGCCAACACCCGCGCGCTGTTCGACACCGCCGCCCGGCTGGGCGCCGAGTGGCGGCTGGATAGCGATATGGCACCGTGGCAGCTGGCCGAAGCACGCCAGCAGCTGGCCGAGTTTATCGACAGCGTAGACGTCGTGTACCTGACCATCGATCTGGACGTACTGCCCGCCGCGCAAATGCCGGCGGTGTCCGCCCCGGCCGGCTATGGCGTGGATATCGCCGTGGTCGATGCGCTGGTGGCCAAGCTGGCGCGCAGCGGCAAGCTGATCGGCGCCGACCTGGTGGAATTCAACCCGGCTTTCGACCAGGACAGCCACGGCGCCAAAGCCGCCGCCCGGCTGGCCTGGGGCATTACCCGCCAGCTGCGCCGCTAGCGCGGGTCTGGCCACACACGACACCGATTTTTAGAGGAGAGACTCCCATGAACGACCCGCGTTTTGATGCTAGCCGTGTTATCCGCGCCCCGCACGGCAGTGACCTGCATTGCAAAAACTGGATCGCCGAAGCGGCCTTCCGCATGGTGCAAAACAACCTGGACCCGGACGTGGCGGAAAACCCGCAAGGCCTGGTGGTGTACGGCGGCATTGGCCGTGCGGCACGTAACTGGGAGTGCTTCGACCAGATCCTGGCCAGCCTCAAAGAGCTGAACGAAGACGAAACCCTGCTGGTGCAGTCCGGCAAGCCGGTAGGCGTGTTCAAGACCCACGCCAACGCCCCGCGCGTGCTGATTGCCAACAGCAACCTGGTACCGAAATGGGCCAACTGGGACCACTTCAACGAGCTGGATCGCAAAGGCCTGTTCATGTATGGCCAGATGACCGCCGGCAGCTGGATCTACATCGGCAGCCAGGGCATTGTGCAAGGCACCTTCGAGACCTTCGTCGAAGCCGGCCGCCAGCACTACAACAACGACCTGTCCGGCCGCTGGATCCTTACCGCCGGCCTGGGCGGCATGGGCGGCGCGCAGCCGCTGGCCGCCACGCTGGCCGGTGCCTGCTCGCTGAACATCGAATGCCAGCAAAGCAGCATCGACTTCCGCCTGCGCACCCGCTACGTGGACAAGCAAGCGCGCGATATCGACCACGCGCTGGAGCTGATCAAAGAACACACCGCCCGCAAAGAAGCCGTGTCCATCGCGCTGCTGGGTAATGCCGCCGAGGTACTGCCAGAGCTGGTACGCCGCGCCCAGGCCGGTAGCATCAAGCCTGATCTGGTGACCGACCAGACCTCCGCCCACGACCTGATCAACGGCTACCTGCCTGCCGGCTGGACCGTGGAGCAGTGGAAAGACGCGCAAACCAAGCCCGAGCTGCACGCCAGCCTGACCGCCGCCGCCGCCCAGAGCTGCGCTGTGCACGTACAGGCCATGCTGGACTTCCAGGCCATGGGCATCCCTACCGTGGACTACGGCAACAATATCCGCCAGGTAGCGTTTGACCAGGGCGTGGCCAACGCCTTTGATTTCCCGGGTTTTGTACCGGCCTACATCCGCCCGCTGTTCTGTGAGGGCAAGGGCCCGTTCCGCTGGGTAGCGCTGTCCGGCGACCCGGAAGACATCTACAAGACCGACGCCAAGATCAAGGAACTGTTCCCCGACAACAAGCACACCCACCGCTGGCTGGACATGGCGCGCGAGCGCATTGCCTTCCAGGGCCTGCCAGCGCGCATCTGCTGGCTGGGCCTGGGCGAGCGCCACCTGGCCGGCCTGGCGTTCAACGAAATGGTGAAGAACGGCGAGCTGAAAGCGCCGATCGTGATTGGCCGCGATCACCTGGACACCGGCTCGGTCGCCAGCCCGAACCGCGAAACCGAAGCCATGAAAGACGGCACCGATGCGGTATCCGACTGGCCGCTGCTGAACGCGCTGCTGAACACCGCCGGCGGCGCCAGCTGGGTGTCGCTGCACCACGGTGGCGGCGTAGGCATGGGCTACTCGCAGCACTCCGGCATGGTGATCGTGGCTGACGGCACCGACGCCGCCGCCGAGCGCTTGGCCCGCGTGCTGGTGAACGACTGCGGCAGCGGTGTGATGCGCCACGCCGACGCCGGTTACGAGCAAGCCGTGGCCGCGGCCAAGCGCTTTGGCCTCAAGCTGCCGATGATCAAGTAAACCCGTACCCTGCGGCCAACGTTGGCCGCAGGGGCCAGATTTTTTGCCACGAAAACCACGAAAGGGCACGAGCAGGATCTGTTCGCCACGCAAGCACACCAAAAGCACGGAAGAAAAACCAAGGCCGGCAGCCGGAAAACCGCTGGGCTGGCTGAATGAAGCCAGGGCCCGGTTTGGCCGTTGGGTTTTCCGTGTATACCGCGTGTTTTCGTGGCGAATAAAAGATTTTTCGTGTTGTTTCGTGGTTTTCGTGGCCGACAGAAAAAGGTACCACCATGACCACCATCACCATCACCCCGGGCAAGCTCACCCTGGCCCAGCTGCGCCAGATCGCCCGCAACCCGGCTACCCAGCTGGCGCTGGACCCCGCCGCCCACGCCGGCATCGACGCCTCCGCCGCCACCGTGGCCCGCGTGCTGGCCGAAAACCGCACCGTGTACGGCATCAACACCGGCTTTGGCCTGCTGGCCAACACCAAGATTGCCGCCGACGAGCTGGAGCTGCTGCAGCGCTCCATCGTGCTGTCGCATGCCGCCGGTATTGGCGAGCCGATGAAAGACAGCACCGTGCGCCTGGTGATGGCGCTGAAGATCAACTCGCTGTCGCGCGGTTTTTCCGGCATCCGCCGCGTGGTGCTGGACGCCATGATCACCCTGTTCAACAAGGGCATCTACCCGGTGATTCCGCAGAAGGGCTCCGTGGGCGCCTCCGGCGACCTGGCCCCGCTGTCGCACATGAGCGCCGTGCTGATCGGCGAAGGCGAAGCCTTTGTTGACGGCGTGCGCGTACCGGGCGATGTGGCCATGCGCAGTGCCGGCCTGGACCCGATTACCCTGGCCCCGAAAGAAGGCCTGGCCCTGCTGAACGGCACCCAGGCGTCCACCGCCTTTGCGCTGGAAGGCCTGTTTGCCGCCGAAGACCTGTACGTGGCCGCCTCGGTCGCCGGCGCCATGTCGGTAGAAGCCGCCCAGGGCAGCCGCACCCCGTTCGACGACCGCATCCACCAGGTACGCGGCCACCAAGGCCAGATCGACGCCGCCGCGCAATACCGCGCACTGCTGGGCGCCGGCTCGCAAATCGCCGACAGCCACGCCAACTGCGGCAAGGTGCAAGACCCGTACAGCCTGCGCTGCCAGCCACAAGTGATGGGCGCCTGCCTCACGCAGATCCGCCAGTCGTCCGATGTGCTGCTGGTGGAAGCCAACTCGGTATCCGACAACCCGCTGGTGTTTGCCGACGATAACGACATCCTGTCCGGCGGCAACTTCCACGCCGAGCCGGTAGCCTTTGCCGCCGACAACCTGGCGCTGGCCATTGCCGAAATCGGCTCGCTGTCCGAACGCCGCATGGCGCTGCTGATCGACAGCAACCTGTCCAAGCTGCCCCCGTTCCTGGTGAACAACGGCGGCGTGAATTCCGGCTTCATGATCGCCCAGGTTACCGGCGCCGCGCTGGCGTCCGAGAACAAGTCGCTGGCCCACCCGGCGTCGGTAGACAGCCTGCCCACCAGCGCCAACCAGGAAGACCACGTGTCCATGGCCACCTTCGCCGGCCGCCGCCTGCGCGACATGGCCGACAACACCGCCGGCATCCTGGCGGTAGAGCTGCTGGCCGCCTGCCAGGGCGTGGACTTCCGCGCCCCGAACAAAGCCGCCGACGCGCTGGAAGACGCCAAAGCCGTGCTGCGCCAGCAGGTCAGCTTCTACGACAAGGACCGCTACTTTGCGCCCGACATCGAAAAAGCCTGCGCCCTGATCCAGCGCGCCGAGTACAACCGCTTCGCCATCGCCGGCCTGCTGCCGTCGCTGTAAGCAGATAGCGGAACGCGGCCAAGGTTGGCCGCATGACAATTATCAAGGGCAAGCCTGCGGGCTTGCCCTTTTGTCATGGGTGATGTGTATGATGAATGGGCATGTCGTGTAGGTTGGCGCTGAGCGAACCTACCTGACTGAGTACTATAGACTGGGCGGGGCTTGTGTCCGCTGCGCGGACGATGTTTGAATGCCGGTTCCGCCCGGCAGGCGTGGCAAGGGGGCGGGTCGCCGCCCCCTTGCCAATCCCCCGCGCCCCGGGGCTGCTCGAAACCCCGGTCAAAACGGCACGCCCCAGGCGCCGCCGAACTCGTCCCTTGCTAACGGCTCGGGACTCAAACAAATCGGCTCCTTAAAACCTGGGGCGCACCGTTTTGACCGGCTCGCGCCAACGGGATGGGTCGCTTCACTCGTGTTCTATTGCTCAAAAACCAGACCGTAGCCCGGATAAGGCGTAGCCGCATCCGGGGTTGCAATCCAAAGTCGCAATGAGCTGGCCGTTTTTACGCCGCACCACCATCCCGGATGCGCCGTTGGCTTAGCCGGGCTACGGGTGACGTTGTACCGGGTGCCAGTGATATCCACCTTGGCCACCTTGCGGCCAAGGTTGGCCGCACGCAGACGTGCACAACGACAAGGGCAAGCCGGTTGGCTTGCCCTTGTCGTTGTGACGAGTTTTGCCGGTGGCCGCTTTATACCGCGCCGGGGCAGAGCAGGCGGCGGCGCTGGATGTGGTACATCTCCAGGTCTTCGCGGATGAAGAACGGTAGTTCCCACGGGTTTTTGTCGATGAAGGCCTGGCGGACGTCTTCGAACAGCGCGCTGCCGTTGGCAATGCGGTGGGCGTCGCCTTCGATGATGGTGTAGTTCCATTCGATGGCGCGTTCGAAGGTGTACGACGCGCGTTCGTCCATCACGAAGTGGCAGCGCGGGTTGCGCTTCAGTTGCTGCGACTTGAAGGTTTCCGGGAAAGTGATGAGGAAGATGTCGTCGTCGCTGCTGGACAGAAACGCCAGCACCGTGGTGTGCGGTTGCTCCGGCGCCTGGGTGACCAGAATGCCCACCTTGTTGGGGTGGTCGCGGCCGGCGATGGCGGGCAGCTGCTGTAGCGGCGACGGCGGCACTGCTTGCAGCGGGCGCGGGTCGTCGGGGAAGCGGTAGCCGTCGGCGGTGATGTCTTCCACCACGCGCATGCCGTGCATCAGCTTGCATTCGCGCGGCGCCAGGATGGCCCAGTCACCGTCGCTGGCTTCCACCACGCCTTTGTACGAGGCGCGGTAGACGCGGATGTCGGCGTCGAACTCGTCCACGCCGCTGCGGTTGTCCAGGTGCAGGGTGGCCAGCTCGCCCGGCTGCAGGCTGTGGCCGCGCGGAAAGAACAGCCGCAGGCGGTTGTCGTGCTGCGGGTAGACGCCGCAGATGTGGATGACGGTGCCGCCAGCCTTGTAGCAGGCCAGTACCCCCAGGATCTGTTTGCCCAGATAGCTCACCAGACTCATGCCGCCTGCTCCTTGCCGGGTTGTGATACTGCAGTATAAGGCGCCGGTTCGATAAATATCACCTACTTGCACAGCCGGTTCGGTGGCGGTCTAGGCCAGGTGCTTACTTGCCGCGGTAGGCGATGCGGTCGTGCATTTCGCTGATGGCGTCGGCCAGCCCGTAGCCCGGATAAGGCACAGCCGCATCCGGGGTTGCAATCCAAAGTCGCAATGAGCTGGCCGTTTTTACACCGCACCACCATCCCGGATGAGCCGCTGGATTAACCGGGCTACACCTTTTAACCGCCACGCCCGGCGGGTAGTTGGCCGCATGCCGTGATGGTGTGCGGCCAACGTCGTTTTGGGTAGCGGTGTGGCTAGCGGCGGCGCAGCTCCGGCAGCAGCGCGGCGATGATGCCGGCCAGCGGCAGCCACGCGCACCACTGGTAGACGGCCTGGATGCCGGCGTGGTCGGCCAGCTGGCCCAGGGCGGCGGCGGCCAGGCCGGCTACGCCAAACGCCAGGCCGAAGAACAGGCCGGAGATGGTGCCCACCTTCTGCGGCAGCAGCTCCTGCGCGTACACCAGAATGGCCGAGAACGCCGACGACAAAATCAGCCCGATGGTCACCACCAGCGCCAGCGTGGCAGTGAGGCCCACGTGCGGCAGCGCCAGCGCAAACGGTGCGCTGCCGAAGATGGAAAACCAGATCACGCGGCGGCGGCCGATGCGGTCGCCCAGCGGCCCGCCCAGCAGAGTGCCCACTGCCACGGCCAGCAGGAAGGCAAACAGGTATAGCTGCGCGCTGGCGGTGGGCAGGGCAAAGCGTTCGATCAGGTAAAAGGTGAAGTAGCTGTGCAGGCTGGCCATATAGGTGTACTTGGTGGCCACCAGCGCCATCAGCACTGCCAGCGTCTTGCGCGTGTCGGCTGGCGACAGCGGGTTGGCCGCCATGCTGGCCCGGCGCTGTGCGGTGTGTGCCAGCTGGGCGCGGTACCAGTTACCCACCTGCCACAGCAGCAGCATGGCCAGCAGGGTGAGCATGGCTACCCACGCCAGGCTGCCCTGGCCGTAGGGCAAGATCAGCAGCATGGCCAGCAGCGGGCCGGTGGCGGTGCCGCCATTGCCGCCCACCTGAAACAGCGACTGCGCCAGGCCCTTGTGCCCGGCCGAGGCCAGCCGCACCACGCGCGACGATTCGGGGTGGAAGATGGACGAGCCGGTGCCCACCAGCGCGGCGGCGACCAGCAGCCAGCCGTACTGCGTGGCTTGCGATAGCAATAGCAGGCCGGCCAGCGTGGACAGCATGCCC
Source organism: Neisseriaceae bacterium (assembly GCA_027489245.1). Classification (GTDB taxonomy): domain Bacteria; phylum Pseudomonadota; class Gammaproteobacteria; order Burkholderiales; family Chromobacteriaceae; genus Vogesella. The sequence continues at coordinate 10,521 of JAIYAC010000002.1, read as the reverse complement.
AGCATCATGGCGTAGGGTTGGGGGCGGCGGTCGGTAAACATGCCGACCATGGGCTGCAGCAGCGACGCGGTGCACTGGTATACCAGGGTGAGCAGGCCGATCTGGGCAAAGCTCAGCGCGTAATTGCCCTTTAGCAGCGGGTACAGCGCCAGAATCAGCGACTGCATCATGTCGTTCAGAAAGTGTGCCGCACTGACGGCGCCGATGACGCGCCAGCGGGGTGTGGCGGTGTCAGGGTTGGCCGCAACGGCGGCGGGGCTGGCATTCATGGTGTGCTTCTTGTGGGGGAAGGTAGCCCATCCTAGAATGGCTGCTCCTGCCTGTCTTGCTTCGTACGGGCATCAACTATCGAGAAAACGGCATGTACGCCCCAGTCGAAGACATTAACCCGCCGCTGCTCACCAGCACCACGCTGATGATAGGCAAAACCCAGGACTACCCGGCCGGCTACGCCACCGTGCGCCACACCCACAGCACCGCCCAGCTGCTGTACGGCATGGCCGGCGTGATGCGCATCCTCACCCCGCGCGGGCGGTGGATCGTGCCGCCCTGCCGCGCCATTTATATTCCGCCCGGCCACTGGCACGAGGTGCACATGCTGAGCCCGGCGCAGGTGCGCAGCGTGTACGTACAGCCGCATGCGCTGGCCGGCATGCCGCAGCAGTGCTGCGTGCTGGCGGTAACGCCGCTGTGGCGCGAGCTGCTGCTGGCCGCGGTGCGCATCCCGCCGCCGGTGTTGCCCGATACCCGCGCCGCGCGCCTGCTGGCCTTGCTGCTGGAGGAATGCGAAGTGCTGGAAACGCTGCCGCTGGCGCTACCCACGCCGGACGACGACTTGCTGGCGCCGCTGTGCCGCCAGCTGCAGGCGCAGCCGGACGACGAACGCAGCAGCGAACACTGGGCGGCCTGGCTGGGGGTGGACGTGCGCACGCTGCAGCGCCGCTTCCAACGCGCCACCGGCATGAACTTTGGCGCCTGGCGGCGCCAGGCCCGGCTGATGCACGCGCTGGCCCAGCTGGCCACCGGCGCCCGCGTGCTGGACGTGGCACTGTCTGCCGGCTACGCCAGCCCCAGCGCCTTTACCGCCATGTTCCGCCGCCAGTTTGGCGTAGCGCCCAGCGCCTTTTTTGCCAACCCGGTGCCGGGTGACGGCGAGCGCTGAGCTGGTCAGCCAGCAGGGCAGGGCGCCCAACTTATCCACAAGGTTGGCCGCATGGTTGCTGGCGCCATGGCAGGCTGGGGATAAAATTGTTGACTGATTTTGTCGGAAATATGTTATGACGCAAATACGACGGTTTGCTTCATAACCGGGTCGCCATGGCCGTGCCACTCACCCCGTACTCGCCAGCCTGCTACCGTGCGAGCCCGTTGTACCAATACAGGGGCAACCTGCGATGATTACCTAGCAGCGATCGATAAAAACGGCCCGGTCAGGGCTGACCGGGCCGGTTGTGGCTGACTGCGGTGGCTTAGTGGCGGCTGGCGGTGAGCTGCTCGATGGCGGCCACTACCTTTTCGGCGCCTTCGCGTATCTGCAGCATGCTGTCGCCGGCGCTTTGTGTCTTGCTCACGCTGTCATTAGCCTGCGCCATGATCTGCGCCATGTTTTGTACGGCGGTGCCTGTTTGTACCTGGATATCTTTCACCATCTGGGTGATCTCGGTGGTGGATACCGACGTGCGCTCTGCCAGCTTGCGTACCTCGTCGGCTACCACGGCAAAGCCGCGGCCCATTTCACCGGCACGGGCGGCTTCGATGGCCGCGTTCAGCGCCAGCAGGTTGGTCTGGTCGGCAATATCGTGGATGGTTTGCACAATCGACGTAATGGCTTGCGAGCGTTCGCCCAGGTTCTGGATATTGCGGCTGGCGGAGTCGATGCTGCCTGCCATATTGCGGATCTCGGCCACGCTTTGCTGGATGTACTGCACGCCTTCATTCGCCTGGCCGTGCGCGTCTTTCGAGGTCTGGTAGGCAAACATGGCACTGTCCAGCTCGCGCTGCTGCTGCAGGATGCGCTCGGTAATGTCGTTGGCAAACTTGATGACCCGGCTAACCTTGCCTTGCTCATCCATCACCGGGGTGTAGTTGGCGTTGAGCCATACCTGCTGCCCCTGCTTGTTCACCCGTTGTACCCGCCCGCTGAAAAACTGGCCGCGGCGCAGGGTTTGCCAGAGCTGCTCGTACTCGCTGCTGCCGGCAAATGCGCTATCGCAAAACATGCGGTGATGTTGGCCGCGTATATCGTCCAGGCGGTAGCCCATGGTCTGCAGGAAGTTCTGGTTGGCGGTGAGGATGCTGCCATCGATGCTGAACTCGATGGTGGCCATGGCACGGTCCAGTGCCCGCAGTGCGGCGTGGTCGTGCTGGGCACGGTTTATCTCGGCGCTGATATCGGTAGCAAATTTGATGAAGCCACAGACCTGGCCACGCTCGTCCAGGATGGGGTTGTAGGTGGCTTCCAGCCATACCGGCTGGCCTTGTGCATTCTGGCGGCGTACCCGGCCGCGGAAAAACTCGCCGCGCCGGAGTTTTTCCCAGAACTGCTTGTAGTCCGGGCTGCTGCTGGTGGCGTGGTCGCACAGCTGGCTATGCGGCTTGCCCTGTATCTGCTCTAGCCGGTCGTAGCCCATGGTGCGCAGAAAGTTGGCATTGGCCGTGGTGACGTTGCCGTTCAGGTCGAAATGAATCACGGCCATGGAGCGGTCGAGTGCGGCTTCCACCGCGCGTAGCTGGCTAACTTGTGCTTGTAGCCCGGCAATTTCCTGTTTCAGATGCTTGTTGAACATGGTGCAATGAGCCCTTCCAGCCAGTCTGCGCCGGCATAGCGATGGTAAGTGTTGACGGCTTTATTCAAGTCAAGATTATGCTGTATTGCAATGTACGCCATCTAAACCACCTTTGTTGTTTCCATCGTTAACGCCAGGCCAGTTTGCCCGGCACGCTGGCGTTTCTACGCATTGCTAAAACCCCCTGCCGGCGCTAGCCTAGTGCGTCCTTCTATAGAGCATGTGCCATGGCCCTGACTCAGCTGTTTATCCACCCTTTGAAATCCTGCCGCGGCCAGGCTGTGGAAAAAGCCACGGTCACCTTGCAGGGCCTGGCCAACGACCGCGTGTGGCTGGTCGTACGCCCCGACGGTAGCCAGATCACCGCGCGTACGCACCCGGCGCTGGTACAGGTAGAGGCAGCAGGGGCGGGGGAGGGGGCATGGCAGTTTACTGCGCCAGGCCAGCAGGCGCTGCATACCGATACCACGCGCTTTGCCCAGCCGCATCGCGCACAGGTATGGAAAAGCGAGTTCACCGCGCGATGCGGCGATGCGGCGGCCGACGCCTGGTTCAGCCAGCTGCTGGCCGAGCCGGTGCAGCTGCTGTGGCTGGGGCAGACCACCCGCGTGTTCCAGGATGGTGTGACGCCGCTGTCGTTTGCCGACGGTGCGCCGTTTTTGCTGATCAGCCAGGCCTCGCTGGACGACCTGAACCAAAGGTTGGCCGCACCGGTTTCCATGCGCCAGTTCCGCCCCAACCTGGTGGTGGACGATGCCTTTGCCTTTGAAGAAGACGAGTGGCAGCGTATCCGTATTGGCGAGGTAGAGTTCGAGGTGGTCAGCCGCTGCACACGCTGCATCTTTACCACCATCGACCCGGATACCGCCGAGCCCCACCCGCAAAAGCAGCCGCTGGCTACCCTGATAAGCTACCGCCGGCTGGACGAAGGCGTGTGTTTTGGCGTGAACCTGGTCGCGCGCAACAGCGGCATCGTGCAGCTGGGCGATGCGCTGACCGTACTGGAAAGCACCCTGGCCTTTGACTAGCACCACCCACCCCACGAACACGCCATGGTGCTGGCTGGCGGCCCTGCTGCTGGCCTTGCCGGTACAGGCTGCCACCGTGATCAAAGTGGCGTTTCCCGAAAACAGCCCGCCCTGGGTCAATGCCGGGGTGCGCCCCGGTATTGCGGTAGAGCTGCTGCGCGAAGCGCTGCAGGCCGAAGGGCTGGCACTCCACCCGGTGTACTACCCGGTGGCGCGCCGCATGGCGCTGTTCCGCCGCAACGAGGTCGACGCCATCTACGATGTGTCGCCCCTGGCACAAAAGCACGCCAACCTGCCCGGTACGCTGGGCCGCCCGCTGCACACCTTCGACAACCTGGCCATGGCGCTGCACCGGCGCAACCTCAAGCTGGATAACACCGCCGACCTGGTGGGGCTGAACATTCTGGCGTGGGACGGTGCGCAGAATGACATGCCGGACAGCTTCGACAGGCTGGAGGCGGTATCGCAAGGCCAGTACAACGAAACCGGCGACCAGCGCCAGCAGGTGAAAAGCCTGTACGCCGGCCGGGTAGATGTGATTTTGGCCGACCGCCTGGTGCTGGACTGGTACCGCAAGCACCTGCGCGGCGAGGCCGGGGTGGATGTGCGCCAGCCGGTAGACTTTTTTGCCATCCTGCCCCCGCGTGAGGCCACCGTGCTGTGGCGCGACCCGATACTGCGTCAGCGCATGGATTACCGCCTGCGCGAAATGAAAAACGACGGCCGCTACAACGCCATTTTCCGCCGCTACGACGCCGAACCGCAGCCATGAGCCTGCTGCACAGCCAGCTCCCGCAGTACCAGTTTGCCGAGCGGCACCAGCGTCTGGTGGCGGCCAGCCCGCAGGCGGTGATGCAAGCATTGGCGCAGCTGCCGCAGTGGCAAGACCCGTGGGTAAACCGTTTTATTGCCCTGCGCGAGCTGCCTGGCAGGTTGGCCGCACGGCTGGGCTACACCAATGCCTTGCCACACAAGCCGCCGTTTGGTCTGCACGAATTCACCCTGCTGGCGCAGGGCGAGCACGAGCGGGTATGGGGGCTGGCCGGCGAGTTCTGGCGTAGCGATTACGGCCTGCAGCCCATTGCCGATGCGGCCAGCTTTGCCGCGCTGACGTGCCCGCGCCTGGTATTGGGCTTTACGGTAAGCGCGCAGCCGGATGGCCAGACGCTGCTCTCTACGGTTACCCGTGTGCATTGCCCCGATGTGGCTAGCTATCGCCGCTTCTGGCCATATTGGTACCTGATACGGCCGGTAAGCGGGCTGATCCGCCAGCGTAGCTTGCGGGCGGTAGCCCAGCTGGCCCTAGCGCAGCAGGGCAGCCACCTCGGCGGCGATCGCCAGGCTGGCGGTTAGCCCGGGCGACTCGATACCGTACAGGTTTACCAGCCTGGGTACGCCATGCACGGCCGGGCCCTGAATGACAAAATCCCCGTCGGCCGCGCCTTGCGGCACGATCTTGGGCCGCACACCGCTATACGCGGGCGCCAGCGCGCCGTCGGCCAGCCCCGGCCACCAGCGGCGTATGCTGTGGTAAAAGCCCTGCGCCCGCTGCGGGTCTAGCGTGTAATCCACACCGTTTATCCATTCCACGTCCGGGCCAAAGCGCGCCTGGCCGCCCAGGTCCAGCGTCAGGTGCGTCCCCAGGCCGCCGGGCTCGGGTAGCGGGTAGATCAGCTGCGAGAACGGGCTGCGCCCGGCCAGGGCAAAGTACACGCCACGGGCGTAGCAGGGCGTGGGGATGGTTTCACGTGGAACGCCATCCAGCTGCTGCGCCAGCGTGGGTGCCCATAGCCCGGCGGCGTTCACCACCTGGCGCGCCAGTATTTCGTAACCCTCGCCCAGTTGCAGCACGATGCCGTCGGCACCGGCGCGGCCGCCGTGTACTGGCGACGCCAGCGCCAGCATGGCCCCCGCGTGTTCGGCATCGGCCAGCAGCGCTTGCATCAGGGCGTGGCTGTCGATAATGCCGGTGTCGGGCGAGTGCAGGGCGGCGTGGGCGTGCAGTGCCGGTTCGCGCGCGTGCAGCGCGGCGTGGTCCAGCCAGTGCAGCGCCACACCGTTGGCCGCAGCGTGCTGTTGCAGTGCGGCCAACCTGCCGGCGTCGGCGGCGTCTACGGCTAGCAGCAGCTTGCCGATGCGCTGGTGCGCGATGGCGCGCTCGGCACAGTAGCGGTACAGCATGTGGCGCCCGGCCACGCATAGCCGCGCCTTGTGGCTGCCGGGGGCGTAGTAGATGCCGGCGTGAATCACTTCGCTATTGCGGCTGCTGGTGTGCTGGCCGATGGCGCTTTCCTGTTCCACGATCATCACTTCTCGCCCGCCCAGCGCCAGGGCGCGCGCGCAGGCCAGGCCGACGACCCCCGCGCCGATCACGACGGTATCGATTGTGTCCATCCGTTTACTCTCCTTGCCAGCCGGTTACCGTGCCCCGGCAGCACCATGATGCGTGTCTTTGTTGCAGCTTTACAAAGCCTGCCGGATGGGGGGCCAGCCTGGGGCATTGCCCGCAAAACCTTGTGCTGCCAGTGGCTACCTTAAGGCACCTTGTCGCCAGCGTTGAAGCCGCTGTGGCGCTACGCACAGATTTCAGCATTGCCCACCGTAAATGCGCATACTATCTAAAGAATCAAGACGTAAATCTATAAAAGTCTACATAGGGGTAAGGGATGAAAATTGCGCATAAACTGGGCTTGCTCGTACTGATTACCGTGTTGGGTATGCTGGTACTGGGTAGTGGCGCCATTTGGCAGCTCAAGCGCTTTCAGGCGCTGCTGGACGACTCGGAAACCACCATTGCCAGCATCCAGCTGCTGGCCGATGCGCGGGCCAATTTTCTGGATTACAACGGGCTGGTGTTGCTGCACATCATCAACACCGACGCTTCCCGCATGCAGGGCATTGAAGCCGAGATGAAAGAGCAGCGCAGCCTGACCGAGTCCTCGCTCAAGTCGTATGAAGCGCTGGTGGCCGATGCGGAAGACCAGCGCCTGCTGGACGACGAGCGCCAGAAGCTGCAGCGTGTGTGGAGCTTCTATGGAAACATTATTGAACTGTCGCGCCAGCAGCGCATGGAAGAAGCCCGTGTGTTATACGAACGCAATCTGCCATCCATTAACGATGCGGTAGCCGCGCTGGATAAACACGCCAAGTACAACAACACCTATGTAGAAGAAAACCGGGTCCGCTCCGCCGCCATTCAGGCCCAATCGCTGGGAATTACCATCGGCTTGACGGCGCTGGGTGCACTGCTGGTTGGCCTGATCGGCTTTACCGTTTACCGCCAGGTAGACCGTGGCCTGGGTGGCGCACGACAGCTGATGCAGGACATTGCCGGTAAGCTGGACTTTACCCGCCGCGCCGAGGTGCAGGGCAAAGACGAAATCGCCCAGATGCTGACAGCGCTGAACCAGCTGATCGATAGCCTGCGTGGCAGCCTGAGCCAGATCATGGACGGTGCCCGCCAGATTAACGAAGCGTCCGAAGCCGTAGCGGGAGCCGCGCACAAGGTCTCGCATGGCTCGGATGTGCAATCGGAGTCCGCTGCGGCCATGGCGGCAGCGCTGGAGGAAATCACGGTCAGCATCAACCATGTTGGCGACCGCGCGCAGGAAGCTGACCAGCTGGTGCGTAGCGCTGGTGCCAGCGCCGGGGGCGGCCGCAAGGTGATCGACAGCACCGTAGGCAGTATTCATGCCATCTCGTCTGCCGTGGGTGAGGCATCGGGCAATATGGCGCAGCTGGACGAGCGCAGCCGCGACATTGCCAGCGTGGTGTCGGTGATTCGCGATGTGGCCGACCAGACCAACCTGCTGGCGCTGAATGCCGCTATCGAGGCAGCGCGCGCCGGCGAGATGGGCCGTGGCTTTGCCGTGGTGGCCGACGAGGTACGCAAGCTGGCCGAACGTACCGCGCTGTCTACCCAGGAAATCGAGGCCAGTGTCAGCGCCATCCAGAGCGTATCCGGTAGCGCCGTTGCCCGTATGCAGGCCGCGGTGGAGCGGGTGGACGGCGGCGTGGCCGAAGCCGGGCGCGCCAGCGAGGTCATGGGCGATATCGTGAGTAGTGCCACCCAGAGCTGTGAGCTGGTGGGGGAAATTACCCTGGCCATTCGCGAGCAAGGCGCCGCCACCAACGGCATTGCGCACCAGGTAGAAGCGGTGGCCAGCCTGGCTACCGATAACGCCATCGCGGCGGGCGAGGCCTCCAGCCAGGCACAGCGCCTGCGCGAGCTGGCGGCCAGCATGCAGCACACCGTATCGGCCTACAAGCTGTAGCCATCTTTACCCCGCGTGCGGCCAACCCCAGGGTTGGCCGCCGTCACTTTGACGGCGGCATGGCGCTGCGTCACACTCGCCGGCTTCTCGCATGACAGTTGCTCCCATGTTGCCCTATATCGCCCTCACCGCAGCCATGCTGCTGTGGTCCAGCTCCTTTATCGCGCTCAAGACCGTGTTTGCCGTCTTCGACCCGCTGTTCGTGTTGTTCTGCCGCATGATCATCGCCAGCGTCTGCCTGCTGCCGTTTCTGCTGCGCCGCGGCCAACGCTGGCGCTACCAGGCCGGCGACTGGCGCTGGCTGTTGCTGATGGGGCTGTGCGAGCCCTGCCTGTATTTTTTGTTCGAAGCCCAGGCGCTGTTGCATACCAGCGCATCGCAAGCCGGCATGATTACCGCCACCCTGCCGCTGCTGGTGGCCGTGGGGGCATACTTTCTGCTGAAAGACCGGCAGCCACACAGCGTCTGGCTGGGCCTGGCGTTATCGTTGGCCGGTGTGCTGGTGCTGACTAGCGGTAGCGAGGCACAAGCCAGCGCCCCCAACCCGGCACTGGGCAACCTGCTGGAATTTCTCGCCATGCTCTGTGCTACCGGCTATGTCTTGATCGCCAAGAAGCTCTCCACGCGCTATTCCGCCCTGGTCATCACCGCCACCCAGACCCTCATGGGCAGCGTGTGGTTCGGCGCCTCGCTGCTCACCCCCTGGGCAAGTTGGCCGCAGCACTACCCGCTGGATGCCATGCTGTGGGTGCTGTACCTGGGTGCCTGCATTACCTTGGGCGCGTATGGCATGTACACCTGGGCGGTAGGCAAAGTCCCCGTTGCCCTGGCCGGGGCGTTTATCAACCTCATCCCGCTGTTCACCTTGGTCTTGGCCTGGCTGTACCTGGGCGAAACACTCAATGCCACCCAGACACTGGCCTGTGTCATGGTGTTGGGCGGCGTATTGCTTAGCCAGTGGCGGCCGCGCACCGTAAAAGACTGATATCGGACAATTGAGTTTTCCCGGCCAGTGCCGATACTGTTAAAAGCTCACATTAATTTGCAAGGTGTCCATATGGAATACAAGGGGATGGTTAAAGCGCTGCTTGGCGCGCTGCTCACACTTGGCACAGCAGCTGCCATGGCAAACGACGCACATGCCCCCGCGGCCGCGCCAAAAGCGGCGGCCAGCCACGCGGCACCCGCCGAGGCAGCCAAGCCAGCCGACGCCGGCCACGGCACTCCAGAGGCCAGCAAAGCGCCAGAGGCCTTGTCGCCCTCCATCCACCCCCTGCGTCGCCCGGCTATCCATACCGCCACCGCGGTGCACAAGCCTGCCGCCGCGGGCCACGGTCGACCGGCCAGCAGCCACAAGCCTGCCGCCAGCCACGGCAAAGCCAAAGCCCACACTGCGGCCGCTGCAGGGCATGGGGAGGCACACGACGATGGCCACGGCCATGACAGCGAAGCCGGCAAAGTACAAAACCTGGTAAAAGCCATGCTGGCGGCCAACAGCAATTACATGAAGCGCAACAACAGCAGCTACTTCGACAAATTCGCCAGCAAGCAAACCCCGCGCGCCACCGTGGTTACCTGCGCTGACTCCCGCGTGCAAAGCAACGCCTTCCACCCCGACGCCGTCAACGACCTGTTTATGGTGCGCAATATCGGTAACCAGCTGGCCACCTCCGAAGGCTCCATCGAATACGGTGTACGCCACCTGAACACACCGCTGCTCATGTTCATCGGCCACGCCGTCTGCGGCGCCGTGGCAGCCGCCAGCGGTGACTTCAGCAAACTGGAACGCCCGATCCAGAAAGAGCTGCTCACCATCAACATCCCCAAAGGCATCAACGTCAACGAAGGCGTACTGATGAACGTGAACAACCAGGTGGAATCCGCCATGCTGAAATTCGGCGGTGAAGTCGAATCCGGCAAGCTGGCCGTCATCGGCGCCTTCTATGATTTCCGCAACGACTACAAGCAAGGCAAGGGCAAGCTCATCATCACCAATATCAACGGTGAAACCGACCCGGCCAAACTGGCGGCCCTCACCAAAGCCGGCAACTTCTTTAATGCCGCCACCGGCATGAGCGCCGCACCGGCGGGTGGCCACTAGCCAGAGCCGTCATTATGAGCGTTTAGCCAGGCAATAAGCGGCGTACCGTCCACCCTTGGCAGAGACCCCGCCGCCTATCCGCAAGCCGCCGTGAAAACGGCGGCTTTTTCGCGATCATACAAATCAAATACTTATCGATATTTGGCAATATATTTACAGTTTTCTGCTAACAAAGTGTTGACGCCCTTCGCTCGTCTGGGTATAGTTCGCCTCCTCAGCTGACGACGCAAACGAAACAAGCAGTCAGCACCGCTCTTTAACAGACCAAATAACCGATAGGTGTAAGTGTCTGGCTAAGCCAAATACTTGCACTGCAAAGATTTAGAGAAACG
>JAIYAC010000018.1 GCA_027489245.1 Neisseriaceae bacterium | reverse complement strand
GCGTGTAACCCAGCGACAAACCGAAGCCGGGCAGCACGCGGGGCAGCGTAGCGGCACGGCTCATGGGTAGCGTCCTTGCGTAGGGTGGTTCATGGGGCATCCTGTGGGCGATATAACTGTCAACAGGATATTGACCGGGGTGTTATTCCAGAAATAAGGATTTCTTCGTTACTTATTCAATAACCAGAAAAGGTGATGGGGTGCTGTTGATATAAGCGATAGTGATGAAGGCGGCTTAGCAGCGGCAGGCAGGTGTGCAGCGTTGGAAAGCAGGACTGCCCGTATCTGTCTATTGCCAGATACGGATCGATGCTGGCTAGCGCGAATGCCCCGCTGGGCATCAGCCTGGGGTGAGATAGGGCTGCAGGGCGGCGATGAGTGCTTCGCTACCGGCTTCCAGTTCGGGCAGACAGGCGGCGGCGTCGGCTAACCGGCCTTCGTTGGCGGCCGTTTCCATGCGGCGGCAGTGTGCGGCCAACTGCAGGGCGGCGACGGATAGGCAGCTGCCTTTCAGGGCGTGGGCTGCCATGATGATGGCGGGTAGGTCGCCTTGTTGCAGGCCTTGGCGCAGATCGGCCAGGCGAACCGGCATATCGTCCAGAAAGGCGGCGAGCAACAGTGGCAGGAAGGTTTCGTCTCCGTCGCAATTTTTCAGTGCCTGCTGGTACTGGAAGACGGGTGTGCAGTCTTGCTCAGGCTGCATGCTCTGGGGGGCGGGTGGTGGTGACTCGCCCAGTACGCGATGAATTTCTTCCAGGGTGCGGGTGGCATCGATGGGTTTGCTGATGTAGCCATCCATGCCAGCCTGCAGATAGCGTTCGCGGTCGCCGCTCATGGCGTTGGCGGTGAGGGCGATGATGGGCAGGGCCGGCAGCTGGCCCGCTGCCTGCATGGCACGGATGTGCTGGCAGGCTTCCAGACCATCCATCACCGGCATTTGCATGTCCATCAGTACCAGGTCAAAGTGCGCCGCTTGTAAGGTGTCTAGCGCCTCCTGGCCATTGTTGACCACGGTAACGTGGTAGCCCCGCCGATGCAGGATGGTAACGGCCAGTTTCTGGTTTACCGGGTTGTCTTCTGCCAGCAGGATACTCAGGCTGCGCCCCAGTTCGCGTACGGTGTGCCGTGTTATCAGCGCAGAGCTGGCAGTGTGGTCTGGGTTCTGTAACAGACGGATCGTGGTGAGCAGTTCGTCTTGCGATACCGGTTTGGTCAGATAGCCGCGTATACCCAGTGCCTGGCAGCGTTTGGCATCGCCGCGCTCGCCGGACGAAGTCAGCATGATGACGGTGGCGCTGCGGCGGTCTTCCTGTATCTGCTGGGCAACGTCAAAGCCGGACATGCCGGGCATATGCCCATCCAGCAAGATAAGCGGGTAGGGCTGGCGTGCCAGTAGCTCGAGTGCTTCGAAACCGTCTGCGGCCAGGGTTGGCCGCATGGCCCAGTTTTTCAGCATGGCTTCCAGCCAGCTGCGGTTGGTGGGATTGTCGTCTACCACCAGCACCGGCATGTCGGCCAGCTCGCTGGGGCGCGGCGGGGCGGGCTGCTCGGCGGCCAGCTGTACCGGTACGCTGAAATGGAAATCCGAGCCGCTGCCTGGTGTGCTTTGCACGCTGATGTGGCCACCTAGCAGCTGGACCAGCTTTTGGGTGATGGACAGCCCCAGGCCGGTGCCGCCGTAGCGCCGTGTGGTGCTGTTGTCTGCCTGGGCAAAGGCATCAAAAATGAGCTTCTGTTTTTCCGGCGGGATGCCGATGCCGGTGTCGCGCACGGAAAAGCCCAGCATCACATGGCCGTCGGCTTGTGTGTCACCGCTTACCGTAAGGACGACTTCACCGCTATGGGTGAATTTGATGGCGTTGCCGATAAGGTTGTTCAGTATCTGCCGCAGCCTGGAGGGGTCGGATATCACTCGGTCGGGCAGCTCGGGGCAGATGCGGCAGATTACTTCCAGCTGTTGGTTGCTGGCGCGCAGGGCAAAGGGGTAAACGGTTTGCGTGATGAGGTCACGTATCGAGAACGGTACGGACTCTATGGTCATTTTGCCGGCTTCGATCTTGGAGAAGTCCAGGATGTCGTTGATGATGATCAGCAGGGCGTCTGCCGACGATTTAACCAGCTCCAGGTACTCGCGCTGTTCTGCCGACAGCTCGGTGTCCAGGGTGAGCTCGGTCATGCCGATGACGCCGTTCATCGGGGTGCGGATTTCATGGCTCATATTGGCCAGAAATGCGCTCTTGGCCTCGTTGGCCGCTTCGGCCTGGGCCAGCGCCTGATCGAGCTCGCGGCTAAGTTGCTCGGCCTCTTCGCGGCGCCTTTCGCTATGCGACAAGTTGCGGTAGGCCATGGCGGCCATCAGGCTGGCGACCAGCATGAGAATGGCTGCGGTGGCGGCGACAGTCGTATTGATGGTTTGCAGGCTGCGGTTGCTCTCGTTGGCCTGTTCGGTCAGGCGGCTGTTGGCGCCGATGGTGAGCTCGCGCACGTTTTCAACGATGGCGCTCAGGTCTTGTACCAGCTCGCCCGCGGTGCGCTGGGTAAAGTAGCCGTCGCCGGCCGCCAGTTTTTTGTCGGTAAGGGCGACCAGCCGGGTAAGGGCTGACATCTGGGTGTTGTACCAGTTGCCATTCTTGAACAGCAGGCTGTAGCGGTACTCGCTTAGCAGAGTAATGCGAGATACCAGAATGTCGTAGCGCAGCTGCAATTCGTCCAGGTCTTGCAGCTGGCCGGTAGCCACGGCTACCTTGGCCGCACCCAGGGTACGGTAGTAGTCGATACCCAGCTGCGAGTAGACCCAGACGATATTGTCTTCGCCCTGTTCGGCGAAGTGCTGCATTTCGGACTGCTGCCGGTGGTAAAGCATACCCACTACCAGCAGGGCTGCGGCCATGAGGATGGCAAGCAGCCATAGCTGGTTACTGACGCGGCGGTTGGCGGGGCGTAGGGTCACCTGCGTTACTCCGACAGCAGCACGGGTTTATTCCACACGGATGCGGTTTACCTGCCACACGCAGCGCGAGTAGACATCTTTGGTGCGCAGTTCAGGCTTCTTGTCAAAAGGGTACATGATGAATAACGGGCCTTTGTCTCGTACATTCAATACTTTGCCATCGATCTTGCGGGCCAGGATCACGTCGTATTTCTCCAGATCGGCTAGCGGAATTTCAGCGGCATAGTCGTTCAGCGCTACCACATACAGTTTTTTACCCTTTACCCCGGTGGCTTTCAGTACGTCGCGAAACAGCGGGCCTTCAAAGGTCTGGGCGGTTTTGTACCACGGGGTTTCTACTGTCATTTTCTGTTGCGGCAGCTTGTCCAGCATGGCGGCATCAAACTGGGCATCATTGCCGGCATTCTTTTCTGCAATCAGGCCAGACACGGTAAGGATGGGGCGCCCAGCTGGTTTATCCAGTGCGAATACATTGGCAGAGAATACAGTGATCAGAGAAAATGCCAACAAAGTACGTGCAGATTTCAGCATGCTTTTGCTCCTTGCTTGTGAATGGACACTTCATTATGAATGCTTGCTACAAAAATGCACCCCCTGATGCAGCATTCAACCGCACCAAGATCAGAAACTTGTCATACATCATGGCAGGGAGGTTGACATTGCACTGTAATGGCATAAGGTTGTAGTCGGGATTGGTTTCGATAAATTTAACGTATAGCAAGGCTTGCCATGAGAATGACGGTATTGATTGTCGATGACAATCCGGCCAACCTGATGGTGCTGCGCCACCTGGTTGGCCGCATAGACAATTGTGAGCCTGTCACCATGCAGGACGCGCTGGCTGCGCTGGCATGGTGCCGTAATAACAGCCCGGATCTCATCCTGACCGACTACATGATGCCTGGCATGGACGGCCTGGCCCTGATCCAGGCGCTGCGGGCCATGCCACATATTCACGACATCCCCATCATCATGGTCACCACCAGTGATATGAAGGGGGTGCGCCAGAGTGCACTGGAGGGCGGCTCTACCGATTTTCTGACCAAGCCGGTAGACCCGCCGGAAACACGCGCCCGTATCCAGAACCTGCTACAGCTACGCCGCGCCCAGCGCCAGCTGCGCGAGGTGGCGGCGCAAGACCTGGTGATTCGTCTGTCGCATATTGCCGAATCACGTGACCCGGAAACCGGGCGCCACATCGAGCGCATGGCCTACTACGCGCGCATTATTGCTACTGGCCTGAACCTGGGGCCGGAAATCGAAGAACGTATTTTCCTGGCTGCCCCCATGCACGATATCGGCAAGGTGGCGATTCCGGACCATATCCTGCTTAAACCCGGCAAGCTCAGCATCGAAGAATTTGATGTGATGAAAACGCACCCCACACGGGGCGCCGAATTTTTGCAGGATAGCGAGTTGCCGTTGTTGCGCATGGCTTACGATATTGCGCTGGGGCACCATGAAAAGTTTGATGGCACGGGTTACCCGCTAGGCCTGCGTGGCGAGGCCATACCGTTGGCCGCACGTATCGTGGCGGTGGCCGACGTGTTTGATGCCCTGACTTCGGCGCGCCCTTACAAGGCAGCCTGGGAGGTAGGGCGGGCACTGGACTTCATGGAAAGCCAGCGTGGTCTGCATTTTGACCCCGCCGTGCTGGACGCCTTCATGGCTAGCCTGGAGCAGGTGCTGGATATCCATACCCGCCTGCGTGACGACCCGCTGCCGCCAGCATAGGGCTCACGGTATGCTGCGCAGTAAAAAGCCACTCGTTTAGACGGGTGGCTTTTTATTTGTGCGGTGATACCGGCAATATGGCTGTAGGGCATGATTATCGCCCTGCTAATAACTTTTTGAAATAAAGATTTCGTATTATATTATTTTTTGTATCCAATCGATCGCTATAGACTAGGCCCATATTTATCAAAACCAGCCGCCGTTGCGGCAGCTGGGCTAGGGCAAGGCATGATCGAAGTACAAAACATCAGCAAACACTACCAGCACGGCGGCAAAAGCGTGGCCGCGCTGGATAACGTCAGCCTGCAGATTGCCAGCGGCGAGATCTACGGCATTATCGGCCGCTCCGGTGCCGGCAAGAGCACGCTGATCCGCTGCCTTAATCTGCTGGAGCGGCCCGATAGCGGCCATGTCAGCCTGCACGGCGAAGACATCACCCGCTTTGACGAGCGTGCCCTGCAGCAGCGCCGCCAGCGCATCGGCATGGTGTTTCAGCACTTTAACCTGCTGCGCTCGCGTACCGTAGCGGCCAACGTGCGCTTCCCGCTGGAGCTGGCCGGTGGCCTGAGCCCGGCGCAGATGGATGCCCGCGTAGACGAGCTGCTTGCCTTGGTTGGCTTGCAGGATCACAAGCACAAGCGCCCGTCGCAGCTCTCCGGCGGCCAGAAACAGCGCGTCGGCATTGCCCGTGCGCTGGCCAACCACCCCGACCTGTTGCTGTGCGACGAGGCCACCAGTGCGCTGGACCCGGAAACCACCGACGCCATCCTGGCGCTGCTGGCCGACATCAACCGCCAGCTGGGCCTGACCATCGTACTGATTACCCACGATATGCGTGTCATCCGTCAGCTGTGCGATAGCGTGGCGGTACTGGACCACGGCCGCGTAGTGGAGCAAGGCAAGGTGCTGGACGTATTCCTGGCACCGCAGCACGCGGTGACGCAAAGTCTGCTGGCCGAAACCGGCATGGGGCAGGGCGCACTGCAAGGCATCTGGCGCCAGCGCGTGGCTACCCCGGTGATCAAGCTCACCTTTGTCGGCGAGCCCACGCTGCAGCCAGTGCTGGACAAGGTTGGCCGCGAGGCTGGCCTGCGCGTCAACCTGCTGTCCGGCACGCTGTCGGAAATCAAGGACACCCCGTTTGGCCAGCTGCTGGCTGGCGTGGTGGCGTCGGATGTAGACGTGTCGGCACTGCCGGCCATCTTTGCCCGCGAGGGTGTGCGTTGCGAGGTGCTGTAAATGCTGGATTTTGACTGGAACCTGCTGCTGGAGATCGACTGGGTCGAAATCGGCGAAGCCACGCTGGATACCCTCACCATGCTGGGCGTGTCCATGCTGTTTACCGTGCTGGCCGGCCTGCCGCTGGGCGTGCTGTTGTTTGTGTCTGCCCCGGGCCAGCTGCGTGCCCGCCCGCGCCTTTACGCGGTGCTGTCGTTCCTGGTGAACGTGCTGCGTTCGCTGCCGTTTGTGATTTTGCTGATCGTGCTGATGCCGTTCACCCTGCTGCTGGTGGGCACCTCCATCGGCGTGGCGGGTGCCATCGTGCCGCTGGTGGTGGGTGCGGTACCGTTTTTTGCCCGCCTGGTAGAAAACGTGCTGCGCGAAGTAGACCGCGGCGTGATTGAAGCCAGCCAGTCCATGGGCGCGCGCCTGCCACACATCGTGTTCAAGGTGCTGCTGCCGGAATCGCTGCCGGGCCTGATTGGCGCAGCCACCGTGACCGCCGTGGCACTGGTGGGCTACACCGCCATGTCCGGCGTGATTGGCGGCGGCGGCCTGGGCGACCTGGCTATCCGCTACGGCTACCAGCGCTTCCAGACCGAAATCATGATCGTCACCGTGGTGCTGCTGCTGGCGCTGGTGCAAGGCCTGCAATCGGCCGGTGACAGCCTGGTACGCCGCTGTCGCTTCGACTAAGACATTTCCCTGTTAATCATGCTGTGCCCCGCATGCCCGCGCCGAACCGGCCGGGCAGGGGGAAGACTTTCTCTCAAAAAGGAAAAACCATGACCCGCATCAGCAAACTGGCCGCCGCCGTTGGCCTGGCCGCCATCGCCTTTGCCGCCCAGGCAGAAAACGTGAAACTGACCGTAGCGGCTTCGCCGGTACCCCACGCCGAAATCCTGGAAGCGCTGAAACCTGCGCTGGCCAAGCAGGGCGTAGACCTGGAAGTAAAAGTATTCAACGACTACGTGCTGCCGAACACCCAGGTGCAGGAAAAACAGCTGGACGCCAACTTCTTCCAGCACATTCCTTACCTGGACAAGTTCAATAAAGACCGTGGCACCACCCTGGTGGTGGCCAGCAAGCCGGTACACATCGAGCCGTTTGCTGCCTACTCCGCCAAATTCAAGAAAGTAGCCGACCTGCCCAAGGGCGCGACCGTGGCCATTCCGAATGACCCGACCAACGCCGGCCGCGCGCTGCTACTGCTGGACCAAGGTGGTGTGATCAAGCTGAAAGACCGCAAGAACCTGTACCCCAGCAAGAAAGACATTGCGGCCAACCCGAAAGACCTGAAGCTGAAAGAACTGGAAGCCGCCACCCTGCCGCGCGTGCTGAACCAGGTAGACCTGGCGCTGATTAACGCCAACTACGCGCTGGAAGCCAAGCTGAACCCGAAAAAAGACGGCCTGTTTGCTGAAACCACCTCGCCGTACGCCAACCTGCTGGTGGCCCGCAAGGACAACGTAAATAGCCCGGCTATCAAGAAACTGGCCGCTGCGCTGACCAGCCCGGAAACCAAGAAATTCATCGAGACCAAGTACCAGGGCGCTGTCGTACCGGCCTTCTGATACTGATGTGTACGGGTAGCCTGCTGGCAGCCCGTGCCTGATGCCAAGCCCAAGGGCCTGTCGCCATGCGACAGGCCCTTGGGCTATGTGCGGTGCGCTCTTGCCGCGGTACCCGCCTGCGCTGCGCGGCTAATGGCACAGCCAGGCAATCAGCTTGTGCCCATGCCGATTCTGTAATGTTTGTTTTGGCTGCTTGTATTAATAACAATGCGGTCTATGTTGATAATTATATTTTAAATTAATTTGTAATGAATTTAAGCGGATAGTCTGAGAAAACTTATCAGGGCCCTTGGCCCGGCACGGAGGCTTCAGCATGGCGCTCGTCAAGAAATCCACTGTTACACCGCACACTCCTGCCCGGGCGACCGCGGCTACCTCATCGGTTGCCGCTGCGCGCGAAGCCGAAGCCCAGCGCAAGCGCGCCCGCACGCTGGGCAAGCAGCAGCAGGCGGCCGAGCGCATCGCCGCGGCCACCGGGCAGCTGTCTTCCGGTATTGCCGAGGCTGCCTCGGCAGCGGAGGAACTCAAGCGTGCGGTAGACATGATTGCCACCGGTGCCGAGCAAGCGTCGGGGGCGGCGCAAGAGTCCCTGGCTGGCTTTGAGCAAGTGGGCACCGCCATTGGCCGCCAGCTGCAAAATGCAGACCTGAGCCAGACCAAGGTGGAAGCCATGCAGGTGCTGGTGGCCAAAACCAGTGGTGATATCGGGGTGCTGGTGGCCAATGTGGGTCTGGCCGCACAGCGGCAGTCATCGCTGGTCAGCATGGTGGGCGAGCTGGAGCGCCAGGCCGCCAGTATTGGCGACATCGTGAAAGCCGTGGCGCGCATTGCAGACCAGACTAACCTGCTGGCGCTTAACGCGGCGATCGAGGCTGCGCGGGCCGGCAAGCACGGCAAAGGCTTTGCCGTGGTGGCGGACGAGGTGCGTACGCTGGCGGAAACCTCCGAAAAGAGCGCCAAGCAGATTCAGGACCTGGTGGCACAGATTCAGGGCGAGGTGAAGGTGATTGCCGAGGGCATTGGCGAGTCGGCTAGCAGCGTGCAGAGCGAAGTAGAAAACGGCAAGGTGATTGTCACGCAGCTGGACCAGATCCGCCTGGATGCGCTGGAAGTGGTGGGCGGCGTGCGCGAAATTGCCACCGGCGCCTCGCAGTCGGCCTCGGCCTCGCGCCAGGCACTGAAAGGCTCGGAAGATATTGCCGCCGCCGCAGAAGAACAAGCCGCCGCCGCCGCCGAGGCCGCCCGCACGGTAGCCGAGCAGGCCGTGGCGCTGGCGCAGTGCGAGCAGACGGCAGAAAGCTTGTCCGAGCTGGCGGAAGACCTGAAAAATTCCACGGACGTGGCAAAAAGTGCCGAAGAGGTGGCGTCGGCGGCCGAGGAGCTGTCGTCCGCGGTACAGGAAATCAACCGCTCCGGCACCCAGATCATGGCGGCGATCGAGCAGATTCGCAAAGGTGCCGAAACGCAGTCCTCTGCCACGCAGGAAGCCGCGGCTGCCGTGACCCAGATCGAAAAAGGGGTAGAGCTGGCCCAGGCCCGTGCTACCGCCAGCGGCGAGAAGGTGCTGGCCATCAAGGGGCTGTTGGCATCGAACAAACGCAATATCGATGCATTGATTACCGGTATCGACAGCTCGGTGCTGGCGTCGCGCGCCAGCATGCGGCAGATCAAGGACCTTGAGCTGGTTTCCCGGCGTATCGACAAAATCGTGGATGCCATCACCACGGTGTCCATCCAGACCAATATGCTGGCCGTGAACGGCTCTATCGAGGCGGCCCGCGCCGGTGAGTTCGGCAAGGGTTTTGTGGTGGTGGCGACCGATATCCGCAATCTGGCGCATGACTCGGCAGAAAACGCAGACCGGATAAAAGACCTGGTCAAAGGTGTGCAAGACCAGATCGGCCTGGTGGGGCGCGACCTGGAAGACATCGCTGCCTCGGCGGCGGCAGAGGCAGAGAAAGCCAAACTCAGCTCGGCCAACCTGCTGCAGATTGAAGGCGACGTGGCCGAGGTAGAGCGTGGCTCGGTAGAGATACTGGACGCCGCAGGCGAAATTGCGTCGGCCATTATCCAGATCAAAAAAGGCGTAGAGCAGATCGCCTCCGCCGCCGAAGAAGCCGACAAGTCGGCCAGCCAGGCGGCATCGGCGTCTACCCAGCAGGCTCAGGGCGCAGAGGAGCTGGCCATGGCGATTGAGGAAATTGCCTCGCTCGCAGACGAATTGCAAAGCGCCTGAGCCCTACCCGGCACAGGCAAGCGGCAGCGCAGCAGCCAGTCAACGCTCAGGAGCAGGTCATGGCCAATGAAACAAGCTCGCCGGGAGCACTAGATCAGCCCGGCGATACGCAGGATGTGCAAGAGGCAGACACCTGCCAGTACGTTACCTTCCAGACGGGGGGCGAGGTATTTGCGGTAGAAATGGCCCCGGTGCTGGAGATTATCCGGGTGCCAGACGTGGTGCGTGTGCCCTTGGCCCCCGCCGCACTGGATGGTTTGTCCAATTTGCGGGGCAAGATCCTGCCCATCATTTCTTTACGCCACATGTTCGGCTTTTCGCGTAGCGAACACGACGACAGTACGCGGGCGCTGGTGATCGACATCGGCCAGCCGCTGGGTTTTGTCGTGGATCGGGTTACCAGCGTGGTGGGGGTCGAACCCGGCAGGGTGGAAAGCGTGGACAGTATCCGCAGCAGCATCGATACCGACCTGCTGACCGGCATCATCAAGGATGTGGGTGGCTACCCGATGGTGATGGTGCTGGATTTCCAGAAGCTGATGTCGGGTGAATTCCAGGCGCTGGCCAGCCTGGGGGGCGATGCGGCCAACCTGGTGCACCTGGCCGCGCAGGCCGATGCCGAGGCGGCGGAAGAAGAAAGCGACGAGCTGCAGCTGGTGAGCTTTGACGTGGCCGGGCAGGAATACGCCATCGCCATCGAGGACGTACAAGAGATTGTGCAGCTGCCCGAGCACATCGTGAGCATACCGCGTGCCGAGCCGCATGTGCTTGGCGTGATGACCCTGCGCCAGCGCCTGCTGCCACTGGTGAGCCTGCGTACGCTGTTTGGCTTGCCCGCGCAGGCGGAACAGGAGCACAGCCGTATCGTGGTGGTGGCACTGGGCAGTGCATCGGTAGGCGTGGTGATGGATAACGTCAACGAGGTGCTGCGGGTGCCACGCGCCCAGGTAGACGACATGCCCGGCTTGCTGGTGCGCGAGGGGCAGATGGCCGAGATAGACCGCATCTGCCGGCTGGACGGCGGCAAGCGCCTGGTGTCCATCATTACTGCGGCCAACCTGTTTGACCATGCTTACATCCGGGAGGCACTGAAGAACGTGGAACTGCTGTCAGACCAGGCTGGGGACGGCCAGCCCGATACGCTGGATGACGAGATCGACGATGACGAGCAGGTGGTGGTATTTCGCTTGGCCCGTGAAGAATTTGGTGTGTCCATCGAAAGCGTGCAGGAAATCGTACGCGTCCCCGAGCAGCTGATGCACGTCCCCAAGGCGCCGGCTTGCGTGGAGGGTGTGATCAACCTGCGCGGCACGGTGCTGCCTGTGGTAGACCTGCGCCGCCGCCTGGGGCTGGACAGTATCGAGCGCAATGAAAGCCAGCGTGTGATGGTGTTCCTGATTGCCGGGGTATGCACCGGCTTTATTGTGGACTCCGTGGCCGAGGTGCTGCGCATCCACAAATCGGCCATTGAGCCGGCCCCACGCCTGTCCGACGAGCAGGCCAAGCTGCTGGCGCGCATGGCCAACCTGGAAAAACAAAAACGTATGGTGCAGCTGATCGAGCCAGCCCACCTGCTGGCACCGCAAGATCTGGAGGGTATGGCCAACCTGGCGGCATAAAAGCGCGCCCCATCTGGGTGAATCAGTGAGACAGATATGAAAAAAGTACTGATCGTGGATGATTCGGCATTAATGCGGCGGCAGCTGTCGACCATGCTGCAGCAGGCAGGGGGGTTTCTGGTACGCACCGCGCGTAATGGTGCCGAGGCGGTAGCCGAAAATCTCAGCTTCGAGCCTGATGTCATCACGCTGGACGTCAACATGCCGGAAATGGACGGCATCACCGCGCTGTCGCTGATCATGGCACAGCGGCCGGTGCCGGTGGTCATGGTGTCCTCGCTGACCGAGCAAGGGGCGCTCGCTACCTTCGAGGCGCTGAACCTGGGGGCGGTGGACTACCTGCCCAAGCCTGGTGGCACGATTTCCCTGAGCATCGACCAGATACGCGACGAGCTGCTGCGCAAGGTCAATGCGGCGCTGAAGGCACGCCTGCAGCCCAGAAAAGCAGACAAGCCCGCTGGCCTGGTGCAGCGCATGAAAGCCGAGCGCGCCGAGGCACTATCGCGCCCGGCGAGGATGCCCGGTACCAGCCGTTTTCCTGGCTTGGTGCTGATCGGCGTTTCGACCGGCGGGCCCCGTACGCTGGAAGAACTGCTGCCTAGCCTGCCCGCCGACTTCCCCTTTCCCGTGCTGATTGCCCAGCATATGCCTGCTGCGTTTACCCGTTCGTTTGCCGAGCGCCTGAATGGCTTGTGCGCGCTGGACGTAGTGGAGGTGTCCGCCCCCATGGCGGTGGAAAGCGGCCACATTTATATCGGCAAAGGCGGAGCAGACATGCTGCTGGTAGAGCGTGCCGGCCGCCTGATGGTGATCGCCAAACCGGAAAACACCCAGTACCTGTGGCACCCGTCTGCCGAGCTGTTAGGGCGCTCGGCGCTGGATCACGTGCCGGCAGAAAACCTGATTGGCGTGTTGCTCACCGGCATGGGCTACGACGGTGCCGATGCTTTTGCCGAGATCAAGCGCCGTGGCGGGCGCACCATTGCCGAGTCGGAAGACTCCGCCGTGGTGTTTGGCATGCCCGCCGAACTGATCGCACGGGGTGGCGCCAGCATGGTGCTGCCAATCGAAAAAGTCGCCGCACAGCTTGGCCTGTGGGTAAAGCGCTAGCGCAGGGGATGGGCTAACCATGGGCTTGATCAGAAAAAATAGCGCACCAGAGACCCCCGCTACCGAAAAGCGTAGCCGCACCCGCAGCTGCGACAGCCTGCAACAGCAGCTGGAGGATGCCAGCCCGGTGGCCCGCCGCTGGGCAGCGCGAGACCTGCTGGACTGCCCGCAAGCGGTACCGGCATTGGTCGCCCGGCTGGCGACGGAAACCGATATGTCGGTGCGCGAGGTCGTACTCACCACATTGACACGGCTAGGGAACGAGGCCGCCGTTAACGGGCTGATGGCCTGCCTGCAAAGCCAGGACGCGGCGCTGCGCAACGAAGCTATCGTCTGCATGCAGCAGCTGCCGCAGGAGGTGGCTCCCATCATGCAGCAGCTGCTGGCCAGCCCTCAGCCAGACCTGCGTATTTTTGCCGTCAATATCCTGGAGTCACTTTGCCACCCCGATGTGGAGTCCTGGCTGATACAGGTCATTAGCCAGGACGAGCATGTCAATGTCTGCGCGGCCGCACTGGATTTGCTGGCCGAGGTCGGTACCGTGCGCGCGCAGGCCGCCATCACGCAGGTGCGCTCGCGCTTTGCCGATGAGCCATATATCCAGTTTGCTGCCGACTTGGCCTTCATGCGTGTCACAGAGAGCAGGTCGCGTAATGACAAAATTGTCGATTAGCGAGGATGACTTCGAGAAATTCAGAGAATTCTTTTACCGTAAAACCGGCATTCATTTCGAGCATAGCAAGCGCTACTTTGTCGACAAAAGGCTGATCGAGCGCATAGAAACTACCGGCTATAGCGCTTTTCGCGAGTACTTTTCTTTTGTGCGCTTTCAGGCCTCGGGGGAAGAGCTCCAGGTGCTGACCAACCTGATGACGGTGAACGAAACGTATTTTTTTCGCGAAGATTACCAGTTTCACTGCCTGGTGCGCTCCATATTGCCCGAGATCCTGCTGCACCATCGCCAGCGCGACCCGATACGCATCTGGGTGATTCCTTCGTCTACGGGCGAGGAAGCGTATTCGATCGCGATGTCGCTGCTGGAATGTTGGCCGCAAATCAGTGACTGGGACGTGGAAATCATCTCGTCCGATATCGACACCCAAGTCTTGCATACGGCCAGGCAAGGGCATTTTTCGGCGCGCTCGGTCGCGCAAATGCCTGCCATGTACCTGCAGAAATATTTTGAGCGGCAACAAGGCGGCTACCAGATCTGTGATGCATTGCGTGAGGCGGTGGAGTTTACCCGGGTCAACCTGTCCGACCGTGAAGACACCCGCGCCTACCGTAATTTTGACGTGATCTTTTGCCGTAACCTGCTGATTTACTTTGATGATGTTTCGCGCAAGGCTGCGGCGGAAACCTTTTACGATGCGCTCAAGCCCGGTGGTTTCGTGCTGCTGGGGCATTCTGAGTCCATGAGCCGCATCTCCGCCTTGTACAAAGTGCGCAAATTTCCCGATGCCATCGTTTATCAAAAACCCAGGGAGGCGTAATGAAGCGGATCCTGATTGTGGACGACGCCGCCACGGTGCGGCTTTATCACCGGACCATTCTGACTGAGCAGGGCTATCAGGTAGACGAGGCCATGAACGGCATAGAGGCACTGGAAAAACTGCTGTGTGGCGCCTATGACGTGCTGCTGGTGGATGTGAACATGCCCAAGCTGGATGGCTATGGCTTTCTGCGTGAAATGCGTAGCAACCTGCAGATACACCAGGCCCCCGCCATCATGGTGTCCACCGAGGCCGACCAGGAAGACAAAGAACAGGCCTTTGCCGCGGGTGCCAACGATTACCTGGTGAAACCGGTCAAGCCCGAGCAGCTGCTGTTGCACGTGCGCTTGCTACTGGGGGCTGACTGATATGGACCCCTTGCTCGAGCAGTTTCTGTCAGAGGGGCGCGATGCGCTGCAAGCCATAGGCGAACAGCTGATGCAGCTCGAAACCCGGCCAGGGGATGCGAGCCTGGTGGCCGAGCTGTTTCGCCATGTGCATACGCTGAAAGGTAACAGCGGCTTGTTCAGCTTCCCCGACATGACCAGGGTGCTGCATGCCGGCGAAGACCTGATGGCCGTGGTGCGCGATGGCAAGCAGCCCTTTACCGAGCTGACGGCAGACAGCCTGCTGCAGGCGGCAGACTTTGTCGACCTGCTGTTTGACGAAATTGAAAACCACGGCAGCTATGCCGCCAGCCATGCGGGGGTGGCCAGTGCCTTGGCCGATACGCTGCGCCGGCAGATTGCCAGTAGCGATCCCGCGGTACCCGAGCTGGCGCCCGGTACTTTAGCGTTGGCCGCAGAGCCGGCGCCGGCGTGGGGTTTGCTGAACCCGCCATTTGACCTGGCTGCGGTACCAGAGCCGCAACGTATGGTGATCTATCAGCACCTGTGCCAGGGCGGGCAGGTGTTTGCCGTGCAGTATCAGCCGGAAGCCGAGTGCTTTTTTCAAGGGCTGGACCCCTTGCACCAGGCCATGCATACGCCGGGCCAGCTGTGGGGGCAAGTGGTGGCCCGCGAGCCCTGGCCGGAATTGGCGCTGCTGGATGCGTATCGTTGTGTACTGGGCTTTCACCTGTTGTCCGATGCCAGCCGTGACGAGCTGGAGGAATACTATCGCTACACGCCCGATGCCATCACGCTGCACGCCCTGTCGGTAGAGGATCTCATTCTGCCTTTGGCTGGGCCGTCTGGCGGGCCGATATACGAAGATTTCATTGCCGAAGCCTGGCCCTTGCTGCTGCAAGGCGATGCGGCGGCCTTGCGGCGCGCTACCGACGCCGTGCTGGCGCTTTCCAGTCCGGCGTTGTGGCAGTCTGGCGTGCTGCGCTGGCTGCGGCTGGTCATGGCCGAAGAGCCCTACAACTATGTTCGCCAGCAGGCTTTGCTGCAATGCCTGCACCCCATGACCCTGCTCGCAGCCAATTCTACGGCCAACCCTGTGCAGGATAAGGCGGCCGTTGTCGGGCTCGACATGGCCGAGGGTACCCGGGCGGAGGTCTTGCGCATCCAGCAGCAGGTGTTACAGCTGCCGGTCAGCGATGATTGGCACGTGGGCCGCTTGCGTGCTGCCGCGCACAGTTTGCGCGCATGTTTGCCAGCAGATAGCCAGACACAAGACCAGCTGCAACAGGCGCTGGCGCAGGCCGAGGCGCTGCGCAGCGGCCAACCTTTACTGGATTACCTGCAGGCACTGTCTGGCACTGTGCCGCCGGCAGCGCACACGCCATCCCCGGCGTTGCCCGAGGTGGCGTTGTCGGAGGCACTGCCTGCCGAGCCGGACATGTCGCTGATCAAACGCAGCGACAGCGGTGGCGGGCTGTCGCGTAGCCTGAAAGTGGATCAGGAAAAAATCGACCACCTGGTCAACTTGATCGGCGAAATGGTGGTATCCAAAAACGCGTTGCCGTACCTGGCGCAACGAGCCGAGTCGGTTTACCACTGCCGCGAGCTGGCACGCGAGCTGAAAGCACAGTACGTGGTGATCAACCGCATTGCCGACGAAATGCAGGATGCCATCCTGCAGGTGCGCATGCTGCCGGTGTCGTCGGTGTTTCAGCGCTTTCCGCGCCTGGTGCGCGATATTTCGCGCCGCCTGGGCAAAGACGTGCGGCTGGTGTTGCAGGGCGAGGAAACCGCCGCCGACAAGACCATTATCGAATCGCTCGGCGACCCCTTGGTGCATATCGTACGCAATAGTCTGGACCACGGTTTCGAGCTGCCGGCCCAGCGTCAGGCGGCCGGCAAACCCCCGTATGGCACCTTGACGCTGCGCGCGGTGCAAGAAGCCGACCGCGTGATTATCGATATCATCGACGACGGCGCCGGTATCGACCCGGAGGTAGTCAAGCGCAAGGCCTACCAGCGCGGCATTATCGATGAAAGCACGCTGGAACGCCTGAGCGACCAGGCCGCCATCAACCTGGTCTTTGCGGCAGGCTTCTCTACCGCCGAGGTCGTGTCCGACCTGTCTGGCCGCGGAGTTGGCATGGACGTGGTGCGTAGTGCTATAGAGAAGGTGAACGGCAGCATCCAGCTGCAAAGCCAGAAGGGCCGTGGCACGCAGCTGCGGCTAAGCCTGCCGCTGTCCATGGCGATCAGCAATGTCATGGTGATCCAGAGTGACTGCCAGCTGTTTGGTGTGCCGATGGATGCGGTTGTGGAAACTGTGCGGGTGGCACGGCGCGATATCCACACCATCAAGACCAGCCTGACCACCGTACTGCGTGGCCGTATTGTGCCGCTAAAAGCCTTGAATCAGCTGCTGGGCATGGCGGCGCCGCCACTGTGCAACGAGGATGACGAGTTTGCCGTGCTGCTGGTGCGTTTTGGGGGCGAGGTGGCAGGTTTGCTGGTGGATGACTTTCACGCTACCACCAGCGTCATTATCAAACCGCTGTCGAGCGTGCTGTCCGGCCTGACGGCGTATGCCGGCTCGGCACTGATGGGCGATGGCTCGGTACTGATGGTGCTGAATGTAAAGGAACTGCTGTAATGCCCATCGAGTTCAAAAAAAATCTGGTGGTATGCCGCGAGCACGTCGGTGTGGAAGAGG
Source organism: Neisseriaceae bacterium (assembly GCA_027489245.1). GTDB lineage: Bacteria > Pseudomonadota > Gammaproteobacteria > Burkholderiales > Chromobacteriaceae > Vogesella. The sequence goes on along the minus strand of JAIYAC010000018.1, from coordinate 90,531 downwards.
CCGAAGTGCTGCTGAGCTGGTTACAAAAGCACCGTACCGCCCAGATAGACCTGGCGAGCTGCTGCTATCTGCACCCCGCCAGCCTGCAGGTGCTGATGGCTGCTGCCCCCAGGGTGAAAGCCTGGCCGGAACAGGCTGAGCTGCGGCGCTGGCTGCAGTCGGCCATAACCCTTTCCCAGACAGAAAAGAGGTGACACCATGCCCAAACTGATTTTCATTGTTGATGACTCATCTACCATGCTGATGAGTGTAAAGGGGAACCTGGAAATGAATGGCTACCAGGTCGCCACGGCCAGTGATGGCCAGGAAGCCCTGGATAAACTCAAGGGGGGCTTGAAGCCGGATCTGATCATTACCGACATCAATATGCCACGCATGACCGGCCTGGAGCTGATTCGCCATGTCAAGGCGCTGCCAGGCTTCCGCTTTACCCCTATCCTGACCCTGACGACCGAAAGCCAGCCCGAGAAACGCGATGAAGGCAAACGCCTGGGGGCGACCGGCTGGCTGGTGAAGCCAGTGTCCGGTTCTGATCTGGTCAAAGTCATCAAACAAGTGCTGCCCGGTAGCTGACATCATGCCGCAAACCATCCTGAGCTCCTTACAACCCGGCGCCGGGCGCCGTTTGGGTTTGGCCCTGTTGGCCGCAGTCATGCTGAATGCCATGCTGGCGGTACTGTTATCTTCCTGGTGGGAGGCGTGGCGTAGCGGAATGAACCTGGGGCGCGAAGCGAGCGATGTGCTGTTTGCCACGCTATCGCTGCTGACCTTTTTTCTGCTGTTCATGCTGTTGGCCGTCCCCTTGCTGCGCCGTGAGGTGGCCTGGCTGCTGCACCGGCTGGGCAGTGGCGGCGACGAGCAGCGCTTGCAGCAGCAACATGCCCTCATTGTGAATGAAATGCAGGGCACATCGCCTTTCTTGCGGGTGATGGACAAACAGCTGCAGGGCTCCTTGCAAGAGGTCGAGCGTGGTGCGGTGGCCATCATCAACGCTATCAATTCGGTGTATGGCATTTCCACAGAGCAAATGCGCCGCATCAGCGAATCGATGAATAATGGCCAGCAGCTGTCCGAGGTGATTCAGCAGCAGTCCGAGCACAGCCATAAGGTGGTGGCCATCCTGAAGCACCATATGGATGAACAGCAGGTGGTGATGCGCGAGACGCTGGCGCGTACCGAGCGCCTGAGTGGCGATGTGGCGGCCCTGGCGCCGCTGGTCGGCGTGATTGCCGATATCGCCAAGCAGACCAACTTGCTGGCACTGAACGCTGCGATCGAAGCGGCCCGTGCCGGCGAGGCTGGCCGTGGCTTTGCCGTGGTCGCCGATGAGGTGCGCAAGCTGTCGTCGCAAACTGCCAATGCCGCATCGGAAATCTCGATTCGCATTACGGCAGCGACGGAACGGGCTGAACAAGAGCTGCACCTGGCGCAAAGTGCGCTCAGCAGCAATGCCAGCGTGACCAACCTGGGCGTGATCGTGACCGACCTGGCCGACATGGAAAAGCGCTTTGCCGACACCAGCCACTTCATGCAAGTGGTCATGGGGTCGGTAGAGGCGGGCAACCAGCAGGTATTGCAGCAGCTATCCGACGCGCTGGGTTATATCCAGTTTCAGGATGTGGTACGCCAGCGTATCGAGCAGGTGCAATACGCGCTGCGTGAAATGGACGAGCACCTGCAGCAGCTGGGGCAGGGTACGGCATTGCAGCGTACGCTACAGCAGCGGCTGGATGCGCATTTGACGCGCTATGTCATGGAAGACCAGCGGCAAGCGCATGCCGAGTCGCTGGGGGCAGTGCAGCCATCGCCAGCGGCGCGGCCGCCTATCGAGCTGTTTTAGGCATGGTGCAGATACTGGCGGTGAGCAACCGCAAAGGCGGCAGCGGCAAAACTGCCAGTGCCGTGAATATTGCGGCCAACCTGGCTGCTACAGGCCACCGTGTGCTGCTGATCGATCTGGATACGCAGGGCCATTGCGCACTGGGCCTGGGTGTGGCGACTGGCCGCTTGAGCCCATCGGTGCACGACCTGTTTTCCAAAGGGGCGCCCCTGCGGCCTGCGCTGCAGGCTACGGTCTGGCCCGGGCTATGGCTGCTGCCAGCCAACCCGCTCTTTGCCCACGGTTCGGGTAGCCAGGATGCGCTGTTGCTGCATCGCGCCTTGCAGCACGAAGGGTTGTGCGACGAGTTCGATATCATCGTATTGGATACGCCCCCCTCACTGGATGTGCTGCTGCTCAATGCCCTGCATGCCGCGCAGTGGGTGCTGGTGCCGTTTGTGCCGCATTTTCTGGCGGGTGAAGGCGTGCGGCAGCTGGCGCGCACGCTGTTTCGCATCGCCAGTGGCGGCAACCACCCGGGGCTGCGCCTGCTTGGCTTGCTACCGGTGATGTACGACCAGCGGGTTGGCATGCATCGGCGCACGCTTGACGAAATCGGGCAGCAGTTTGGTGCCTTGCGGATGTTGCCGGCGATTCGCAATGATATACGGCTGGCAGAGTCGTTTGCCGCAGGTAAGCCGCTAGGTATCTATGCAGGGCAAAGCAGGGCGGCGCAAGACTATCGGCTAGCGGCAGAATCGGTCTTGGCCTGCTGGCAAGCAGAGCAGGTGGCCAGCCGCTGACTGCCTAGCCACCATCATCTAGGCATGGCGTGGCACAAGCTTGCTGTACCGGCTGGTTTGACAGCCCTGCCTAAGATAAAGCCAGCCAGTTACCATCGGCTGGCTTTATCTTATGGCGCATGGGCAGCGATGATGCTTGGAAAGACATTCGAACGCTGGCGGGTTATCATTTCCCCACCCTATACCGCATCCTTGCGCGCAAGCACTCGCCGAGGCCAGTAACCATCGGCATCCTGCTATCGCTGGCATCAACAGCCATGCGAGGCGTAGTGTGCAACGTGCCTGCTGAATGCGGCGTGCGTAACATAGTGAGTCGCACTGTGATCGCCGCAACCTGCAAACCAATCAAATCAAGGCGTTAGGCTATATATGTTGCTCATGATCGATAACTACGATTCTTTTACCTACAACCTGGTGCAGTACTTTGGCGAGCTGGGGCAGGAGGTAAAGGTATTTCGTAATGACGAAATCACGCTGGCAGAAATCGAAGCGCTGAATCCGCAGTACCTGGTGTTGTCGCCGGGGCCGTGTACGCCGAACGAGGCGGGTATTTCGGTGCCGGCCATTCACCACTTTGCCGGCAAGCTGCCCATCATGGGCGTGTGCCTGGGGCACCAGAGCATTGGCCAGGCTTTTGGCGGCAAGATCATCCACGCCAAGCAGCTGATGCACGGCAAGGTGTCGCCGGTGTCGCACCATAATGTGGGCATGTTCCGTGATTTGCCTAATCCGGTAACCTGCACGCGCTACCATTCGCTGGTGATCGAGCGCGAGACGCTGCCGGATTGCCTGGAGATCACCGCCTGGACTGAAGACGGCGAGATCATGGGCGTACGTCACAAGACGCTGCCGATCGAGGGCGTGCAGTTTCACCCCGAGTCGATTCTGACCGAGCACGGCCACCAGATGCTGCAGAACTTCCTGAAAGAATTTGCCTGAGTCGTTTACGACCCTTTTGCCGGAGATAAAGGCATGATCACACCGCAGGCCGCCCTTAACCGCCTGATCGACCAGAACGAGCTGTTCCACGACGAAATGCTGGACCTGATGCGCCAGATCATGCGTGGCGAAGTGCCGCCGCCGCTGATTGCTGCCATCCTGATCGGCTTGCGCGTCAAAACGGAAAGCGTGTCGGAAATTGCTGCTGCCGCGCAAGTCATGCGCGAGTTTGCCACCCTGGTGCCGGTGAGCCAGCGAGACCACCTGGTAGATACCTGTGGCACGGGTGGCGACAAGAGCCATACTTTCAATATTTCCACCACCGCTGCTTTTGTCAGCGCCGCTGCCGGTGCCCGCGTGGCCAAGCACGGCGGGCGCTCGGTGTCGTCCAGCTCTGGCAGTGCCGATGTGCTGGAAGCGCTGGGTGTGAACCTGAACCTGAACGCAGGGCAGGTAGCACGCTGCATCGACGACATCGGCGTGGGCTTCATGTTTGCCCCCAACCACCACACCGCCATGAAGTACGTGGCGCCGGTGCGCAAAGAGCTGGCTGTACGTACCATTTTCAATATTCTGGGCCCGCTGACCAACCCCGCTGGCGCCCCCAATCAGGTGATGGGTGTGTTCCACCCCGACCTGGTGGGCATCCAGGCGCGTGTATTGCGCGAGCTGGGTAGCGAGCACGTGATGATCGTGCATGGCTGCGATGGCCTGGACGAGATCACCCTGTCTGGCGACACCCGTGTGGCCGAGCTGAAGGACGGCGTGATCATGGACTACACGCTGAACCCGGCAGACTTTGGCCTGTCGCTGGCGCCGCTGTCTGCCATTCGCGCGGAAACTGCCGAGGCTTCGCGCGGCTTCCTGCTGGACGTGCTGGCCGGCGAGCCGGGCCCAGCACGCGATATCGTGCTGCTGAATGCCGGTGCCGCCATCTATACCGCTGGTGTGGCTGGCTCGCTGGCTGATGGTGTGCAGGCCGCCGCCACCGCGATTGATAGCGGCGCAGCACGTGCCAAGCTCGACGCGCTGGTGAAGCTGAGTCAAAATATCGATTAATGCCATTCGCAAGCCCGGGTGCGGTGCTTGCGGCCAACCTTTCCCATAGATGCCATTATTTTCATGACAATCGCTCAATCCATTTTCAAGGCTTACGACATTCGTGGCGTGGTCGGTGACACCCTCACCGCCGACGCTGCTTTCCTGATTGGCCGCGCCATTGGCAGTGAAGCACGCCTGCGCAATGTGTCCGCCATCTGCATCGGCCGTGATGGCCGTCTGTCCGGCCCCGAGCTGTCCGGCCGCCTGTCTGACGGTATTCGCGCTGCGGGTGTCGATGTGATCGACGTTGGCCGCGTGGCCACGCCCATGCTGTATTTTGCGGCGTACCAGCTGGAAACCTTCTCTGGCGTGATGGTAACCGGCAGCCACAACCCGCCGGACTACAACGGCTTCAAGATGATGCTGGACGGCGATACCCTGGCCGGCGACTGGATCCAGACTCTGTACCAGCGCATCGTGAATAACGATTTTGCCGAAGGCGAGGGCGCTTACCGTACGCACGATATTGCCGAGGCTTACCATCAGCGCATCATTGGCGACATCAAACTGGCGCGCCCGATGAAGGTTATCGTGGATTGCGGCAACGGCGTGCCGGGTGACTTTGCCCCGCGCCTGTTCAAAGCCCTGGGTTGCGACGTGCACGAGCTGTTCTGCGAGGTAGACGGCCACTTCCCCAACCATCACCCGGACCCGGCCAAGCCGGAAAACCTGCAAGACGTGATTCGCGCCCTGCAGGAAACCGACGCAGAAATCGGCCTGGCGTTTGATGGCGACGGCGACCGCCTGGGCGTGGTCACCAAAGACGGCAACATCATCTGGCCAGACCGCCAGCTGATGCTGTTTGCCCAGGACGTACTCAGCCGCCAGCCTGGCGCCAAGATCATCTACGACGTGAAATGCACCCGCTTGCTGGCGCCAGCCATCCAGGCCGCCGGTGGCGTGCCGATGATCAACCGTACCGGCCACAGTTTCATGAAAGCTGCACTGAAAGCCAACCCGGACGCCGGCATGGCGGGCGAAATGTCCGGCCACGTGTTCTTTAAAGAACGCTGGTATGGCTTTGACGATGGCCTGTACACCGGCGCACGTCTGCTGGAGATTTTGTCCAAGGTGGCCGACCCGTCCGCCGTGCTGAACGCGCTGCCCAACGCGCTGTCCACCCCGGAGCTGAACCTGAAAACCGCCGAGGGCGAAAACCACAGCCTGATCGCCAAGCTGCAGGAAACCGCGCAGTTTGACGGCGCGCAGGACATCATCACCATCGATGGCCTGCGGGTGGAATACGCCGATGGCTTTGGCCTGATGCGTGCCTCCAACACCACGCCGGTGATCGTGCTGCGTTTCGAGGCCGACAACGAGGCCGCCCTGGCGCGCATCCAGAACGATTTCCGCCGTGTTCTGGCGCAGGAAACCAGCGCAACGCTGCCGTTCTAGGCGATAATCGCGGCCAAGCCGCGATTGCCCCCGGGCATGCATGAAAGACCAAAAGGTTGGCTGCGGCCAACCTTTTATCATGGGCAGCGCCAGGAGTGCGCTGCCGAACAGAAAGGACACCCGATGTACGCTGAAGCCGCCAGTGCTTTCCATACCGTACGCGACCTGCTGCGCTTTGCCGTGTCGCGTTTCAACGAAGCCGAGCTCACCTATGGCCACGGCACCAGCAACGCCTACGACGAAGCCGCCTACCTGATTCTGTCCACGCTGAAGCTGCCTATCCAGCAGCTGGAGCCGTATCTGGATGCACGCTTGCTGCCGTCGGAAGTGCAAGACGTGCTTGGCCGCATCCAGCGCCGCGCCGAAGAGCGCGTGCCGGTAGCCTACCTGACCAACGAAGCCTGGCAGGGCGAATTCAATTTCTACGTGGACGAGCGCGTGATTGTGCCGCGCAGTTTCATCTACGAGCTGATGGGCGAGCCGCTGGCGCCGTGGATCGAGCACCCCGAGCTGGTTCACCGCGCACTGGACCTGTGCACTGGCTCCGGCTGCCTGGCGATCCAGCTGGCGCACCACTACCCGGATGCCGAGATCGATGCGGTGGATATCTCGCTGGACGCACTGGAAGTGGCCAGCATCAATATCCAGAACTACGGTCTGGAAGAGCGTATCCAGCTGATTCACAGTGACCTGGTAGAAGGCTTGGAAGAGCCGTACGACCTGATCATCTCCAACCCGCCGTACGTGGATGCGCCGTCGGTAGAAGCGCTGCCGCAGGAGTACCTGCACGAGCCGGAGCTGGCGCTGGGTTCGGGCGAAGATGGCCTGGATGCTACCCACGTGATTCTGCAGAACGCCGCGCGTTTGCTGACCCCGGGTGGCGTGCTGCTGGTAGAGATCGGCCATAACCGCGATGTGCTGGAAGCTGCCTACCCCAGCCTGCCGTTCATGTGGATGGAAACCCAGAGTGGCGATGGCTTTGTGTTCTTGCTGACACGCGAAGACCTGGTGGCTGCCGGCCTGGGCGACCCGATGAACGACGACGATTTTGCCGACGACGACTTCTAAGCTATCGCGAAGGTTGGTCGCAAAACAAAACCCCGCTACGTGTAGCGGGGTTTTTTATGGCAGGGCGGGGGCTTATTGCTTCCATACTGGCTTGGGTGGCGTACCGTCCGAGGTAGTCAGGATCTCGTAGCCGGTAGCGGTCACCAGAATGGTGTGTTCCCACTGGGCGGACAGGCTGCGGTCTTTGGTTACCACGGTCCAGCCGTCGGCCAGCAGGCGCAGGTGGCGTTTGCCCTGGTTGATCATCGGCTCGATGGTGAAAATCATGCCTTCCTTGATTTCCAGCCCGGTGCCGGGTTGGCCGTAGTGCAGTATCTGTGGCTCTTCGTGGAACTTGGTGCCAATGCCGTGGCCGCAGAACTCTTGCACCACGCTGTAGCCGGCCGCTTCGGCGTGACGCTGGATGGCGTAGCCGATATCGCCCAGGCGGGCGCCTGGTTTCACTTTTTCAATGCCTTTCCACATGCACTCGTAGGTGACCTTGCACAGCCGGCGGGCAAATTCGCTGACTTCGCCCACGTAGTACATGCGGCTGTTATCGCCGTGGTAACCGTCTTTGATCACGGTAATGTCCAGGTTCACGATGTCGCCTTTTTTCAGCGGCTTGTTATCGGGAATACCGTGGCAGATCACGTGGTTGATCGAGGTGCAGATGGATTTCGGGTACGGGTTGGTGCCATCCGGCGCGTAATTCAGCGGGGCGGGGATGGTGCCTTGTACGTTCACCATGTAGTCATGGCAGAGCTTGTCCAGCTCTTCGGTGGTCACGCCCGGCTTTACGAACGGGGTGATGTAGTCCAGCACTTCGGCAGCCAGGCGGCCGGCGATGCGCATTTTTTCGATGTCTTGCTGGTTTTTGATAACAATGGACATTGCTGGGTGGGGTCGTTTGATGTGTCAACGCAGTATGGTAGCAAATCCTGCCGGTAAACGGGGGGTGGTGTGATGGCAAGAAAAAGCGGGCACCGAAGTGCCCGCTGGTTTCTGTCGATAGAAGACGCCTGGCTTAGAAGGTGTAGCGGATGCCGGCGCCGAAGGCTTGCGGGTCGTTACCCTTGGTCAGGCTGGCCGAGCTGGTACCCAGTGCGGTGTCGTAAACCGGGTTGCCCAAGTTGGCGTTTTGCGACTTTTCGTTCTTGATCTTGGTGGCGTAGGCGTACAGCTGGGTTTGCTTGTAGATGTCGTACGTTGCGCCGATTACCCACTGCTTGGCTTTGTAGTCGCCTTCGTTGCCGCTACGCGCGTTTTTCAGGGCACCCAGGGTGCTGTAAGAAGCGCGCAGCGTGGTTTTGCCAATGGTCTGGCCCAGCGTCAGCGTGGTAGCAGTCTGTTTCGGGTCTTTGCCGGTGGCATAGTCCATTTTGGCCTGTTCGATACCGGCGCCAATGAAGGTGCCGCTTGGCAGGGCGTAGCTGGCCACCAGTTTGGTGTAAACGGTGCTATTCAGCTCTTTGACGGTGTTGCCGCTGTCGTTCTTGCTGCCTTGGCGGTCATAACCGGCGGCCAGTTGCAGGCCTTCGGCTTTGTATTTGCCGGCCAGCGAGAAGCGGTCGTTTTTCTGGCGGCTGCCATCTGCGGCCAGGGTGCGGGCTTCGTCAAAGCCATAGGATACGCCCAGGTCAAAGCCGGACAGGTTTGGCGACAGGTAGTGCACGCTGTTTTTCAGGCGAGCTTCGCCGCGGGAGAAGGTATTGCTGCTGCCGTGGCTGCTGGCCGTGGTGTTGGACATGGCGTCCAGGCCGATGTCGGTCAGCGATTTGTAAGCGGAGTCTTTCTGACCCAGCTCGAATTTACCGAAGTTGCCGCCGATGCCCACAAAGGAGTTACGGCTAGCCAGGGTGGCGGTTTCGCCCTTGTCATTGGTGCCGGTCTGGTCAAAGCCGCGCAGGCTGGTCTCGATCTGACCGTAAACGGTCACGTCGTCTTCTACTTTGGTAGAGCCTTTTACACCCAGGCGGGAGCTTTGATCGGTAACGCGACCGGTGGACGGTACGTCTTTCTTGAAGTCGCCGTTGCCCGAGGCTTTGACCGATTCAACACCGGCACTCAGGAAGCCGTACCAGGTAATCTCGGCGTGGGCAGCGAAAGAGGTGAGGGAAAGTGTGATCAGGCTGGCAAGCAGTTTCTTTTGCATTTAATGCTCCGTTATCCCGTGTGTCGGGTGTTTTTTGAAAACGGGGCAATTGTGCGTTCGAAATGTTGCACTGCAATGAGCTGCCGGTGACAGCCTGATTAACGTTCAGTTAATCTGAATCAATCAAGCCAGAAACTGGTTGGGGTAGACTTCGTCAATCAGGGTGCGGCAGTCCACGATGCGCAGATCGTTGTCTTTGGCAAAGTCCATCAGGAAGCGATAAACCGGCGGCTGGATTTTTTCCAGCTTTTTGTCCACGGCCACGCAACGGACATTGTCCAGCATCATGGGGCGCACAAACTGGTGATAGGCCAGTTTTTGATCGTCGCCGAACGACGCCAGAATGCCGGCCAGACGCTCTGCCCAGTCGCTGGGGCGGAAGGTGCGGCCTTCAGAGGTGAGGCCTTGTATTACGATTTCATACGGGTTGCAGATCATGGCTTTAACCGGGCGCTTGTTCTTGTGGGTGTGGTCTCAGCCCGTAGCCTGCTTTATTGAAAAGGGCATGGTATTGCCTAGCAGGTCATTCGGGTTGACCCTAATTCTAGCCTAAAATCGCTTGTGCATCACGTTTTAGCAATACATTGCGCAAGCGGTTTTCCCTAATGTTACAGGCGGCGAAATGCTGGCAGTGACGCTAGCAGGCGTTTGCCGTACTGCTGGCGCACAATGCGGTTGTCCAGAATCGTCACGCGGCCGTAGTCGCTTTCGGTGCGGATCAGGCGGCCTACCGCCTGTACCAGCTTGATGGATGCCTCCGGCACGGTCAGCTCGATGAAGGGGTTGCCGCCGCGCTTTTCTATCCAGCGTGACAGGGTGCGGCCCACCGGGTCGTCCGGCATGGCAAACGGCAGCTTGGCAATAATCACATGCACGCAAGCCTCACCTGGCAAATCCAGCCCTTCAGAAAACGAATCCAGACCAAACAGCACGCTGGGGCGCTGCTCTTTCAGCGCTGTGTAGTGGTTGGCCAGTAGCACGGCCTTGGGCAGCTCGCCTTGCATTTGCACACACTGGCGCAGCTCGGCAGGGATGCCCTCGGCCACTTCCTGCATCTGGCGGCGCGAGGTAAACAGCACCAGCGTGCCTAGCGGCTGGCTCAGGTCGATCAGGCGCGGCAGCCACTCGATGATTTCGCGGGTATGGGCGGCCGGGTCCTTGGGCGTGGCGTGTAGCGGCGGCAGGTAGAGCTCGCCTTGTTCACTGAAATTGAACGGTGAATCCAGCGCCACGCATTGCACGTCTGGCAGCCATTTCAGGCCGGTTTGCGACAGCAGCAGGTCGAAATTGCCCAGCGAGCGCAGCGTGGCCGAGGTGAGCAGGGCACCCGAGGCACGCCGCCACAGGTTGGCCGCCAGGCTGCCGGCTGCGCTCACCGGCGAGGCCGAGAAAATGTAGTCGCCCTTGCCGTCGGCGCGGCGGGTGACCCACTTGGCGATGGGCGGGGCGTTTTCGTCTGGCTCGCGCTCGTACAGGTCCCACAGGGCGACCAGCGGCTCGACCTTGCCCACAAAGAAACCGGCATCCGAGTTCAGCTTGTCCAGCAGTACGGCGTCTTGCTGTTTGTCCTTGCGCAGGGCACCGATGGCGTCGGCCATGCCGGTAAGGTTTTTGTATAGTGCGCGGGCCGATAGCGCCATGTTGGCCGCAGGGATCTTCATGTGCTCGGGCAGTACGCCGTCTTCCACCAGCCAGCTGGGCTCCAGGTTGTCGCTATTGGCTTCCAGCTCGGTGACGCCTTGCAGCAGCCAGAGCCATTCGGTGAGGCTTTCCATGCAGGCACCGGCCGCGTCCATGGCGTTGGCGCACAGCTCGGGCTTGTCGATCAGCGTTTGCACGCGGGTAGCCAGTGCCGGCACTTTGTCCAGCCAGGCCATGGCCTGGGCCAGACTGTGTTCGGCGGCAAACTGGTTGACTGCTTTTTTGGCCAGGTGGTGCGCCTCGTCGATGCAGTACAGGCTTTGTTCCGGCGCGGGCAGAATCACGCCGCCGCCCATGGAGACATCGGCCAGCATCAGGTCGTGGTTGGCCACCACCACGTCGACGTTTTCCAGCGTGTCGCGCGCCAGGTAGAACGGGCATTCGGCGCGGTTGGGGCAGCCGGCTTTCAGGCAGCCGTGGCGGTCGTTGGTGACGCGGCGCCACAGGTCGTCCTGGATGTTTTCGGCCCAGGTGTCGCGGTCGCCGTTCCAGCGCCGGTAGTAGAAGGCGTCGGCCAGCTCGCGCAAGGCATCGATCTCGGCTTGCTCTGGCTTGCGCTCCCACAGCGCCATGCTCGGGTCCATGGCCAGCAGCTCGCCCTGGGCGGTATCGGCTGTCAATTGGTACAGGCGGTACGGGCAGAGGTAGCGGCCACGGCCTTTGGCCAGCGCAAAGGTCAGCGGCAGGCCGCTTTTTTCTATCACAAAGGGCAGGTCACGGTTGACCAGCTGTTCTTGCAGGGCAATGGTGGCACTGGTGACCACCAGCTTTTTGCCGCGCGACTTGGCCATTACGCCACCCGCCAGCAAATAGGCCAGGCTTTTGCCGACACCGGTAGGGCCCTCGACTACCACAATGCTGTCGCCGCTATTGTCTTCCGGTTCCTGCTCGCTGTCCGTGGGCGGCATGCTGCAGCGGCCAAAGGCGTTGGCGATTTCGGCCAGCATGCGGCGCTGCGCCGCGCGCGGGCGGAAGCCGGGCAGGTTTTCGGAAATGGCACGATAGTGGTCGCGCAGCAGGTTTTTTTCGATGTCGGTCAGCATGGGCGGCATTGTAACGGATTGGCGCCCCCCCTGCTGCCAAGGCGACATCCACCATGCAGTTTTGCGCCTGCAGCATGACATTGTGGCCGTGCTGTGCTTACGATAGCGTCAAACAAAGCCGCACCGTGCCGCGGCCATAACAGTACGACAGACATCATAAAAACACGCTGTATCCAGAGGAGAGCACCGATGAATCCGGTGAGCAGAGTATTGGTGGTAAGCGATGATGCCGCCTGGCAAGCTAATGTACTGGCCGAGCTGGCTGCGGTAGCGGTCAAGATGGCCAACCCGTTTGGCCTGTGTTTTGAAGGGGTTGGCCGCAGCAGCGACGCGCTGGCCCGCGCCGGCAGCGACGGCGAAGTGCAGATCGTGCTGGTAGACAAGGGCCTGAAAGAGAAGGGCGCTACCCAGCCGGCGGTACAGCTGGCCAACCAGATCAACCGGCTGCGGCCCGAGTTGTCCTTGTACATCCTGCTGCAGGATGACGACGAAAAAGTGCTGATGGAAGAACTGGCCAGCCACGCCATCGACGGCTATTTCTACCGTGACGAGCGCGATTTCAACGGCTGGTTCCGCATTCTGGCGGCCGAGATGGGCGAAAAAGCCGCCACGCCGTTTTACGACAAGCTCAAACAGTACGTGCGCATGGCCAAGGATTCGTGGCATACGCCGGGCCACGCTGGCGGCGACTCGCTGAAAGGCAGCCCGTGGGTGGGCGATTTTTACGATTTTGTCGGCGAAGAAATGCTGCGCGCCGACCTGTCGGTATCGGTGCCCATGCTGGATTCGCTGCTGCACCCCACCGGCGTGATTGCCGAGGCACAAACGTTGGCCGCCAAAGCGTTTGGCGCGCGCAAAACCTACTTTGCCACCAACGGCACCTCCACCTCGAACAAGGTCATCTTCCAGACCCTGCTGGCGCCGGGTGACAAGCTGCTGCTGGACCGCAACTGCCATAAATCCGTGCACCATGGCGTGATTTTGTCCGGTGCGCAGCCGGTGTACCTGGATTCGTCGGTTAACCGCCAGTACGGCATCTTTGGTCCGGTGCCCAAACAGGTGATCTTTGACGCCATTGCGGCCAACCCTGACGCCCGCGTGCTGATTCTGACCAGCTGCACTTACGACGGCCTGCGCTACGACCTGAAACCCATTATCGAGGCGGCGCACGCCGCCGGCATCAAGGTGATCGTGGACGAGGCCTGGTACGGCCACGCACGCTTCCACCACGCCTTCCGCCCCACGGCGCTGGAGTCCGGCGCGGACTACGTGACCCAGAGCACGCACAAGATCCTGTCAGCTTTTTCGCAGGCCAGCATGATCCACGTGAATGACCCCACGTTTGATGAGCACCTGTTCCGCGAAAACTTCAATATGCACACCTCCACCAGCCCGCAATACAACCTGATTGCCAGCCTGGACGTGGCGCGCAAGCAGGCGGTAACCGAGGGCTTCCGCCTGCTGGACCGTGCACTGAAGCTGGCACAGGAGCTGCGGCAGAAGATCAACTCCACCGGTGCCTTCCGCGTGCTGGAGCTGGATGACCTGCTGCCGGAGTCGGTACGCGACGACGGCGTACAGCTGGACCCCACCAAGCTGACGGTGGATATTTCGCAAAGCGGCTACTCCGCCGACGAGCTGCAGCGTGCCTTGTTCGAGCGCTTCAATATCCAGATCGAAAAATCCACCTTCAATACCATCACCCTGCTGCTGACCGTAGGTACCACGCGCAGCAAGATGTCGCGGCTGTTTGATGCGCTGCTGCGGCTGGCCAAAGAGCAGCGCCCACCCCGTGCGCTGGGCAAAATGCCGGAAATCCCCGGTTTCTCGCGCCTGGCCTGCCTGCCGCGTGACGCGTTTTACGAAGCGGGGGAGCGCCTGCCGCTGCTGGACGACGACGGCCTGCCCAACGCTGCGCTGACCGGCCGCGTGTGCTGCGACCAGATCGTGCCGTACCCGCCGGGTATACCGGTGCTGGTGCCGGGGCAGGTGATCGAAGCCAATATCGTGGCCTACATGGCACGGCTGCTGAAAACACAAAAGAGCATAGAAATGCACGGCCTGGCCGAGGAGGGCGGCGAGTTCTGCGTGCGGGTGCTGCGGGGTGACGAGCTGGCCGGCTTGCCTAGCCGTGCCTGGTTCAACTGACCTTATGGCCAGCGGGTAGCGTTTTGTTAAACAGCTGTGCTGCTTCGCTAAAAGCCTGAAAAAATGCCGGTACGCCGCAAGTGATTGATCTTGCAGTGTATCGGCGTTTTTATTGCCGGATGGCGGCCGCTTGAAACCGGCTTGGGCTTGTCACCAATGTGGATTTCGTATACATATAACCATGTCGCAATTTTGTAAATCATGAATTCATCATGCGCAAAATTGCGTTGATCAACCCGATGACAGATGGTTTGCGTGTAGTAATGTGCCGCCGCGCATGAAAACGCCACGTTTTCACAGCGCCGTGGCATTAATTTTTTTCGGAACCCGATATGAAGCAGCCCAAACACTTTCTCCAGTTCACAGACCTTTCCGCCGCGGAGTACCAGCACATCTTCGAGCGAGCCCAGGTACTGAAGCGACGACAAGTGTCCGGCGAGCTGTACCGCCCCCTGGTAGGCCGGGTGATGACCATGATCTTCGAAAAGAACTCCACGCGTACCCGCGTATCGTTTGAAGCCGGCATGTCGCAGCTGGGTGGCCACGCCATGTTCCTGGACGGCAAGAGCTCGCAGATCGGCCGCGGCGAGCCGGTAGAAGATACCGCCCGCGTGCTGTCGCGCATGGCGGACATCATCATGATCCGCACGTTCGAGCAAAACATGGTGGAAAGGTTGGCCGCATTTTCCCGCGTGCCGGTGATTAACGGCCTGACCAACGAATACCACCCGTGCCAGATTCTGGCCGACATCCTGACCTATATCGAGCACCGTGGCAGCATAGCGGGCAAGACCGTGGCTTGGATTGGCGATGGCAACAATATGGCCCGCACCTGGCTGCAGGCCGCCAAGCTGCTGGGCTTCAAGCTGAAAATCGCCACGCCGGTAGGCTACGAGCTGCAGGTGCTGGACGGCCAGCACTACGACAGCGACTGTTTCGAAGCCTTCCACAACCCGGCCTCTGCCGTGGCCGGCGCCGACCTGGTGACCACCGACGTGTTTACCAGCATGGGCTTCGAAGGCGAAGCAGAAGCACGCCGTGATGCGTTTGAAGGCTATATGGTAAGCGATGCGCTGATGAAGCAAGCCAAGCCGGACGCGCTGTTCATGCACTGTCTGCCCGCGCACCGTGGCGAAGAAGTGGCTGCCGACGTGATAGACGGCCCGCAAAGCGTAGTATGGGACGAAGCGGAAAACCGCATGCACGCCCAGAAAGCCCTGATTGAATACCTGATGCTGGGTCGTGTACACGACTGACCCGGCTTGTAGACTGAGAGAGAAGACGATGGCAGACATCAATAAAGTGGTATTGGCCTATTCCGGTGGCCTGGATACTTCGGTGATCCTGAAGTGGTTGCAAGACACCTATCAATGCGAAGTGGTGACCTTCACCGCCGACCTGGGCCAGGGCGAAGAGCTGGAGCCGGCACGCCAGAAGGCGCTGCAGTTCGGCATCAAGCAGGAAAACATCTTCATCGATGACCTGCGTGAAGAGTTTGTACGCGACTTCGTGTTCCCGATGTTCCGCGCCAACACCATTTACGAAGGCGAATACCTGCTGGGCACCTCCATTGCCCGCCCGCTGATCGCCAAACGCCAGATCGAAATCGCCAACCTGACCGGTGCCGACGCGGTATCGCACGGCGCGACCGGCAAGGGTAACGACCAGGTGCGCTTCGAGCTGGGCTACTACGGCCTGAAACCGGACGTCAAAGTGATTGCCCCGTGGCGCGAATGGGACCTGCTGTCCCGCGAAAAACTGCTGGCCTACGCCGAGAAAAACGGCATTCCGGTAGACATGAAGCACAAGAACGGTGGCGCACCATACTCCATGGATGCCAACCTGCTGCACATCTCCTTCGAAGGCCGCCATCTGGAAAACCCGTCCGCCGAGGCCGAAGAAGCCATGTGGCGCTGGACCGTGTCGCCAGAAGCGGCACCGGATGAAGCCGAGTACCTGGACGTAGAGTTCGAGAAGGGCGACATCGTGGCGCTGAACGGCGTACGCCTGGCTGCGCACGACGTGCTGGCCAAGCTGAACGAGCTGGGCGGCAAGCACGGTATTGGCCGTCTGGACCTGGTGGAAAACCGCTACGTGGGCATGAAGTCCCGCGGCTGCTACGAAACCCCGGGCGGTACCATCATCCTGAAGGCGCACCGCGCGATCGAGTCCATTACCCTGGACCGCGAAGTAGCCCACCTGAAAGATGACCTGATGCCACGCTACGCCAGCCTGATCTACAACGGCTACTGGTGGGCACCGGAGCGTAAGGCGCTGCAAACCCTGATCGACTACACCCAGCAAACCGTGAACGGCTGGGTACGCCTGAAGCTGTACAAGGGCAATGTGATCGTGGTGAGCCGCGACTCCAAAACCAACTCGCTGTTCGACATGAACATCGCCACCTTTGACGACGACGGCGGTGCCTACAACCAGGCCGACGCTGGCGGCTTCATCAAGCTGAACGCACTGCGCATGCGCATTGCCGGTCGCCTGAACAAGTAAGCAGGTCAGGTCGTGACCCCTACAAGCCGCACCCCACGGGGTGCGGTTTTTTGTTGCCGCTTCTATAATGGCGGCCAACCTTTTAGCGCAGAGACATCATGAGCGAAGAACAATTTACCAACTGGTCCATGGGTATCCTGCTGACCGGCCTGATCCTTTTCATGGGTTTCATCATTTATGACCTGGGCAAGAAATCCAATGCCGGCAAAACCGGCATGATCGCCCTGTTTGTCGTACTGGGCTTCGGCGTGGTGGGCTTTGTGTTCAAGAACGTGCTGGTGGAGTTCATGCTGCTGAAATGAGCACACCGCACAACACAAGTGAAGGCGCGCTGGCCAGCTGGGACGCGGCGCGCGGTTTCGGTTTTATCCGCCAGGCCGATGGCAGCCGGCTGTTTGCCCACGCCAGCGTATTTGCCGATGGGGTATTGCCAGCAGCGGGCGACCCGGTGCACTACCGTGCCGGGCCAGGGCGCGATGGCCGGCCACAGGCCGTGTGGGCGCAAGTAGCCACCGCCAAGCAGGCCGCTAGCGCACGGCACAAAGGTACGCTGCTGCGCTGGGACGATAGCCGTGGTTTCGGGTTTATCGGTACGGCAGACGGGCAGTCGCTGTTTGTGCACGTGTCGGCGTTTCCGGTGTCGCCCAGGCGGCCGGTGGCGGGCGACGAGGTGTATTACAAGGCCGGCCAGAACGAACAGGGCAAACCGGTAGCCGTGTGGGCGAACTACGCGGCGCTACCCGGCCTGCACGTGCTGGCTAGCCTTAAACCGGACCGCCGCCCGCGGCCATGGCTCGCCCTGGCGATGGTGCTGATGTTGGCCGCATTGTGGCAGGCAGGGCGGCTGGCGCCCTGGGTGCTGGCGGCGTATGGTCTGCTGAGCGTGCTGCTGTTTCTGGCTTATGGCCGCGACAAACACGCAGCCCAGCGCCAGCAGTGGCGCACGCCGGAAAGCACGCTGCATGCGCTGGCGCTGCTGGGTGGCTGGCCGGGGGCGGCGCTGGCGCAGTACGTGTTTAATCACAAATCCACCAAGCCGTCTTTTCGCCGCCTGTACTGGCTCACGGTGCTGCTGAACGTGGCGGCGCTGGGCTGGCTGCTGTACCAGGGTGCCTTAGTGGTGCCCCCCACGCAGTTTGCGGCCAACTTGGGCTAGAATACGCGCCATAACACGAAAGGAAGGGCGATATGCCATCGTTTGACATTGTGTCCGAAGTGGACAAAATCGAAGTACGCAACGCGGTAGACCAATCCAACAAGGAAGTGTCCACCCGCTATGACTTCAAGGGTAGCGATGCCCGTATCGAAACCGGCGACAAGACGCTGACCCTGTTTGCCGACAGCGAGTTTCAGCTGGACCAGGTAAACGACATTCTGGTGGCCAAGCTGGCCAAACGCGGTGTAGACGTGCGTTGCATGGAGTACGGCAAGCTGGAAAAAGTCAGCGGCAACAAGGTGAAGAAGGTGCTGACCGTAAAGGAAGGCCTGGAAACCGACCTAGCCAAAAAAATCGTCAAGCTCATCAAGGACAGCAAGCTGAAGGTGCAGGCCAGCATCCAGGGCGAGGCGGTACGCGTATCGGGCGCCAAGCGCGACATGCTGCAAGACGTGATTGCGCTGATGCGCAAGGAAATTGCCGGCGATATGGAAAACGGCTTCCCGCTGCAGTTCAACAACTTCCGCGACTAAACGCGTTATTGCCTGCGTGAAAAGCCCAAGGCCGCTGCCTATGCAGCGGCCTTGGGCTTTGTGGCGTTTAGCGGTCCAGGTCGGCGGCGCTATGGCGCTCGGCCAGCTGCTCGGCCTCGTCGCCCCAGGTGCGGTTGACGCGGCGGCCGCGCTGCACTGCCGGGCGCTCGGCGATCTCGCGAGCCCAGCGCTGCACGTGCGGGTAGTCGTCTACTTGCAGGAACTCGGCGGCGCCGTACAGCTGGCCCAGCACCAGCGCGCCGTACCACGGCCACACGGCAATATCGGCAATGCTGTAGCTGCTACCACCCAGATACGGGCTGTCTGCCAGGCGGCGGTTCAGCACGTCCAGCTGGCGCTTGGCTTCCATGCTGAAACGGTCGATGGCGTATTCGATCTTGACCGGCGCGTACTGGTAAAAATGGCCAAAGCCACCGCCCAGATAAGGCGCGCTGCCCATTTGCCAGAACAGCCAGTTCAGCGTTTCCGTGCGGCTGGCAACATCCTGCGGCAGCAGGGCGCCGAATTTTTCCGCCAGGTAGAGCAGGATGGCGCCCGACTCGAACACCCGTACCGGTGCCTCGCCGCTGTAATCCAGCAGCGCCGGAATCTTGCTATTGGGGTTCACCCCCACAAAGCCGCTGCCAAACTGATCGCCTTCCTGGATGCGGATCAGCCAGGCATCGTACTCGGCGCCGGCGTGGCCCAGCGCCAGCAGCTCTTCCAGCAGGATGGTGACTTTCACGCCGTTGGGCGTGGCCAGCGAATACAGCTGCAGCGGGTGCTCGCCAAGCGGCAGGTCCTGCTCGTGAGTCGGGCCGGCGATCGGGCGGTTGATATTGGCAAACTGGCCGCCATTGGCCTGTTTCCATTCCCAGATGCGTGGCGGGGTGTACTGCGGGGTAGTGTCGCTCATGAAACGCTCCGTATCTGGCTGCGCGGGGCAGCGTAAGGTTGGCCGCGTGCGCACGGCATGGCTGCTAGATGGGGGCGTATGCGGGGGGATAAAGCCTGGCCAGGCGAAATAGGGCAGAACACACTGTGCAGCAGCTGCTTAGTTTGCTTGCGGTGCCAGCACCACGCAGTTGCGCCCCTGGCGTTTGGCCTGGTACATGGCTTTGTCGGCTCGGTGCAGCAGGCTGTCCGGGCTTTCCGGTGGCAGCCACGCCGCCACGCCGATGCTGGTAGTAAGCGGCAGCAAGGTGCCGGCGTATTGCAGTGGCTGGGCGGCAATGGCCTGGCGCAGCCGGCTGGCGATTTGCTCGGCCTCGTGCTGGTTGGCATTGGGCAGGGCAATGGCAAACTCCTCGCCACCCAGGCGGCCCAGAATATCGCCCTCGCGCAGGCAGTCTTGTGCGACCCCCACCACGTGGCGCAGGGCATCGTCGCCGCGCTGGTGGCCAAAGGTGTCGTTGATGCGCTTGAAGTGGTCCAGGTCGATCAGCAGTACCGATACCGGAAAGGCCAGCCGCGATGCATAGAGCGTGGCTTTTTCCAGCGTGGCCATAAAGGCACGGCGGTTGTAGGTGCCGGTCAGCGGGTCGCGGTCTGCCATGTGCTTGAGCGCCAGCGTTACCTGCTCATTGGCCAGCATCACCACGCTAAACCCCAGCATCACGACGGCAATGATGGACTCCACTACCGCCAGGTGCGACACCACCAGCGTGCCGTGGCTATCAAACATGCCTTGCTGCCCCAGCCGGAATAGCCAGGGGCGCAGCAGCAAGAACAGGCCATGGCTGCCGCTGATGGCGGCAAACAGGTAGCGAGCCGGGTAATTACGCACACCACCGGTGGCCATCTGGCTGGCTGCCATCACGAACAGCACGCCGGCGGTATAGCTTTGCAGCAGGAAACGGGCGCCCTGGTTGACCTCCACCAGGGTGAAGTACAAGGCGCAGGCCAGCACTATTGCGGCACAGGCCACGCCTGCCAGCACCGGTAGCGAGCGCCGCCCAAGGTAGCGCCGTGCCGCCGCCAAGTTTAACCAGGCCAGCAAGAATGACGACAGCTGGGTCAGGATCACCATCAGCCATTCATGGCCGCTACCACGCAGCAGCAAGTTAAGACAGACCAGCAGACCGCAGCCAAACGCCAGCGTCCAGCCTTTCAGGCCAGGAATGTGCGGGTTCAAGCGCCAGGCTGCCAGCAGCATGAGCGTCATGAGCACCATCAGGATGGCGGCGATGGCTACAAGGGTGGGGCTATGCAAAGCAATGATGTCCTGCTAAGAACGGCTTCGTACGCTGCGCACGCAGGCGTACTGCGAGGGAAGCACGGGAAATAGGTGCCAGCTACGGTGGGGCGTGACCTTGCCGAGCGTGCGCACCTGCATTATATGCGGCCAAGGCTTTGCAACGCTAATCTATAGAAATGCAACGCAGCCCGCTATTCCAATGGATTGCACTGCACTGCGTGCCACTGCGCCAGGCGGCCTGGCTGGGCGACCAGGCAAGGCGGGCGGCGAGGGGTGTGCTGGCCTGGCAAAAAAACCATACGGCATGTATGGCATGGTTTTGGCTATAAATATAAACAAACCATTACCAATAAATCGTTTGTTTTAAATTTTTACCGTGCCTTGCCTGCCCGATCATGCCCACCGGTTACAACAAAGCCAGCCGGTAGCGGCGGTGGCGGTGCCCCCGGCTACCGGCTGGCTACGTGCGGCAATATTTACCACAAGCACTAGTTGCCCAGGTCGAACACCAGCACTTCGGCTGCCTGCCCCTGGCTGAAATGCAGCTGGCTTTCACCCGCCACCTTCAGTGCATCACCGCCGTGCAGCAGTTCGCCATTGACCTGCAGCGTGCCGCTGATCAGGTGCACATAGGCTTTGCGCTGCGGGTCTAGCGTTAGCGTGGCCTGCTCTTGCCCGTCAAACAGGCCGGCATACAAGCTGGCATCGGCGTGAACCTGCACGGCGTGCTCACCGCCCTGCGGGCTGGCGATCAGGCAGAGTTGGCCGCGCTTGCTGGCCGGCGGGATCGTCTTTTGCTCGTAGCCGGGTGCCATGCCGCTTGTGTGCGGGTACAGCCAGATCTGCAGAAAGTGCGTGGTGGCGTGGCTGTCGTGGTTGAACTCGCTATGCAGCACGCCGGTGCCGGCGCTCATGCGCTGCACTTCGCCAGGCTGAATGGTGCTGCGGTTGCCCAGGCTGTCTTCGTGTGCCAGCGCGCCGGCCAGCACGTAGCTGATAATTTCCATATCGCGGTGCGGGTGGCGGCCAAAACCCTCGCCGGCCGCCACGCGGTCGTCATTGATAACACGCAGATTGCCCCAGCCCATGTGCGCGGGGTCGTGATAGCCGGCAAATGAAAAGCTGTGGTAGCTCTCCAGCCAGCCGTGGTGTGCGTGGCCGCGTTCGGCGGCCGGGCGTTTGATCAGCATGATGCCTCCTTGGTCAGGGGCATATTGTCACGCATTGCCGCCCGCCGCATGGCGAAGAAAGCTGATGGGCTGTGTCGGTTTTTTTGAAGCGCCGCCAGCGGTATCAAGCCTGCCCGGCTGACCCTGCGCGGCGCAGCAGCCGGCTGTGGTCGATAATATCTGCCGCCCTGGCACGTAGTTGGCCGCAGCCGCCATCCACATCTTGCCCGGCCGAGTCGCGCACCTTGGTGAGCACGCCGTGGCTGTGCAGGTAGCGGCGCATGTCGGCCACCGCCTCGGCGGGTGGGCGCTGGTAGTGGTCGCCTTCTACGCTGTTATACGGAATCAGGTTCAGCAGGCCAAAGCGGCCTTTCAGCAGGCGGATAATGCCGTCCATTTCCTGCTGGCTATCGTTTACCCCGGCCAGCAGCGTCCACTGGTACTGGATGGGGTAGCCCACCTGGCGGGCATAGGCGTCGCCCAGCGCCACCAGCTCGGCAGGGTCGTAACGCGGTGCGCGCGGCAGCAGGCGCACGCGCAGGGCGCTATCGGTGGTATGCAGTGACAGTGCCAGCGCGGGCTTGACCTGCATCTGCGGCAGGCGCTCGAATACGCGCGGGTCGCCCACGGTAGACAGCACCAGGTTCTTGTGGCCGATATTGCCGTCGGTGCCTAGCCAGTGGATGGCCTCCAGCACATTGTCCAGGTTGTGCGCGGGCTCGCCCATACCCATGAATACCACCTTCTTTACTGGGCGCAGCCGCCGTGCCAGCACCACCTGGGCCACGATTTCGGCACTGCCCAGCTGGCGCAGCAAGCCGCTTTTGCCGGTCATGCAAAAGGTACAGCCCACGGCACAGCCTACCTGGCTGGACACACACAGCCCGTCACGCGGTAGCAGCACGCTTTCCACGCTTTGCTCATCCGCCAGCGCCACCAGCAAGCGCAGCGAGCCATCGGCGCCGGGGTGCTGCGACTGGATACGCGCCAGGGCTTCTACCTGTGCCGTAATGGCAGGCAGGCCCTCGCGTACCGGCAGGGGGAAGTAATGCTCGCTTTTCTGATGGCGTGTGCCGCTATCCAGCGGCAGGCCTTTGAGCCAGGCGCGGTTGATACGGCCAATGTGGCAAGGGCGGGCGCCAATGGCGGCCAGCATCTGGTGTAAGTCCTGAATACGCATGGGTGCTTCGGTATGGCGGCGGCGCGGTGGCCGCAGGGTTGGCAACGGCGCACAGGGTACCTCAAGGCCGGGGTGGCCGGGTGGGCAATTGCACCCCGGGCGGTATGGCCTGCGGCGGGCTACCGCACGCTGCGGCCACGGTCTTGGCGTTTGACCTGAATCAATCCGGGCAAAAAGTGGCGTTATTACAATGCATCCGCTTGAAAAATAATCCTTTTATGGCGGTCCAAGCTTTGGCATGGCCACCTGGATCAGGTGCTCAACGTCACTGCACATAGCATGACCACGCTGCCCGCTAGCATCGCAGCGTGTCACGGCCCGCTTGCGCCCCCACCGCCCGAGGAGGCTTGATGTGTTACCCGGATAAAAAGCGTCTGGACGTACTCAACGACTACAAAACCGTACGCAATGTGTCGGTACTGTGCAGCAAGCACGGTATATCGCGCGGCACGTTTTACAAATGGCTGCATGAAAGCAAAACCCTGCAGCCCGCCCCGCGTCGCAAGCTGCAGCACAGCGCAGCACACCTGGTCGCCATGGATGCGCTGCTACGCCAGCGCTGGTGCCCTGGTTAGGCCAGGTTGGCCGCACACTGCACCGCAGCCAAGCCAGCACGCCGCGTCAGCACTGCACGCCAGCAGCGCTCCCACGGAAACACCCCCCGCATGCAATGTAAACGGGGGGTGTTTTGTCAGCCGCCAGGCTGGCGGCACATGGCAGGGCGCGCGCAGCCTGTGCTAGCCAGACTTAGCCATGCCCTGCGGCGGCTTAAGGCAGCAGGCCGGGCCAGGTCTGGCTGTTAACCGGCTTGGGGAAGCCCGCTTCGGCCCGGTTTTGCGTCAGGTTGTAGCGGATATAGCGGCCATCATCCAGAAAGAAGTAGGCACGGCTGTCGTCCCATTTCAAGGCCGTGGTGATGCGGCGTGCATCCACGCCCAGCTGCGGCCAGCTGGTATTGTCCATGGCTTGCGGGCCGCCATCGGCACGGTTGGCCGCCAGGTCGTAGCGGATAAAGCGGCCATCTTTCAGAAAGAACGCCACTTTGTTACCCGGCAGGCGCAGCGTGGCCTTGATCTGGGTGGCGTAGGCGCCCAGCCCCGGCCAGCTTTGCTCGCTTACCGGCTGCGGGTAGCCGGGCAGGGCTTTGTCGGCCACCTTGTCGTACTGCACGTACTGGCCATTGCCCAGAAAAAAGTAGGCGGTGTTGGCGTCCTTGCTAAAGCCGCTGGCTAGCTGACCGGCGTAGCTGCCCAGCCCGGGCCAGCTGCTGTTGTTGGTGCTTTTGGGGTAGCCGCTCTCTGCCTTGTCATCCGTCTGGTTGTAACGGACATAGCTGCCGTCATCCAGAAAGAAATAGCTGCGGCTCGCGCTCCAGTCCAGCGCAGTGCGCAGGCCGGGGCGGCCCATGCGCAGGCTGACCGGCACGCCGCCCAGCAGCAGGGTGTAGTCCTGCAAACCGGCCGGGCTGCTGGTATCCACATAGCTTTGCTGGCTAGCCGGCACGGTGGCCAGTAGCTGCTGGTTGCGGTAAATCTCTACCGGGCCACTGCTGGCGGCCCAGCTAAAGCCGTTGGCCGTACCACTGGCCGGCAGCAGTTTGCGCACGGCCACGCTGCCCTGTAGCGGTGCGCCATCCAGCAGCCAGCTGCGCTGTGGCGCTATACCCAGGTGGCGCAGCACGGTCGGGGCGATCCAGGTCTGGGCGACGTGGCCGTACAGGCCGTCAAAGGCCGGGTTGGCCACCGGGCTGACCGGGCTGGTGAACTCGGCATTCATCGGCTGGTTGCTGGCGATGAACACGGTTTTTTCGCTGCGTGTCTGCGCGCCGTGGTCCTGGCCTTTTACCGGGTCGCGGCCGTGGTCGGTGGTCGCCAGCACCAGCCAGTTGTCGCCGCTGGCACCTTTGCGGGTGGCGACTGCATCCAGCAGCCGGCCCAGGTGGGCATCGGCTTGGCGCAGTGCCTTGTCGTACGCCGGGCCAAAACCGCTGTCGTGGCCGGCGTGGTCCGGGTCGTCCAGGTGCACAAAGATGAAATCGGCCGGCGTGGTGCCGATCAGCTCCACCGCCTTGCTTACCACCGCCTCGTCGCTCAGCCCTTCTGCGTTGTAGTTATTGCGGCGGATATCATTGGCAAAAAACTGCTTGTTGATATTGCCCCAGTTGGTGACGCTGGCAATGTAGGCCTGCGGGTAGGCATCGCGGATGCGCTTGAACAGGCTGGGGAAGGCCGGGTTGGCCAGGCCGTCGCTATTACTGCTGATCTGGTGCTTGTTGCGCCATACGCCGGTCAGGATGGTGGCCCAGCCCGGGCCGCTGTAGGTTTCCTGCTCGCTGGCGCTGCCGGCCACGCCGCCGGTATAGCCTTTGGCGATGTTCAGGCGCTTGAAGTTGGGCAGGTTCAGCGCCTGCACCTTTTCCAGCTGCGCGCCGTCTATGCCGATCAGCAGGGCCTTGGGGGCGGCGTGGGCGCTGGCTAGCGCCAGGCACAGTGCCGCGCCGGCCAGGCCTTTCAGTGTGTTTTGCATGGTGGTTCCTTTGGTGGTGGAACGCACCATGCTAGGCATGTAGCAAGACACTGGCGTGTCAATATCTAGACGTCTAGATGAATTTTATATTGCCATGCGCCGTGGTGGCACCCGGCAGCAAAAAGCCCGGCAGGGCGCCGGGCTACAGGGTTGGCCGCACGCCAGCCTAGGGCTGCGTGGCCAGCCGCGCGCGGCCCCAGCGGTTGATCCACAGCGACGCCATGATCACCGCGCCGCCTAGCGCCAGGCGCGGCAGGTCGGCATCGCGGTTCCAGATCAGCACGTTCACCAGCAGGCCGGCCGGTACGTGCAGCTCGTTCATGATGGCCAGCGTGCCAGCACTCACCTGCGTACTGCCTTTTACCCACCAGTACATGCCCAGCGCGGTGGCAAACACCCCCATGTAAACCAGCACGCCCCACTGCAGGGCTGTATGCGGCAGGCGCTGCATATCGCCAAACAGCAGGAAAGACGGCAGCGCCAGCAGCAGCGCGCCCAGAAAGAAATGGCCAAAGTAGTGGTGCAGTGGCTGGCTTACCGGGTACTGCTGCAGCAAACGGCGGCACAGCACCTGGCCGGCGGCAAAGGTAAAGTTGGCCAGCTGCAGCAGCAGGAAGCCGGTGAGGTAGTCGCCGGTAAGCGGCTGAAAGCGGATGATCACCCCGCCACCCACCGCCACCGCCGCGGCCAGCAGCGCCCAGGGGTTAAAGCGGCGCGCCAGCGCATCGTCAAACAGCGTCACATACAGCGGTGTCAGCACGGTAAACAGCAGCACCTCCGGCACGGTCAGCACATGAAAGCTGCGATACAGGCACAGGTAAGTCACACCAAACTGCAGCGCACCGGCCAGCCAGAAGCCGCCCAGCAGGCGGGCGGGCAGGCCGCGCCACACGGTAAACGGCAAAAACAGCGCGGCAGCAATCAGCACGCGCAGCAGCACGGCAAAATCACTATCTACCTGCCCGGCCAGATACTGGCCGATCAGGCTAAAAGAAAACGCCCACAGGGCAGTAACAATCAACAAATAAGGCATGGCAACTCGCAACAAGAGCGGGGGGTGGATGATAGGCCGCGGCAGCCGGGCAGGGAAGCATCATGCGGCCAACCTTTCCGCCCCCGCGCCCTGTGCCGCAGCGCAGCTGACGCCGTGCACCGGGCGCGGGCAAAAAAAAGCCCTCCGCCATGGGAGGGCTGCATGCGTACCGGCCAGCGGGCGATCAGTGCTGGTGGCCGTGCTCGCCGTGTACGTGCTGGTGGGCAATCTCTTCGGCCGTGGCCGCGCGCACGTCTACCACCTTGATGGCGAAGCGCAGGGTTTTGCCGCACAGCGGGTGGTTACCGTCCAGCAGCACGGTAGGGCCTTTGATCTTGGTGACAAAGTAGTAGCGCGGCTCGCCGTCGGGGCCGGTGCGCTGAATCTGGCCGCCTACCTTCACGCCGGGCGGGAAATCCACCTTGGCCATGGTGGTGACCAGCGCTTCGTCACGCTCGCCAAACGCGTCGGCAGGGCTCAGCTCCAGCGTGGTCTGGAAGCCGGCTTCCTGGCCTTCCAGCGCTTCTTCCAGCTTGGCAAACAGGTTGTCGTAATCGCCGTGCAGGTAAGAAACCGGCTTTTTGCCGTCGTCGTAGATATTGCCCTGGCTGTCGGTCACTTTCATGCGCAGGGTAACGGCGGTGTCTTTTGTAATGTTCATGGCAGGTAGGGGCAGAAAAAAATGAGGGTGGAAGGGTGGCAGCTAGGCGGGGGCGTGTCAACTGCCGGGTAGGCGGCGGGTGGTTACCACTTGACCCATCCGACCACGGTTACGACGTGTAATCCGTCGCCCGGATAAGCCAACGGCGCATCTGGGGAAGGGCGTAGCGCCGGCAAACAGGTAGCAGGCAAGGGCAGAAGCAAAAAGGTTGGCTGCACGCCGGGTGAGTGGTGAGGCGGCCAACCTTTTAAGGCTTCGCGGTGAACGTTGGGCTTCGCTACGCTCAACCCAACCTACCGTGCTGATTGTGCCTGGTTGCATTTGTTATATATGCATAAATACTGTCTATTGCTTGCAGGCTGAAAAAAATTAGGCACTCATACTCGCTTTCTGTTGTTTTATTGCGCTCCCATGTTTGGTGGGCGATTTTATTTCTAAATTGATAGTATCTATCTGCAAGGGTGTTGATTTTTTCTTCAGAAATTTCTTTCCCCGTATTTTTTTTTGCGCCAAGCTTGCCTGTTGGTATTTCAAGTAGATCCAAAATGGCAGGATCCTTTTCCCCAATTAACTTGAACCATTTTACAAGAGAATCTAACTCACCTCTTCTCCATCCTAGCATGTCTTTTGCTATGGTTGTAATTTGCATTGGGCATAAGAAGTCAGGGTTGGCAATTAGGGAGTTGTCATCAATTTTTTTGATGAGCTGCAAAATCCTGTAGAATGGAAAAATCAATTCTATACATTTGTATACTTCGAGGAATGCGTATGAAGCCTTTCTTTGTTCCATGCACGCAGAGAGATTCTCATATGGTAGATATTTGTAATTTTTAATTATCAACTCGCGTATTTTTTCTACTACAAGGCTAGATGATATGGCGCCATCTCTTTTTGCAAAAGTTGCTATGTAAGAAATTAATTGACCATGCCCTAATGCTCCTGTTTCATGGCGAGGTCGATCTATTTTAAAAATTGAGACGGTTCCAAACAGTACGATAAAATCAAGGAAGTCCACATCTCCATCGGGGTCGGTTGCTGCATATAATAAATTTTCTTGCTCCTTCGGTGTAATGGTTACCTTTGTCTCAAGTTTATATAGGGCATGAAGAGTAATTTTGCTTGATACCGATTTGTCCTTGTTAAATAATTCTGAAACTTGTCCATGATCGACTAGGGTCTTGCAGAGTAATTCCTCGTCTTCCTCCATTGATCTGGTATCTAGCTTTTTCTCCTTGGCATCTACAGCTATGTACGTATTTCCATATGCTGTAAAGCATGATATGGCAATGCCTCCAACTTCATTGCGATGTATTTCTACGCAAAGATCTTTGATTTTTTCACCCGCACTAACCAATGGCAGCTTTATTGATGATGATGAGGTATTTATATCAAAGGATTTTTCTAGGAAATATCGAGTTAATTTTGAGATATCGGCACTCATCAAACTCTCACGGACCAACATATTGTCATGCTGCTTAGATTGCCACTTTTCTCTAAAATCTTCCTAAATGCTCTATAGAAAAGATCGCGCTCGAATTCGCCTACCTTTCCGACCTTGGCTGACAATCTTTCATTGAGAGCGGGAAAGTCCATGAACTCATCTGCACCATCTGTGCCTATTGTTGCATTTAAATTTTTAGCGAGGTTGTCAATTGCATAATCAATTTCGGATACTTTGCTTGCAATATAAGCATCCGGGAAATTTTCACCTGATTCTCCATATATCCACGAAGCCAATGATGCTACAAAGCTAACGCAGGCCGTATTGCTAGTAAATAAGTCAAGGCCCTTTTCGAATCGGCCATCAAGATCATTGTCTGGGGAGTAGTTGGAAATGCTGCTATCTATTTTATGTAGCCACTTTAGTGTCTTGATGAAAACGTTCATGGATTCATTCTTTGCCAATATCTCAGTGGCGTCCATTCGCATGAAGTCTTCTGCAACTTTCTCTTTTACGTCAACGTGCGGTGACCTGGAAGTAAATGCGAGAAACATTTCTACAACCAGTGCTGCCCTATATTGACCATGCGACGATCTTCTTGATGATTCATCAATTGACAATAGGCTGATCTCAGGGATTTCTATATTAATTTTTTTGGTTACTTGTCGGTATACTGTTTCAAGTTGACGCTTTATGTCCCATGGAACTTGACCTGTGTTAAGCACAAGCATTCGATATATTAAGGCACCGACTTCCTCTGAGGCCCAAAGTTCAAACCTTATGTAGCTTTCCTTGACTTTTTCATTTTCAATGATCGCTTGGGATAGTGCAGTTGTTCGCTGAACTCCATCGATAATTGAGATTTCATCACCACTAAGCTCACGCAGAAACTCAGACAATTGTTCATTTCTTGTTATTCCTCTAAGCTCATTGATTTTTTCTGACGTCAGTACTGCACCCAGCACAACTGCCGGCAAAATGGCCCCATTAATAACGTCCGCAATCATTCTTTTCCGAATAACAATTGCAGTTTTTGTTTTTAATGGTGCTCGCTGCCCTTCAATGCCGCCTCTATTTTCGTAAGCCTTTTGTACGATTTCCAAATAGTCGTCTGCACTTATGACTCCTGATGTTGTAGTGCAATTTAGGCGCTTATCTTCTAGTAAGATTAGATTTTCCATTGTCAATTTGTCCGGGTGGTTTAATTTGGGCGTGCGGCATTTTTGCGCATACTTTCAATTTGAAAATAATAAAAAAGGCACACTTAAACAGTGTGCCTTTTACATAGCCAAATGTCAATAAAAATGCGCCGAGCGACACATAAGTTTGCAATGCATCCCTATGTGAATCAGTCGCTTACGGGATGTGGCGACAGATAAAGCACCAAGTCAGCGACACATAACCATGCATATTTTTTATGTGTGACAGATAAGCTTGCATACTCTGATAGGGCAGAACGGTCGCAGGTTTGTAATCGTCAACTTCTACTTGTCAGCAATTCTATTAGCGAATTTGTAAATTACCAAGTATGATTAATTCTAAGAATTTCTTACATAAATTTTGTTCTTAGGAAAACCATAGCGTCCTGAACTGATTCGTGAAATGAGAGACTGGGAAGTAAGTTTTATAGATAAAAGCCATGGAAGATTTCCTTTGCAGAAAAAGGTTCTACCACACTCAAGTTGTACGCAATAACCGTATGTATTTTGTTTTCTAGGAAAGTCTGGGCCATGTACTACAGTACAGAGATAAGTGCTGCGCGGATCTATCCTGAGTGGGTATTTCACATGCTTGTTTTCTCGATACTCTCCCAAATCAGTTAACCAGGTAATACCTCCAGCAAGGTTTACGTGACCTACGGCAGAAATGCCTACAGGAAATGAGGCGTCATTATTAATTGATAGTATGTCATGATAATGATTTTTCCGGTATTCAATTGAGATATGCAAGCGATGCATGTCTTTTTTGAAGGTGAAAATAAGTGCAATTGATGAGAATATTATAGAGAGAATAGAAATATAGATTTGCATGCAAACCCTTGGTTGACGTTTTTATATACAGTATGGCCGTAGATTCCATCTGAGCGGTGTCTCAAATGGTGGTCAAGATATGTTAAAAACTCAGGAAGTACGACGATAATGACCGATCTGGCCGACCAGTTGCTGCCCACTAACATATCGTCAGCCATGGCGGAAGTTGGGGCATGCTGCTTCACCATCCGATATAGTGTTGTAAACGGGCTGCGGAGGCCAGTATTTGGTCCAAAGTTGCCTACTCAGTGAGCCATCATCGTCTTGTGTAAATTACAACTTTACTGCCCTGTCAACTCGAAGAACACGGCACGGCGGATACCGTTCGGTTCAGGAGGAATGTCTGCGTAAACCTCTTTGATTTTCTGGCAGTAGGGCTTATTTCTCGCGACGAACTCATCTATGCCGAGTTCGAGGCTGATGTTTTTTGGGCAAGGCTCACACCAGTAGATGTTACCTTGATTGGTTGTTGTCTCTAGCTCGATAACAAACGGATGAAAGCCATGAGCGAGAAGCGCTGACTCATACCGGCGGTCGTCTTTCGAACTGAACAACATGACGCGCGCCAAATCTATTGAGCCATAAGTGTTTATCAAATTGGCAATAGCGTCGTCTGGACATGTCTCACCATCCCAAGCCCAGCCACCTATCATGAGGTGGGTAGTTGCACCTGATATATCTGAGACTGTGATCTTGAACTGGGACAACTGTGCTTTGCTGTTATTGAGATATTGGTAGATTCGAAATTGAAAGTGCCTAGTGTCATAACCGTAAAATTCGACGTCAGACGAAGTTCCGATGGTCGCAAGGAAACGCTCAACCTCCGACTGCCAGAACGGTTCAAATCCTATGAAGGACGAGAACGCTGCCGACATGTACTTCCATGACGGACCCGTCTTCGGACTGGATGAACCATTGAAGAGGTATCGGTTCGACCTTCTACCTGAAGACGATATGTCTTGAGCAACTACACATCGTTGCATTTCACTTAAGTCATGTACGAGGTCCCTTGATGGCCAGTCTCCCAATTTGACCAGCTTCTGGAAAGGACGCTTTTCCAGCAAGGACGTAATCTTCTCTGGCGTTCCTAAGCGCATTTCGTTGAAGTTGGGGGCGATGGCCAAGCTCTGGTCCATTATCCAATCGAGAATATTTGACTCTTCCGCCCACTCTGGATAATAAGCAGCATTGTTGCTGCAGTAATCTAATCCAAGTATGGTTCGGACCTGCTCAAGTTCACTATCCGCAACTCTCCATAAACAAAGAACTGCCAAATCTTCATGACCCGCTTGGGGCTCAAATTGAAGTAGCCCAACTCGCACCATGGGTAGCTTCTTCAACGCATTTTCTAGGTCGTTAATGATTGCGATCATTAAATGTCCGGGCACGACCTGCACGAGACGTGTATCGGGGCACAATTTTGGCAAGTTGTCGATCGGTGGCAATACCCTCTCTGCCACTTTAACGTTACCTCTCAGCGCGGTCGCCTCGAATCCTTTGACATCCACCTTTGTAGTACTACGGAAATAGGCTAATGGCGTGTCGAGCTCGTGCCACAAAGTGGAAACAACAAAGCATCTTAGTTTGTGTTCGTCGACTCGCTCAGTCGTCAAGAATGCGGCTAGGTACTTGCTGAGTTCGTGCAGCGCTTGTCGGGCGGCAGATTCGCTTCTCTTCACCTCGATAATAACGAATGAACCATGCTTATCCTTGGCAAGAATGTCCAACGCTCCGTTGGCACCTTGCTGCGTAGTGACAGAGTAGTTTGTGCTGACAAGCCTCAGTCCCTGCTCAATGAGATTGAGGTTAACAGCTAGGAAATCGCGAAACTGATCTTCATTGTCGAATAGCCCAAGTACTGGTTTCAAAATTACGCTCCTTATGCGCCATTACGAAAGTGATTATGTAAATATAATATATCGCTGAGCAACTCGCAATTGATTAGAACGAATTAACTCGGCGACCACGTGCGAGCTGTGTGGCATATGGGGCTGGTATATGAGGCTACACTTTCGGAATTCTCTGGAAAATATACATCCGAGTTTCATACGAAGCAGCGCCAAGAACTTTGCTAATTGATGCCGCATGTTCAAGGGCCGGGCCAAATGTTTTTTCTATCTGCACTCTAGCCGCATAGGCTGGTTTTAGGCGTTTGTAGACATCAAACCACCATGAGTTTCCATATTTTTTTATTATGCGCTGCTTGATGTCATGAAAACGCTTTTGGCTATCAGAGCTGTTGAACGAAGCTAGAACACTTGCCCAGATCATTTTTTTTTGCAGATCATTTGGCTTCCAATTCATGCTAGAAAGTTGTTCGGCCACATCTGGATGAATTAGTAGTTTTCCATCCAACCACATACGTTTTATCCAAAGCGGCTCCGCTTCATCAAAGACCATTCTTTTTTCGGTCGGTGCAAGGTGTCTGGTCATGTCTGCCCATTTGTCAGGGCTATCTGTTTCAACCAGTTTTCCAATTAAATTATTTGTGCACATCTGTTATCTTTTGGGTTAATTTTGAGTGTGTGATTTGGGTAATGCTTTTGTCGTTTCAAGGTGGCAAAATTTAATTTGAACTATGTAATGCTTTGAGTTGCTCTGGTGAAGCTGCATGTTCTTGTATGAGCTCGCCTTGTTTAACAATTACCCCATTCTCAACTCGATAAACAGTGGTGTGGCATATGCGGCCACCAAACCCTTTCATGCTCATCGTGCTACCTGCATAGACATTTTTCTCTCCTGCGATTACCCAAACTGGCTCCCATCCGGCATGCTCAAGTTCCTGCAAAAAAAAGTCTCTGGATACTACAGCAGCGCTTGGCCCTCGGGCTCGAAGTGAGGGATCTACAAATCGCACGATACCGTTGGTATCTACATACTCGGGCGCCATGCCGTTACGAAGCTTCAATCCTAGGGTTCGCATAAGCACTGAGGATGGAACGTGTAACGTGAACGCCTCCTCTACAGAGTTGTCAGCAGAGTGTCCGCCACCCGTCAACGAGTTGATGCAGACCGTGCACGGTATTCTAATTCCACTGTATTCATGAGTCTGAAGCTCAAATTCCCCACCATCCCGCCAACCATGCTCTCCGAGAAAACTTGAGAGATCCCTATTACCAGGAAAACGGCTGGCATCCCCTCGGTGTTGTCTCAAGAGATCACGGGCAAGTTGCTTTCCGTTGCCGCGCGACGTAATTAGACAGGTGATGTGAGACCAGGCATCCGAGTGATTTCTCTTGTTCTGGCCCGGAACACGCCAATGACGGTGGCAATCCAGGATAAGCCAGCTCTCATCCTCAGGATTAGTGACCTCGATATTTTCCGGCCCGTCACATAAGTCAGAGCGTACCTGCAGCCAAGCCAGTAATACCTCGGTGGTTCCAGCGGGCAACTGGGGCTGTGTCGGGGTCCACCATGTCACTGGTGTCGAGGCCCAGCCTGTTTGCTGTGTACGCCGAAGCAGTAGCGATGGATCAATATCTCGCATACTGGAGAGGCTCTCGGGTCCCGACTCGAACGCTTTGAGAAGACCCCGCTCAGAAAATGAGCTGACAGTCAGGTTGTCCGTAATCTGCGCCGTTGCTTCAGCTAACGCGATGCGCTGGTACTTCTTGCCCACACGCTCAACTCTGTGATTACCGATTCGCTCACGGGATATGTGAGGACCATCGTCGAACTCTGAGAACAGTTGCGGTGTCCACCCAAGCTGGTGAGCCCGCGCGCACACCCAGCGTCGCACAGGTGCATGGTCGATGTTTCGTGGGCCGATGCCTTCGCTGTCCATTCGGGTAGATTCGAGCAGATAGTGTTCGGCAAACGCCTCATATTTTTCGAGACTAGCTTTGTTCAACTCGGCTCGGAAAGACTGATTCACATGGCAAAGCAACTCCCATAGTCGATCAGTTTCTTCGCGTGTTTCATTGTTGAAGAAGTTGTCGAGATCAACCTTACACTCCTGTCGCCGCCGGTAATTCTGGGCGGCTTGTTGGACTTCTACATAAGAATCGAGCTGTCTAGTTGTTGCTGCTTCCAGAAACTGCGTTTCCCACTCGGCAAAGATGTTCCTCGAGGTTCGGCCGGCGAAGGACTTTGGCATCTCAGTGATGTCATGCAGCCAGCTGCTAACGGTGTAATTTCCGAAGTCCCCGAACTCGTCCATCGAGTAGGCGATGGAATTCCGGAGGCCATTTTCCTTGAAGTTTTCGAGATCGGCATTTGTCACACTCTCAAGCGGCCATGCGGACATGAAACTCGCTCGGCATGTATTGAGGTCGATATCAGGAGGCAGCTCACTGACCGCTTGTGCGTATTCCAGGATGCCAAGAGCGTAGTCTCGGGAAAGTATGTGCAGCGGAGGCTGTCTGCCAGGTGCAAAGAACAGCGTCCAGACCATGTGTGCCAACAATTTGCAGCCAGGACGGTCGGTCCCCTGCAGTACGGCCCCATAGCTGGCCGCAAGCAACCTTTCCATTATGTATGGGTCGTTGACGCCGTCGAACCCCTCTAGCAAACCAGCAACCTGACTGAGGTTCGTGGAAAGAAGGTGCACGAGTCCTTTGGTGGCCAAGTCACGTACCGCCCGATTCGAGGTCGATAGGAGCCATGTAAGTGCTACCGCAGCTAAGCGGAGGCGTTCCGGCTCCACGGCCACGGGCTCAACTTGCCATGCCCAATCAATAAGCGACTCCACTGGGCCGCCTTCGTCAAGGTCGTCCAACGCAAGGTACACGGACCACCCAGCGTCACGCTCTGCCAAGCTTAGTACGCTGAGCTGTTCGTGAAGGCAATCAGCGTTAAAGCGGTTCTCAGGTTCCGTGCAAACCAGGAGGAGAGCGGCGAAGATGCTTTTGTTATGAGCCTCAGCTATTCTCTCGGCCCAATGCAGCGTACCTTCAGTGAACATGTTTGGCTGCCGCCAAACGAGAGAAGCCTCAAAAGCATCGACCAAAATCGAGTCGTGCAAGGCCTCTGGTGGCAAAACATCGAATAGCTCAATGCCGAAGCATTCGGGCAACTGGATAGTCATCGCTTCGACAACGCCGGCGTTTGACCAGAGCGCATCCTCGCTAAAATAACTGACCAGAGGCGCACGCGAGAAGGATCCAGCAATGTCATTGGTATTCACGTGTGTGGCCAATAAATCCTTGGCCCGCAGGTGGTCATATAGTCTTTCGAACGTGAATCGGACCAACTCGGCGACCCCATCTTCGCTCGGAAAAATATCGAGGGTCAGCACACCTTCGGACAGAAATACCGAAAATAAGCTCCTGTCAACGCGACCGGACGACTGCAGAAACCGCTCGAAGAGCTCCAGAGCGTGGTTTTTCGGAAGCGAGCCTTGAGCATCGTCGGCCGTGCAGGCCTGAAGGAATGCGTTCAGAGCCCTGCGCGGAATTCGCTGATGGTAGTCAAGCTGCAAAGCCCGCTCGACTGACTCGGCAAGTGCATCCAGATAGAAGTCAAAAAGCTGCGTGATGCCCTTCACGCCCTTGGGCAGTTGTTTAAGCCCCTGAGTGTCCAAGAAGTCACAGCAGGTTCTCAAGAACAATGGGTTCTCGAACTCCCTCGAAAGATTCGGAGAACTTGGCCGGGCGATGCCGCGGCGGTCAAGGTAAATCTTTGCGGCCTGCGCCGTGTGCCCGGCAAAGCCGTTGTGAACCAACTGCGGCAGGTCCTTAAGAGGGAAGTACCGGGTGTATGTGTCTCGTATCGTCAGTGCGACAGCAATTCGTGGGAACCTCTCGATGGTAGTAAGGAAACCCGGCAGGCGAGACGTCCAAAGCTGGATGCCGTGACGTTCATTGAGCGCATCAATAGTAATAACCGCCCGGCAGCCTGCAGCCTCTGCAGCGGCATCCAAAGCACCGAGGAAGTCCTCCGTGGTAAGCGAAGATAGGTCCAGCTGGGTACGAATCTGCTCCCAAGGGTCGCTTTCGTTCATTGTGCCAGTGAGCACTAGGATGCATGGCCGCTCGTGCGAGATTTGCCTCGCGCCGAAATCACCGAGCAGATGAGACTTGCCAATTCCAGCCTGCCCAGTCACAACGAGGATCCGCTGGTTGACTAGCTTCCAGATACTGCCCGCGAGGACTGAATGAACCTGATCCAGTGCAGTGAGCAGGGCGAAGAGGTTATTGAGGACGGTGGTACGGGGAGTGCCCTCAATGTCCTCGCATACGCAGATGGCTTGGCGGACTGACTCTTCTGCTGCCTCGGTCAGTTTCAACCAAGCGTCTACCTGCACCATGCTGTCCGGTGTGACTACTGGGCTGTCGAGAGCGTCGGTTAGGGCGGTAACCGTTGAGTACAAAAAATCTCGGGTCGTAGTCTTCTTGTTTATCCGAAGGCTGTTAGTGACCTCGTCCAAGGCGGTGGTGATTTTTGCTGACCACTGGTGAGGCCAGGCCAGCAATTCCGCGTCTCGGGCAAGGGCCTGTAGTGCCTCTTGAATGGGCAGGTCAACATGGCTCTCCGGTGTGTACCGCTCACCCAGATTTCTACGTTGTGCTTCAAACTTCTCCGCAAACCAGCCGGGTGTCAGGCGCGTTACATCGAACCAGTATCGAAGACGTCCAGAATAGAGTGGATTGTTACGGCTCAGCCGCTCTTCAATGCGACTGGCGCTCCAGAGTTCTATATCGAGTTTGCGTCCTTCTGCTTTGGCCTGCGCGATACGCCTCGAGCACCATGTCTCATATCGCTGGAGCGGGCTCAGGCTCTTGCCCGACCGGTTGTCGCGCAGGTTAATGGGCAAACAAAGGATGAAGGTGTCGAGTGCAGGGTGGGCAGCCAGAGCGCGTGTCAATGAGTCGTCGACGTCGTCCTCTTGGGTTTTGCCAAACAGTTCGAAGTACTTAGCCTGCCAGCCGACTTCCCGGCCGCACGCGTAGCGCTGGTAGCACTCAAGTCCTTGGTCCGCCCCAGGGCCCTTGCGGATGAAGGTCGAATCAAGTTCAGAGCACTCCAAGGCAGCGAGCTGGCAGCATAGCTCTTCGAATCCGCCATGTTTCGTACCTTGGTGCTCGCGAATGCGTTTGAAGTCAATCTCTGGTTTTGCCATAGCAGGTCCTTTGCGATCCTACATAAATGTTTCTATTTCCCACCGAAAGAGTACTACATCATGTGGAAAATAATTTGTCAGCCCCCAAGCCGGCGAGAAGAAGTTCGAATAGTTTCTTCTGCTGCGTAGGTACGGTTGCCAGAGTGACATAGATGTGTCTTAGTTGGTGATTTATGGTGTTGCCCATGTTGTTGATGCTTATGTGCTAGAAATATATTCCGTGAACATGTCTTGTTTAGCTGCTAATTTCGCTTGTTATGCATTTCTTAATCGCGTATTTTTTACTTCCTACTTCGTTGAGTATCGAAACTAAGCCATTGTCTAGGTAGATTATTCTTGCGTCACTTTTTAAGTTTTTACATGTACTGCCACTTTTGTAGTCGAATTGGATTGCGGCCGCAGTTAAATGCGAAAAAAGGCCATCTTTGTAGTGGCTATTTAATTGACTCGTATAGTCAATAACCATACAAATGCTTATTATCATGCCAGCAGGCCTAAAAATTGCAGCCATCACTGTGCTGTGCCATCCGCTTGGTTCAATGGTTGGAAATTTTTTCCCTGTCTTGGCTCGATTCAGAAGTTTGATAAAGCAACTTTCTTTCATGGTGAGAGGGTATTTCTTGGGTAGAATAAAAATAATTCCAAGGGGGATTAGTATTAGCAATTGAAGTACTGCCCATGCTGATAATATAATAATCACCAAAGCGAAATAAAGAGCAGGAATCGTGATGGTGGCTAGTAGTCCAGTGCTTTCTGGGAGAAATTTTGGGTCAAAATGAACGGCACTCTGGATACTGTTTTTCGCTATGGCAGTAGCCAGATATACTAGTGTTGCACCAGAAGATGCAATCAAAATTTTTCCAAGAATCTTAGCCCAAGTCTTTCTCAGGATTGTGGAGATTTTCTTGGTAGAATCAAGAAAAGTGGCAACTAAAAATATCCATGCCAATATATTGCCAACCGGTTTGGCGGCCAAAAAATCATTGTAGATGATAACATAGGCGGATGTGGTCATCATCAGCAAGAAAGCAAGAGCGTGAAAAAGCTCTACCTCAGGTGATACAGAAAAAACTCTCCTACAAATTATAATCCCTTTCCAAATTTTCCTTATTGTTTTTGGCGCTAAGTGCCTAATTAGCAGGATGGTTCGTTCTATGCATGGTACAGCCATGGATAGAATTAATGGTATTAATATTAATCTTGATGCCAACTTCGGATAAATATTGGACAGAGTTAATAGCAGCATTCCCGAACAAAAGAGCACGGTTTGTCGATTAATGGTAATGATTTTCTTCATTGTTTCATGAGAGTATTGATGACATATTTATGGTTCATACTGGGCATTCTTCCCTCCAAAGGTATTGCTACGACCATGATTACAGAAAATGCCAGTGCGGCATCGATTGGGTAGAAATTCCAATCACTTGAAATGCCGAGTAGTCCATCTCATCGAGTTTTGGGCATTTCGTCTTGATGTGTGTAATGGCCACTTGACGACTTACCTATAAGAAGTGAGGATGCACACAAATTAATGCCAATGTCAATAGTGTGTTAGGGGCGTCGCTTTCTCACGACTGTAACGCTAGGTGTTTCGTTATAGCCACATGGCATATGTGTGTCCTCTGTATATGTTCGGTTACCATGTAGATAGGTACCAGTGGCGAAAGCGCCAAGGAGTTGAGATGGGCTTTTACACGTAGCGAGTTCGGGACAACATTCTGCCCATGTCCTTGGGCGGGTCGGTGCCAGGGGCGTTCGAAGAGTGATCGTTTACAGAGAGAACGATTGACCATGGACAAGCAACGGAGACCTGCCAGCTCTGCGATCAAGAGGATCTTCGTTACCATTTTCAAATCCAAAACAGCTTAACGAAGTGTGTACTCTGGCTAGTCGTAATGTATTTTTAAGTTTTGGCCGTCGGTTTTAGTGGATGGCCGTAGACTTTCTATTAGAGAAGCTACGAAGAAACTGGATAGGAGCGGCCATGGCATCATGCTTTCTATGATGTGCAAGCGTACCGTGCTGGTTGATTGGCGTGGATGGATGAGCGAAGGCAAAAAAACTAAAAGAGGGAAGCTAAGCTTCCCTCTTTTTTATTGCACTATTGCAAGTGCTTCCACGTCTTCTCGGCGGTAAAGGCGTAAGCGTCTTTTTCCTTCAAGGATTAACGATTTAATCAATCCTTTTCGTTCAAGATTTGGAACGTGACTTCGATGAACATTGAGAAATGTTCCAGCTTGTGATGCAGTGTAGTAATTTTCTTGTAACTCTAAAACATATTGGAGTTCATCTTTGCGAACGAATCTCCAGTGTGCAAAATCTAATACTTTCATCGCACCAGTATGTACCCACTGTAAATATAGTATTGTTTCAGTTGTATTTAGTATCTTTATCGCCTCATTTATGTCGACTAGGTTTGGGTCTGACAGCGTTTGGGTTAGCTGGGCGACGGATTTTTCCGTGATGCGAACAGCACGTTCGATAGATGGTTGCTTTTCCAGAATTCCTTTTTTCACCAGTATGAGTGTCTGCTGAATATTATTTAGCCCTAATAACTTTGTTACCTCTGTAAGAAGAAGTGCAGAAGGAGCTCCATCTTTTGAGCTCGTGTATCTTCGACCTGGTGGTGCTTTAAATCTACTTGATTTTAGATCGCTTAAATTTACACATTGCAAGTCTGTTTTTCTAAAAATATATACAATCGTTCCGTCAATACTGGGACCTGCTATTGGCCTTATTCCCATGTGCATGAGTTTGTGCGCGAATGTAATTTGACTAGCTCCTACTGATCGTGCCAATCGGCCTGCAGTTACAAAACTGGCTTCGAATGCCTCTATGTCTTTGATATGGACTACATTCTTCTTACTTCTTCCTATTATTTTCTGCTGCGCTGGTAGAAGTCGATGCTTGATAATGTTCCAAACGACGACCGGGTGCATGCCCAACTTTGTAGCTATCGCCGGGATGGCCAGCCAATCTGGATCAGATGACACCATCTCCACCATGCCGGAGAATTGTAATGTCAGTAGTCCTTCCGCTAGGTCATATCCATCTGTACGTGCGTAGCCTGAAATAATATTCTGAATGATCCCTGTCAAACTATGGCGACCAGATAGTTTTTGACGGGTGTGATTATTTTGTTGCGTTGCACTTAATTGGCGCAGAACCCGCTCAATCTCGTTCGGCGAGATCAATTTTGCTCGACCAAGATGAGGTGTAGTGGAATTTATTTGGCCGGCTTTAATCATTCTTCTTATGTGCCACGGTGTTATTCCGAGTGTTGCTGCAGCTTCCTCCTGGTTTACTTGACCTTCATGCTGTCTTGGATTGGTAGCGAATGTGAAGGTTGAGTGTCTATTCAATACTTGTTTAGCAAATCCGCATAAATCACCCCTTTCGCGAAGAAAGGGTAACAGTTGAAGCCGTGGATGAATGTACGGGGAGCGTGGTTCAATTATGGCTAGAACTTCATCAATGCATCTGTCGCCATGCCACCATTTCATCGTGGTGTGAAGACGCCAGCCCTCTGCTGTGGTGCTATCTTCTAATCCGTCGACCTCTCGCAATGCCGACCAGAATGACAGCATCCGGTCTAGTGCATCTTGGTTTTGCGCAGCGATGAGGGAGAGCCACCACTGAGTGCCTTTGGGATCGGCCATCTCCGCCTTTCCCTGGCGGAGATCATGTCCACATGAGCAATGCAATAAGCGGTTTCTGGTTAGGGATAATGGTTTTTTGCATAAGGGACAATCCTGTAATAGACGACTTCCATGTTTATTGCATGTCG
The DNA here is from genome assembly GCA_027489245.1 of Neisseriaceae bacterium. GTDB lineage: Bacteria > Pseudomonadota > Gammaproteobacteria > Burkholderiales > Chromobacteriaceae > Vogesella. The sequence goes on along the minus strand of JAIYAC010000018.1, from coordinate 49,102 downwards.
CGATTGGTAGGATTGACCACCCTTTACGCCAGTAAGGCTGTTCTTTAAGGCATTCCGGGCAATATACATTGGCTCCATTGCGAAAGAGTCGTTCTGGCAGACCCATACCATTCATCTCGCGTGGAGATTTACTGGTTGGTCCCGTCCGACGATAGGCCAAACTGATGCAATCTGTGTGCAAGCCCATCGCGCGAATAATCTTGGCAAAACGGGTTTGATCGACAAATGATGCAACTAGCCACTCATCACTTTGGGATGGGAATCTGTAGGCAGAAAGTAATTGCAGGACGCTGACGAAGCCATTGTTCTCCGCAGCGCGTATCAAGAGACTGGCCGGTGATTCATCTCCATAGGGAATAGGTCGAATCGGCAGTGGATGTTGTATCATTTCAGCCTCCGAAACACCGAGGATAGCTGGCCTTCCGACATTCTAAAGGGATTGCTCCGAGCGATACTCACTGTACTGGTGATGCCGAGGTCCCAGGCACGCGCAAAGTCTTCAATAACGACAGTGTTTCGATTTGCCTGCAGTGCAATGAGTAGTGCCTGTTTAATTAAGAACATAATGAATTCTGGATTGCCGCTGGTGGCAGCATAAATTCTTAGTGACTCCAGCTGGTTGCCAAGTGCTGGCATATTATCCAACTCGACACGGCGAACTGCTTCGTGACAGATACGTTCAAGGAATATCTGCAGTGAGCCTTTATCTTCTGTCGTACCTGGTTTTAATGGTTTTAGGTGAAATTTAAATTTGAAGCGTCTGGAAAACTGTATATCTGAATCAATGATTAACGCACAATCGGGCGTGCCAACCAAACAGATTGTTACTCCGGACTCGTTAACGATGTTACGCAACCAACGGCAAACCTCCGTGTTGACAGAGGTCGATCTTTTTCCGCTTTTCAAGAGATTGTGAAATTCGTCTAGAAAAATGACTTGTGTTCCGCATGCCTTCAGCAATCTGATAAGACGCTCGGTCATATGCGGTGTACTACCCAGTAGGGGGCGTGGATCACCAAGTTTGCTGAGCATCATTGCTGCAACTGCTTTAACGGTGGCGGGAGCAGGGGCTTCCAAGTAGAAGGCCGGCCTTTTGGTGACTTCCAGCCCATCTTCAACTACAACTCCACCTTTGAAGCCAGCCATGACGATATTGCAGGCTATGGTTTTACCCATGCCACCCTCGGCCAGTAGCATGCATCCGACCGCTTCGCGGTAATGTGACGATTGAAGAATGGCGTGTTGAATTCCCTGGATGGCATGATCGAAGTCTGTATGGCGCACAATCGCTTTATCTAGGCGTGCAACGCGTTCGACTGGCGAGCCACCGTGTTCTTTTGAGCTTTGTTCCATGGTTTTTACTCCAGATCGATGACTTCGTAAGTGGTTACTGCATTGCCAGCTGCTGCGGATGGCAAGTCTTCAGAGGGGGAAGGGAGTTGTAGCGCCAGATGTTCTGGTAAGGCAGCTGTAATGGTCTGCTGCAACGCCAAAGTGGAGTGGGATAAAGTCTCAACAGCATTTTCTGGCAACTGAGGTTGCTGCCGTCCCTTGCCATTGGTGAGGCGGGCAATCTGGCGTCGTGCCAAGGCGGAGTCTGCTTGGATCTTCTGAAATAAGGTCCACCGCGCTAGAAGATCGCAGTAGTGACCCAGGCGTTGTCGGTCCGATTCAGTTATGGCCGCCTTGATTCTTTGAGATTCCTGATGTTCATACCAAGTCAGCCCGTGCGTGTAGTCGGGGTTTGTAGATTCGGCACGGATCAGTACGCCGCGCTCAGACGGGTGCTCGATATAGACTTCATGAAGATCCAGTTCATTGACTAGTACAGTGACGCGCGTTTCCTTGAGTGCTTCCAGTGTTGCGAGTGCATGTGAAAAGTATTCAATGTGGTCAACAACAACACGCCCGCGATGGATTGTGCGTGTTTCAGGACGACGGGCAATGGCATCAATTTCACCGGCTTCGAAGATCGGTGCCTCCCAATTTTGAGTGGCATCCTTCCAGGCAAGGATTGGCGCTCGGCCGGAACGAGAGTGAATGGTTTGGTGGTACACATTGTCGATCCATTCGTTGATGTACTCGATCAATTTTTCGAGGATTAAGGCAGCCTTACGATGCGAGTCGTAATCGCCACGGGCGCCGGGATTGGAAAAAGTTGTTCCTGCGCACTTTTGGACGAGAAAATAGGTCAAAGTGCGGAAAAACGATTCGATGTGAGGCTTGTCGTTGGGATCACGAACCTCAGCAGGATTGATAATTATCCCTAATCGACCGCACAACCTGACAAAGGCAGAGTTTTTGAATTCAACGCCATTATCCGGGATGATTTTGACTGGAATGCCTCCTGGCAGCCCACGAGCGAGCCGGGTCAGCATGTCCTTGACGGCCGCTAAGGTGGTTGTGGCCGATGGTGGCAGCATACTGATGTCAACCCCCACGACCGCCCGTGTGTACACATCAATGATGCAAACCAAGAATGGTCGGCCGATGACTTCTCCGGTATCTGGATCTAGTAGGGTGATGTCCAAGTAATGCGTATCGATCTGGACCAGGAACATTGATCTGGGGCTGATGATCTGCCGACCTGCCGCACGTGCTATCCGTTCCGCTGCTTCTTTACCATGTCGTGCCCGTGCTACGACGTAGGGATCGAGTGCTTTCACCCTTCGCTGTATTGTGCGTAGCGTTGGTAAGCGAAGAGAGGTCGCCTCTTTGGTCAGCATTCCTTGTTCGGCGAGTTTGCCGACAATAAACACTAAAACGTCCTTGCAGTCCCGTCGCTCTGGTTGTAGATAGACCTGTTGAATTCCTTCCGTGATTAATATTTCTATAGTTGGAGAGAAATGCAGTGTCCGGTTGCCACGTTTATGTTTTTGGCTAACAAATGCCTCACCGATACGGCCTGCATCAAAATATTTTTTCACCCATAGGCAAACCGTTCGTGAGCTCGGTGGGGTTTCATCTTCCAGTTGGGATGCAAGGGTTGGGATTAGCGCGGTGAGCTGCTTAATCGACCTAGGGTGGGTTAATTGAGCAATGGCAGCCTCAACGTACCGAGCTCTTCGTATGGTTGCTCGTGCCTCTGCGTCGGATAGCTCTGAAATTTTCAAAGCATGGCCATCTGCAGATAGACGTGCAGTATCTTGAGGCTGAATAAGTAGAGAGCTAGAGCCCTGCATTTCCATAAAACGCTCGTAGGGAATGCGGTAAGGCTTTCCACCAATCGTCGCTGCATAGCGTACCCAGCCATGGGCTACATATGTTATTTCAAATTCGCACCCGTGAATGACGAACCGCATTCCTGTTTTAGGGGTATAGGTCTGACTCATTCCATTCCCCACACCGGTGTGCCCAATTGGATAGGCCGGTCAAGGTTAGTAGCCAACTTCCCGTGAAAAAGCAGGTATTCCACAAGCGAAGGAGGGAGCCCTGCATTGATGAATTGTGATTGCAGTGCCCTGAACGTCTTGGGGTGGGGGCAATGACGGATAAGTTGAAGCGCTAACTCGATTTCTTGCGTGGCCCAGTAGCGCTGGGCTGATTGGTGATACAACCAGTACAAGTTGTCAAAATGCGTTTCACTTGGCATATCGTTCTTATCGACAACACAGAATTCAAAACCGCAATGTGTCAATAATCTTTGTACTGTCTCAAAGCGTAGCTTGCTTTCTACATCGAGGTGGTTCTTATCGGGTTTGATTTCACTGAGAAGCCAACTCCCGCCGCAGGTACGAATAAGAAAATCTGTGTAACAGCACCGTCCAGGCGCGTATGGGATTTCGAGGGATTGGCACCGATACCCGATGACACGCTTATCCTGTTCGAGAAGAAGGCAATAGGCTTCCTCCACCTGACTTTCAAGTGCAAGCGTGACATCATTTTTACGGCTCGGGAAAAGCGACGTACGACGGCCTCTTTGCCCTTGCGTAATGCGTCGCCGTCCATGAACGACACCTGCTTGATCAGGCGGGCTGCTGAATGCCTCTTCTGCCTGTTGTAATAACTGGTCTGCAAGTTTCTGTGTGGGATGAAGTGGGTGCAGCATGGCACGTCTCCGGCCAGTACCAACAGAGTGCACTGATCCTGTCGGTACTAGCAGTACAGATCGATATGCCTGAAATTGGGCGTATGAATGCCCCGCAACGGGTGTGTTACCCGCAGTTTTCAGGGGAAGATAGGGGAGTGCGGCTTGACGTGCGTGTCTGAGGTGACGATACTGAAGTCTGCAAACCGTGAGTGTCGTCAGATACTTACAAACTCGGGGCAAGCCGCAAGGTTTGTCCCGTTTTACATTTCTAGGCCCTCCTTACTCTGTCTCCGCCGCAACCGTCTCACCGGATCGGATGAGCAGCGGTTCAGCTCATTCTGTATCTGCAAAATCTCGCGTATCAGGCGAATTTGTACTGGTCGCAACTCACCTATGTTTGTTCGCAAATCCTGTAGTAACCAGTAGGTTTCTTCTGGGACGTCTGCAGGTACGACCAGTTTCCGTTGCGAGGCAGCTGCTGCGCTGCGTAGCTCCGCTTGTTCCTCTGGTATCAATTCAACTGCTTGGATAAGTTTTTCAATGAATTCAGCCGTTGGAGGTCCTTTGCTACCAATTTCCAGGGCAGAGATGTAGCTCTGCTCATAGCCCATCAACTCCGCAAGTTCGGCTTGGCGGATGCCATGCTGCATTCGGAGCTGATGTAGGTATCTGGAAAATGGGCTCATGTTGGACTTCTGCGGGTACTTGCAACAACAGACAGGGTAAGTATTTTAAATCAGCAAGTCAAACGTAAATCATTGATTAATAATCAAATATTTGTTGTACTTTCACTGGTGAAAATTTCACAGCGGGGGGAGTGCTGTGACTGGGTAAACAGACGAATTTCAAAATAAATCAATCAGTTACTTTGCACGGTTTTGTAACAAGCTTCGGCTGAGCCAACTTAATAGTATGCAATTTTTATTGATGTAGATTTATACATTCGACATTTTTTGGTTGATAGAATGCCAACTACCACGACAGGACCACCCACCTGATACCCAAATCACACTCAGTGGAGGAATGATGGCAGCTGCAAATCGGTCAAAACTTGTACGTATTTTTGTGCGAAATATTGGATGTATCGGTAACGAAGGGGTTGTAATCGAGCTAGACAACGTTGTTTGCCTAGTCGGTAAGAACAACGCGGGTAAGTCCACAATTTTGAGAGCGTATGAGTTGGCGAAAGGCACGGTAGCCTTTGATATGAACCGCGACCGTAGTCAGTATGCTCAACCTGATCAGCCATCAGAGGTCCAGCTTGAGGTGCACATTCCAGAGGGTATTGGCAATGTTGACGCCAAGTGGAAAACCGGGCGAGATGGTTTGCTGATTGTCAAAAGTCGGTGGCTATGGGCCGGTCCGAACTATCAGAAGGTTCGAACAACCTGGGATCCGCAGGGTGGTGACGATAGCCGTGGAGGCTGGGCTGAGGATGGAAAAGCGGGTGGTGCCGATCCCGTGTTTAGCTCTAGGTTGCCGCGCCCATTGCGTATCGGCTCTCTCGATGATGCAGAGAAGACAGAAGATATGCTTCTTGCTCTTGCGCTGGCCCCAATGTTGGCTGGCCTCGAGAAGGAACGGTCAAACCCAGAGTCCGATCTGGCGAAAGCAATTGCCGATGTGTCGCGTCACATGGATGCAATTAGCGATGAGCACGAAGAGCACTTCAACCAGATTGCGAGCCGCGTAGCTACTGGTTTCAAAGGCGTATTTCCCAAGTTGGATGTCATGCTGAAGATCGGTTCAGCCCCACTGGTGCCAAAGGTTGCTGACTTGGTAAAAGGAGGCTCAAGTCTTCTGGTCAAGGATGGTGCCGCTGAGACTGCGTTGGCTCAGCAAGGTACTGGAGCTCGCAGAGCGCTCTTCTGGGCAATGTTACAGGTACACAACGAGATGACCCGTGACAAAGAGGTTCGCGCTGAATACCGTAAGCGGTTAGACAAGGAAATCGTCGATAGCGAGAAAAAACTTTTGAAGGCAAAGGAAGCCGAGAGAGGGGCTCTTGCTGAAGCACTTCTTCAGCTAAAGGCTCTGCTCGAGGCCCATGATGGAGGCTCACCTATCCCGGATAGTCCTGACGACCCAGCGTTTCCTGGCTATCTACTCTTGATTGATGAGCCGGAGAACGCACTGCATCCAATGGCTGCACGTGCAGCTCAGCGGCATTTATATAAGCTCGCAGAAAGCCCAGATTGGCAGGTCATCATGACCACTCACTCGCCATACTTCATCAACCCCTTCGAAAATCACACTACAATTGTGCGACTCGCGCGGGCCGGAGAGGGGAATGCCGCTCCTATCGAGCCTAAGACGTATCGGTCTGACCTAATTGAATTCGAGGGCAACGACAAGGAGCGCCTGCAGGCACTACAACATATTGACCCGAGCTTCTCTGAAGTGTTTTTCGGATCATATCCAGTGTTGGTAGAAGGAGATACAGAACATGCAGCGTTCATGGCGTCAATTCTTGAGCGTCAGCATGGCCTAATGGACCAAGTGACCATTATTCGTGCTCGTGGCAAGGCGATCCTTGTTCCGTTGGTCAAGGTGATGACCCATTTCAAGATCGACTTCGGTATCGTCCACGATTGCGATTCTCCGTTTAAAAAGAACGGTCATGGCAATGGAATGTGGACGGAAAACGAGAAGATCCGAACCGCTATCCTCGGAGCGCGTGCGGCTGGAATCACTGCCCGACATCGCGTCAGCGTACCCGACTTTGAGCGGTTCCTTGGTGGCGAAGAGGAGTCGAAAGACAAGCCACTAAACACTTACCTCAACGTCTCTAACGATGACGCACTGGCCGAGCGAGTCCAGGGGCAGCTCACTGCATTACTTTCATCTGAGCAGCATGAACCGTTTGATGAAGGTGCGATTGCTGCAGGCGGTTATATGCCTTGGTTAAAGACAACTGTACAGACCTGGGCAATGCAGAACGGGCTTCAGGATGACATCCGTTTCAAAGATCAGTGATATCACCTAAGTTTGTTGGATGTCTGCTGGCTGCTTTCCAAAGTAAAGCAGCCATTTGGGGTATATCTGTGAGGAAGTCCGCGACGACATCGGCACCTTGGTCGAACGAGTAGCACGTTTCAACGTTAGGCTTTGAAGATAACTACGCTGGCTCGTTACAAAATCAGTGTGCTAAGTGATGCAGTGACAGTTTGGATGATATGGAGCATCCTGTTACTACAAGCCGTATGCTACCTCGCCCGTGGCGATCTTATGCGGCTCTGCTACTGGGTCGTTTTCCCATCGCATCAAGAAAGGCGGCCACGGGGCCTCATCCGACAGTAAGCGATCCTTGCGCTTTTCTCGCAACCTTTGGAAACGGCCAGACAACTGCCTTTCGATACTTGGCCAATACTGGATAAAAATCGTCGACGGCGTTCCCTCCATAGCGAGCCCAAGTGCTTCAATCCGGCCATCTGCTACAACAAGGAATAACACGGCTGCGCTCCAGAATATTTCCACTGTAGCAGCATGCCGCATGCCATGAAGCCAATGGCAGGCGCATGCATGGCGATCGTACGCCTCTTGGGCAATGAGCTGCGTCTCTCCTAGCAGGCCCGGTTTGCCAGCAAAGCGGGCCAATACCTCAGTGCTTCTTTCATTGGCTCCCATCAGCCCAGCCACCATGATGGCACGCGCTTGGGCCACCGGCCAGGCAGACAGCAACTGTTCATCGATATAATTGATCAGCAGTTGCGACTTGCCATGGTGCAGAGCAGCCCAAACTTCGTCCGCAAGGGCCTCGTTGTTTGGGGCACTTTCTAGGCGCTGCATGCGCAGCTGGTTCAGGGCTGTGGAGTCGGGGCTTGCCCAGACTGCCATCACCGCGAGCTCGATCCCTGACTGACCGAATACAACCCGTACTAGTGGTTTGATTGGATCAAATTTTTGCAAGAGTCGAACTGCGCGATCAGGAGCGCGTTCTGCTGTGGCGTGCGCGATCAGAAGCGCAAGATTACGAGTGGTGGCTAGGGATGGCCCATCTACACATTCAAGCAGTAGATCACACCATCGTGTCGTCAAGTCGGGATTAGCCGCGGCGATTGCCCCGACACCGTCCCAGTCAAATGGATCCAGTAATGAATTGGCATTGACACGGGTAAGAGAGGTTAACAAATCATCAAACTTAGCACGCAGAGTCCGCTGTCGCTCGGCAAAACATTCATGCCCTTCCTGTGCACGGTTTAGTGCCTCGTTGAGGTCTTCATTTAGCGGCTTTTGCTCACCCAGCCGGAAGCGTGGCGGTTTTGGCGGTTGGCCCATATCCTGCACAACCTCCAGCTCAAGCAGGCCAATTTCCACCGGTTGTGACAGAGCACATTGCACCCAGGAGTCCACCCAGGAGGCAATATGTCGTGCGGCATCTCCTCCAAGTTGATGTGCGAGTTGGCCAAAATATAAATGGTCAATCCGGTCGACTACGCTATCCCATGGGACAACGGACTGTACGGTAGCTTCGAGCAAAGCCTGAGAACCATACCAACGTTCCCTGTGTTGAATTTCTTCTAGTTGACTAGCACTCCAGCCGTGCTGCGCCACCAAACGCAACGCTGCAACATCTCCCGAGTGTACGACCACACGTAAAATATTGGCGCGCACTAATGTGGATGGGCTGCCCAACAGGGTGGGGATCTGCTCCAGAAGCTCAGAAGGCAGCGCCTGATTTGCAAAAGGAGCAAACAGCAGGACAATTGCAAGAGCCTCAACATCTTGTTCGGTTATTGCCGCCGACAAGCGCTCATGAAATCTTGCACAGTCGAGCGGTTGGATCATCTCGGAAAGCGATACCATTAGCTTGTCGCCGAATCGCCCCTGCAGTAGCACATCCACCTGTGCAGTTGCCGTTAGATGTGGAAATGCCAGACCCAATTGGAACTGGGCCCAGATCGCCGCCTCATCTCCCAGCGAGAGCAAAACGTCGCGTTCTGCTTGGCTTCCGCATACGCAACGTGCAAAAAGCTCGGCTTGATCTGACGTAATCAGACATGAATGATCAAGTAGTGTTAGTACCCCTTGCCGCAGAGGCAATCCACTGCGATGTAGTACATCATCTGCCAAGGCGCGATGCCGTTCGATGGCAATATCGGGGTAATAGCGCGCGACGGCTGGACGCATATCATTGAATGCCATGTCCAGTTGCGTCCCACCCAGGTGCAGGCTGAGGTTTGCAACGTCGATCGCGGCATATTGTGTTGCCGTATTGGCCACATTGTCTGGCTCGATATTGGCTGGGTCGCACGGGTCTGTACTGCAATACGTTTCAAGTAGCCGCCAACCGGGTCGTGGCGCCTGTCCTGCACGTAACTCGGTTACCAGTGCGTGGGCAAGTCGGGCATCGTCCTCATGGCCGGTTGCCTGTAGCATGGTGACTAGCGCCCATTGGCCCACACGTGAAGGCTTTTCCTTCTGTAGCGGTTGACAGGCCAGGAGGAGGGCAGTGCGTGTCGCTAGCCAATCAACGCTGTTAAAGCGGATCAATTGGCGGAATTCTTTAAACGGTGTTTCGTAACTGCCGTTCAGTTGCTGGGCAAAACCCCATGCCACAAAAGTATTGGCGAACGGCGCCAATGGCATGCCCGCCAGCAGTTTTATTGCGGTTCGACTCAGCACAGCAACATCGTGATCTGAGGTGTGGGTCAGGGTGGCAAGCAAGTCACGCTCAGCCTGGGTGAGCGCGGTTTGTTTGGCCTGGAGCTCTGCTTGTAATTCGGTACGGCGACGCTCCACATCCTGGTCGGAATGGCCAAGCATTCGAGCCTGCCTCTCGACCCTCAACGAGATATAGTGCAACCATCTCACAATCGTCGGCGCGATGGTCCACCAAGCCTGCCGATCGGTTTTCGCTTGATGTAGCGCCAGTTGGATCCAGTCAAAATTGACTGCAACGCCTCCCTGAAGAGCCAAGGTTTCGGTCGCACCAAGAAATACCTGTGGCCGCGTGCGTGCCAACGCGGCGATCGATTCGACCATGAATTCCCCGGGGTTTTGCAATCCGGCAAAACAATTTAGGACTGCCGCACCGATCTCGTCAGCATGAATCGAGTCCATGCACGCCATGGTCAGTGCGGCCAGCACGGCCTGAGCCGTCTGATCGAGCGCGGATATCGGTTCGGCGATTTTGGCCAAGGCTTCGTCAAGATCTCGGTTGTTCCGCTTTGCCTTATGTAGTTCATCCAAAATGGCCAGGCCCAAGGCTAGGCCCAGCCCTTCCTCGCTCAAGCGATAACGCGTTGAGTCCTCAGCCAAAGGGACAAAGAAATGACCTTCCACGACGGCTTCCAACCCGCCATCGAAGATGGTCAGGTCATCCCGCTGCTGTGTACTCAGGCGCGTAAGCACCTGCTTGGCATTATCTTGCAGCATCCGGCTGTAGCGCGCAGGATTCTCGTAGGTATCGTGCTGGCTGGCGCGCAAGTGCTCAAATAAAAGCAGGGAAATGCTTAACTCTTCCATGGCCTGCAATTGAGCGCTATCAAGTAGCGATAACGCAACGCCAAGCAGACGAGGGTTGCACAGTGCAGAAGCCACCGATATATGCAGCTCTTCACTACGCATGTTTCGGGCACGCAGAAGAACGTCGCGTTCTTCCGGCTGCCATTCCGGCACGGCCAATTCAACACAGGGCATGATCAATTGTGGCTTAACCCTGTCGTAGAAGAAGCGTGGCCTGGAGGTCAGGAGTAGCTTGCCACCTATCCCTCTTAGCTCTACGCCGAGCCGCTCAATCAGGCGAGCCCACCCTCGCTGGGGTCGCTGATTCAATCCATCGAGCACAACCAGGAAACCTTGCGTCGGACCTTGACTTTGCTTGCGCCATGCGGTCAATTCGGAGGACCAAAAATCTTGGTGTCGTACACTCCCGCCCCTACCAGTTTGGATGCACAGCTGACGGACGAGAAACTCGGCTGGATTTATATCGTCTTCATCTAGTTCTTCTGCTGTAACAAAGAGGGTCAGCGGCTTATTTGGCAAGGACAGCCACGCCTGTGCTGCAAGCCACGACTTGCCATTGCCTTCCTCTCCGATCAAGGCCACTGCCCCACCTGCCGGTACGCTGACTAACAGCGACCAGAGCTGCTGGATTTGCAGGTCCCTAGACAGTGGCAGCATCGAGAGTGTTTGGTCGCCAGGACAGAGCAACTGTCCGAACCGTGATTTAGCGGTGGCTTGGTTGGAGAATGTTTGCTGCAACCAAGCCGCGTTTTCATCGCATGCCCTCTCAACAGACCAACCATGCTCCGGTAGTGCTTGTGTCTTAAGCATCTCATCGAATTCGTCGAAACGATGTTGAAGTGCCTGCGTGCTGATCTCGATGAGCGCAGCCACTCCCGGGTCTTTCACTGCACCGAATATGCCAGCCACGAACACCTTGACCGTTTGTTCTACGATATTCTCAGCCAGGGCGTGATGCTCCCCGGAGGCGGCCATATAGCTATCCACGAGCGCGGCGTAGTCATCCGTAGGTTCGGCAGAAGCAGTAACTCGTGCATGTGCCAACCGACGCAAGTGTACCTGCGTATCGGGCTGCTCCAACCACTCTGTCACATGTGGTCGTTTGTAGACCTCCGACCGCACAATCACACTAAACCCCAGCCCGAGAATCTTTTTCCAGACAGGCGCATTGATCGAATGGACACCGAGATGCATGAAAGTGTCATCGTCCAGCTCAGCAATGAGCGAGGACATTGGTTTGGTTGGATTCTCGGCTGCCGCACGCTCTTCCAACGGTTTTTTGCGCTCACCCCACAAGTAATTGGCGCAAGCTGTAACAGCATTAAGACATATTGCCAGCAAACTCAATTGCAGCCCCTTAATTAAAGTACCGTAATGAATCTACCGAGATTTACCGGGTTCATTTTTGAGGAAAGTCGATGGATGCCGTCGGAGTCGAATGGATGGAAAACCCAGTTCAGATCGGGCTGTGCTTCACATATTTCATGACAAACTATAATGGCAACCCATTGACCCCGACCATTTAACTGTAAAAAAGCCTCGCTGCTGCGAGGCTTTTCAATTTGCAACACACCCAACGCGGTGCAGCTTTATGTATCGTCGAGCGCAAGCTTATCTGTCGTTTTGGCAGACTTATGTGTCGCTCGACGAAATGCGAAATCAATCCCAGCTCAGCGCGCCGCCAGTCTGGTACTCGGTCACACGCGTCTCGAAGAAGTTTTTCTCTTTCTTCAAGTCGATCATCTCGCTCATCCACGGGAACGGGTTGTTCACGCCGGGGAACAGCTGGTCCAGGCCGATTTGCTGCATGCGGCGGTTAGCGATAAAGCGCAGGTATTCCTTGAACATGCTGGCGTTCAGGCCCAGTACGCCGCGTGGCATGGTGTCTTCGGCGTAGGCGTATTCCAGCTCTACGGCGTGCTTGAACAGCTCGGTGATCTCGGCCTTGAAGCTGTCGGTCCAGATTTCCGGCTGTTCCAGCTTGATGGTGTTGATCAGGTCGATGCCGAAGTTGCAGTGCATGGACTCGTCGCGCAGGATGTACTGGTACTGCTCGGCGGCGCCGGTCATCTTGTTCTGGCGGCCCAGCGCCAGAATTTGCACGAAGCCTACGTAGAAGAATAGGCCTTCCATGATGCAGGCAAACACGATCAGCGATTTCAGCAGGGTCTGGTCGGTTTCCAGGGTGCCGGTCTTGAATTCCGGGTTGCACAGCACGTTGATGAACGGCAGCAGGAATTCGTCTTTGTCGCGGATGGATTTGATTTCGTTGTAGGCGTTGAAGACTTCGCCTTCGTCCAGGCCCAGGCTTTCCACGATGTACTGGTAGGCGTGGGTGTGGATGGCTTCGTCAAAGGCTTGGCGCAGCAGGAACTGGCGGCATTCCGGGCTGGTGATCTGGCGGTAGGTGCCCAGCACGATGTTGTTGGCGGCCAGGCTGTCGGCGGTAACAAAGAAGCCCAGGTTGCGCTTGACGATGCGCATTTCGTCTTCGGACAGCTGGCCGGTTTTCCACTGTTCGATGTCGCGCTGCATGTTCACTTCTTGCGGCATCCAGTGGTTGGCGCACTGGGCCAGGTATTTTTCCCATGCCCATTTGTGTTTGAACGGTACCAGCTGGTTCACGTCGGTTTTGCCGTTGATTACGCGTTTGTCCAGGGCGTTTACACGGCCGGCGGCTGCGGCGGCTGGGGTGGCGGTAGCGGGGGTGTCGTCGAAGGACAGGCTCATGGTTTGGCTCCAGTATTATCGGGTTGGGCGGGGGCGTTGGCGGCCCGCCCGGGTTGTTTGTTGCCGTTTTGCCGGCGCGTGTTGCGCTAGGGGCTACGGTGGTGGCGCGCCGTCTGGTGGGAGGGCGCCGCGTCATCCCGAAGCCGGCTGGGTACAACCGGCTTGAGGATGGGTTGGCCGCATGCGGCCAACCTTTGGTGCTGGTTTACTGCTGCACGCCTGGCAATAGCTGCGGCTGCACGCTGTTGCTATCGTTTACTTTCCATATGCGCTGCATGTGGCCGTAGTCGCGCTGGCGCGAGTCGAGCACGGTGGTGTCGGGGCGGTAGTCCAGGTTGAAGCGGATATCGCCCAGGTACACGCTGTGCCCGGCTTGCACGCTAAACGGCAGGTTCAGCGGCAAGGTAACGATGCGCGGCACGTTGATGGCCAGGTCGTCACCACCGGTGTCGCTGCGCCAGCGGGCTACGGCGTGGTCCAGCTGGTAGCGCCCGGGCGGCAGGGCCATTAGCTGCAGCTTGCCGTCTGCCGAGGTGCTACCTGCGGGGCCGAAGATGGTGTCCTGGGCAAAGTCGGCGCGCAGGCTGCCGGCCAGCGTGTTATCCAGGCCGTGCCAGTACAGGGTGGCGCTGGCGGTGTCCGGCGCGTAGGTGCGCACGGTCATGGCGACGATGGCATGGCCCTGGCCTGCGGGTGGCTGCACGCTGCCGCGCAGCTGGTCGGCTGTGGTGGCACAGCCAGCCAGCAGGGTGGCCATGGCGCAGGCGGCAAACAGTCGTGTCATGATTTCTCCGGTGTGGCGGGCAGCCGGGCTGCCTGGCATCCCGAAACCGGCTGGGGGCAACCGGCTTGAGGATGGGTTGGCCGCGTGCGGCCAACCTGTGGTGCTGGCTGATTCCCCGGATGCGGCTTTGCCTTATCCGGGCTACGTATGAATCAGCCCGTTTGCCTTACTGGCAGCTTTCGCAGTCCGGGTTGTCGATGCTGCAGAACTTGGCATCGGTGGCCGGGGTGGTGTCTACCACGGCTGCCGGGGCGGGTGCTGCGGCTGCGCCGCCTGCTACCGGTACGGCGTTCAGTTCGCCGCCACGGCCGGTGGATTTCTCGGCGGAGCTGGCGCCCAGGGTGCGCAGGTAGTAGGTGGTTTTCAGGCCTTTTACCCAAGCCAGCTTGTACAGCTCGTCCAGTTTCTTGCCCGATGCGCCGGCCATGTACAGGTTCAGCGATTGTGCCTGGTCGATCCATTTCTGGCGGCGGCTGGCGGCTTCTACCAGCCAGCTCGGGTCTACTTCGAACGCGGTGGCGTAGATGGCTTTCAGTTCGGCCGGTACGCGGTCGATGCGGCCCAGGCTGCCGTCGAAGTATTTCAGGTCGGCAACCATCACTTCGTCCCACAGGCCCAGTTTTTTCAGGTCGCGCACCAGGTATTCGTTGGTGACGGTGAATTCGCCGGACAGGTTGGATTTCACGAACAGGTTCTGGTAGGTCGGCTCGATGGAGGCAGACACACCAATGATGTTGGCGATGGTGGCGGTAGGGGCAATGGCCAGCACGTTGGAGTTACGCATGCCGTGTTCGGCGATGCGCTTGCGCAGGCTGCTCCAGTCCATGCGTTCGCTGCGGTCCATTTCCAGGTAGCCACCGCGCTCGGCTGCCAGCAGGTTGATGCTGTCGTGCGGCAGGATGCCACGGTCCCACAGGCTGCCTTTGTACGACGGGTAGCGGCCACGCTCTTCTGCCAGCTCGGTGCTGGCCAGGTAGGCGTAGTAGGCCACGGCTTCCATGGAGATATCGGCAAACTCGACGGCGGTGTCGCTGGCGTACGGTACGCGCATCTGGTGCAGGCAGTCCTGGAAGCCCATGATGCCCATGCCTACCGGGCGGTGCTTCAGGTTGGAGTTGCGTGCTTTTTTCACCGGGTAGAAGTTGATGTCGATCACGTTGTCCAGCATGCGCAGGGCTACGCGTACGGTGCGTTGCAGCTTCTCGGTGTCCAGCTCGGGGCCGTTGGCGCCTTGTTTCAGGTGGCGCGCCAGGTTGACGGAACCCAGGTTGCACACGGCGATTTCGTCGTCGTTGGTGTTCAGGGTGATTTCGGTGCACAGGTTGCTGCTGTGTACCACGCCCATGTGTTGCTGCGGGCTACGGATGTTGCACGGGTCTTTGAAGGTAACCCATGGGTGGCCGGTTTCAAACAGCATGGTCAGCATCTTGCGCCACAGGCTCAGGGCCGGGATCTGCTTGAACACGCGCAGCTCGCCGTTGCGGCCTTTTTGCTCGTAGGCGGTGTAGGCTTTTTCGAAGGCCTGGCCGTAGATGTCGTGCAGGTCTGGCGTTTCGCTAGGCGAGAACAAGCTCCACTCGCCACCTTCCATCACGCGCTTCATGAACAGGTCCGGGATCCAGTTGGCGGTGTTCATGTCGTGGGTGCGGCGGCGATCGTCGCCGGTGTTCTTGCGCAGCTCCAGGAATTCTTCGATGTCGGCGTGCCAGGTTTCCAGGTAGGCACACACGGCGCCTTTGCGCTTGCCACCCTGGTTCACGGCCACGGCGGTGTCGTTGACTACTTTCAGGAACGGCACCACGCCTTGCGATTTGCCGTTGGTGCCTTTGATATGGCTGCCCATGGCGCGTACAGGGGTCCAGTCGTTACCCAGGCCACCGGCAAACTTGGACAGCAGGGCGTTTTCCTTGATGCCTTCGTAGATGCCGTCCAGGTCGTCGGCGATGGTGGTCAGGTAGCAGCTGGACAGCTGGCTACGACGGGTGCCGGCGTTGAACAGGGTAGGGGTGGACGACATGAAGTCGAAGCTGGACAGCACGTTGTAGAAGGCAATGGCGCTTTCTTCGCGGTTCACTTCGTTCAGCGCCAGGCCCATGGCCACACGCATGTAGAAAGCTTGCGGCATTTCGATGCGGGTGTCTTCGATGTGCAGGAAGTAGCGGTCGTACAGGGTTTGCAGGCCCAGGTAGCCAAACTGCAGGTCGCGTTCCGGTTTCAGCGCGGCGCCCAGTTTTTTCAGGTCGTATTCGCCCAGCTTTTCGTCCAGCAGCTCGGCGGCAATGCCTTTTTTCACGTAGCTAGGGAAGTACAGCGGGTAGTGCTGGCCCATTTCTTCCTGGCTGATGGCTTCGCCCAGGATTTCCAGACGGATATTGCCCAGCAGCAGGCGTGCGGTCACGTAGTCGTAGGCTGGGTCTTGTTCGATCAGGGCGCGGGCGGCCAGGATGGACGATTTGTTGACTTCTTCTTCCGGTACGCCGTCGTAGATGTTCTTCAGCGTTTCGGACAGGATGGCGTCCACGTCGGTGGCGGCCAGGCCCTGGCAGGCGGATTCGATGGTGGCGCGCAGGCGGGCGATATCCAGCGGCAGCTTGCGGCCGTCTTTGCGGATCACGTTAATCTGGATCTGGTGCAGGGCTTCGCCACGGGCGGCGCGTTCTTGCGAGCGCTGGTCACGGTACAGCACGTAGGCGCGGGCCACGTCGTGCTCGCCGGCGCGCATCAGCGACAGCTCTACCTGGTCCTGGATGTCTTCGATATGGATGGCGCCGCCTTCCGGTTTGCGACGCATCAGGGCGCTGACCACCGACTCGGTAAGGTGTGCCACTTTGTCGCGGATGCTGGCGGAGTTCACGCTTTGCGAGCCCATTACCGCCAGGAAGGTTTTGGTCATGGCGATAGAGATTTTTACCGGCTCGAATGCCACCACGGCGCCATTGCGGCGAATGGTCTTGTACTGGCTGTAGTCGGCTTGTGGCGCGGCTGCGCGGCCCAGTTCGGCGGCGGTGTTGGCGTCGGTAGTGGTCAGTGGCATTGTCATTGCCCTCGTGATGGGTAGGTTATTCGATGCTTCCGGCGGCGGCGGGCATGTGTTTTTGGCATGCGGCACGCGGGCAGAAGGGGTCGCGCAGCGGTGGTGGCAGGCGGGCTGTGGACAACTCTGTTGAAAAGCTGTGCGCCAGCTGTGCACAAACACAATATATGCTGTTTTGACCGGAAAGTGACGCAAATTCTAGTGGTGAAGTGTGTGCGGGGCAAGTCTTGACAGCTACGGCAAAAAGCTGAAAGCCGCGCCAGTATTGGCTTTGCGCGGCAAACTTATTTTTGCGGCTTGTGGGTGACTCTTGGCAGGGCTAGCTACAACAAGGGTTTGCGGCTGGGGCGGTTTTGCCACAGAGGTGGTTTTGTGGCGGCTGTTGCGCTGTTGCGACGGCCAAAAAGCAAAAAGGGCGGTTTTATCCGCCCTTTAACACTATATCTTGTGTTTAGCTAAGCCAGATCAGGCTGGCCATACGGCCAGTCACCTGGTCGCGCCGGTAGGAAAAGAAGCGCTCGCGCTCTATCACCGTGCAGGCGTCGCCGCCGTAAATGGCGGTCACGCCGGCTGCGGCCAACCTTTGCCGCGCCAGCAGGTAGATATCGGCCAGGTATTTGCCATCGGCGATGGGCTCGAATGCGGCAGCGGCATGGCTGTCGTGCGCCATGAAGGCGGCGCGCACCTCGGCGCCGACCTCGAAAGCTTCGGGGCCAATGGCTGGCCCCAGGTAGGCCATGAGGTTGGCCGCAGGCTCGCCCATGGCGGCAATGGTGGCCTCGATCACGCCACCGCACAGGCCGCGCCAGCCGGCGTGGGCGGCGCCCACCACGGTACCGGCACGGTCGGCCAGCAATACGGGCAGGCAGTCGGCGGTCATCACGGCGCACACGGCGCCAGGGGTGCGGCTAACGCTGGCGTCGGCGACCGGCACGCTGCCGGGCGCTACCGTGGCGGCGTCCACCACAGCAATACCGTGTACCTGCTGCAGCCAGGCGGGCTCGGCGGGCAGCGTGGCGCGCAGCAGGGCGCGGTTGGCGGCCACGTTGGCCGCGTCGTCACCTACGTGGTCGCCCAGGTTCAGGCTGGCGTAGGGTGCAGGGCTGACGCCACCGTGCCGGGTGGTGACCAGGCTGCCCACGGTGGCCGCAGCGGGCCAGTCTGGCGTGAACCAGCCGGTGTCTGCTGCGGGCGCGTGCACGGGCTTAGCGAACATAGTGCACTTCGACGTCGTAGTTGTCGTCGTCCCAGTCATCGTCGTCGTCTTCGTCCAGCGCTTCGGCTTTGGCGGCGGCTTTGGCGTTGGCGGCGGCAAATTTCTCGTCGCGTTCGGCGCGCAGCAGGGCCAGCAGCTGCTTCATGTCGTCCGGCAGCGGGGCTTTCCAGCCCATTTCCTTGCCGGTAGCCGGGTGTACCAGCGCCAGCGAGTAGGCGTGCAGCGCCTGGCGTGCCAGGGCCTTGACGGCGGCGTCGGCCGCTTCGCTACCGTGGTGGCGCGGGTTGCCGTAGGTGGCGTCGCCGGCCAGCGGGTGCTTGGCTTCGCGCATGTGCACGCGAATCTGGTGGGTACGGCCGGTTTCCAGCTTGCACTCTACGTAGCTGAAGTCTTCGTAGCGTTCCAGCACGCGCAGGTGGGTAATGGCCGGCTTGCCGCCAAAGCGCAGCACGGCCATGCGCAGGCGGTTGTGCGGGTCGCGGCCGATCAGGGTTTCGATCTTGCCGTCGTAGGGCACCACGCCGGTGGCTACGCAGCGGTAGATGCGCTTAACGGTACGCGCCTGCAGCTGCTGTACCAGGTCGGTTTGTGCCAGCAGGGTTTTGGCCACCACCATCAGGCCGGAGGTGTCTTTGTCCAGGCGGTGCACGATACCGGCGCGCGGAATGTGGGTGAGCTCGGGGTTGCGGTGCAGCAGGCCGTTCAGCAGGGTGCCGGTCCAGTTACCGGACGCGGGGTGCACGACCAGACCGGCCGGCTTGTTTACCACCATGATGTGTTCGTCTTCGTACACCACGGGGAAGTCTACCGGCTCGGCGGTGTAGGCCAGCGCCTCGGGCTGCGGGATCACTTCTACGGTGATGACTTCGCCGCCCAGCAGCTTGGTCTTGCCGGGCATGTGCTTGCCGTCCAGCAGCACTTTGCCGTCTTTGATCCATTGGGTCATGCGGCTGCGCGAGTAGTCGGGCAGCAGTTTGGTGAGCGCCGCATCCAGGCGTTCGCCGGAAAATTCGTAAGGTACGGAAAGTTGCTGCGCCTCGCCGCCGGCGCCGCTTTCCCCTTCGCTGTCCGCAATATCGTCGTCCAGCAGTTCGTCGGCGAGAATGTCTTGTTCGTTCATGGCTTTGTGGCGTGAGGTAAATCGGGCGATTTTAAAGCAGTCTGGCCTGCTTGTCCTGTTGGCGTGGCGGCTAGATGACAGGTAACTGGTATGCAACTGGCGCTTCATGGCGGGGTAATCATTAGCCAATACCATTAAACGGCTGTTTCAAACCGACCCACCACCTATTAAAAAGTGCCATGAGCAAAAACAACTTCACCCCGCTGGCTAACGGCGCCGACCCGGACGACATCGGCAACAACACGTCGAACAACCCCACCATGCAGGACATTCTGGCCGCACGCATGGGCCGCCGCAGCTTTATGCTGGGCTCGGCCGGTGCCGCCGTATTTGGCAGCATGGGGCTGACCGGCTGTCTGGGCCTGGGCGGCTCTGGCAGCAGCGCGCCGGCTGCGGCTGGCGAAACCTTGCTGGGCTTCAAGCCGGTAGCCAAGAGCCTGGCCGATGCCTTTATCGTGCCAGAGGGCTATACCGCCAGCGTGATCTACGCCAAAGGCGACCCGTTGTTTGCCGGTGTGGCTGATTTCAAGAACGATGGCACCGACACCGGCTACGACCAGCGCGCCGGTGATCACCACGACGGTATGCAGTACTTTGGCCTGAATGCCGCCGGCAAAGCCGACCAGGCAGGCGCCAGCCGTGGCCTGCTAGCCATGAACCACGAGTACATCGATCAGGTTACTTTGTTTGCCGCCGGCCCCACCGCGCTGCCACGCCCGGCAGCCGAGGCCGATATCGAGATCGCCTGCCATGGCGTATCGGTTGTAGAAGTCGCCAAAGGCAGCAACGGCCGCTTTGCCACCGTGCAAACCAGCCCGTTCAACCGCCGCATTACCGCTGAAACCACCATCGAGCTAGCTGGCCCGGCGCGTGGCAGCAGCCTGCTGGTGACCAAATTCTCGACCGATGGCACCCGTACCCGTGGCTCGGTGAATAACTGCGGCACTGGCAAAACCCCGTGGGGCACGCTGCTGACCGGCGAAGAAAACTGGTCCGGCTACTTCAAGCGCGGCAGCGACGCCGCGGCCCGCAGCGCCAAAGAAATCGCCGCGCTCACACGCTATGGCCGCGCGGTCAATAGCAAGAGCCGTTACGGCTGGGAAACCGCCGGTACAGACGACCGTTATGTACGCTGGGACATTACCGCCAGCGGTGCCAGCGCCGCGGCCGACTACCGCAACGAGATCAACGGCCAGGGATATATGACCGAAATCAACCCCTACGACCGCAATAGCGTGGTGAAAAAGCGTACCGCCACCGGCCGCTTTGCCCACGAAGGCGCTGCCTTCTCGCTGCTGAAAACCGGCAAGCCGTTGGCAATCTACATGGGTGACGACTCGCAGTTCGAATATATCTATAAATATGTCTCGGATGCCGTGTGGGACCCGGCCGATGCCAAGCCCGCCGACCCGATGGCCACCGGCGACAAATACCTGGATAACGGCAAGCTGTACGTGGCCAAGTTCAACGCCGACGGCACCGGTACCTGGCTGGAGCTGTCCATGGCCAACCCGCTGATTACCGGCTACGCCAGTTACACCTTTGCCGACCAGGCCGATATTCTGGTGAACGCCCGCGTGGCAGCCGATGCTGCCGGCGCCACCAAGATGGACCGGCCGGAGTGGAGCTCTACCCACCCCACCACGGGCGACATCTACTTTACGCTCACCAATAACGGCAGCCGTGTGACCAGCGGCAGCGATGCGACCAAGGTGGTAGATGCGGCCAACCCGCGCAGCTACACCGATGTATGGGGCGGCACCAGCACCCAGAAAGGCAACGTCAACGGCCATATCCTGCGCCTGGCAGAGCAGGGCGATGCCAACGCCACCACCTTCAAGTGGGACATCTATCTGTTTGGTGCCGAAGCCGGTGCCATTGTCAGCATCAACCTGTCCGGCCTGACCGACGTGAATGATTTCTCCAGCCCGGATGGCCTGCAGTTTGCCGAAAGTACCGGCATTTGCTGGATTCAGACCGATGATGGCGCTTACAACGACATGACCAACGACCAGATGCTGGCCGCGCTGCCGGGCCGCGTAGGCGATGGCGGCAAAGTGTCGGTAGCCAACGGTAGCGTGCTGGTGGATACCTATGTCGGCAAAAAGCCGACCAGCGATACGCTGAAGCGCTTCCTGGTTGGCCCGAAAGGCTGCGAGGTGACCGGCGTGGCCGAAACCCCGGATGGCAAGGTGATGTTTGTCAACATCCAGCACCCGGGCGATGGCACTGCCGTCAGTGACCTGGGCGACCCGAGCAAATATGTCAGCCAGTGGCCGTCCAATAGCGGCTACGGCGCAGGTAAGCGCCCACGTTCGGCTACCGTGATGATCGTGAAAAACGACGGCGGCCGCATCGGCACCTAAGCCCCGCCCGTGCTCGCCACACCGCCTGCCGGCCAGCCCGGCAGGCGGTTTTTTCATGGCGGCGGCGCAGACAGCAGCAAGAAACCGCTGCCAGACGTGCGCAAACAGCAGTTTTGGTTATAATCGTGCGCAGTCAAACAAGGACACCTCATGAAAAAAAGCTTTGTAGCCTTGCTGGCCGTCGTATTGATGGCAGGTTGTGCCTCGGTGGAGCCGCAGGACGAAACCCGTGGCTGGACGGTAGACCACATCTACGCCGAAGCCCGCGACGAGCTGAATGGCGGCAACTACACCCGCGCCCTCAAGCTTTATGAAACCTTGCAGGCGCGCTTTCCGTATGGCCGCCACGCGCAGCAAGCGCTGATGGATCAAGCCTATACGCATTACAAGGATAGCGAGCCGGAGCTGGCCATCGCTGCGGCCAACCGCTTTTTGCGCCTGTACCCGGCGCACGCCAGTGCCGACTACATGTACTACCTGAAAGGCCTGGTGCACTTTAACGATGACACCAGTTTCCTGGCACGCGCCACCGGTCAGGACATTAGCGAGCGCGACCCGAAAGCCGCCCGCGAATCGTTTAACGATTTTCGCGAGCTGATTACCCGCTACCCGGCCAGCCGCTACGCCGAAGACGCCACGCAGAAGATGCAGCACCTGGCCGCCGCGCTGGGCGGGCATGAAATGCACGTGGCACGCTACTACATGAAACGCGAAGCCTGGCTGGCTGCGGCCAACCGTGCTCAGGCCGTCATGCAGGACTACGCCAATACCGGCCACAACGAAGAGGCGCTGGCCATCCTGGTGCAGGCCTACGGCAAACTGGGTATGGACACACTGCAGGCTGATGCACGCCGCATCCTGGCACTGAACTTCCCGCAGAGCGCCTACCTGACGCAGCCGTGGGAATACCGCGGCCAACCTTGGTGGAAGTTCTGGGGCTAAGCCAGCACGCCCCGGCTGAGGCCTTGTGCCTAGCCATAAAGCATAAAGCCCCGCTTGCAGGCAAGCGGGGCTTTTCTGTCAGTACCGTCTGGCTTGCGCACTGCCACCATCAAGACAGGCCAGGCATGATTGCACGGCCAGCCGGCAAGAAAAAGCCCGCCACCAGGGCGGGCAGGGCGCGGCAGCTTTATACTGCGTCTTCGCCGGTTTCGCCGGTGCGGATGCGCACCACTTGCTCTACCGGGTAAACAAAGATCTTGCCGTCGCCGATCTTGCCGGTACGCGCGGTCTGGATGATGGCTTCGATAGCGCGATCTACCAGATCATCGGCGATAACGACTTCGATTTTCACCTTGGGCAGGAAGTCCACCACGTACTCGGCACCGCGGTACAGCTCGGTGTGGCCTTTCTGGCGGCCGAAGCCTTTTACCTCGGTAACGGTCAGGCCGTTGATGCCAATGTCAGATAAAGCCTCGCGCACTTCATCCAGCTTGAACGGTTTGATGACTGCTTCGACTTTTTTCATGGATCGCAACTCCTTGTATGGATAGGGCAAAGCGGGCTGTTGGCAGCATGATTGTCTGGCAATATTCCACCTGCGGCCTTATAAAAGCGGGGGATTGCGTGTATTATTACGCGCTTTCCTGATCCTTGTCTCCATTGTTGCGGGTATACAATGTCGCACATTCTTAAGCTGCGGGGCGGCGTTGCCCTGTCCCAGTTCCGACTTGATAAACTCTTGGCCAACGCGCGCGAAGCCGGTCTACCAGACCTGACTGTCGCCGCCGAATACTGGCACTTCGCCGAAAGCGAGTCGCCACTATCCGAGGCACAAGTTGCCGTGCTGGAAAAACTGCTGACCTATGGCGAACCGCCGCTGGCACAGGAACCAACGGGTGAGTTTTTCCTGGTTACGCCCCGTTTGGGCACCTTGTCACCGTGGGCATCCAAAGCGACCGACATCGCTCGCCACTGTGGCCTGGAAAATGTCCTGCGCATCGAGCGCGGCATTGCGTACCACATCCAGACCACCACACCGTTTACCGAAGAGGCTCGCCAGCGTTTGGCGGGCCTCTTGCACGATCGCATGACGGAAACCGTGCTGGCCAGCCTGGCCGACGCAGACCGCCTGTTCGTGCATGTCGACCCACAGCCGCTGTCCACCGTGGACATCCTGGGCGGTGGCAAGGCTGCGCTGGATGCGGCCAACGCCGACATGGGCCTGGCCCTGTCGCCAGACGAGGTGGACTACCTGGTAGAAAACTTCATCAAGCTGCAGCGCAATCCTAGCGATGTGGAACTGATGATGTTTGCCCAGGCCAACTCCGAGCACTGCCGCCACAAGATTTTCAACGCGCAGTTCGTGATTGACGGCGTAGAGCAGGGCAAGTCGCTGTTCCGCATGATTCGCGACACGCACGACGCCCACCCGCAGGGCACCCGCGTGGCCTACAAGGACAACGCGTCGGTCATCGATGGCGCCACCATCGAGCGCTTCTACCCGCAGCCAGGCAGCCACACCTATGCCTACAGCGAAGAGCCGACCCACATCCTGATGAAGGTGGAAACCCACAACCACCCCACTGCGATTTCCCCGTTCCCCGGTGCGTCTACCGGTAACGGCGGCGAGATCCGTGATGAAGGCGCTACCGGCCGTGGCTCGCGCCCGAAAGCTGGTTTGTCCGGCTTTACCGTGTCCAACCTGAATATCCCTGGCTTCCAGCAGCCGTGGGAAGCGCAGCAGTACGGCAAGCCTGGCCGCATCGCGTCCGCGCTGGACATCATGATCGAGGGCCCGATCGGCGGCGCCGCGTTCAACAACGAATTCGGTCGCCCGAACCTGGCAGGCTACTTCCGCACCTTCGAAGACACCTTCCAGGGCGAGCGCCGTGGCTACCACAAGCCCATCATGATTGCCGGCGGCCTGGGCAACATCCAGGAACAGCAAATCTTCAAGAACGAGATTCCTGAAGGCGCCTTGCTGATCCAGCTGGGCGGCCCCAGCCTGCTGATCGGCCTGGGTGGCGGTGCGGCTTCCTCCATGGATACCGGCGCCAACAGCGAAAACCTGGACTTTGACTCGGTACAGCGCGGCAACCCGGAAATCGAGCGCCGCTGTCAGGAAGTGATCGACCGCTGCTGGCAGCGCGGTGCGGCCAACCCTATCGTGTCCATTCACGACGTGGGCGCCGGCGGCTTGTCCAACGCCTTCCCCGAGCTGGTAAACGATGCCGGCCGTGGTGCCATCTTCCACCTGCGCAAAGTGCATCTGGAAGAAAAAGGCATGACCCCGATGCAGATCTGGTCCAACGAATCGCAAGAGCGTTACGTGATGGCCGTGATGCCGGAAGACCTGGCCACCTTCACCGAGATCTGCGAACGCGAGCGTTGCCCGTTTGCCGTGATGGGTGTGGCCACCGACGACGGCCACCTGCAAGTACGCGACGACTATTTCGATAACAGCCCGGTCGACATGCCGCTGGAAGTGCTGCTGGGCAAACCGCCACGCATGACCCGCGACGTGAAAACCGTTCCGGTGACGACCGACGCGCTGAATGCCGCCCAGTACGACCTGAAAGAGTCGGCCTACCGCGTGCTGCGCAACCCGACCGTAGCCGACAAGAGCTTCCTGATTACCATTGGCGACCGTACCGTAGGCGGCATGACCGCCCGCGACCAGATGGTCGGCCCGTGGCAGGTGCCGGTAGCCGACGTGGCCGTGACGGCCATGGGCTTCAACACCACCCTGGGCGAAGCCATGTCCATGGGCGAGCGCACCCCGGCGGCACTGTTCGACGCCCCGGCCGCCGGCCGTGTGTCGGTCGGCGAATCGCTGCTGAACCTGGCTGCGGCCAACGTCGGCGAGCTGGGCAATGTGAAGCTGTCTGCCAACTGGATGGCCGCTGCCGGCCACCCAGGCGAAGACGCCAAACTGTACGCCACCGTCAAAGCCATCTCCGACCTGTGCGTGGCCATCGACGTGAGCATCCCGGTGGGTAAAGACTCGCTGTCGATGAAAACCGTCTGGGAAGAGGGCGGCGACAAGAAAGCCGTGACCGCACCGCTGTCGCTGATCATCTCGGCGTTTGCCCCGGTGGCCGACGTACGCAAGACCGTGACCCCGCAGCTGCGCGCTGCCGATAGCGCCTTGCTGCTGCTGGATCTGGGCGAAGGCAAAAACCGCCTGGGCGGCTCCATCTTCGGTCAGGTGTGGAACGACATGAACGGCCAGGCGCCGGACGTAGACAGCGCCGACAAGCTGGCTTCCGCCTTTACCGTGCTGCAGTCGCTGGTAGAAGACGGCAAGCTGCTGGCCTATCACGACCGCTCCGACGGCGGCCTGTTCGCCACGCTGGCCGAGATGTGCTTTGCTGGCCATCTGGGCGCGCAAGTCGAGCTGTCCATGCTGACCGGTGGCGATGCGGCCAACGTGAACGCCGTCCTGTTCAACGAAGAGCTGGGTGCGGTGCTGCAAGTGGCTGCCGATGAAATCGACAACGTGCTGAAGCGCTTCGAGATCATGGGCCTGGCGGCCAACGTATCGGTGATCGGCATGCCGGCTACCGATGGCGTGCTGCGCCTGGTGCATGGCGAAGACGAGCTGTTTGCCCAGAGCCGCGTGGCCCTGCAGCAAGCCTGGTCGGAAACCAGCTACCGCCTGCAGCGCCTGCGTGACAACCCGGCAGGTGCCGACAGCGAGTACGCGCAGATTGCCGACGACGCCTCGCGTGGCCTGTTTGCCGAGCTGACCTTCAACACCGAAGACAACCCGGCAGCTCCGTTTATCGCTACCGGCGCGCGTCCGCGCATCGCCATCCTGCGCGAGCAGGGCGTGAACGGCCAGATCGAAATGGGTGCAGCCTTTACCCGTGCCGGCTTCGAGGCGGTAGACGTACACATGTCCGACGTCATTGCCGGCCGTGTACAGCTGGCCGACTTCAAAGGCCTGGCAGCGTGCGGTGGCTTTAGCTACGGCGACGTGCTGGGTGCGGGCGAGGGTTGGGCGAAGAGCATTCTGTTCAACGGCCAGGCGCGCGAGCAGTTCGAAGCCTTCTTTGGCCGCAGCGACACCTTCGCCCTGGGCGTGTGTAACGGCTGCCAGATGATGTCCAACCTGTCGGACATCATCCCTGGCGCGCAGCACTGGCCCAAGCTGAAGCGCAACGCGTCCGAGCAGTTTGAGGCACGCTTCGCGATGGTAGAAGTCACCGAGTCGCCATCCATCTTCCTGCAAGACATGATCGGCTCCAAGCTGCCGGTAGTGGTATCGCACGGCGAAGGCCGCGCGGTATTTGCCCCGGGCGCACAAGCGCAGGTGCTGACCGCACTGCGTTATGTGGACTTTAACGGCCAGGCCACCGAAACCTACCCGATGAACCCGAACGGTTCGCCGGCAGGTATCACGGGCGTGACCACACCGGATGGCCGCTTCACCATCATGATGCCGCACCCGGAGCGCGTGTTCCGTACCCTGCAAAACAGCTGGCACCCGGAAAGCTGGGGCGAAAACGGCGGCTGGTTCCGCATGTTTGCTAGCGCACGCCGCTGGATTGGCTAAGGTTGGCCGCACGCTGACAGCAAAACGCCCCGACTCGTCGGGGCGTTTTTTTGGCCATCTGGTGGCTAACGGGGGCATTCGTGACGGCCACAGTTGAAATGAACGGCTCAGCCATCATTTATGGAGATGACAATGCAAAAAGCGCCAGACCGTTACGGTGCAGGCGCTTATGCATGCTGTACTGCTGTGTGGTGCGAAAGGAGAGACTCGAACTCTCACGCCGCGAGGCGCTGGAACCTAAATCCAGTGCGTCTACCAATTCCGCCACTCTCGCCACGACATCAGTACTGCTTTGAGGTGACGAATAATAGACCAATCAGCTTTTTTTGGCAAGCATCTTCATCAAAATAGGCACTGGCAGAAACTTGTGTAACAATATGTTGTCCATGACATTGCCGTCCCGAATAACACGCGCGAGGAGAATCGTCGCCATGCAACCGAACCTTCACACTGCTTACAAAACCACCGCTTACAGCGGCGCAAGCCATAAGGTTCTACGTAATACCTATGGCCTGCTGGCCCTGTCCATGGTGCCTACCGTCATTGGTGGCGCCCTGGGCGCCAATATGAGCTTTGCCTTCATGGCCGCCAGCCCCATCATGAGCGTACTGGCCATGATGGTGGTCATCTACGGCCTGATGTTTGCCGTGCAGGCCAACCGCAACAATGCTCTGGGCGTGCCGCTGATGCTGGCCTTCACCTTTGCCATGGGTCTGATGCTGGGGCCCTTGCTGCAAGTCGCGCTGAAGCTGTCCAACGGCGCGCAGCTGATCATGGTTGCCGGCGGCGGTACCGCAGCCGTGTTTGCCGTGATGGCGGGCATTGCCACCACCACCAAACGTGACCTGTCCGGCATGGGCAAATTCCTCACCGTCGGCGCCGTGGTACTGATGGTAGCTATCGTTGCCAACATCTTCCTGCAGCTGCCTGCCATGGCCCTGGCCATCTCCGCAGCCTTTGTGATCTTCAGCTCGCTGATGATCCTGTGGGAAGTGAAGAACGTGGTAGATGGCGGCGAAACCAGCTACATCTCTGCCGCACTGGGCATCTACATCAGCATCTACAACCTGTTCACCAGCCTGCTGCATCTGCTGATGGCTTTTGCTGGCGACCGCGACTAAGCCTTGCCAGATAGTGCAAACAGATCAACGCCGGCCTTGTGCCGGCGTTTTTGCATCTGGCGGGCTGGCGCTGGCACCTGAAAATGTACATAATCAAAATAGCAAAAACCAAGGGCCACGACACATGCTAGATATCCTCATCACAGCCATCCTGGCAGCAGGCAGCAGCGGGGGCGTGGCATGGCTGTTGCTCCGCGGCAAAAGCGATGCTGCCTACCAGCAGGGCAGGGCAGAGGTACAGCTGGAGCTGGCGCAGCTGCAAGGCCAGTGGCACAGCATGAATCAGCAATGGCAAGCGCTGCAGCAGCGCGAACAGCATGCACAAGACGCCCTGCAAACCCTGCACGCCCAATACACCGAAAGCCAGCAAAAGCTCGCCAGCCTGGCCAGCCACCTGCAGCGCATCCCCGAGCTGGAAACCCGGCTGCAAACACGTGAAGCGCAGCTGCAAAGCCAGCAACAGTTGGCCGCAGAGCAGGGCGCACGCCTGGCCGCCAGCGAAGAGCAGGGCAGGCAAATGGAGCGCCTGCTGCAAGAGCGCGGCCAACTACAAGCCCAGCTGGCCGCCATGCAGCAAGAGGGCGCCCAGCTGCAAGTAGACAAGCAGCAGCTGCAAACCATGCTGGAGCAAGAGCGCCTGCAGGCCGCAGAAAAACTGGCCATGCTGGCCAACGCGCGCGAAAGCCTCAGCCAGCAATTCAAAGTGCTCGCCAACGACATCCTGGAAGAAAAAAGCCAGCGCTTTACCGAGCAAAACCGGCAAAACCTCGACCAGCTGCTGGCACCCATGGGCGAGCGACTGCAGGCCTTTGGCAAGCTAGTGCAAGACACCTACGACAAAGACAGCAAAGAACGCCTGACGCTGGAGCACGAGCTACGCAAACTGCAGCAGCTCAATACCCAGCTCAACCAGGACGCCATCGCACTGACTAACGCATTAACCGGCAGCAATAACAAAGCCCAGGGCAACTGGGGCGAGATGGTGCTGGAAAAAGTACTGGAAAGCTCCGGCCTGACACGCAACCGCGAGTACCGCGTGCAGGTGTCCGACCGCGTCGAGCAGGAAGATGGCAGCCAGCGCCGCTACCAGCCCGATGTCGTCATCGACTTGCCGGAAGGCAAGCAGCTGGTCATCGACTCGAAAGTGTCGCTCAATGCCTACGTGCGCTATACCGCCAGCGAAGACCGCACCATGCAAGAGGCCGAGCTCAAGGCCCACATCGCCGCACTGCGCCAGCACATCCGCACGCTATCCGACAAACGCTACCAGGACCTGTACAAGCTCAACACACTGGACTTCGTGTTCATGTTCATCCCGGTCGAGCCAGCCTACCTGCTGGCCGTGCAGCAAGACATGAGCCTGTTCAACGAAGCCTTCGAACGCCGCATCATGATTGTCGGCCCCAGCACACTGCTAGCCACGCTACGCACCGTGGCCAGTATCTGGCGCTACGAATACCAGAACCAGAACGCACAGGAAATCGCCCGCCAAGGCGGCGCCATGTACGACAAGCTGGCCAGCCTGGCCGAGTCGCTGGAAAAGGTTGGCCGCCAGATAGGTCAGCTGCAAGATAGCCACCAGCAGGCCATGCGCCAGCTCAGCAGTGGCAGCGGCAACCTGCTAGGCCGCGCCGAAAAGCTGCGCAAGCTGGGCGCCAAAAGCAGCAAAAGCCTGCCAGGCCACCTGCTGGCCGACACCCTGGCAGAAAATGAAGCAGAAAACGCAGAATAATTCTTGCACTAGCATTACCAGTCATCTATAAAAAATTCAGGTAACAGAAAGGAGGGAGCAAATCTTGGAATCGCTGGTTTTACTTGTAGTTGCAGTTGGATTTGTTGCGTTCTTTAGCCGTAAAGCGTTAGTCCAGAAGCGAGCACGCATTGCCGTGCGCACGCAGCACCCGGCCTCCCGCCGGCAACGCTCCGACCTTTTTTGATACCTGTTTGTGGTGTTTGGAATGAAGTAGTTTGAAGTAGTGTTTAGTCAGACGAACCTTTAGTTTTACTCACCCCAACACAAAGCCGGCCCTTGGCCGGCTTTGTCATTTTCACCGTTACGGCATGAAAACCGCACCAGCCTGCACGCTCGGTTATCACGACCATGGGTCGCTGGCTGTGAGAGCCCGCATGCGTGTTTTCTTTGGCGGGCGCTTCAGGCTGGCAAGCTGGGCGGTAGCACGCATCAAACGCCAACACATACCAAAATATCGTCAAACCCAAGCCAGACGGGACTTTTGGGCGGATTTTCGCAAAAAGATCGGCGCATTGGCCGTGGCCGGTCTGATGGTTCTGACGACGTTAATGAGCCCAGTTGAAGGCTCGAAAGCCCCCCAAGGGGTTTAGTATTTACGTCGTATAAGGCTCGAAAGCCCCCCAAGGGGTTTAGTATTTACGTCGTATAATGTTTATTATGTCAAATTTACCGCACAAAAAGCCGTCACTCTCGCCCCTTTCTCATTATTTTCACCCTACCGCTGCTACGCACTGGCCCGCATAAACGCTGCATGGCGACACACTCGCACCACCATGCAGCGTTGAACTCAGGCTTCAGAGCTACGGCGCAACATGCTGCAGGTAAATCTGCAGTTCTTTGCGACCTTGCCATTCATTGGCTGCTAGCTGGTAGACGGCATGGATTTCATCTGGTAGCCAGTCGGTGCGGTTGAAAATCATGCCGTCGCATTGCACGCCATCTTTGGCCAGCCGCAGCTTCAGGTGCTTGTCACCAACCATACGCTGGCTAATGACCTGGAACCTATCCTGGAATGTGGGCGGCGCAAAGCCTTGGCCCCATACTTCTGCGGCCAACGTTTCAGCCGTTGGCAGGTTCAGTTCCCTGGCGCTGAGGCTGCCATCGGTTTCCAGGGTGCGCGTCAAGGTGGTTTCATCCAGCAGGCTTTGCGCTACGTCTTCGAAGGCCTGCTGAAATGCCGATAACGCTTGCTCTGCGATGGTGAGCCCTGCTGCCATGGCGTGGCCGCCAAACTTCAGGATCATGCCCGGATGGCGTTTGTACACCAGGTCCAGCGCGTCACGCAGGTGAAAACCGGGTATGGAGCGCCCTGACCCCTTGATTTCGCCCTCGTCACCCGGGGCGAAAACAATGGTTGGCCGGTGATATTTTTCTTTCAGACGGGATGCCACGATGCCCACTACGCCTTGGTGCCAGTCGTCACGATAGAGCGCCAGCGTGTAGCGTTTGTCGGCATCAATGGTAGACAGTGCCGCAAGGGCTTCGTCCTGCATGCCGTGCTCTATGTTGCGGCGCTCCCTGTTGAGGCGGTCCAGCTCTTGCGCCAGGCGCATGGCGTCGTCTTCGCTGCTGGCCAGCAGGCAGGCGATGCCCAGGCTCATGTCGTCCAGGCGCCCTGCCGCGTTGAGCCTGGGGCCCAGCGTGAAGCCCAAATCAAAGGTGTTGGCTTTGTGCGCAGCGCGCCCGGCGACACGAAACAGTGCGGCAATGCCGGGGGCCATGCGCCCTGCCCGCATTCTGCGCAGCCCGTTGTCTACCAGGATGCGGTTGTTGCGATCCAGCCGGACAACGTCGGCTACGGTGCCCAGCGCCACGATGTCGAGCAGCTCGCCCAGGTTGGGTTCAGGGTTGGCCGCAAAGTGCCCGCGCTGGCGTAGCTCGGCGCGTAGCGCCATCAGTACGTAAAACATCACCCCTACGCCGGCCAGGTTTTTGGAGGGAAAGTCGCAGCCGGGCTGGTTGGGATTGACGATCAGCGCGTCGGGCAAGGTGTCGCCGGGCAAGTGATGGTCGGTAATCAGCACCTCGATGCCCCGCGCCTTGGCGGCTTCTACGCCCGCCACGCTGGCAATGCCGTTGTCGACGGTAAGGATGATGTCCGGCTGGCTGTGTGCGGCCAGATCGACGATTTCGGGCGTCAGCCCGTAGCCGTACTCGAAGCGGTTCGGCACGATAAAGTCAATCACGCCCCCCATGGCCGCCAGGCCTTTTACTGCCACCGTGCAGGCGGTGGCGCCATCGGCGTCGTAATCGGCCACGACCAGCATGCGCCGGCGCGTGGCGATGGCGTCGGCCAGCCGCGCGGCCATGGCCAGGATGTTTTTCATGCTGTGGTACGGCAGCAGGCCTTTCAGGGCATAGTCCACGTCGCCGGCGTTATCGATGCCGCGCGCGGCGTACAGGCGTGCCATTAACGGGTGGATGCCCTGCTCGCACAGGGTTTGTTGCCGGCTGGCCGGGTAGCTGCGGGTGGTGATCTGGGTCATTGCGGGTACAGGGTGGCGAGTGGTTGGCCGGATTGCCAGAATTTCCATAACTGGCGTGGCGTGATGCGCAGGGTAAAGCCGGCATCACCATCGCAGCTGAGTTCGAGTACCTGCAGCTTGCCGGCCTTGAGTGCGGCCAACATGGGGGCGAACCAGTCTTGCTCCAAGCGCTTCAGTGTTTCGCGCCAGCCCCAGGCGTCGCGAAACTGTGCGGCGGCCTCCAGCTGGTCCAGCACCAGGTGCACGTGCTCGCCCTGCAGGCTGGCAAACTGATACGGGGCGGCCTCTAGGGCCATGCCGCATTCTGCCGCCAGCGCCTGGTAAAGCGGGTTGTCACTATATAGCAGCGGGGCAAAGGCTGTCGGTGCCGGGCTATCTGCGCCCTGCTCGCCCCATAGCCACACGCTGTTTACCGGCGTATCGCCACGCAGCTCGCGCGCATCGTTGGCCGCATGGGTGTACAGCAGCATCTGCATTTCATTCAGATAGCGGCTCCAGCGCATGCCGTTTTGTCCGCCAGGCAGGTGGTGGTTGATGTCCTGGCCGATGACATCGGGCAGCGGGGTGAAGCTGGCGCCGGTGGGTGCTGGCAATGAAATGAACCAGCGCGCTGGCGTGGGGGCGTGAAAGACAAAGCCGTCTTCGGCAAAGAGCTGGTTCAGGCTGGCGATGAGCTGGTCGGCTTCGCTTTGCGCCAGGTTCATGATGCCTACATCGCCCAACAGTGCGCGGTCACGGTCTACCCGCAGGTTAACCGGGTCGGCAATCAGCCAGTGCCGGCCGGCGGTGCTCAGCCCGGCCTGGCGCGCCAAGGTGGCGGCCATGGCGGGTGCTGGCAGGCTAAAACTTTGCAGCAGGTGCTGGCTTGGCGGCGCCGGGCGGGCGCTACGTTGGCCGCGGGCGAGTAATAGCGATAGCGCCGGGGTGGAAAGGTCGCGGCAGACGTCTGCGCCATCGTGTGCGTCGTACCAGGCCAGGCCGGGCAGGTGCAGGGTAAGTTTCATAAAAGCGCCAGGCAGTTTTTGTTTCTTAACAAAACAATATTGAGGTGTGTCGAACCATCTTCCCCCGCATGCTGTCTGTTGGTGCAGGTTGCCCTGCTCATTTGACTAGGAGGTTGATTTGGCAGGGGTTTCTGGTTTGCAGTGGCACCGTGTTTTTGCTAGCATGCCCTGCTTCGTTATTTATTGCTGTCAAAGCAGCCCTTTGGCAGCACAGTATTTAAGCTGATTCGTTCTGCGATGAAGGCTTATGCCACACGAGTCATCAGAATATGGATTATCGCAAACTGCTGGCCTTCCCGCAAAAGTGGGTAGCACGCTTGATCAACAACCCCATGACCTGGCTGGGTGCTGCCGCCTGCCTGCCGTTTATGGGTGCCGTGACGGCGCTGGCGATTACCCAGGAGCAGGCCCTGCCCCGGCCAGCGGCACCGCTGGCGCAGCAGTTTACCGAACAGCTGGTACTGCCGACCCTGGCTGCCACACAGTCATCCGGCCTGCGTTACTGGCGTGACGAGGCGGTACAGCGTGGCGACACCATTGCCCGCCTGCTGAACCGCCTGGGTGTGGACGACGGTGAAGCCACGCGCTTTATCCATGCCAGCCCGCTGTCGCGCGACCTGCTAAAGCTGCGCACCGGTGCCACCTTGTCGGTAGAGCTGAATGACCAGGGCGAGCTGTTTGGCCTGCGTTTTCTGAATGATGATGAAAACGGCGAGAAGGTGCTGGTGGTGATCGAGAAAAACGGCGATCAGTGGCAGGCCAGCGCCGATGCGCCCGAGATGCAAACCGTGCAAACAGTCAGGTCGGTGCTGGTCAAAACCAGCGCCACCGGTGCACTGGCCCAGGCGCAAGTGCCGGTTGAAATCCGCACCAGCCTGTCCGAGATTTTTGCCGACCAGCTACCGTTGGCCGCACTGCGCCCGGGTGACAAGATCAGTCTGGTCTACGAAACCCTGCAGTACAAAGGCACGCCGCTGGCGAGCGGCAATATCCTGGGCGCAGAGATTGTGCGCGCGGGCAAGGCCTACCAGGCGTTTTACTTTGAGCACGACAGCGAGTCTGGCGGCTACTACGACGCCGCCGGCAAGCCGCTGAAAAAGGGCTTTACCCTGCAGCCGGTAAACGCCCGCATCAGCTCCGGCTTCGGCATGCGCTTCCACCCTATCCTGCGCTCGCTGCGCATGCATGAAGGTGTGGACTACGCGGCGGCCAGCGGCACGCCCATTGTGGCCCCGTCGGATGCCACCGTAGCCACCGTGGCGCAGCAAAGCGGCTACGGCAATGTGGTGGTACTGAAACACAGTAGCAAGCTGTCTACCCTGTACGCGCACATGAGCAGCTTCCAGGCAGACCTGCGCCCCGGCGATAAAGTTAAAGCGGGTGACGTGATCGGCTTTGTCGGCAGTACCGGCCGCTCTACCGGCCCGCACCTGCACATGGAGGTGCTGATCGACGGCCAGCCAGTCGACCCTGCCACCACCGCGTTGCCGGTACCCGGCCTGGCACCCAGCCAGCGCTTGGCCTTCCGCCAGGCTAGCGTTAAGCTGGCGGCCAACCTTCAGCTGCTCAGGGATATTCCGGTCAGCGTGGCGCAGCTGGACTAAACCGGCCCCACCAATCAACCGCCCTGGCAGCCACTCTTTGCCAGGGCTTTTTTATGTCTGAGATTTATATCGGTTTGATGTCCGGCACCAGTCTGGATGGTGTCGATGCCCTCGTGGTGGACTTTGCCACCCAGCCCATGCGCGTGCTGGGCGAGGCCTTTGTACCCTACCCCGCAGACGTACGCGAGCAGGTGCTTACCCTGCAGCCGGTTGGCCATGATGAGCTGGCGCGCAGTGCCTTGCTAGGCAATACACTGGCCACGCTGTACGCCCAGGCGGTACACCAAGCGCTGCAGGCCAGCGGCCTGGGCGCCGGTGACATCCGGGCGGTGCTATGTCACGGCCAAACCATCCGCCACGCCCCGCAGCAGGGCTATACCTTGCAAATCGGTAACCATGCTTTGCTGGCGGAGCTGTGCGGCATTGATGTCATAGGCGATGTGCGCAGCCGTGATGTGGCCGCCGGCGGCCAGGGCGCGCCGCTGGTGCCCGCTTTTCATCAGGCTGTATTTGCCAGTGCCAGCGTGTCGCGCGTCATTCTGAATATTGGCGGCATTGCCAACCTTACCCGCCTGAGCCCCGGTTTACCGGTAATCGGCTTTGATACCGGCCCAGGCAATATGCTGCTGGACGCCTGGATTCGCCGCCATCGCGGCCTAGACTATGATGCGAGCGGCGCATGGGCTGCCACTGGTCAGGTGCAGGGTGCGCTACTCGACCGCCTGCTGGCAGAGCCCTACTTTGCGGCCAACCTGCCCAAAAGCACCGGGCGGGACTTGTTTGATCTGCCCTGGCTGGATGCGCAGCTGGCGGCACATACCCGGCTGCACGGCCCAGTAACGGATGCCGATGTGCAAGCCACGCTATTGGCACTCACTAGCCACAGTATTGCCGCCGCCGTGCAGCGTTTTGCACCATGCTGCCGCGAGCTGTATGTCTGCGGTGGCGGGGCGCAAAACCCGGTGCTCATGGCCAGCCTTGCGGCCAACCTACCAGGGATTTATATCGAAACCACCGCAGCACTGGGCCTGGGCCCACAGCAAGTCGAGGCGGTGGCCTTTGCCTGGCTGGGCTGGTGCTTCTGCCATCGCCAGGCGGCCAACCTGCCGGAAGTGACCGGCGCGCAGGGTTTGCGCGTACTTGGCGCACTTTATCCGAGGTAAATGTAAAGTGATCGATAAAATACCGGGTAAATTGCCGATATAATGCATGGCTGACTTCATACATTAAATAACAATGCGCCTGTTCAAGCGTAAAGCTGCCGTACGAAATACCCAACCCCTGCCACCCAAGCTTACCGCGCTGCTGCGCGAAGCGTGGTGGTTGCTCATGGCTGTCACTGCCGTCTATCTGGTTATCACCCTCGCCAGCTTCAATCCGGCCGACCCCAGCTGGTCGCATAGCTCCGCCGACACGCAGGTGCGAAATTACGGCGGCACCTTTGGTGCCTGGCTGTCCGACATCCTGCTCTATCTGTTTGGCTATGCGGCATGGCTACTGGTGGGCTTCTGCCTGTTTGCCATTGCCTGGGGCTACCGCAAAATCGAGCAAGCCGATTTCCAGGCTGGCCCCATGACCTGGGCGGCCCTGCTGGGGTTTCTCGTCACCCTCACCAGTGTCGCCAGCATCGAAGCGCTGATACTGGGCAACAAGGTACTGGCGCTGCCGGCTGGTGCCGGTGGCATGCTGGGCAAGTCGCTGGGCTATGCCGCCGCCCATGCCTTTGGCGGCACCGGCGCTGGCCTGCTGTTGCTGGTACTGGCTGCCATTGGCACCTCGCTCTTTACCGGCTTGTCCTGGCTAAACCTGATGGAAAGCCTGGGTGGCAAGATCGAAGATGCCACGGTGGGGGCCTGGCAAGCCTGGCAGGCTAGCAAAGACCGCGAGATAGGCCGCGAGGTGGCCAAGCAGCGCGAAGAAAAAGTGGTGCAAGAAAAGAAAAAGATCGATGAAAAACCGCCGGTACGCATAGAAGCACCGGTGCTGGAAGTGCCGGTATCCCCCAAGGCGGTGAAGCCGGTGCAGCAGTCACTATTTGCCGCCCCTGGCGACGACGCCCTGCCAGGGCTGACCCTGCTCGCCCCGCCCAAAGAACAAGGCGAGCCGGTGTCTGCAGAAACGGTGGAGTACACCTCACGCCTGATCGAGCGCAAGCTGGCCGACTTTGGCGTGGATGTAAAAGTCATTGCCGCCTACCCCGGCCCGGTGATTACGCGCTATGAAATCGAGCCGGCTATCGGGGTGAAGGGCGCGCAGATCGTCAACCTGATGAAAGAC
Organism: Neisseriaceae bacterium; assembly: GCA_027489245.1. Classification (GTDB taxonomy): domain Bacteria; phylum Pseudomonadota; class Gammaproteobacteria; order Burkholderiales; family Chromobacteriaceae; genus Vogesella. The sequence goes on along the minus strand of JAIYAC010000018.1, from coordinate 11,609 downwards.
TTGGCCCGTGCGCTGAGCCTGGTCTCCATCCGCGTGGTGGAAACCATTCCGGGCAAGACCTATATGGGCCTGGAGCTGCCTAACCCCAAGCGCCAGATTGTGCGCATGTCCGAAATCGTTGGCTCGGAAAGCTACCAGAACATGCCGTCCAAGCTGGCCATGGCGCTGGGTAAAGACATTGCCGGGCAGCCCGTCTCGGCCGACCTGGCCAAGATGCCGCACGTACTGGTGGCCGGTACCACCGGTTCCGGTAAATCGGTAGCCATCAACGCCATGATTCTGTCGGTGCTCTATAAAGCCACCCCGAAAGAAGCCCGTCTGATCATGGTGGACCCGAAAATGCTGGAGCTATCGGTATACGAAGGCATTCCGCATTTGCTGGCCCCTGTGGTGACCGACATGAAGCAAGCGGCCAACGCACTGAACTGGTGTGTGGGCGAAATGGAGCGCCGCTACCGGCTGATGTCCAAGCTGGGCGTACGCAATCTGGCCGGCTTTAACCAGAAAATCCGTGACGCCGAAAAAGCCGGTGAAAAAATACCCAACCCGTTCAGCCTGACACCTGACATGCCAGAGCCGCTGGAGACGCTGCCGCTGATCGTGGTGGTCATCGACGAGCTGGCCGACCTGATGATGGTAGCTGGCAAGAAAATCGAAGAGCTGATTGCCCGCCTGGCGCAAAAAGCGCGGGCGGCCGGCATTCACCTGATTCTGGCCACGCAGCGCCCGTCGGTGGATGTGATTACCGGCCTGATCAAGGCCAACATCCCTACTCGTATTGCCTTCCAGGTGTCCAGCAAGATCGACAGCCGAACCATTCTGGACCAAATGGGTGCAGAAACCCTGCTGGGCCAGGGCGATATGCTGTACCAGCCACCCGGCACCAACTACCCGCTACGCGTACACGGCGCTTTTGTGGCGGACGAAGAAGTGCATCATGTGGTGGAGTTCCTCAAAACCACGGGCGAGCCCGACTACGTAGACGGCATTCTCACCGGCACACCCGAGGGGGATGACGCGGGTGGTGAGGCGGGGGCGGTTGGCGGCGGGGATATGGAAGCTGACCCGCTGTACGACGAAGCGGTGGCGATTGTGATAAAAACCCGCAAAGCGTCCATCTCATCCGTGCAGCGCCAGCTACGCATCGGCTATAACCGCGCGGCCAGGCTGATTGAACAGATGGAAGCCACCGGCATTGTGTCTGCGATGGAAACCAACGGTAACCGCAGCGTACTGGTACCCGTACGCGAAGAGTAAGCCACCTGCCCTCTCGGTAATGGGCAATGGCCGCTTTGTAGCCATTGCCCGTGCTGCCGACATAGCGCTGTTCTAACGGGCACTGGCCCCGGCAAAGTCGGGCCGCGCCACATAAGCACCTGAAGCAGCAGCCTTGCTGTTAACAAAACAAACCCTGTTTGTATTGCCAGCGGGGTTTGTCATCAATCTCAGCCATGGCCGCCCAGCGGCCATTGCTTTTTATCGCTAGCCGGTTAAGCTAGACGCACTCGTTTTGTACTGGACAAATCATGCCCGCATTACTGAAAGAACCCGCGTTTCGCCACGACTACACACCGAAAACAGGCATTCTGCTGATCAACCTGGGTACGCCAACTGCGCCCACTGCCAAAGCACTCCGCCCCTATCTAAAGCAATTCCTGTCCGATAGCCGGGTGATTGAAATCCCCAAGGCAATCTGGTGGTTCATTCTCAACGGCATCATTCTCAATGTACGCCCGGCAAAAAGTGCGGCGAAATACGCCACCATCTGGACCCCGGACGGCTCGCCCCTGCTGGTGCACACCCAAAAGCAGACTGCACTGTTAAAAGGCCTGCTGGGCGAGCAAGGCATGCGCAACCTGGTGGTGGACTACGCCATGCGCTACGGGCAGCCATCGGTCGAGCAAACCATGATCAAAATGCGGGAAGCCGGTGTGGAGCGCTTGTTGGTTATACCGCTTTACCCGCAATACGCAGGCTCATCCAGTGCCACCGCGCTGGATGACGTTTTCCGCACCTTGCAGAAAATGCGCAACATGCCCGAGGTGCGTACCGTCCGCCATTTTCACGACCACCCCGCCTATATTCAGGCGCTGGCGGATAGCGTGCGCGAGCACTGGCGCCTGAACGGCAGGGCAGAAAAACTGGTAATGAGCTTTCATGGCGTGCCGCGCTTCACGCTGGATAAAGGGGACCCCTACCACTGCGAATGTCTCAAAACCGGTCGTTTACTGGCCGAAGCGCTGGGGCTGAGCAAGGCGGAATACGTGGTCAGCTTCCAGAGCCGGTTTGGCAAAACAGAATGGATCAAACCTTATACCACTGAGGTACTCAGCCAGCTGGCGCGTGATGGCGTATCGAAAATTGACATCATGTGCCCGGGCTTTGTCGGTGATTGTCTGGAGACCCTGGAAGAAATTGCCATGGAAGGAAAAGAAGATTTTCTGACCCACGGCGGCAAGGAATACCGCTACATCCCCTGCCTGAACGAGCGCCCCGCATGGATTGCCGCCCTGGCAGAGATCGCTGCGGCCAACCTGGGTGGCTGGATAACAACACCTGATGATGCAGAAATGCGACAGCTACGCGCCCGCAGCTGTGGCGCAAAAAGCTAGAAAAAGGCTAATTTTTTTCACAAAGGCGCACCGCAATGGTGCGCCTTTGTTCATTTGTGAAAACTTTGTTCAATAAGTGCATGGTGCAGCACACCATAAAGAGGCATGAGACAAAATTGTGTCGAACAATATTCAAAACATTGTTTGCGACCTTCGTTGACACTGAAAGAAACGGCTCCGCATAATCCTTGCCATCTGCTCATCCAAAAGATGTAACGCAGGTTTTTCAAGTCACAGACTTAAGATCAGGGGAAACACAAGATGAATAAATTTGCTCGTCTGAGCCTTTTTGCGGCTGCCGCCATTGCACTCACTGCCTGCGGCAACAAGGAAGAAAAACCGGCTGGCGAAGCATCCGCCGCAGCTGCTGAAGCTGGCGGTGAAACCGTTGTCAAAATCGGCCAGGTATCGCCGCTGACTGGCCCGATTGCCCACCTGGGTAAAGACAACGAGCTGGGCGCCAAGCTGGCTATCGAAGACCTGAACGCTGAAGGCGTTGAGATCGGTGGCAAGAAAATCAAATTCGAACTGGTATCCGAAGATGACCAGGCCGACCCGAAAATCGGTACCCAAGTTGCTCAACGCCTGGTTGATGCCGGCGTAGTTGGCGTTGTAGGTCACCTGAACTCCGGTACCACCATCCCGGCTTCCAAGATCTACTCCGATGCTGGCCTGCCACAAATCTCCCCATCGGCCACCAACCCTGACTACACCAAACAGGGTTACAAAACTACCTTCCGCGTCATCGCTAACGATGTACAACAAGGTAAGGCACTGGGCGAGTTTGCTGTTGACGGCCTGAAAGCCAAAAAAGTTGCGATCATCGATGACCGTACCGCTTACGGCCAAGGTCTGGCTGATGAATTCGAAAAAGCGATCAAAGCCAAAGGCGGCGCTATCGTTAAACGCGAATTCACCACCAACACCGCTACTGACTTCAACGCCATCCTGACCTCGATCAAAGGTTCCGCACCAGACGTGATCTTCTACGGCGGTATGGATGCACAAGCAGGCCCGCTGGCCAAACAAATGCAGCGCCTGGGTATCAAAGCCAAACTGATGGGTGGTGACGGCTGGCAGACTCCGGAGTTCATCAAGCTGGCAGGCGAAGCTTCCGAAGGCCAGTACTCCTCCAGCTGCGGTATGCCACGTGACAAAATGCCTGGCTTCGCTGCCTTCAACGATAAGTTCAAGGCCAAGTACAACACCGAAGTACAGATCTACGCTCCGTACGAGTACGATGCTGTCCGCGTACTGGTAGAAGCCATGAAGCGTGCAGGCTCCACCGACCCGAAAACCTACCTGGCTGAAGTTGGCAAAACCAACTACACCGGTGTAACCGGCCCGATCGCCTTTGATGAGAAAGGTGATATCAAAGACGGTGCCGTGACCGTTTACCAGGTTAAAGGTGGCAAGTGGGAAGTGGTTTCCACTGTAGGCGGCCCTGCTTCTGCTGCCCCGGCTGCTAGCGCTGCTCAGTAATTCTTGCTGACAACGCCATAAAACGGCGCCTTCGGGCGCCGTTTTTTATTTGCACTTGCACAACAATACATGGATAGCTAATATGTTGCGCTGCAGTGCCGATTGTATCCTTTCGCCACTCCCTGCTTTTCCTGCAGCCCGCCACCCATGGGCCTGCTGAAAACGCGCCTGCTGTATTACCGGCCCCAACAGGGCGGGTATCACGCCTGAAATCCACCTGCCATCACCTATAAAACAATGCCCCCGCGCAGGGGCAGGGACAAGCTTTACCATGAACAAAATCATCAATGCTTCGCTGGTAGCCGCTACGGCTGCTGCTCTCGCCGCATGTGGCGCCTCTGACAAAGCTAACACCACTGAAGGCAGTGCCCCCGCAGCCAGTGCCGAGCAACTGACTGTAAAAATCGGCTCGGCCAATCCGCTAACTGGCCCGTTTGCTCATTGGGGTCGTGACGCAGATAACGGCGTACAGCTAGCGATTGAAGAAGCTAACGCCGCCGGTGTCACCCTGGGTGGCCAAAAAGTAAAATTCGAAGTGGTATCCGAAGACGACCAAGCCGACCCCAAAGCCGCCACACAGGTAGCCCAACGCTTTATCGACAGCGGCGTTGTGGCCGTCGTCGGCCACCTGACCTCTGGTGCAGCCATCCCCGCATCGCGCATCTACAACGATGCTGGCGTGCCAATGGTAGCTGGCTCGGTCACAAGCCCGAAATTCACCCAGCAAGGCTACAACAATACCTTCCGTATCATTGCAAATGACCTGCAACAAGGCCAGGCACTGGCCAAATTTGCAGTTGGCCAGCTGAAGGCGCAGCGCATCGCCGTCATTGACGACCGCACCACTTATGGCCAAGGCCTGGCAGATGATTTTGCCAAGTCGGTAGAAGCCACCGGTGGCAAAGTCGTGAAGCGCGAATACACCACTAACAGTGCTACCGACTTCATGGCCATTCTGACTTCGCTCAAAGCGCAGAACCCGGATCTGATTTTCTACGGTGGCATGGATGCTCAAGCCGGCCCGATGGTGAAGCAACTACGCAAGCTGGGCATGAAAGCGGCCTTTATGGGTGCAGATGGTGTGAATACACCAGAATTTGCCAAACTGGCAGGTAAAGACGCAGAAGGTGCCTACGCTTCCAGCGCCGGCGCACCAAAAGAAGCCATGCCGGGTTACGCCAGCTTTAATGACAAATTCAAAGCCCGCTTCAAGACCGACATCCAAGCTTACGCCCCTTACACTTACGACGCTGCCCGCGTTCTGCTGGATGCCATGAAACGCGCAGATTCGGCGGATCCGAAGAAATTCCTGCCAGAAATTGCCAAAACTCAGCTGCAAGGGGTGATCGGCGAGATTGCATTCGAGCCAAATGGCGATATCAAGAATGGCGCAGTCAGCCTGTACCAGCTACAAGCTGGTAGCTGGAAAGGCCTGACACCTGATACAGCCAAAACAGCCTCTGCTGCACAGTAATAAAAAAGCGCCCTTGGGCGCTTTTTTATTACTATCAGACTATCAAAATTGCGCCTGCAACCCCAATGAGAGCAAATGCGACTTGATGGGAGTATCGCCTACTTTACCTTTACCAAATGCCTCAAACTCTGCCCGAATCGCCACACCTTCTTGCAGTGGGTAGGTAATACCAGCCCCGTAATGAGCCACAGTTTTAGACTTTTTCTCACTTAAGGTTTCTGCATAACCGGTCTGAGACCAGCTTTCATTGTAGTTTGTATTGAGACTTGCCACGCCAAGCTTGGCAAATGCAGAGAAACTCCCAGGCAGGGGCACAATGGCAATAGCTGACAGCGATAGTGCTTTCACTTTAATGGTGCCAGCCCCACTTTCAGTTGGACTATATCGCCATGAGAATTTCTCTTTGCCTAAATTGGTATAGGCCCCTTCTATTGCCACATTAGTCATGATCTGATAGCCGGCATATAACTTATAGCCTGTGGTAGTACTATCTCGCACGATGGAAAATTCTTTGTCAGACGCGTCATCCTTGACATGGCTGCTACCTACGGCAGCACCAGCGTACCACTTGCCATTACTAGCCACTGCTGCTTGGGCAAGTGCAAAACAAAGTATCACTGCCAGCCATTTTGGCGAAGCACATCTATTCATTTTCACTCCAGTGCGATTGGTAAATTGCATCAATAATAATGCCAAATAACTATCGCATAGAATGAAAGCAAATACCGCAGTAGTTGCTTATTTTAATTATCAACTTATTGATAAGCTTTTAATCCTTACAAAATATACAAGTAAATGTGTGATCATTTTGCAATAACCCCAAATATTGATTTTTTATAGGCCTGCACCGCAAGGGCTGTGCTGAGAAAGTCAGAGCCTGCATTTATCCGCAGGAATAACCGCATGAGCAAACCCTGCTCCCACATACCAGACCATGCGCTGGCAGGCCTGCAACCAGTGTATGATGCCGACGCGCTGGGTTTGCCACCGCTGACGCCCACGTTGACGCTGTAGGCGCTAGCTTTGTAGCTGGCATGGTTGTGCAAGTTGCTCAGGTGGTTGGCAGAGGTGTCCAGCCGGTTAACGCCGGCTTTGAGCCCGGCTTACACTGCCTGCCCGCCAGCCAGGCCTTAACGCTTTGCAGCGCGGCCAACCTGTTGCTGTTGTTATTGTTGCTGTTGTTGTTACCGGCGGCCTGGGCGGCGCTAACAGCGGTTTGCGCGGCTTTACCTATGGTAAAGCCCAGCCCGCCACAAGCCAGATGCATGCGACCAGCCCTGGCAGTGCTGCGCACGACGCACTCGCTTAGCCGTCCCGCTTGCCCAAAAGCCGCGCCAGCCAGCCCACTTTTGAGGCTGGCCGCTGCGGGTAGGTACCGGGGCCATCGGGGCGCAGCAAGTCTCCCGGATAGTGTTCGTGCCCTAGGCACAGTCTGTCGTCCAGCCCGAACGCTTTGACCGCCGCCACAGCCTAGATGCACCAGCGACCAAAGTAGCTACCCATCTCCAACGGGTTCAACACCGGGTCGGCATAGATGTATCAGAACGGCTCGATGGTTGGCGCCTTTTTGTTCCTGGGCGCGGTGCGCTTGAGTTCGTGATACCAATGGTCAACAAAGTCTCGCAGCAATGCTGCCTGCTGGTCTGCGGAGGCAGCCACCACTTTGAGTAGGCGTGCATAGGGCTTGGCATGCAGCAATTTGGTACCGATGTGCCGCACCGGCGTCCGACTGGCAATTACACGATCGAGCAGCACGTCTTGGTCCTCGCCGCCCACAAGCGTGATCAAGCGCTGCCACTGTTCATCGGGTATCTCCAGTGCTAGCGCCAAACCCACCAGCCAGAAACACCAGTTGTAGTGATTCAGGTTTGACAGCGAGAAGTCCCAGTCGCGGCAGGTTTGTCATTCATGCCAATGGCATATATCATCACTCAGGCGGTTGGACAGCTCCCAAGCGTCGAGCAGCCCCGGGAAGTGCTGGGGCAAGTCGCGGATGGGCGCGCCGGAGGAGTAGTGTCGTAACAAAAGCCGGAGGCGATCATTGACACCACCCCACACAAACTCCGGGCTATAAGTCGGATTCTCTGATGGTGACGAAAGTTTTTTTCCAACATCTTTCAGCCATAAATGGTCTTTCTCAATCCATTCATTCCAGTATTCACGGCTCCCTATTGGCGCACGGATCATGGCCTTGCTCCTGACAGATTCAACCTCGGAAGAAGTATCTTCGAGGTATCTATCGGTTTGGGTTTACCTACAGCGTCCAAAACTTGCAAAGCCGTTGAACCATCAGGGCGTACGGTGATTACCCAGCTTTCAGCTCGGCCAGATTCAATGGATGCCTTCACACGCCTTGCTTCGGCCAACGAGCCCACCGCTCTCTCAATCCGCGCACTCCCCAACATCCACGAAAAACTCCCCTGCTTGCCATCGTTGGTCGGTTTCAAATAATCCGTCCCGGTTTTGTTGTCTGGCCCCACAAACTTGTATTCGATCATCACGTAGTCCACATCACAGCGGTTTACCTTGTAGAAATCATCGATACCTGTCTCGCCCACGCCCAGTATCCGGGCCAGCTTTTCACCATCAGGCACAATGGCTTGTACTGTCTTCGGCGCGAACAGCTCGCCCATCAGGCCTTTTTGCTGATTACTGAGCTGCTTCATGTCCAGCAGCGCATGGCCTTGCTTATCGAGCAAGCCACAACTCTTCAGTAGGGTGTTACGGGCTGTCATTTCCAGCGCGTCATCCAGTTTCTTCTCCAGCGCCAGCACTGCCTCTCTGGATAGCTGCCCGCCTGCCTTACCCGGCGTGGCTACGATTTGCTCACCGACCTTCAGCGCCCCACCAGCACTGCTCAACACCTGCTGCCGTCGCGCCATCCGGCCCGGCGTGCTCCAGTGCCTGCAAGTATGCCGAGTAGGTGCTTTCCAATTGGGCCGCATAGCCTGCTGGCAGATTTTTTAATATGGCAGGGTTATCCAGTATGGCATTCACCACGCTGGGTATCTCCGGCAAGGCTTTAACCAGATCATTAAGCTCCAGCATCGCCCCCAAAGCCATACCAGATACCAAACGGGCATCCTGGCTGACATTGATAGACAGGTACTTGCTGTGCACCCGTGCCTGACAGGTCAGGCTGCTATTACACGCGTCGAGTTCTCTGCGGTATTGGTCTTTTTGCCAAGCCGCCAAGTAGTTATTCTCCACCTCATTCTTCGCCCCCAGCCCACCGGCCAGCGCCGAGGCGGCATTGCCGCCGGCGAGACCACCTGCCAGGCTGCCGGCCAGTGTGGTGAGTGCCGCCACGGTATCTTTTTGGCTTTCTGTCAGGTTGGCCGCATCGCTGCCGTACAGGTTTTGCGCCAGCGTGGCGGCGGTCAGCAGGGCGCTGCCGGCGCCGTGAAGTTACGGCTCCATCTCAGGGAAGAGAGACCAGTCAATAGAACGACTTCCACCAGGAACGAGCCATACAAAATATTTCGCAGCAGAGTGGCCACTTTTGAAAATAGCCATCGCAGACTTATTTCCTCCTTCAGATGCATGAATATAAAATTTATCATCCACCCATTCAAACCCATACGGCTCAATATTGACCTTGGATTCATAAAAAGTTGAATCCACCCTCCAATTAGGACTCTCAACCCCCGCCAAAGCCCGATCTATTAATCTATAAACACGATCAATGCTTTTTCTGACTGAATGGGCATGCGAATTAGGATGCCCCAATGGCGCATTGAATTCATCCGCAACATAGGCTGGAACAAAAATAGTCTTCATAAGCCACTATTCCCAAGATCAAGAAATACAGAACCGCTCACAAGAAGCATATCCGAGAAAAATACAGCCTGCCCAAATCAGGAAATAGCGACAGACAAATCCAAAACAACCGCACCCGCAGAGACATAATTGACAAAAAGCTTAACCGCCCTCGAAATTTCACAGCACGGCAGAATCAACAGCACATACTTCCCCCCGCGCTGGGCGCTATAAATTACCACAATACCTTCCGAGAAATGAGCATTAATTCCATAGTAAGTTCCAATTTCATAATCGCCGCTATCCATATTAAAAACTTGATTGCCAATTCTGAATTCGCAATCAACCCCTGCTTGCAATAGCGATTGTGCAGCTGCAGCGAGATATCTTTCAACCAACATGCCATCGAAACCTGTCCGCAACTTATCGACATCATAGCCACCCATAACATTAATTTTATCCATAATCATTTCAATCAACCCTCCTCAAATATCCATGCTCAATCAACTCACCTATAGTCATCCGCAATGAGCCTGTAGTAGTCTGATATTGAACACCCATGCCTGGCTCACCAAACCATGGCATGACCAGACTTTTCTCGACTGGGAGTGGCTTTAACACCACTAGCTTCATCAAAGGTCTAGAGTTACTAACCAATGGCAATGCGCGATTTGCATAGGGAACACCTTTCGGCGCAATGAAATCCGTATTACTTCCAATTAAGCCATAACGATCAAGCTCTGTACCAATTGGCAACTTTATCTGCTCTTCCGTCCCTGGCACCTTGCCATTTTCAGGTGGCCAAAGTGTGTGGCCATTTTTATCTTTCCAGCCAGCCGCCTTGGTTTCGGCCATTTTATCGGCCACAACGTCAATATTCGGGGCACTACGAAGTTACGGCTCCATCTCCGGGAAGAGAGACCAGTCAATGGAACGACTGCCACCAGAAACAATCCATACAAAATATTCCGCAGCAACGTGGCTATTTTTAAAAATAGCAATGGCATCTTTGCACCCTCTTTCAGAGACATATATGCAAAATTTATCACCAATCCATTCAAAACCATACGGCTCCACGTCAGCCTTAGAGCCATAATTAGTTGCATCCACCCTCCAATTGGGATTCTCAATCCCCACCAAAGTCTGGCCTATTAATCTATAAACACGATCAATACTTTTATTGACTGCATCGGCATTTGGACTTGGGTGCCCCAATGGCATGTTAAACCTATCAGCAACATAGCCTGGGACTTTTATACATTTCATGGCGCAACTTTCTTTAAATATTTGTACTCAACCAATTGATTCACGGTCAAACCAATTCCTTGTTTTGTCTCATACTGCAAACCCATGCCGTCCTTGCCAAACCATGGCATAGCCTTACTCGCCTCGACACTAAATGGCCTCAGTACAATATATTCATCTTTAATATTAAAATTAGTAGAATCAGGCATTGCCCGTTGCGATATAGGCGTGCCAGACGGCGCGAGAAAACTTGAAGACTTTGACGTACCTCCAAATCGGTCCAATTTCTGTCCAGGAGTTAGTTTAATGATCTGCTCAGTCCCTGGTACCTTACCATTTTCAGGTGGCCAAAGTGTGCGGCCATCTTTATCTTTCCAGCCAGCCGCCTTGGCTTCGGCCATTTTCTCTGCCACTGCGTCAAAGCGATGGTCGTCCTTATGAATGGCAACTTCAACCAATCTGGCTTTAATTTTGATGGCATCGGCTTCGATGGCGGCACGTGAAAGCCTCAATGCAACTGCGGCATCACGGACTTCGCTGATGACTTTTGCCCCGCCCACACCGCTAGCCAACAGCTCGGTCAGCGCTCGGCCCTGTACTTCCGGATTGTCACTTTGCAGACCGTCAATCAGTCTGGCAGGCAAATCTGCCACGCTCTCTGCCAACGCATTCGCCGTGGCGGACAATCCGTAGCGGTCGATGCTGGCAATCAATTCCACCGGTGCGGTAACGGGTGACATCAGCAACTCGGTCAGTGCCTGGGTCATGCCTTTGTAACGGGTCCCGTCATTTGCCTGCTCACGCTGCGTATCCAGTTTGCGCAGTAGCTGCACAACGGTACAGGCATTGTTATTGCCATCCGCACATTGCCGTTCTGCTTTTTTCTTCAGCTCGATTTCTTGTGGTCGAAGCCAGTTGTTCTCCACCTCATTCTTCGCCCCCTGCCCGCCCGCCAGCGCCGAGGCGGCGTTGCCACCGGCCAGGCCACCTGCCAGGCTGCCGGCCAGCGTGGTGAGGGCGGCCACGGTGTCTTTCTG
>JAIYAC010000014.1 GCA_027489245.1 Neisseriaceae bacterium | reverse complement strand
GCGTGTAACCCAGCGACAAACCGAAGCCGGGCAGCACGCGGGGCAGCGTAGCGGCACGGCTCATGGGTAGCGTCCTTGCGTAGGGTGGTTCATGGGGCATCCTGTGGGCGATATAACTGCCAACAGGATATTGACCGGGGTCTTATTCCAGAAATAAGGATTTCTTCGTTACTTATTCAATAACCAGAAAAGGTGATGGGGTGCTGTTGATATAAGCGATAGTGATGAAGGCGGCTTAGCACTCGCCGGCTAGCGGCTGCGCCGCCAGCACAGCCAGGGCGGCCAACAGGGGGGAGAGCTCGGTCAGGGCATCCTGGCTGTGCAGCAAGTGCAAACGCGCCTGCCACGCCGCGGCCAGGGTGGCCGCTTGGGTAAGGCGGGGGTAACGGGCATCGGGGCGGTGGCAAACCACCAGCGCCGGGAAAGCCAGCGCCCGCGCGTGCCGGGCGTCGCCCTCGGGGGACAACAGCAAGGCGGCGCGGCAGCGCGGGTCGTGCTGCACTGCCTGCAGGGCGGGCAGGCAAGCCTGCCCGTGCGCCAGCAAGATAAACGGCGGCGTACTACCGGGCGGCAGCGCCAGTGGCAAAGCTGGCGCTAGCGTGCCCTGCCCTGCTGTCGCCAAGGCACCATCAAGCAAAATACCCTGCCGGCGCACCAGCGCCAGCAGGGTGTTGCCATCGGGCTGAGTACTGTCCGCCAGTACCAGCAGGGGCAAGGATGGGGGCATTAGCGCACCTGGATCTGGTCGAACACGCCGCCATCGTCAAAGTGGGTTTTCTGGGCTTTGGTCCAGCCACCGAATACCTGATCGATGGTGAACAGCTTCACCTTGGTGAACTTGTCGGCGTACTTGGCGGCCACCTTGGCGTCACGCGGGCGGTAGTAGTTGGCCGCAGCGATCTCCTGGCCTTCCGGGCTGTACAGGTACTGCAGGTAGGCCTCGGCCACCTTGCGGGTGCCACGCTTGTCTACCACTTTGTCCACTACGCTGACTGGCGGCTCGGCCAGGATCGACAGCGACGGGGTCACGATGTCGAACTTGTCCGGGCCCAGCTCTTTGGTGGCCAGGTAGGCTTCGTTTTCCCACGCCAGCAGCACGTCACCGATGCCACGCTGGGTAAAGCTTACCAGCGAGCCGCGGGCGCCGGAGTCCAGCACTTTCACGTTCTGGAACACTTTCTTCACGAAGTCCTTGGCCTTGGCGTCGTTACCGCCCGGCTGTTTCAGCGCGTATCCCCAGGCAGCCAGGTAGTTCCAGCGGGCGCCACCGGAGGTTTTCGGGTTAGGCGTCACCACTTCCACACCCGGCTTGATCAGGTCGTTCCAGTCCTTGATGGCCTTGGGGTTGCCCTTGCGCACCAGGAACACGATGGTGGAGGTATACGGTGCCGAGTTGTTCGGCAGGCGCTTTTGCCAGGTGGGCGGAATCAGCTTGGCTTCGGTATTCAGCGCATCCACGTCGTAACCCAGCGCCAGCGTCACCACGTCGGCCTCGAGGCCGTCGATCACGGCACGCGCCTGCTTGCCGGAACCGCCATGCGACTGCTTGATGGTGACGGTTTCGCCAGTCTTGGCTTTCCACTGTTTGGCAAAGGCGGCGTTGAAGTCCTGGTACAGCTCGCGGGTCGGGTCGTAGGACACGTTCAGCAGCGTAACGTCGGCCAGGGCGTGGCCGGCCAGGGCAAACAGCAGGGTAGTAGCAGTAGCAAGGCGAGTAAGGCGCGTCATGGTGTATCCCCATCAGTGAGAGTGCGATGGGGGAAATCTAGCCAAGGTGGCGGCCAGCCAGAACCAAGAAAAACTGCTTTGCTTATCAAACATTCATCGATAAGCAATGCAGCTTGCGGCCAACTAGCGTGCCAGCAAGGCGGGCAGCGCCGCTACGTCGGCTACATAATGCACCGCCGCCACCTGGCCGCCTTGTAGCGCCAGCACGGTGAGCTTGCCCGGCTCACGCGGCAGCATGGCCACGTTGGCCGCATCGCGCGCCAGCCACACGGCAAACGGCAGCTCGCGCATGGCGGGCACGGCAAACAGACGCGACACCAGCGCCGGCATGCGGCTGATGTCGGCCACGTACACCACGCCCTGCCGCTGCGCCGGGCTCAGCCCGGCTAACAGCGGGTGCAGCGCGTCGCTGGTGGCGCGGTCGTGGCTGAACAGCAGCCAGCGCGTGTCGCTGCCCAGGGTGTGCGGCTTGTCGAACTGGTCGGCCAGCGCCAGCGGTGGCACGGCGTCCCCCACGGCAAGGTTGGCCGCCAAGGCGGCGGGGGTCAGCAACAGGCACAGCGACAACAGGGCAAGCAAACGGCGCAACATGGCAAGGGCTTTCAGATGAGAACGGCTCGCATCATAGCATGGGCAGGGAGCCCGCCCTAACGCAAGGGCCGCAGGTAAAACCACTCGAAGCCGCGCTTTAGCCAATGCAAGGGCCGCAGCGCCGGCAGCACGATATGGCGGCGTTCACTGCGGTAAACCAGCATGCCGGCGTCCAAGGTATCCACAATACACACCAGCTCGGCCTTGAAACGTTGCCGTGCCGGCTGCCCGGCCAGCGCCGCCGCCATATTGGCAGCAGCAGCCTGCGCTTGCAGATCCGCCTGGTGCGCCTGCTTGGGCAGCCACGCCGGCCCGGGAAACGACCCGGCATCGCCGGCTACCCAGACACCCGGCCAGCCTGCAACCTGGCAATACGCATCGGCCAGCACCATGCCTCCGGGGGACAGCGGTAGGCCGCTGTCCCCCAGCCAGGCAGGGCCGGTCATACCGGGCATGAACAGGATGAGGTCGGCGTGCAGGGTGCCTGCCGGCGTCACTATTTGGTCGGCTTCAAAGCGCACCAGCGAATGGCCCAGGTGGGTCGTGATATCGCGGCGCTTCATCTCGGCCAGCAAACCGTCCACCGCCTGCTCGCCCAGCCGTGCGCCAGGGCGCGGTGACGGGCTGAAGAACACCAGCCGGAACTGATCGCGCCGCCCCTGCCGACGTAGCCAGCTATCGATGATGAACAGGTACTCGAACATCGGGCCACCGCGCATGGCGCCCTGCTCGGCCGGATTGGTGGCCAGGCCTACCGCGATAGTGCCGCCGGTCATCGCCTGCAAGCGGCTGGCGATGGCCTCGGCGCTATCGAGGCCGGCGCAAGGAATATGCGCGTGCTCGATGCCCGGCAGGCCGCGCAGAAAGCGGCCACCACAGGCAATCAGCAGCTGGCTGTTGGCAAACTCGCCCTGATCGGTCAGCACCATTCGGCCGCCATCGCGCAGGCCGGTGACACTGGCCTGCACAAACTGCACCTGGTGGCGGCGGAAAAACCCGCCCAGCGGAATCCGTAGCTGTGCCGCACGGCGCAGCCTGGGCGCCAGCCAGATGCTACTGGGCAGAGAGTGCAGTTCCTCACGCGGTGCAATCACGGTGATAGGCTGCCGTACCCCGCGCCGTCGCAGGCTGCGAATGGCGGTAAGCGCGGCAAAACCCGCGCCAATAATGGTAATGCCTTGCATGCAGACTCCTTTGCGTTCAGTTGATCAGTACGATGCGCCACAACGCGGCCAACAGTGCCAGCCCCATGGCAGGCGCACTGAACAGCCAGCGCGGTAGCCAGTGGCGCGGGGCAAAGCCCACGCCGCGCACCAGCGCCGCCGACATGGCCCACATCAGCAGCATGGCGGCCGGGTGGTCGGCCACCCCGGCCGGCGTGGCCAGCCATTGCGGCTGCAGGCTGATGCCCAGCATCAGCCCTACCCCTAGCAGCAAGGCCAGCGGGCGGGTACGCGTGATCTCAGACACCGCCCTGCTCCGGCGGGCCTGGCAGCACGCGGTCTTGCTCGTACTCGCCCCACATTGCATTCAACACCCCCAAGAGCACGGCAAAGCCGATACCCAGTACCCAGGCGAAATACCACATGATGTTTCCTTTCGATCCAGCGTTCTAATCCAGTGAATGACACAGCTGCTTACCCGGCAGCGCAACCGGCTGGCACTGCCCGGCTTGCCAGGCAGCCACGGCCAGTAGCGGGTCGCGCGCCTGCGTTTGTGCCAGCGTGATACCCGCTGCGGCCAACCTTTGTGCCAGCCCTTGCCCGCCACCGGCAGCCAGGATGACCTGACAGCCGGCCAGCGGGTGGCCGTGCAAACTGGCCTGGCGCAGCATGGCGCTGGCCGGCAGCAACAGCAGCTGCGGTTCGGCCAGGCCGCGGCTGTCCACCAGCACAAAGCGGGTGCACTTGCCCGGGTGCGCGCTCACGTCGCGCCCGTTCTGGCAACACACGGCGATGGTCATGGCAGCGGCCTCAGTAAGCGCTATGGCTGTTTTCACGCACATAGGCGGCGGTGACCTTGCCACCCATCACGCGGTAAGCCCAGCGCGTGTACAGGATGATGATGGGCATGAAGATCAAGGTCGCCCCCAGCATCAAGCCCAGCGTCAGGTGGCTGGATACGCTATCCCACACCGTCAGGC
This sequence comes from Neisseriaceae bacterium, assembly GCA_027489245.1. GTDB lineage: Bacteria > Pseudomonadota > Gammaproteobacteria > Burkholderiales > Chromobacteriaceae > Vogesella. Next base: position 107,742 of record JAIYAC010000014.1, on the reverse strand, counting down.
TGGACACCAGATGGCTGGACGAGGGCATGATGAAGGGGAATAGCGAGATACCGGCGGTGCCGATAATGCCGGTGAGTCCCAGCGCGCTGGCCCAGAAGCCGGCAAAGGTGCGGCCAACCCTGGCCAGCAGCACCGCGCCGATCAGCCCGACGTAAGCCAGCAGCGGCAGCAGCATGGCCAGTGGCCAGCGCTGGTAATTGGCCATCCAGGCCCCCGCCTGGCGTACCACGGTCTTGGCCAGCGGGTCTGGCAATGCGCCGGTTTGTACCACCGAGGTAATGGCGTAGCCGTCTATGCCCTTGGCCAGCCAGATACCCGCCGCAGTGAAGCCCAGCAGCGCCACCAGTACACTGCCCTGCAGCGCGCGGCCGGCGCGGGCCTGGATATCGCCCTCGGTACGGTGCATCAGGTAAATGGCGCCGTGGGCGGTGATCATGGCGCTGGACACCACGCCGCACAGCAAGGCAAACGGGTTCAGCAGTGCCCAGAAGCTGCCCTCGTAGTACGGCACCAGGTGGCTGTCGAAGTGGAACGGCACGCCCTGGAACAGGTTGCCAAAGGCCACGCCGAAGATCAGCGGTGGCACAAAGCCGCCGATGAACAGGCCCCAGTCCCAGACATTGCGCCAGGTGGGGTTGTCGATCTTGCTGCGGTAGTCAAAACCCACCGGGCGGAAGAACAGCGCCCACAGCACCGCCAGCATGGCCCAGTAAAAGCCGCTGAACGCGGTGGCGTACACCAGTGGCCAGGCGGCAAAGATGGCGCCGCCACCAGTGATGAACCATACCTGGTTGCCGTCCCAATGCGGGCCCACGGTATTGATGACCACACGGCGCTCTACGTCGCCCTTGCCGACAAAGGGCAGCAGCGTGCCCACGCCCATGTCGTGGCCGTCCATGATGGCGAAGCCGACCAGCAGCACGCCTACCAGCCCCCACCAGATGATTTTCAGGGTTGTGTAATCCAGCATGATGACTCCTTAGTGAGCGGGGGCTTCGTTGGCGTAGCGACCAGTACCCAGGCTGCCGGGGCCCTGGCGGGCAAAACGCACCATCAGGTACATTTCCACGCACAGCAGTACGGTGTAGAAGCCGACAAAACCAGCCAGCGAACCGTACAGTGACGCTTCAGACAAGGTGGATACCGACAGCCGCGTCGGCAATACGCCGTAGATGGTCCACGGCTGGCGGCCGTACTCGGCCACAAACCAGCCCACCTCGCAGGCCACCCACGGCAGCGGCAGGCAGTACAGCGCCAGCTTCAGCAGGCGGCGGTTGGCCGCAAAGCTGCCGCGTAGCGACGCCCACAGCGCCCAGCCAAACAGCAACAGCATGGCCATGCCCAGCGCCACCATGATGCGGAAGCTCCAGAACATCGGCGCTACTTTGGGGATGGTGTCGCGCGCGGCGGCATCGATCATCGCCGGGGTGGCTTGTGCCACGTTGTCGGTGTATTTCTTCAGCAGCAGGCCAAAGCCCAGGTCGGCCTGGTGCGCTTTCAGCTGCGCTTGGGCGGCGGTGTCGTGGCGGTTGGCGCGCAGCGTATCCAGCGCCATCACCGCCTGCTGGCCCGAGACGATGCGGGCACGGTTGGCCGCCATGATCTCGTGAATACCGGGGATTTCCTTGCTCACCGAGCGGGTGCCGATCAGGCCCATCACCCACGGTATTTCGATGGCCCAGTCGTTCTTCATCTCGGCTTCGTTAGGCCAGGCCAGCACGTTGAACGACGCTGGCGCCGGTTCGGTGTGCCACATGGCTTCCATGGCGGCCAGCTTGGTTTGTTGCGATTCGCCTACCGAATAGCCGGACTCGTCGCCCAGCACGATCACTGAACACACGCTGGCAAAGCCGAAGGCGGCGGCAATGCGGAAGCTCTTCTTGGCAAACTCCACATCACGCCCGCGCAGCAGATACCAGCTGGAAATCGACAGCACGAACATGGCGCCGGTGACATAGCCCGCCGACACGGTGTGCACGAACTTGGCCTGCGCTACCGGGTTGAATACCACCGCCCAGAAGTCGGTCATTTCCATGCGCATGGTGTGGTAGCTGAACTCGGCCCCTACCGGGTTCTGCATCCAGCCGTTGGCAATGAGAATCCACAGTGCCGACAGGTTGGTACCGATGGCCATCAGCAGCGTGACCAGCCAATGCTGCTTGCGCGACAGGCGATCCCAGCCAAAGAAGAACAGGCCGATCATGGTGGATTCGAGGAAGAAGGCCATCAGGCCCTCGATGGCCAGCGGGGCGCCAAAAATATCGCCCACATAGTGCGAGTAGTACGCCCAGTTGGTACCAAACTGGAATTCCATGGTGATGCCGGTGGTCACCCCCAGCGCAAAGTTAATGCCGAACAGCTTGCCCCAGAACTTGGTCATGTCCTGGTACACCTGCTTGCCCGTCATAACCCACACGGTTTCCATCATCACCAGCAGCCACACCATCCCCAGTGTGAGCGGCACAAACAGAAAGTGGTACATGGCTGTGGCGGCAAACTGTAGCCGCGACAAATCCACAACATTATCGATCATGTTCTTCTCCTGATTGACGGGCGGCAGGCGCCGGCGCGGCCATGGCACTAGCCATGGCTTGTGTGTCTACCTGTACCCGCTGCGGGGCGATGAAGGCGTGCCACAGTGCGTACAGCACCGCCAGTTTCAGCACCACCACCCATAACAATTCACGGCGTAAGCGTCGGTCTTCCGGTAACAAGCTGCCGCCCTCCCTGAGCAAAAGCCGCCAGCAAGCCATGCCGGCAACAGGGTTAAAGTGTGCGCATGCGGCCAACCTCACGGAATGTGACACGTTGCCGCAGCCTGCCCGCCTTACTGCAAGCGGCGTGCCTGCCCCAAACGGGCGGAAAACGGCCCGAACCGCGCTTTTGACGGCATAATGCGCAAACTACGTCATGTCAGGACTGACAAATATGTCACCCATCCAAGCGCCCTCCACGCTGGCCACCATCGCCGCCATGCTGGACGCCGTGCCCGACCCACGCATCGTCATCACCCCCGACTACCGCATCCGCCACGCCAACCCGGCCTACCAGGCAGCGTATGGCGATGCCGCCGTTGGCCGCACATGCTACGAGGTGTCGCACGGCTACAGCCGGCCGTGTAATGAAGAAGGGGAAAGCTGCCCGCTGCAAGCCACGCTGGCCAGCGGCCAGCCCGAGCGCGTGCTGCACATCCACCGCACCCTGCACGGTGACGAGCATGTGGATGTAGAACTGTCACCCATGTCAGAGGTCAGCGGGTATCCGGTGTTGTTTATCGAGAAGATGAAACCGCTGGCGCTGGCCAGCAGCCAGGCGGTGCCGGACCGCATGGTTGGCCGCAGTGCGGCGTTTCGCCGCATGCTGCTGCTGGCGCAGCGGGCCGCGCCGTCGGGGGTGGCGGTGCTGTTGCAGGGGGAATCGGGCACGGGTAAGGAAGGCCTGGCGCGGGCCATTCATGATGGTGGCGGCAGCAGCCGGCCATTTGTGGCAGTAGACTGCGCCAGCCTGACGGAAACCCTGCTGGAGAGCGAGCTGTTCGGCTACGAGAAAGGCGCCTTCACCGGCGCCACGCAGCGCAAGCAGGGCCTGGTGGAAGCGGCCAACGGCGGCACGCTGTTTCTGGACGAAATCGGCGACCTGCCCCCCAGCCAGCAGGTGAAACTGCTGCGCCTGCTGGAAACCGGCACCTTCCGCCGCGTGGGCGGTATCAGCAGCATCCCGGCGCGCTTTCGGGTGATTGCCGCTACCCACCGCGACCTGGCGCAGATGGTGCGCGACGGGGCCTTCCGCGCCGACCTGTACTACCGGCTGGCGGTGTTTCCGCTGCGCCTGCCGCCGCTACGCGAACGGCAGGAAGACATCCCGCTGCTGGCCGAGGCGCTGCTGGCGCGGGTGGCGCCGGGGCGCGCGCTGGCGCTGTCCGCCGACGCGCTGGCCTGGCTGCTGCAGCACCCCTTCCCCGGCAATATTCGCGAGCTGCGCAATATGCTGGAGCGCGCCAGCCTGCTATGCGACGGCGACCGCATCCTGCCGGAACACCTGTGGCTGGACACGCTGGCAGCACCTGCGGCCAACCCCGGCACGAGTTTTCACAGCACGCTGCTGCCGCTGGCCGGGCTGGAGCAGCGCTACCTAGCGTGGGCGCTGGCTAGCCACCAGGGCGACCGCGCCAGCCTGGCGGCGGCACTGGGCATCACCGAACGTACGCTGTACCGTAAGCTGGCCGCGCTGCAGCCTGGCACGCCAGATGCTATGCCTTGAGGGCACGCCTCCAAGCTTGCTTTGGCCCGCCGCCGCCCGGCGGGCATTTTTTTGCCCGCCCTTAGCCGCTCAACGCGCGCTGCGGCAGCTGGCAAACATGTCCAGCGGCGCTTCGTACACGGCGGTTTTCACCCCCATCAGGCCCAGTACGCTGTGGAACAGGTTATCCTGGCTGTAGCGCTGCTGGCTGCCCTGCTGCAAACAAGCCTGCGGCATGCCGGCTGCCTGCTGCCAGGCCGGCGAGAACCACGCCACCATGGGGATGTGCTTTTGCGCGTCTGGCGCCACCAGATACGGCGTGGCGTGCAGGTACATATTGTTCTCGCCCAGCGATTCGCCGTGGTCGGACAGATAGATCATGCCGCCGGCCACGGCAGGCTCGGCCTGCAAGGCGGCGATGGTTTTGGCCAGGATGGCGTCGGTGTACAGAATGGTATTGTCAAAGCCGTTGATGATGTCTTGCCGGCTGCACTTTTGCAGCTCGCTGGTGCGGCACACGGGCGTGAAGCGCTCGTAAGCCTTGGGGTAGCGTTTGTAATAAGCCGGCCCGTGGCTGCCTTTCTGGTGCAGCACAATCACGGCGTCGCCTTTGAGTGCCTTCAGCCGCTGCGGCAGGCCATCCAGCAAAATGTCGTCAAAACACTCGCCATCCGCGCAGAAAGCCGGGTTCTTGTCGCCAAATACCATGTCAGTGGGCACGCGGTTGCATACCTCTTTGCAGCCGGAATTATTATCGCGCCAGCTGACCTGGATGCCCGCCCGTTGCAGGATATCCAGCAGGTTCTCGCGGTGCTTGGCCTCGTCGGCGTCAAACTTGTCGCGCGGCAGGGACGAGAACATGCACGGCACCGAGATCGCGGTTTCGGTGCCGCAAGACCAGGTGTCAGGGTAGTTGATCAGGCCAGGGATGCGGGCCAGCTGCGGGTTGGTCTGGCGCGGGTAGCCATTGAGCGAAAAATGGTCGGCGCGGGCGGTTTCCCCCACCACCAGCACCAGCACACGCGGCTTGCTGCCGGCTGGCCACGGCGCGGTGCGGCTGGCGTCTTCACCCACTTTTTGCAGCACGGCCGGCTTGGCGGTAACGCGCTTGATATACGAGCTGGTAGCTTGCAGGTAGTTGGTCGGCGTCAGCGCAAAGCGCAGCTCGCGGTTATTGCGGAACAACGAAGCAAAATCCTGATAGCCCACCATGGCCACCGCCACCAGCACCCCGGCGCTCACCAGCAGCGCCACCACACGGGCACCCAGCTCGCGCAGCGGCGGGCGGTACAGGACCGGTGTTTTCCACAGCCACAGGCTGGGCAGGCCACCCAGCAGCAGTACAGTGAGCACCATCTTGACGGTCAGCAGGTCGCGCACCTCGGCACCGTCGGTTTGCATGGCGTTACGCACCATATTCATGTCGATCAGCACGCCGTACTGGCTCATGAAATAGCTGACACCGGCGGTAAGCAGCAGCAGCGTGGTCAGCAGCGGCTTGCCCACCCACGGCCACACCAGCAGCTGCAGCAGCAGGCTGAAGAATGCCGTTACCAGTACAAACGCCAGCCCCAGCATCTTCACACCGTGGCCATCCAGCGGGCTGACAATGGCAAACAGGCGCTGCCAGAACGGTACGTTGAAAAACAGCACCAGCAGCAGCGCCATGCCGGCAGCCAGCACCTCGGCGCGCAAAGGACGAAATAGACTTATTTTCATTATCTTTTTATTGATATTTCATATTGTGGGCAGCAGGATACCCAAGATCATGGCAGTGAAACAAACCATTCTTAAGTGCTGCTTATGCTGCAGCGGCCTAACCTGCGCTTTATGCCAGCCAGCCTGTCATGACGCCGTCACCTGACCCACATCCTGCTGTCACATGCACCACGCAGCATGGCGCTATCTGCTACGCCGGAGCGCACCATGAGCCACCGCTACCGCACTATCTGGCTGTCTGATGTCCACCTGGGCACCAGTGGCTGCCAGGCCAGCTTCCTGCTGGATTTCCTCAAACACCACGAGTCGGACACGCTGTATCTGGTGGGCGACATTATCGACGGCTGGCAGCTGAAAAAATCCTGGGGCTGGAAGCAAAGCCACAACGATGTGGTGCAAAAGGTACTGCGCAAGGCGCGCAAGGGCACACAGGTGATCTACGTACCCGGCAACCACGACGAGGCGGCGCGGCAATACTGCGGCCTGGACTTTGGCGGCATTGCCATCCGCCAGGAAGCCGAGCACCTCACCGCCGACGGCAAACGCCTGCTGGTCATCCACGGCGACGAGTTCGACGGCGTCATCCAGCACGTCAAGTGGCTGGCGTATGTAGGCGACAGCCTCTATACGGTGATCCTGCACCTGAACCGCCACTACAACTGGCTGCGGCAAAAGCTGGGGCGGCCGTACTGGTCGCTCTCGCAGTACCTGAAACACAAGGTGAAGAACGCGGTGAACTTCATCAGCGACTTCGAACAGATCCTGGCCGACGAAGCCCGCCGCCGTGGCTTTGACGGCGTGATCTGCGGCCACATCCACAAGGCCGAGGTCAAAGACATCGGCGGCGTGGTGTACGGCAACTGTGGCGACTGGGTGGAAAGCCTGTCCGCGCTGGTAGAACACGCCGACGGCCGGCTGGAAGTGGTGTACTGGACCAGCCAGGCCAGCAGCGCCGCCGCACCCACTACCATCGCGGCCCAGCCGGTACGCGAAGGCGCGCTGGAGGAGGCTGAAACATGCGCATCATGATCATCACCGACGCCTGGTACCCGCAAGTCAACGGCGTGGTACGCAGCATCGTCGAAACCGTGCGCGAGCTGCGGGCGCTGGGCCATCAGGTCGCCATGGTCACGCCGCAAGGTGGCGAACACGACGAGGGCGATGGCTTTCTTACCCTGCCCTGCCCCACCTACCCGGATATCCGCCTGTCACTGCTGCCCTACCGCAAAACGGCCGCCCGCCTGGCCGAGTTTGCCCCGCACGCAGTGCACATTGCCACCGAAGGCCCGCTGGGCATGGCTGCACGGCGCTGGTGCCGCCGCCGCGGCCAACCTTTCACCACCGCTTACCACACCCGCTTTCCCGAATACATCCACGCACGTACGCGGCTACCGCTGACCATCAGCTACGCCTGGATACGCCGCTTCCACAACGCCGCACAGGCGGTAATGGCCCCCACACCGGCCATCGTGGCCGACCTGAAAGCGCGGGGTTTTCACAATGTGGTGCTATGGAGCCGTGGGGTAGACACCACCACGTTCAGCCCCGGCGAGCGCGACCGGCTGGATACGGCACCGCCGCGCTTTGTCTACGTTGGCCGCGTGGCAGTAGAAAAAAACATCGAGGCGTTTCTGCAGCTGGACCTGCCCGGCAGCAAATGGGTAGTAGGCGAAGGCCCGCAGCTGGCCGAGCTACAGGCACGCTACCCGGCGGTACACTTTGCTGGCGTGTTCCCGCAGGCCGAGCTGGCGCGTATTTACCGCGCAGCAGACGTGTTTGTCTTCCCCAGCCGCACCGACACCTTTGGCCTGGTGCTACTGGAAGCCATGGCCTGCGGCACGCCGGTAGCCGCCTACCCGGTAGCCGGGCCGCTGGATGTGGTGGGCGATAGCGGCGGCGGCGTGCTGCACGACGACCTGAAAACCGCCTGCCTGCAGGCGCTATCACTAGACCGCCACCAGGTACGCCGCGTGGCCGAGGGCTTCTCCTGGGCCGCTGCCACACTGCAGTTTGAAGCGCAGCTGCACGCCCGCCCGGTGGGCGAGCAGGAAGGCATGGCCTTTACCAGCGGCGGGCGCTAGCCGCACATGACAAAGCCGGCCGCACCGGGTAGACACCCAGGCGGGCCGGCTTGAAGGTTGGCCGCAAAAGGTTGGCCGCAGCGCTAGTATTCCAGCCCCAGGTTAAAGTAGCCGGTGAGCTGGCCTTTCTTGCCATGCCCCACGCCCATGAAAACTGGCCCCAGAATGGTGTCGGCCCCCACGAATACCGAGCCGGCAGGCAGCCAGCGGGTATCCTGCGCCAACGGCAAGGTGGCCCATACCCGCCCAACCTCGGCCGAGGCCCCCACATACAGCCCGGAACCCAGCGCCGAGGGCAGGCTGGAGACGCGCCACGACACCATGGTGCGGGCAAACGTCATGCGGTGGCCCAGCAGCTCGCCGGGCTGGTAGCCGGACAGGTTACGGAAACCGCCCAGCTCGAACACCTCGGCCGCGTCGTTCTTGTCGCTATAACCACCCCGCAGGGTAAAGCGCCAGCTGATGTCGCGCCGGTCGGTGGTCACAGTGTCCAGCACGAAGGCGCCGCTAGGCTGCGGCGCCGGGTCATCGGTACGGTGCAGCGGCTTGCGTGCATCCAGCTGCAGGGCGTAGCCACTGCGCGGCCAGCGCGGGTTGTCCAGCTGATCCAGGACCAGGCGGGTACGCAGGCCCTGCTCGCGGGTTTTGCTGTCATTCAGGTCAAACAGGCCGTTATAGCCCACCTGCAGCGCCAGGCTGTCGCGGCTGCCATACCAGCCGGCACGCCATTCGCCCAGGCTACCCAGGCTCCAGCCGGTATCCACGTTCAGCATATTGGTGACACGCAAAAATTCGGCGGTGGACTGGTGGTCCTGCACGTACAGGTTGTAGCGTTTCTCGCGCCGGCTGCTGCCCAGGCTCAGAAAAGCCGGCGAGTTGGCAGTAAACGGCTGCTGCCACTCGGCGCGGAAGGTCGGTTCCTCACCCAGTTTGGCCTCGCCCAGCACGCTGCCGCCGCGGCTATTGAGCCAGCTGCGCTTGAACTCGCCCAGCAGCGAGAAAGTCGCATCGCCCTGCGAACTGCTGCGCAGCTCCAGGCCGCCGCGGACATAGTTTGGCCCGGTATGGCGCTCTTGCAGATGCACGTCGGCCACGTGCTGGCCTTCCTGCTGGCGCAACGTGTAGTCCAGCTTGTCCAGGTCCCCTTCGGCAAACACCTCGCCCAGCTTCTGGTGCAACGCCCCCAACCCCAGGCGGCTGCCAATCGACAGCTTTTGTTGCATGGCTTCCGGGTCGACAAAGTCAAAACTGCCGGCCACATTGATGCGGTCGATACGCGGGCGCTCGCCCTGCCCGCGCGCCTGCTGCCAGGCGGCGTATTGCTCGGGGCTGCTGGCCAGCGCCGCCAGCTGGGGCGCGATGGCGCGTGCGGCCAACCTGCCGGCCTCGATAATGGCCGCGTTATCGCCAAAGTCGGCAGGCGACACACCATCGAGCTGCGGGCGAAGCAGGATATCCTGCGGCCCCAGCTTGGCCAGGGATTCGCGGCTGTTGCGCGCCACCATCAGGTAGGTGGTCTGGTCCAGCACGTCCAGAAAGTTGCCCAGCTGCTCGCGCGCGACCGGTGGGGTGCCCACGTCGATCACGATCAGCACATCGGCGCAGCGGCCTTTCAGCTCTTCCACCGGCAGCTGCCGCGCCATGCCACCGTCTACCAGGACTCGGTCGTCGGCCTCTACCGGTGCAAACATGCCCGGCACCGCCATGCTGGCGCGCATGGCCAGGCTCAGGTCGCCACGGTCAAACACCACCGCCTCGCCGCTTTCCAGGTCGGTAGCCAGCGCGCGAAACGGGATGCTCAGCCGATCAAAGCTGGCTTCGTTGCGGGCACGGGTCAGCTGGCGAATGAACAGGTCGATACCCTGTGCATTGATGGCCGCCTTGGGCAGCCGCCATTTGCCATCGCGAAAGCCCACGGTGAGATCAAAGTAATTGCGGCTGTCGCTCTGCTTGCGGTTGTACGGCACATCCTGACGGCGTGGCCGGCCGGACAGCAGGGTTTCCCAGTCGGCCTCGGCAAACTGCCGCTCCAGCTCGGCCAGCGGCTGCCCGCTGGCGTAGGCACCGCCAATCAGCGCCCCCGCCGAGGTACCGGCCATACAGGCGATGGGCACGTGCAGTTTTTCCAGCTCCTGCAGTACACCCAGGTGGGCAAAGCCGCGTGCGCCGCCGCCGCCCAGCACCACCCCGATACGCGGTGCTGCCGGCTCGGCAGCCCAAGCCTGCAAGGTCAGCAGACAAAGCCATGCGGCCAACAGTGCTTTCATCGTGGTTCCCATGGTGGTCAACGTACGCTGCGGACCAGGATGTCCGGCTGGCGGCAGCTACGGCGCTCGCTTGCCAGCACATCGTCACCGCACGGCCGACCCTGGCGGCCCTGCTTGTCGGTACACAGATAGATTTCTTTCAGGAAGCGGCCACCACCGCTGCACGATACCGCCAGCGCACGCGGGCCGAGCCAGGGGTTGGCCGCCTGCAGCTCGGCTTTCAGCTCGGCCAGGGTTTTACGCAGCGGCTGCACCGGGGACTGATAGGCTGCCGGTACCGCCAGCCTGGCTTTCAGGCCAGCAGCCAGCTGGTGGTAGGCCGCCTGGCCCAGGCCACTGCAGGTGCCGTGCTTTTCCCACTCATGGCGGTATAACTTGCGGCTGGGATACAGGCCAGCAAACTGCTGCAGCATGCCTTCATCAAAACGCTCGCGGCTGCAATCTGCCGGGTAGCCGCGCTGGTACTGCGGCCACAGGCCATGCAAGACAAAACCATACTGGCGGCTGCACTGCTCGCGGTCGTCCGGACGCACCGCGCAGTAATCGGGCGACCACGACAGGGCCATGACGTAGTAGTCAAACTGCCCCGGCGTACCCGCGGCATGGGCGGCAGGGGCAAGCAAGGTAGACAGCAGTACAGCAAGGAAAACGCGCATGGGTAGCTCCGGCAGGCTGGGGGGCAAGATAGCCCGTTAGGCAGGCCTACAGTGTAACGGCCTGCCCGTGTGCCATGCCATCAGCTTGATGGCCGGTGTGGCACAAAATCACGGGCACAAGTGGCAAGTGTAGGGGCATAATTGTGAAAAACACCTTAAACCCAATGATTTTTAAAGGAAAACCATAGAAATGCGTGCAAAACTTCGTAAGGCAGGCATGACAGTACTGGGTTTGTTTGCCCTGAGCGGCAGCCTGCTGCTGGACTACTACCTGCCCGAACACGCCATCACCACCATTACCGGCGTAGAGGTCAAGCTGGCGGACAAAGACGGCCCCATCAGCAAACAGAACCCGGCCGACCAGCCGGTACGCGACATGTACCTGATCTACACCCAGCACGCGATCGACGATGTGCGCGTTTACCGCAACGAAGATACCGGCTGGGGTTGGCCGCTGTACTTCAAATTTGACGCCTCCGACGTGCAAGCCACGGCGCGGGCGCTGGAAAACGCCCGCCAGCCCGCCCATATCTCGTCGTATGGCTGGCGCATCAATATGTTCTCGCTCTACCCGAACATCACCAGCATCCGCTTGGCCCAAGCCGACGAGAGCACGTGGAGTGCCATCCGCTGGCTGGTTTTTGGCCTGTGGGGTGTACTGCTGGTGCTGCTGGCACGGCTGACCTGGCGCTGGACCCGCCCGGTAGTCAAAGATGGCGACCTGATCAGCTAGGCGCTGAGCATGCCTAAACGCTGGCAGCAGCGTTTTGTACAGACATGAAAAAAGCCCCGCAAGCGGGGCTTTTTTTATTGCCAGCAAAATGGCAACCGATATTACATCGGCTGGATTTTGGTAGCTTGTGGGCCTTTTTGGCCCATGCCGGATACGTAGCTTACTTTCTGACCTTCAGCCAGGGATTTGAAACCATTGCCCTGGATTTCGGAGAAGTGAGCGAACAGGTCGTTGCCGCCTGCGTCCGGAGTGATGAAGCCAAAGCCTTTTGCATCATTGAACCATTTAACGGTACCGGTTTCCATTTTGTCTTCCTTTTGAAAAAACGTAAAAAATTAGGCGAAATGCCTGTCAGCGAAATAATCAAGAAGGGACCGGATGAAACAATGGAGTACCGCTTTTGAAGTGGAACAACTCTGAACTTTGGATCAACTAGCTTGAAATCTTGCTTCAGCACGTTATACGCACTAAGCCAGTGCCCGGCAAGCGATTTCGCTTTTTTATTTTCAGCCACGGCCCGCTATGCATTTTAAAACCATACATGACGGGCCATGGCCGCAACACCTTTAGCCATGGCACCAGCCACCTGCCGGGGCGGGCTTACGCCAGTGTCAGCACCACTGGCGTGTGGTCGGACGGGCGTTCCCACTTGCGCGGGGTTTTGTCGATCACGCAGCCGCTTGCCCGCGCCTTCAGGCTGTCGGTAATCAGGATATGGTCGATACGCACGCCCATATTGCGGCGGAACATCATGGCGCGGTAATCCCACCAGCTGTATTGCTTGTCTTCCTGGTTGAATAACCGAAAGCTGTCCGACAGGCCCATGCCCACCAGGCGGCGGAAGCTGTCGCGTTCTGGCGTGGTGCACAGCACCTGCTCGCGCCAGCCTTCCGGGTCGTATACATCGCGGTCTTCCGGGGCGATGTTGTAGTCGCCGAGTAGGGCAAAATCCGGGTAGCGGGCCAGCTCGCTGGCTACATAACCTTCCAGTGCGGCCAACCAGCCCAGCTTGTACTGGTACTTGGGTGAATCCACCGCCTCGCCATTCACGAAATAAGCACAGATCACGCGCACGCCATCGACGGTGGCGGCAATCACGCGGCGCTGTTCGTCTTCATAGCCGGGGATGCCCTGCACCACATCGCTGATGGTGCGGCCATTTTTTACCAGGATGGCCACCCCGTTATAGGTTTTCTGGCCAAACCACACGGCCTGGTAGCCCGTGGCTTCGATCTCGGCCAGCGGAAACACCGGGTGGTCCATCTTCAGCTCTTGCAGGCACAGTACATCGATGGGGTTGTCCGCCAGCCATTGCACCACGTGCGGCAGGCGCACTTTCAGCGAATTGACGTTCCAGGTGGCTAGTTGCATGGGGCTCTCCCTTTGATAACAGGCCGACACCATAGCGCGTGGCAAGCAGGCTGGCAACGCGGCTAATATTACAAACACACCACGCCATCATCACCAATAAAAGCAGCCACTTACCGGCATGGCGTGATTAATAAAATAGACACAAAACTTGCCAGCGCAGTGCTAGCCCGCCTAGAATGGCGCCATCGTCATCACCGGAAGCAGAAATTGTTTTCCAAAAAAACGCGCCAAACCGCGCAAAACCCGGGCACGCTGTGCCCCACCAATGCCGCCCACCGTGGCCGCCTTGCCCCGCTTGCCCAGAGCTTTGCCCTGCGCACCCCCAGCTTTGCCCACCGCCATAGCCTGACGCCTGCCGACGAACCGGACACCCAGTCCGAGCCACCCCGTTAGCGCCCCTCGCTTCTGCCCTATTTCCCGCAGTAATGATTGAATCATGGCCTGCCACCGCGCCTGTTGCACGGTAGCAGCCAGTAACGCCTTGCCGCCCGCACGCTAGCTGCCTGCCTACACGCACCACGGTACACACCGTGGCAACGTTGGCCGCATGCTGCCTGCGCACGCCAGGGCAGACGAGTATTGGCTATGGATTTCCACAACTGGATGATGTACCTGGGCACCATCGTGCTCTTGATGCTGGCACCGGGCCCCGGCCCGCTGCTGACCCTGTCGCACGGCGCGCAGCATGGCGCCCGTGGCGGCGTACCCAACGCACTGGGCTTTTCTGCCGGTGCGCTTACCCTGATGGCCCTGTCGGCGCTGGGCATTACCGCCCTGCTGTTTGCGTCGCCTGCGGCGTTCAATATCGTGAAAATGCTGGGGGCCGGCTACCTGGTATGGCTGGGTATTACCCTGTGGCGCAAGCCGTTCAAACTGGGCCAGGCGCAGGGCTGTCGCGTCAGCCCGCTATGGAGCGGCTTTCGCCCGGCGTTTTTGCTGGCCGTCAGCAACCCGGAAGACACCGTGTTTTTCTCGGCCTTGCTGCCGCGCTTTCTGGACACCAGCCGCGAGCTGTGGCCGCAGTACCTGACCATGGCCGCCACCTGGGTGGTAGCCGATATGGTCGTCGCCGTAGCGCTGGCCGCTGCCGGTGGCCGCCTGGGGGGCTGGCTGGCGCACGGCCAACGCCTACAGCGTTTCTCGCGCACCTCGGGCGGGCTGTTTGTGCTGGCTGGTGTGATGCTGGCTGCCGTGCAGCGTTAAGCTGCTAGCGTTACCTGCGACAAGGGCCTTTCGCATGGCGAAAGGCCCTTGTTACGTTTGATACAGCGGCACCGGGCTGGCGACAAAAAAATGCCCCCGCACCGGGCGGGGGTAAACACAGTCAAGTTCGCTCACTGTTGTGCCTGCTAGACAAACAGTGATTGTGTGAGTATGTCAGGCGCGCTTGGTTCCCGCCTTGTGCAAAAAACGTTGTCATGCCTGTGGCGGATACACGCTGATTTCGATCAGGTTCTGGTCCGGGTCCAGCAAGTACACCGACTGGATGGTGCCTTGTGCGCCGGTCTTGGCCACCGGGCCCTCGACAATATCCACCCCTTCGGCCTGTAAATGAGCCACCACCTGCGGCAGCGGCCAGCTGGTAATCAGGCACAGGTCGCCCGAGCCGACACCGGCACGGTTACGCGGCTCCTGGCCCAGCAGCTGCAAATTGATTTTCTGGTGACCGAAATGCAGCGCGCGGCGGCCGTTGGCAAACGTCACCGCTTTCATCTGCAAGACGCGGCAGTAAAAGGCTACCGACGCTTCGATATCGGTAACGGTAAGGACAACGTGGTCGATGTGGCTGATCATGGCGGTCTCCCAAAGAAAGCAAACGTCATGCTAACGCATCCCTGTCATGTTGGCGCATCACCCGCATGTACAGACTGTTCGCCAACCATTACGGCCGGGGCGGTAGCTGGCTGAAAAACGCCCACATTACGTCATTGGCGTCCAGCGCCTGGCCAGGGCCAGCCTTGCCGATACGGGTACGACCACCACCCGGCCAACTATGGCCACCTTGCTCGGTGACACATAGCTGCAATGCGCCACCTGCAGCACAGCCGGTATACCGCTCGCAATAGGCACCCGCTACCGTCAGGCTGTGCGCCGGCTGCGGGCGGCACTGGTTGTGCGTTTGCCACTGCGCCATGGTTGCGGGTACCGACGTGAAATCCGTTACCTTGCGCTCGTCGCGGAAGGCGCCTGGCCCGGCACCACCATGGAACAGGACATGGTCGTCATCCCGTGCGTGAATATGTAATACCGCTAGTGGCTGCGATGGCTGGCAAGCCAGCGTGTTGTCGGTGCCGGCTACCGAGGCGATGCCGGCAAACACATCCGCCGCCTCGCACGCCAGCCGGTACGCCATCATGCCGCCGTTGGACATGCCTACCGCGTACACGCGCCCCGCGGCTACCGTGTAGTGCTGCTGCACCCAGTCCACCACCGCGCGGGCAAAGGCTACGTCATCTACCGCTTCGTCGCGCGCCTTGCCGCAGCAGCGCCCGGCGTTCCAGGTCGCCAGCTTGTTACCCAGCACACCGGTGCCATTGGGCACAGCTAACAGGTAGCCGGCCTGGTCGCTATGGCTGATCAGCCCGTAATGGCGGTCATTCGCCATGAAGACCATACTGCCGCCGCCGCCATGCAAAGCCAGGACCAGCGGTAATGGCTGCCCCGGCTGATAATTACGCGGTACATGTAGCAGGAAGCTACGCTGCCGGCCGGCATGTGGCAGTGTCACGGTCAGCGTGCGCCCCATCGTGGCCGATGATAGCTGCCGCGGCGACAAAGCATCGCTTAGTGGCCCGGCATGGCTTGGTACGCCAGGAAAAAAACCGGCAACAAGCAATACAAGCGGCAGGGCCATGCCGTGAAGTAGACGGGCAAGGTAGGTCATCATGGCAAGCTGGGCAATATTCACTCGGCCATGCTGACACCAGCATCGACCCATTTCAAATGGCAGTCGTTAACAAATGCAAAGCCGTACGTGAATAAAACAAAAAAGCGGCCCGCAAAGTACAGGCCGCCAAGGTGATGTCACGCCAAGCGTACAGGGCAATATCACCATTCAACGTACAACGCTTAAGGCGTCACACAATAGAACCCCCCCTCATCCATCGTCTGGCCTTGCTCATTCTGTGCCGACGGGTGATAACCCAATGCACGGAAAGTCTGGCTAGCGGTATTCAGCGTGGCACACATCGCCGCACCTTTTGCCGCCATGGCTTGCGGTACCGGCCCAAAAGCGCCCGGCTTATCCCAGGCAAGCCCACCGCTCGCCGTGCGGACAAGCTTGGGCGGTGTCGAAGACGGGGACTGACCAATGGCAGTCATGCTGCTACAGGCCGTCGCCAGCAACGCAGCCACGATAACAAAACTGATCGATTTCATAGGTACCTCTCCTGTTTCCATACCGTAAATGGCATCCCGACTACACACCCGTCAGGACAGATGCGCACGGAACGGAAACACCCTATCGCAAGCCATTTTTACCGATAAAACATAGCGTTACTGTTAATTCACCCCTTATCGATAATGCGCAATCAGTCGATAAACCAGCACATCGCCATCAGCCAGTCAGCAACACACTCCGCGTAGCACAGCCCCACCCTGGCGGCCTGTGTTATTGGGCTAGGCGAGGCAGGTCTGCAAAGCACAAGGGCAAGCCCTCTGGCTTGCCCTTGTGCTTTGCCGCTACGCTGCGGCCAACGTTGGCCGCAGCGTGCTGGTGAGGGTCAGGCGGCTACCGGCTCGCTCATGCCGCTGTGGCGCAGCAGCGCGTCGATTTGCGGGTCGCGGCCACGGAAGGCGCGGAACGATTCCAGCGCCGGGCGGCTGCCGCCCACGGCCAGAACTTCGTCCCAGAACTTGTAGCCTACCGCCGGGTTAGCGCCACCAGCTTCTTCGAATGCCGCGTAGGCATCCGCCGACAGCACTTCTGCCCACTTGTAGCTGTAGTAGCCCGCGGCGTAACCGCCGGCAAAAATGTGGCTGAAGCTGTTAGGGAAGCGGTTGTACGCTGGCGGGCGGTTTACCGCCACTTCGTCGCGTACTTGCTCCAGCAGCGCCTGCCAGTCCAGCGTGTCAGGGTTGGCCGCAGTGTACAGCTGCATGTCGAACAGCGAGAACTCCAGCTGGCGCACGGTCTGCATGCCGCTCTGGAAGTTCTTGGCTGCCAGCATCTTGTCGTACAGCGCCCGCGGCAGCGGCTCGCCGCTATCCACGTGGGCGCTCATGCCCTGCAACACATCCCATTCCCAGCAGAAGTTTTCCATGAACTGGCTAGGCAGCTCGACCGCGTCCCACTCCACGCCGCTAATGCCGGACACGCCCAGCTCGTCCACGCGGGTCAGCAAATGGTGCAGGCCGTGGCCGAATTCATGGAACAGCGTGGTGACTTCGTCGTGCGTAAAGGTGGCCGGCTTGTCGCCCAGCGGGCGGGTAAAGTTGCACACCAGGTAGGCTACCGGGGTCTGCACCTGGCCCGCTTTAACGCGGCGGCCGCGCACGTCGTCCATCCAGGCGCCAGGGCGCTTGCCGTCACGGGCGTACAAGTCCAGGTAGAAGCCGCCCAGCAGCGCGCCGTCTTTGCGGATCTGGTAGTAGCGCACGTCCGGGTGCCAGGTTTCGGCGTCTTGCTGCGTGACCGTAATGCCGTACAGCTTGTGCACCACGCTGAACAAACCGGCCAGTACTTTGGGCTCGGGGAAGTACTGCTTTACTTCGTGCTCGGAAAACGCGTAGCGCGCCACACGCAGTTTTTCGGCGGCGTAGCTGATGTCCCACGCTTCCAGCGTGTCCAGCCCCAGCTCGTCACGGGCAAAGGCTTCCAGCTCGGCGCGATCCTGCTGCGCGTAGGGTTTGGCGCGGGCGGCCAGGTCGCGCAGGAAGTCGATCACCTGCTGCGGGGTCTCGGCCATCTTGGTGTACAGCGACAGCTCGGCGTAGTTGGCAAAACCCAGCAGCTGCGCCTCTTCGGCAGCCAGCACCAGGCGTTCGCGGATCAGCGGGGTGTTGTCCTGCTCGGCCGGGCCAAACTCGCTGGCGCGCTTGGCGTTGGCTTCGTACAGCTGCTGGCGCAGCGCACGGTTGTCGGCGTACTGCAACACCGGGAAAAGCAGCGGAAACTGCAGGCCCAGCTTGTATTTGCCCGGCTGGCCGTCGGCTTCGGCGATGGCGGCGTACATGGCCAGGCTGTCTTCCGGAATGCCCGCCA
Source organism: Neisseriaceae bacterium (assembly GCA_027489245.1). GTDB lineage: Bacteria > Pseudomonadota > Gammaproteobacteria > Burkholderiales > Chromobacteriaceae > Vogesella. The sequence continues at coordinate 89,473 of JAIYAC010000014.1, read as the reverse complement.
GCTCGGCAGCGTCGTCGATCAACAGGCTAAAGCTGTCGGTGGCGTCCATCACGTTTTGCGAAAACTGGCTGGACAGCTCGGCCAGGCGGCTGGAGATCTCGGCAAAGCGCGCTTTTTGCGCGTCCGGCAGCTCGGCACCGGACAGGCGGAAGTCGCGCAGGTCGTTGGCGATGATTTTCTGGCGCGCAGCGCTGGCCGTGGCAAAGGCCGGGTTGGCCGCCACCGCCTTGAAGCGGGCAAACAAGTCCAGGTTTTGCCCCAGCTCGGTAAAGAAAGCAGAAATACGCGGGATTTCGGCGTTATACACCTCGCGCAGGCCGTCGGTATTGCCCATCACGCTATTGAGGTGCCCCACCACGCCCCAGGCGCGCCCCAGGCGCTCGGTGGCGTCAGAGAGCGGCTCGGATATGCTGTCCCAGTCGTCGCCGCCAGCGGCGATCACCTGCTCTACGGCAGCACGGGCCTCGGCCAGCAGCACGTCCAGCGCCGGGGTAACGTGTTCGGGTTTGATCGCAGCAAAACGCGGCAGATCGCTAAAGTCCAGTAGCGGATTCGGGGTCATGTTTGGCATCCTGTTAAAAGTGGCGCCGCAGCGTGCGCGCAGAAACGTATTCTAGATAAGGACAAATCCGTGAATCGCAATATCCGTTCCTATGATGGCCACCACCCGCAGATCGACGCCAGCTGCTATATCGACGACGCCGCCGTGGTGATCGGCGAGGTCAGCCTGGCGGCCAACGTGTCAGTCTGGCCCTGCGCCGTGGTGCGTGGCGACGTCAATAGCATCAGCATAGGCGAAGGCAGCAATGTGCAGGATTTTGCCATGCTGCACGTGAGCCACCGCAAAGACAGCGACCCGCAAGGCGCGCCGCTGGTCATCGGCCGCCACGTCACCATCGGCCACCACGTGACCCTGCACGGCTGCACCATCGGCAACGAAGTGCTGGTTGGCATCGGCACCATCATCCTGGACCGCGCCGTTATCGAAGACCGTGTGCTGATTGGCGCCGGCAGCCTGGTGCCCCCCAACAAACGGCTGGAAAGCGGCTACCTGTACCTGGGTAACCCGGTAAAACAGGTACGGCCACTGACCGAGGGCGAGCTGGCGTATTTCAAATACTCCGCCGAGCACTATGTGAAGGTAATGGACAAGCACAAGGCCAGTGTTGCAGCGGGCTAGCCCACTCTATTATTCACAGAATCTTAACGAATGGCGCCTAGTCTACAAGCTAGGCGCCTTTTTCATGTACCCGATGGGCTAAAACCGGCCACGGTTACACCCATGCGTCATTGTGATGAATTGTCATCTGTCAGTAACGTTGACCGCCTACACTGCGGCCAGCTTTGATAAGGATGGATTTAAAATGACGCTTGTTAAACGGCTGTGGCTCACAGTTATCCTGACACTTGGCTGCCTGCTGGCCGTGATGCTGCTCAGCAGCCAGCAGCTGTGGTCGCTACGCGGCGACTTCGAACACTACCGCAGCCGCCAGCTGCTATCGGCCAACCTGCAAACGCTGAAAGCCGAGGTGCTGTCGCTATCGCGCGCCGACCCGCTGCTGCCGGACACCGCCACCCAGCTGGCCAGCGTGGATAAAAGCAGCCGCCAGCTGATTGCCGCCATTGCCAGCGCGCTGCCCGCCGCAGAGCGCGACAGCTTTGCCAAACAAGCCAGCCAGCACTGGCAGGCTTATCACACCAACCTGCTGTCCGCCATCAAGATCGCCGAGACCTCGCCAGAAGACGCGCTGTCCATCCCCGAAGAAGCCTACAAAATGAGCCTGTACCCGCTGGCCGGCCTGATCGACCAGCGCCTGGTGTCCGAGCGCCAACTGCTGGCGCAGGCTGAAACCGCCATGCAAGGCGCGCTCAGCCGGCTGGTGATGCTGGTACTGGGCCCACTGGGCCTGGCCAGTGTCATTGTGGTGCTATCGCAAGCCCTGCTGGCACGCCGGCTGAAAGGACAGATCGCCGCCATGCAGCGCGCCGCCGACCAGCTGGGTGAAGGCGACCTGGCCGCCCGCCTGCCGGTAAGCGGTGCCGACGAGCTATCGCAAGCCGCCCGCCACATCAACCGCTTTCTGGACAAGCTGGCCACCCTGTTGGCCACCGTGCGCAGCACCGCCGCGCAGAGCGAACACGAGGCGCGCAGCATCCTGGCGCTTACCGGGCAGGTGATCACCGTGACCCAGCAGCAAGCGGACAAAGCAGAAAACACCCGCGCCGCCGCAGGGCAGATTGCCGGCAGCAACCAGCGCATCAGCCTGGCGCTACAGCAGGCTGTGAGCCAGGCCGATAGTGGCAGCGAGCGCACCGGCCACGCCCGTAGCCTGGCCACCGGCACCGCCGATACCCTGCACAAGCTGTCCGTACGCCTGCAAGGTGGCGTCAACGACGCCGAGCAGCTGAAAACCGCCATCCGCGACATTGCCCAGATCAGCACGCTGATTCGCGATGTGGCCGAGCAAACCAACCTGCTGGCCCTGAACGCTGCCATCGAGGCCGCCCGTGCGGGCGAAGCAGGCCGCGGCTTTGCCGTGGTCGCCGACGAAGTGCGCAAGCTGTCCGAGCGTACCGAAAGCGCCACCGCACGCATCTTCGACACGCTGCTGCGGGTAGAGTCGGCCAGCCAGGCGCTGGCGGCCACCATGAGCGAAGCCCACCTGGCCGGCGAGCAAAGCATCGGCGCACAAGAAACGCTGAACAACGCGCTACTGCAAGCCGACCAGGCCATGTTGGCCTTCCGCCAGGCCATGAAAGACATCGAAGAAGCGCGCCAGGCTCAGCACAGCGCCAGCGACAATATCGTGAGCCAGGGCGACGAAGTGGCCACGCTGGCGGCCGGCATCTTTGGCCAGATGCAAACGCTGGCCCCGGCCATGGGCCGCCTCACCGACGCCTCGCAGCAACTCAATCAGGACCTGGCGTGGTTCCGCACCCAGCCGCAGGCCAAGGTTGGCCGCACGCCGCCACCGGCCGCGCCGGGCGGTAGCCACACACTGCGTGCCGCCGCCTGAGTCACCTGCCCTTTGCTGCACAATAAAAAACCGGCCAGCGCAAGCTGACCGGTTTTTCGTCTTGGCGACCTGGCTGTCTTACAGCACGGCCAGCGCGGCGTCGTAGTTCGGCTCGTCGGCGATCTCGGCAACCAGCTCGCTATGCAGCACCTGGTCGTTTTCGTCCAGAACCACCACGGCGCGGGCAGTCAGGCCAGCCAGCGGGCCGGAAGCCAGCTGCACGCCGTACGCCTCGGCAAAGGCCGGGTTGCGGAAGGTAGACAGGTTGGCCACGCCTTCGATGCCCTCGGCACCGCAGAAACGCTTCTGCGCAAACGGCAGGTCGGCAGAAATGCACAGCACCACCACGCCATCACGGGCAGCGGCTTTTTCGTTGAACTTGCGTACCGAGGTAGCGCAGGTAGGGGTATCCACCGACGGGAAGATGTTCAGAATCTTTTTCTTGCCGGCAAAGGCAGCCAGGCCCACGTCGGACAGGTCACCAGCGGTCAGGGTAAAAGCCGGGGCGGCGCTGCCAGCGGCCGGCAGGGTACCGGCTACGTCTACAGGGTTGCCTTTCAGGGTAACGGTTGCCATTGCATGTTTCCTTTGGGTAAGAACAGTGGGTAATGCCCAGAGTGTGGGGCAAGCTGGCGAAATTTCAACCCCGCTAACAGCAGGGTTGGCCGCCAGGCTCAGGGCTGCGCCTGGTCCGGCAGCTGCAGACCCAGCTCGGCCAGCACCTCGCGCGCAGCACGAAAAGCCTCTACCGCCGCCGGTGCCCCGGCGTACACCGCACAGTGCAGCAGCGTTTCACGGATTTCCACCAGGCTGGCGCCATTATTGATGGCGCCACGGATATGGCCTTTCAGCTCCTGGCTACGGCCCAGTGCGGCCAACATGGCGCAGGTCAGCAGGCTGCGGGTTTTCAGATCGATACCGTCGCGCTGCCAGGTGCTGCCCCAGGCGTGTTCGTTCAGCCAGTCTTGCAGCGGGCGGCTGAAACCGTCCAGATCGCTCATCGCCCGCGTGGCAAACGCCTCGCCCATCACCTGGGTACGCCGCGCCAGCCCGGCCTGCTTGTCTTGCTCGCTCATGTATTTGCTCCCTTGTCGTTCAGAATAGCGTCCAGTGCGTGTAACAGGGCTGTACATTCCCCATCGGTACCTATGCTGATACGCAGATACTGCTTGATGCGTGGCTGGGCCAGATGGCGCACTACGATGGCGCGCTCGCGCAGCCGCGCGGCCAGCCAGACGGCGTCGTGCAGCGGGTGCGTCACCAGCACAAAGTTGGCCGCCGACGGCAACACACTGAAACCACGCGCCTGCAAGCCGGCACTCAGGCACTCGCGGCTACGGATGACGGCATCGCGGCACTGGCGAAAGTACGCCTCGTCTTCAAACGCGGCCAGCGCGCCCGCCTGTGCAGGGCGGTCCAGCACGTAGGAATTGAAACTGTTTTTCACCCGCTCCAGCGCCTCGATCAGCTGCGGGTGCCCCAGCGCCAGCCCCACGCGCAGGCCGGCCAGGCTGCGCGATTTGGACAGCGTCTGCACGACCAGCAGGTTGGGATAGCGATCGATCAACGCCACGGCGCTGGCGCCGCCAAAATCGATATAGGCCTCGTCGATTACCACCGGCACATCGGGCTGCGCCTGCAGTAAGGCTTCAATATCTGCTAGCGGCAGCAGGCAGCCGGTGGGCGCGTTAGGGTTGGGGAAAATGATGGCGCCACAGGGCTGCCGGTAGTCGGCTACCGCAATGCGGAAGTCCTCGGTCAGTGCCACGGTGCGGTAGCTAATGCCATACAGGCCGCAGTACACCGGGTAAAAACTGTAGCTGATATCCGGAAACAGCAGCGGCGCTGCGTGCTTCAGTAAGGCGACAAACGCCAGCCCCAGCACCTCGTCCGATCCGTTGCCGACAAATACCTGCTCCGGCGTCACGCGGTAATAACGCGCTATGCCTTCGCGTAGCGCACTGGCTTGCGGGTCGGGATACAGTCGCAATGCCGTATCGTTGGCCGCAGCGATGGCAGCATGCACCGCAGGCGAGGGCGGATAAGGGTTTTCGTTAGTATTGAGCTTGATCAGGCCGCTGATGCGCGGCTGCTCGCCCGGCACATACGGCTGTAATGCCTTGACGGTATCACTCCAGAAACGGCTCATCCACCCTCCTGTGCTATCAGCTTTTGCCAGCCCGCGTGGCCAGCACCACGCCCGATAGTATCAGCCCGATACCAGCCAGGTGGTACCACTGCAGCGCCTCGCCCAGAAACAGCATGGACAGCACGGCGCCGAAGCCCGGCATCAGGTGGATGAACATGCCTGCGCGTGCCGCACCGACACGGGCAACGCCCAGATTGTAAAAATAGTAGGCCGCCACCGACGGCAGCGTGCCGACGTAGGCAAAGGTAGCCAGCGTGCTGCTGGTGAGCGGGGTGTGGCGGCCGCTGGCCAGCTCGGCGGCAAATAGCGGGGCGATACCCAGCAGGCCGATGGCCACCAGCACAGTAAGCAGGCCGATGCGGTCCAGCGTGGCGGGGAGCGGTTTCAGCAGCAGCGTGTACAACGCCCACGCCACCATGGCCAGGAACACCACGGCATCGCCCCGGTTGATGTCCAGTGCGGCCAACCTGTGCCAGTCGCCGTGCGCCACGATAAACAGCACGCCAATAAAGGAAATGCCTACTGCCAGCGCCTGGTGCCGGCCGATCTTCATGCCGAAGAACAGCGCGCCAAACAGCACGATCAAAATAGGTATGAAAGAGTTAAGCAGCACCGCATTGGTGGCCGCGGTGTACTGCAGCCCCCAGTAGGCCAGCGAGTTGAAGCCGGTCACGCCCAGCAGCGCCAGCAACACCAGGCGCCGCCAGTGCGGCAGCCACAGCGCACGCTGCTGCCAGGCCGGGCGCAGGCCGAACGGCAGCAACAGGCACAGGGCAATGGCCCAGCGGGCGAAGGACAGGGTCATCGGGGCAACACTGGCGTGCATGGCACGAGCCAGCACAAAGTTTCCCGACCAGAACAGGGCGGTCAGCGTGAGCAGCAGATAGGCGATGCGGGGTGATGTCGTTTTCATGAAAGCACCATGCCATGCGCTGTGCCGCCAGACAAGCCGGGGCGGCGCAACAAACTGTTCCCATAAAAAAACCGGGGCAGGTGCCCCGGTAAGACAATGGCCAGGCCGCACAGCCCAAAGCGACGGTCCCCTGCTGTGCGGCTGGTAAAACGCGTTAACCTGCCTGCGTTTGCGGCTGGGCATGCCCTGCCGCTGGCTGACGGGCGCCAGCCTGGCGATAGTCGCCGATGATCTGCGGCAACAGGGTACCCAGTACCATGCCCAGCAAGCTCATCAGCAAGCCGGCCAGTTGTGGTGGCCAGAAAGCGTCGTCGGTCAGCGTCAGCTCCAGCGGCACCCAGGTAGCCATGCCCAGCAGCATGGACATCAAGGCCCCTTGCGTGGTGGCACGCTGCCAGAACAAACCGGCAAACAACGGCACCACAGCAGCCACCAGTGTGACTTTATAGGCATTGCCTACCATCTCGTAGATGCTGGCATCGGAATACAGCGCAAAAGCGGTGGTCGATACCGCAGCCACCACAATGGCGATCCGCATGGCCTTGATGAACTGACGGTCGGTCATCTTGGGCATGAAGTGCTTCAGCACGTTTTCGGTGAACGTCACCGACGGTGCCATCAGCGTGCCAGACGCAGTGGACATGATGGCCGACAGCAGCGCGCCAAAGAACATGATCTGGGCAAACAGCGGTGTCTGCTCCAGAATCAGCCGCGGCAGTACCATCTGCGGGTCGATGCCCAGCTGGGTTTTCACCATGTTCGGGTCAATCAGCGCGGCGGCGCTGGCCAGAAAGATCGGCAGCATGCAAAAGGTCAGGTACATGCAGGCGCCCAGAATGGAGCCCTTTACCGCCACGTCTTCGTTCTTGGCCGACATCACGCGCTGGTACACGTCCTGCTGCGGAATGGACCCCAGCATCATGGTGACCGCCGCGCCAATGAAGGCAACAATGCCTTTCGGGCTGGTATCGTGGATGAACGACAGCTTGTTCTCGCTGGCCGCCTTGGCCACCACCACGTCAAAGCCGCCAGCCATGCCGGACACCAGGTAGACCAGGTAGATCAGGCCACCCACGATCACCGACATCTGCAGGAAATCGGTAAACGCCACCGACAGCATGCCGCCGCACAAGGTATACACCAGCACGATGACTGCACCGATCAGCGTGCCTTGGGTGGTGGTGATACTGCCTTCGGACAGCACGTTGAACACCACGCCCAGCGCGGTCATCTGCGCGGCAATCCAGCCCAGGTAGGACAGGATGATCACCACACTGGTGATGCCTTCCACGGTTTTGCCGTAGCGGTTGCGGAAAAAGTCACCGATGGTGAGCAGGTTCATGCGGTACAGGCGGCGGGCAAACAGGATACCCACCAGCATCAGGCAGCCGAACGAGCCGAACGGGTCTTCGATAATGCCGGCAAAGCCTTCCTCCAGAAAGGTGGATGGAATACCCAGCACCGCCTCGGAACCAAACCAGGTAGCAAACACCATGGCAGTGACCACAGGCAACGGCATGCTCCCGCCAGCAGAAGCAAAATCTTTTGCGTTTTTCACGCGTGTAGATGCGTACAGGCCAATCCCTACGGTAACGGCCAGATACATGACGACGAACCAGACAAGCATGTCTGAGTCTCCTTCTCCCAATGCAGTGTTTCGGCAAGTGTGACCCCAGCCTGCCCGGGGCAAGCAAAACGGCCACGCTCAATCGGCTTGTTACTTTTGTTATGGCGGCCATTATAGCCAGCCAGCAACACAAGCCGAGCAATTTATTAAACACAACGAAAACCTGGCGGCAGCACTTCTGCCGCTGGCCACGCTACAAAACCGCCAAAGCGCTGCTTAGCACACCCGTCATAAATCTTTAAAAAACAAGGCAATAAGCTAGCTAATACAACAAAAAAGCCACAGCACTGCGGGGGGTAACCCCCTCGCAAAACTGTGGCTTATTGTGCCGCAAACGTGCGTTTAAGTGTCGTAGAATATGTTAAACATACGCCACACATTTCCACTGGCATACGCAAAAACAGCCGGGTAGACAGACCCCGGCATGGCCATGCCGCACGGCGCGACCTAGCTGGCCTGTCGCTGCAGGTTGCCCTGCCCTGCCATCACCGAAAAGCGCTGCTTTTGCGCGTCGTACAGTACCGGTGCACAGGCCACGGCCGGGTCGTGGGTAAAGAACAGGCGGCCATGCACGCCAGCCAGGCGCTGCAGCAGGTTGCGCTTTTCGTCGATCAGCTGCTCGGGAAAGCGGTCGTAGCCCATGGTGATGGGCACGTGTACCCAGGGCGCCCCGGGGATAAGGTCGGCAGCAAACACCACCGGGCCATCCGGCATGGGGATCTCGGCCAGCAGCATGCCCGGCGTGTGGCCGTGCGACACGCTAAAACGCCAGTCTGGCGGCAGGCAGGCCGGTGGCTGCTCGCCGTCCACCAGCACCAGGCGTCCACTGCTTTCCAGCAACGCCACCAGCTCCGGTATGAACGATGCGCGGTCACGCGGGTGCGGGTTCAGCGACCGTTGCCAGGCCTCGCGCCCCACCACGATCTGCGCATTGGGGAATAGCAGCCGCGCCGGCTCGCCATCCCATGCGGCCAACAGTCCGCCGGCGTGGTCGAAGTGCAGGTGCGACAGCACCACCACATCGATATCCTCATGACCCAGCCCGTGCGCCGCCAGCGAATCCAGCAGCACGTGGTTTTCTTCCATCACGCCATAGCGCTCGCGCAGCTTGGGGGCAAAAAACGCCCCGATACCGGTTTCCAGCAACACACGGCGGCCATCGGCCTCTTCTACCAGCAGGCAGCGGCAGCACAGTGGCACGCGGTTTTGCTCGTCCGGTGCCAGCCAGCCGGCCCATACCGCGCGGGGGGCGTTACCAAACATGGCGCCGCCGTCCAGTTTTTGTGAATTGCCCAGCAAGGATGTCAGGGTACGCATGGGATGCTCCGCCTAGTGTGATGATTGGTGGGTCAACATGGTATCTGCGTTCACTCGGCAGGCCATGCACCACTTGCTAAAGTGTTCGCGCAAAGCTTCAGAATAACTACGCGCCTACGCTTATTGAAAATGGGTAAAAACGACTATATCATAAAGTTAGCTATAAAATTGCAACCACACTTTATAAGGTTAGTCATGTATAAAAAGCTCGCTATCATCGCCGTTGCCGTCTCAATGCTCTCAGGCTGTGCCGCAACTCAGGTTGCCATATCGAAGCGCACGCTGGATGTGCAAACCAAAATGACTGATACCATCTTCCTGGACCCGGTAGAGCCATCCGAACGCACCGTACTCGTCCAGGTACGTAATACCTCTGACAAGCCGGACTTCGACATTGCACAAGATGTAAAAGCTGCCATCGCCGCAAAAGGCTACCGCGTGGTAGAGGACCCCAAGAAAGCGCATTACATTCTGCAAGCCAACATTCTTCAGGTGGGTAAAACCAGCCCTACCGCGGCAGAAAGCATGTTCAGCGGTGGCTTTGGCGCGTCGATCAACGCGGCAACGACAAGCGCCCTCGGTGGTGCGATGCTCGCTGGCGCATTGGGTACTAACGGTCGTGATGCCATGGGTGCCGCCATGGTATTCGGCATCGGCGAGACCATCGCTGGTGCCATGGTGAAAGACGTTTACTTTAGCGCCATCACGGATCTGCAAGTGCAAGAACGCATCGAAGCCGGTAGTCAACCTGCAGACTTCAAGAGCAAGCACACCCTCAAACAAGGCAATAGCGGCAGCAGCGAAGTGAACTATGCCAAGAAGAGTGATATGCAGATGTATCAAACTCGCATCATGAGCATGGCAAACAAAGTGAACCTGGAGTTTACGGAAGCGGCACCCGAACTCCGTCAGGGCCTGGTTCGCTCGATCAGCGGCATGTTCTAAGCCGGCAATACACTGCGATAAAAAAATGCCTCTTGCTTAGAGAGGCATCAGGCTGCAGATAAAGCCCCCGAACAATCGGGGGCTTTATTGTTTACTTGATCAGCTTTTCTACCTTATCGGCACGGTCCCCAGCGGCGGGGTGGCTGGACAGCAGGCTGCTGTCGTTGCCGTACAGTGCGGCCAGCTTGCGCAGGGCAGACGGAGCGGCGTCCAGCTTGTAATTGTGGCGCTTCAGAAACTCTACGGCGTAAGCATCGGCATCGCTTTCCTGCGATTGCGAGAACTGGGCGTGCAGGATTTGCTCGCTCAGCTCACCCATTTCCGACTCGGAAAACGCCGCCACATTGGCGTTACCGCTGCCGGCAGCGGCCTTGCGCGCGGCGGAGGCAGCGTAAGCTACCTGCATGGCTTTCTTGCTGTGGCCCAGCTTCACGTGGCCGATTTCGTGGCCAATGACATAGCGCACTTCGTCGTCGGTCATTTTATCCAGCAGGCCGCTGTACACGCGTACGGTGCCGTCGGCCATGGCAAAGGCGTTCACTTCTTTATCCAGATACACCTTGAAGTTCAGCTTCAGGCCATCTTCGCTGCTGAGGCCGCTCACGATCTTGGCCAGGCGCTTGGCTTGCGGGCTGCCGGCGGCGGCCACTTTGGCCTGCTTGTCCAGCACCTTGCTGGACTCGGCTGCCATGGCCTGCACTTCGGCATCAGACAGGGTGGCGGACTTCACCAGATCGGTACCGGCACTCAGCAGGGTGTTCAGGCCAAATGCCTGGGCAGGGCCGCACAGGGCCAGAGACAGCAGGGAGACAAGCGCGAGCTTTTTCATGATTTTATGCCAAGGTCAAAAAAGAACGGCATTCTATTAGCATGATTGATGAATGTCTATGCATTCGTTATCAAGTGCGCCGTAAAAAAACCCGGCCAGGCCGGGTTGGGGGTTTACGATGCAGCGTCCACGCGGCGCCGGGTTTGCAGGATGGGCGGTGCCCACTGCTCGCCGGGGCGCTTCTTGCGCGTGGCCAGCGTCAGGCCGGACGGCGCAAAGATATTGATGTTATGCGTGTTGGGCGTGGTAATCAGGTACTGCGCCTCGGTCGCTTTGAGGAAGCCGGCCACACGGTCGATGTTGAAAATGTCCAGGTGGGCAAACGGCTCGTCGATGAACACAAAGCCGGACGGGTTGCTTTCGTCCATCATCAGGCCGATCAGCATGATCAGCGATTTCATCACCTGCTGGCCGCCGGACGCCTCGCCGTCGTTCAGGCCCATCAGGCCTTTCTGGTCGAAGTTGAACTTCAGCACCAGGCCCGCCTGCGCCAGCAGGGCATCGTCGTTGGCCAGCGTGGGCAGCTCCACCTCTACACCAATGCCGGCCAGCTCGCCCAGGCGCTTCACGTTGTGGCCGTAGGCGCGCACGGTGGCGCGCAGCTTGCCCAGATAGGCATCGCGTGCGTCGCTGGTCAGGCCGGCGGCGCGTTCTACCTCGGCCTGGCGGCGCTGGCATTCGCGTGTCAGGCTGGTCAGGTCTTCCTGCAGCTTGTCTTTCAGCTGCAGCACCGCGTCGTCGCGCTCCCACTCGCCTGCGGCCAACCTTTCTTCCAGATAATTGATTTCGTGGCGCACGTCGGCGGCGGATTCAAACTCGTCGGCCAGCTGCGCCACAAAGGCAGCATCCTGCGCGGCAGCCGGCAGCTGGCGGCGGCAGTCGCGCAGCTCGGCCAGGTGGCGGCGGATAAGGCGCCGCGCCTGCGCCAGGTCGGCTTGCGCCTTGTGCTCGCCCTGCAGGCTGTCCTGCTCGCGCTGGCATACGCGGTCGTGCGCGATGCGGGCGTCGCTGTAGCGCTGCTCGGCGGCGTCGCGCTCGGCCTGCGCGGCGGCCAACCTTTCGCCCGCCTCGGCCACCGCCTGCTTCAGGCTGTCGGCTTGCGCTGCCAGCGCGGCAAACTCTTCGGCGCGGCTATCCAGCAGGCGGATGGCGTCCATACCGGACAGGTACTCGGCCAGCTGCGCGGCCTCGCGGCTGGCCGCGACCAGCTGCTCTTCGTGGCACAGCATGGCCACGTTCAGCGCTTTCAGGCTGTCGCGCAGCGCCTGTAGCCGTGCCTGGCGTGCCGCTTCGCCAAAAGCAAAATCGTGCGCCGGTACGCCGATGTGGCGGGCGCCACGGCGTTCGCGGAAATAGCCTTCCGGCGTAATCCAGTCGCCGTCTTCCGCTGCGCCGTCGGCCACGCTGGCCACGCGGCTGACGCGGTTCATCTGCTGGTACAGCCAGTCCGGCGCGTCGGCGGCAAAGCGCACCACCTCCAGCAGGCTGCCGCTGCGCGCACGCGGCGCGGCGGCGGTTTCCGGCACCACAAAGTGGCGGTAACGCAGCTTTTCGCCCAGCTGCCAGGCGGCGCGGCGGTCGCCAGCGTCTTGCAGCAGCACCACGTGGCGGTAGGGCTTGAGCAGCGCCTCGACCGCACCCTGCCAGCGGCTGTCGGTCACGTCGATAATGTCGGCCAGCATCTGGTGGCCGATGCCGGCTTCATCCAGCGCGGCGCGGAAATGGCGCACGTCTTCCGGCGCGCGCGGCTTGCCGCCTTCCAGCGCGGCCAGCTCGGCGCTGTAGCCGTCGCGTTCGATTTTTTGCGCTTTCAACGTGTCGCGCAGGCGCTCGTTGGCATCGCGCAGTGCGGCCAACTTGTGGCCCAGCGTGGCGGCGTCTTCGCCGTATTCGCGGCTGGCCAGCGCTTGCAGGCGATCGCGCTCTTTCAGCTGGCTGGCGATGTCGCGCTCGGCGTCACGTGCCTGCATGAAGTCGTCCTGCGCCTGCTTGCGTACGGCCTCGGCGGCATTACGCGCCGCCAGCGCGCTGCTTTCGGCCTCGCGCAGCGTGGCCACCAGCTGCAACGTATCGCGGTGCTGGCGGCTTATGGCCAGGTAGCTGCCCTGCAGGCGGCGGTAGTCTTGCCACAGCTTGCCGGTGGCGGCGCGGCCGTCGATCAGCCCCAGTACCGGCAGCGCGTCGTCGCGCAGGCGGATGATTCGCTTGCTCAGGCCGACCCATTCCAGGTAGCGGCTGGCGCGGCTTTTCATCATTTCCACGCGGCCTTGCAGCGCTTCCTCCTGGCGGCCCAGGGCGGCCAGCTCGGCCTCGGCAGCTTTCTGTTCGTCGCGGGCGTGCTGGTAGTTGGCCAGTACGTCTTTATCGCCAAACACCTGGAACACCAGGTCCAGCAGCTGCTTGGGGCTGTATTCGGTGAGCTTGTCGGTGTCGCCCTGCTCCAGCGCCAGCACCTCGGCCACGGCGGCGGTAAGGCCGGCGGCCTCCAGGCGGCGGCGGTATTCCTGCACGCCCAGCCACGGCACGCTGCTATCGCCAATGGCCTGATCCAGCGCCACGTCGCCTTCCAGAATGGCGTAGTGGCGCACCCAGTCGCCGCCCTGCTTCTTGATGCGGCACAGCAGGGTGACTTCCGGCTGCAGCAGCGGGAAGAACGGCGTGGGGTACAGGCCGCCCTGCAGGCGGCGCGGGTTGTCTACCACGCCTTTCAGAAAGGCATACGGCTCGCGGTTGTTGCGCACGTAGCGCTTGTAGTCGCGCTTGCCGGAGCACTTGATGGCCAGCAGCGTGCGCATGGCGTCCAGCAGGGTGGTTTTGCCGGAGCCGTTGGGGCCGATGATGGTGACGATCTGCGCGTCCAGCGGCACGGTGAGGCGTTGCCAGAAGTCCCAGTGCACCATTTCTACCGATTTCATCTGGAACATCAGGCTTGCTCCTCGTGTGGCTTGTCTGCTTCTGCGCTGTCTGCGGCCAACCCTGGCGGGCCGTCCTGCAGCTGCTGCGCGGTGAGGTGCTGCGATAGCTGGCCGCGGCGCGACAGCACTTCGGCCAGCGCGCCTTCGATGATGCGCGGCGCCAGCTGGCTGTAGTCGATCATCACGTCCAGCAGCGGGCCTTCTACCAGCCAGCGGTTACGCCGCTGCAAGAAGCCCAGGTTCACCAGGCGGCCCAGGTTGGCGTTAAAGCGCGTGCGCCCGCCCAGCTGCTTGCCAAAATCGGCGTACAGCGCGTCTTCCGACACGCCTACCGACACGGTGTCGCCGGTTTCCAGCGGCTTTTGCGCGCCAAACATATCGTGCTGGCCTTCGTTGCCGGCCGCCACGCGCGACACCTGCCGTTCGCGCTTGGGCAAAATAATCAGCGCCCACACGATCACCAGCAGCGCCACGCCGTCACGCGGCAGGCCCAGGTTGTTGTTGAGCCAGGCTTCGCCGCTGCCGAAGACCGGCTCGGTGAGCGCAGGCAGCAGCGCCACGGCAATGTGCTCGGCGTAGGGGTTTTCTACCAGCTGCAGGCCGGCTGCGGCCAACCTTTGGTCCAGCTCCAGGCGGAAGGTTTCGTCCAGCAGCGCGCGGCGCGCCAGGGCGTCGCTGCGCGGCAGCACGCGGTGCGCCAGCAGGCGCGCAATCAGGGTGGTCAGTTGCTGTTCCATGCTCAGGGTTTCTGCGCTATCAGCCGCGCATCGGACAGCGTGGCGACTTCGGGGTGATCGGGGGTGAGGATGCTATGGCCGCCAGCGAGCTGCAGCGGCAGGCGCGCCAGCGACGCTACCACGCTCTGGTCGCTACTGCTTTCCGGGTCACCCAGTAGCGACAGCAGCGACAGGCGGTAGGCAGTTTCGTTGTAGCTCGGCGCCAACACCGCATCGGCAATGGGGTAGCCCTGCTCGCCCGGCGCGCCGTCCAGCCCCAGCTGCAGCAGGCTGTCGTACAGCGCCTCGGCTTCCAGCAGGCGCTCCATCTCGGGCGCGTCGGCGGCTTCGGCGCTGGCGGCTTGTGGCAGCGCCGTATTGGCTGCGGCCAACCTTTCGCGGCCCAGCAGCTCGAACTCGGCCACATCGCCCAGCTCGGGGGTAGTGAGAAAAGCCGGCTCCACACCGAAGGACAGCGCATTGCCCAGCAGCGCGGCCAACGTGGCCCCGCCCTGGTGGCGCAGCCAGTCGGCAATGTCGGTAGAGGTCAGGCCGGAACTGCCCAGGTGCACGCGCTGTGCGGCCAGCTGTGCCAGGCGGCGCTCGAAGGTGCCGGCCAGCGCCAGCATGCGGCTTTGCGCCAGCGCAATGGCCTGCGCCTGGTTGAGCGTGGTCAGCGTCAGCGTATCGTCGCGGGTCAGGTTGCGGATGACCTCGGTGGATTTGCCCACCCAGCGCCATACCGACTCCAGCCGGTGCTGCGCGGCGCGGATGCGGAACTCGGACTGGCTTTCCAGCGCGTCGGCAAACTCGGCGTGCAGCTCGTTCAGGCGCGCCAGCAGGTGCTGCATGGCTTCGTCCGACACCTGCCCTACCGACTGCCCGGCGGCCACCTGGCTGGTGAGATAGCCCAGCTCCACGTCGTCGCCGGCAAAGTCGATCAGCGTGGCCAGCGCCGCCAGCGCCACGCGGGCGCCTTCGCTCAGCGCGTAGTGGCCGCTGTCGCTGTCGTACACCAGCAGCTCGCCCTCGCGCAGGCGGCCCAGGATGGTGCCAAGCTTGGTGTCGTTCAGGTAGGCAAAGCGCTGGGCAATGTCTTGTGGCGTCCAGTACGGTGAGTCGGCGCGGCTACCTAGCTCGCGCAGCACCAACAGGCGCATCAGCACTTCTTCGTCGCCACCGCGAAACAGGGTGACAAACACCGCCAGGTAAGGCCAGGCAGCGCTCAGGCGCGAGAGCGCCGGCAGGCTGTCCGGGGCCATGCCCGGGCGGAAAAATTCGGAAAGGGAATCCAAGGAAACAATCCGGTCTGCGGGAAACAGACCGGATTGTCAGAGGTGGGGTCTTACTCGTCAATGGCGACGGTATCGCCAGCGGCATCGGCAGCGGGCGCTGCGTCATCGGCCGGGGCCGGCTGGATCACCGCGGCGGCGGCTTTGGCCAGCTTGGCGGCGCGCTCGGCTTCTTCGGCCAGCTGGCGGGCTTTACGCTCTTGCTCGCGCAGTACCTTGATGTATTCGTTCATGGCGAATACCAGGTCGCGGGTGCCTTCGCCGGTAAGGCCGGAGATCACAAAGTAACGCTGCGCGTTCATGTCGAAGCCGAAGCGGTCGTCCGGCTGCTGCTGCGGCCAGTCGTAGGCTTCCAGGAAGGCTTTCACCTTCTCGTCGCGCTCTTCTTCCAGCAGCATGTCGACTTTGTTCAGCACCAGCCAGCGCGGCTTGTGGTACAGCTCTTCGTCGTACTTTTTCAGCTCTTCCACAATGGCGCGGGCTTCGCTTACCGGGTCCACGGCTTCGTCAAACGGGGCCAGATCCACCAGGTGCAGCAGGATGCCGGTACGCTGCAGGTGCTTCAGGAAGCGGTGGCCCAGGCCAGCGCCTTCTGCCGCGCCTTCGATCAGGCCTGGGATATCGGCGATCACGAAGCTGGAGGTATCGTCCATACGCACTACGCCCAGGTTCGGGTGCAGGGTGGTAAACGGATAGTCGGCCACTTTCGGCTTGGCAGCAGACACAGCGCGGATGAAGGTGGACTTGCCCGCGTTCGGCATGCCCAGCAGGCCCACGTCGGCCAGCACTTTCAGCTCCAGCTTCAGGTTGCGGATATCGCCGACTTCGCCACGGGTAAACTGGCGCGGGGCGCGGTTGACCGAGCTCTTGAAGTGGATATTGCCCAGGCCGCCCTTGCCGCCTTTGGCCAGTACGACTTCCTGGCCGTTGAAGGTCAGGTCGGCGACCACTTCTTCGCTATCAGCGTCGATAATCTGCGTGCCGACCGGCATGCGCAGGTACACGTCTTCGGCGCCCTTGCCGTAGCAGTCGGCACCGCGGCCGTTTTCGCCGTGGCCACCCAGGTACTTCTTCACGAAGCGGTATTCCACCAGGGTGTTGATGTTTTCGTCTGCAATGGCGATAACGCTACCGCCACGGCCACCATCACCACCATCCGGGCCACCGCGCGGAATGAATTTTTCACGACGGAAACTGCAGCAGCCGTTACCGCCTTTACCTGCGCGTACTTCGATACGCGCTTCATCAATAAACTTCATGGAACCTCCAGTATTACCGAGGAGTCAGGCGCAAACAGCCGCCAAAACTGCACTGCCAGGGGTTGGCCGCAGCCGCTTGCGCCTCACGCCTCAGAGCCAACGCGATTAGCTTAAACAAAAAAGCCCTATCACAAGATAGGGCTTTTTTTCGTCAACGCGAGATTACTCGGCGTCAACACCGGTGTACGGAACAACGGTAATGGTCTTGCGGTTGAACGAGCCTTTAACAGCGAATTCAACATAGCCGTCCACTTTCGCGAACAGGGTGTGGTCCTTGCCCATGCCAACGTTTTCGCCAGCGTGGAACTTGGTACCGCGCTGACGCACGATGATGGAACCAGCCGGGATCAGTTCGCCGCCGTAAACCTTAACGCCCAGGCGTTTGGCTTCGGAGTCACGACCGTTGCGGGAGCTACCGCCTGCTTTTTTGTGTGCCATGTCTGTTTATCCTTACTTGGAAATCGCGTCGATGCGGATTTCGGTGAAGTTTTGACGGTGACCCTGGTGCTTCTGGTAGTGCTTACGGCGACGCATCTTGAAGATACGTACCTTTTCGCCACGACCGTGGGAAACAACAGTAGCCTGCACTTTTGCGCCAGCTACCAGCGGGGCGCCTACGGAAACCTGATCACCGTCCACAACCATCAGCACTTCTTCCAGTACGATTTGGCTGTCGATGTCTGCAGGTATCTGTTCTACTTTGAGTTTTTCACCAACGGCAACTTTGTATTGTTTACCGCCAGTTTTTATGACCGCATACATTCGTATAGCTCCTAATATTCTGTCAACGCGCGATGTGCGCGAAGAACGCAAGACTATACGCAAGTGATTGTTTGTTGTCAATTTTCTCGTCAAAACAACACTGTGTAACAGGGCAGCCATGGCAAGAGTGCGGCCAACTCTGCTAATATCGCGCGGTTTTCCAGCCAATATCCATACAAAGAACCCGGTCGCGATGTCATCCACTCCGCTCTTTCGCACGCTTACCGCCGACGACATGAACACCGTCGATCAGGCTATCCGCACCCGTCTGCATTCCGATGTCGTCCTGATCAGCCAGGTAGCCGAGTACATCATTTCCGCCGGCGGCAAACGCCTGCGCCCGATGCTGACCCTGCTGGCAGGCCGTGCGCTGGGCTACGGTGACAAGCACCTGTTCGAGCTGGCCGCGATGATCGAGTTCATCCACACCGCCACGCTGCTGCACGATGACGTGGTAGACGAGTCCGACATGCGCCGTGGCCGCCAGACCGCCAACGCCATGTTCGGCAACGCCGCCAGCGTGCTGGTGGGCGACTTCCTCTACACCCGCGCCTTCCAGATGATGGTCTCCACCGGCAGCATGCGCATTCTGGAAGTGATGGCCGACGCCACCAACATCATTGCCGAAGGCGAAGTGCTGCAGCTGCTGAACATCGGCAACGTGGACGTGAGCGAAGACGACTACCTGAAGGTGATCCAGTACAAGACCGCCAAGCTGTTCGAGGCGGCTACCCGCGTGGGTGCCATCATCGCGGATGCCACACCGGCACAAGAACAAGCGCTGGCCGACTACGGCATGCACCTGGGCACCGCCTTCCAGATTATCGACGACGTGCTGGACTACAGCGGCGACGCCACCACCATCGGCAAGAGCCTGGGCGACGACCTGGCCGAAGGCAAGCCCACGCTGCCACTGATCTACACCATGCGCCAGGGCCCGGCCGAGGCCGCCACCGTGGTGCGTGAATCGCTGGAAGCCGCCAGCCGCGAGCGTTTCAATGAGGTGCTGACTGCGGTACAATCCTGCGGCGCGCTGGACTACGCCCGCGCCGAGGCCGAAAAAGCCGCCGAACGCGCCGTGGCTGCCCTGGCAGCCCTGCCCGACAGCGCGCACAAAACGGCCATGGCCGAGATTGCGCGCCTGTCCGTGGCACGCAACGCCTAGTACCCAAGTTTCTGGCTGTCCCTGTAGTTAAATGGATATAACGGCCCCCTCCTAAGGGGCAGTTCTGGGTTCGATTCCCGGCGGGGGCGCCACCCCGACCTGCACGCCACCCCACCGGGTGGCGTTTGTCTTTCCGAATGCGGAGTAATACACATGAACCTGCTGCAACGCCTTGCCCTGCTCGCCGTCATCGGCGTGGTGCTGTCTGTCACCATCCACCACCTTACCCGCCCGCAAGCTGCGGCCAACGTCTCCGCTAGCCAGGCACAGTAAATCCGCGCCATGCGCATGATTGCCCAGGGCTGCCTGCCCACCGACTTTGCCCCGTGGCCGGCGCACCCGCTATACCGCAGCCTGGCACCGTGGCAGGCGCTGCAGCCGCAGGGTTGGCCGCAACAGGCCGACTTCGACCGCCTTACCGACCACGCGCGGCGGCTAGGCCAGGCGCTGCCGCCGGGGCTGCGCTTTGCCTGCGATCTCGACCCCACGCTGTACTACGAGATGCACATCGGTACCCACGGCGAGGTGCCCACCCGCACGCAAAACTGGCACGACTGGTTTGGCGCGCTGGCCTGGCTGTCGTGGCCGCGCAGCAAAACCGCGCTGAACGACCGCCACGTACGCGCCATCGCGCGCGGCGAGGTGGGCCGCGGCCCGTTTCGTGATGCCGCCACGCTGCTGGATGAATGCGGGGTGATCGTGCCGGTAGCCGACCCGGCGCTGGCAGTCGCGCTACAGGGCATGGACTGGCAGACACTGCTGGTGACGCACGCCGATGCCTGGGGCACGCGCATCGACACCCACGTGCTGGGCCACGCGCTGTTCGAACAAGGGTTGGCCATGCACATAGGCTGGTGCGGCAAGGCGCTGCTGCTGCCGGTAGACACCGGTTTCTTTATGCTGGGCTACGCAGAACGCCAGCAGCAGCTGGACGCCCGCCTGGCAGACCTGTTGCACGACGACAGCTGGCTGGCGCGCCCGCGCGAGCTGCTGCCGCTACCGCTGCTGGGCCTGCCCGGCTGGTGGCAGCAGCAGGATGCAGCCTTCTACGCCAATACCGCTTATTTCCGCCCCACGCGGCGGGCAAACGCCGCCACCGAGACCTCGCCCAGCTGAGCCATGGTGCTGCCCAGCAGCGCTTCTACCTCGGCAGCGATCTCGTCGTCCTGCGCGTGCTGCTCTGGCCGGTACACAAACAGGCGGAACAGCTCGGCCAGGTCAATGTGCTCGGCACGGCGCAACAGCGCCCAGCTGTCCCGCGTACCGCGCTGCACGTAGCCGGCTTGCGCCAGCCGGTCCAGCACGCTGCCCAGCTCGTCGTAGCCTACTTTTACCTCGCGGCGCAGGTCATCCGGGCGCAGCGCGCGGCCTTGCTCCTGGGCGCGGTCCAGCATGACCAGCACCTCTACCGCGTCCAGAAAACGGCGACGCGGCTCGTTGCGGCGCTGCCAGGCACCGCCTTCCCAGTATGAGAACGACGCGGTCAGCACCGCGCCGGCCAACACCACCAGCCACAGGCAAAACAGCCACAGCAGCAGGATAGGTACGCTGGCAAACGCGCCGTACACCAGCTGGTAGCTGGCGATCTGGCCAATATAGAAACCAAAGCCCAGCTTGGTCGCCTCCAGCAAGATAGCCGTCAGCAGGCCGCCCAGCATGGCGTGTTTTACCGGCACGTAGCGGTTGGGCACGATGCGGAACACCAGCGCCAGCACCAGCATGGTGAGCGTGACGCTACCCACCGACTGCAAGGCCTCGTCCAGCAGCGGCGAGATGCGCTCGATATGCGTCAGCTTGAACAGCAGCCGCCAGCCCAGCAGGCCGCCGCCCAGCGCCAGCGGCCCCAGCGTCAGCACCGTCCAGTACACCATGCTCTGCTGCAGCCACGGGCGGGCGCGGCGCACACCCCAGATGCTGTTGAAGGTGCGCTCTACCGTGGCCATCAGCATCAGCGAGGTCGCCCCCAGCATGACGATACCGGCGGCGGTCAGCTTTTCGGCATTGTCGGCAAACTGGCGCATGTACACCGAAATCACCTTACCGGCGAACTCTGGCACCAGGGTGGACAGCAGCATCACCTTGAAGCGTGTGCTGTAGTCGGAAAACACCGGAAACGCCGACATCACGGTAATGGCGATCGTCAGCAGCGGCACCAGTGCCAGCAGGGTGGTAAAGGTCAGGCTACCGGCTACCTGCATCACGCGCTGCTGCGCCAGGCGGCGGCGCAAAAAGGCGGTAAAGCCCCAGAAAGACAATGGCTTGATCACGATAAGGGGGGAATGTCAGGTAAAATTTTCAGATCCGCAATGTTAACCGATAGGAATGGCCATGCAGGAAATTCTGGTGCTCTACTACAGCCAGCACGGCGCCACGCGCGAGCTGGCGCGCTTGATCGCCCGCGGCATCGATAGCGTGGACGGCTGCCGTGCCCGCCTGCGCACCGTGCCCAAGGTGTCTACCGTGTGCGAAGCCACCGCCCCCGCCGTGCCGGATAGCGGCGCCCCCTACGTGGAAGCGCAAGACCTGGCCGAGTGCAGCGGCCTGGCGCTGGGCAGCCCTACCCGCTTCGGCAATATGGCCGCCGCCATGAAGTACTTTCTGGATGGCACCGCCCCGCAGTGGATGCAGGGCACGCTGGCCGGCAAACCGGCCTGCGTCTTTACCAGCAGCAGCACCCAGCATGGCGGCCAGGAAAGCACCCTGCTCACCATGATGGTGCCGCTACTGCACCACGGCATGCTGCTGGTGGGCCTGCCGTACAGCGAGCCGGCGCTCAGCCACACCACCACCGGCGGCAGCCCCTACGGCGTGACCCACGTGGCCGGCAGCAACAATGCGCCGATCAGCGACGACGAGAAAAAGCTGGCCATCGCCCAGGGCAAGCGCCTGGCCGAGATGGCGAAAAGGTTGGCCGCGTAAGGCTGCCGCGTTAATGGAAGCTGGCCGGGCGCTGCGTGCCCGGCTTGGCGACCGCACCGCGCACCTCGAAGCGCACCCGCTCTACCACCTTGCCTTGCCCGTCGCGCAGCTCCAGCACGTGGCGGCCCGGCCACGGAAACCACGGCAGCCGTGCGCCGCGCCCCAGCAGGCGGCCGTCCAGCCACCACTGCGCCGCCACCACGCCGCGCGCCTGCAGCAGCAGGCGCTGGTTGGCCGGCGGAATGTCGGGGTCGATCGCATAGAGGCTCCCGCCCAGTGGCGACACGATACCGGCCGGCTGCGCACTGCCGCGTGGCTGGCCGGTAATCAGCGTGCGTTCGGTCCCCGCCAGAAAGTACTCCTGCCGTGCGGCTTCCTCGCCGCCGGCGTAGCGCACGCGGCGCTGGCTGACCCCAGCCGGTGGCACAGGCGGTAGCGACGGCCGGCCGCGCTGCAGCCAGTTCATCACCCCCTGCCATACCGGCGCCGCACCGTGCATGCCGGACACATCCCACATCGGCTCGCCGCTGGCGTTGCCCACCCACACCGCCACCGTGTAGTGGCGGCTGTAGCCGATGGCCCAGTTGTCGCGCATGTCCTTGCTGGTGCCGGTTTTCACCGCGCTCCAGTAAGGCGTGGACAGCACGCTTTCCAGCCCGAAGGTACGCGCCCGCGCGCTGCGGTCGGCCAGCATGTCGCTGACGATAAAGCTGGACGCCGCATCCAGCTTGCGTTGTGGCGCGGCGGGCGGCTGCGCCAGCAGCCAGCGCGGCGCGCTGTACTGCCCGCCCTGCCCCAGCGTGCGGTAGGCATTGGCCAGCTCGATCAGCCGCACATCGGCCGCGCCCAACGCCAGGCTGTAGCCGTAGTAATCGCCGTCCTGCTGCAGGCTGCGCAGCCCCAGCGCGTACAGGCGGTCGCGTAGCGCGGTGGGGCCGACCATGGTGATGGTGCGCACAGCGGGGATATTGAGCGAAGCCCCCAGCGCGCTGCGCACCGATACCGGGCCTTTGAAATCGCGGGCGTAGTTTTGCGGCGCGTACAGGCCGGCGGCGGTTTGCAGGTCCAGCGGGCTATCGTCCAGCAGGCTGGCCGCCGTCAGGTAGTGCTGCTGCAGCGCCAGCTGGTACAGAAAAGGCTTGAGCGTGGAGCCAGCCTGGCGCAGCGCGGTCACGCCGTCTACGTTGGCCGCAGCGGACAAGCGCCCGCTGGAACCCACCCAGGCCAGGATGTCGCCGCTGGCGTTATCCAGCACCAGCAGCGCGCCGTCCTGCACATGGCGTTGCGCCAGGGCCAGCAGGTGGCGCTGCAGCAAGGCCGTGGCGTGGCGCTGCAAGGGCGCATCCAGCGTGGTGCGCAGCACGCTGCCCGCAGGCTGCGGCTGCTGTTGCAATAGTTTTTGCGCAAAGTGCGGCGCCAGCTGCGCCTGCGCGTCTACCACCGGCAGGCGGCGGGCCAGCACCTGGCGCGTCTGGATGCTGGCGCGGTCACAGTCGCGCTGCAGCGTGGCGCTATCTGGCGGCGGGCGGCGCTGCTGGCGGGCGGTGTCCAGCGCCATGTCGCGCAAAATGCCGCAGGCGCGGACGGCCACACGATCCGGGCCGGCGTTGGGGCCACGCAGCAGCGCCACGATAATGGCCGACTCCTGCCGGTTCAGCCCCTGTGGCCATTTGCCGAACAGCGCGCGCGACACCGCCGGCAGCCCCACCAGCTCGCCGCGAAAGCTCACCAGGTTCAGATACGCCTCCAGAATCTCGTCCTTGCGCCACTGTTTTTCCAGCGCGCTGGCCGACCAGGTCTGGCCCAGCTTTTGCCACAGGCTGCGCCCGCCGCTGCCGGCTTTCAAATCGGCGTCCAGCAGGCCGGCCAGCTGCATAGTGAGGGTAGACGCACCACGGGTGCGGCTATGCCACAGGTTGCCCCAGGCGGCGGCAGCCACGCCGGACCAATCCACGCCGCTGTGCTCGTAAAAGCGGCGATCTTCCGACAACAGCAGTGCGTAGCGCAGCGGCGCCGAGGTATCGGCCAGCGGCAGCCAGTCCAGCCGCAGCGCGCGCTGGTCTTGCCGCACACGCTGCAGTGGCGCGCCGTGGCGGTCCAGCAAAACCACGTCTGACGGCCGCCACGCGGCGCGCACCTCGGCAAAGCCGGGGGTGGCCGCTACCGGCTGCGCTGCGGCCAACCCTGCCAGCCACAGCACGGCCTGCCATCTAGCGCGCACGCGCCACCTCGAACGGCGCATTGGCCAGCATGCCGTACACGCCCGGCGCGTACATGGCTTCTACCCGCGTGGGCGGCAGCTGGAAGCGGCCGGTGGTGTTCAGCCGCACCGTGTATTCCACCGTGAGCGCGCCGCGCGGCAGGTAACGGTAGTAGGCGCGGTAGTTGCCGGGCAGGCGCTCGATATAGTCGGCCCAGCCGTTGCCGCGCTCGCGCGCCTGCGCCACGGCGATGGCCGAGTCGTTACCCAGCCCGCTGCCCAGAATGCTGGCACCGGCCGGAATCGGGTCGTCCACCACCACCCAGCCCATATCGGCCTGGGCGTCGATCTGCAGCGTGACTTTCATCACGTCGCCAGGGCGGTATTCGCCGGACACTTGCTGGCTGACTGGCGTCAGCGTCTTGCTGATGCGGTAGCCGGCGCTGCGCTGGCCGCTGAATTTCACCGCCGCCAACGCTTCCACCGTGGCCCACGGCGCGCCGCTGCCCTGGTGCGTGAGCGTGAGCGTGCCCTTGCCACCGGCCGGCCACGGCAAGAGCGGCAGGCGCTGCGGGGTATCGGCCGGGCTGGCGCTAGCCTGCTGGCTACCCAGCGCCACACTGCTGCTGCCGCTAACCGGCACGCTTTCGTACTGGCGCGAGAACTGCGCCACCGCCAGGCTACCCCACAGGTTGGCCGTGGTGCCCTGCCAGTGGCCGCGCTGCTGGCGCGCCAACAGGCCGGTGAGCAGGCGTGGTACGTCGGCCTGCCAGTCTGGTAGGGTGCTGGCCAGCAATAGCAGGCGGGCGGCGTTCTGGTTGGCGCTGCCCATCAGCCACCAGGCGTTGTCGTCGGCCTCGCTGCTGAACACCAGCCGCGTACCCTGATAGCTGAGGCGGCTGCGCAGCAGCTGGCCAGCCTGCGCCATGGCGGCGGCACGGTTGGCCGCAGCCGGCGTGCGCTGCAGTAGTGCCAGCCAGTCGATCAGCATGGCGGTGCTGTAGCGCTGCACCTGGCCGTCCAGCACCTCCAGCATGGCCGGCTGCAGCTTGCCGTGGTAGGCCAGTGCCAGCATGGCAGACAGCAGGCGGGCATCGCGGTGCTGGCTGGCTAGCGGCAGCGGGCGCTGCAGGCGGCCTTCCACAAAGGCGGCCAAACCGGCCAGCATGCGCTGGCGCGGGCCTTCCGGCAACGGCTGCCCGGCTTGCTGGCTGACTTGCAGCAGGTAGGCGGTGAGTACGTCGCTGCCCCACGGCCCGCTGCCTTCCGATAGCGGGAAGTACGCCGCCAGGCCGTCGCTGTCCAGATACAGCGGCAGCGCCTTGCCCAGTGCGTCCCACTGCGCGGCATTGGCGGTGCCCAATGCACGCGAGGCGCGCTGTTCCAGGCAGCTGTACGGGTATTGCTCGAACCAGCGCTGCACCGCTGGCAGGCTGCTACCCAGGCGCGATTGCAGGCTCACGCTGATACCGCCGCGCCCCGGCAGCGCGCCGGCAGGCAGGCCCACCGGCAGCTGTTGTGGCGTGTCCAGCCGCAGCAGCGTGCCCTGCTCCACCGTTACCGGCACCGCTGGCGCTACCTGCTGCTGCACGGCCAGCCGGTCGCTGCCCTTGCCACCCACGGCCTGGGCGCTGATGGCCCAGTCCAGCGTGGCCAGGCCCGCAGGGACGGTATACGGCCAACTGATTTCCCGCGCCTCGCCTGCCGGCAGGCTGATGCGCTGCGCGGCCAGCTTCTGGCTACCCGCCGTGGCGGCTACATCGAGTGTCAGCGCCTTGTCACTGCCGTTGCGCACAGTCACGGTGGCGGCCAGCTGGTCGCCCTCGCGCACCAGCGCAGGCAGGCCGCTGCTGATCTGCACGTCCTGCACCACGTCCACGTCGGCCTGGCCGGTGCCAAAGAAATGGCTGCCTACGTCGGCCACGGCCACCAGGCGGAAGCGGGTGAGCGCGTCGTTCAGCGGCACGTTAAGGTTGGCCGCACCGTTGGCGTCCAGCACCACCGCTGGCCGCCATAGCAACAGCGTATCCAGCAGCTCGCGCGTGGGCGCCTGACCACCGCCGCCGCCCGGCGGCAACGCCTTGCGGCCATAGTGGCGCTTGCCCACTACCTCCAGCTGCGCGGTGGCAGTGTCCACGCCGTAGCTACGGCGCTGGTACATGGCTTCCATCAGCTGCCAGCTGTTATTGGGCTGCAAGCGCAACAGCGCTTCGTCCACCGCGGCAAAGGCGACCTCGGTACCCGCAGGGGCCGGCTTGCCGTCCGGCATGCGCACCTGGATGCGCACCGGCACCGTGTCGCGTATGCCGTAGCGCGTGCGCTGCGGCGTTACCGTTACCTGCAGGCGGCGCGCCTTGTCGCCTACCTCGATCTCGGCCACGCCGTATTTGAACGCAGGCCGCGACAGGTCCACCATGCTGGACGGCGGCGTGTAGTCGCTGCCTTCGTGCCAGTAAGCGTCCCACCATTCCACCGGCGTTTTCCAGCCCCAGCTAAAGAACGAGTACCACGGCACGTCGCGCACGCGGCCGCGCACCGCCAGCACCGACACGTACACGTTCGGCCCCCAGCCCTCGCCCACTTTCAGCTCCACCACCGGCGACTTGCCCTCCAGCTGCAGTACGCGGGTGTCGATGATGCCTTCGCGCTCGATGCCCAGCCACACGGTGGCCTTGCGGAACGGCATGCGCACCTGGAAGCGCGCGGTATCGCCGGGGTTGTAGCTGCGCTGCTCGGGCAGCAGGTCGATACGGTCGTTGTCGGCCACGTCGAACCATACCTCGTCGTGGCGGCTTACCCACACCTGCTGCGCCGCGCGCGCGGTGTGGCCTTTGTCGTCTTCTACCTCGGCAATCACTTCCAGATTGCCTTCTTCTTTGGGCGACAGCTCGCACAGCAGCAAGCCGCTGGCGTCGGTGGTGCCGCTGCACAGCTTGCCCTCGTCGCTACGCTCGTGGCTGTGTTCCCAGGCGTAGAAGCCGCCCACCAGCCGTTTGCGGCTGGACAGGTAATGGTGGCTGGCCAGGCGCAGGGTGACCTTGCGGCCAACTTGCGGCTTGCCCAGGGTGTCCAGCACCACCGTTTTGACATTGAGCGTGCGCCCTACCGACACCCAATCGTCCACCGCCACGCCTACCTGTAGCGCAGCCGGCCACAGCGGCACCATGCGCGACAGGGTCTGGGTTTCGCCGGAGGGGTCGCGCAGGCTGGCTTCGGCCAGCAGCCAGTACGGCCGGTCCAGCGCGGGCAGCTTGTCGATGGCCAGCTTGCCGTTGCCGTTGGCGTCCAGCTGCAGCGGGGCTTTGTCCAGCACCACCTTGCCGTCCAGCCGGCTACTGCTATCGGCCTCGGTGTCCTCGTCGCCGGCTTGCGGCGGGTTGAAGCTGAAACCGTCGTAGCCACGCGGCTGCTCGTAGCGCGCTTGCAGCATGGCGCTCACTTGCAGCGGCCAGTTGCGCGCCGCGCCGCCGTTGCCCCAGGCCAGGTTCACGCTCAGCGGTAGCCGCTCTGCCGCAATGCCAGCGCCGGCCGGGTAGCCGATGCGCCCGCTCATCACCGGCAGGCGGAAGGCTTCCACGCGGAAGTTACCGCTGTACAGCTCGTAGCCGTCCAGCGCCAGCGAGGCCGGCTGCGCGTCGCCACTGCTGCGGCTGCCTTTGCGCAGCAGGTAGATGCTGTACTCGCCGAGCTTGGCTTCCTTGGGCAGGGTAAACGTGGTGTCGGCGTAACGGCCACGGCGCCATTGCAGCGGCAGCACGAATTCGTCGTCGCTGGCATCGTGCTTGATGCGCACGCTTTCCGGCAGCTCGCCGGCTTTCAGCAGCGCCAGGCCGCGGCTATTCTGCACCCGCAGCAGGTGTTTCATCGATACCGTTTCGCCGGCACGCAGCAGGCTGCGGTCCAGGATGCTGTGCGCCACCACGGCGGGCTGCTCGCCGCTGCTGGTGGGGAAGGGAAAGCGCCAGCTTTCGATGCCGCGGTTCCAGCCACTGCGCACAAAGGACACGTCCTCGCTGCCGTCGGCAGCTTTCAGGCGGGCGGTAACAAACAGGCCATCCAGGCTTTCCGGCCCGTCGCACTGCGCCTCGGGCAGCGGTTTGGCGATGCGCGCTACGCCGTCCTTGCCGGTACGGCCCTGCCACAGCAGAGTTTCACGGCAGTCGTACACGCTCACCAGCGCGTCCGGCTGCGGCACGGCACGGTCCAGCGAGGTGACCCATACCGCTGCGTTTTCCGGCGAGCGCTTCAAGTGCACCGCCAGGTTGGTCACCAGCGCTGCGCTACGCACGTACATCGGCGCCTTGCTGCCCAGCAAGGCTCGGCCCAGCAAGCGCGATTCGATTTCCACCACGTGCAGGCCGCGCTGCGGCAACGGTATGCCGACCACCTCGAACGGCCAGCGTCCCTTGGCGTCCGGCTGCGCAGGCAGCGGCAGCTTGCGCGCCTGCGGCAGTTTTTTCAGCAGCGACAGGCGGCGGCTTTCCACCTCTTTGCCCTTGCCTTGCGGCAGCGTGCTTTCGTGGTAGCGCAGCACCTTGCCCAGCCAGCGCATCATGTTGCGGTCGTCACGCGCCAGCACGCCCTGGCCAGTCAGCGACACACTGCGCAGCGGCAGCCCGGCTTCCACGCCGCGCAACGTCACCGGCAGGCTGGCGTCGCTGCCGGCTTCGATAATGCCGAATGGCGCGGCGGCAAACTTGGCCAGCGGCGGAAAGTCGCCAATGCGCACCGCTAGCGGAAACTTGGCAGCGTTCACCAGCTTGCGGCCAACCTCGTCCACCAGCCCACCGGGCAGCTGCAGGTGCAGCGTCTGCTGCGGGGTAAACGGCGGCTTGAACTGGATGCTGTCTACCGGCTCGCCGCGCTGCCCATCCAGCTGCGGCGTACGGGCATTGCCGTCCCCCTCCCCCTGCAAGCGGATAGCGGCAGCCTGCGCGGCGGGTACCGGCGAGCTGAACACCAGGCTGATGGGTTTGAACGGGATGCAGGCACCGCGGGCGTTTTCGCGGGTGCAGCTCAGCGTGGCGCTGAACGGCGGGCGCACGCGGAAATCCAGCCGCTCGGCCTCGCCGGGGCGCGGGTTGTGTAGTGATATCTTGCTGTCGGCCGACAGACGTTGGCCGCAACGCACGGTCAGCACACTGGCGGCGTCTTTTTCCAGCTTCAGGTGTTGCAGCAGGCGCTGGCGCTCGGCGGCGGGCAGCGGCAGCAAGGGCAGGCGTTCGGCCAGCGCCGAGCTCTGGCAGTACAGGCCGGACAGGCTGCTGCGGCGGGCGTTCAGGCGTAGCACAAAGGCCTGGTCTTCCTCGATACGGTCGCCGTCCTGCGGCCAACTCTGCACGATGCTGGGCGCGCCGGTGGCAAACTGGTAGCTGGCCGCCGCCAGCGCCACGCCCTGCACATCTTTCAGCCCGCTTTTGAGGCTGAAACGGCAGCGGGTATCGGCCGCCGGCACCGTGCGCAGGTCCAGCACCCAGCTCTTGTCATCCACCCAGTGGCCGCTGCCGTCCAGCCGGCAATCCCACTGCAGCGGTGCGGCGGCCTGGCTGTCACCCAGCCGCACCATGGGGCTGCTGAAGCTGATACGCACCTGTTGCGGCGCCTTCACCTCGCCCTGCGGGCTGAACGTGGCCACTCCGGCGGCGTGGCTAAACAGGGGGGCCAGCAGCAAGGCGCCGGCGAGCAGGGTTTTCATGATGGAGGCCCGTAAAAAGCAGGCGGCCATTATCCCCGACATTCACCCGGCATGTGATATTTCGATAAATGAAAGCATGCTGGCAGGCAAGAAAATGCCGCCCGAAGGCGGCAGGGTGTCATGCTTGCCCAGGCAGGCCCGTTAATCGTCCAGCGCCACCGGCCCCTTGGGCACGTCCAGCGCCTGCACCCGCGCCTTCAAACGCGCCAGCATCAGCAAGCCCGGCACCGCCGCGGCGGTGGAAAACAAAAAGAACGCCGGCCAGCCCACGCTTTCGGTAAGCACACCAGACAGCGGCCCTACCCATACGCGGCCCACGGCGGCAAAGGCCGACAGCAGCGCAAACTGGGTAGCGGTAAATTTCTGGTTACACAGCGCCATCAGGAAGGCCACAAAGGCCGCGGTGCCCATGCCGCTGGACAGGTTTTCCACCGCCACGGCAAACAGCAGCAGGTAGTCCACCTGGCTGCTGTCTTTCAGCGCCACGATCAGCCAGTCGAAGGCCGGCAGCGTAAAGCTGCCCCACGCACCTTTACCCGACACCGCCACCAGCCAGAAGCCCAGGTTGGACAGCAGCTGCAGCACGCCAAAGGCCATCAGCGAGCGGTACAGGCCCAGGCGCAGCATCAGCGCACCGCCGGCCAGCGCGCCGACAATGGTGAGCCAGATGCCGATCACCTTGTTCACCACGCCGATTTCGGCTTGGGCAAAGCCCACGCCTTTCAGCAAAAAAGTGGTGGTGAGCGCGCCAGCAAAGGCGTCGCCCAGCTTGTACAGGATGATCAGCGCCAGAAACGCCCCGGCCGCTTCCATGCTGAAATAGTTACCCAGCGAGCGGTTCAGCGTATCAAACCTGGCCTTCTGCGCCGCCCACCACGCCAGCGGCAGGGTAAAGGCCATGCCCAGCAGCAGCGACAGCAGGTCTACCCATTTTTTCTGGCTGGGGTTGCCCTTTTTGTCGCCCTTGTCCGCAGCCGGTTTGCTTGCCTCGGCCGGTTTGGCTGGTATGGCGCTCGCGGCTGGCGTGGCCGGCGCAGGGTTGGCCGCAGGGCTGGCTGGCGCCTCGGCCACCACGGGGTAGAACGGCGCGACCACGCGCTCGGCCAGCGGGGCCGCCACGTGAGCGGTGAACTGGTAGCCGATGACCACCGCCAGCAGCACGGCGGCAAAGCCTTTCAGGTCGTTGCGCGCGTCGCTCACCGGCGCCACATTGTCCTTGGGTACCGGCGGCACCAAGAGCAGCGAGATGGCCGCTGCGGCCAACATGATGCCGGCCATCACCTGATAGACGGTACCCCAGCTCCAGCCGTTGCCATTGAGCGGGTCGGCCCACACCATGGCAATGCCACCGGACAGCACCATGGCCAGGCGGTAGCCGAACACGCCCAGCGACGACGCGAGGCCGCGCTCGGCCGGCTGCACCACGTCGGTACGGTAGGCGTCGATCACCACGTCTTGCGACGCCGACAGGAAAGACAGCAGCACCGCCAGCAGCGCAAAACCCTGTACATCGCTGGCCGGCTGCAGGCCGGACATGGTCAGCAGCACGGCAGCCAGCCCCAGCTGGGTGAGCACCAGCCAGCCGCGACGGCGGCCCAGCCAAGGGGGCTCGAAGCGGTCCATCAACGGCGCCCATAAAAACTTGAAGGTATACGGCAGGCCCACCAGGCTCAGAAAACCGATGGTAGCCACGTCGATGCCGTCCAGCGTGAGCCAGGCCTGCATGGCGGTGCCAGACAGCGCCAGCGGCAAACCGCTGGCAAAGCCCAGCACCCAGATCATCAGCATGCGCCACGCGCCCTGCTGCCGGATATCGCGCATGCGCGCCTCCCGTTTTGTTGTTATCGATAAAAAATGGCGCCGAAGCGCTCACACCGGCCAATCACACAGTAGAACCTATTCGTTGCGCCCCATCCCGTTGGCGCGAGCCGGGCAAAAGGGTACGCCCCAGGTTTTAAGCCGCCGATTTGTTTGAGCCGCGTGACGTTAGCACGCGGCGAGTTCGGCGGCGCCTGGGGCGCACCCTTTCGCACGGGGTTTCGAGCAGCCCCGGGGCGCGGGGGATCGGCAAGGGGGCGGCGACCCGCCCCCTTGCCCTGCCTATTTCCTCGCGACGCTGCGCTTGCCTCGCTCGGTCACGGGCGGAACCGGCATTTAAACAACCCGCGCAGCGGTCAACACTGGCCTTACACTCAGAACCTCTCAACACTTGCTACAAAGGCAGTCGTGCTTAACTTGCAGGCACTATGCCGTTCTACCGGTAGGCTACCTAGCCGCGCGTCACGCGGTAAAACGCCAGGCTGCCGCGCAGATTGGGCAGGAAGTGTACACGCCGCCCGCCGGTCATCACCACCCGCTCTACCACGCGCAGGCCGTTCTTGGCGCACAGCGCGTCAAAGTCGCCCAGCATGCACCAGTGGATGTTGGGGGTGTTGTACCACTGGTAGGGCATGTCGTCGGACACCGGCATGCGGCCTTTCAGAATCTGCCAGCGGTTTTCCCAATAGCCAAAGTTGGGGAAGGTCACAATGGCTTCGCGGCCAACGCGCAGCATTTCCAGCAGGATCTGCTCGGTGTTGTGCATGGCCTGGATGGTTTGCGACAGCACCACGTGGTCGAAACGCTGGTCTTCGAACTCGGCCAGGCCGGCCTCCAGGTCGCCCTGGATGGCGTTAACGTTGGCCGCCACGCAGCGCACCACGTTGTTCACGTCGAAATCCACACCGTAGGCGGATACCTGTTTGTGGGCCTGCAGCCAGGCCAGCAGGTCGCCTTCGCCGCAGCCCAGGTCGAGCACGCGGCTACGCGGCGTAACCCAGTCGGCGATCATTTGCAGGTCGGGGCGCAGGCTGGCGGGGGCGCTCATGCTGCCACCTCCTTCGCCACGCGCTGCAGGTAGGCACGCATCAGGTTCATATAGGGTTCGTCGGTCATCAGGAAGGCATCGTGGCCGTGTACGGATTCGATTTCGGCGTAGGACACGCGCTTGCCGGCGGCGATCAGCGCCTTCACCGTTTCGCGCGAGCGCTCGGGCGAGAAGCGCCAGTCGCTGGTAAAGCTGGCCACCATGAAGCTGGCGGTGGCGCGCTGCAGGGCGGCCACCAGGTCGCCGCCGTAGTCTTTGGCCGGGTCGAAGTAGTCCAGCGCCTTGGTCATCAGCAGGTAGGTGTTGGCGTCAAAGTAGTCGGAAAACTTGTCGCCCTGGTAACGCAGGTAGCTCTCGATCTCGAACTCTACGTCGTAGCCGAACTTGTACTCGCCCGAACGCAGCATGCGGCCGAATTTCTCGCCCATGCCGTCGTCGGACAAATAGGTAATGTGGCCCAGCATGCGCGCCAGGCGCAGGCCGCGGCGCGGGATGGTGCCCTGGGCGTAAAAATCGCCGCCGCAGAAATCGGGGTCGGTAATGATGGCCTGGCGCGCTACGTCGTTAAAGGCGATGTTCTGCGCCGACAGCTTGGGCGCAGAGGCAATCACCAGCGCGTTGGCCACGCGGTCGGGGTAGTCGATGGCCCACTGCAGCGCCTGCATGCCGCCCAGGCTGCCGCCAATCACCGCCGCCCAGCGTTCCACACCCAGGCGGTCGGCCAGGCGCGCTTGTGCCGTCACCCAGTCGGGCACGGTGACCACGGGAAAGCGCGAGCCCCAGGGTTGGCCGCTGACCGGGTCGATACTGGACGGGCCGGTACTGCCGTGGCAGCCACCCAGGTTGTTCAGCCCCACCACAAAGAAGCGGTTGGTATCGATGGGCTTGCCGGGGCCGATCATATTGTCCCACCAGCCGGCGGCTTTATCGTCTGCGCTATAGCGGCCTGCCACATGGTGGTGGCCGGACAGCGCGTGGCAAATCAGAATGGCGTTACTGCCTGCCGCGTTCAGCTGGCCGTAGGTTTCAAACACCAGCTCGTAGCTGGGCAGCACCGTACCGCCGGCAAGCGGCAGCGGTGTGTCGAACAGCGCACGTTGTGCGCTGACAATACCGACAGAGGATGCATTACTGGACATGGTTGTCTCTTTGATAGTCGGCCAGGGGCGGGTAGCGTGGCTACGGGTGGCCTTTGCGGCTCTGCCGCCCCTTTTTCAAGGCTTCTCCCGGGCAATGCTGCGATTATATAGGCATCGCTGGCTTGCGCACCTGTCCTGTCGCTGCCAATAATCGTGCCCTCCCTGCTGATGGATGCTTTTGATGATAGGTCGCCTGTTTCGTCTGGCCCTGCTGTGCCTGGTGCTGGTGATGGTGGTGCGCTGGCTGCTGAACCGCCGGCAACGCGCCAGCGTGCACGAGTTTGTGCACACCCTGGCCATTGCCCTGCTGGTGAGCGGTGTGCTGTTTCTGGGCCTGGCGCTGGCGGGTATCCGCCTGTAGGCGCATGCTGGGCACAGCGGCCACCGCTTGCCCGAGAATTTTTCTGCCACGGGCCTGTCAGATAGCCGGCTACCAAACGACTGACTGTCGATACCCTCCGGAGCCCACGCCATGCTGATACGCCACCCCACCGACATCCCGCCATCCGAGATTACCCCGCACAGTGTGTACCTGAACCGCCGCCAGTTCATGCTGGGCAGCGCGGGCCTGCTGCTACCGGTGGCGTCCATGGCTGCGCTGCCAGCCAGTAAAAGCCGTTATTCCACCACGGACAAACCCAATAGCCGCCAAGACATCACCAGCTACAACAACTACTACGAGTTTGGCACCAGCAAAGACGAGCCGGCGCTGTACGCCGGGCGGCTGAAAACCCGGCCGTGGACGGTGGCCGTGGGCGGCGAAGCGGGCAAGCCGCGCAGCTTCAGCATCGAGGAGCTGCTGAAGTTTCCGCAGGAAGAGCGCATCTACCGCCTGCGCTGCGTGGAAGGCTGGAGCATGGTGATACCGTGGGTGGGCTTCCCGCTGGCCAGCTTGCTGAAACAGGTCGACCCCACCAGCCGGGCCAAATACGTGGCATTTGAAACCGCCCTGCGCCCGGGCGAGATGCCCGGCGTGGCGCGCCGCGTGCTGGACTGGCCGTACCGCGAAGGCTTGCGCATGGACGAAGCCATGCACCCGCTCACCATCCTGGCCGTGGGCTTGTACGGCGAGGCGCTACCCGGCCAGAACGGTGCGCCGGTGCGCCTGGTGGTGCCGTGGAAGTACGGCTTCAAGAGCATCAAGTCCATCAGCCGCATCACGCTGCTGGAAAAACAGCCGCCCACCAGCTGGAATATGGCCGCCCCCAGCGAGTACGGTTTTTACTCCAACGTGAACCCGGCAGTAGACCACCCGCGCTGGAGCCAGGCCAGCGAGCGCCGCATCGGCGAGTTCCTCAAGCGCAAAACGCTGCCATTCAACGGCTACGCCGACCAGGTAGCCGGCCTGTACCGTGGCATGGATCTGGTGAAAAACTTCTGATGCGGCCAACCTTGCTCTCTAACCCCTCGCCCGCCATGGTTGGCCGCATCAAGGCACTGCTGTTCGTGCTGTGCCTGCTGCCGCTGACCGCCAGCCTGTGGCAAGCCTTAAGCGGCCAGGCGGTCAACCCGGTAGAAACGCTCACCCGCGACAGCGGCAGCTGGGCGCTGAACCTGCTGCTGGCCGGGCTGGCCATTAGCCCGCTGCGCCGCCTGGGCGCGCCAGGCTGGCTGCTGCGCCTGCGCCGCATGCTGGGGCTGTACGCCTTCTTTTACGCCAGCGTGCACCTGCTGATTTACCTGTGGCTGGACCAGCTGTTCGACTGGGGTGCCATTGGCCACGACATCATCAAGCGCCCGTTCATTACCGTGGGCATGGCGGCGTTTGCCCTGCTGCTACCGCTGGCCATCACCTCTACCGATGGCTGGCTGCGGCGGCTGAAACGGCGCTGGGGCCAGCTGCACCGGCTGGTCTACCCGCTGGCCGTGCTGGCGGTGATCCACTACCTGTGGCTGGTGAAGCGCGACCTGACCGAGCCGCTGCTGTACGCCGCGGTGCTAGCGCTGCTGCTGGGCCTGCGACTGTGGTGGCGCTTGCGGCCAACCCTGGGCCGGCAGGTACAATAGCGCCCTGTCTTACCCTGCCCTATCGATAGCCATGTCCAAGGAAAAAGCCCCGGTCACCCAGGCCGTGCGCATGCTGCGCGAACACCAGGTGGCCTACACCGAGCATCTGTACAAATACGAAGAAAAAGGCGGTACCCGCGTGTCGGCCCGCGAGCTGGGCGTCGACGAGCACGCGGTGATCAAAACCCTGGTGATGGAAGACGAACAGCGCAAGCCGCTGATTGTGCTGATGCACGGCGACTGCGAGGTGGCCACCGGTATGCTGGCCAAGCAGATCGGCGCCAAGAAAATTACCCCCTGCGACCCGAAAACCGCCGACAAGCACAGCGGCTACCAGGTGGGTGGCACCAGCCCGTTTGGCACCAAGAGCAAGATGCCGGTATACATGGCGGCCGGCATTGCCGAGCTGCCGCGCATCTACATCAACGGCGGGAAACGCGGCTTTCTGGTGGGCATGGCGCCTGCCGAGCTGCAGCGCGTGCTGCAGCCGGTGCTGGTCGACGCCAGCGCCTGAGCGCAGCGGCTACACCGGCCGCTGGATACGGCGGCGGTAGGCGCTGCGCAGCACAAAGCCCGCCACCAGAAACACCAGCATGGTCAGCGCCAGGCTTTGCACGCTCCCCCACACCAGCGGTGAAATCACCCCCGCCAGTAGGGTGGAAAACATGGTCTGCACAAAGCCCTGCACAGACGATACCGTACCGCGCAGGTGCGGAAACTGGTCCATCAGCGTCAGCGTCATCGACGGCGCCGACATCGACATGCCCGTGGTGTACAGCGCCAGCGGCAGCACCGCCCACGGCACCGCCGGTGTCATCAGGAAAGCCTGTAGCAGGTTGGCCGCGGTGGCGGTAAACATCAGCGTGTAGCCGATATTGACGATGGTGCGGGTATCGCGCCGCCCCGCCAGCTTACCGGACAAAAACGCGCCAAACATGATGCCGGACACGATGGGCCCGAACATCCACAAAAAGTCGTTATGCCCCAGCCCCAGGTGCTGCATGACAAACACCGGTGCCGACGGGATGTACACAAAAAAGCCGGCAAAATTGCACGACACCGCCAGCGCCAGCAGCTGGAACTCGCGCTTGCGGCCAACTTCCAGGTAGTTGGCCAGCAGCTGCCGCCAGGCAAACGGCGTGCGCGCGGCGACCGGGTGGGTTTCCGGCATGGCACGCCAGCACAGGGCAAAGATCGTGAGCCCCAACAAGGCCAGAAACACAAAGATGGACCGCCAACCCAGCGCGCCAAACAGCAAACCGCCTACCAGCGGTGCCACGGCAGGCGACAGCGAAAACAGCATGGTGACCTGCGACATCATGCGCTGCGCATCATGGCCATGGAAGGTATCGCGGATAATCGCCCGCCCCACCACTAGCCCCGCACCACCGCACAGGCCCTGCAGGCCACGGAACAACAGCAAGGTGCCCAGGTTGGGCGCCAACGCGCAGCCTACCGATGCCACGGCGAACACCAGCGTGGACGCCAGAATCACCGCGCGGCGGCCTACCGAGTCAGAAATAGCGCCATGCCACAGCATCATTACCGCGTAGCAAAACAGGTAGATCGACAGCGTTTGCTGCATTTCGATGGGCGATGCACTCAGCGACGCGCCCATATCGTGCATGGCCGGCAAAAAGGTATCGATGGAGAACGGGCCCAGCGATGCCAATGCGGCCAACATCAGCGCCAGCACGCCAAAACGGCGGTTTGATGAGTCAGACATGTGAAAAAAGACTTTCTTGCCCAGAAAACTGCGATATAAAAGTGACACTCTCGCAGCACATGGAAAGCATCATGATTCGTTACTACCACAACCCGCGCTGCTCGAAATCCCGCGAGGGGCTGCAGCTGCTACAGCAGCATGGCGCCCAGCTAGAGGTGATCGAGTACCTGAAAACCCCACCCACGGCCACCGAGCTGGCCGCGATCATTGCCCTGCTGGGGGGCGACCCGCGCAGCATCATGCGCAAAAAGGAAGAGGAATACATCGCCCTGCACCTGGACGACGTAACACTGGAAGACAAGCACCTGATACAGGCCATGCTGGCCCACCCCAAGCTGATAGAGCGCCCGCTGGCGGTCAGCGACAGCAAGGCTGCCATCGGGCGGCCGCCGGAAAACCTGCTGTCCGTATTATAGGGCAAAGGGGCCACGCGCTTGCGCCATGGCCCACCCTGCCGGCCCACCCGGGCCGAGCCGACAGCCCGACACCCTTAAAATGTCTTTTATATCAAAAAGATAAAACAATCCCCGGCATGCCGGGGATTGTTCTTGCCAGTAGATCAGTGTGTTTACCGCCTTTTAGAACAGCTGGTCTTTCACATTTTCCACGGCATCCTGCACTGGCGCGGCTGGTTCTTCTGCGCCCGCTTCGGACGCGTCGGTTTCGGTGCTGCGGCCAGCGCCCGGTACCGAGCCACGGTTATTGATGCGCAGCTCCGGGTTGGTACGCTGGAACTCTTCCAGATAATACTCATCGTTACCGCGCAGACCCGCCCCGGGTTTCACCACCACGCCAGGCGGCGGCGGCAGCTCCACATCCGGCACGCCTTTCAGCGCGTTACCCATGTAATTGACCCAGATAGGCAGCGCCGCCGTGCCACCGTAACCATAACGGCCCAGGCTACGCGGCTGGTCGAAGCCCACCCAGGTGACCGCCACCAGATTAGGGTTGAAGCCGGCAAACCAGGCATCGCGGAAGTCGTTGGTGGTACCGGTTTTGCCGGCGATATCGTTACGGCCCAGCGCCATGGCGCGGTTGGCCGTACCGTAGCGCACGACGTCGCGCATCATATTGCTGATGATGAAGGCATTGCGTGGGTCGATAGCCTGCGGCGCATTCTGTCCGGCAATGGCTGGCAAGGTACGGGCCAGCACGCGGCCACCAGCGTCTTCGATACGGTCGATAAAGTAGGCGCGGGTGCGGTAGCCACCGTTGGCAAACACCGAGTAGCCTTCGGCAATCTGCATCGGTGTCGCGGTACCCGCGCCCAGTGCCATGGTCAGGTAGGCTGGAATGTTCTTGCCATCAAAACCGAAGCGCTGCACGTACTGCTGGCCAAAATCGGTACCGATAGACATCAGGATGCGGATGGACACCAGGTTTTTGGACAGCGCCAGCGCACGGCGCATGGTGATCATGCCGGCGTAACGGCCGTCGTCGTTTTTCGGGTCCCAGCTCTGGCCGCCGATGGTCTGCGGGTCCACCGTGATCGGCGCATCGTTGATCATGGTGGAAGGGGTAAAGCCCCGGTCCAGCGCGGCAGAATACACAAACGGTTTAAAGGTAGAGCCGGGCTGGCGGATAGCCTGGGTCACGTGGTTGAACGGGCTGCGGTTAAAGTCGAAGCCCCCTACCAGCGAACGGATGGCACCGGTGCGTGGGTCCATCGATACAAAACCGCCTTCTACTTCCGGCATCTGGGTAATCTGCCAGCTACCCTTGGCATCCTTCACCACGCGGACATGGGCCCCCGGGCGCAAACGCTGTGCCGGCGTGACCCGTTCAGATAGCGCCGAGCGGGCAAAGCTGAGGCCGCTGCCGGTGATGTCGACTTTTTTGCCGCCACGCAGGTACACCCGCACGCGGGACTGGCTGGCGGCCAACACGATCGCCGGCTGCATATTGCCACTGTCGCGGATGGCGGCCAACGATTCGTCCAGCGCTTCTTCCAGTTCTTCCGGTGCAATGGCCGACAGGTCGGTAAACGATTCCGGGCCACGGTACGCCTGGCGACGGTCGTAGTCGATCAGGCCGGCCCGCAGCGAATCGAATGCCCACTGCTGATGTTTGCTATCCAGCGTGGTGTAAACACGGTAGCCCTCGGTATACGCCGCCTCTTTATAGCGGCCATACATGGCCTGGCGCACCATCTCCGCCATGTACTGCGCTGGCAGGCTAGCTTCCAGCGTAGGCTTGGCCAGCACCAGGGGTTCGACCTTGGCCTGCTCGTATTCGTCGGTGCTAATGAAGCGCAGCTCGTGCATACGACGCAGCACATACAGCTGGCGCAGGCGCGCGCGTTCCGGATTAACAACAGGATTGTAGCTGGAAGGGGCTTTTGGCAAACCGGCCAGCATGGCCATTTCCGCCACGCTCAAATTGGCCAAAGGCTTGCCATAATAGGCCTGAGCAGCGGCAGAAAAGCCGTAAGCACGTTGGCCAAGATAGATTTGATTGATATACAGCTCTAAGATTTGGTCTTTCGATAAAGTATGCTCAATTTTGAATGACAACAAAGCTTCATTGAATTTACGCGTGAAAGTGCGCTCACTCGATAAGAAGAAATTTTTTGCCACTTGCATAGTGATGGTGCTTGCACCAGAGTGCGCGCGACCGGATACTATATTGCCTACCGCCGCACGCAATACCCCCAGGTAATCGATACCACCGTGTTGATAAAAGCGTTCGTCTTCGGCTGCCAACAGTGCTTGCTTCATATGCTGTGGCACATCCTGGATGCGGGTAAAAGAGCGGCGCTCTTCGCCAAATTCGCCAATCAGGACGTTATCGGCCGAGTAAACACGCAACGGCATCTTGGGGCGGTAGTCGGTTAACACATCCAGACTAGGCAGGCGCGGGTAGGTAATCACCACGGCAATCAGCAACAAGCCCGCTACAATAACGGCCAAGCCGGCAAGCAGGCCTGCGGTAACGGTAAAGAAGCGCTGGAGCATCATTGTTCTAGCCTATAAAAGTGATGGCGCATTATAACCGCAAGGCAGCGCCTTAAGACGAATAGCAAACGCGCACCCTGGTGTGTGCTGCAACAAGGAGGTTGGTGACCAGCCCGCGATGGCGGCACCAGATAATGATGCCCGGAGAAAAAAGTCGTTTCGATAGAAACCGCCTTCAACAGCTGCTGAGCAGCTGGCTCCCCTCCTCACGTCAATCCATGCTTGGCCTGGATATCAGCTCCACCTCCATCAAGATGGTAGAACTCAGCCGTAGCGGCCGTACCCCGCAGCTGGAACGCTACGTGGTAGAGCCGCTCGCCAAAGACCTGATTACCGACGGCAACATCAACAATATGGACGAAGTGGCGGATGCCATTCGTCGTGCCTGGCACCGCCTGGGCTCGCCGACACGGCGCGCCGCCATTGCCCTGCCAACGTCCATGGCCATTTACAAGAAAATCCTGGTGCCCGCGGGCGCACTGGGCGATGACCTGGAAATGCAGGTTGAAAATGAGGCCAACCAGTACATACCGTTTCCGCTGGACGAGGTGAACCTGGACTACCAGGTACTCGGCCCTTCCAGCAATAGCGCAGACGACCTGGACGTGATGATCTGCGCCTCGCGTAAAGAAAAAGTAGAAGAGCGCGTGGCGGTGGCCGAAATGGCAGGCCTGAAGGTAGACATTGTCGATATCGATGCCTTTGCCATGATGACCGCTTTCGAGCAGATTCAGCAGCAGTTGCCAGACCAGGGCATGAACCAGACCTTTGCCTTGTTTGATATCGGCGCCAGCAAGATTCACTGCTCGGTCATACGTAATGGCCAGCAGCTTTACTATCGAGAGCAGGTGTTTGGCGGCGTGCAGCTCACGCGCGACATCCAGCGCCGCTATGGCTATACCTACGAGGAAGCCGAAACAGGCAAACGCAGCATGTCGCTGCCGGATGGCTACGAGTCCGAGCTGCTTTATCCCTTTGTGGATTCCCTCGCGCAGGAAATCCAGCGTGCCTTGCAGTTTTTCTACACCACAGTGAGTGTGTCGCAATACCTGCGCGTGGACTACATTCTGCTGGCAGGTGGCTGCAGCATGCTGTCTGGCCTGGATGACGCCATCCTGAACCGTACACAGATCAGCACCATGATTGCCAACCCGTTTACCACCATGACACAGGCACAGGGCATACAGCTCAAAGAGCTGCTGCTCGATGCACCGTCGCTCCTGGTGTCGTGCGGCCTGGCCCTGCGGAGATTTGACTAGATGATCCGCATTAACCTGCTGCCGCATCGCGAGCAGAAAAAAGCTGCCCACCGCAAACGCTTCCAGACCTTGCTGCTATGTAGCGTGCTGCTGGCGCTGGGTCTGACCTACCTGTGCCATATGGCCCTGGAAGACCAGAAAGCCAGCCAGCTGGCACGTAACCAGCGTCTGGAAGAAGAGATCAACAAGATCAACAGCAAGCTCAGCAATATCGAGTCTTTGCGCCAGAAAAAAGCTGTTCTGCTCTCACGCAAGCAGCTGGTAGAAAAGCTGCAGTTCGACCGCACGCAGGCCGTCTACGTTTTTGACGAGCTGATCCGGCTGGTTCCCGAAGGCGTCTACCTGAAAGACTTCCGCCAGACAGGCAGTAGCATTGCACTCAGTGGGTATGCCCTGTCCAGCGCCCGCGTGTCGGCCTTCATGCGCAACATGGCGGAATCCAGCACTTTTGCCGACCCGGTACTGATCGAAGTCAGCGCGGCCAACGTAGACAAAATACGAGCCAACCAGTTTAGCCTGAGCGTGGCACTGAAGGCCCAGCACGCCCCCGCTCCCGGAGCACCACAATGACCCTAGACGAAGTACGTAACCTCGACTTCAAGGACATGCCTAACTGGCCCCTGCCAGGGCAGCTTGCTGCGCTGTGCCTGCTGGTTTTGCTGGTATTGGGCGCGGCGTATATGGCCGTGTTCTCGTCAGTACAGGACGAAATTGAACAAGCCCGGCTACAGGAAGAGCAGCTGCGCCAGACCTTCATCGATAAAAAACGCCAGGCCAGCAATCTGGTCGCGCTGGAAAACCAGCTCAAGCAGATCGAAGTCTCGTTCGGCACCCTGCTCAAGCAGCTGCCGACCAAGTCGGAAATGGATTCGCTACTGACTGAAATCAACCAGGCCGGTATCGGCCGCGGCCTGCAGTTCGAACTGTTCCGCCCGGCCGGCGAAGTCAAAACCGACCAGATGGCCGAGCTTCCGATCCAGATACGGCTTACCGGTACCTATAACGAGTTGGCCGCGTTTGTTACCGACGTGTCCCAGCTGTCGCGCATTGTCACCATCAGCGATATCTCGCTCACGCCGGTGGGCGAAGCAAAAAGTAACCGCCTGGTCATGATGGCCACTGCCAAAACCTACCGCGCGCTGGAGGCAGAAGAGCAACTCTCTGCACCGAAATGACCATGACGCGACTCATTCCCCTGCTACTGCTGCTGGCTGGCTGCAGCTTTACCGAACAGGACGATCTGGAACAATGGATGCAGCAGGCCGGCAGCGGCCTGCACGGCCAGGTAGAGCCGCTGCCGCAGATCGAACCCTACAAACCTTACCAGTACCGCGGGCAAGACCTGGTCTCGCCGTTTGAAACCAACCGCCTGCTGGTGGCACGCAAAAACACCGCAGGCAACCTGCCCGATACCGGCAGGCCGCGCGAAATACTGGAAAACTACGAGCTGGACAAGCTCAAGCTGGTCGGTACCATGCTGCTGAAATCAGAACGCCTGGGGCTGATCCAGACACCGGAAGGTGGCATTTACCGTGTACGGGTGGGCAGCTTCATCGGCCCCAATTACGGCATGGTACGTGCCGTGGCAGAAACCGAAATCAAACTGGAAGAAACTGTCGAGGATGTGAACGGCGAGTGGGTAAAACAGGACAACAGCCTCTAC
Organism: Neisseriaceae bacterium; assembly: GCA_027489245.1. GTDB lineage: Bacteria > Pseudomonadota > Gammaproteobacteria > Burkholderiales > Chromobacteriaceae > Vogesella. Next base: position 46,139 of record JAIYAC010000014.1, on the reverse strand, counting down.
CTGCTTCAGGAACAAGGAAAAACACCATGAAAACAATGACCCTGACGCACCTCGCTTGTGCCATGTTGCTTGCCGGCCTGACCCAGGCAGCGTGGGCGGCCAATGGTATTACCGGTATCGAGCTGATCAAGAACAGCCAGGACCAGCAAATCCTGGCGCTCACCTTCAATACCGCCCTGCCCGCCGCGCCCAACAGCTTTGCCATTTCGAACCCGCCACGTGTCGCCTTCGACTTCCCCGACACGCGCAACCTCACCGGCAAGAGCCAGCTACCGTTTGCAGCCAGCTTGCTCAATACCGTCACCCTGGTAGAAGGCCAGGGCAAGGCACGCCTGGTGCTGAACCTGAGCAAATCCACCGCATACACCAGTGCGATGCAGGACAATAAACTGCTTATCACGCTGAATGGCCCCAGCAATGCCAGCCCGCAAAATCCGGCAGTTGGCCGCACCGAAACCCCGACCGAGATCCTGCCCCCCGTCGTGGCAGCGGCACCACACGCCCTTGCGCCTAATGGCGTCGTGCAGAACGTTGATTTCAAACGGGGCGACAACGGCGAAGCACGCATCCTGATCGACCTGAACAGTGCCAGCACCCCGGTGGACATCAAGCGAGAAGGCAAGTCGGTCATTATCGACCTGGCCGGCGTGAAAGTACCGCGCCATCTGGAGCGCCGCCTGGATGTCACCGACTTTGCCACCCCGGCACGCCGTATCGATGCCACCAATCAGGGCAGCGGCAGCCGTATCACTGTGCAATCCGAAGGCGACTGGGCTTACTCCTCCTACCAGACCGACAAACGCCTGGTGGTAGAAGTACGCAAGAGCTCGGCCGAAGAGGTAGAAGCCGCGCTGCTGGCGCAGGGCAAGGCCAACTATAAAGGGGAGAAACTGTCGCTGAACTTCCAGAACGTGGAAGTACGCTCCCTGCTGCAAGTCATCGCCGAGTTTACCGGCATGAACATCATCACCAGCGATTCGGTCAACGGTACCCTGACACTGCGCCTGAAAGACGTACCCTGGGATCAGGCACTGGACCTGATCCTGGCACAGAAAAACCTGGAAAAACGCCAGGTAGGTAACGTGGTACGCATCGCCCCGCGTGAAGAGCTGCTGGCCATAGAACGCCAGGCGGCCGAATCGCAAAAACAGCGCACCACCAACGAGCCCATCATTACCGAAACCTTCCAGATCAAATACCGCGCCGCCGAAGAAATTCGCGAAGCGCTGAAAGACCTGGCCGGTTTCTACAGCGAAAGCAGCACCTCGGCACAAGGTAGTAGCAGCACCAGTAACAGCACCAAGGCAGCCATTCTGGTCGACCCGCGCTCCAACAAGATCATCATTCGCGAGCGTATTTCCGTCATCGAAGAAATCCGCAAGGTGATCCAGACGCTGGACATGCCACTACGCCAGGTACTGATCGAGGCGCGTATTGTCGAGGCAAAAGACAACTTCCAGCGTGACCTGGGGGTGCGCCTGCAATACACCCGGGCCGGTGGAGACACCTCGGTCGGCTCGCTGGCCAATGGCGGCACCGTACCGATTGGCGGCATTCCAGCCGGCGACGTCACCTTCAACCCGAACGTGAGCCTGCCCTCGTCGCTGTCTGGCGCCTCGATTGCGGCCATTTTCAAAGGTGCCAGCTCGATTATCGGTCTGGAGCTGTCCGCCATGCAGGCAGAGGATCGCGGCAAAGTGGTTTCCAGCCCGCGCATTCTCACCGCAGACCGTACCAAGGCCACCATCACGGAAGGCACGGAAATCCCTTACCAGACCGTAGACGACAACGGCAAATCGTCCACCACCTTCAAAAAGGCCAACCTGAGCCTGTCCGTTACCCCGCAGGTAACACCAGAGGACGATATTGTCCTGAAGCTGAACATCACCAAAGACACGCCAAACACCAAGCTGAAAGTGGGCGAGAACCCGGCCATCGATAACAAAACCGTCGACACCGAAGTACGCGTAGAAAATGGCGGTACGGTGGTGATTGGTGGCATTTATATCCAGGAACAAAACACGGTAGAAAACCGTGTGCCCGTTCTGGGTGACTTGCCGGTGGTGGGGGCCTTGTTCCGCAACAGCTCCAATACCAATAACCGCCGCGAACTGCTGGTTTTCATCACGCCACGTATCGTGGAGAATGAGTTCATCAGCCGCTAAGCTAGCAGACACGTTATGAAGTCATCCGATACAATGCCTGCCATGGAACTGGCAGGCAATTTTTTTCTGGTGGGCCTGATGGGCTCGGGCAAAACCACGGTTGGCCGCACGCTGGCAAGGCACACGGGCAAAACCTTCTACGACTCGGACCATGAAATCGAGCGTCGTACAGGCGTGCGCATCACCACGATTTTCGATATCGAGGGTGAGCCAAAATTCCGTGAACGCGAACGCGATACCATCGCCGAGCTGTGCCAACAGCAAGGCATCGTCCTGGCTACCGGCGGCGGCGCCATACTGGCAGCGGAAAACCGCCAGGTACTCCGCAAGCACGGCACCGTGATTTACTTGCGCGCCCAGATCGACGACATCCTGGCGCGCACCCAGCACGACAAAAGCCGCCCCCTGCTACAAACCGCCGACCCGCGCAGCAAGCTGGAAGAGCTGTTTGCCGTACGCGACCCGCTCTATCGTGAAATCGCCGACATCGTGATAGACACCTCGCACCAGAATGTAAACGTGCTGATTCACCGGCTGGAACAACGGCTGGTATCCCTTCAAAGCAAACCCCGCTAAACGCCATGATCACGCTGAACCTCACCCTGCCAGACACGCGCTACCCCATTTATATCGGCCAGCACATCCTGGGCAATGCCGAACTGCTATTGCCCTATCTGAAGCAGAAAAAGGCGGTGATCATCAGCAATACCACCGTCGCACCGCTCTATCTGACAACGCTCAAAACGGCATTGGAGCAGCACGGTGTCAGCATTCTCACCGTCACCCTGCCCGATGGCGAAGACTTCAAAACCTGGGAAACCCTGAACCTGATTTTTGATGCCTTGCTGCGTCATAAATGCGAGCGCAGCACCACCCTGATTGCACTGGGCGGTGGCGTGATTGGCGATATGGTGGGGTTTGCTGCAGCCAGCTACCAGCGTGGCGTGCCGTTTATCCAGGTACCGACTACCCTGCTCTCGCAGGTGGATTCCTCTGTCGGGGGTAAAACGGCCATCAATCACCCGCTCGGCAAAAACATGATCGGTGCTTTCTACCAGCCCAAAGCCGTTATCGCGGACATGATGCTGCTGGATACCCTGCCTGAGCGCGAGCTGTCGGCTGGCCTGGCTGAAGTCATCAAGTACGGCCTGCTGGGCGATGCCAGCTTTATTGGCTGGCTGGAAGACAATATGCCGGCGCTACGTGCCAAGGATAAAGCCGTGCTGGCCGAGGCTGTACGACGCTGCTGTGCCATGAAGGCAGACATTGTGGGTCAGGACGAGCGCGAAAGCGGTGTCCGGGCACTGCTGAACCTGGGCCATACCTTTGGTCATGCCATCGAAGCCGGGCTGGGGTTTGGTACCTGGCTGCACGGCGAGGCCGTAGCAGCGGGCATGATGCTGGCAGCAGAAGCCTCCCGCCAGCTAGGTTATCTGAGCGATGCCGATGTTGGCCGCATCGAAGCCTTGCTGCATGCCGCCGGCTTGCCGACCGTCAGCCCGAACCTCGGCTACGACGCCTGGCTGGAACACATGAGCCATGACAAAAAAGTGAGCGATGGTGCCATTCGCTTCGTGCTGATGCGCGAGCTGGGTCATGCCATTGTCGCAACGCTACCAGAGACGGTACTGCACGCCACCCTGCACAGCCGCTTCATCGCAGAATAGCTACGTACAGCTACTACGAATTTCTACGAATAGGCAGCGCTGACCGAAGGCTGGACAATAGCAATACTCGCTCAGGAGATTGCTATGTTAGGCCTTGTAAAAATACTTGCCGATAAAGTACAAACCAGCCAGGAATGCGGCCTGCTTAGCCACAGGCTCAGCCCTTGGCGCTATGTACCGCCCCGCGAAAGGCTGATCGACCCCATTGGCGAAGCCGAAGTGTTTCTGGCCTACGGTAAGCGCCGCGAAGCGTTTCAGGTGCTTAGCCATACTTTGCGCAGCGAGCCGAACAACCTAGAGGCGAAGGTGCTGCTACTGCAGACACTGGCCTACCTGCGCGACATCCCGGGCTATTGCAAGCTGGCAAGAGAACTGGCTCCGCAGCTTTACGGCCAGCCGTCCTGGCAGACTATCTGTGCCGCAGGCCAGGAGCTAGCCCCTTACGAACCCCTGTTCATGTACCAAGCCTGAGCTAGCCCAAACGACAGCGCTCTTTGCTGCCGTCGAGTACGCAATATTTCATGATGCCGGTTTGGGTCAGCTCGACATAGCCCAGCTGCGCGTCTACTGCCGTCGCGCGCAGCACAAAATAACCATTGTCGGTATTGCGTGCAGCAGAGGCAAAACCCAGCATATAACGTGCCGTACCCTGCGCCGGGTACTGTGTATGCGGCAAGACAGGCCAGCTTGCCGCTGTTTCTTTGTAACGGCCATGCTGGCTGTAATACTGCTCCATGAACACGGCGTTGTGTTGTAGTAGTGCTGCCACGGCAGCCTGGGCAGCCCGCTCTTGTTCGGCCTGATAACGCCATGCGGCCAACATGGTCAGGATGGCCGCGATCGCCAGTGCCACCATCATCTCCAGCAGCGTAAAACCGCGGCTAGTCATCAGCAATCACTCACATGGCGAAAGCCGGTGGCACTCACCTGCAAACGCCGGCACAAACCACTCCCCAGGCCACGAGCGGTATAGCTGACGCCACCATGCGCAGACAACACGCCGCTAGGCCGTATGCGGTAACTCGGGACACTGCTGAATAACTGTAGATGCACACCGGGGGGTAATGTCAGCACATCCAAGGCTTCCTTGCTGTCGTATATGCCTGCTCTGCCGCCGGCATTATCGATAAAGAACAGGATGCCCTCGGCCAAGGGGTAGCCGTCGGCCTCTTTGGCGGCTTGCTGGCAGCCCTGGATATCCAGGTTTGATTTCAAGTTACCGATGCAGATATGCACCGAAGCATTACGGGTAATCGCCTCGCTGCGCACCCGCATCAAGGCGGATGCAATGCGCGACAGCTGCGTATCCAGTGCTTGCTGCTTCTGGAAACGGGCGTACGGGGCAGCAGACCAGCTCCATAACAATGCCAGCAAGGCCATCACCAGCAGCAGTTCCAGCAAGCCTATTCCGTGTTGTGTCCGAGACATAGGTCCCCCGCGTCAGCCCGGCAGCACAATCGTAGCCGCAATGCCGTATGAATGAGATGTGCAGCTTAGGAAAGCGCTTTCATGCATGTCAATGTATTTTTCAGCGTCTGTGCCACGACTGTATCTATTCATGAAAACGGTTCAAAGCGCATAGGTAATTCAATAACCCACGCCCAAAATAAAAAACCGCAGCACCAGGCTGCGGTTCGGTGTGCCATGAACAGGCTATTCGGTAAATTGCATACTGTGCAGCCTGGCATAAAACCCTTCAGCCGCCAGCAGCGACTGGTGGGTGCCAGTTTCGACGATCTCGCCCTGATGCATCACCACGATGCGGTCGGCTTGTTCAATCGTAGACAGGCGATGCGCAATCACCAGCGTGGTGCGGTTTTTCATCAGGTTATCCAGCGCGGCCTGCACCAGGCGTTCGGACTCGGTATCCAGGGCCGAGGTCGCCTCATCCAGAATCAGTAACGGTGCGTTTTTTAACAGGGCACGAGCAATGGCCAGACGCTGACGCTGCCCACCGGACAGGCGGGTACCGTTTTCACCGATCTCGGTATCAAAGCCCTGTGGGAGTGCCTCGATAAAGTCCAGCGCGTTGGCCGCACGCGCCGCCTCGATCACCTGCTCGCGGCTTACCTGATTCAAGGCGCCGTAGGCAATGTTGGCCGCCACGGTATCGTTAAACAGCACCACGTCCTGGCTCACCAATGCGATCTGCTGGCGCAGGGCAGGCAAGGCGTAGTCTGCCAGTGGCTTGCCATCCAGCAGCAGCTGGCCGCTATCCGGCTCGTAAAAACGCGGCACCAGGCTAGCCAGCGTGGTTTTGCCCGAGCCGGAGGAGCCCACCAGCGCAACGGTTTCGCCGGCACGAATGGCCAGATTGATATTCTGCAAGGCGCGCTTCTCTACACCGGGGTAGCTGAACGACAGGTTCACCACCTCCAGCTCGCCGCGGGTCTTGTGCAGCATGGCGGCACCGGTGTTTTTCTCTTCCGGCTCATCCAGAAACTGGAAAATGGTCTCGGCGGCGGCCAGGCCACGCTGCAGCGCCTGCGAAATGCCGGTGATACGCTTGATCGGCGCAAACAGCAGCATCATGGCCGTGAGGAACGACATAAAGTCACCCGCACTGAAATCACCATGCTGGGCACGCAGCGCGGCGAAATACAGGATGGCCGCCAGCGCGCAGGCAATCATCAGCTGGGTCACACCCGTGTTGGCCGAGCTGGCCGCGCTTTGTTTTACCTGATTACGGCGCAGCGCATCGGCAGCCTCGTGGAAGCGGCCGATCTCGTAGCTTTCGCCACCGTAAATCTTGACCACTTTCTGGCAATCGATGCTTTCACTCACCACCTGGGTCATCTGGGCCATGCGCAGCTGGTTTTCCCGCGCCAGGCCACGCAGGCGCTTGCCGACAAAATGCATGCAGGCCGTCACCGCAGGCATCACCACAAAGCAGATCAGCGTGAGCTGCCAATCGGTATACAGCAGCAGCGCGAGCAAGCCCAGCGTGGTGACGCCGTCTTTTACCGCCACGGTAATCACGTTGAAACCGGCTTCGGTCACCTGGTTCACGTCGTTGGCGATACGCGAAATCAGCCGCCCGGACTGACTCTCGTCGTAAAAGCTCACCGGCAGGCGCAAAAGTTTGGCAAACATTTCCTCACGCAGGGTTTGCACCAGGCGACCAGTCAGCCAGCTGGCAGTATATTCGTTGATAAAGCTGGTGAGGCCACGCAGCATGAACACACCGATGATGGCCAGCGGTACCCAGCGTATGGTGTCCGGGTCTTTGCTGACAAAGCCACCATCGATCAGCGGCTTGAGCAGGCGGGCAAACGCCGCCTCGGTCAACGCGGCGATGGTCATGGAAATCAGCGACAGGATCAGTACCTTCCAGTAACGCTGGATGTACGCGAGCAGCCGGCGGTATACCCGCCAGCTATGTTTGAATGAATCGTTCATGGTCACTTCACGGCAGTAGCGGCCAACCCTGCCAGCGCCAGCAGGCGGGCAGTATTGGTATGGGGTGAAAAGCGGTGGCGCACGTCTTGGCAGCCAGCTTGTGCCAGGTTTTGCATCTTGTCGGGGTGTAGCAAGGCATGGTCAATGGCGCTGGCCCAGGCCTGCACCTCACCCGGCGGCAGCAAGCGGCCGGTTTGCCCGTCGGTAATGGTTTCGGGAATTCCGCCGGTACGGCTGGCCAGCACGGGCACGCCCAAGCCCAGCGCTTCTATCTGCGACATGCCCAAGGGCTCGTAGCTGGACGGCATCAGTACCAGCTTGGCACGTGCCAGCAAGGCGGCTACCGGCTGAACCATGCCGGCTAGCAAGACATGCTCAGCCAAACCCAAGCGGGTGATTTCCGACTGCAAATGCGCGAGCTCGGGGCCTTCGCCAGCAATCACATAGCGCAGTTGCGGCCAACGTGCCACCAACAAGGCCATGGCCTGCAAAATTGTCTGGTGGCCCTTTTCGCCACGCAGCATGGCGGCCTGCACCATCAGCGGGCCGGGGTGGTCTTGCAGCCACTGCTGCACGGGTACCGGCAAGGCGGCATGGGCATCCTGGTCGATACGCTCAAAGTCGATACCCGGGTACACCACGTGCAAGCGGTCAGGCTGGATAGCCGGGTTCTGCAGCAAGGCATCGCGCAGATACTGGCTGGGCAGCATGGTGGCATCCACCAGCTGGTTATACGACCACGCAGAGGCCTTGCCCGGCTGATAGGTACGCGAGCGCAGCAGGAAGGGGCGATGGCGCACCAGGCGCGCCGCAATGGCCAGGTTGTTGCTATCGTGCCCGCTATGGCAAATGGCCAGCCGGGGCCTGTGCGTGGCGATCCAGCGACGCAAAATGGCGATGGATGGCAAATGCACGCTGTTACGAAAACGCACCGGCAACACCTGCAAGCCCTGCGCTTGCGCTACAGCAGCCACCCGGCTGCCCGGTCGGCACGCCAGCACCGGCTGGTAGCCCAGCAAGGCCAGCTGATGCATTTGCTGCATTAGCTGCAGTTCCTGCCCGCCGACATTGGGAGAGGATTCGGTGAAGAGAATGTGACTAGACATGCGACTTACCAGACTGGGCCTGATGAATCTGCGCAAGCAGTGCTGCGACGGTAAACAGGAAAATATGCAGCATATGGTCTTTGCTGATACTCTCCAGCACCATGCGCCCAAGGAAGCCACAAGTCACCAGCATCAGTGCCAGGCCAGCCACCTCACGACGCAAAACAAAAGCCTTTAAACCGATCACGATCAGACTAACGCAGAAAGATAACCATAACAGAACACCCGGTACACCAAGCCCGACAGCCATATCGATAAAACCGCTATGGCTGTGGCCGATCTGGTTGGGTTTACCTTGCGAGAACAGCGCCTGGCGAAACGCTCTCCGGTCATAGCCGTAGCCCATGGGCTGCTCAATAATCAGGTCCAGGCCGGCACGAATCCACGCTACGCGCTCATAAGCAGAAGCGTCAACCTCCCTGCCATCTGCCAACAGCGGATAGGGCTCCATGCGCAACCACGCAGAGCCGTCGCGATCTTGCCAGCCCATGGTAGCGGACTGCACAAAAATCTGATTACGCGCATCCTTGTGAATAGCTTTGGACAAAAAACCGGCCATCCCGACACCCACTATCAGCAATAAAACGGCCAGGCGTACGGGGGAAAGCTGCTGACGATGCGTCAGCACATAAATGAAGGTAAATGACAGCACCAGGTAGCTCAGGCCAATCAAGCCATTACGTGCACCGGCGTGAAAGCTGGCAAAAAACATTAAGGCGCCAATTGCCAGCAGGCACCACAGCGGGAAACGGGTCTTACCTTTACCAAAACCAGCCAGCACTGCCACAAATGCCATGGCAAAGTTCACAAAAAACGTGAACTCGAGCTTGGTGGCCGTGGTGAACACTTCCATGTAGAGCCACGAGCCATGCAGATAGTAGTAACGCACCGCCATGAAAACCTCAGCCGCCACAAGCAAAAGCCCTGCTGTCACCACGCAATCCATGACGGACAAACATCGCTGACGACTAAACAGCACCATTCCGGAAATAAACCACAATCCCCCCATCAGTAACTGGCTGCGCCACTCGGCCAACGATGTGGCCATCCAGCCTGATAGCATCACGCTGTGTAGCAGGGCGTAGAACAAAAAGCCCCCCAGGAGCAAGCTTGGTACCGGCCAACTGGATAGCATACGCACCAGTACCTGTCTCTCGACAAAAGCCCATGCCAGAAGAATAGCCAGTAGCAGGTAACGTAGTGCAATCGTATGGGAGATATTGGATACGGTCAGAAAGATAATGGCGAGCAGAACCGCCCAAAAACCCGGCTGACGCAATATGGCTAATACCTTCATGTGATGATTCCTGCAGTCAGAAGAGATTGAAGCACCCGCTCTGGCCTTACTGCCGCCATGCACTGCACCTGCTTGCAGCCACCAGGCTGCTCGCCGGCAGGCCGGAAGCAGCGTAGCGCCCAATCTACCGGGCGATGGTGCACGCTGCGCTGGAAACGGCAGGGAAACAGCGCCGGGCCGGCGCCCAGACAGGTGTAACGGCGAAAGAAATGGCTGGCACCAAACAGCGTTTCACAGCCCGGGCCAAACAACATCACCAATGGCACGCCCGCAACCTTGGCCAGGTGGGCAATACCCGTATCAGGGCACACACAGGCCTGGGCTGCGGCCAACACCGCACGCAGTTGCGGCAGGGATAGCGTGCCGGCAATAACGGTATCTTGCGGCAGCGGGGCAACGCGCTCGATAAGGTGATGCTCGCCCGGCCCGCCAGACCAGACCACTGCCAAACCTCGCTCGCGCAATGACGCTGCCAGGCTTTGCCAGTATTCGCTCGGCCAGTAGCGTGTGGGGGAGCTAGCACCCACATGCAGCACCACATAGCGTACGGGCAGCGGCGGTACATGCTGCTCACCCAGCGGCCAATGCGCCAGATCGAATGGCTGGGGTGCGGGGCCGTCGACCAGCCTGGCGGCGGTATCGGTCCACGCTTCCGGCTCCTCCGCGTAAGGGATGCGCTCGTCCACCAGCCAGTTTTTGTAATGCGGTATCTCGCCGTCAAAACCCACAATCCAGCGCGCACCGATGGCACGGGCCAGATAGCTCAGGCGGTTTTCGCCCATCAGGTACACCATATCAATGCACGGCAGGGCAAACAGGCGGCGGATGCTGGCAAAGTCACGCGGGTGCCACGGGATGGCCCGCACACCGTAGGGGCGGCTGTCGTACAAGCCCGCTTGCAGTGGCGGGCAGGCCAGCACGATGTCAGCCGCCGGGAAGCGCTCGCGCAGCTTGGCCAGCAAGCTGGTAGCCATCAGCGCATCGCCCAGCAAAAACTGATGCAGCACCAGAATGCGCTGCACGGTGTGCGGCTGCGGTTTGCGCCGTAGCCATTGCCATGGCAAACGGAATAACAGGGTAGCAAAAATCAGCACACGGCCAGGGAAACGCCCTTTCATGCCAGGCCCTCCGCGTCCGGCAGCAGCCGGGCGAACAAGGCCAGCATCTGCCCGACCATGCGCTGCTCGGTATAAGGCAGCACGGCTTGCCGCGCTTGCGTGCCCATCTGCGGCCAACTGGCGCGTGCGGCCAACCATTGGCCTACATTGTGCTGCCACTCGGCCGTGGCATCCGGCGCGGCCAGCCAGCCGGTTTGCCCCGGCTGCAGCAGCTCGCCCCCACCGCACCGCGTGCTGGTGAGCACGGTCAGGCCGCAGGCCATGGCCTCGGCGACCACCAGGCCAAATGGTTCGTAGATGGACGGCAGGATGAAACCATCTGCCATACCGTAGTAGCTGCGGACATCGCGCTGGGCGCCGACAAAATGCACGCGCCCTGCCACGCCCAGCTGCCGGGCCAGAGTGTGGTAATGGCGACTTTTCTTGTCGCTACCCACCACCACCAGCTGCACCTCGGGGTGCGGCACAATCGCGCGCAGTGCTTGCGCCAGGCCTTTGCGCTCAAAACCGGAGCCGACATACAGCAACACCGGTGCGTCGGCGCTTAAACCGTACTGCTGGCGCAGGCTGTCACGCTGGGCACGGGCATCCTGCGGGTTGAAAAACGCGCTGTCGATGCCGTTGTAGATAACGTGGCAACGCTCGGCCGGCAGGCCGGTGTACTGCATCACATCGCGCTTGACCATCTCGGAGATACACACCACGCCGCGAAACGCCGGGTCGCGGTACATGCGCTGCTCCATGGCCAGCATGTAATGGTGATAAGGGTTCAACGCCATCGACACGCGGGCACCCATGCCGCCGCGCTGGCGGCGCACCGCGAGCCAGGCGGCGTGCACGCCATCGTCGGCGCGGTACACATGGCAGCCGGGGATCCGTTCGTGCGATAACACCAGTGCCGCGTCCAGCGCCTGCCACAAGCGGCGCGCGGCGCGGGCAAAGCCCCAGTCCCGCCACACACTGCCCAGATAAAACGGGTTGACGCTATGCGCCTCGATACCCGGTACGGCTTCCCATTGACGGTTGATCAGCAGGGTATGCAGGCCGACATGGCCTTGTAGCTGGCGCAAAATGGCGCTCACGACGCGCTCGGCGCCACCGGCGGGGTTGAACTTCTGGCGGATGATGGCAATACGCTTCATGCCAGCTCCTCTTGCAGGCTATCTACCGCGGCCAACACCTGCTGCACGCTGATTTTTTCCAGGCACTCGCTACGCCAGCTGCCACCGCAACCGGCATTGCCACAAGGGCGGCACGCGATGGTGGTGGCCACCACGCGGTGTGGTACCTGCCACGGGCCCCATTCGATATCGCCAGACGGGCCAAACAAGGCCACACAGGGTGTTTGCACCGCGGCGGCAATATGCATGGGGACGGAGTCCACACCAATGTACAAACGTGCGGAGGCAATGGCTGCGGCCAGCTCTTTCAGGCTGAGCTGGCCTGCCAGGCTGACAACCGGCCGCTGCAAACGCGCCGTAATGTCGGCCAGCATGGCCATTTCGTCTGCGCTAGGGGCCGCCGTCAGCACAATCTGCTCGCCACGTGCGGTGAGCTGGTTGATCAGCTCGGCCATCTTGTCTGCCGGCCAGCTCTTGAACAGCCAGCGCGAGGTCGGGTGGACCAGCACGTAGCCACCGGGGGCCAAGCCCGCTGCGGCCAACTTGGCCGCCAGGCTGGCCTCGGCTTCGGCACCGGGCAGTAGCGTGAGGCGGCGGGCGTCTGGCGCGGGATAAATACCGATACGGCGCATCGCATCCAGGTGGATTTCCACGGTATGGCGACGGTTACCCGGTACCTGCAGGTAGCGGTGAGTAAAGGTTTTTTTGAAGAAACGGCCATACGGGCCGTGCGGGCCAACCGACCAGCGCGGCTTGAGCAGGCGCACCAGCCAGGCACCGCGGTTATGCTCGGTCAGGGTGATCACCAGGTCGTACTGACGTGCTTTCAGCGCCGACAGCAGCTGCCACTCGGCGCGTAGCTGGCCCAGCGGGCCTCGCTTTTTCCACTGCCGGTCTATGGTGTGCAGCTGCGACAAAGCCGGGTGGCCGGACAGCATCTCGCGCGTGTCGTGGTACACCAGCGCGTCTATCTCGGCGTGCGGGGCGTGCGTTTTCAGCGCCGACAAAACCGGCGAGGACAATAGCACGTCGCCGTGGTGGCGTAGCTTGATCAGCAATACGCGGCGCACGGCAGTCAGATCGATGGCGTCTATGAGCATGAAAAGAAAAAAGCCGGATCAGGCGTCCGGCCCGGCATTCAGTTGTGTCAACAAGTCAGCGATTCTATCAGGGTCTTCACTGCGCAGGATACGCGCGACCTGCGGGGCCAGGGTATCCAGATCGCTATTGAGCACATTCTGCTTAACGGCCAGCAGGTTGGCCGGGTGCATGGAGAAGCGGCGCAGCCCCATGCCCAGCAGCAGGCGGGTCAGACGCTCGTCGCCCGCCATCTCGCCGCATACCGATACTTGTACGCCAGCCTTGGTGGCGGTCTTGATCGTGTGGGAAATCAGCTTCAATACCGCCGGGTGCACCGGGTCGTACAGGTGGCTGACCGAATCATCGTTACGGTCTACCGCCAGCGTGTACTGGATCAGGTCGTTGGTACCGATAGACAGGAAATCCACGTATTTGACAAAGCTCCCCACCACCAGCGCGGCCGACGGGATCTCGATCATGGCGCCCACTTCCACCTTGTCCGCAAAGGGGATGTTTTCTTCGCGCAGCTCTTTCTTGGCGTACTCCAGCTGCGCCAGCGCCTGTTTCAGCTCGCCCAGGCCATTGATCATGGGGAACAGGATACGGATCTTGCCGTACACGGTAGCGCGCAGCAGCGCACGCAGCTGGGCACGGAACATCAGCGGCTCGGCCAGGCACAGCCGCACGCCGGTCAGGCCCAGCGCCGGGTTTTCGGCGGCGCCGTGGTTGAGCCAGCGCGGGTTCTTGTCTGCGCCCAGGTCCATGGTGCGTACGGTAACCGGGGCACCGCGTGTGGCCTCGGCCACCTCGCGGTAGGCGGCGAACTGCTCGTCTTCCGACGGCAGGCTGTCGCGCCCCAGAAACAGGAATTCACTACGGAACAGCCCTACCCCGACGGCGCCGGATTCCAGTACGTTGGCCGCATCCTGCGGCAGCTCGATGTTGGCCAGCAGCTCGATAGCCGTGCCGTCCTGGGTAATAGCGTCGGTCTTGCGGATGCTGGACAGCTTGCGTCGCGCTTCTATCCAGTTCCGCTGGCGGCGGCGGTATTCGGCCAGCACGCTTTCTTCCGGGTTGATGATCAGCACGCCTTGCTGGCCATCCACCACAATCAGCTCGTCCTCGCGGATCAGCTCGCGCGCGTGGTGCAGCGCAATCACCGACGGCAGGTCGAGGCTGCGGCCCAGAATGGCGGTGTGGCTGGTGGCCCCGCCCACGTCGGTGACAAACGCAGCGACGCTGGAATCCTTGAAATACACCATATCGGCCGGCGACAGGTCGTGCGCCACCAGAATGGCGTCTTCGTCCATGTCTTCGACAAACTGCAAATCGGTACTGTGGCCGGCCAGGTTCTTGAAGATGCGCTCTACGACCTGCAGCACATCGTGCTTGCGCTCGCGCAGGTAGTCTTCCTCGATGGCGTCAAACTGCTCTACCAGGGTGTCGCACTGCAGTTTCAGCGCCCATTCGGCATTGCAGCGCTGGCTTTCGATCAGGTCGCGCGGGTCGCGCGAGATGGTGACATCGGACAACAACATGATATGCAGGGACAAAAATGCGCCCAGCTCGGCCGGGGCATTTTCGGGGATGCTGCCCCACAGCAGCTCTAGCTGCTTGCGGGTATCGCGCACGGCGCTATCGAAACGCTGCTGCTCGGCGGCGATCTCGCTGTCTTCCAGCGCCAGATGCACCACATCGTCCATGCTTTGCGATAGCAAATGCGCCCGCCCGATGGCGACGCCGCCACCGATCGGTACACCGTGCAGCACGATACTCATGTTCACTCCCCTGCCTGTTTATTATCGCGGGCGTTTATTCCGCCTCGTCGAAGCGGTTGTTGATCAGCTCGACCAACGCCGCCATAGCCTGTTCTTCGTCTTCACCGTTGGTTTCCAGCTCTACCGTGGCACCTTTTGCCGCGGCCAGCATCATCACGCCCATGATGCTCTTGCCGTTGACACGGCGGCCATTGCGCGCAATCCATACCTCGGCCTTGAAACGGCTGGATATCTGGGTAAATTTGCTGGAAGCACGTGCGTGCAGGCCCAATTTATTGATGATTTCAATTTGCTGTTTTTGCATGTTTCCCCTCCGGAAGCATATAGAAGACCCCTTCCAGGCCCCCGGTAATGGCCTTGCTGACCACGATTTCCAGTGGCTGGCTGCTGTAACTCAGCGCCCGCACCAGCATGGGCAGATTCAAGCCTGCCACCGCCTCTACCCGGCCTGCCTGCACTAGGCGGCCAGTAATATTGGCCGGTGTGCCACCGACCATGTCGGTCAGCACCACCACGCCATCCCCTTGTTCCAGCCTGGCAATCAGCGCCTGAGCTTCCTGGCGCTTGACCTCGGGGTCATCGTGTTTCTCCACGCCCATGATGGCCAGGTTGTCTGGCACTCTACCCAGCACGTGGTGGGCACAGTCAGCCAGGCTCAAGCCCAGATTGCCATGCGAAATTAGTAGTACACCAACCATATTCTTCACCCCGGCGCATGCCGGCTATTGCCAACACGTCAAACACTGCCCGGCGGGCAGCCCCTGGTGGCCGTGCCCTCAGGCACCCTCTACCGAGCTACGATACCAGCCCAGCTGCGGCGCCAGCGACACCACCTCACCCACAATAATCAATGCAGGTGAGCTGATACTATTCGCACGAATCAAGGCAGGCAAGGTTTCCAGTGTGCCCAGCACCGTTCTTTGCCGGGGTGTCGTGGCTTGCTCCACAACCGCAGCAGGTGTCGTAGCGGCCTTGCCATGACTGATGAATGCCTGGCAGAGTTCCTCCGCCATGGTCAGCCCCATGTACACCACCACGGTCTGGTTGTCCCGCGTCAGGGCCGGCCAGTCTAACGTAATGCTACCGTCCTTTTTATGACCTGTGACAAACGTCACCGACTGGGCATGATCGCGGTGCGTCAGGGGGATGCCGGCGTAGGCGGCCGCGCCACTGGCCGAGGTAATGCCCGGCACCACTTCAAACGGTATATGGTGTGCGGCCAGCAGGGCAATTTCCTCGCCGCCGCGGCCAAAGGTAAACGGGTCGCCGCCTTTCAGGCGCAGCACGCGCTTCCCCTCCTGCGCCAACCGCACCAACAGGGCGTTGATGTCCTCCTGCGGCAAGGTGTGGTTAGCGCGCTGCTTGCCCACAAACACGCGCTCGGCGTCGCGGCGTACCAGCTCCAGCAGCTCGGGGGCCACCAGGTGGTCGTACAGCACCACGTCGGCCTGCTGCATCAGCCGCAAGGCGCGGAAGGTCAGCAAGTCCGGGTTGCCAGGGCCGGCCCCCACCAGGTACACCGCCCCGGCTGGTGCGGCGTCGGCTGCGGCCAACCTGCGTTGCATGTCTTCACGTGCGGCGGCTTCGTTACCATTCATCACCTGCTCGGCCAAGGGGCCTTCCAGCACGGCTTCCCAGAAGGCGCGGCGCTCTTCCACATTGCCAAAGCGGGCCTTGACCTGCTCGCGAAAGCCGGTAGCAAACCGTGCCAGGCGGCCAAAACCTGCAGGGATCATGCTTTCCAGCCGCGCGCGCACCAGGCGCGCCAGCACCGGCACGCCACCGCCGGTAGACACGGCAATGACCAGCGGGGAGCGGTCTACGATGGCGGGCGTGATGTAGCTGGACAGCTCCGGGTCGTCTACCACGTTTACCGGTATGCCCAGCGCCTGTGCGGTGTCCGACACCACACGGTTGACCGCACGCACATCGGTAGCGGCAACCACCAGCTTGTAGCGGCCAAGATGTGCCGGCTCGAAGTTGGCCGCAATATGCGCCACCTCGCCGCGCGCGGCCATCTGCGCCAGCTCGGGTGCCAACTCGGGCGACACCACGGTAAGGCGCGCTCCCGCAGACAGGAGCAGCCGCGCTTTGCGCAAACCTACTTCGCCGCCGCCTACCAGCAAGCAGGGCTCGCCCTGCAAGCGCATGAAAATCGGAAAATACTCCACATTGCCTCCTGCCAGAATGCGCTCGAGCATACCCCGCAGCGCCCCGCTTGGCGACCGCCACACCACAGATAAGCCCAGGCTAATCATGAAAAAGGCATGGAATGGCATGCATTTCATGACAGCTCGTCTTTTATCGCTACAATCCAGAGTAAGCACGGTCTGTCCGTGCATGCCTAGCCATGGAGAACAATGTGCCGGCCATTGCTACACTGGAAACAGCCCTCAGCGCCCTGCCTGGCGGCTACCTGCTACTGGACGAAAATCACTGCGTGCGCTTTGCTACCGCACGTTTCTACCAGCTATTGCATTGCGAACCACTTCCGTGCGGCCAACCCTTGCCCACCAGCCTGTTACCGGCAGAACTGCTGCCTGCACTGCAAGCGGGCCAGGCCTATGCCAGCCAGCAACTTTACAGTGGCCAGCTGCTGGACTGGCTACTGACACCGCTGCCGGATGGCACCATGCTGAGCATCCGCGAAGACCGGCAGACCTTCCGCAACCTGATAGAAAACTCGCCCGACATCATCAGCCGCTACAGCCCGCAGCTGGTTTGCCTGTATGCCAATAGTGCCCTCGCCCGCTACTCGCCCATACCGCCAGCCTTGCACGTTGGCCTGAGCATCGAAGAGCGTGGCCTGCCGGCGCACGTGTGCGATGCGTTTCGCCATGCCAGCAGCCAGGTGCTGGCCAGCGGAAAACCGGTCATCTTTGAAAACCAGCTGAACCATCACGACAAGCACTATGTTTTCGAATCGCGGCTGTTTCCCGAAACCGACGAACACGGCCAGGTGCAATCGCTACTGTGTATTGACCGTGATATCAGCGAAGAACACGCCATGCGGCTGTGGCAAGCGGACGAAAACCGCCTGCTGGAAATGATTGCCAACGACCGCCCCATGAAAGAAGTCATGGTGTGGACCTGCCATATGATCGAGTCGCAGATTGAAGGCTCGATGTGCTCCATCATGCTGCTGGACGATGAAGGCCTGCACCTGTATGTGGCTGCGGGACCCAGCCTGCCAGACGAATACAAGGCGCAAATTGACGGTGTCACCATCGGCCCCGGTGTAGGTTCCTGCGGTACGGCAGCCTTTACCGGCGAGGCCGTTATCGTGACCGATATCCAGCAGCACCCCTACTGGGCCGATTACGCCGCCCTGGCCAGCAGCCATCAGCTGCACAGCTGCTGGTCCTACCCGATCAAGTCGCACGATGGCCGTGTACTGGGCACCTTTGCCATCTACTTTTCCCACCCTTGCGCACCCGACAGCCATAGCGAATACATTACCCTGCGCACCTCGCACCTGATGGCCATTGCCATCCAGCAAGAACAGCGTGCCAGCCAGCTCTTCCAGCTGGCCACACAAGACTCGCTTACCGGGCTGTACAACCGCCGCCACTTCATGACCCTGGCAGAAGAAGCGTGTGGCAACACCGTGCTGCAACCCAAACCGCTGTGCATGCTGATGTTTGACCTGGACCATTTCAAACAGGTCAACGACCGCTACGGCCATGCCGCCGGCGACGAGGCGCTACGCTCGTTTGCCCGCATCCTGCAAGACAGCCTGCGCGCGCAAGACCTGGTCTGCCGCATGGGTGGCGAAGAATTTGCGGCGCTGCTCACCGACACCACGGCAGACGATGCCATGACCGCAGCACAGCGCATTTGCAACCTGGTGGCACACACCCCGGTACTCAGCCACGGCCAAAGCATCTCGCTCACCGTCAGCATCGGCCTGGCCAGCTGCGTACCCGGCCAGGCACTGGGCGACATGATGCGCCAGGCTGACAAAGCGCTATACGAAGCCAAAAACGCTGGCCGCAACCGCGTGCAGGTGGCCCAGTGTCCTTAGGTGCTTGCCTGCCCGGCCGCCAGAATACAGTTGCGCCCGGCGCGCTTGGCCTGATAAAGCAAGTCATCCGCTTGATGCAGGCATTTATCGGGGTTGACCTCGGCATCGTCCCAGCACACGACACCCGCTGAAAAAGTACAGTGCAGCGTTTGCCCACCTGCCAGCAAAGGCAGCCGGGCAAACTGCTCGCGCATGGCATCCAGCTTGCGCAGGGCATCCGCGGTGCTGGCCCCGGGCAGCAGCACGCAGAACTCCTCGCCACCGTAGCGGGCAAATACATCCTGCTCGCGCAGTGACTGCCGGCAAAACTGCGCCAGCTGGCGCAATACCTCATCCCCTGCCGCGTGGCCGTAGCGGTCGTTGACCTGCTTGAAGTGGTCTACATCCAGCATGGCAATCGCCACGCGCCGGAACGGCGGCACCGCCTGGCGCAGCTGCTGCAAGGTCTCGTCCAGGCAACGGCGGTTCAGCGCACCGGTCAGGCTGTCTTGCAGGGTTTCGCGCACCAGGTGCAGGGTACGCCGCCGCAAGATCACCATTAGGAAACCGAAACTGCCATAGATGGTGGCCGTAGAAACAAACAGATAAAGCAACGGGTCGGACATATCTACCAGCATCGTACTGCCGCCCTGCCAGCCCAGCGCGGCCAGACGCAGGGCAAAGGTTACAGCCCCCAGCGCGTATAGCGTGGTCAGGATAGGGTAGCCCTGGCGGATAAGCCGCTCTATCTGCCAGTGCAGCCATGACAAGCGTACAAACGCCCCGCCCAGCGCTACCACATTCCACATGGCTGCCCACTGCACCGGCAACAAGGCGGTATTGGCCAGGATGGTGAGCAGGCATAGCAAGATGTCCGCCACATACCAGGTACGCCGCCCCTGCAGGCTGGCCAACACCAGCGCGAACTGCTGATAACCGCCCAGCAACAAACCCATGCTGAGCGCGTCCAGCACGCGCCAGTGCAGCAACGGCTGCGCCTCTACCATCATGCCGCCGGCAATACACAGGCAACCCTGCAGCCAGATACGCCGCTCGCGCAGCAGCTCGGTCTGGCTGGCGGCAAAACGCCAGCTGCTCCAGCCCACCAGCACGATGGTGAGGGCGATGGGGAGAATATGGACATCAATCATGGCAAGCGCCGGCCTCGATAAACAGACTTACTGCTTTATAGCGCAGCCCCTGCCGCCGCTGCGGCCAACCTTGGCTCCCCGGGTGCCTGGCAGGCCAGGTGCCACATGCCATGCCATTGCCCGTGCAGGCAGAACGACTGCTCGCTGCTGCCGTACCCGGCAAAACCATTGCGTAACAATACCGCCCGCGAGGCGGGATTATGCTGCCCCACATGCGCCTCCAGCCGCCACAAACCCAGCCCGCCAAAGGCTTGTTGCTTGAGCAGTGCCACCGCCGCGCTGGCCCAGCCACGGCCACAGGCGTGCTCGGCCAGGCGGTAGCCCAGGGTGGCGCGGTTGAAATAGGGCCGCTCGACATGGCTCAGATTAATGCGGCCAACAATGGCATCGCCCTGCACGATGAGGTAGCCGTAAGCGCGGTCGGCCACGGCGGCATCGTGCAAAGCCAGGATGCTGTCGGCTACCGCATCCGGCTGGTAAAAGCCCGGCGGGCGGGCGTTGATCCAGCGCTCGAAAAAGGCACGGTTGGCCAGCTCGAACGCCAGCAGTGCCTCTACATCGTCCAGCGTGGGCGGACGCAGTTGTATATCGGGCATGCAGGCACCTCATGCAATGGCGGCCACGCTAGGGGCGGCACTGCCAAACAAAGAAAAACCCTGGCTGCCGGGCAACCAGGGTGCGTGATACCGGTAGCAAGGCCGCCCGCCAGGCGGCCTTGCGCTGGCCTCTGCGGCCAACCTTGCCGGCCAGGTGAGGCTTAGTGCGCCGCCTCCCAGCTATTGCCCACGCCCACCTCGGCCAGCAGCGGCACCTTCAAGGCTGCCACACCGGCCATCAGCTGCGGCAGGCGCGTACGCACTAGCTCCAGCTCGTCCTCGGCTACCTCCAGCACCAGTTCATCGTGTACCTGCATGATCAGGCGGCTGCGCAGGCCGTCCTGCAGCAGCCAGCCTTGCACCGCGATCATGGCCAGCTTGATCAGGTCGGCGGCGGTTCCCTGCATCGGCGCGTTAATCGCCGCGCGTTCGGCACCGGCGCGGCGTGCCTGGTTACCCGCGCGGATATCCGGCAGGTACAGGCGGCGGCCGAACACGGTTTCCACATAGCCCTGCTCGGCGGCCTGCTCGCGGGTGCGCTGCATGTAGTCGGCCACGCCGGGGTATTTGCGGAAATAGCTGTCGATGTACACCTGGGCCGCGTCGTTGCTGATGCCCAGCTGCGAGGCCAGGCCGTACTTGCCCATGCCGTAAATCAAACCAAAGTTGATGGCTTTGGCAGCGCGGCGCTGCTCGGTGCTGACCTCGGCCAGCGGGGTGCTGAACACCTCGGCGGCGGTGGCCTTGTGAATGTCCTCGCCACTGGCAAAGGCAGCCAGCATGCCTTCGTCGCTGGACAGATGCGCCATGATGCGCAGCTCGATCTGCGAATAGTCGGCGCTGACAATGACACAACCCGGCTGGGCGATGAAGGCCTCGCGCACGCGGCGGCCTTCGGCGGTACGCACCGGAATGTTCTGCAGGTTGGGCTCGCTACTGGCCAGGCGCCCGGTAATGGCCACCGCCTGTGAATAAGTCGTGTGCACACGACCGGTCTGTGGATTAATCAGCGTCGGCAGCTTGTCGGTGTAGGTGGACTTCAGCTTGGCCAGACCGCGGTACTGCAGGATCAGCTTGGGCAGCGGGTGGTCCAGCGCCAGCTTTTCCAGTACTTCTTCGTCGGTAGAGAAACCACCCGACGGCGTTTTGCGCACGCCCTTGGTGGGAATGCCCAGCTTGCCGAACAGGATTTCCTGTAGCTGCTTGGGCGAATTGAGGTTGAACGGCTGGCCAGCCAGCGCATAAGCCTGCTGCTCCAGCTGCAGCATCTCGCTACCCAGCTGGTGGCTTTGTGCGGCCAACTGCTCGCGATCGATCAGCACGCCGGTGCGCTCCATGGCAAACAGCACCTCGGCCACCGGCAGCTCCATATCGCGGTACACACTGCCCAGTGCGCCATCAAGCTGCGGAGCAAAGTGCTGCGCCAGGCGCAGCGTAATGTCGGCATCTTCGGCGGCGTAGTTGGCCGCCACGTCCACCGCCACTTCGGCAAAGCCGATCTGCTTGGCGCCTTTGCCACAGATTTCCTCGTAGGTCACCGTGGTTTCGCCCAGGTGGCGGCGCGCCAGGTCGTCCATGCCGTGGCGCTCGTGGCTTTCGATCACGTAAGACGCCAGCAGTGTGTCGTCCACCACGCCGCGCAGGGTGATGCCGTGGTTGGCCAGCACGTGGCGGTCATACTTCAGGTTCTGCCCCAGCTTGGGCAGGCTGGCGTCTTCCAGCCATGGTTTGAGCTGCGCCAGCGTGGTATCGAAGCCCAGCTGCTGTGGCGCGTCCGGCCCGCAGTGCGCCAGCGGCAGGTAGGCGGCCTCGCCCGCCTGCACGGCAAAACTCAGGCCGACAATGCGCGCTTGCATCGGGTCCAGGCTGGTGGTTTCGGTGTCGACCGACACCACTTCGGCGGTGGCCAGCTTGTGCAGCCAGGCGTCCAGCTGGGCCTGGGTAAGGATGGTTTCGTAGCTGCGCGCTACCGCTGGTGGCGGCGCCAGCTGCGGCTCGATACCGGCGGCAATGGCCGACACGCTGTCCAGGTCGTCGCCAAACAGGCTGCCGCTCACGTGCAAGGGCGCCTGCGCGGGCGCAGGGTTGGCCGCAACCGCACCGCCCAGCTTATCGTTCACCTCGCGCAGGAAGGTGCGGAAGCCACACTGGGCAAACAGCACCGCCAGCTGCGCGTACTGCTTGCTGCCGTGGCGCAGGTTGTCCATACCCTGCGGCAGCTCGTGGTACAGCTCCACATCGCACTTGATGGTGATCAGCTCGCGCCCGCGCGGCAGCCACTCCAGCACCGCGCGCAGGTTTTCGCCCACCTTGCCGCCCACGTTGGCCGCATTGTCCATCACCGCCGCCAGCGAGCCGTACTGCTCCAGCCATTTCACCGCCGTTTTCGGGCCGCATTTATCCACGCCCGGCACGTTGTCCACTTTGTCGCCAATCAGCGTCAGGTAGTCGATGATCAGGTCTGGCGGCACGCCGAACTTTTCCTTCACGCCGGCTTCGTCCAGGTTTTCGTTGGTCATGGTGTTCACCAGGCTGACCGCCGGGCTCACCAGCTGCGCCATGTCCTTGTCGCCGGTGGAGATGATCACCTTCATGCCGGCCGCCTCGGCCTGGCGGGCCAGCGTGCCGATCACGTCATCGGCCTCTACGCCTTCCACCATCAGCAGCGGCCAACCACTGGCACGCACCACCTCGTGCACGGTCTCGATCTGCGCGGCCAGCTCGCTGGGCATGGACGGGCGGTTGGCTTTGTACTCGGGGTACAGGTCGTCGCGGAATGTCTTGCCCTTGGCGTCGAATATGCAGGCGCTATAATCGAATTGGACTTCCTTTTCCAATCGGGCCAGCATGTTCACCATGCCGTAGATGGCACCGGTGGGCTCCCCCTGCGGCGAACGCAAGTCGGGCATCGCGTGGAAGGCGCGGTACAGATAAGAAGAGCCATCGATCAATAACAAGGTTTTCATAATCAAAAAGGGCTAAGGTATGGGCTTGCACGATAAATTACCGCAAACAAGCGACCGTTACGCGATGATGCAACGCTTCCGGGCGCGCGAAGCGTGGCACGTGATGAAGATTTTGTCGGAATTCGTCGAATCCGCCGAAGAGCTGCAGACCATTACCCCGGCAGTAAGCATCTTTGGCAGCGCACGAACCCCGCGAGACCACCCGTATTATAAGCTCACCGAAGACATCGCCCGCCGCCTTTCGGACGCCGGTTTTTCGGTGATCTCCGGCGGCGGCCCCGGCATCATGGAGGCGGCCAACAAGGGCGCCTTCTACGGCAAGAGCCCGTCGGTGGGCCTCAACATCGTGCTGCCGCACGAACAGCGCCCCAACGAATACCAGGACCTGAGCCTGACATTCGACCATTTCTTCAGCCGCAAGGTAATGTTTGTCAAACACGCACTGGCCTACGTGGTGATGCCGGGCGGCTTTGGCACGCTGGACGAAATGTTCGAGGCGCTCACGCTGATCCAGACCGGCAAGAGCCGCAAAATGCCCATCATCCTGTGCGGCAGTGCCTTCTGGGGCGGCCTGCTGGACTGGGTACGCGAACGCCTGGCCGGCGACGGCATGATCAACCCGGCCGACCTGGACCTGCTGCAGCTGATCGACGACCCGCAGGAAATTGTGGAAACCATTTTCCGTTTTTACGAAACCCGCGGCTTCGAAACACTGCCGGAGGAGCGCGAACAGCTGCTAAACCTGTAGAATTGGCCTGACAGAGGGGGCAATAGCCCCCCGCCACCAAGCCCAGGACCAAGGAAACCCTCATGCAGCGCCTTTTGCTGGCTACCCTCATGGCAGCCTCGCTCGCGGCTTACGCCGACACGCCCCCCGCCACCGTGCCGCCACCACCGGCCACCCTCAGCGGCCCGCAGCCGGAAGTACGCGTTTACCAGAACGGCCCGGACACCGTGGAAGAGTACCGGATGAACGGCAAGGTCTATATGGTGAAAGTGACCCCGCAGGGTGCACCGGCCTACTTCATGATGGACGAAGAAGGCAAAGGCGTGATGCAGCGTGTTTCCCCCTCCCAGCAGCAGGTTACCCCGCGCTGGGTGCTGATGACGTTCTAGGAGGCCGCCATGTCCGTGTACACCTCGGTCTCCAACGACGACATGCAGGCCTGGCTACAGCGCTACGCGCTAGGCGAGCTGGTAGAACTCAAAGGCATTGCCGCCGGCATTACCAATACCAACTACTTTGTCACCACCACGCACGGCCGCTACGTGCTGACGCTGTTCGAAGTACTGCAGCTGGCCGAGCTGCCGTATTTCCTGCAGCTCAAAAGCCATCTGTCGCGCCACGGCGTAGCCTGCCCGGCCCCCATTGCCGACCACAACGACCTGTTTGCATCGCTACTGGCCGGCAAGCCCGCCTGCCTGGTGAGCTGCCTGCAAGGTAGCGATGTCAGCCACCCCAATGCCGCACAATGCCGCGCCGTGGGCGAGATGCTGGCGCAAATGCACCTGGCCGGCAGCACCTTCCCGCTGCGCATGGACAACCCGCGCGGCCCGGCCTGGTGGGCGCATACCGCCAGCACGCTATACGACGCCATGCCAGCAGACGACGCCGCCATGCTGCGCGACGAAATTGCCTTCCAGGCCAGCCATCGCTTCGACTTTTTGCCACAGGGCGTGATCCATGCCGACCTGTTCAAAGACAATGTGCTGATGGATGGCGACCGCATAGCCGGCTTTATCGACTTTTACTACGCCTGCAACGACATCCTGCTGTACGACGTGGCCATTGCGCTGAACGACTGGGCACGCCTGCCGGATGGCCAGATAGACGACGCCTTGGCCAGCGCCATGCTGGCGGGCTACCAGGCGGTACGCCCGTTCAACAGCAGCGAAATCGCCGCCTGGCCGGTGATGCTACGCGCGGGTGCGCTGCGCTTCTGGGTATCGCGCCTGCTGGATTACCACCAGCCGGCCAGCGGTGAACTGACCTTTACCAAAGACCCGGGCGTGTTCCAGCAACTGTTGGCCGCACACCGCCAGCGCAGCAGCTTCTGGCTGTAATTTCAGAGAATATTTATCGAAATAGCAAGTCGCACGCAATCATACATAAGTCATATTGCGAGCTGTGCGGCTTGCTACTAACATGCAGCACTACCTCAACGCATGGAGCATCAAGATGAAAAAGAACCTGCTACTGCTGGCCCTGCTGGCACCCCTGGCGGCCTACGCAGTTGATAGCAGCAAAGACGAATACATCGGCGCCAACCTGTCGCTGAGCCGTCACAGCGTGACCATGCCGGGCTACACCACCACCAAAACCGACAACAACAGCAACGGCTACGGCCTGCGCGCCGGTTTTTATAGCCACGACCAGCTGTCGTGGGAGCTGGACTACCAGAACTACGGCACCAGCGAGCGCACCCTGAGTAACGGCAGCAAAGTCGAGTCCGAGCTGTCCAGCGTCGGCATCAGCGCCATTGGCCACCTGCCGCTTAACGACAAGCTGGGCCTGTACGGCCGTGCCGGTATGGCCCGCGTAGAAAGCAAAACCACCGGTGCCAACAGCTTCAAGGCCCGCAAAACCGTGCCGGTTATCGGCCTGGGCGTAGAAACCCAGCTGCAGCCCGATCTGCGCGCTTTCGTAGAAGTCGCCAAGACCGGCAAGGTAAAATCCAGCACCGGCGGCCAGGAAGACACCCACTCCGGCACCCGCCTGAGCGGTGGCATCACCTATCATTACTGATACCGGCCTGCCGCACGCAACAGCCCGCCTGGCGGGCTGTTTTGCGTTTATCGCCCCTAACCCGCTAGACGAGACACCGCATGTCCCCACGCCTGCTACTAGTAGAAGATGACCAACGCCTGGCCGACCTGGTGCGCGTATACCTGAGCAAACACGGCTACGAGGTGCTGCACCATGGCCGGGGGGATACCGCTGCCGAGCTGATCCTGGCGGACAACCCCGACCTGGTGATACTGGACGTGATGCTGCCCGGCAAAGATGGCTTTGAAGTCTGCCGCGATATTCGCCCGCGCTACCACGGCCGCATCCTGATGATGACCGCGCGCGACGAAGAAATAGACGAAATCCTGGGCCTGGAGCTCGGCGCGGACGACTACCTGACCAAGCCGGTAGAGCCGCGCCGCCTGCTGGCGCGCATTCGCGCCCTGCTGCGTCGTAGCGAAGGCGAAGCCAGCCAGGCCAGCGAAGACGGCCGCATCGTGTTTGGCCAGTTCAGCATCAGCCAGGCCACGCGCGAAGCCATGCTGGGCAGCGACACGCTGGAGCTCACCACCGCCGAATTCGATCTGCTGTGGCTGCTGGCCAGCCACGCTGGCGAGATCCTGTCGCGCGACGACATCATGAATGCCCTGCGCGGTATCGGCTTCGACGGCCTGGACCGCTCCATCGACGCGCGCATCTCGCGCCTGCGCAAAAAACTGGGCGACAACCCCGACACCCCCACCCGCATCAAAACCGTTCGCGGCAAGGGCTACCTGTTCTCGCGGAGCGACTGGGAGTGAAGCCACCCGCCACGTTGGCCGCACTGTTTGCGCGCTATTTCGTGCAGACCATGGTGGTGCAATTTGTCCTGCTGCTGGGCTTTGTCACCCTGCTGATCTTCCTGACATCCGGCGCCGACCGCGACCGCATCCAGCAGCAGATGGATGGTACCGTACGCATGATCCAGCGCCAGTTGCTGTCGCAGCAGCCGGCGCGGCGGCCGGCCGAGCTGGCCACCATCAACGAGCTATTTACCTACCCCATCAAGCTGCTGCCAGCCCTCCCCGCCAGCCTGGATGACGAAGCACGCGCCCGGCTGGCCAGTGGTCAAAGCTGGCTGGACTACGGTAACGAGCTGCTGTACGCGCCGCTGCCCGGCACCCGGCAGATACTGCAGCTAGGCCCGCTGAACCAGGAAACCGAGCCGCACAACTTCCTGCAAACCGAATGGGGGCTGTTCCTGCTGTGGTTCGGTTTTTTTGGCGTACCCATGGGTCTGCTGATCTACCTGAACCTGCGCCCGCACTGGCAGTCGCTCATCACCCTGCGCAGCACGGCCAACCAGCTGGCGGAAGGCGATCTGTCCGCCCGCGCCGCCGCGCTGAAAAGCCCGCTGTTTGCCCCGCTGGGCAGCGTCATCAACGACATGGCCACCGCGCTGGAACGGCAGGTAGAAACCCGCCAGGCGCTGGCGCACGCGGTAGCGCACGAGCTGCGTACCCCGGTAGCGCGCCTGCGCTTCGGCCTGTCCATGCTGGATGAAGCGGATGACGATGACGAACGCCAGCAATACCGCGAAGGCATGGAGCGCGACCTCACCGAGCTGGACGAGCTGCTGAACATAAGCCTCAGCTACGCCAAACTGGACCGTGGCGAAGTGGCCCTGCAATACGAAACCATCGACCTGAACGAGTGGTTCGACGACCTGATCGACCTGATGCAGCCGCTATGCCCCGGCTCGCTGCAGCTGGGCCTGAGCTGCCAGCCCGGCAGCGCCACCTTCGACCGCAAGCTGATGTACGTGGCCACGCGCAACCTGCTGCTGAACGCGTTCAAATACGCCGCCAGCCAGGTACACATGACCGTCAGCCTGGCAGACGGGCAGCTGCATATTGCGGTAGAAGACGACGGCCCCGGCATACCGGCCGCAGAGCGCGAGCGCATTTTCGAGCCCTTCCAGCGCCTGGACCGCTCGCGCGACCGCGCCACCGGCGGCCACGGCCTGGGCCTGTCGTTTGTCCGGCTGATTGCCCTGCACCACGGCGGCCATGCCCACGCCGGCGTCGCCCCCCTGGGTGGAGCGCGCATGGCCATTACCCTGCCGCAGCACCCTGCGGCCAACTAGGGCCGCCCGGCACGGGCGGCCCTGTCACACAGCGTCACACAACGGCATGTTGGCCGCACATTCCCCGCACGCAAGCGACATAGTGTTAAGACACCCTGCTGGGCACAATAGCCCCATCGAGTTCACAGATGACCCAACAGGAGCCTCACATGAAAAAGCTGATTATTGCCACCCTCTTCGCCGCTGCCGGCACCACCGCATTTGCAGCCGATACCGGCACCTACGTATTCGGCAACCTGGGCGTGTCCGCCAACCAGTGGACCCTGAAAGACGGCTCGGCCGCCAAAGCAGGCGTGAGCGACAAGAAAGTGAAGAATGACGATGCCACATCGGGCATGTTTGAAATCGGCGCCGGCCAGCGCATCAACGACAACTTTGCCGTAGAAGGCAGCTACCTGAGCCACGGTGACGCCACCGAACTACAAGGCGCAGGCAAGCTGGACTACGACGCCTTTCGTGTCGCTGCACTTGGCATTATCCCTGTGAACGACCAGTTTGAAGTGTACGGCAAGGTATCGGCCAACCACATCCGCAGCAAGTTCACCAGCAGCACCGCCGCGCTGCAAGGCAGCAAGGACAGCACCTTCGGCATGGGCCTGGGAGTGGGTGCCAACTACAAGCTGAACAAGCAAGTGAGCCTGCGTGCCGAATACGACGGCATCGGCAACATCAAGCATAAAGAGATCACTGACACCGCCCCGGTGGGCGCGCTGAAAGTGGGCCTGACTTACCGCTTCTAAGCCCCAGGGCGGCCTGACATCAGGCACCAGGCCGCCTGCATGACCTGTTTTACCCCGTTTCTCCTCGTGTGTATTCCCGGCCCGCTTTGCGGTGGGCCTCTCCTTAGTGAGTGCTAGTGCGTTGCTTGGCCCGTCCGCTGGACGGGCATTTTTTTGCGGCCAACCTTGTCAGGCAGGGGCGCCCTCCGGCTGGCGGCGCTGGCGTATCCACGACTCGAACTGCACCGGCGGCAAAGGCTTGGCGTACAGATAACCCTGCCCCAGCACGCAGCCGCGGTTGTTCAGGCACAGCTGGTCGCCCTCGGTTTCGATGCCCTCGGCCACCGTGGTCAGGTTCATGCGCTTGGCCAGCTCGATCACACTGTGCACCACGTTCTCCAGGTGCGACTTGTTGCTGATGGACTGCACCAGCGACTGGTCGATCTTCAGCTCGGTAAACGGAAAGCGCACCAGCTGCTGCATGGTGGCAAAGCCGGTACCGAAATCGTCTATCGACAAGCCGAACCCTGCCAGGCGCAGGCGTGCGGCCACGCCCATGGCTTCGGCCAGGTTGTCGGCCACTGCGGTTTCGGTAATCTCGAAAATGATATAGCGCGGCGGCACCTTGCTCTGCGCCACTTGCTGTTCGATGCGCCCCACCAGCTCGCCACTATCCATGGACAGCGCCGACAGGTTGATGGACATGGGCAGGCGCAAGCCGCGCCGTGCCCACTGCTGCCACTGCGCCAGGCCCTGCTGCAGCATCAACAGCGTCAGCTCGGTACTCCAGCCGCAATGCTCTATGACCGGGATAAAGCGCGCCGGCATCACCACATCGTCGCCTTGCGGCCAACGTGCCAGCAGCTCGGCGCCCTTCAGCAGCTGGCCGTGCAGGGTGACCTTGGGCTGGTAGTAGGGCACGATCTCGGCACGGTCCAGCGCCAAACGAATATCACTGTCAGAACACAAAGGCTGGCTCTGCCCGCTGGTAGGCCCCTGCTGGTAAGCACGGCTGACCAGGTCGCCCAGCTCGGCCAGGCAAATGGGCTTTTGCAAGGCGCCCAGCACCGGCAGGCCCAGCTCGCGGCCCATCAGCTCTACCGTGGCAATCAGCATCGGGTCTTTGGCCGAGGCCACCACTACCGGTGTCACCAGCCCTTCGCGAGCCATGCGCTGCAGTACCTGCACGCCATCCACCTTGGGCATTTCCAGGTCCAGCAACAGCAGGGAAGGCAAGCGGCTACGCATGGCCTGCAGCGCTTCCTCGCCATTACGTGCCGTACGCACCTCGCTCATACGCATCTTGCGGCACAGCTCGGACAGCAAGACAAGCTGCGACGGGCTGTCATCTACGATCAGGACATCTTGCAATGTAAACTTGGGCATGGGCCGCCATTCAACTAATGGAAGAGTACATGTAGGCGCCTGGCATGAAGCGCCATGTCATGTCTACATATTAAACACCACTTATTAAAATTCAAGGCGACACAAACCCCCTAGTGTTTACTAATGGCCCCCGGCAGCGCATCCAGCGACAGCACGTCGCGGGCCGCGCCCAACTTGATCGCCTCTTTGGGCATGCCGAATACCACACAGCTTTGTTCGTCCTGGGCAATGGTATGCGCGCCGGTATCGTGCAGCTCTTTCAGCCCTTTCGCGCCGTCGTCGCCCATGCCGGTCATGATCACGCCCAACGCATTGCGCCCGGCAAACTTGGCGGCAGAACGGAACAGCACGTCCACCGACGGTTTGTGCCGGCTCACCGGCGGCCCGTCCACAATGTCTACGTGGTAAAACGCGCCGCTGCGCTTGATCATCATGTGCTTGCCGCCCGGTGCAATCAGCGCACGGCCGGGGATGATGCGGTCACCGTTGGCCGCTTCTTTTACCTCGATCACGCAAAGGCGGTTCAAGCGCTCGGCAAACGACGAGGTAAAGCGCTCCGGCATGTGCTGCACGATGGCAATGCCGGGGCAGCCGCGCGGCAGGCGGGTCAGAATATGCTCCAGCGCCTGGGTGCCGCCGGTAGAGGTGCCAATCACCACAATGCGCTCGGTGGTGCTGAACATCTCGCGCCCGGTAGGCGCATCCAGCACGGCGTCGGCAGACAGCTTGCTGGGGGTGGCTGGCAGTGGCTTGCCGCCGGCGCCCGCCTGCGGTGCTGACGGGGCAATACGCACATTGCCCATGCGCGCCGAGGCGGCGGCTTTGACGGCCTGCACCAGGGCGTTGCCGTTGGCCTCCAGAAAGGCTTTTACCCCACCGGTAGGCTTGGCGATCACCTCGACCGCGCCCGCCGCCAGCGCGTTCATGGCCATGTCCGAGCCTTTTTGCGTCAGCGAAGAACAAATCACCACCGGGGTTGGCCGCGTGCTCATCAGCTGCTTGAGAAACGTAATGCCGTCCATGCGCGGCATTTCCACGTCCAGCACGATCACATCCGGCCAGCGTGCCTTCATTTTCTCCATGGCCATGATGGGGTCGTGCGCCACGTCGGCGACCTCGATCCCCGTGGCCTGGGTAAATACGGCGGTCAGCACCTGGCGCACCACGGCGGAGTCATCTACCAGCATTACCTTGATCGTCATGTTGAAGCCCTCTTTCTATGGCTGACGCGGCTGCTGGCTGGCACGTCGCGTTCATTACTCTGCCGCACCCACACATCGCCGCAGGCCACGTCAAACAACACCAGCCGTGCGCCGCTTCCGCCAAAATCCTCTGCCTGCACGTTCAGCCCCAGCTGGGTAGCCAGCAGCCTGGCCATGACAATATTTTCGCCAGGGACATCGGTCACCTGGCCGTCGCGTTCGGCACTGGATAGCACCGACGCGCCGCCGATCAGCTTTACCTGGAACTCGCGCAGTGGCCGCCCGCTACGCAGCGCCTCGCGCACCAGCAGCAGCATGGCCTCGTCGGCATAGCGGCCGCTGAAGGTGTCGCTGATCTCGCCATGCTTGCGCTGCGACAGCAGGTAGTGGCACATGCCGCCCAGCTTCAGCCGCGGGTGCCACAGGGTGATGGAGACACAAGAACCCAGCAGCGTCTTGATCAGCGCTTCGGCGCCGCCGAAATACCATTCGCCGGGTTTCAGGAATACCTCGGTACGCTGGTGGGATTCGCTCATGACAGCTTCCGGTAAATACCCGGTGCCACCAGCTGGATAGGCAGCGGCAACCCGTGCAGGCTTTCGGAATGGCTGACCAGCAAAAAGCCGCCCACCGACAAGCGGCCCAGCACGCGCTGCACCACTTGCAGTTTGGTGGCCGCATCAAAGTAGATCAGCACATTGCGCAGGAAAATCACGTGATAGGGCCCGATGGTGGGCAGCTCTTTGTCCAGGTTGATCAGCTGGAAATTCACCTTGCGCCGCAGCTCCTTGCACACCATGAAGGTGCCCGCATGCTGGCGGACCCCTTTCAGGCAAAAGCGGCGCAGGTAGTCCGGCGGCATGCCTTCGCAGCGCTGCAGGGTGTAGTGGCCTTTTTCGGCCCGTGCCAGCACCCCCTGGCTGATGTCGCTCCCCATCAGCGTCCAGTCGCCATCCATGCCGCGTATATCCGCCAGCAGCATGGCAATGCTCCACACCTCCTCGCCGCTGGACGATGCCGCGCTCCAGATACGCAGCGTGCCGGCTACCGGATGCTGGCGCAGCTGCGCTTCCAGCCAGTGAAAGTGCTTGGGTTCGCGAAAGAAAAAGGTTTCGTGCGTGGTCAGCAGGTCGATGGCGGCCTCGCGCTCGGCCAGCTCCGCCGGGTCTTGCAGCATGCGGAAATACGCCTCGAAGGTGGCCACATTGCGTGCGGCCAACCTGCGGGTCAGGCGCTGGTGCACCAGGGTCTTCTTGCTGGCAGGGAAATGCACCCCGGTCTGGGCCTTCATCCACACCGCAAAACGTGAAAACGTCGCATCAGATAACTGCATGCTCCCCTCCTTACGACATGCCGGCCGGGGGCCGGCAGCCTGTGCGCTGTGTGGCCCGCCCTGGCCGTGGCCACGGGCGGGCGGTTTTATACTTCGGCTTCGCGCAGGTCGGCCATCTCGCTGCCATTCATGGCAGACAAGGTGGCCATTTCTTCTACCGACAAGACTTTTTCCACGTCCAGCAGCACCACAAAACGGTTGTCTACCCTGGCCATGCCCGAGATGAAATCCACGCGGATGCGGCTGCCAAACTGCGGCGGCGGCTCAATGTCTGCAGCGCGTATCGCCAGCACCTCGTGCACCACATCCACCAGAATGCCGATGTACTGCGGCATTTCCTCGTTAGCCACCTCGATAATCACGACGCAGGTGCGGCGCGACACGCCGGTTTCGTTACGGCCAAAGCGCACCGCCAGATCGATCACCGGCACCACGGCGCCGCGCAGGTTCATCACGCCGCGGATAAACGCCGGCATCAGCGGCACCTGGGTCAGCGTGGTGTATTCCAGAATCTCCTTGATGGACAAAATACCGATGGCGTAGGTCTCGCCGCTTAGCTGAAAAGTCAGGTACTGCAGGACGTCCTCGTGGACCTCCTCGATGAGGGCGGCTTCCCGCCCCCTGCGTATGGTGAGTGCACCCATGGTGGTCTCCCCGCTTAGAAGCGCACGAAATCGTTTTCGTCCGCCTCGCCGCCCACACTGCTATGCAGGTTGGCCGCAGGCTGGCTGCTGGCCGTGCCGCGCGCGGTGTTGCGACGGCGGCCCAGGCCCGACGTTTCGATACGGAAGAACGAAATCAGGTCTTGCAGGTTTTCTGCCTGGCCGCTCATTTCTTCGGCGGTGGAGGCCAGCTCCTCGCTGGACGACGCGCTTTGCTGCGTGGCGGCGTTAATTTGCTGTACCGAGGCGTTGATCTGCCCTACGCCGGTAGCCTGCTCCATCGAGGCGGCAGAGATTTCCTGCACCAGGTCGGCGGTTTTCGAGCTGGAGCGCACGATTTCTTCCAGCAGCTGGCCGGCGCGCTCGGCCATGGACACGCTGCCGCTGGCCACTTCGCCGATTTCCTGCGCCGCTACCTGGCTGCGCTCGGCCAGCTTGCGTACCTCGGCCGCCACCACGGCAAAGCCCTTGCCGTGCTCACCGGCACGCGCCGCCTCGATCGCTGCGTTCAGCGCCAGCAGGTTGGTCTGGTAGGCAATGTCGTCCACGATGCTGATCTTGTCGGCAATCTGGCGCATGGCCACCACGGTCTGTTTCACCGCGTCGCCGCCCTCTGCTGCCTCACGCGCGGCCTTGGTGGCAATGCTCTCGGTCAGTTTGGCGTTATCGCTGGTCTGGTTGATGGACGAGGACATTTCTTCTACCGACGCCGAGGTTTCTTCTACGCTGGCGGCGGATTCGCTGGCCCCCTGCGCCAGAGACTGGGCGGTAGCGCTCACCTGCTGCGAGGCAGACGACAGGTTGTCGGCGTTGCTGCGTACCTCGGCCATGATGCCGCGCAGCTTGTCGATGGTGGCGGCAATGGATGCGGCCAGGCTGGTGGTATCACCCGGCTTCACGGTGACATTCACCATCAGGTTGCCCTGTGCCACTTCGCGCATGGCGTCGGCCACATAGTGCGGCTCGCCACCCAGCGAACGGGCGATGTTACGGATGATCAGGATGGCCACCACAATGCCGACGATCAGCGCGATGATGGACACGGTCAGCATCTGGGTAACCGCGCTCTGGTAACTCTGCTCAGCCTCTACCGCCATATCTGCACTGAGCTTGGTCTCCAGATCCGACAGCTCTTTCACGTAGCCGCGCAGCTTGCCCATATTGGGGTTGGCTTCGGCGCGCATCACGTTGGCCGCCTCCTCTGCCTGGTTGGCCATGCCAAATGCCATGGCTTTATCGGCGGCAGCAAAAGCGATCTGGGCCTGGTCGGTGATCTGGTTCAGCAGGTCACGCTCTTTTTCCGACATCGGCTCTACCTGGCCGGCAAAGGTGTCTTTCAGCTTGCGCAGCGCCTCGGGGAAGCGGTTCTTGCCGGCGTTGTACGCTTCCTGCGCCTTGGCCAGCTGGGTTGCCTCGGTCTCGATAATGGCGGTGCGGTAGTTCACCCGCATTTCCTGGATGGCATCGTTCATTTGCGCTAGCAAGATCACCTCAGGGTTGTTCTCCTTGGTAATGGCATTCAGCTGTGTATTCACCTGGCGAAAGCCATTCATGGCAATCAGGAACACCAGCACCATGAAGGCAATCAGCGCGCCAAAGCCCAGGCCCAGGCGCATGGCGACAGACATCTGTTTTGTGCTCATTTTTACACTCCCCCGCAGCCACCGGCTGCCATGGTTGATTTAGTGATTACCGTGGCCACCACGCTGCTGTGCGTGTTCGGCGTGGCTGGCAAAACGCTCTGCTTCCTGGCTTGTTGCAAAATGAATCAACGACGGTACATCCAGAATCAATGCCACCTCGCCCGAGCCCAGAATGGTGGACCCGCTAATGGCGCGCAGGTGGCGGAACAGGTTGCCCAGCGGCTTGATCACGGTCTGGAACTCGCCCAAAAGCTCGTCCACCACCAGCCCGGCCTTGCTGTCGCCGTAACGCACCACCACCACGTTCTGGCGCTTGGCGTGCGGCTGCCCCAGCTCCAGGAAACGGTTCAGCCCCAGCAGCGGCAGCACTTCGCCGCGCAGGTTCAGGCAGTTGTGCGCGTCGCCCTGCAGCGCATCAGGCGGTAGCTCGATGCACTCGATCACGGTTTCCAGCGGTATCACGAAGGTGGCGTTGCCCACCGACACCAGGAAGCCATCGATAATGGCCAGGGTCAGCGGCAGGCGAATGCGGAAGGTGGTGCCTTCGCCGGGGGCCGAGTCGATATCGATGGTGCCGCGCAGCTGTTCGATGCTGCGCCGTACCACGTCCATGCCTACGCCACGGCCCGAGATATTGGTCACTTGCTCGGCGGTGGAAAAACCGGGCTCGAAGATCAGCTTGTAGATGTCGCCATCGGGCATCACGCTGTCGGCGGCCACCAGGCCGTTGGCTACCGCCTTGGTCAGGATTTTTTCCTTGCGCAGCCCGGCGCCGTCGTCGGCTACCTCGATCACCACACTGCCGCTTTCGTGGTAGGCGTTCAGCCACACATTGCCCTCGGCAGGCTTGCCTGCGGCCAACCTGGCCTCGGACGACTCGATGCCGTGGTCCATGGCGTTACGCACGATGTGCATCAGCGGGTCGCCCAGCTTGTCCACCATGGACTTGTCCAGCTCGGTGTCGGCGCCGGACACATTCAGCTGGATGCTCTTGCCCAGCTCCTTGGACACATCGCGCACCACGCGCGGGAAGCGGCTGAAAATATCGCCGATCTGCACCATGCGCATGCTCAACGTGCCGGCGCGGATCTGTTCGATCAGGTTGGCAATGGCGATGGTGGATTCCACCAGCGCGCTTTGTGCGGAACGCCGGGCCATCAGGTTGGCCGCGGCACCGGCGATCACCAGCTCGCCGATCAGGTTGATCAGGCTGTCGAGCTTGGCGGCTTCCACCTTGATAAAGCGGCTTTCGCTGGCGCGGGGCGGTTTGACCTCAGCCACGTTGGCCGCAGGCTTGTCGGCTTTGTCGCTGGTTTTCTCTGCGGTTTTGGCTACCGGGGCAGCGGGCTCCGGGGCGGCGGTCGCGCTGGCGTCGGGGTTCAGGCCCAGCGCCTGCCAGGCTTGGCGCACGGCGGCTTGCTCGGCCTCGTCGGCGTGGGCAATCAGCTGCGGCCAGTGCACGGCGGCCTCGCCCACCGGGAAGATATGGATCTGGCTGTCTTCGCGCACGAACTCGAACACATCCAGCAGCATTTGCTGGCTGGCGTCGCTGGAAAACAGCAGCTCGAAACGCAGGTAACAGCTTTCCGGGTCAAAGCGCTCGGCCTGCGGCAGGCGGCACAGTACCGGCTGTACGATCAGGAATTCGCCCAGCAGCCGCAGGTAGCGAAAGAAGGCGCATGGGTCCATGCCGTTGCGCAGCACGTCTTCGTTAAAGCGTAGCGACATCACCCAGTCGCGCAGGCCGCCCTGCTCGGGCACGCCGGCCTGGGCGGGGCTGTCACTGTCGGCCACCGCGGCGGGCTGGGCGTAGTGGCGCAGCTCGTCCAGCAGGCTGGTTTTCAGCATGTCCTGCTGCATGGCTTTGTCGTCTACCACGGCCAGCATGGCTTTGACATGGTCGTGGCAGCGCAGCAGCAGGCCGGACAGGTCTTCGCTAAGCGCCAGGTGGCCACCGCGCAGCAGGTCTACTACGTTTTCGGCTTCGTGGGTGAAGTGCACGATTTCGTCCATGCCAAACAGGCCGGCCGAGCCCTTGATGGTGTGCATGGCGCGAAACAGGGCATTGAGCTGCTCGTCGGTGGTGTCGGTGGCTTCCACATCCAGCAGGATGCGCTCCATGTCTTCCAGCAGCTCGCGCGCTTCCTCCAGAAACGTTTGCTTGGCGGCATCAAGATTCATGGCCGGCCTCCTCTTCCACGATTGGCAGGTGTATCAGCAGCCCCAGCATGGTGAGCAGCTCGCGGGCGGCAGCGGACAGGTGTACCAGCGACAGGTTTTTTTGCAGCCGGGCGGCTTCGCTGTGCAGCCACAGCAGTACCTGGGCGGCCGAGCTGTCCATTTCACCGACCGCCGACAGATCCACGGTCAGGCTGTCGCTGGCCATCAGGGCATCGGCTAGCTGCTGGCGCAGCTGGGCCGCTTGGTAAATGGTGCATTCTTCGTCCAGCTTGATGGTGGATGACATGGTGTTCCTCCGGCAGCGTGGCAGTGTGTCCCTGGTGGCGCGCGGCCGGGGCTAGGGCAGAATCAGCTTGGAGATGGCAGACAGCAGGATGGGCGGCTGGAAGGGCTTGACGACCCAGGCTTTGGCGCCGGCTTCCTGGCCGGATTTTTTCTTTTCGTCGCTGGTTTCCGTGGTGAGCATGATCACCGGGGTAAATTTGTACGATGCGTGCTGCTTCACGTTTTTCAGAAAGGTAATACCGTCCATCACGGGCATGTTCACGTCGGACACGATCAGGTGAATCTTGCGACCATCCAGCTTTTGCAGGCCTTCCTGGCCATTCCCCGCTTCTATTACGTCGTAGCCGGCGTCCATCAGCGCAATCTTCACCACCTGCCGCAGGCTGGCAGAGTCGTCAACAATCAATATGGTCTTGGCCATGGCAAGTCTCCCCGTTATCAGAAAAAGGTTACTTCTTCACTCGCGCTACTGCCCTGCGCCTTGCCGCCGCTGTGCAGTGAGTGCTGCTCGTGTGTGGTGTAGGTGCGCTTGAGTTCGGCCAGCCAGCCTTGCGTATCAGGCGGTGGTGGCGGCTGGTCCTGCGGCGCGGCCAGGGCGCTGCCCAGCGTGGTTTCCAGCCGCTGCATGTCGGCCATCACATGGCCCAGAATCTGGCTGATACGGTCCTGGAACTGCAGGTTCACCAGCACATCCTGGATTTCATCGCGCACATGGCTGCCGCTGGCGGACAGGCTCTGCTGGCTGTCTTTCAGCTCCCGGGTTACGTGCTGATAAGTCTGGATGACCTCGGTCACCGAGCTGCTGGCCTCGCCCATCAGGGCTTTTTCTTCCTGCCCCAGCTGCTGGGCGCGCTGTGCGGCCGAGTCCAGCTCGCCCACAATCTGCTCTACGGCGCTGGCCATGCTCTTGCCGGTATCGTTGGACTGCATGGACAGCTTGCGTACCTCGTCGGCCACCACGGCAAAGCCACGGCCTGCTTCGCCGGCGCGGGCGGCTTCAATGGCCGCATTCAGCGCCAGCAAGTTGGTTTGCCCGGCAATGAAAGACACCGACTCGGCCATGTCTTGCAGCTTGTGCGTATGGCCCTGCAGCTGGGTAATGCGCTCGATCAGCTGGTTACGCTTGGTGACCGACTCATCCAGCACCTGCAGGGTTTGCAGCAGCTTGTGCTCGGCCTGCTCCAGCCGGGCAAAGTCGCTGATCCCCGCGGGCTTGTCGCCCAGCGACTGGCGGATGATGTCGTTCATGCTGGCAAAGCGTGTGGCCAGCTTGCCAATGGCGTCTTCCACCTGGCCTGCGGCCAACTGTACCTGACCAG
Organism: Neisseriaceae bacterium; assembly: GCA_027489245.1. Lineage (GTDB taxonomy): Bacteria > Pseudomonadota > Gammaproteobacteria > Burkholderiales > Chromobacteriaceae > Vogesella. Next base: position 7,109 of record JAIYAC010000014.1, on the reverse strand, counting down.
ACCACAGCGGCAGCACCTGGCTCACCAGCCGACCTGCCTCTGGCCAGTACGGCGGCTGGGCAGGCTCTGGCAGCCCTGTTGGCTCGGCGTCGCTACTGTCTTGCGGCACACCTGGCAGCAGCAACACCGCCAGGACGGGCAAGACAAACAGCACGGCCGCCAGCCACCAGGCGCTGCCAGCCACCCAAACCAGTAACGGCCCCAACACGGCAGATCCGGCCAGATAAACAATAAGCGAGGTATTTTTTTGTAGGCTCAGCACGGCATGACCTTCTTCTTTTATGAGTTTCACTAGTGCTATAGCTGCCTTTTTTTATAGTTTCAATGTAAGGCTGAGTACCGCAGTACGCATATTCCCGCATAAAACCCATCTGGCTTACCTGTATCAAATATTTACCCCATCGCCACGCAGCCATGCCGATAGCCGGCGCGGTGGCATGGTGAAATAACAGGGTGATATTTCTGCAGCAAAGCATGGCCGCTGCGGGCTGGCAGCCGCGGGGGCAGCGCGCGCAGCCGGTGTATTGGCCAGCAGCATGACGGCCCAGGCCGCAGCCCTGTCGTTTACACCACGGTTTGCCATTACAATCCGGCATGACTTTCGCACCCGGACTACGCGCATGAGCCACCCGCACGCCAATCAGGTAAAACAGTTTCTTTTGGGTCTGCAGGACCACATCTGCCAGGGCCTGGCCACCGCCGACGGCGCGGCCAACTTTATCGAGGACAGCTGGCAGCGCCCGGCCGGCGGCGGCGGGCGTAGCCGCGTGCTGACTCACGGCGCGGTATTCGAGCAAGCCGGGGTGAACTTCTCGCACGTATCCGGCGACGCGCTGCCCGCCAGCGCCACGGCACACCGCCCGGAGCTGGCGGGGCGCCGCTTCGAGGCCATGGGCGTGTCGCTGGTCATCCACCCGGAAAACCCCTACGTGCCCACCAGCCACGCCAATGTGCGTTTCTTCATTGCCGAAAAAGACGGCGAGGCACCGGTATGGTGGTTTGGCGGCGGCTTCGACCTGACGCCCTACTACGGCAACGTGGACGACGTGGTGCACTGGCACAGCGTGGCGCGTGATCTCTGCACGCCGTTTGGTGAGGACGTGTACCCACGCTATAAGCAATGGTGCGACGAGTACTTCTACCTGAAGCACCGCAGCGAAGCGCGCGGCGTGGGCGGCCTGTTCTTCGACGACCTGAACCAGCCGGATTTCGACACCAGTTTTGCCTTCATGCAGGCGGTGGGTAATGGCTTTACCGACGCCTACCTGCCCATCGTGGCACGCCGCAAGGCCACGCCGTGGGGCGAGCGCGAGCGCCAGTTCCAGCTGTACCGCCGTGGCCGCTACGTGGAGTTCAACCTGGTGTGGGACCGTGGCACGCTGTTCGGCCTGCAAACCGGCGGCCGCACCGAATCCATCCTGATGTCCATGCCGCCGCTGGTGCGCTGGGAATACGGCTACCAGCCGGAAGCCGGCAGCCCGGAAGCCGCGCTGTATACCGACTTTTTGCCGCACCGCGAATGGCTATGAACATGTTGCGGCCAAGCTTGCGCCACCTCAGTGCAGCGCTGATGCTGCTACCGGCACTGGCCAGCCAGGCCGCCGGCACGCGCACCACGGAGGAACAAGCCGCGCTGCCGGCGGGCCAGCAAACAGTGAGCTGGGAGGTGGCCGACCTCAACCGCGACGGCCGGCCCGACGCCATCATGGTCAGCGAGGCCAAGGCCGCCGGCGACGATGAAGGCCCCAGACTGCTACAGGTACTGCTGCGCCAGCCCGACGGCAAGCTCAAGGTCGTCGTCCGCAACCAGCGCGCGGTGATGTGCCGCCAGTGCGGCGGTATATTCGGCGACCCATTTGAAGGCGTCCAGCCCCAGGCCGGCGGCTTTACCCTGCTGCACTACGGCGGCAGCAACTGGCGCTGGCGTGCCGACTTTCGCTTTGCCTGGTCGCGTCGCGACCAGACCTGGCAGCTGGTGGCGGTAGACACCCTGAGCTATCACACTAGCGATCCCGATAATGAAAAACTGCAGCACGCCCGCCCGCCTCGTGACTTTGGCCTGATCAACCTGGCCGACTTCGATTACGAAAACTGGCAAGGGCGCGGCCAACGTTAAGCCCGCAAAGGACACACCATGCACTGCGAACTGTGCCACCAGGACGGTGGCGACATCCTGTACCGCGACGACAAACTGCGCGTGATTCTGGTAGCCGACGCCGACTACCCGGCCTTCTGCCGCGTGATCTGGCACGGCCATGTGAAAGAAATGACCGACCTGGCCCCCGCCGACCGCGCCCACGTGATGGACTGGGTGTACCGCACCGAGGCGGCGCTGCGCAGCCTGCTGAACCCGGACAAAATCAACCTGGCCAGCTTCGGCAATATGGTGCCGCACCTGCACTGGCACGTTATTCCGCGCTTTGCCGACGACAAGCACTTCCCGCAGCCGCTATGGGGCCAGGCCCAGCGCGATGGCGTGGCGCACGGCGTACCACAGTTGGCCGCCGCCCTGCGCGCCGCACTGGCCGGCTGAAGCCCGGCCGTGCTATGGTGGTCAACGTTTAATATTTCAAACAACGCTTGACCACCGTCAACGGCAGCCCGCCTGCCCAGGACGCCTTGCGAAGCCGGCCACCGGCTGGCTTCGCAAGGTGCCCAAGCGTGTGCAAAGGAGAACCCCATGTACCGTACCCTGATCAGCGCAGCAGCCCTGCAACAGCACGACACCACCGACCTGGTATTGCTGGACTGCCGCTTCCAGCTGGCTGACCCATCCTACGGCCCCACCGTCTATGAAGCCGGCCACCTGCCCGGCGCCCATTACCTGCACCTGGATTACCACCTGTCCGGCGCCAAAAACGGCAACAACGGCCGCCACCCGCTACCAGACGGCCAGCGCCTGGCGGTGAACTTTGGCGCGCTGGGCATCGGCCCCAATACCCAGGTCGTGACGTACGACGACGCGGGCGGCATGTACGCTGCACGCGCCTGGTGGCTGCTGCGCTGGCTGGGGCACGAAGCCGTCGCTGTGCTGGATGGTGGCTTCCAAGCCTGGCAGGCCGTGGACGGCGCCATCACCACCGATGCGCCAGAGAAAAACAGCACCCGCTTCGTGATGCGCCCGGCGCTGGAGCAGCTGTTCGATGTGGACATGGTGGCGGCCAACCTGGACAAAGCGGAACGCGTGCTGATCGACGCCCGCGCTCCCGACCGCTTTGCCGGCCAAAACGAAACGCTGGACCCGGTAGGCGGCCATATTCCGGGCGCCCGTAACCGCTTCTTCCAGCACAACCTGCAGGATGGCCGCTTCAAAGCGGCCGAGGTATTGGCCAGCGAATGGCAGGCGGTACTGGGTGACACGCCCGCCAGCGATGTGGTGCTGTACTGCGGCAGCGGTGTCACTGCCTGCCACAACCGCCTGGCCATGGCGCACGCCGGCCTGGATGGCGCTGCGCTATACGCTGGCAGCTGGAGCGAATGGTGCAGCGACGATAGCCGCCCCATTGCCACCAACAGCTGAGCCCTGCTCGCCCGCAAATGAAAAAGGTTGGCCGCATGCGGCCAACCTTTTTTACTGGATACACACCACCTCAGCCCAGCATCAGTTGCTGGATCAGCTTCTGTCCGGCTTTCCAGTCGCCCAGCCCGCTATGGCTACCCATATGGCCGGCATTGCCAGCGTCCAGCAGCGGCACCCCCCAGCGTGCTGCCATCGCCTCGCTGCTGGCGTAATCGCAGAACAGGTCGTCACGGCTGGCCACCATGCGCGCCGGCACCGGCACGCGCATGTCGCGCGGCGCGGCAAAGCCATCAAAAGCGGGCAACGCCGCCTCGACGGGCAGCTCGCCGCTGGCACGGGCGCGTGCCTCGCTAATGGGTAGCGCAGGCGGCGCGACCAATAGCAGGCCTTTTATCTTGCGCTGCTGCAGCAGGCTGGCCTGGCCCAGCCACTCCACGGCGGTATGGCAGCCCAGGCTGTGTGCGGCCAACACGACCTTGCCACTACAGCCATCTACGGTGTCGGCCAGGCGCTGCACCCAGGCATCGCGGCTGGGGTAGAGCCAGTTGTCCTGCTCCACGCGGCGGGCCAGCGGGTACAGCATTTCCCAATAGCTTTGCCAGTGCTTGGGGCCGGAGTTACCCCAGCCGGGCACGGTGATCAGGAAGATATCGTCGTCGTCCCACATCACACGCTCCGCTCGTAATCGACGGTCAGCGGCGCATGGTCGGAAAACTTCTCGTCCTTGTACACGTTGGCCGCACGCGCCTGCGCCATCAGGCCAGGGCTGACAATGTGGTAGTCGATACGCCAGCCCACGTCCTTGGCGTAAGCCTGGCCACGGTTGCTCCACCAGCTGTAGCCAGGTGCATCCGTGTACAGCGTGCGCCACACATCGCACCAGCCGCTTCCCAGCAGCTGCGTCATCCAGGCGCGCTCTTCCGGCAGGAAGCCGGAGTTTTTCAGGTTGCCCTTCCAGTTTTTCAGGTCGATCTCGTTGTGGGCGATGTTCCAGTCACCGCAGATCACCACGTCGCGGCCACTGTCGCGCAGGGTATTCAGGTGCGGCATGAACACGTCGAGAAAATCAAACTTCACCTGCTGGCGCTCGTCGCTGCTGGAGCCGGATGGCAGGTACAGCGATACCACCGACAGGTTGCCGATATCCAGCTGCAGATAGCGGCCTTCGGCGTCGATCCAGTCCACGCCCAGGCCGGTAATCACGCGGTCCGGCACGTGGCGGGTGTAAATGCCCACGCCGCTATAGCCCTTTTTCTCGGCGTAGTGAAAGTAACCGGTCAGGCCATCGGGGTTCTGCATGCGCGGGCTCAGGTCGCCGGCCTGCGCCTTCAGCTCCTGCAGGCAGACAAAATCCGCCTGGTGGCCGGCCAGCCAGTCAAAAAAACCTTTCTTGTCCGCCGAGCGGATGCCGTTCAGGTTGGCGGAAACGATTCGAAGCATGGGGTCTCCCGTGGTATCCTTGCGGCGATTTTTCAGCCACGTCAACGCGTTAAAAGTATATAGGGGTATTCAGATGAGCGATTTCCGCCAGGATTTTATTCGTTTTGCGCTTAAGAAGCAGGTATTGCGCTTTGGCGCCTTCGTCACCAAGGCTGGCCGCACTTCCCCTTACTTCTTCAATGCCGGCCTGTTCAACGATGGCGAAAGCACGCTGCAGCTGTCCCGCTTTTACGCCAAGTCTATCAGCGAGAGCGGCGTAGCATTCGATATGATCTTCGGCCCAGCTTATAAAGGCATCATCCTGGCTGCAGCCACCACCATGGCACTGGCCGAGCAGGGCCGCAATGTACCTTTTGCCTATAATCGCAAAGAAGCCAAAGACCACGGCGAAGGTGGCACCTTGGTAGGTGCGCCGCTACAAGGCAAGGTGCTGATTATCGACGACGTAATCTCTGCCGGTACGTCGGTACGCGAATCGGTACAGCTGATCCGCGCTGCGGGTGCCGAGCCTGCCGGTGTGGCTATCGCACTGGACCGCATGGAGCGCGGCACGGGCGAGCTGTCTGCCGTACAGGAAGTGGCACGCGACTACAATCTACCGGTTATTGCCATTGCCAACCTGAAAGACCTGCTCGGTTTCCTTGAAGGTAGCCCGGAACTGGCCGACAATCTGGAAGCAGTACGTGCTTACCGCGCCCAATACGGAGTCAACGACTAATCATGCGCCCACACCACCTCGCCCTGCTTATCACCCTGCTCGCTCCGGCAGCAGTTGCAGAAGGTCTATATAAATGGACTGACGAGCGCGGGGTGGTGCACTACAGCGATTACCCGCCCCCCACCGAACAGAAAAGCGGCGTCAGCAAGCTGAACAAACAGGGCATTCTGCTGCGCAAAGGCGAAAGCGAAGCTGACAAGCGCGCGCACGAGGCCGAGCTGGAACGCAAAAAGCAAGAACAGGCACTACGGGCAGAACAAATCCGCTACGACAGGGCACTGCAAGAGCGCTACCGCTCTACCACAGACATCGCCGCCGAACGCGACAAGCAGGTCAAAACACTGCAGACCGGCCTGCGCACACTGGAAAGCCAGCTGCGCATGGCCAGCGCCCAGCTTACCGACCTGAACAACGAAGCCAACAAACTGCGCAGCAGTGGCAAGAGCATCTCCCAGGGCCTCAGCAGCCAGCTGCAAGAAAAACAGCGCCTGCAAAACGAAACCCTGGCGCTGATCCAGTCCCGTCGTGCCGAAATTGAACGTCTGCGCATGAAGGCCGCACAGGATATGCTGCGTTTCCAGGAATTGAACCAGGCTACCCCAACAGCTACCCGGTAAAACCCGCTACTGCCCTTCTTTCTGCTGCCAGGCATCCCGCAAACGCTGCGTAGCCTGCTGCATCACGGCATCGGCAGCAGCTTTATCAGCCAAGGCTTGCTGCTGCAGCTGTGCCGTCTGCTGCACCTGCAGCTGGGCATCGGCCAAACGCTTTTGCGCCTGCTTCAATTCTTCCTCCGCCTGCAGCAAACGCTTGCGCGCCTGATCCTGCTTGCCATCCGCCTCCTGATACGCCATCTGCGCAGAAAGCAGCAGCGCATCCACATTCACCGTTTGTGCCCATACGGGCAGGCTTGCCAGGCAGCAAAGCAACATCACAGCCTTCTGTCTCATGACTTACCCCCAATAATAAAAAAACCAAGCTTAACGTATATGCCTGCAGGCTGCCCAGCATCACCTTTGCAGGAAATGGGGTTAGCACGAAAGCCAATGAGGCATTACCCGAAGCCCCAAAACCAAAGCCCGCGCAAGCGGGCTTTTTACGTCTGTCGATTCTAGTAGCCTCCATGCGGCCAACGTTGGCCGCAGCAGCGTCAGTCAATCACCGTAGCCCGGTATAAGCCGCAGGCGCATCCGGCGTCGACTGCGCCACGCACCAACAACACAGCCCGCTTGCGCGGGCTCTGGTTTGTCTGTCGACTCTGTTGGTATCCATGCGGCCAAGGTTGGCCGCGGGGCGGGATTTTCTGGCGCTACAAAGCACAAAGCCCAGCTCGTATGAGCTGGGCTTCGGTATCGGGCGTCTGGCGGTGTCCTACTTTCACACAGGTATCTGCACTATCATCGGCGCTGAGGCGTTTCACGGTCCTGTTCG